>NZ_FNBG01000073.1 GCF_900102215.1 Fontibacillus panacisegetis
ATTCCTCTATTTTGGTGATAAACGCTTGTTTTTGGCATTTTAGGGCAATTTCAGTAAGGATAAAGGAAAATACTTCCTTTATTTTCTTTAAAATCGTCTCATTTTCGAAAATAAAGGAGATTTTTTCCTCTACTGTGTTCGATCTGCAATCCTCTCACTTCTCACGAATAAGCTAGCTGTACTATTTCGCTAAAGCGCAATTTGGAAATTTGGAGCACCATATTTTCATTCTAGGTGGTGACGCTTGGGCGTCATAGTTGTTTTTGCAGTAATTTTCACAGCACAGTTCCACAATTTTTTTGATAATTGATGTGAGGTGTACATATGTTAATGAAACTAAAAACGCTCGTGATCAAATACGGTATCTGCCCGGTGCAGTTGCAATCAACTGATAACCGTATGTACCGGGCTTAGGAAAAGTCGTTATCAGGCAGCTGCACCGCTCTTCATATTTTTGCATCTAAAATAGGAGAGGGGTATTGTAGATGAATTGTAATGAGCTAAGAGCATATTGGAAATTGGAAGAGGAAAAAGGTTTTCAAGGTTGGGATTTTTCATATTTATCTGGGCGTTTTGTGGAGCAGAGTCTACCTTGGGATTATAAAAAAATTGTACAGACAGCCATGAGCAACCTGGATGGGGACGGCGTGATGCTGGATATGGGGACGGGAGGGGGAGAATTTTTACTGTCGCTTTCGCCTCCGGCAGGTAGAACCCATGCAACAGAAGCGTATTTCCCTAACTACGAGCTTTGCAAATCGACGCTACCTGCTCACGGTATAGAAGTTAGTTTAGTGCAAGATGATTGCAGATTACCGTACAAGAGCCAATTTTTTGATCTGGTCATCAATCGTCACGAATCTTTTTCAGTGGAAGAAGTTTACCGGATTCTTAAACCGGGTGGGGTTTTCATTACCCAGCAGGTGGGCGGTATGAATAACCGCGAGCTGTCGCAATTTTTGCTGGGTGACGAAGGTATGGTTACTGACGCAGGGTTTAACTTATCGCAGACGGTTACTGAATTGAACCATGCCGGATTCACCATATTGAAGCAACAGGAGTTTTTTCCAACACTCCAATTTATCGATGTCGGTACACTTGTTTATTTTGCCAAAATCATAGAATGGGAGTTTGCCGGTTTTTCAGTGGACCGTTGCTTTGAACAGCTTTGTTTATTGCAGGAAAGAGTTGAACAGGAAGGTTTTGTCTCAAGCAAGGAGCATCGTTTTTTTGTTTCAGCACGTAAATGATTAACATGACTAAGGAGGAAGTTAATTTGGCGTTTTATACGATATATGCATCTCGTAACGATACTGAGGATATCAACGGGCTTATTCAGGAGGTTTTTCAGGAGGGTTTTAAAATCACTGCGAGCCAAAAGGAGGTAGAAATTCAACCTAAATCATGGTTTAGCAAAAATAAAATTATAATTAAGTGGGATTCAGAGGACACCAATCCTGAATATTTCAAAAACAACATACCTGGAATGATGGGTTTTTATCAGAACCATATTCCTTTTGAGGACGATGACCTGCAGTATCGAGTTATGATGCAAATTTCCGTCTTTAATACCATAGTGGCAATCGAAACTGAAAAGGACTACAACGATGCTTATATGCAGCGGTTTGTTGAACTCCAAGGAAAAATGGATGGTATAGGCTTTATTTCTGACGGAACCCTTATTGATCGGGATGGCAGGGTAATTGTATATCCGAGCGGTAAGTCTGGCCCTGCGGAATTTAGCCCTAGAGCCTGTACAAGAAAAATTAGAGGTGAGGACAAGACTACACCAGAAGGCAAACAAAGGAAGGAACAATCTATTGCATATCTCAAGGACAAGCAGGTGCCTGTTCTTGATACATTGCCTGAACTGCCCCCTTTGGAGGAGATGGGGATCAGATCGCTGGAAGAGATTGCCCGCAGGGCAGTTGCTCTGTTGATAGTCATTCAATATGCCTGTGACATAAATCAAGACAATGATCTGGAACAATCCAAGACATTCGTGCTCGAAATGTTGGACAAATACGGAGTGGCAGATGTTTTGACTGAGTCGGAGCAGGAGCTTCTTGATGAGGAAGAGCCTGAGCATCAGGCTGCTGTTAATCTGGCTTGGCAATATGAAGCCTATTGGGCACTCCTATGGATATTGGGACTGCTGGATACACTCGATTTTCCCGATGGCATTTGTGATTGTGACTTTGCTATCAATACCGTGTCCAACTGCAGCTCATTTGCCGAGTTTGTTGATAAGACGAGCATGCGCTCTGCCGAAGAAATCTTGGATGAAGCGGATAAAATCTACAGAATGCACTGGGCGTGCGTTAACCACAGAATCCAGGGGAAAGAGGCTCCAGCTGGTATAAGTGAAAGTGTTGTGATGGAAAGACGGCGTGGCTTGTTCTGGGCGCTTGGTTACAGGAATGAAGAGTGGGATCACATTAGTATGGATACTTAGAATGCTTTTTTTGTGGATTACGGACAAAACAGAGCACACGCGGACAGGAAGCAACAGTCGGATTTTCTTACACTGAAATAGAAAGGAGAGGATGTAGAAATCGGACAGGAAGTACAAAATATATGGCATCGTATCTATTCTGAATGGTTCCCTTCCGTCAATTTTGAACAGGTCGAAGGAGCTTGCCTGGAAAAATATTATTGGCTAGATGAACGTCAGGTGGACTCAAAATGTGAGGTATGGATTCCAATCAAAGAAAAGCGATGATTGTCAATGTAAAAAAGGGGCTGTCCCAGAAGTAGGTTTAGTGTCAAAACTAGAAATAGCGGTGCAAGGAAGACGCCCCCTGCACCGCTTGATCCTGCCGCACTCTATGACCGTATCTCATGTGTAATAGTGTCATGATGCGGATTTTCTGAAATTCCTGCAAATGTGCAGGTTTTGTTTATGTAAAGTCTCTAAATG
>NZ_FNBG01000070.1 GCF_900102215.1 Fontibacillus panacisegetis
GAGACCCCTGCTACACATAACTCACCTACAACTCCAACCGGACACAATCTGCTAACAGAATCAAGTATATATATACTTACATTATTTAGAGGTTTCCCTATCGGTACATTAACCATTGTCTCTGGCATACTTCTGATTACATGCTGACAGATATCATCAGATGCCTCTGCCGGACCATAGGCATTGATCACAGGAATTTCAGCGCAAATATTAAACCATTGTCTTAACAAATAAGGCTTAACCATCTCGCCTGTGATCATCAAATACTTCAATTCTGGCAAACGGATTCTGCTGTCTTCTATATAGTCCATCATTACTGACATGTAGGAAGGTACGACTTCAAGCAAAGTCACACGATCCTTAGCTATAGAATCTACGAATCGCTTCGGTTCCAATACTAATTCGTTGGAATAAATAACGGTGGTTCCGCCCAAAGCTAATGCCCCTACCATTTGCCACACTGAAATATCAAAGCAATGATTCGCGTTCTGAGCAAACACTAAACGCTGATCAAGCTCTAACATATCCCGCTCTGCCAGAATATGATTCAACATCCCTGCATGTTCAATCATGACTCCCTTTGGTTTCCCTGTGGAACCTGATGTGAACAAAATATAAGCTAAGCTGGAGGGGTTGATCCTTTTCTTCACATCATCTTGATTTATAGCATCTAATTGCTTCTCAATTTGATCTAAACAAATGATTTCTCCATGATACCCATTCTTGAACTCCTCCGTAACATGCTTGGACAAGGTCAAAATATATTTCACGTTAGCTTCCTGTAGAATATCTAATCGTCTTTGAATAGGATGATCTACATCAAGTGGCAAGTATGCACCACCTGCTTTCCAAATCCCCATGATGCTTCGAATCATGTCAGGTGTTCGATCTAACATGATGCCTACAACATCTTCATCTTTTAAACGATTGTTTAG
The DNA here is from genome assembly GCF_900102215.1 of Fontibacillus panacisegetis. Taxonomy (GTDB): domain Bacteria; phylum Bacillota; class Bacilli; order Paenibacillales; family Paenibacillaceae; genus Fontibacillus; species Fontibacillus panacisegetis. Next base: position 936 of record NZ_FNBG01000070.1, read on the forward strand.
AAGGAATCCAGCTATTTGATTCGCTCTACTATTTAATTCCTCATACATGACCTCTTGTTCTTCATACAAGATCGCAGTTTTGGTCGGTGATTGAACCACCCATTCCTCGAACAAATCTAATATAGTCTTTTCATGCTCATATTCTACTTTTGTATCATTAAATTCGCATAAGATCTGATTCTTTTCCATTTCGGTAATGATTTCAATCTCACGGATTTGCTTCGTTGGAGCATCTAATATTTCATGTAGAATATGTTCAAAATGTACCGCCATTCTTCGTATGGTTTCTTCATGGAATAGCTTGTCACAATACTCCCAATTCACCATGTATCCATCCAGCGTATTTTCCACAGTAACTGTCAGATCAAATTGGGCTATATTAGATTCTATTTCGACAGTTTTAAATTGTAGGCCCTCTGCTGACACCTCTTCTACTTCATTATTTTGTAGCACAAATAATACGTCAAAAATCGGATTTCTTGACATATCTCTCTTTACATTCACTTTATCCACTACATCTTCAAAAGGATATTCCTGATTCTCATACCCCTTCAGACAGGTTTCTTTAATCTCAGCCAAGAAATCAGCATACGATTTTTGCCCTTCGGGTTTGCCTCTCATCGCTAATGTATTTACGAACATCCCAATCACATTTTCAGTATCCTCATGCGTTCTGCCTGAGATCGGACTTCCGACGACGATGATATCCTCTTGTTGACTATATTTGTGCAATAGCACCATCAATGTCGATAGCAATGCCATATATTCCGTTGTACCTGTCTGTTTACATAGCTGTTGTACTTGTGCTTTAGTCATAGCACTTAATTTAATATTAAAATCCGCACCGCTAAACTGCTGGCTTTGTGGTCTTGGATAGTCTAATGGCAAATCTAACACAGGTATTTCGTCGCTAAACTGATCGATCCAGTAGGCTTCCTGATTACTAATGTCTTTCTTTCTCATCCATTCACTGTAATCTTTGTATTGTACATTCAGAGCTTTCAGTTTTTCTCCGTTATACATCTGCGAGAATTCTTTCGTGATGATATTCATCGTCGCACCATCAGAGATAATATGATGCATATCAAACATTAACAGGTTCTTTTCTTCCCCATATTTGACTACCTTTGTACGTAGTAATGGGGCTTCTCTATAGTTGAATGGACGTAAGAATTCTCCTAATAACTCGTTGATATTCGGGGTCGGGGTTCCTACAATTTCTTCATATGCAAAATCTATTTCTACCTCATCTTCAATTTTTTGTACCAGCTCCCCTTCTACCATATGGAAGCTCGTTCTTAGACCTTCATGTCTTTGAGTTAACTTTTGAAACACATCTTTTATTTTTTCGAGTTCCAGTCCCCCTTCAATTTCCATAACACCTGGCATATTATAAACTGTTCCCAAGTCATCCATTGTATTGATGATATACATTCTCTTCTGTGCGGATGACATCGGATAATAGGCTTGTTTCTCCACCTGCGGGATAGCCTTGTACGTAGTTTCTTTCGTATTCTGTAAAACTTCACTCAATTCCATAACGGTTTGACGCTCAAATAGAGTCTTCAATGGCATCCTTATACCTACATTAGACTCGATCAGATTCACAACACGGATCGCTCTTAATGAATGTCCTCCTAATTCAAAGAAACTATCGTCAATGCTAACCTGTTCTAGTGCTAACACTTCCTTAAAAATAGCAACCAACGTTTCTTCCAGCTCAGTTCTTGGGGTTACATATTCTTTAGTTCCCAGCATATCGGGTTCGGGAAGCGCACGCCGATCTAGCTTGCCATTGGCCGTTACAGGTAGCTTCTCAAGCATCAGGAAATAAGACGGGATCATATACTCAGGTAAATCTTTTCTGATCTTACTCTTCATTTGCGCTATGTCGACTTCATCGGCTTGATCCTCACTGACCACATAGGCACAAATATACTTATCTCCAGATTGATCTTCTCTCACAATTACAGTTACATCACGTATTCCCTCATATCTTCTAATTACTTCTTCTATTTCACCTAATTCAATTCTAAATCCTCTTACCTTAACTTGCTCATCAACTCTTCCTAAATATTGTAAATTTCCATCAGGCAACCATTTAGCTAAATCACCTGTTCTGTACATGGTAGTTCCTTCTTGATATGGATGATTTACAAATTTCTCTGTTGTTAACTCTGGCCGATTAAGGTACCCTCTTCCTACACCTTCTCCACCAATACATAATTCGCCTATCATTCCTACTCCACATAACTGGTTCTCATTCATAATGTAGGTTTGCGTATTGGAAATAGGTTTACCAATTAATACTGTTCTTGTGTTAGCTTCAGAATTTGCATGATAAATATAATCGCAACATCCAATTGTAGTTTCCGTTGGACCATACTCATTATGAATATCAATATGCATCCCTAATTTTTGAAGTGTGTCATAGGCTGTTTTCGATTCTAATTCTTCACCACCTACGATTAAGCACTTCAAATTACTCATGATTTCAGCTTTATCATGTCCACATATTAGTTTGAGGTGAGATGGAGTTAACTTAATGATAGATAGCTCTTGGTTATTAAAAACATCAAATAGATCGATTTCAATTCCTTTGTTATAAATGAACAGCTTTCCGCCGAAACACAACGGTACAAATATAGAGGTCATCGTTAAATCGAAGCAAATATTTGTGAATAGTGGCATGATGGGCTGCCCTGTTACATATTCCTGTTTACAATACATCAGATAATTCAGCAGGTTCGCAAGGGTAATATTCACGCCTTTAGGATTCCCTGTAGATCCTGACGTGTAGATGCAATAGCACAGACTTTGATCTGCTATTTCAACCATCGGATTAGAACTGTTCACGCCATTCAGCAAATCAACCATTTGAACTTGTCTACACCCGGCAATTTCCTGCACAACGTGTGGATCTTCTGAAATCAATACTTTAGCCTGACTATCCAAAACTATAAATTCTTTACGTTCTGCTGGATAATTTATGTCTACAGGCAAAAATGCTCCACCACTTTTTAGAATACCTAATATAGCTGCCATTAGATCACTACTTCTCTTTAATGAAAATGCAACAACATCATTAGGCTTAACACCCCAGGAGATGAGCTCATTCGCTATAATATTAGCTTTTGTATCCAACTCATCATAAGTCATCTTCTGATCATCATAGACAATCGCAATCTCTTGAGGTGTCTTTCTTACTTGGTCCTCAAATAACTCTTTGATAGACTTATCCTTTGGATATACGACTTTTGTATCATTAAAATCGAACAAGATTTGATTCTTTTCCATTTCCGTGATGACTTCGATTTCACTGATCTTTTTCGTGGGGTTCCCTAATACTTCACTTACGATTTGTTCAAAATGGGCGGCCATTCTCCGTACCGTTTCCTCTTTGAACAGCTCATCGCAATACTCCCAGTCGATCATGTATCCTTCAGACGTACTATTCACAGTGATGGTCAGATCAAATTTGGCTACTCTGGATACCGTTTGTATCTCTTCAAATGCTAATCCTTGCGCGGATAATTCATCTTCCTCATTATTTTGCAACACAAACATAACGTCAAAAATCGGATTTCTTGACATATCTCTCTTTACATTCACCTTGTCCACAACATCTTCAAAAGGGTATTCCTGATTCTCATACCCCTTCAGACAGGTTTCTTTAATCTCAGCCAGGAAATCAACATACGACTTCTGTCCTTCGGGTCTGCCTCTCATCGCTAACGTATTTACGAACATCCCGATCACGTTTTCAGTGTCCTCATGCGTTCTGCCTGAGATCGGACTCCCGATGATAATATCCTCTTGTCGACTATATTTGTGTAATAGCACCATCAATGTCGACAGTAATGCCATGTATTCCGTGGTACCTGTTTGTTTACATAGCTGTTGCACTTCTGCTTTAGTAATAGCACTTATATTAGTGTCAAAGGCCGCACCACTGAACTGCTGGCTTTGTGGTCTTGGATAGTCTAATGGCAAGTCCAGCACCGGAATGTCGTCGCTCAACTGATCCATCCAATAGGCTTCCTGATTACTAATATCTTTCTTTCTCATCCATTCACTATAATCTTTGTATTGTACATCCAGAGCCTTCAGTTCATCTCCGTCATACATCTGCGAGAATTCTTTCGTGATGATATTAATCGTCGCACCGTCCGAAATAATATGATGCATATCGAACATTAACAGGTTTTTTTCTTCCCCATATTTGACTACCTTGGTACGTAGCAAAGGAGCTTCTCCCAAATTGAATGGACGCAAAAATTCTCCTAGCAGCTCGTTAATAGGCGGGATTCCGACCATTCCTTCTGCATCATCAATCTCTTCATATGAAAAATCTATTTCTACCTCATCTTCTATTTTTTGTACCAGCTCCCCTTCTACCATATGGAAGCTCGTTCTTAGACCTTCATGTCTTTGGGTTAACTTTTGAAATACATTTTTTATTTTTTCGAGTTCCAGCCCCCTTTCAATTTTCATGACACCTGGCATATTGTAAACCGTCCCCAAATCATCCATTTTATTTATGATGTACATTCTCTTTTGTGCGGATGACATCGGATAATAGGCTTGTTTCTCAACCTGTGGAATGGCTTCGTACGTAGTTTCTTCCGTATTCTTTAAAATTTCACTCAACTCAATGATCGTTGATCGCTCAAATAGAGTTTTCAATGGCAATCTTATACCTACATTAGACTCGATCAGATTAACGACACGAGTCGCTCGTAAAGAATGTCCTCCTAGTTCAAAGAAACTATCATCGATACTAACCTGGTCTAGTCCTAACACTTCTTTAAAAATAGCAACCAAAGTTTCATCCAGCTCATTTCTTGGGGCTGTATATTCTTTAATTCCCAGTATGGTTGGTTCGGGAAGCGCGCGCCGATCTAGCTTGCCATTGGCCGTTACAGGCAATTTCTCAAGCGTCAGGAAATAAGACGGGATCATATACTCAGGCAAGTCTTTTTTGATCTCACTTTTTATTTGCGCTACATCAACTTCAACTTCGTTCGCTTGATCTTCACTAACTACATAGGCACAAATATACTTATCTCCAGATTGATCTTCTCTAGCAATGACTGCCACATCTCTTACACCTGTTTGTTTTCTAATTACACTTTCAATTTCTCCCAATTCAATTCTGTAGCCTCTGACTTTGACTTGTTCATCCATTCTT
>NZ_FNBG01000071.1 GCF_900102215.1 Fontibacillus panacisegetis
ACCTTGGTTCTTGCTGTGCGGCGTATTCCCCCAACTTCCGCATAACTAACCCGTCAAAACCATACTGAGTAATTGCTTTAGTCGGATGCTCAATGGAGGTGAGCTGCACCCAGTCATTCCATCCCCAGTAGATCATTCGATAGGTTCCCGTCAAATTTTCATAACCTTGAACCATATTAAACAAAGTACTGTTCCAAATACCATAATCGAATTTGGTCGACCGACCTTGAGCGTCGATAACTTCCGTCAAGACTTCTTGTGTCCGGTTATATGATGTTACTGGTTTTTTTTTGTAGGTAACCGACTCTTCGCTTGCCCCCTCTCCATAAGCCGTCACTTTCACCTGCTGGTTATCATAATTAAAAATCAAATAATGTCCGAGCTCCCCATTTCCGGCGGAGACAAATACAAAGTCAAGAGTTTTCCCCAGGCTTCCGCTACTCCCCCAGGAAAATCTGATGTAATTGCCAAATCGGTTAGTAATCAGCAATGGATTACCATGATAAGAGAAAAATGTTGTGGTGCCTCCCGTATAATCCCTTAGTTCGTACTCAGCTTGCGAGACCCCAAATTCATTCCTTAATTGCTCGAGCTGACTTTCTCGAACCGTACTGAAATCGTAATTATTCCACGGATATCCTTGTAGTTTATTGTTTTCAAGCGCATAGGTTCCTACATTCGGAATGGTTAGATAATCAGCCCCCGCTTCGGTTTTCAGATAGGGTAGATCCCATCTCCAACCTTTTCCTAAGTGAAAGCGTTCCTCTTCCTTCGTGATTTCGGTTTTATTTTCATACTCCGATGCTACATACGTCCGATCCTTGCCCATCGTACTATCATAGACACGAGTCAGTGCAAAATCCATCCCGTTCGCACCTTTAACAAATAAGTCGGTCACCTTGATTTGTAATGATCCGTCATCGGATGGCATTATATCTGGAGAAACTGGGAGAAAGTAAAGGTAAGGTTTCTTCATCGAACTACGGTGGTATCTGATGATTTTAAGGCTATAACGGGGATGCAGATAAATCAAAGAGGGTTATATTCTCAAGCATTTTGTATGTGCGTACAGGCATATTAGAGGAATATCATACGGAGGAGATGAGGGTTAAGTTCTTTCAAGGTGTGCCGCCCGATTGATTCGGCACTGGGTGGGCGTAAAAGAAAGACCTTGAGGTTTACTGCCCCCAAGGTCTGTGATTACTATCGTCTTTCAGTTAAACCGTTAATTTCCCAACTACTCTTCCTTACACCTAAAACACCATTCGTTAAATTGGGCAGAAAAGATAATGAGTATTTTTCCGGCTTAAATTCTTTTGGTGAATACTCAATTTCTGCTTCATGGTCACAAAAAGCATAATCAAAATTAAGCACTGGATGAACTTCTACAATGAAATTGATTATGCTGTTAGTGATCTTCTCAAGTGACTCAATCGAATAATTTGGCAATATTTCATCTTCGTTAAACAATAAAAGCAATCCGAAGAATTCGTCGTATTTTTCTATCCTTATATCAGTCTTTAATTGTTCAATCTGAAATAAGTCAAGACACGATTGAATCTGTACAAAATACGACTTTGTCATTTTGTCAATAAATGTTGTGTCCATATTGGGATAGTCTAATTCAATCCAACTCTCACCATCATAATCCTCACAGAACTTTACGGATTGAAAATGCCCATTATTTTCAACAACTAATCCAAGTAACTTTTCCAATATTTTTCCAATTGCTTTTGAGTCATTATAGACTAGCCCAATATTGATAGTACTCCCCAAATGATTACATCCTCCTTGTTATTTAGTGAATAAAGCCTGTCCGTTATTCTGATGAAATTCTAGCTGTGCTTGATTGAATTTCCAACCACCAACATAATTTCCACTCAAATCTGTATAACTGCCTATACCAGTGTTCTTATCGAAGTACACAAAGACATCATCGCCTCTATACTTCGATTTCCAAACATTGGTTGCACCTTGCATATGGTTTTGAATGGCTTTTTCATATAATTCACCATTAGTCTTATTCCAGTTACCTGATAAGCCAAAATCCCCTGCGTGCTTCCATTCATGTTGCAACTTCTTTGTAGTGAATGAAGCTGTAGGTAAACATTCAATATTATGAACCCATATTCCCAAACTACTTACAAAGTAAGTATGGAAATCAGCAACTGTAAAGTTGTACACCTTTACTTTTTCATCGTGATGTACAATTTCGATGTTGTCAATCGTTAGGTGATTTCCGTTACTTTGTACTAATTCATCCCCCACCTTCAAATCAATAGCGAGAGCCCAACCCTTGCCATCAACCCAAAATGGGTGATTATCAGTTGTCTCAATAATTTGATTGCCCACTGATAACTTATAGGTGGTATCTTTCTCGTTACGATGAAGGGCTGTGACTTCCTTGTAAGCCTGTTCACCAGTCTCTTCATTCTTGGCAAGAACCATATCTCCGACCTCTATGTCTTCGATATTCTTCTCCCCTTCGTCTGTCAGAACTTCAGTCCCACTTGTAAAACAATTGCACTCTTTCATCAATAATTTTTGTATGAAAGCTATACCGTCATCAGTCAAGGATGCTACTGTTTTTGAAGATTTCCCTTGAGGAAAAACTTCAACTACAATAAACCCAGCAGAAAGAAAATGTTCAATAGACCAAGGATTTTCTTGAGATACGCGATAATAATTATTTAGCGCTGTTAAAGTGCCACCTGTATAGAAGTCAATACCATTATACCAAGAAGAGTGAGCTGTTTTTAACGCATTCCATTCATTTTCCCAAAAAGTAACTTTTTGACTTCCACCTCCTCCAGCTCCCCACTCCTGTCGGTAGCCTGAGGGGTCAACATATTTTAGAGGATTATTACTTACATACGTATACAAATTCAAACTTAGCGGATTATTAATCTGTCCCTCATACGTATCCTCTCCAATAAACCGCCCAATACTTGGATCGTACCATCTAGCGCGTAAATATTGAAGATTCGTGGATTTATCCCAGTATTCTCCTGAATATCTGAAGAGGTTGTGTACGTTCTCCGATGCCGTTAACGTATTTCCCCAAATATCATAGGTGTATTGATTAAGAATATTCCCTGCACTATCGCATATTTCAACAACATCTCCATGACCATTGGATAAGTAATAACCTTTGTTATCACTAGCATCCTCGCTCATCATTAACGAATGACCGTATAAATAGCTTGTTTTTAAATCCGTGGAACCATCTGCCTTTACCGTTCCCTCAGCAATGATCACCTGACCGTCATAGTAATATCTGGTTATGACAGTACCTTCCTTGCGTTCTACCAGCAGGTTATCTCCGTTGTATTTGTACTCTACAGAGGCTCCATTCGCCAGATTCACCTTCGTCAACCGATCCCATTCATCATATTGATAGGATACCGTCTTCCCCATGAGATGAGCTGATTCGGTCTTCAGCGTCTGTCTATTTCCCCGGCTGTCGTAGCTGTAAGTTTCGTTGAACTGTGAGGAGGTCGTGATTCGATTCATAGGATCATAAGTAAACTGCTTGGCTGTGGCTCCATTTTCGCTAATTCCAGTGATGTTTCTATTCATGTCATAGCTATAACTGTAGCTTCTCAGCCCTGTTCCATTTCTCTTATGCGACAATCCCATCATATCATCATTGGTATGTGTGTACTCTGTCAGTAATCCATTAACATAACTTTTATCATTTCTTCAAAGAGGACAATTTACTATCGGGTTTAAAATTTTTAGAATGTGCAGCCTATGTAATAATCTTTCTGTTATTAAGTTAGCCAAAATGGAAAAGCACCCACAAAGTTAGATCGTATCTAACAATTGGGGTGCAGTTTAGAATTTTCACACTGGCTTGTAGTTTAATTTTAGTAACAATAACCTATTGTTACTTCTCCATCATGATAAAATTCAATAACAAACTTTCCAGGAACGTATATCCATGTATCAAAACTTACTTTTAATACATCAGCTATACTGTTTATGATTATTGATAATTCAGATTCAATTGCTGAAAATAGATTATTATCCCAAAGAATATACGCTGTTATATTTTCGAATTTTTCTTTTGAAATATCAAATTGCGTTTTCTTTAAGTTAGTTTTTTTCCAATCAATACGTCCGTAAAATGTAAACAGAAAACTTTCTTGCAGTTCGTCAAATAGTTGATTAGTCTGTTCTTCTGATAATACCAATGCTTGTTCTCCTAATTTACTTAAACACTCTTCATACAATGACATCTACATGGCACCTCTTAGTTCAGTGAATCTATAATAGATTTATACGCCTTTTCTCCGCCCTCAATACGGAATACATATTTATTAGTACCGTCCCTAAAATCTTCCACATTAATATGGAATCCTTTATTAGGATCATAATCAACTCTCCATCTTACTTTACCATCTGCTGATTGACGTCCTATAACCTTCTGGTATCCATAACTCGTCTTTAATCTACCAACATACGCTTTAGAATCAGCACCTAAATCTCCTGTAATATCAAATGCTAAATTTCTAGCTTGTTCATATGATTTAAACGTAGATTTTAATACTTTCTCACTTCCAATTTGAGTAAATTCAAATGCTCTTTCTATCTTCCTCCCTTCTTTACTGCCAAGTTTAATAATTAATTTTCCACCTTTAATAAATTTACCTATTGGTATAAAACCTACTGCAGCAAGTGATTTATCAAAAGTGGATGCATTAGGATCAAGTACAGTGTTAATATCATCTAGAATTAAAAAATCAGCTACTTCACTTGAAACAGTTATTACCCCACTTAATGCCTCTTTCGCACATACACTTATTCCTACTTTTGCACAATGAGGACCAACCTTCATATTGGAATACCATGTACCAGTATGTATTGCTTTATGTCCTGCAGGATCAATATAAATCAACGGATTATTCTCCACATACGTATACAAATTCAAACTCAGCGGATTCGTAGTCTCCCCTGCATACGTATCCTCTCCAATAAACCTTGCTGTCGCCGGATCATACCAACGAGCGCGAAGGTATTGCAAGTTTACGTCTGAATCCCAGTATTCCCCTGCATACCGCAATGAGTTCGGTACGGTTTCCTGTACTGTTATCGGATTCCCCCAAATGTCGTAACTGTAGCTGTTCAATAAGTTCCCTGATGCATCACGAAGCTCTGTTACGTCCCCATGACCATTGGTCACATAGTATTGTAGCTTCGATTCATCCGCCGATTGGCGTCCTACCAGTTTCCCGGTCGAATCAAATACATAGCCATAAGTAATGAACACCGCTCCAGAATCTACCGTGCCTTCCGCGACAAGCAGGCCCCGATCATCATAATAGTATCTTGTTGATTGATTTCCTTTCGTACGCCCGACCATCAGCCCATCGCCGTTATAGTTATAAGTAATATTCGTGTCGTCTTTGGTCACGGCCTTTAATCGATTTCTGATGTCATATTGGTACGACGCAGTAGT
>NZ_FNBG01000069.1 GCF_900102215.1 Fontibacillus panacisegetis
CTATACCTATGATCAAAGGGATAACCGGAGCAGCCTGACAAGTAACCGTGTACCGGAAATCCCAACTACTGCATCGTACCAATATGACATCAGAAATCGATTAAAGGCCGTGACCAAAGACGACACGAATATTACTTATAACTATAACGGCGATGGGCTGATGGTCGGGCGTACGAAAGGAAATCAATCAACAAGATACTATTATGATGATCGGGGCCTGCTTGTCGCGGAAGGAACGGTAGATTCTGGAGCGGTGTTCATTACTTATGGCTATGTATTTGATTCGACCGGGAAACTGGTAGGACGCCAATCGGCGGATGAATCGAAGCTACAATACTATGTGACCAACGGTCATGGGGACGTAACAGAGCTTCGTGATGCATCAGGGAACTTATTGAACGCCTACAGTTACGACATTTGGGGGAATCCGATAACAGTACAGGAAACCGTACCGAACTCACTGCGGTATGCAGGGGAGTACTGGGATACTGACGTAAAGTTGCAATATCTTCGCGCTCGTTGGTATGATCCGGCGATAGCACGGTTTATTGGAGAGGATACGTATGAGGGACAGATTAATAATCCGCTTAGTTTGAATCTTTATACGTATGTTGAGAATAATCCGCTCAAGTATATTGATCCGACAGGTCATAATGCTTTACCAAAATCGGTAGAGGAGATTGTTAGGGAGTTTAAAGTTATAAAAGGGGGATTACAAGAGGGAGCGAAAAGTGGGATCAAAAAGGGTGGTCTTCCAGGTTTTATAGTTGGTTTAGTTATAGGAGGATTATTTGGGAATCCGACTCCGGTTGGAGAAGACCAAGAATATATTGATAACTCGAATGCTGCGGCATATTTAGGGTTAAGGTATATCAGTGAAGAAAATGCTGAAAAAAATAAAAATGATACAAATATAATTTATAGGGCATTAAATGCAAAAGATGTAGCTCGTCTAGCTAGTGGACTAGGGTTGGAAGCAAAAAACCCCAAGGGTAAATGGACACTAAGTGAACATATTGCTTGGGGGTCTCAAAAACGTGCAAATGAAAACGACCCATGGATATCTACTACAGTTGATTATACACGAGCTCAATATTATAACAGTAAAGGTGGTGGATACGGTATTATTGCTATTGATCGAAGTAAATTGAAGTATGGAAATTATTTTGCGCTTTCGAAACTTGATCCCGGTTTTAATGATTTTAGAAGAGCAACAAATTATGCTACAATTGATAAGGAGATTTCTGTATATCAATATATTAATCGTGATGCAATTATAGGATGGATGCCATAAAAAAATAGGAAAATAAAGAGGTAGGTGTGACAATGAATAATATAGATTTAAGTAAGATGGTTTTTAATCGTGAAAATTTAATTGGTTTATTGGCTATATTGGATAAAAATGAGAATGTATTTACTCATGTTGAATTTGCAGAATGGTGTGGTAGTTATTGGTCAGAATGGAGAAGAGAACAAGAGTTATATGAGTCTACTGATAAACAAACGATTAATGTTGTAGATAGTATTTATTATTACTTTTTGAAATATAAGATCGATAGATTTGAAAAAGTTAAAATCAAAGAATGGATTCAAATGTTAAGTGGAAATTGATTTTAGAAATGATGAAAAATAATGGTTTCTTTATTAACAATTGGATTAGTGAAATTATAAGGTTTATAGTTCTAAATTATGTTAATATCCAGGTTAAGCCATAGGGAGCTAAAATACTTAGACAAGTGATAGTAGGTGGACCGATAACACTCTATAGGAACTTTTAGTTGTTTTAGTTGATTTGCGAATTATATAAATACTTCCATAGTTGACCACATGTAAGTGTAAAAACTTCATGTGGTTTTCTTTTATAAGAAACTTAACAGCAAAGCAGATCGGCTCTGGGTGATGTGATCCAGTGGGCAAACATGACGCACAAGGAACGTAATATTTCTGATGCAGAATCATCTGACTGGTATTAAAGGAAGAGAGTGTACACAAGCCATTCCGATATTCCGGTGAATTATGGGACAGTACAACTAAGTTACAATATCTTCGTGCCAGATGGTATGATCCAAGTGTTGGACGGTTTTTTAATGAGGATACGTATGAGGGACAGATTAATAATCCGCTTAGTCTGAATCTTTATACGTATGTTCATAATAATCCGTTGATTTATATTGATCCTACAGGGAATTACTGTGTTTCTGCTGATGGGAAGAATTCACATTATGGCGGCTGTAATGGTGGTCAAAAAGGTAAAGAATATCATTATGACATAAAGGGTTCTATGTACATTCCTGATTCTTATTATGCTGCAAGCCGCCAAAGCTGGGGAGCTGAGCTTATTGGAAAATCGTTTGATCAACTTTATGTAAAATATCAAATGGAACTTTTGAGCAAACAACTCAAAAGGGACATGGAACAAAGGGAACGTGAATTGAAACAACAAATCACAAACTTTTTCGAGGATGTAACAGGAGCAAGTGCTTTGAGGACATTAACCAGTCCCGACACCAGTCCATTAGATGCATTAATTGCTCTCTCATCTATATCGTTGCCGGGGGTAAAGGGGAAACCAGGGAATCCTCTTAAAACACAAAAGGCTGGAAAGACTCTTAAGTTAACTTCTACACAAGCAGGCGATCTTGCTAATTATTTAGGTTTTAAAATAGTTAAGGGAGCATCAATTAAAAAACAACCTGTCTATACTAATGGGAAAATTTTTATATCTCCCGATGTAGATTCACATATTGGAGGAGTTTGGAAGGCAGCGAAGACTATTAAAGATTTGGGTTCAAAGGAAACTAGATATGGAACTTATGATGTATTTCTAAATTATGTTGGGAAGTAGGTATAGAAATGAACAGTTACAGAATAACCAAGTATAATCCTAGTAATAGGGACGAATATAACGTTTATTCTTCTGATGAATGGACTGCAATCTCTGATGTTGGTGAAGAGTTTAGTGGAGTAGTCTTTAAATTGGAAGAGTATCTGAGAGTAGAAGAGCTATATGTAGCTGCAATAATTGAGATGATGGAATGTGTAGGGATTAAAGGTTTGATGGTGGCTGACTTGGAGAGGTATTATGAGACACCTAGAATAACATCGCACCATCAAATTTACACAGAACAAATGGTGCAGTTGTACCATACTGTTTCAGAGAACCAATTTGTATCGGGTCAAGTTTTAAGGGATTTATGTAAACTGATATTAAGAGAATTGATGGGATTCAGATTAATATTTGAGGATAAGATGTTTGTTCATTTTGGCTATGACTATTATATGTATATTGGTGTAAACAATGTGTGCAAGGATGCTATAGATAGCATTCAAGCAAGTGGTTTATTCATTGAAGAATGTGAGTCGCCATATTATCAAGAGGATAATGATTAATCAATGTGTTGTAAGGTCAAATATTTCTCCAGCATCATCTGTTTAAGAGAATCTTGTCGTTAATATTGCAAAATCGATTTGTACTGCTATTTTAGCCACATACGAGTATAACAACTCCATGTGGCTTTCTTTTTTTGCCCCGAACATTAAGTTTCATAAATAACAAAAAGCCTAACCACATATACGTTGCGGTTAGGCTTTTCCTTTAAGTTTTTGCTCTAAATTAAGCAGTTCCTGTCCCATATTAACCAAGGCTACTTGTCCAAGGCCACTTAGGTTAAGATAGAGTTTTTGTATCTGAGCAGTTCTAATTTCAGACCCGGGTTCTGCGATACCAAAAGAAGATGGTCAGTAGAAACGCGCAATTGGCTGTCACCAGAACGAAGAAAGAGCCTCGTAATCCTTACTTTCATCACCATTATGAAGAGAAGCTGAAGGCGGGAAAGACGAAGCAGCAGGCCATTGTTTGCATCATGTGGAAGCTGGTCAACGTAATCTATTATTTGATGAAAACAAAGGCGTCGTATATCATTCCAGAAGTATCCTATCATAATGCAGGATGATACAATATATGGGTAGAGATTGCTGGGCAATCCTGCCCATTGTTTATACATAAGTGACGCTTTATAAACTAGGATACGTATGAAGGGGAACTCACGATTCCGCTGAGTTTGAATCTCTATACGTATGTTTATAATATTCCGTTGATTTACAAAGATCCTTCAGGTTGTAAAGTTAATGAAACAGAAGTAATTACTTTTCTAGTATCGCTATAAATGAAGGAAATAAACCCCAATCATGGTGGACAATACGAAGTATTCTGGGCCAAGAGGCAAAATATTGAATTATACCAGGATGTATAGATAATAACTATTTTAAATATCTCTTTAATATGGCTACTGGAAATCATTACGAGAAAAACACACCTGGAAAAAATGGCTTGGGCTAGAGAATAACTGTAGAAGCTTTATGAAGAAAGTGCATATGATTGAGTCAATAGCTATGGGTCCATTGGGTGGGACAGGGAAATTTACCTATTTTATCAATTCAGAAGCTAGTCTTGTAAAAGCTGCTCAAGAAATGAGTAAGAATCCTGTATTTCAAAAAGAAGCTAATGAATTAATTGCTAAGTTTCTCAAAGGTAATTTTTATCTTGGTATAGGAACTAAAAATTTGACCAGAGATATTAACCTGAATTTCGAAAGCACATAAGATTAAGGCCAAGTGCTGGAACGGTATGATTATGAGATGTAAAAAAGAGGGGATTTCCCAGGGTCGAGGGCTAATTTTATGACGCAACGGATAGTTTATCCCCCCCCCACTGAAGAGGCGATATCATTTTCCATGTGAAGTTTTGGGAAATGTCATTCCAGTAAAGCTACTTTTGCTTCGATGCGCATCCAAGCGTAGCGACCAGCGCAGTCTTTCATTAGCTTGAGCACATAGGCACGACTGTGCCGGATGAGGGTTGCTGCGCAATGAAAGAATTCCATGCGGAATCGAGAAATCGTATAGCCCTGATGCACAAGTTTGCAGCAATCTCGCTTGCAAATGTTCCGATCCCCGAAATATGGAGAAAAAATAAAAAAATGAATAATTTGTTCTTAAAAGCTAAAAAATTACTTAATTTTAATAACTCAACTTTCGCAGCTTAAATCTCCAAACAAACCCTTGATATAACTAGGCAAACCAGAGATCCAGTCCTGTAGTTGACATAAAACAGACGTTTTGTTCATCTTCGTTTGGGCTTGGGACATTTCGAGAAATAAAGTCATCAGTTGCTTGAGCGCGGTTTGGAAGTCCAAATTGCGAACCTCATCTGCAAAGAGAAAAAAGAGTCCACCGAGTGACCGGTCATCGCTGGATTCACGCCGTTCGTATTCCATCGCCAAATAACGGGTGAATACAACCGTTGGATGAAATTGTTGAACAAAGCTTGCGACAAGCTGTTTTATGGGATGAGATTAAGGATTTTCTGAAACGTTCGGCTTTCAGTCTGTCCGGTGGACAACAACAGCGTCTGTGTATTGCAAGAGCGATAGCGGTTCAACCTGACATTCTGCTTATGGATGAAGCGACTTCGGCACTCGACCCGATTTCGACTTTAAAAATTGAGGAATTAGTGCAGCAGTTAAAAGATAGGTATACTATTGTAATGGTTACGCATAACATGCATCAGGCGGCCCGTATTTCGGATCGGACTGTCTTTTTCCTAAATGGTGAGATCGTAGAGGCTGATGATACTCAGAAGCTATTCTCTACACCGCAGGATGCTCGTACTGAAGATTACATTTCCGGTCGTTTCGGCTAACAGAAGGGGGCTGCTCACGTAATGATTCAAAGAAAAGAATTTGACCAAAATTTAGAGGAACTTCGCCAGCTGCTCAGACAAATGGGTGAGCATGTGGAAAACTCATTAAAGGAATCCATTTCTGCTCTTCAAGCTTTAGATTCTGGGCAAGCTAAACAAATCGTAGAGCGGGATATTCTGCTCAATCAGATGGAAGAACAAGTAATGGAGATCGGTTCACGATTAATCGTGACCCAGCAGCCGGTTGCAAAGGATTTGCGAAGAATCATTGTAGCCTTCAAAATTTCCAGTGATCTGGAACGTATGGGTGATCTCGCTATCGATATTGCCAAGGTCACAACCCGTCTGGAAGGACAAAAACTGATTAAGCCGCTGATTGATATTCCTAAAATGGCGGATTTGGTTATTCTAATGGTTAAAGAGTCCTTGCAGTCCTACCTCGACGAAAATACCGATTTGGCATATAAGATGGCTAAGGATGATGATGAAGTTGATCATCTGTACAGTCAAATGATCCGCGACCTATATACTTATATGATTGAGCATCCAGAATCCTTGCATCAATCCATGCTCCTTACGCTGGTTGGTCGCTATATTGAACGGATTGCAGACCACGCAACAAATATTGGCGAAAGTGCCGTGTACCTCGTAACAGGGCATCGTCCTGATTTGAA
>NZ_FNBG01000068.1 GCF_900102215.1 Fontibacillus panacisegetis
GCAACTAACGCTGGCCAAATCAAAACTGGTGCACCTTCCCGTACTGACCGTATTGCGAAGTACAACCAATTGCTTCGTATCGAAGACCAATTGGGTGAACTTGCTCAATATAACGGCTTGAAATCTTTCTACAACCTGAAGAGATAATTAGCCTTACACAGGTAAGTCCCTAGTTATTCCCACTAAGTAATGCAAGTCAAGGCTCCATGCCCGTTAAGGGGATGGAGCCTTGTTATGTTCATTTTAAACTAGTAGTATGGAATTACTCCGAAATTACTTTAATGAACTTTTAGCCGCCGTTTGTTATAGGGGATCATTAACTGGTCAATTTATATAATTGCTGTAGAATTGCGATAACTAGATAATATTTATTAATAAAACTAGTTATGGTTTGAAAAGCCCCTTGTTTCAATAAAACATCCTCGACATCTTGTTAGGAGCTTATGTGAAGTTGTTATATTTCGTGCCATCCGACTTGAATTTTGATTTGAGTCTGTTGTGGTAAAGAAAAGTTTATCGCATTATAACGTTAAAGAGCAGGTTATCACCATGGTTAGTATCATGGTAAAACAAGATCATTTTTGACCATTTAAATGTTCTAATCATGATCGTGAATGTAATAAACAGGATAGAAAGAATGATGGATTTGCCATAAAGATCTATGCAACCGTTCTTAAGACACCACTCAATCTAAAGTACAACGCTTATATGGTCATCGACATAATAAAGACGTTCTAAGAGACTGACTAGATATTTCTATTTGTCATTCAAACATAGGGATCCAGAAATGTATGATTGACCATATTCAAGCTTCACTCACTGTGTCTCTTATTATAAAGATTATAAAATTAGATAGGGCATGGGAAGTGGTCAGTATTTACACATTAGTGTTTGATAGAAGTCAACATAAAAAATGGAGGCCTAAATTAAAGTTGCTCACGTAAAATTTTTCTTGCACGATGTAGATTTTGCTTTACTGCCCCTTCGCTTATCCCAATTATTTTTGAAATTTCTTTATAACTTAGTTGCATGATACTTCGGTAATAAATGGTCTTTCTAAGATTTAAGGGCAATAGTGAAACGTAATAGAGTATATTTTTTATTTTTACATACTCAATAATTGGATTACTGACATAGAAATTATGAGTTACATCGTCAATGTTTAGGTTATTTTTATTATATTTGTGTTTTCTTAGATAATTTAAGGCCAAATTTTTGGTTAAAATATATATCCAGGAGTTTAGTTTACTATTATAAATATGAGTTAAATCTTTATTGATTACTCTCAAAAAAGCCTCTTGCAAGATATCCTCTGTAGAAAAGTGATTTCTTACAATGGAATACACTAGTTTATAGTGACATTTTATATATAAATTGTATATTAAAGTCTGCTTTTCTGAATTTAGTTGACAAAAGTTCTCTAATTCCTCTTTAGAATATAATGATTTATTACTCATTTTCGTCTAACCCCCCTTTTTAACAAAATCTTGAAATATTTTTGTTCTCGTAAGTTAAAATTACTATTTATTTTGAATGTTAGATTCTCCAATCATTTATTTAGTAAGTTGTCAGATAAAAGCTCTTGTCCCTTTTGTTCAATAGAAGCTAACCCTTCATCTAAAGATATATTCTCTTGATAAACCTCGTTGATTTTGCTGCTTGCAAATGAGTTGAATAATTCAAAAAAGTCACTAGATATATTTAATGACTTCTTTGAGACATAGGGATTTATTTTCAGTTTATAAAAAGCATCTAGGTTGTGTTGCTCATCCGATAATGAGTCTCTTCGCGTCGGTAAACTATTGTTTAAGGTTGATTTTAATGTTACCCTTGTGAATTCTTCGCTATTAATATATTTAATAATTTCCCATGCCGCCTGTGTATTGGTTGATTTCGAATTAATAGCTAGAACGTACTGAATCCATATAGAATCTTCACTACTAAATACATTGTCAGTTGAAGGTAAGGTTACGATATCCCAGTTTGGAGCTGATTCAGGGTTAAGTTCTTCAACTAGTTTTAAATCATTCATAAAATAATGTCCTTCAATTGTCATTGCCACTTCTTTGGTAATAAACGGGTTAGCAAGTAAGTGATCCTGATATGTCATTCCTGGTTTCAATTGATCCTTTTCTGTAGATTGGTAAATAGAATTTGTTTGATAAGCAGCGAGTACAAATTCAAAAACGTTCTTCCAGCCCGAAGTATTTATATTTATTTTTTTATTCTGTACATCTAAATATTTTAAGTTGTTATTTGACCCAATATTAAGAGCGAGTTGGAACAGAGTATTATTATTTGAACCGAATTGAATTCCATAGGATGAGGTACTATTAGGAGAGAATCTCTGGGCAAGTGACATTAACTCTTTCCAACTCATGGTGTCTGTGGGATAAGGTATTTGGTAATTATCGAATAAATCTTTGTTATAATAAACTGCCATTCCATAGAAGTTAGGTGTTAATCCATATAACTCACCCGATCCAATAGAACGAATGTAATCGGTAATTGCAGGTAGCATATTATCAATATCAAAGTTATCTTGTGTAATAATTCGATCCAAGTTATATAATTGACCAAGATTTCCGTACCGTTCAAGCTGTTCAGGAAATAGAAAAAGAATATCTGGTTGTTTTTCATCAATGATTTTGTCATATGCAAGTTGAACTTCTTCACTACTAGCAAGATTTGAAGTATTGGGAAATGGAATCACTTCAAACTCAATGTTTGGATAGTTTGCACTTAATAATGAACCATAATTAGTAAAAAATGAGGACTCACTCTCATATAGTACTTTAATTATATACTTTTCCTTTTTGTTAAAATTCATTAAGTCATTGCCATCTTTACTGCATCCAAAAGTGATTAATAAAAATAAAATCATGCTGACGCTTATTATGTTTTTTTTCATTTCGTTTCCCTACCTTCGTAAGTATCCTTAACTAAATTAACAAACAGTATCCGCACTATGATAATTTTTTGCTTGTAAGTTAAACATCTTTGCATAATAGCCATCTAATGATAGAAGTTCTTTATGACTTCCTTGTTCTACAATTTTTCCTTGTTTCATTACTAGAATAAGATCTGCATTTATGCAACTACTTAAACGATGGGAAATTATAATTGTAGTTTTACCGTTGGATAGCTCAGTAAATTTTTTATACAAAGACGCCTCGGCAAATGGATCTAAAGAAGCAGCAGGTTCGTCTAGTATGATAATTTTTGAGGAACGAAAAAAGGCGCGACTAATCGCCATTTTTTGCCACTGGCCTCCTGATAATTCTGTGCCTCCATTAAAACTACGACCTAACTGAGTGTCGTATTTAATTGGAAATTGATTGATAAAAGAGAAGGAGTCTCCTTTGATAGATGCATCAATTATTTTATTTTTATCATCAATATGTCTTACATCACCGAAGGCTATGTTTTCATTTACTGTTAATTCGTATTTACAAAAGTCCTGAAAAACTGTACTTACGTGGTTGAATATTTTACTTGAGGGTATATTCCTTAATTCTGTTTCGCCGTAGTAAATATTCCCATTATATGTGCGGTAAAATCCCAATAGGCACTTTACAAGGGTGCTCTTACCGGCGCCATTATCTCCAACGATAGCAACTTTCTCACCCGGATGAATTCTAAATGAAATATGGTCTAGAATGGGAGGACCATTTTTATCATAGTAAAAATTTAAATTATCTACAAATATACCATTTCCTATTAGGTCATTTTCGTCAGTCTTAATATTTGTATTGTTATCTACTGCTAGTTCATCAGAGAATTCTAAAAATTGTATAAGTTCTTGAATTGATAATGAATTTGCATATAAAGATGAAATTGAGTAAGAAAGTGTGACTAAAATACCCTGAATTGATATGAAAGCTTGAGAAATAGCTGTATAATCACCGATAGTTAAGTTGCTTTTTGCTCCTATCCAAATGATAAATCCTAAATTTAAGGCAATAAGTACAGCAGTAAGGACCTCAAGACCAGTCCTAAAATAAGAGTTATAAATATCAAATGAAAATTTCCTATTAGTATATTTCTGATATACTATTTTCCACCTATTTATTAAATAATCTTGCAACTGGAATACTCTTATTTCTTTAGCGCTCTCCCGACCTTTAAGTAAATTTAGGAAGTAGTTAATTAGTCTGGATAACTGTGTAGTTTCCCTATTTAAATTATGATTAAGTTTACTAATTTTGATGTTAATTACTAAAGGTAGAAATGCAAATAGTATGATTGAAATACTTGTTAACCAATGAATAGTTGATATTATCCCAATTAAAGTTGAGAGAGTTAATATATTTTGCAGTACTATTAATGGTCCGTTAAACATTTCAACTACTCTTTGGCTTTGTCCAGAAGATACACGTAGTAATTGGTCATAGAAATCACTTTTCTCATAATGCATTATTGGAATTGATGAAGTTTTTGTGATAATTCTCTCCTCGGTAACGAAGGTGATTTTATTTTGCATTTTAATATTATTTATTCTTTCTAAAGAGATTAATACATGACCAATGATTAGTAGTAAGGTTTGTATAGCTAAATATTGCATTGCGTAATCTAAATTTTCCCTATGTTGGAATATTTCACTAATAGAGTCTACCATTTTTTTCGTGATTATTAATTGAATACTAGGAATTAGAGCATGTATTATTTTTAGACATATTGAGAATATGATCTCTACGCGTACTACACTCCAATAATATGCAATAAATCTAATTGAAGTTTTTAAAATTAATATAGTCTTAGAAAAACTGGATATCATATATAAATTTCCACCTTATTAATCTATGTAATATATCGCTGATAAACAATAAGTTTACCAGCGATATATTTATCCCCACATACTATATTGTAGAACTACCAGAATAGGTCTTCTAGCAAGTGCCTGTTGTGCAACTTTTATCAGGTGTACTTTTAGCAAAACGGTTTCTTCCGCTTGATAATGAAGTGCCTGAATCAATTGGACTCTCACAACCACAGCATGTGTACTGCTCCCAATCACAATATTTATAACTAGAGTCAGTTGGATCAGTTGTGCAATTAGAGTAATAAGTGCATGTTTTCTTTGTTAAGGCGAATGTAGTAATCAAATTTAAAACCTCCTTAGAATTTTTTTGTGGGGATATTGGAGTAAATCTTGAAGTTACACTCTTTATATACAACAATTATTTTTGTTAAAATGTTACATGTTTTGGAATATAATATAAAATTTTTATCATATAACTTTTTATCTAATATATGTGTTTAATATATTAAATTGATGAAATAAATTTTTTGAGGAGTTGATCAGATGACATTAATACTTTTTATTAGAATTTTTTTAGCGACACTAATGATTTGTACAGGACTTTTAAAGATTGCTTCTTATAAATCGTTTAAGACTACTGTTTTGTTACTCATACAGCGTGAAAGATTAGGTCAATTCGGAGCAATATTAATTATTTCATTAGAAATAGCGTGTGGTATTTTGTTGTTTATGGACAAGTTTACTGTGTTTGGGAACTTAATCTTAGTTTTATTGAATGCTACATTCATTTGGTCTGTTTGGAAAGCAAGTAAATTGAATATAAAAGTTACATGTAATTGTTTCGGAGATTGGATTCCTGAAGAACTTGGTAAATCAACATTGTTTAGAATTATTCCTCTCCTCATCATTTCCATAACAATGTTTCTATGGAATGATAGGATAACGATGTCAAATTTATATGAGATTATCTTATCAATTCTTTTTAGCATTTCTTTGATCGGTGTATATGCTATGGGTAAATCATTTAAAGATTACTATAACGTTGAAAGTGGGAGGTAATTATGATAGTATTTGGACAAATTATTGAGCTTATTCAATGGATAATAATAATAATTCTATTGTTCTTCATGTCATATGTTTTTAGAAAAAGTTATGAAGCTATTTCAGCAAATATGAAAAGTGAAGCTAAAAATAGTACTACTGTGGAGATTGGTTCAATATTTCCTTATCTCAGGTTAAGAACAATAACAGATAAAATAATAGACTTACATACTTTTAAATTCTCAGGTTCAATTATATTATTTAGTATGCATGGTTGCAGTGGATGCGAAAAATTGTATCCTCATATGAACTCGATTAATGATGAGTTTTCTTCTTTTCAGGTAGTATCTGTAATGATATCGCCATTGAAGAATCTATTTAGTAAAAAAGAAAAATATGATCTGAAGTTACCAATCCATCATGTTGAGCTTGGAGAGATGCATAAATATGGGACTCATACTTTCCCTTATTGCTATATTTTATCTAGTACTGGAGAGGTAATTAATAAAGGAATAATTCAAGATAAAGAAGGAATTTACCAATTACTTCAGAAAAGTGATAGTAATATTAATGCAATTGGATAAGTTAAGCAAGACAAAATCAGAGCCATGTTTTTTGGTTATAAATTTATTAATTATTGAAAAGATAACGTTATCTCCCACCGTTCCGGTGAGTCCGAAGATAGCACAATCGCTGATATCGCGGTTGCAACTAACGCTGGCCAAATCAAAACTGGTGCACCTTCCCGTACTGACCGTATTGC
>NZ_FNBG01000066.1 GCF_900102215.1 Fontibacillus panacisegetis
CCCGGTCGAGATTGTGAAGTAGCTTTTGGAGTAGCCTTTTAGCTGCTGATCCGAGCCGTTAGACTTCAAATTACTTTAGACTGATCAGGATTTCATCAATTGATAATGGCAAAAAGCGGAGCTGTCCCAAAAGTAGGGTTACTGTCAAAACTAGAAATAGCGGTGCAGGGAAGATGATCCTTGCGCCGCTTGATCCTGCCACACATTGTATGACCGTATCTCATGTGTAATAGTGTCATGATGCGGAATTCCTGAAATTCCTGCAAATGTGCAGGCTTTGATCATGTAAAGTCTCTAAATGCCCTAAATTGCTGCAAATGTGCAGGCTTTCTCCAAGGATTCTCTTCAAACTAGTCTATTCTGAACAATATTCCTGCATTTTTGCAGGCTTTTGTTCATCCTTTCATGGCTACTTTTAAAAAACTGCATTTTTACATGCTTTTCCTGATATCTTGCCTTTCCACTGCTAAACGAAGAAGCGTCCCTCAAAGTTATCTTAGATAACTTTGAGGGACAGCCTCCTTTCGTTGCAGTTATTTCAACGCAACCCCCAGCTCCGAGAACGGAAAATAAAACTCTGGAAAGCCAAATACATAAGGCAAATAGTCATATAACTGAAAGAAAATAACTACGCCATCATCCTTTAAATAATAGTTAGCGTTATTCCCTATCGTCTCAAACCCGCCGAAATACCCTTCCGTTTGTTTAAGCTTTGCGGCAATTACAGGATCTACGATGCTGCGGTAATTCGGGTTACCTTTCAGGATTTCATCCAGTGTCAGCAGCTTGCCATCTTTTAAATTAAACGTTAAACCCTCACGGATGCTGTTGCCATGCGCTCCTCCGGTATAAGCATACGTCTGCTCCAATATACTCAGAAGTCCCTTGCGATTAAAAGTCACCATGTAATTCCCAAGGTACTCATAAGGGCTTCCGTTCGGAGAAGGCTGACTTTCCTTTGCCTCTTTGATCGACTTTTCTACAAAACTATCGGCTCTGGATTGAAGCAGGGTGTTGATCTTCTCTTCCGCTCCTTTATTCTTCAAACCGCTAACCTGCGGATATTCCACCTTGATCGTTGCTTCTGGAAGTGTCTTCGATATCGTCTTTGTGTGGATCTTGATATTATTTAAACGGTGTGGAACTAAATTGAGCGTTTTTGTTTTCTCGTCCCACTCTGTGGTATAGCCTAAATTATCCGTGAGCACCTTTATTGAAACATAAGGCATCCCGTCGATTTCCTTCCACTCATAAGGCAGCACCAGCGTGCTCCCATCCACGATTGCCTTTGCCCCAATGTCTGCAGGCTGAAGCTGAACCGTGACATTTTGGCGTTGGATCGTATACGTTTTGCTATTTTTATCATATTGAACAGGCAGCTTTAGACCTTTGCGTATCAGCTCCAATGGAACCAATACTCCTTCTTTCCCCTGAATACCCTGCTGCTTCACAGGCTTTCCCTTTAACGTAATATTTACGGGCGTTGCCGCTCCCTGTCTTCCTGAAGCTTTCAATTCGATGATTTCCCTGGACGACGCCTCAGCAATAGAAGCTCCCGATCCGGCCAGCAGCAGCCCTATCACCATAAAACTAACCGCTAAAATAAGCAAATACGTTCTATATGCCTTACCTTTTATCATCTGGATGTCACCCCTTTTTGTGATGCCCCTATTATTTCCTCCACTGTTCAAAATAATGCTATCCTTCAGTATTTTCCGGGGGTGATATTGCCATTTCTGTTTATCTTCAACGGGAACCTTTCCAAAATAATGAAAGGGACTCCCAAGGTCAACTAGATGACCTTGGGAGTCCCTTTTCTTGTGATTGATACTGAATTAATTAAGCTGCTGCCTTTGGATTCTGACCATAGCTGTTTTGACCAGCCTGACTATCGGTGCACACGAATACCAGCAAAATAATTCCACCAACAAACGGAATTAGCCCGAGCAAAATCGACCATCCGCTTTTACCCGTGTCATGAAGTCTACGAACAGTAAGGGCAAGTGATGGTAGAAGCACAGCCAATCCATATATTAAATAAAGTGTCATAAACAGGGATGCAACCCCAGTAGTTCCTTCTCCTGCCATCAATGCAGGCAATGAAGATAATACAGGCAAGTAAAGAAGTAAAGCGATAATGCAATTAAATAATTGAAACAACCAATACTCCTTACGACGTGCTCTTCCGCTAAAATTTGCATAATTCTTAAAAGCCTTGAAATACCATTGCATAAATTGTCCCTCCAAATATGTATTTTTTTCTAAAACTATGTATCTTGATCCTTGCCACTACTAAATATACCATAATTCGACATTGTCCTGTATAATAAATTTATCACAATATTAATTTTATTAATTTACTCGTGTCCGCCATTATCTCCTCGACTGTATAAAATATGCTTTAACCTCATTCCGCTATATATTAGCCAATAGATAATCAGGAATAGTATTTTGGATTTGGACCATATTTATTGTTACCTTCATCACTGTCCAGGCATGTAAACACTAGCATAACAATTCCACCGGCAATTGGAATAAGACTGATCAAAACCCTTTCTTAATTATTTTATGTATTATGTATATTTCAACCTATACATTAATATATAACATAAATCGACAATATTTGTTATAAAATTATAGTTTTTAATCAAATAAAAAAACAGTGGTGCATTCCCCTAACTTCGGAGATCACACCACTGTTTTAATTAAGCCAATCTATGATACTCTAGATGCTATTTGAATGTTAGCGCCCGCTCTTCAGCTCAGTCCAGAAACGGTCATACAATTGAAGCATATCGCTAACATCACCGAGCCATTCTGTACGGGACAGCTCGTCTTGCGACAGGTTGATCATCCTGTCGTTATTGTATTCCTCGCTATGGAAAGGTTTAGCTGCCGTATTAGGATCACTATAGCCAATAGATTCATAGTTTTTCGCGCTTACTTCGGGATCAAGCATATAGTTGATAAATTTCTCAGCCAGCTCCTGATGCTTCGAATCTTTTGGAATCGCGTAGTTATCAGACCAGATCGTTCCGCCTTCTTTTGGCACAACATAAGCTACATCCGGATTATCTTTAGCAATAACCGAGGCATCACCAGACCATACAGTAGCGATCCAGCCTTCTTCCTGAATCATTTTCTGCTTGATGTTATCTGTATCAAAGGCAAGCACGCTTGGCAGCAAATTCTTCAGATCTTCTACAGCTGCTGTAATTTCAGCCTCAGCAGTAGAGCTGTTGGAATGTCCTGCTTTTTTCAAAGCCATACCAATTATTTCCCGATTGTCATCCAGAAGAAGCACCTTGCCCTTATATTCCGGATTCCACAAGTCTTCCCAGCTATCTATTTCATCCTTAACATATTTCGTGTTGTATGCAATTCCCGTAACCCCGGATGTATATACAATAGAGTACTTATTATCAGGGTCAAAAGAAGGGTTCTTATACGTATCGGCAATATTCGTAAAGTTCGGAATATTATCCTTGTTGAGCGGTGCCAGAAGATCCTGTTTAATCATTGTCGCTACCATATAATCAGACGGCTGAATCAAATCATAACCACCGCCGCCGGCTTTAATTTTAGCCAGAAGATCCTCATTGTTCGCGAACACATCATAGTTGATCTTAACATCGTACTGCTTCTCGAAATCCGCCAGAACATCAGCGTCAAAGTTGTCAGCCCAACTATAAATGTTCAGCGTCTCCTTGGAAGATCCACAGCCCGACAATACCGCAAGCACCATCATAACCGCCAGCACAAGGCCAGCCCATTTCATTTTTTTCAATTCGTTATCTCCTCTCTTCCAGAAAAAATATGATATCTAACTCAATATTTTGAGGTATATCCTAATTATCGCTCAGTATCCTCTTTAAAAAGGAAGTACAGATTGTTTCTTCTGTCCCTTGCCACGATTCAGTATGAACTGGGCCAGGAAAATTAACGTTACACTCACCAATATCAAAATAGTACATAGCGCATTAATTTCCGGGGAAATACCACGTTTGACTTGTCCGTAGATGTAAATAGGCAGTGTAGTCGAGCTTGGACCACTAACAAAAAAGCTTACCATAAAATCATCCAGTGACAAGGTGAACGCAATCAAGGCTCCTGAAATGATCCCCGGTAAAATTTGCGGCAGTGTTACATAACGGAAGGTCTGCCAGGCGCCAGCCCCAAGATCCTGAGCCGCCTCTTCCAATTGCCCCTTCATTCCCGTCAGTCTGGTTGAAACGACCACATACACATATGACATACTAAACGTAATATGCGCAATGATGATTGTTATTTTTCCAAGCGGCATATTTAACTGATTAAACAATACTAACAAAGACAGACCCATAATAATGTCAGGAATAATGATCGGCAAATACAACAAACCGCCCATTCCTGCTTTGGTTCTGCTGTTTACCTTACGTATCGACATAGCCGCGAGAGTACCAAGCACTGTGGAGACCACAGTAGAAATAATCGCCACCGTCAAACTGTTGCTCAATGCTTCCATCACATGGCGATTTTTAAATAGAGAAATGTACCAGTCGAATGTGAACCCGCTCCAATCGGCTGCAAGCCGTGAGCTATTGAAGGAATATGCGATAATAAAAGCGATCGGTACATAAATAAATACCATCATTAACAGTGAATGAATCCCGAGCAGCGGGTGGTTTTTACTCTTCATTGCCGCCCCTCCTTCACAGTCAGATGTTTAGATGTCATCGCCTTGTTAAAGAGCCCAATCATAATGAGTGAGGTGATTACAAAAATAACGGACAACGCTGATCCGAACGGCCAGTTTCTTGCTCCAAGAAATTGACTCTGAATAATGTTGCTAATCATTGCAGATTTTGCACCGCCCAGTATATCTGTCACGACAAACATACCTGTTGTTGATACATAGACCAGTACAGAACCTGTCATAATGCCTGATTTCGTCTGAGGCAGCGTAATGTGCCAGAACGATTTCCAGGCAGTCGCCCCGAGATCGCTCGCAGCCTCCAGCAGCTTCTTATCCATTTGCTCCAAAGCAACATAGATCGGCAGCACCATAAATGGAATGAAGGTATATACCATCCCAAGCAGCACAGCGCCCTTAGTGTACAGCAACTGCAAGGGCTCCTGAATCAGCCCAAAGTCAATGAGTAGATTGTTAACGACACCTTGCGTCCGAAGCAGCAGTACCCATGCATACGTACGAATCAGGAAGTTTATCCAGAACGGTATTGTAATAAGCACAAGACCCCATGTTTGCAGCTTTGGTCCGGCATTTGCAATATAATAAGCAAGCGGATAACTGAGAAGCAGGCACAGTACCGTAGTCAACACCGACAATACTATCGTATCCCAGTAGATGCCTAAATATAGAGGATCAAAGAAAGTCGCATATGACGCCAAATTGAAATCGAACACTACATTACCAAGCTCATCACGGCCCATAAAAGAAATAACGACTACGATCAGCATTGGGACGACTAGAAACAGGCAGAGCCACAAAAAAGTAGGCAATAAGCCGAGGCGTGATTTCCTCATGATCCGATGACCACCTCGTCCTGGTCGTTCCAATCCACCCCAACCTTCTCACCGATCTCCCAAGGGCGATTGTCTGTAAAGTCAAATACGATCGAGACAGTCATAGGCTCGTCATCAAGCTGAACAATTAATTTATGAATACTGCCGAGATAGAGGACATCAAGAACTTCACCTGTTCTTTTTACTTCTTCTGTATTGCGAACTGCACGCAGCTTCTCGGGACGCACAGCAAACAGCCGCCCGTCCTGTGAGAAAATGTTATTCTCTCCCACAAACGTAGCGGAGAACAAAGTGGTCGGTGTCGCGTAAATTTCACGCGGAGTTCCGATTTGCTCCACTCGACCGTTATTCATAATAACTATTCGATCAGAGAGCATCATCGCTTCCTCTTGATCATGTGTTACATATACGAACGTAATGCCCAAGCTCCGCTGCAGATGCTTCAGCTCAGACTGCAAATTTTTACGAAGCTGCAAATCCAGCGCACCCAGCGGCTCATCCAAAAGGAGTACCTTCGGCTTGTTCGCAATCGCGCGAGCTATTGCAACACGCTGCTGCTGACCACCGGATAATTGATGGGGATAACGCTTAACCAGCTGATTCAATTGTGTCATCGTTACCGCCTCTTGCACGCGTTCGCGCTGTTCCTTAAGAGGCATCTTTTTCATTTTGAGTCCAAAAGCAATATTATCTTCGACCGTCATATGCGGAAATAAGGCGTAATGCTGAAATACAAGATTTAAGTCCCGACGATTCGGAGGCAAATTCGTCAGATCAGTACCCTCCAGCATAATTTGTCCTTTAGATGGCTGCTCAAAGCCTGCGATCATTCGCAGAATCGTCGTCTTGCCGCAGCCGCTCGGGCCCAGCAAGGTAAGGAATTCCCCTTCCTTAATGGTGAGCGAAAGCGGATGCACAACGGGTTGCCCAGCAAAGTGTTTTTCGACCCCAACCAGTTCAATCATTTATGCACCAACTCCTTTTTAAGTAGTATGTTTAAGAAAAAAAGACCATATCCATTGGTATGGCCGACAGGTCTATCGATTCATTTTTTGCATATTCACTATACCTTGTTTTGGCGCGGGATACAACACTTTTCTAGACGCTTCGACAGGGGAAAGAGAGATTGTGGCAAAGTGGGAAACAAAAATAAAAAACCAGCTAATACTTTGTCAATAGACAGTTTTGTAGGAAAGAGATTTTTGATATACTGATCAGGTTTAAGGATGTTTTAGAAAACATATCCGTAAAAACCTGTTCGTAGCCTGGAATGACTTGATCGATCAGTGCACGCATATTTAACCTGGCCTGCACATACAAGCTTGTAACGAACTCATGCTGACGCGTTAAGAACTGCAAGTCTGTGAAAGCTTGTTTTTGGATGGGATGAGCAAGCCAATCTTCTTCTTGATAGTACAGATCGCCTAGATGCCATGCATCGGATTCATCGGTTTTGACCTTGCGCAAACCCGTCCTTCTAGCTCGCTGTGCCTGTAAAGGATTGACCAGAATAACTTCAAATGCTTCGCGCTGTAAATACTGAACAAGCACTCGAT
>NZ_FNBG01000064.1 GCF_900102215.1 Fontibacillus panacisegetis
ATTACGTGAGCAGCCCCCTTCTGTTAGCCGAAACGACCGGAAATGTAATCTTCAGTACGAGCATCCTGCGGTGTAGAGAATAGCTTCTGAGTATCATCAGCCTCTACGATCTCACCATTTAGGAAAAAGACAGTCCGATCCGAAATACGGGCCGCCTGATGCATGTTATGCGTAACCATTACAATAGTATACCTATCTTTTAACTGCTGCACTAATTCCTCAATTTTTAAAGTCGAAATCGGGTCGAGTGCCGAAGTCGCTTCATCCATAAGCAGAATGTCAGGTTGAACCGCTATCGCTCTTGCAATACACAGACGCTGCTGTTGTCCACCGGACAGACTGAAAGCCGAACGTTTCAGAAAATCCTTAACCTCATCCCATAAAACAGCTTGTCGCAAGCTTTGTTCAACAATTTCATCCAGTTGGCTTTTATTCTTTACACCATGTAAACGAGGTCCATAAGCTACATTATCATAGATGGACTTTGGAAAAGGATTTGGCTGCTGGAACACCATGCCTACCTGTTTCCGTAACGCCTCTACATGGACGTCATCACTATAAATTTCCGTATTCGCGATTTGTACAGAACCTTCGATTCGTGTACTTGGAATCATATCGTTCATACGATTTAATGTCCGAAGCAGTGTTGATTTGCCACAACCTGACGGACCAATAAATGCTGTAATTGCTTTCTCCGGGATATCAAGAGATACGTTCTTCAAAGCGTGGAACTGATCATAATACAAATTCAAATTTTCAATATGGATAATCGATGTCATGTCATATCTCCTTCTTTTGTGTAGACATCAGAGCCCCGCTTAAAGTCAATACGGACAGCACTAATACACGAAACACGGACCTCACCTTAACGCGAGTCCGTGTCGACGCTTCAGGCATAGGACAGTCTTACTTGTTGATTGTAACGTCTATATGTAAAAGGTAATGGCCTGAAATGTTAACGGAGTGTAAAATTTAGCTCCGGCCTGCAATTGAGTTTAATTCAAATAAAATTTCTCGATTTTTTCTTGCCGCTTCCTCCGTTGATTCAAACACTTCTTTCCCCCTGATTTCCACCTGACAAGCAGAATCTACTAACGTTCCAAAGGTTGATCCCGCCTCAACTACTCTGACGTGACTTTCTTCCATTTCTTTTACTGTATAAGAAGTCGCATGGGCAGTCTGATTCACTAAATCTCCGACAAGCCCCAGCTTGGTACCGATATCTCCAGAGAACTCCTTCGTCTGCATCGCCAGCTTCTTCACTTCATTTGCCACAATCGCAAATCCTCGTCCATGCTCCCCTGCGTGCGCAGCTTCGATCGAAGCATTCATTGCCAGCATACCGCTCTGATCTGCGAGCTCTCGTATCTGAGTAACCAGAGAAGCAATTTCTTTGGCCCGAATCAGTAGTTGTGTTACTAGCTTATTCTGTGATTGGGTCATTTCCACAACTCTGGAAAAGGAGGCGTTTACCTCGTCAAGTTCTTTTTGACCTGCTAGTGCAAGTAAACTCATCCGTTCAGATTCTTCCAGACTTCGCTTTGATGCTTCGGACGCCAACCTCACAGATCGTCCTATATCAACGGCTTGATCATAGCTTTCTCTTATCGCTGTCTTACGCGCTTCATCCGTCTCTCTCTGTAAATCCCTCGACATAATCATTAGATCCTGAATCGTTATTACACCGATAAATTTACCGTTGTGCGTCATAATAAGACTATCATAAAAGTCTTGTCCCTCCCGCTCCAGAGCTATATCCAACAATTCGCTCACCGGTAAAGATAACTCGCATTGAAGTGATTGGGTATTCGCAAGATCAAGAGCAGGCCTATTATAGAACAGATCCGCAGCAAATCTTCCTGCGAGCAATCGGTTAAGCTTATCCCTCATCATTAAGCCGATAGGCGATTTCTGTTGATCACAAATCACGATACACGGTGTGTCTAAATCACGTTGAAATAAACGAAGTACATGAATGCATAATTCATCATTGGAAATTACAGGAACGAGCTTCAAATAATGTTCAGCTTCAATTCCCTTCTTGCTCTGCTCCGTTTGTAACGCTTTTGAGTCACTATGTATTGTCTTCTCTACGACTCTTTCCAATACGGCGATACCTTCATTATTCAAAATCTATCACTCCCCGAATGAATATCGCACAGCTATGCTTGATATGATAATAGAACTATATTCGGTGAATATTATAGATTCTTAAGACCTATGTAAACTTTTGCACATACAAAAAAATACCCATTCTATCAGCTCGATAGATGGGCATTTTTTTTCTTGTTCACAACCAATTTGTAACCAACACCGCGAATCGAGTCGATATGAACAGACTGGGGATCAAGCTCCAGCTTTTTACGCAGTGAACTGACATGAACGTCCACTGTACGTTGTCCCCCGATGTAATCGAAGCCCCATACCGCATTCATCAAATCATCTCTCGTCATGACTACTCCCGGTTTACGAGCCAGATACAACAGCACTTCAAATTCTTTAGGCCGCAAGGTGATTGACTCACCGTTCAAAGTAACCTCGTATTTCTCCGGGTAAATGACAAGAGGACCAAGTGTAATCTGAAATTCTTCCTGATCTGGCAGCACTTCTCTTTCTTCATGCCCGGACGATCTTCTCAGCACAGCAGCTACCCGCGCCAACAATTCAGCAACACCAAAAGGCTTTGTGATATAATCATCAGCCCCGGATTTTAATCCCTGAACGACTTCTTCCTCAGCATTTTTGGCCGTTAAAATGATGACCGGCGTCATGACCCCTTCATGTCTTAGCTTGGACATAATCTCAAAGCCATTCATTCCTGGAAGCATCAAATCCAGCAGAATCAAATCAAATTCAGTTTGCATCGCCGTATCAAATCCGGTCTGCCCATGCTCTTCCACTACTACCTGATAACCTTCGCTCGTAAGATTGTAGGACAACAGTCTGGAGAGCGTAGGCTCATCTTCTATTACCAACAGTCGCTGCGTCATTCTTTACCCCCACTTTTCAAAAAAGTGCATAACAGATTAACAAATCGATAGACAAGCACAGCATAACACGAATTTGTTAACGCGGTGTAAAATCGTAATTCTTTTAGTCCAGAGTATGCATGATTGGTAATTCTACCGTAAAGGCAGACCCTTCACCCACTTTACTCTCAACACGAATCGTTCCGTGATGCAGCTCCACAAGATGCTTGACGATGGATAAGCCAAGCCCAGTACCACCTGAACTTCGCGATCTAGCTTTATCAACTCTGTAAAATCTCTCGAAAATACGCGGCAAGTCTTTTTTCGGAATTCCCATTCCTGTATCCTTAACAGAAATCAGAACCTTCTCATCTTCTTCGCCAATATTGACAATTTCCGCTTCTACCTTCACTCTTCCTCCTTCAAGCGTATAGCTAATCGCATTAGAGAGCAAGTTCATGAAAATTTGTCGCAGTCTGTCTTCATCGCCTTCAATATACAAATGCTCCTTAATTCCTTGATGCATCTGAATTGACTTCTTTGAAGCTACCGGAAGAAGCACCTCATTTATGCTATCGAACAATTCCTTAAGATTAACGGGCACATATTCTAATGGAGCACGCTTGGATTCAATCTTCGAAAGCTCAAGAATATCTCCTATCAAGCGGTTTAAGCGATCTCCTTCATCGTATATAATTTGCAGAAAAGATCGTTTCGTTTCTTCATCATCCACTCCGCCGGCAAGCAGTGTTTCTGCAAATCCCTTCACCGCAGCAATCGGTGTTTTCAGCTCATGGGATACATTGGCTACGAATTCGCTTCTCATCGCTTCAAGTCGTCTTATGTCCGTTACATCCTGTAACAGGAACAGCATACCACGATAGCCGCCTTGATCTTCAAACATGGGAACCCCATCGAATTGCAGAATCAGCTCCTCAGGATCATACACATGCCGTTCTTCTTGAATGTATTCCTTGAGGTTAACCCCTTCTTCTACGAACTTCATAAACTCATAATTTCGCTTCAAGGCATTGTACGTTTTACCAACAATCTGATCATCTTTCATATGAAGAATTTGCTCAGCTGCACGGTTAATCAGGACGACAGTTCCATCACTGTCCACCATCAAGAGGCCTCCGGTCATATTCGCCAGTACACTCTGCATCAAATCCTCATTATCGTGGATTTGCTTCAATTGCTGCTGAAGGCTGTCAGCCATACCATTAATAGCCTGCCCAAGCTGCCCGATCTCATCACTTCGATCCAGATCCACCCGCGCATCATAATCAAGTCCTGATATTCGGTTAGCTACGAGTGTAATATGCTCAAGCGGTTTAGTCAGCCCGGCAGCTACCCGGTAACTAACTAAAGCTGCGGCAAGAAACAGAATTAACAAGCCACCAGCCATCAGCATCCAGCCTTTAGTAAGCTCTTCACCCACAGCTTCAAGACTCATAGACAGTCTTATATATCCGACAAAACCATTCTCTGACTTAACCTCATGTGCAATATAGAGCATTTTCTCGCGGACACTATCACTGTAACGAATAGCACTACCTGTTGCCCCATTTGCCGCAGAAACAATTTCTTTACGGGTTAAGTGATTATCCATTAGATCAGGAGACATCTCGGAATCACCAATAACCTTGCCATCAAGCAAAATAAAAGTAACCCGTGAATCAATCAGCTTCTCTAACTCCCTGGCCTTACTGGAATAATAATCTGAAGCCCCTGCCGTATCAGTAGCTTGAAAAGGAAAGGTATTTTCAAGCAAATTAATTTCGCGCATCATATTCTCTTCTAATGCGCGAATATGAGATCCTCTGTACACCTGAGCCATCGTTAATCCGGCTGCAAGCATCGAAATGCCGATAAGGCTCATCAGAATAATGATTAGACGAGTTCGAAAGGTTTTCATTTATTTAAACACCACTTCTTTAAACGAAGCCAACTTCTCACGCGAAGCCTTCTCAACACCTTCATGAAGGCTATCTCCATGAGAGTCCATTGTTACGATAGCTGCAAACCCGTCCACTTCCAAATGCCACATCGCCTCAGGGATACCAAATTCCATAAAGTCTACACCGTTAACTTTCTTAAAACACTCGGCGTAATACTGTGCAGCTCCACCGATTGCATTTAGATACACTCCACCATGCTCCTTAAGTGCGGCTAATGTTTTTGCACCCATACCACCTTTTCCGATTACTGCGCGAATGCCAAACTTTTTAATAATATCGCCTTGGTAAGGTTCCTCACGAATGCTCGTGGTCGGACCTGCGGCCTTCACATGCCAGCCATCTTCATCCTTGAGCATAACCGGACCACAGTGATAAATCACAGCCCCATTAAGGTCAACAGGCGCATCGTGATCCATCAAATATTTATGCAATGCATCACGTCCTGTGTGCATTTCTCCTTGAATGACAACTACATCACCGACACGCAAGCTGCGGATTTGCTCTTCTGATATTGGAGTACGAAGCACAATTTCCCGAGCTCCTTGCTTATCGGCTTCATTTGCATTGTCAGACGAAATCGACTTATTGTCCTCTGGCCCGTTCTCATCCTCTAGCACTGGAACCTCAGTACCAACCGGATACAACCACTTTCCAATTTCACCGGATACCGGGTCCATTTCAATTCCTTGACGCCGGAATGCCCAGCAATTATAAGCCACCGAAACAAAGAAGCTCGCTGGCAAACGGTTCATAGCACCAATTTTGCAGCCAAGCAGCGTAACTTCCCCACCAAACCCCATCGTTCCGATACCAAGCTGGTTCCCTGCTTCCAAAATATATTGTTCCAAACGACCCAGCTCAGGTACAGGGTTCACATCATCAACATGGCGGAACAATTGCTGCTTCGCCAGCTCATAACCTGTAGTCCGATCCCCACCGATGCCTATGCCAAGAAAACCGGCGCTGCAGCCCTGGCCCTGGGCTTGATATATAGCATGAAGAATACATTTGCGAATTCCGTCCAAATCTCTACCAGCACGTCCAAGTCCTTCGAGCTCGGTCGGAAGACTGTATTGAATATTTTTATTTTCACAGCCACCTCCCTTGAGAATGAGCCGCATATCGATGACGTGCTTTTCCCATTGCTCAAAGTGAATAACAGGAGTACCCGTACCCAAATTGTTACCCGTGTTCTCTCCTGTCAAAGAATCTACCGAGTTCGGGCGAAGCTTGCCATCCTTGGTCGCTCTTTGAATCGCAGCATGTATACTTTTCTTCAATTCAATCTGATTTATGCCAACAGGCGTATGTACAACAAAAGTTGGCATACCAGTATCCTGACAAATAGGTGAAATTTGATCCTCTGCCATTTGAATGTTCCGAGCAATCGTCGATAACGCCAGACCGGCACGAGTAGCCTCATTTTCAAGAGACCGCCCATGATTAACTGCACGTCGCACATCGCCCGGCAAATTTGTAGAAGTTTCCACAATCAATTGATATACGCTCTCTTCAAACTGGAGCATGTTACTCATGTTACTAGATCCCCTCTCATGTCTTCGGATTCACTAAATGCAATCATATTGCTGGGTAGCGCTAGTCTATTCAATAGCTTTATAATAACATAGTACATCTATAAAAAGAGAGGTATATCATTGATGAGCTATCATTTTTCCGCTTATATGTACCGTCTACGTTCCATCAACCGCTGGAGTCTGATGCGCAGCACGGCCAGTGAAAATGTAGCAGAACACTCTTACCATGTTGCTCTGCTGACCCATCTGCTGTGCGAAATAGGGAACAGTATGTTCGGTCGTGAGCTTAACGCTGAACGAGCTTCGACGCTGGCTCTGTTTCACGATGCCACAGAAGTGTTCACCGGAGATATTCCAACACCAGTTAAGCATCACAACCCGCGGTTGTTGTCCAATTTTAGAGAAATGGAATCGATCGCTGCAGAACGCCTGCTCTCCATGGTACCGCCAGAGTTGAATAAAATTTATGAGCCCCTGCTCTTTTCAGGCGGCAGCAGCTCGAATCCCGCCGATGCTGAATTACATAAATATGTAAAAGCTGCTGACAGTCTCGATGCCTACTTAAAGTGCGCCTGGGAGCTTGCAGCTGGCAACCGCGAATTTGCCGTCGCCAAAAGTCAGCTGCACGACAAATTAACGAAGCTGAGCCTGCCAGAAGTGCAATATTTCCTCGAACATCTTGCTCCAAGCTTCGAAATGACGTTGGATGAATTGTCTGAGTCATCTGAATAGGATAGCGTGAAACAAACAACACCAGAGCCCAAAACGGCCCTGGTGTTAATTTACATCAATTTACCCATTCACAATCTCTCCACCATTAATATGCAGAACTTGACCACTCATATAAGAGGAATCATCGCTGGCAAGAAAGACATACGCAGGTGCTACTTCTTCCGGTTGCCCTGGGCGCTGCATCGGCGTGTTGCCACCAAACTGGGATACCTGCCTTGCATCAAATGTGGATGGAATGAGCGGTGTCCAGATCGGCCCAGGTGCGACGGCATTCACCCTAATCCCTTTACTACTAATCAAATTCATAGACAACGAACGCGTAAAGGTTACGATCGCTCCCTTTGTGGAGGAATAATCGACCAACATAGGGTGGCCCTTGTATGCCGTTACTGATGCTGTATTAATAATCGAGCTTCCCTTATCAAGACAAGGTAACGCCGCTTTAGTTAAATAGAACATGGAGAAAATATTGGTTCGAAACGTTTTTTCCAATTGCTTGGCTGTAATGTCGGCAAAGTTTTGCTGAGGATGCTGCTCGGCTGCATTGTTGACCAGAATGTCCAATCTTCCAAGCTCACTCATTGTCTGCTTCACAATCTTTTGCGAAAAAGATTCTTCACCAATATCTCCAGCAATCAGCAAACATTGTCGGCCTTCCTGCTCCACTTCTGCTTTCGTCTTCTCAGCATCACCGTGCTCATTCAAATAGACGACAGCCACATCCGCACCTTCCTTGGCATATGCAACAGCGACCGCTCGCCCAATCCCACTATCTCCTCCGGTTATAATCGCTACTTTATTTAGCAGCTTGC
Source organism: Fontibacillus panacisegetis (assembly GCF_900102215.1). Lineage (GTDB taxonomy): Bacteria > Bacillota > Bacilli > Paenibacillales > Paenibacillaceae > Fontibacillus > Fontibacillus panacisegetis. The sequence goes on from NZ_FNBG01000064.1 coordinate 8,010, forward strand.
CAGAAGCTTTATAGTCTCTCTCAAATTGAGGAAGCGGGGTCATCTCTGCTTCTTTCCCAGGCTGGTGGTTTTGATGCTGCGGCGGCATCGTTTGTTTCGTTTGTCCGTTTCCTGACATTTTCGATATGCTCCTTTCCTGACACTGATCGAACTATCAAGCTCCAACTAAGTTCTATCAGGTGGATTTCTGTTGACCACTTTAGGATGAACCTACATCCCCAAGGTTATGCCAACGAACTACCAGAGCTAATATTGAATTTACCATTACAAAGGAATGTCGAACCTATCCACAAACCAGGAATCGTCATGTTTTCTTCGGAAAACATACCGCTCTCGTGATGCCGACGTATCCCCATCCAGATCTTCAGCCATATCTTCCTTGCCTGCTGCACAGCTTGTCTCACTTAACAATGACTCACACGCTGCGATCCGTTGCTCGTTAAAATGCAATTGAGCCAGTATGAGCAGATCCTCCTCCCATTTATCCACACTATCGTCATAGGGAAAATTAATGCGCAGCACCTGAATCAAGGAAACAGCCTGAACCAACATACATCTAGCCCCTAGCAGCCACATTCTCAACGAGAACTCGGAAGTTTCCAGCTCTTTACTCTTAAATCCGTTCTCCATGCCGCCACATTCCTGAAACGTGCTCCGACTAACAGCAAAACATTCCGTCGACAACCACGGCAGCCCATCTCCATTTTGAGTCCATGGATAGCTCTGAATGCTATGAAGAATACCTTCAGTATACTTTTTCCCCAGCTTACTCGGAACTCTCTCTTCAATTTCAAAAACTGGCGATACCCCTTCTGCCGTTCCTTGAAATAGAGGCTCTAGTAAAGTTTCCATCCAGTTATCTTCAAAATAAAGGCGGGGACTGCAGAAAACAAAATACTCTCCTACTGCCAGTGAAGCAGCAAGATTTCGTGATGATTTTCCGGCTTGTCCCTTTATTTTTCGAATAGGCCTATTTAACTTGTAATTCAAAAGAAAGTCGCAACACCCATCTATAGAACCTTCATCTACAATAATAACTTCATAGGCTAGTCCAATGTATGATACCTTCAGAGATTCCATCGTCATAAACAGATCAATCCCATTGTTTTTTACCGTAATAATTATAGATACCTTAGTTTCGATCGACATGTCTTATCTCCTTAATTTTGGGAATAATGTAATTTTATAATACTCTATTTTGTGCTTCTAGTAAAGACAAACAAAACTATCAGTTTATTATCATTATCACTCAATCTAACTATGGTAGTTAGAGGAGGGGTGTTATGGACTACGATGCTTTGGGTAAACGACTTAGACAAGAACGTCATAAGATGAATTGGACTCAAGAAAAACTCGCTGAGAAAATAGAGGTTTCCGATGCATACATAGGGCAAATCGAGCGAGGCGAACGCAGCTTGTCGCTTGAAACGCTCATTAAGTTAGCTAAACAGCTAGGAGTAACCGTCGACTACTTACTCCAGGACGCCATTGAAATTAACGACGATCACTTTATGAATCAGGTCAGACAAATTATGATGAGCCGTTCGGGCAAAGAAAAGCAGCTTGCTCTAGATATCCTGAAAATGATGTTCACCCATCTGGATGAAATAAAAACCGATACAGACAATTAAAAGTGAACAACAAACAGATAGCTTTAAGGGCAATACTACAAAATGCGGGGCTGTCCCAAAAGTAGGTTTAGTGTCAAAACTAGAAATAGCGGTGCAAGGAAGACGCCCCCTGCACCGCTTGATCCTGCCGCATTCTATGACC
>NZ_FNBG01000063.1 GCF_900102215.1 Fontibacillus panacisegetis
CACGTTCAAGCTTACGCTCTGAGGGAATGTCGTACAGATAGCCAAGCAGTAGCATTTTAAAGAATACGATGGGATCTAGGGAGGGACGCCCATTGTTCTCACAGTAATAAGGTTTAACCAGATCAATAATGAAATTAAAATCGATATATTTGTCGATGTTGCGCAAAAGATGATCTTGAGGAACTAATTGCTCCAAGCAGACCAGTTCATACTCTAATTGAGGGGTTGTATCATTTGTAAACAACATAAAATCACCGCTCTCTGGCATATATTATATAGATATTATACCATATTAACGCGGTGATTTGGTGAAATAATGACTTTTTCAACAGTCTGACATTTGCAGGAATTTAGGGCATTTAGAGGCTTTACATAAACAAAACCTGCACATTTGCAGCAATTTCAGGAATTCCGCATCTTGACACTATTACACATGAGATACGGTGGAATATGGCGGGATCAAGCGGTGCAGGGATCGTCTTCCTCGCACCGCTATTTCAAGTTTTAACAATAAATCTACTTTTGGGACAGCCCCTTTTTTAATCTAGAGATAGAAATAAGCGTTTTAATTTATATATAAAGTATGTAGCGACAAATAATTACAAAAGATATGATGGACATTATACCATGCTTATCCTATAATTGTAATTAGTGTTATTTAATTAACAAATTTTTAAAATTAATGAATAAATAGCCATAGCCTAATAAAAATCCGTTACCAATCCTGCCCCGCCAAGAGCTGTTGATAACGGATATTTTGAACTCGTATTTTTGGTATGCCCAAAAACAAGCTGTAACAATTTTACATTGCTTATTGAGTGGTTTGCAAGTTGCTGCATAAGAGATAGATATATGTATGATGATATGGACTAGGGGGAGACTATGCGAAAATTGGTAGATTTTTCATTGAAACGAGCCTCGGTAATAATCATTATGGTTATTCTGTTACTTCTAGGCGGAAGTTACTCTGCAGTAAATCTTCAGACTGAAAACATGCCTGACATAACATTCCCTAATGTGATGGTTACGACAGTTTATCCTGCGTCTCCTAATGAAGTGTTGGAAAGAGTAACAAAACCTCTCGAAAACGCGATCTCCTCTTTGGATAACATTAAATCAATGTCCTCTACCTCAAGCGACAATATGTCCCAGATTATGGTTGAATTACGGGCTGGGCAGAATTCCGAGAAAGCAAAAACAGAAATTGAAAGTCTATTGAACACTTTGGAATTGCCAGGTGAAGCATCCAGACCTATGGTCTTTACAGAAGGTTTTGCTTCTGTTCCTATCTATAGAATGTCGATACATGTCAAAGAAAATGAGAGCCAAACTGTGTTAGATCGAGCTCTTGAAGAAACTATCTTACCTAAACTTCAATCTATTACGGGTCTGGATCATTTGGATGTGGTTGGTCAACGCAAGAGAGTTATGTCTATTCAATTTGACGCAGACAAAATAAATTATTATAACCTCACTCCATCCGATATCACTGAACAGCTTTCTGGAGGGATTTCTTCTCATTCTGCCGGGGAAATTCAAATTGTCGGGAATACGCTCAAGGTTAATGTTGATGAACAAATTAACAGCGTATCTGAGCTTCAGCAATATCCAATCAATCTTCCGAACAACAGCAGTATTAGTCTAGATCAATTGGCTACAGTTGAATCCATCTATGAATCGAAATTTCTAAGTCGATTTGATGGTCATTCCGCAGTGGCAATTAACCTCTATAAGACAAAATCAACAAACATAGTAGACTTTTCCAAGCAAGTCGCCGAGTTTTCAGAGAATTTGCAAAGTGAAATCCCTGAGCTGCAATTCGAGACTATACAGAATAGTGCAATAGAAATAGAATCCTCAATTCACGGAATGATTAGAGAAGGTGCGCTTGGCGGTTTGCTAGCGGCTATTATGATTCTTTTATTTCTCCGAAATATAAGAATGACTTTGATTGTTGTCGTTTCTATTCCGTTATCTATTCTATTCAGTTTGCTATTAATGGGATTCATGGATATATCCCTGAATACTATGACGCTTGGCGGCATGGCCATTGCGATTGGACGTGTGGTTGATGATACGATCGTAGTTATAGAGAACATTTATAGTGAGCTGCACAAGGCGGAGGAGCGCAATGAATCAGTCATCAAGTACGCTACTTTGCAAGTAGGCTCTGCGATTACCTCTTCCACATTAACAACAGTCGGAGTGTTTTCACCAATTGCATTTGTCAGTGGGATTGTAGGCCAAGTGTTTATGCCGTTCGCAATCACATTGATGTGTGCTTTGATGGCTTCATTACTAGTAGCTTTGACGGTAGTGCCTTTATTGGCCAAAATATTTGTATTAAATGCAAAAAATAAGAAGGTTCACCATGAGAATCCGCAAAATAAAATGGTGCTCTGGTACAAAGGAATACTGGAGTGGACCTTGAACCACCCCATTATTACTGTAGGATTATCAGGTATTTGCTTTGTTCTGGTTGTCGTTTTAACTGTCCCTCAGCTACCGGTCAGCTTTATGCCTGTGGGTAAATCGGAAAAGGGAATATATTTTCAAGTATCTCTTCCAAAGGAATCATCAATGGAATCTACGGATAACATCGTTGCAGAGTTTGAAGAAATGTTGTCGGAACAAAAAGGTGAGCTTAATTATGTGCAATCCTTAATAGGCTACAATTACTCGAATGATCAATATCCATACATTTTTTCGTTCTTTGCTGAAGTAGGTTCGGATTATGACGCTAAAACACAGGTAGGGAAATACAAAGAGCTTATGGAGCAACGTCTTCCTGAAGGCTCCGAAGTGAATGCAGGGGTGCTTTCATATGGTGACGGCGAATCTTATAGCATGTATTCCTATTCTTTAAGAGGTGACGATTATTTTGCCTTGAAGGATGCGGCCCTTATGGTGAAGACTGAGCTTAAAGATATCCAAGATCTATCTAATGTAAAAGACAGCCTGAGCGAGGAAAAGTCTCAAATATCGGTCTCTGTTGATCAAGATAAGGCAAAGGAATATGGTTTGAATCCCGCATTGGTAGCTAATTCAGTCCAATTATGGATTAGCGAAATGACCCTTGGGGAAGTGGAATTGAACCATCAGAAATATGAATTGAAGCTAGGGTTGTCACCACAGGACAAGAGCTCCGTGGACAAAATTGAAAAGCTGCAGATCAAGTCGCCAACCGGGAACTCTGTATATTTATCTGAAATTGCAAGCGTAAAAATGATCCAATCTCCGGTGACGATAGAGCGTGATAATAAGAAACAAGTAGTTCATATTACTGCGATGATTGAAAGTGATAACGTAGGCGGTGTCAGCGAACAAGCTACATCAAAAATAACTGGGCTCCAGTTGCCAGCGGGAGTAACAGGGTCTGAGACAGGTGCATCAGAGGAAATTGACGAAAGCTTTGGCCAAATGTTTGTGGCGATGATCATTTCTGTTATGGTTGTATATCTGATCATGGTTATATCATTTGGTAACGCCAGAGCTCCATTTTCAATCATGTTCTCTTTGCCTCTTGCCGCGATCGGTGGTTTGATTGCACTACTATTAACCAATGAATCGATAAATGTAACTTCCCTGATTGGATTCTTGATGTTAATCGGTATTGTGGTTGCGAACGCTATCGTATTGATCGATCGGGTACAGCAACTAAGGGAAGAAGGTTATGGTGTTAAAGAGGCACTGCTTGAAGCGGGAGTATCCCGATTAAGACCGATTATTATGACAGCAGGGGCGACGGTCATTGTTTTGATTCCAATAGCGGTAGGAATGTCGGAAGGGACGTTAATCTCTAAAGGGCTTGCTGTTGTTGTAATTGGAGGGATGATCACTTCTACTTTGCTTACATTGGTTGTTGTTCCTTGTGTTTATGCCTTATTAGAGAAAAGTTATGCATGGATAGTGGGCCGATTCCGTAAAGGTGCGGACGACGGTAGCGCTATAGATCCAAGTTCGATCTAAACGGAATTGATTCATTCATTTCAAGGAGGAACCAGATATTATGATGAAGTGGGCCATACGAAGGGGAAGATCAATCACGTTAGTAGGGATTTCCTTGTTATTAATTATTATTAGTGGCTGTACTACCACTAATGAAACAAACCCATTGACTTCTGAGGAAAAGGTTCTGACTCAGGTGAAAGTGACAGAGGTGAAGGGTTATGATTTTGGAGATCCAAAACAATTGATGGGTGAAGTTACGGCTAAACAGAAAATGGATGTAGCGACCAGAGTAAGTGGAGAAGTAAAAACCTTGTATGTGAAACGTGGCGATCACGTTAAGAAGGGTCAAAAAATCTTGTCCTTCAACAATGAACGCCTCAAAATACTGCAGGAGAAGCAACAGCAGGAATTGAAGTATTTGCAATCTCAATATGCCCTTGCTGTACGTGAGGATACTGGAATTGAGCAATTGACGCTTCAAATGGAACAGGCAGTGTTGGCATTAAAGGAGATTAATCTGGATCAGAAAAATCAAACCGTGGTAGCGCCAATAGATGGTGTCATTACTCAATTATCGACAATAGAAGGAAGTGCTGTTGTTGAGGGGACTCCAGTTGCGACGATTCAACAGTTAGATCCCGTAGTTATCGTTATTAAGCTTAGCGAATATGACTTAGGACTGATTAAACTAAATCAACAATTAGATTTCAATCTTGTTCAGCCATCCGGGACCTTCCAAGGAAAGGTAACCTATATTTCCCCGGTAATAGATATGGAGACTAAAGCATTTAATGCTGAGGTTGAGGTAAAAAATGAGAAGGATCAACTTAAAGCGGGAATGCAGGTATCTACCATTTTGGATAAAAAGGAGGATCAAAACATTCTCGCGCTACCGAGTAAAACGATCGTTTGGGAGGATGACAATAGTTTTGTCTTCGTTTTAAAAGAAACCAAGGTAGAGAAGAGACAGGTTGAACTGGGGCGTGTGAAAGAAAATCTTCAAGAGATTATAAGTGGGGTTAAAGAAGGAGAAAAAGTAGTTACGGAAGGTCATTCAAGATTAAAGGATCAGGAAGAGGTCCAAGTCATTGAGTAGAAAGTATTGTCTTATAGTCCTACATAGCTTGGGAACGGAACGTAAATTTATAACTCTCTGGATTATATTCCGGGGAGTTATTTCTATATTAAATGGTGATTTTTTAATGTGCGCGTTGGACGAGAGGAATCCGTCTAGAAGGTATATTTTTATTTGTGAAATATGTAACATTCCTGATTGACATAATCAGAATATATACTAAAGTAATGATAGAGAATAAATAGTACATTTTTCCTATAGCACCAATATGTTAGGTGTGAACTGTTCTATTAGCCTTGTAAAAATACATCAATATAAAGGAGATTAAGATGAATTTAAAAGTAAAGAAGAGAATAATTTCGCTTTCAACTGCCATGATCACAGTCTTTTCTAGTGTTGTACCTGCATTCGCAGCATCAGTGGCTGATCCTGCAGATTCAGCTACGAAGATTGTCTCACAGTCGCAGTCATCATCCGTAGTTTTTAGTGATACTTCTAATCATTGGGGTCAGGCAGCTATTGAAAAATGGAATGAGTATGGAGTAGTTAAAGGTTATAATGGTACATTTAGACCTGATGCTCCAGTAACAAGAGCAGAATTTTCTACCATGATTGATAACATTGTAAAATACATAGCCCAAGCCAATAATGACTTCACAGATTTAAAGGAAGGTCAATGGTACTATAATTCTATTCTTAAGCTTAATACGGCTGGAGTCTTAAAAGGTATTGATGGGAAAGCATTGCCTGACAACAAGATTACCCGTCAGGAAGCAGCTCTGTTAATGGCTGGAGCCTTTGAGATTGGAACAGGTGAAAGCACTAAGACATTTAAAGATCATGACCAAATCGCAGGATGGGCCAAGGACGCAGTTCAAGCACTTGTATCCAAGGCGGTCATCAGTGGGAACCCGGATGGGACATTCAAACCAACGGGCAACTTGACGCGGGCTGAAGCGGTTACCTTGTTTGATAATTTGATTCAGACGTTGATATCGAAGCCGGGTGAATACTCAAAAGATGTCAGCGGCAACTTGGTAATCAACACATCTGGTGCAGTGCTAAAGAATATGAAGATCGCAGGAGATCTCTATATCACTCAAGGTGTAGGTGAAGGTGAAGTAACGCTGGAAAATGTCGTAATCGCCGGAACTGTGCATGTACAGGGTGGTGGAGTGAATTCGATTATTTTCAATAATGTAGATGTTCAAGGTGCATTGGTTGTTAATAAATATAACGGTCAGGTCCGAATCCTTGCAACAGGCAATACCTCCGTATCTGTAACTGTACTGGAAAGTGGAGCGATGCTTGTTACTAAAGAACTTACTGGCGGTGGCTTTGAAACCGTTGAGATTTCAGCGGATATTTTAGCGGGTCAGGAAGTGAAGCTGGACGGAAACTTCAATAATGTAGTAAACCGAGCGGCAGATATTAAAATTACTGCAAACGGAACGATCAAAGAATTGGTTGCTGAAGCCAATGCTGTGATCACTGGAACGGTTAAGATTAATAGTGTAACAGGGGCTAAAGGGTCTTCCGTTACGTTAAATGAAAAGCCTGTTAACACCACTATTCCTTCAGGTGGAGGATCGTCTTCTGGAGGTGGCACATCTAGTGGCGGCACTTCTGGAGGAGGTACATCCGGTGGAGACAGTACTACAGTCGCTGTAAAAGGTATATCCATTACTCCAAGTTCATTATCCCTATTTGTGGGTGAGAGCAAGCAACTTGAAGCAACAATTACACCATCAAACGCTACTAACAAAAAAATAGTTTGGACAGTAGATGACAATAGCGCAAAGCAAATAAATGTCACTGCTGACGGTTTAGTTACGGCTAAAGGACCGGGTACAGGGACGGTTACAGCAACAACACAAGACGGTGGATTTAAAGCAAACGTTGTGGTTCATGTTCAACAATCTGCAATAGGAGTGAACATGTCCTCTTATTCAGGTGCTGTTATCGATTCAGAAACACAGGTCGAAGAAGCAGTTCGGTTGAATAGCAGCAATGTAAAAATAGCGGCAACAAGTAAATCGCTGATCCAGGAAAACCACTATGAAACTACTATTAGCGCATTGTCTGCTCTACAACAGACCTCGGTAACGCATTCCGTTTATTCAGTAGTTACATTGAATAATATTAATGGTCAGCCGATTACTGATCCGTCAGGGATTAGTGTAACTCTTAACGGATTACCGTATAGCGTTGAATTTGGCGATGGTATTGCTGAGGGGTATAAAGCTGGAAGCTTTGTGTTAAAGCTCGACATCGATGAGCCGGAGAAGATTCAGCAATATCACCTTGTGTTTACGAAAGAGGGTTACGCTAATACATCTCTGACGGTTACTTACCGCCCAGTGGGCGCAGTGTCCTTGCAAAACATTGAGGCTGTCGCTGGTCAACCCGTAATCGGAACCCAATTAACAGCAGGGTCTCTTAACTATGATGGTGTTCCGGCTAATCACGATGTATCTTATCAGTGGTATCGAGCAGATTCAGAAAACGGTGCTTATACAGCTATTGCAGGAGCTAATGCTACTCAATATGAATTGACGACCGCGGATGGCGGTAAATATATCAGAGTTGGGGCTTCGGCTGATGGAATTGAGGTTAGCGGCAGTGTGTTGAGCCCAGCTTTTGGTCCGATAGAAAAACCAATCAATATCGATGAAGTCTTTACAGCGATAGAGGCAATCTATCTCGGAAGTAATGCGAATAAGAGTAATGTAACTTCTAACTTGATATTGTCGGCTTCTTTAGAAGCTTATCCGGGCGTAACGATTACTTGGTCATCTAGTCAACAAGCAATTGTAACTAACGCAGGTGTTGTAACAAGAAATGAATTGAATGACGAGTTTGTAACACTAACCGCGACACTTGGCGGGAAAGTAACAGGGACACGTTCGTATGAACTAATTGTCAGAGCAGTAGGGACAGATAATGTGGGTACTGATGGGTACATAGATCCCTATTTCACAAATGATTACCCTCAAGCTTATGTCAAAGACGGTACGATACATGTAAAATACGCGCTTAATAAGCCTGCTGAAGTTTACATGGTTGTAAACGTTATAAATGGCACAAGACCATCTGATGTGAAGGCAGTAATTGAAGGGCATGCTGGAATAAATAACGATATCATATATGTGGATAAATGGCCGTATTTCCAATTGGATTCCACTGAAGTGAATCAAGTGCAGGATTTCGATACTGGAGTTAATGTTGCTAAAAATAATAATCGAGAAGCAAGAGTAGAGTTTGTGATTGTGGATCAAGCGAACAATTATACATCATCCGATGTTACAACAGTATTATTTGATAAGACTGTTGTAGGTGCATTAGACACATATCCACCAAGAATGGATGGTCAATTTATTAACGATGCACTGGATACTATCTATATTTATTTTGATGAGTATCTTGACTCGAATTCTGTTCCCGCAGCCGGAGATTTTACTTTAAGCGTTGGACAGGTTGATAATGTTACTATATATAACTATGATAATGGCCAACATAGAAACCCTAGCTATGTGAAGCTGTCCGTTAGTGGAATTACACAAAATGATGCTGATAAACTTAAATTAAGCTATATCGGTAGTGCTTTACAGGATATATCTGATGCAAAAAACAAGGTGCAGACCTTTGTTAATAAAGAAGTAATGTATACCAATGAATTTTTCAGCAGTGTTACAATCAGTTCTGATCGCAAATCCATTATTGCGGTAATAGTTCCGGGCTGGTATACATTGGATAATTCTCTGAATTTGAGTAATTCGGAAGAAATCAGATCTCGTTTTAGTGTAGAAATCGATGGACTTAAATATCCACCATTTTCAGGAAATTACAGTTATAATTCGAAAGAGCTCACGTATACTTTGAAATTTAACACTCCTCTTCCAGTGGGTGCGGCTGTATTGAAATTCAATTCATCAGGTATAGTCAACTGGGCGAAGGATCCTTATCCGAGTGAGCTGGTATCACAAGAAATAGTACAAATCCCTGCACCAGGCATACCTACAGCTACTTATTCAAGTAACAGCAGTACAATTAATCTTACATTTGCTGACGGATTTGACTTCAACTATGCAAGCCTGTCTGCCGGATTGGTGTTAAAAGTAGACGGGGTAGAGTATGCGCTTAGAGGTTTCATAGTAAGAAGGCATGTTGATTATGTAAATGGTCAAATGATCAACAGAGGTTTAAGTATAGATTTGAATGAAAAATATTCATGGAAATATAAAAATGCTATTGAGGCAGGTAGTGACATTCAGATTAAGTATACTAAGTTAAATGGTGATGATGATTTGCAATTGTCTGATAAAGCGGGTGCATTGCTTCCCGATTTTGATTTTGTACAGGTGACTAAGCTGTCCCAGTAATCTTCGTAGACTGACGACGAGTATTGCAAAGATCAAGAGGCCGTCCCTCAAAGTTATCTTAGATAACTTTGAGGGACGCTTTTTTTAGCAGTGGAAAGGCAAGATGTCAGGAAAAGGATGCAAAAATACAGTTTTTTTAACAGTAGCCATAAAAGGATGAACAAAAGCCTGCAAAAATGCAGGAATATGGTTCAGAATAGACTAGTTTGAAGAGAATCCTTAGAGAAAGCCTGCACATTTGCAGCAATTTAGGGCATTTTGAGGCTTTACAGATGGCGTAAAATAAGTTGTGTACCAAGATTTGGAGCCTAGTCAAGGCACAAAAAAGTAGGGTATTCTCGGGATTACGACACCACCAAGAAAGGAACCCTACTCGATGACTATTGTACCCGAAAATATGCTTAATAATCTATTTGAAAAACTTGTCACTGACTTCG
>NZ_FNBG01000062.1 GCF_900102215.1 Fontibacillus panacisegetis
AAGCTTTCAAACTGACCAGAAATGTCTTCAGAAGTAGGTATCCGTTCGTGATCCATCGCATTTCCAATATAATATCGTACATATTCTGCAACCAAACCAAATCTCTTATTGCCTTCGTCAATTAGTGCTTTTTTAGTTAATTCCATATAAACAAAGTTCGTAACTATAAACATAAACATAAAAATGATTAGTACCGAAACAGACAATCGGTGCCTGTTAAACCTTCCTCTAAACCCAATCATATTAAAAATTCCCCTTCTGCAGTAACAACTATGTCTAAATATTCATAGAGATAATTTTACCTAACAAATGATGTATAATCTATATTCATTTTAATAACAAGATAGCTGTTAGCAGGAGGGGGAAACTTTTTGAAGATTAGAAAAAACCAGAAATGATGATTGTTCGCTGAGTAAATAACCCCTCCCGCAGGTGCAGATAAACCTTCGTGCGATCGATCTGTAAGAGAGAGACTTCGCGGGCGTTATTTTACACAAAGGAGAATTCAAAGTGGCCGCGTTGCACGGTAATACCTAATTACTACTGCTTTTGATTGACGCTACCTTTTACATTGCTAACCTTGACATTGGCAGATTTGGATCGTTTGATGGCTACGTCTCCATCTACATGGTCCAAATCGAGTTTCCCGTCACTCACGTCAATGATCGCCGAACCGCCGATCTCTTGCGCGATGATGGTTCCGTTCACATTGTCGATATACAGATCGGCCGCCGCATTGACTATATTTATGTCGCCGTCACGATTGTTAATATGAACGTCGCCGCCAATGTTTTTAACATCGATATTTCCGTTTACATTTTCGAGATTCACGGCAGATGAAAGATCAGAAATTACGATCGCTCCGTCCTGATGCGAGTGGACTTGAACCGATAGCGCCTCGGGAATGACCACCTTTAAATTCACCGAGCCTTTTCCGCTGGCTAAAAATTGTCCTTTATAGAATGCCTTCAAATGCGCCTCGCCATCGCGCTCTTCCAGTTGCAACTGAAGCTTGTCCGGATCGATATTCCCGGAATGGCTGATCTCGGCAGAAACCTGAATAGTTTCACTACTTTTATCTCCTCTGATTTCGATGCTGCCATTTCGATGGTCGATTACCAACGATTTCAGAGTGGTCGCGTTCAAACTCAGCTCTTTGCTCTCGATCTCGGCTTCGGTTGAGGATTGACATGCAGAGAGCAGAAAGACGGCGGTGATCAAAACCAACAAATATTTAGTATATTTCATAATTACCTCCAGATGGATCGATTATTTTTGACCAAGCTGTACCTAAACCACGTCACGCTTGACAAAAGCAGGGTAAGAGATTAAATGCATGACAATAAGATGGAGCAAAATAAACACAACCGAAAAGCCTAACGTGATTCCCGGGACGGAAGGATCGTCAAGAAAATATTGCGTGAGATTCGTATGCGAAAATACGAAGTATTTCGTCCAGCCCCAGCTGTTCATCGCGGTTGCAATGACAAACCCCGCTACAGTGACGAGCAAAGAAATCACGATGGAGAAGGTGGAGCTTTTAAAGGCAGCGGATATCATAAAGGCTAAAGTAACGGTCAGTAGTAAAAACGGGATGTGGAGCAAGTAAGATTGAAACAAGGCCTGAATAATGGTCGTTTGTTCAACAGAGCCGTTTTTCACAAAGAGGAACGAACCTCCCAATCCCTGAAAACCGAGCACAACGCCTCCAAAAATAACGGAGATGATCGCCCCGATCAACAACAGTGCCAGTCCAAAAAGGATGGAGGCGATATATTTGGAAAAGTAAATTTTGGTCCTGCTCGCCGAGCGGGTCAGCAGTAGCTTGATAGTGCCGCTGATAAATTCTGCGGACACGATCTCTCCGGCAATGATTACAGATATTAAGGAGATAGCTACAATCAGATTGCCTGCCTGGTCTACAGCAAAACTCCAGGTATTTGTTGAAGGAGGCAAGTCCGTATCCAGATGATACTGATTCAGGAGGATGAGTTTCTCTGCCTGTTTGATTTCGATGGGCAATGCGTCGGGTTTGGATGCATCAAGTTTAAGAAAAGCTATGTCCTGTTCCAATTGAATGCGCCAGTCACCCTCCACAATGGCACTTCCTGACGACTTCAGATTAAAGATTTGAAGGATGACGAACAGCATGACGATGCCGATTAATATCCAGGTGCGCGTTCGTTTGTATATTTTCATATTTTCATTGCGAATTAAATGAATCATTTTTGTTGTTCCCCCTCTGTCATCTCCAAAAATGTATCCTCCAAAGTTGGCTTGAGCGTATGGACGCCATAGACTTGGATGCCCGCCTCTATCAGTTTTTGAGTGAATTCCGGTATCTGGGATTTTGCTATTCGCAGTATCACTCGGTCTTCATCCCTCCCGATTTCTTGTCCTACTGTTAAAGTTTGAAGAATTTGAACAGCTAGATCAGGCCGGTCAACTTCAAATTGCACCTGAACGTCGCTTACTTGTTTTGCAACCGTCAAGTCGCGGATACCGATTAACTTACCCTGCTGTAGAACGGCCACCCGGTCGCACATAAGCTCCATTTCTGACATTAGATGACTGGATATCATAATACCTACTTCTTCATGACGGGCCAGGTGTATCAAATGCGCTCTTAGCTCGCGAATCCCTGCCGGATCAAGTCCGTTTGTAGGTTCATCCAGCAGGAGCAGAGAAGGGCGGTGTACGAGAGCAACAGCCAAGCCCAAGCGCTGACGCATGCCCAGAGAGTAAGTGCCTGCTTTCTCATGAATGCTATGCTCCAGACCGACCAAAGCAATGACATCTTTGATTCGCTGTTCTGAGACGCCTTTGCTCATTCTGGAAAAATGAATCAGGTTATCGTATCCCGATAAATACTTGTATAAATCGGGATTCTCAACAATAACACCGATGTTGCTCATCGCTTTCTCATAATCATTTTGCGGATCGACTCCATTAATGATAATTTTTCCGGCAGTCTTGCTCATCAAGCCGACGATCATACGTATTGTCGTTGTTTTTCCTGCTCCATTTGGACCTAATAAGCCGAAAATTTCCCCCTTGTTCAGGTTCAGACTGACACCGTCAACAATGGTTTTTCTACCGATTTTTTTGGTGAGATGATCGATTTGTAATACTGGCACTCTTACACGCTCCTTTTGTTTTCCTGAATTGAATGGGTTATAATTGATTGTTGTTAATCAGGCTTTACATGGGTAAATCCTACTGAACGGACTGTCATATTGACCAGTTACAAACTGTCACTACTTGTTGTGATATGACTTTTGGAGCTTCGGGCCGTGATGATAGAATTATTCAACCATGACAGGGGACTAAAGTATGTTTGGAAGTTTTCAAATGATTCGGAAATGGTCTTGGCAAGATTGGACCATGCTGTGCATTCACGGATTGTGGGTTACCGCTGTTTTGTTATTTATGTATCAAGATCAGCCAGATTTTCCGTTAGGTTTCATATTACCTGCACTATTGGCAAGCCATTTGCTGCCGTTTGCTTTGGTGCATTTCCGGTACCCGTATTATCTGATGGCTGAACTTGTAATTGCAGGGGGAGTATCGGTTGCGCTTGCTTATCAGTTTGGCTTGCTTCGATTGTTCCTGCCCGTTCTCCTTATGCTGGGATTCTACAGCCGGGGAAAAGCACACGCAGTTGCAATGCCGCTTGCTGTGGGCGTTTTTGTGCTGAGTGCGATGGCTCCCGGTAGCCAGCTTTCGATAGAGCGTCCTTTCTGGGGACAAGGCGTCGTGGATGCACTGGTGCTTTATGGAGTCGGTTATGCCCTGCAAAAAGGAGCAGCTGCCATAACCCGTATCAGCAACAAACTTGTCATTGTGAAGGAACAGTATGCGATACTGGAGCAATATTCTTCTCAGATTGAGAAGATGACGCTACTGGAAGAACGTTTTCGTTTGGCCCGGGAACTGCATGACACGATAGGGCATAGTTATACTTCAATGATTCTGGGAATGGAGACGTTGCATTCTCACATTCATTCCCGGGAGGGAGAAGAGAAGCTCGCAGGGCTGTTAAGCTTGGCAAGAAGCGGACTGGACGATATTCGTCGTCAGGTGCACCGTATGGATCCGCTGGAGGAGTCGTTACCGCTGGATCAAGCTTTGATGCATATGCTTGAAGAATTCAAAGCAAGTACTGGGGTTCAGGTTTACTTTCGGACGATGGGAACCCCTTATCCCGTGATGAAGCAGGCTAAGCTTGTACTATATCGTTGCCTCCAGGAATCCATGACCAATGCCAGTCGCCACGGTCAGGCCAGCCGGATCGAGGTAACGCTTCAATATGATGCTAATTATTTAATGCTGCAGATTCAGGATAACGGTACTGGAAGTTCAGAGGTTCAATTTGGCTTCGGGCTGACCGCTATGAAGGATCGTTTGTCCGCGCTTCAAGGAAATCTTTATGTTCATTCAGACGAGGAACAAGGCACACTTGTAACCTGCACAATTCCCAACCGGACGAACGAGGGGGCCGAGCAAATCAAGGTTCTTATTGTAGATGATCAACTGTTGGTCCGTGAAAGCCTGAGATTGCTGCTTGGCGAAGAAAAGGATATGCAGGTGCGCGTTGCCGGAGATGGGAAGCAGGCAATAGATTCCTGCGAGAGAGAGTTACCGGATCTAATTCTAATGGATATACATATGTCAGAAATGGATGGCCTCAAAGCGATGAAAATAGTGAAGGAAAACTGGCCGGACGTTCGGGTAATAATGATGACTACGCTGGATGAAGTTGATTATGCTGCAGAGTCGCTACGCCTTGGAGCGGAGGGTTACCTGCTAAAGTCGATCCATCCGAAAGAACTCGCAGCTACGATAAGGCTGGTTTATAGCGGAGGTACGATGATTTCACCGCATGTCGCCCAGCAGCTTTTTCAACAATCCGAGAAAAACGTAGTTAATCCATACGAATTAACCGAGAGGGAACTGGATATCCTTCAGTGCTTGAGTGATGGGCAAAGAAACAAAGCGATTGCCGAGAAGTTGCATTTATCCGAAGGTACAATCCGCAATTATATTTCAACGATTTATTTAAAACTGCAAGTGAACGATAGGGACGAGGCAATAGCGAAGGCTAAAAATGAAAGACTGTGTGTAAATTCAAGCAGGCGGTAGCCTGGCATCCGCAATCTCCGAAGTTGACAAGGAAACAGAACAAAGCTCTTAAGAGAGGAATTTTCTCTTCTTAAGAGCTTTTTTGTATGCAGACAGTAAGGCGCCAATGACTGCTGATCAAGCCACCCCGACATAATTAAGGAATGATTAAGGATTGGCTAAAGATAAAATTAAGATTTGTGCATTATGGTATAAATGTACCGGATACCTAACTATGCAACTTGTCGACAAGCGAATGATCGTTTTCGTGTAAATATTGCACTGAAAACAAGAAGGAGAACGATATGAATACGAGAATGCGAAACCCTGTCATTGCGTTTCTGATAAGTGTACTGCACTTCATCGTCTTTTCGGTTCCCGCTTATGCGGCGGATATAACGAATATCGGGGAAACCCCTTCGGGGATTCCTTACGATCGGTTAGAGCAGGAGATCGATAGCTATGTAAACTCCCATATAGGAAAATCAACGCCCGGCGCCGCGGTTGTGGTAACCAGGGGTGATAAGGTCATTTTCTCCAAGGGCTACGGCTATGCCAATATCGAGAATAAAACCGCTGTCGATCCCGCCAATACCGTGTTTGCCTATGGCTCGATCAACAAAGCGTTCGTCTGGACGTCCGTGATGCAATTGGTGGAAGCGGGCAGGATAGAGCTGGATCAGGATATCAGAGCTTATTTTCCCCAAGAGTTCGCGAAGAAGCTGCGTTATGACAAGCCGATTACGATGTTGGATATTATGAGCCATACCGCCGGCTATGAGCAGCATCCGCTCAGTACATTTACTCCGTCGGCGGAGAATCTGACTTCGCTGGAAGAGACGTTGTTGTCTTCCCAGCCAGAACAAATCTATGAACCTGACAAAGTCATCGCCTATTCCAATTTTGCCACCGCCTTGGCCGGTTTGGCGGTCGAGAAGGTCAGCGGGGAAGCTTTCTCCGACTATGAAATGAACCATATTCTGCGTCCACTGGGAATGAACCGCAGTTCCGGTCATCCTACACTAGGAGATCGCCCGGATTTACGGGATGCGGCGGCAACAGGTTACGCAGTAAAGCAGGAAGGTGGCTTTGAAGCAAGAGCGCGCTATTATGTTCCGTTGTATCCTGCGGGAGCCATGGAAGGAACGGCGGAAGATCTGGCCCGATTCGTGATGGCGCTGAATGCCAAGGACAGCCCGTTGTTCACCCGGCCGGAAACCATGAGGAGCATGCTCTCCCGGAGCTATACGCCGAACGAGGATATTCTGTCCAATGCGCATGGATTCTGGGAATACCGGGCCGAGCCTCATGTCGTTGGGCACAGCGGGAATGTGAAGGGATTTTCCGGCAATTTTGCCGTCGTCCCCAATGAACAGCTTGGCATTGTTGTCTTGACGAACACGGAGATCGAGCAAAAACTCACCTCAGGCATCATCAATCTGCTGGTACAGGACAAGAAGAAGTTACCTGAAATGTTGGTCCCTGCAGCAGATTTGTCGCCATCCAGCCAATTAGCTGGCTATTATGTACAATCGGGCGGAACCTACACCACTTATCACGAGCTCATCAATTATTTGGGGTTAATTAAGGTGGAGGCCAAGGGCGCACATGATCTTACTCTGAGCGTGATGGGCTTATCAGGAGATATGAAACAGATTAGTCCGAATGTTTATAAATTCGACAAGTCCGATGATCCAAGATTTGAAAGATTAGCGCCGATCCTGTACGCGGAAATTTCGGATAGCCAAGTTGTACGCTTAAGCAAAGGAATTGCAACGGACATATTGCCGGTCAAGGGAGGTCGCTCGATCCCGGCACTGATGGGTTATCTGGTGTTGGCTGCAATTGCTGTTTTGTTTTTTATGCTAGCCCCGCTTGTGATCTTGATTCAGTGGCTGTTACGAAAAAGAAAAGGAAGTCTCTCAGCTCCAGCAGCCTATCGTTTGCTGAAGGCCGCTATCGTGTGCGGGACCATTCTGACAGTCAACATCCTGTATCTGCTGGTTAACGCCTTGATCAACGAAAACATGACAGTAGGCCAGATGAACTTTGGCGTCGCCTTAAACTGGGTTCTGGCCATACTAGGCGGCACGCTGATTATGCTCTCTTTTGTTAAAGGCAAACATCAGACCGGGCTCAAACGGATAAAAAGGGACCAGATCGGGGTGGCTGTACTGTTCTCCGGCTTTGCTCTGCTGCTGGCCAATTGGCACTTCTTTCATTTCATTCAAAATTAAAATTGAATAAGCTCTTAAGAAGCGCAAGTTCGCATCTTAAGAGCTTTTTTATGCAGACAGTCAAGAAT
The DNA here is from genome assembly GCF_900102215.1 of Fontibacillus panacisegetis. Lineage (GTDB taxonomy): Bacteria > Bacillota > Bacilli > Paenibacillales > Paenibacillaceae > Fontibacillus > Fontibacillus panacisegetis. The sequence goes on from NZ_FNBG01000062.1 coordinate 7,427, forward strand.
TCAATGACATTCTACTGATTCGCGTTTTCTAATTTACTTCAACAAGCTGCGTATCGTTTCCACTACTAACTCCGGCTGATCGTGGATCACCATATGGCCGCTCTTCTCCGCAACAATAAGCTGACTATCCGTGGAAATCTCCAGCATCTTTTGCTGGCCAGCCTGCCAGATGGACTCCAGCTTCCGGCCCCCCTCCTCGGAAATACCGGCTTGGGCGTAATCCTGCGCCATACCCCGTGCAATGATCCGCACAGGCAAGGACCCCAAACGTTGCCCGCGGATGGCATCCTCCGTCGTTCCGGCCCAATTTCCTTCTTCTTCTTTTGCTTCAAAAAAGCTGCCCTTGGCAATTACATTGACAAACTGCTCCCGGTCCTCCTTAGCTACTTGACCATTCAAGAGCTCATCTTTTAAAAGACGTAAAAGCCCCGAATGCTTGATCAACTTAAGAGTTGAGGCCGAGGGGTTACCCACAAATTTCTCCTGCTTCAAAATTTCCGCGGTGTCACGCGCATCATCCTCTGGTCTCGCGTCAATAAGAACCAACCCGACAACTTCGTCCCGATAGGTTTCAGCAAAAAGCCGAGCATACATTCCTCCCAAAGAGTGGCCCACCAAAAGATAGGGCCCGTGAATTCCTTCCTTTTCCAGTGCGGTATGAAGCTCACGAACGATATTCTCACCGGTTCGATCACTATTCGCCGGTTCGCTCCATGCATATCCTGCGCGGTCATAACTCACGACCGTAGCGAATTTAGCCAGCTCATCAGGGATCTGACGCCAGGAGAGGCTGGTTTCGCCGCTTCCAGCCTCGAGCAGAATGGTGGGGGAGCCGGTACCAACTTTAACAAGATGAAGATTATAACCGCCTGCATCCACCAATTTACCCGGAGGGGGATAATTCCGGGCGGATTGCTTTGAGGCGATTGCTTCATATGCGAATCCAGACCCGATAGCCAGAAGGAGAAGAGAGGTCATCAATAACAATCCCCATTTCAGCTTTTTCCAATGTGATGTTTTTCCGTGCTTTACTTTCACCGTGTTCATTAATCTGGTTCCTCTCCATAATTCTATTTCTTTATTCAGTACAATGTACTATAAAAATTATTTTAGCACGTTGTATTAAAAAAGAAAAGCAAGTATAATAAAGACATGCCAAAAATCGTTGACCATGACAAACAAAGACGTATCGTTGCCGAAGCCGCTTTAAGAGTAATCCGGAAATCGGGGCTGGAGCATGCCACCGTCCGCAGGATTGCAGAGGAAGCAGGACTGTCCGTAGGCTCTATGCGGCATTATTTTTCTACACAGGAGGAACTGTTCTCGTTTTGCATGGGGCTGTTTGTGGAACGGGTAGAGGAGAGACTGGAGAATTTAAAATGGGAAGGTCCTCTTGTGAATGATTTGAAATGTATGCTGCTGCAGTTTTTGCCTATGGATCAAGAGAGAACACTGGAAATGGAGGTTTGGTTTTCCTTTAGCGCAAAGACCCTGATTTATCCGGAATTAAAAAAATTAAGCAATAACATGCAGGATGGAATGCATAAAGCGTCGCAGTTCGTGCTGGACAAGCTTGTAGCGAACAAGCTGGCCAAGCCCGGTCTTGACATAGATCTGGAGACGGAGAAATTGTATGCGCTTATCGACGGATTGGCTATACATGGGATTTTGCAGCGTGATCGGTTGATGCCGGATAGGATCGAAAGCATTGTGGAGCAGCATCTTCGAACATTATACTTTGATGTTAATCAAAATAAGTAATAACTCAAATAGGCTGCCGTATTGGTAACCTATTTGAGCTATATTTGAGATATCATTATTTTCTATAAATCTGCAGCTAAGGTTTTTGATCCATTATTCCTTTAAGATATTTAATTGGACCTTCCGACCTCTTTCCGGCAGCCTGACATTAGACTACAGAGATACGTAAATTGAAGTAGGGCCTGCAATAAAGGTATTCGTTGTGCCCCAAGCAAGCTGATTGCCGTTCGAATCAACTGCTCTAATTTCTATTTTGTAGGCGCTAAACGTCTCCATCCCGACATCTCTGTTTTGAGTACCCACTAAAACACCCTGAGTCCCCCACTCAAGCAGGCTGCCGTTTTTGTACACGAAATACTCATAGTAAGCAGCGCCAGGAACAGTTCTCCAAGAAACGTTAGCGAAGAAATAAGACTGAGCAGAAATCGAGTTAGAATTGACAGCACTTGCGGCTGCTGGAGCAGCAGCTTGAGTGCTGTCTTGGGCAAAAGCTGGAACAGCGGCAGTAATTAAGAGAGCGGTTGTAAGTACGAATGCAAACATTTTTTTCATTGTTCGGCACACTTCCTTTTCAATTTTTTAACACCTTAAGTCTGTGAAGTATAATAAAAGATCTGGCTCCTATATATTACCATTATTTACAATAAGGGATAAATAGTTCTGAATGGCTATTTATGGGTATATATGTAATAAATGATTCTTAATTCCCAGATAACTACAGCCATCCCGGCACTGGCACTAGGCCGTAAAGTCGTGGCCTTGCTGATTCGATCCAGAAGCCAGGAGTGCGAGCTGCTTATCGTAAAATGCTGCGACAAAAGTTATTAAGAAAACGGACTTTTTTGTTTGAAAGGAGGGGGCGAACAGCAAAGGAACAGATTGGGCAACAGAAGAAACTTAGAATAGAGGGAAATGACTGAATGATAGTAGTAGTGGCTACGTAACGGAAGCCACCGAAGAAAAAAGACCACATTACACAAGTGTCGAGGGACAAGAACATAGTTCCATTGAAAGTCGCTATTTTGGCGACTTTTTTATTTAGGCTTTAGCCAGTTGAGCTCGCGAAGCGTGCGAAACAAAAAACCACCCGCTATGCGGGTGGAGGGAACGAGGGTTTGACCAACA
>NZ_FNBG01000072.1 GCF_900102215.1 Fontibacillus panacisegetis
TATTCCTGCATTTTTGCAGGCTTTTGTTCATCCTTTCATGGCTACTTTAAAAAAACTGTATTTTTGCATCCTTTTCCTGATATCTTGCCTTTACACTGCTAAACAAGTTTCTTTCTATGCCTTCAGCTTAAACACAGTCACCGTTTTTTGCAGCTCTACTGCCAAATGCGCCAAGGACTGAGCCGTAGCAGCCGTTTCCTCACTGCTTGCTGCTGCTTCTTCTGTAGTAGCCGAAATATTTTCAACCGCTACCAGTACATTTGTAGTCTGTGCCGCTTGTTCTTCACTTGCGGCCGAAATTTCAATAATCTTTTGTCCCATCTCATTAACCATTGAGACAATACGTTCAAACGATTCGCCGGATTGCTCGGATAGATCAGAGCTGTCATGCACGGCTTGCACACTTGAACGAGTATTTTCCTGCATCCCCTTAATAATTCCAATAATTTGTTTGGTAGCTTCACCACTGCGTTCAGCAAGCTTGCGCACCTCATCAGCAACGACAGCAAATCCTCTTCCTTGTTCACCTGCTCGAGCAGCCTCAATTGCAGCATTCAATGCAAGCAAATTCGTCTGATCCGCAATATCCTCAATCACATCGATGATTTCCCCAACCTTTTGTGAATCATCTTCAAGACGTGCCATTTGCGAGCTAACCGTTCTCATACTGCTCATTGAAGATTGAATTACTTTTCTTCCCTCTTCTGCGATAGCAACAGTTGTACTTGACATTTCTGACGCTTCTTCTGTGTTGTCAGCTACAGAATGAATGGCTGAGGATAACTCCTGGAACAAATGGTTGATCGTTTGTGCATCATTTGCCTGACTATTGTTGCCGATCGCTATTTCATCCGCACTTGAAGAGATTTGCTCGGCTGATGCTGCTAGATTCTCGGAATGCGATTGAATCGAACCTGCAAGCTCCCTTAAATTAGCAACCATATTATCTACAGCAGTTGCCAAAATTCCAGTCTCATCCTTCGTATTAATTCCGCTCGTTACCGTCAAGTCTCCATCTGCTACTTTGGTAACTAGAGCAACAACTTTAGATAGAGGTCGCGCAATTAACTGAGAAATAATATACCCTAATAAAATACAGAGCAACGCAGCTATCACTACGATGATAATTGTAATTTTCATAGATGAAGCATAAAGCTCTGCTCCATTATCTCTAGCCATATCCGCTTCACCAATAGTAATGTCAACCAGTTCACTCAAGCTATCCGATAAATTTCCTGCCGCTATCGCAAAATCTCCGGAAATTAATACTTTAAATTCAGCATTACGATTTGCTAAGGCTAATTCAATCCCTTGCTGATATATTTTCTTATATTCTGTTGCCGCCGCTTCATATTTTTCCATCTCTTTTAGCGACTCAGCACTCAGATTTCCTGCTCTAAATTCATCCATATATCCGGTCATAACCCGCGCTGCTTCGTTATACTTTTCAACCTGTTTTTTTCGTTCTTCAACTGTCTCACTAAGGTACAAATCACGTGCTATGAGGCGCATTTGAGCAACCATGTTCTCAGCCTGCAAAATATTTTTTACCGGTACCAGGCTATTATCGTACATGCTGTTTAAACTTTTATTTATGATTCCCAGATTACTCAACCCATATAGACCTACAAAAGCTACAACTATGGACAAAATTAAAAAAGAACTGACGAGCTTTGTGCTTGTTTTTATATTATAGAACCATTTCATATTCATATGCTCCTATCGTTTTAAATTAGTGAAACAATCCTCTAACATCCAATATCAGTGCCAAATTCCCGTTACCCAAAATGGTTGCTCCTGAGATTGCCCTCGTCATACCAATAAACGAACCTAAAGATTTGATTACAATCTCCTGATTGCCTATCAGTTCATCTACAGCAAGAGCGAGGCGTTTCTCGGCATATCCTAAAATAACTACAGGAATATTGCGTTCATAACTATATCTTGGGTAACCGAAATAATCATGGAGCCATTCTAATGGAATGACTTCATCTCTAATCGTAATAACAGGTACACCCTGTACTGTTTTAATCGCTTCCGGCCCTATCCTGACAATTTCGGCCACACTACTCATAGGGACTACAAATGTTCGAGCGTCTGCTTTTACGAGCAAGCCTGTGATAATCGCTAAAGTAAGAGGTACTCTAATCTTAAAAATCGTGCCCATTCCTACCTTAGTCTCAATATCAATCAAACCGTTCATATTTTCAATATCACTGCGAACAATATCCATTCCTACGCCTCTGCCTGAAACATCGCTGATCGCTTTAGCCGTAGAAAATCCAGGTTGAAAAATAAGTCTGATCGCTTCTTCCCGGCTCAGTTTAGAGGCTTCCTCAGTAGTCATAAGTCCCTTGGAAATAGCCGCATTTCGCATTTTTTCAGCATCAATACCGCCGCCGTCATCCTCTATGGAAATAACAACCTGATTGTCTTCATGAGCTGCCTTGATATGAACGGTTCCTTTTGAGCTTTTGCCTGCCGCGATACGTGTCTCTGGACTCTCAATCCCGTGATCAATCGCATTCCGCAGCAAATGAATCAATGGATCTCCGATCTGGTCTATGAGAGTGCGATCCAATTCTGTCTCTTTACCGTCGATGATCAGCTCTATGTCCTTGCCAAGAGAACGTGACAAGTCACGCACCATCCTTGGAAAGCGGCTAAACAAATTGTCCAGCGGAAGCATTCGAACCTTCATGACTTCTTCTTGCAGCTCACCAATTGTACGGGTCAGATGATCAGAAATCACGCTCAATTCATCTACGAGCTCATCTGCTCCGAACTTTTGGCGAAACATACTGTTTATCTGGCGTATTCGTGTCTGATCAATAACGAGCTCACCCGCTAAATTCATAAGCTGTTCAAGTCGCTCAACATTAACCCTAATACTTTGGCTTTTGGCTCTTTCATTCGTATTCGCAGCATCCATTTGATCTGAAGCAGTTCCTTGCTGCGATGTCTGAGTCATAGCCGGATTGTATTGCTCTGATATCGGGTTTTCTTTTCCTTCAGGAATGTCCACACTAACTTCGACACTAGCCACATCCATCATTGAAGATACCCAGTTCACTACCTGCTCTACTTCAGCATCTTGATCTATATCCAGCAACCAGGATACCTCACAAATATCACTGTCTTCCGATAAATTATCGAATTCCGGCTTCATATCAATTACTGTTTCCGTGACTCTCAGCTTTGCATCAATCAGCATCAGTCTTGGAATTTTCATCTCACAATCCGAAGACAATTTAACCTTAAACCATGTCTGACCGGATATATGTACATCATTAATTTCATTGTTACTTATCGAATTTGACACATGTTGTAATCTCTCTGCGCAGGAGTCGCTTAATTTTTGCTCATATTCGTTAATACTCTCTATCAGTGGATTAACATCTATAGTCTCCACCTGTTTCGCGACAATTTCCTGTTGAAGATGTCTCATCATGTCAATCGATTGAAAGAATAAATTAATCATCATTTCAGTAACACGTAATTCATGATTTCTTACCTTATGTAACAGATGCTCTACGGCATGCGTCAGATCCCTCATTTTGTTGTAACCCATCGCCGCTGAAGAACCCTTCAATGTATGAGCGGCACGAAACATTCGTTGTACACCCTCATTGGAGACTCCTTCCTTTTCGAATTGCAAGACTACTTCTTCAATGAAATATAGCTGTTCTTCCAATTCCTCCAAATACACACTCATGTATTCAGACAAGTCTGCCATCTCTATTCTCCCTCCTCCGCTCAGTCCTTCAGAAGAACTTCATCCAATTTCAAAATTCCAACAAGACCCGAAGGAGTGAGACCAATTCCGGTAAAATAGGTCCCGCTTATTCCAGCCACTCGATCCGGTGGAACCTGTATGTCGGAGAATGTCGTCACTTTATTCACTTTATCAACCATGATGCCCAGCGCTTCTTCTCTATGGTTAATAACGATAATGCGAGTAGACTTAGCCAGCGAATCCTCTTCCATAGAAAACATCGCCCTCAAGCTCAATACAGGTACGATTCGGCCGCGTAAATTAATGACTCCCTTGACGTAATGTCTGCAATTAGGGATCTCAGTAATCGACTGCAGTTTAATAATTTCATGAATATCTGCGATAGATATCGCATAATTTTCATCACCAATTCCAAATTCGACATACTGCATTTGACTATTTTGCTCCATTCAGCTTCTTCTCCCTTCTAACAAACAACTACTCTTTATCTCTGTAGTTTTTTGTCGAAATATAGGACGTTTTGTCCTTTTTCCTGATTATAGGGGAAAATCATTGGTTTCGCATAAGCCCAAAGTATTAAATGTAGTCTGAATTTACCATAGATTTATTAGTCCACGAGGGAAATATAATATGACATGTAAGTATAAAGTCAAAACTAGAAATAGTGGTGCAAGGAAGACGATCCCTGATCCCTGCACCGCTTGATCCCGCCACATTGTATGACCGTATCTCATGTCTAATAGTGTCATGATGCGGAATTCCTGAAATTCCTGCAAATGTGCAGGTTTTGATCATGTAAAGCCTCTAAATGCCCTAAATTGCTGCAAATGTGCAGGCTTTCTCTAAGGATTCTCTTCAAACTAGTCTATTCAGAACAATATTTCTGCATTTTCGCAGGCTTTTGT
>NZ_FNBG01000061.1 GCF_900102215.1 Fontibacillus panacisegetis
GTCGTTTCTGTATTCGGTAAAAGAAAGACGCAAGTCGCGTGCCCTTGGATTTACTTGCTGCCCAGGCTGCTTGGCAAAGAACAGCCTTTAAGCTTTTATTTCCCTTGGCAATTCGCGAACTTTTCTTCTTTCCAGCACTCTCATTATTGCCAGGGCTTAATCCGGCCCAGGCCGCTATTTGCGGATCACCTCCAAAATAGGACATATCATTTCCGAGTTCAGCCAAGATGACCGCCGCCGCATCTTTCTGAATGCCGGGAATGGTAATCAAAAGTTCAACGGATGGTAAGTGCGGTTCGAGTAACTGATTAATCTCGAACTCCACCTTCTCCAATTGCTTCTCAACGTAGGATAAGTGGTCTAAGTGCAGACCCAGCATCATACGATGGTGCTTCTTCATTCGTCCATCTAGTGCCTCAAGAAGCTCAGGTACTTTGCGCTTAAGAGATGTCTTCACTTTCTCTTTCACTTCATCAGCGTCCAAAACCTCTCCGTTAATAACAGACTCCAGCAGTGCGCGACCGGATATCCCAAAAATATCGCTAATGTAAGTCGTAAGTTTCAAATTTGCGTCTTGCAATATTTTGTGTATCCGATTCTTCTCGGCTGTCGCATCTCGAAGCAGCTTGCGTCGGTAGCGTGTTAAATCCCTCATATTTCGAATATCGGCTGAGGGAACAAAGCTAGGCGTGATGAGTCCGCAACGAAGCAACTGTGCGATCCAAGCTGCATCGGCGACATCCGTTTTCCGCCCAGGTACGTTTTTGATGCGTTTTGCATTCGCCAGAATGAGCGTGAATTGCTCCTCCAGTATGTTCCAGACCGGCTTCTAATACACGCCCGTGCTTTCCATGGATACGTGTGTACATTCCCGGTCATTTAACCAGTCATTAAGCGCCAGCAGTCCTTTCGTTGTTGTTGAGAACGTACGAATTTCTTGCTTCGGTTTACAGTCTAACTTACCATACAAAACACAAGCAACTACTGTCTCTTGATGAACATCCAGCCCAACACATCGTTCCAGAATCGCCTCCATCCGGTAGCCTCACTCCTCAAAATAAAATAAAATGGGTGCAGGTCATGTATCCTCAGAGTGAAAGAATTTTTATACACGTGCTCGTAGCAACAAATGGCGGTGCTCGTGGAATACAGTCGGCCGGTTTGGGACTCAGAGTGTTGTCCTACCAAAAAAGTATCGGCCTGTGACCTGCAGTTCCAGTATGGAACAAAACAGATTCACAGGCCAAGTACATTTTCATTCATGGTGGTGGCCGCTAGACCATGGTGGTTTGGGACAGCCCCTTCGTTTTATTGTTATACGTGGTATAATAGTAATCTAATAAAGCTATAAACGGGGTGTTGGCAGCAATGGCATTACACATAGTGCTCGTAGAACCGGAAATTCCGGCGAATACAGGAAACATTGCAAGAACATGTGCGGCGACAGGAATACATTTACATTTGGTTCGTCCGCTTGGATTTCGTACAGATGATAGAACATTGAAGCGCGCTGGACTTGATTATTGGTATGCGGTTCATATTGAATATCATGATTCTTTTCAGGAGGTTGAAGAGAAGTACAAAGGCAGCCGCTTTTTCCTTGCAACGACGAAAGCAAAAAAACGGTATACAGATTTCCAGTTTCAGGATGGTGACTTCTTTGTGTTTGGTAAAGAGACAAAGGGATTGTCGCCGGAAATACTGCAGTCACATCCGGAGACATTAATGCGGATGCCAATGACAGATAAAGTCAGATCCCTTAACCTGTCTAATTCGGCTGCGATCATAGTATATGAAGCGCTGCGTCAGCTTGATTTTCCAGGAATGGGGTAGGCTAGAAAATAAAAGTTTGATGAAATTATTAAAATTGTCGAATTGTAGAAGGAATCCTGAAAAGAATGGCGAATAAAACAAATGAGTAAGTAGGTATTTCGCTCTATTTTTACATATTATTTTTCAGGAGAGGTGTACATCATTATGAAACCTGCTGGCGTAGTCCGTAAAGTTGATCAATTGGGGAGAATTGTTTTGCCCAAATCGCTGCGGAAAAGATATCAAATGAACGAAGGAGATCCTGTTGAAATTTTAGTTCAAGGGGATCATATTATTCTGGAAAGATATCGTCCGAAGTGTGTGTTCTGTGGTTCCATGGAGCAAGTAAATGAGTTCAAGGAACGTTCCATTTGTAACCAATGTCTTATTGAGATGAATCGTCTGGTTTAATTTTTTCAAGCGTTTGAAATAAGCGTTTAAATAAATAAGCTTCCCAAATGGGAAGCTTATTTATTATTTACAGGCCTTTTGTTTTATCATCATTGTAGGATGAAGTGAGGATACCGCATAGAAACATAGCCAGCACCAAAGTGATAATCCAGAATGTTAGTGAAAATGACAAAGGTGAACACCTCCAACCTTCACGTTGAACTATTGATCTTATTATACCCGCCTATAGAATAAAAATAAATCAAAATTATGACATTTTTCATAGATGAAATTGAAAGATGCTATTTATTTAAAAAATAAAAAATGGGTCGGTACTGGACGAAGCTGTCCATCCGAAGGTGAATTGATTACTTTTCCATTAAAGATCAATGAAGAGGAACCGCCGCCGTCTAAATTATAGGCATCCTGTACACCCATGTTAAACAGCTTGTTTTGAAGCTCCGCAAGTGTTGCTCCTGATCCTCCCTTTTCATCGTAACCATCAACAACGAGAATAATGAGCTGATCATCCTTGTAATTTCCGATGACTGTGCGTGGTGCACGAAGTGGTGATACTTGCCATTTCAATGGGAGGGCAGTTCTTACCCCGTTCTGCATCAGGATGGGGACAAAGGAAGCGCCAAATGACGGGTTAAGCTTATCCAAAGCCGCTTGACTCTGAAATTTTCCGCCGACCAGCTGTCCGGTCTTGTTCATTCCTACAAAAAACAGATCTTTAAAGGTTGGTTCAAACCCTGTTAAATATTTTCCATTAAGCATCGTTGTACTGAGAGGGTATCGTTTTCCTTTGGAGTCAGCAAAACCCCCAGCATTAATACCTGCAACCGCTCCATATCGGTTCACCGCCTGAAGTGTAGTCTCAGCACCGCCCAGTTTGTCTTTTCCGAGTGTCATTTTCATAGCATCAGGTGATTTAAGCTTGACCTTCATCGCATATCCCTTATATGTTCCGGGATTGATCTTGTATAGCTCAATGCGAACCTTATCGCTCTGCAGGGTCCCGAAGGGAGAACCCAGCTTACTAGTAATTCGGCGGTTATAAATAGTCTCTGGACGTGAAGCTGTCGTTTGGGCTGTCTTAAGGATAGTAGACATCGTTGCAGTCGTCTTGTGATATAGCTCTGTCGAATTCTGAATTGCTGATGTTGTTGTCTCCGCGTTTACACGGGCTTGATCCAGACTTTTTGCGACTTGAGTGGTTGTTGATGTTATCTCGATATTGGGAGCAAGCAGATCAGGCTCTCTCTGCCAATCAATTCCAGTTCCGCTAATGAGCAGAGCAATCAGTAACCCAAGCAAGGGACCTGTGGCCAGAAGAAAGTAGCGATTAATAGATTTATTATATGTCATCACTTTAACAGATCCATTTGTTTCTGAAGCTGGGCCAGTTGTTTTTTGACCTCGCTTAGTTGTGAGTATAGCTTATTGCTGTTATCGCTTTTATCGCTACTATTATCTTTAGTAAATTCGAGCAGTTCGTTGAAGGATTCGACTTTGCTTTGAAGGTCCTTTACTTGAGCAGATAGGGCTGATAGCTGTGAAGTATAGTCTTTTTGCATGGCTGTAACGCGGATCTGCCAGGATGCGTCCAGCTGCTCCAGCATCGATCTTTTCAAGTAATTACTATATAAGTAGGCTGAAGTTATTCCTACTGCAATGAGCAGGAACCAAGTCAGTAGAACCACTTTTACAGAAGGACGCTTGTTTCGCCTATTTGGTATTGAATCCGTGCTTGAAACAGGGTTGGGTTGATAAGACATGAGATCACCTCGTAAGCTGTAAAATTACCAGTCTACATTCTATCATGGGGTTCAAAATATGGCAAAAAACGATAGATTTCTTCGTGTGATAGAGTTCAGGTTATAAGTTGTAGCAAAAGTTTGTCCTGAGATACAATCACAGTATTCATCAATATTGCACTGGAGGTGACAGGATGGAGGTATGGGGCAGTCGATTGGAGTGTACGGGAGACATAATTTCTTTTGCAGGAAAAAACGGGGATGGCGGGAATCAGCTTGATCGTGCAGAGCTTGAGAAGCTACTGGATGGAATAGAAAGGCTGGAGAGCGAAGCCCAGGAGGATGGGGGTGCAGCGGCGGGAGGATATTTGCCGCTGCGCAAATGGCTCTCCGAGGCCTATGAGGCCATCGGAGAGCACGGGATCGGCCCGGAACGCATGCTGCTCACAGGCAGCGCCGAAGAGGCGCTGGGCCTGCTGCTGCGGGCCGTTGTGAAGCTGGGCGACGCGGTGCTGGTGGAGACACCAGCGTCGCCGGAGGCATTGGCGCTGCTGCGCGAGCGCGGCGCCGTTATCGTCCCGGTGGCATGTGACCGGGACGGGATGCTGCCGGATCACCTGCGGGAGGTGATCCGCATCGCGAAGCCGGCGTTGGTGTACGTAACGCCGCAGTTTAGCAATCCCACCAGCACAGTGTGGAGCCGGAAGCGCAGATTAGCGCTCCTGGATATTTGCGATCGCTATGGGATACCTATTGTTGAAGATGATTCCGCCGGAATCGTCCCTTTTGTTGAACCAATGGAGCTGAATTACCCCGAGTCATCTTACAAGACCAGCTCTTTATATCGACTTCGTCAGGAGGAGCAATTAACAGGTGCAAAAGTGATCGGAATTGCTTCATTTGAAAGCACCTTATGTCCTTCCAGACCGGTTTCATGGATCATTTCTGATCCCTTAATGATCATGGAATTATCTATAATAGAGAGTCAGAATGAGAAAGCAGTCTTAAAGAAACAACAAGATCAGGATGTTAAAAATCAACGTGCACTGTACGCAATACTTAGCGGACGAGTTAATAGGGATACAAGAGATGACGAAGAAATCAGTTCTTTTGGTTGGCGGAAGTTTGTGTTAAGTGTTAAGGCTTCTTATATGACGAGAAGGACGCTCATGCTGGAGCTGCTGCAGGGGGATGAATGGGAGGAATGCGACGTTCAAGACCCAGGCGGCGGTCTGTATCTTTGGGTATCGCTACCATCGGGACTCAGCTCGGAAGCGTTAAAGCGTGCGGCCATGCTTAAGGGTGTTACGTTCATGCCGGGTTCCTTCTGTTATGCCACGTCAACAGGTATCGATAGCTTCGGTGATGAAATCATCAATGAATCGATTCGTCTGAATTATGCTGCTCAAAGTGAGGACCGACTCCGCAGGGGCATGAATCTGATCGGCGAAGCGCTTTCCGAGTTCACTGCACGAAGTAGCTATTAGGCAGTCAAATCTTATTATGACCGCCCTTTTTTAATCTTTTTCATTTCACTTTCTGAGGTAGGTGCAATCAAATGCCAGCCTTCAATTACGCTGCTATATTGAGAGAGTGCCTCGGCGCCCTCGGAAGAAAGTATATAGCGACCTCGTGATACGCGCCTGAACCAGCCGTAGTAGTCCTTTTGAAGAATGGCTGCAGCGTGACCGATACCACTCTTGTCTCGAATTTCCCTTGGAGACATTTCCTCGCCTTGCTGAAGGGCAAGAGCGACGCGAAGCGCTTTTTCACGATAAGCGGTTACGAGCTTTGTTCCATGGCTGCCACCTACGTTATAATCCCCGCTGCGCTCATTAAATTCATATAACAGCTTGGAAGCTCTCGCTTTTACGACTTTAGTAGAAGGAGCTTTTACATGGCCGCCGGGGGGACACAAAATTTCAACAAAAGGCGATTTCGTCTTAAATTGAGTTACCGTAATGAGACCTAGTCCAAGTCTGCGGCACAGATTTGTAATATCACTCCAACGCTGATTATGAGCACCCCGCTTGGTTCGATTCCGTTCAACGGCCAGATATACTTCAGAACTAAGCTTTTGTCGCTCTATCCCCTGCAAAAGAAGCGGTAAATTGAATGTTTTCTTGATTTCCACAATAAGAGGCTCGTCACTGTTATCGCGAATTCCGACGAGGTCACAGTGGCGAACTTCACCTTTTATTAAATACCCGCGCTCTTCAAAAAACTTTTTAAGCGGTGCATATAGCTCTGTTTCATGCTGAACTGCCATGACGCTCTCCTCTAACGAAAATAGTCTAATAGAGGTTGTTCAAAAAGTCATCTTCCCATGACGAAGCAAATCATGAAGCGGACTCGACATCGAATCTTGAATTCAGCCGGGCCTTCCGGTGCTCACGTACCCAAAACGTACGCTCCGCTCCTCATGCCCTGGCTTCATCCAATCTTCTCGGTCCTGAAAACCTGACTTTTTGAACACACACTAATGTAAAAATTATATCATACTCATCGCAGGCAAGACGTTGAAAATAAGTGCAAAACATATTATTCGGGTAGGAATATTTTAAATTGAAAAATGGTCAACTTATCGCCCCTTTGCGCATAGGTATGTAATACACTTTTTCTTTAATAAAATCTTTAAGAACAGCCTCTATCTAGAAGCGCTCCATTCAGTTTAATAAGGATCAAAGTACGGGGAATACATACCCCAAGCGGAGTACAGGAGGTACCGAACATGGACATTTTTCAACGTATTGCGGCTTATCAGGCGGAGAGCAACTCATTGGTGTGGAATGGAACCTTTAAAGATTATATTGAACTTCTTGCCAAGGACCCCTCGCCAGCGATGACAGCGCATGCCAGGGTGTATGAAATGATTGAGTCTTACGGCGTGGAAGAAGTGAACGGCCGGAAGCGGTATAAATTTTTTGAGCAGGAGATTTTTGGACTGGATCGAGCGGTAGAGAAGCTTGTGGAGGAGTATTTTCATTCAGCTGCTCGAAGACTAGATGTTCGCAAAAGAATACTGCTGCTCATGGGACCAGTCAGCGGAGGCAAATCCACGCTTGTTACGCTGCTTAAACGGGGCCTTGAGAAATTTTCCCGCACGGAAAAAGGAGCAGTCTACGCCATTTCAGGATGTCCTATGCATGAGGACCCGCTGCATCTTGTACCCCATGAGCTTCGTCCGGAGGTAGAGAATGCTCTTAACGTTCGTATCGAGGGGAATTTATGTCCTGTCTGCCAAATGAAGCTTAAAACACAATATGGCGGGGACATAGAGAAGGTTGGGGTAGAGAGAGTTCTGTTATCTGAGGAGGGGCGGATCGGGATCGGTACGTTTAGTCCGTCAGATCCTAAATCACAGGATATTGCCGACCTTACCGGAAGTATTGATTTCTCTACAATTACGGAATATGGCTCGGAATCAGACCCGAGAGCGTATCGATTTGATGGTGAGCTAAATAAGGCCAACCGTGGATTGATGGAATTTCAGGAAATGCTGAAATGCGATGAGAAGTTTCTGTGGAACCTGCTGTCGCTCACGCAGGAAGGAAATTTTAAGGCAGGCAGATTTGCGTTAATTTCGGCCGATGAGTTAATTATTGCTCACACGAATGAGTCGGAATACAAAGCGTTTATCGCCAATAAGAAAAATGAGGCGCTGCAATCGCGGATGATTGTGATGCCGATTCCTTACAACCTCAAGGTTTCTCAAGAGGAAAAGATTTATGCGAAGCTGATCGGTCAGAGCGATATGAGTCATGTTCATATAGCCCCGCATGCCCTTCGCTCGGCGGCTATTTTCTCCATCCTTACCAGGCTGAAAGAGACCAAGAAGCAAGGGGTTGATCTGGTCAAAAAAATGCGCCTCTACGATGGAGAGGAAGTCGAGGGGTACAAGGATGCGGATCTGAAGGAGCTGCAGAATGAATTTCTGGAAGAAGGCATGTCCGGGGTAGACCCGAGATATGTCATTAACCGGATTTCCAGTGCTTTGATCAAGCAGGACCTTCATTGCATGGGGGCTCTGGATATTCTTCGTGCGATCAAGGATGGGCTTGATCAGCATGCTTCGATTACCAAAGAGGAGCGGGAACGCTATCTGAACTTTATAAGTATCGCTCGCAAGGAATATGATGAGCTTGCTAAGAAGGAAGTGCAGAAGGCGTTTGTGTACTCTTTTGAAGAGTCAGCCCGAACATTGTTTGAGAACTACCTCGATAATATCGAAGCTTTCTGCAACTGGACTAAGATTCGTGATCCGCTAACAGATGAGGAGATGGACCCAGACGAGCGGCTGATGCGCTCAATAGAGGAGCAGATCGGAATTTCCGAAAATGCTAAAAAGGCGTTCCGAGAAGAGATACTTATCCGAATTTCAGCTTATTCCCGTAAAGGAAAAAAGTTCGAATACAATCATCATGACCGGCTCCGCGAAGCTATTGAGAAGAAGCTGTTCACAGATCTGAAGGATATCGTCAAAATTACGACCTCAACAAAAACACCAGATGAAAATCAACTCAAACGGATTAACGAGGTAAGCAAAAGATTGATCGATGAGCATGGATATTGCCCGGTATGTGCCAATGAGTTGTTGCGTTATGTGGGAAGCCTCCTGAACAGATAAAAGAAAACAGCCAAGACGTTAGAATGACTTATACAAAGTCTGACGCTTGGCTGTATTTTTATTATGAGTGCGTGCCTAAGTTAAAGGTTATGGAACGTCAACCCCGCGGGAACTAATGTACAGAGTATACCATTCTTCGCGTGTGAGACGTAGTGTAGCGGCATCCTTGCATGCCCGGATACGGGAAGGATTGATCGTGCCGATCACTGGCTGAATCCCTGCCGGATGGGTCATAAGCCAGGCTAACACAATAGCTTCAGGCGTAGTTCCTTTCTCCTCTGCCATCTTCTGAACAAGCTTCGCTGTTTGGATGACACTTTCGCTTTGCCCATCGAGCGATGCTCCAGAATACAATCCACGAGCGAGCGGTCCCCACGATTGCAGCTGAATATTCTCAAGGCGGCAATATTCCAAAGTGCCGTCAGGGAAAATGTTGTTCTTCGCAACTTCCTGATTTACGTGAATCCCAGTCTCGATGAAGCCAATCTTCAGCAGGCTCATTTCAAGCTGATTTACGATAAATGGTTCTCCAGAGTAAGCTTGAAGCAGCTTGATCTGTCCATGGTTCATATTGGATACGCCAAAATGATTCACCTTACCGGTCGACTTAAGCTTCTGGATCGCACTCGCTACCTCTTCAGGATCGACCAGGGCATCGGGGCGATGCAGCAGTAAAATATCAAGGTATTCAATACCTAGACGCTTCAAAATACCGTCCACACTATTTAGTATATGCCCCTCGGAAAAATCGAAGAGATGCGGGTTGTTGCCTTCAGCAAAACGAATTCCACATTTGGATTGGATGATCATCTTTTCGCGCAGCTTGGGATTGTTTTTTAATACGTGACCGAATACGGTCTCTGCTTTTCCCGCTGTATAAATGTCTGCATGGTCAAACATGTTGATTCCGATCTCTAATGAAGTCTCTACAGCAGCTTGTCCTTCTTTATAATGCTCATCAGTAATCGAGCTGTTCTTATCCCAGTCTCCTCCCATTCTCATGCAGCCAAGAACGAGTTGACTGGCATTGATGCCATGCTTTTGCAATGGAATCGCTTTCACGTTTGTACCCCCCTCATAATCATGATGACTTGGAATGTTTCAATTTATTATACCAAGACATGATATGCAAAAAAAGGAGTAAACATTACTTTGAGATCTATATGAACTGACCCGATGCAGTAGTAATTATTATTCCTGTCACGTAAACGTTGAATAGTATCGCAATATAGCATAAATTCCTGCAAAAGTACATCTTTCTCCTCTGTGGTAGTCATCTCATTTAAAATACTTTCAAAAACAACTATGACGCTCAGGCGTCACCACCTAGAATGAAAATAAGATCCCCTAAATTTCCAAATTGCGCTTTAGTGAAATAGTACAGCTAGCTTATTCGTGAGAAATCAGAGGATTGCAGATCGAACACAATAGAGGAAAAAATATCCTTTATTTTCAAAAATAAGATGATTTTAAAGAAAATAGGGGAAATATTTTCCTTTATCCTTACTGAAATTGCCCTAAAATGCGAAAAATCAGTGTTTAGCACCAAAATAGAGGAATTAAATTCCTTTATTTTATGATCTTGAACGAATCCTGATGGAATAGGGGAACTTTTTTCCTTTATTGCTACCGAAGTGCTGAGATAGGCTGAAAACGCCCAACTGTAGCCCATGATGCTTCTGTTTAACACGAGCCTAATCACGATTACTTGTGGCATACTCTTTATTTTCGTATAAAGTGCAGGCTTTTGATCCATCATGTATAGTTCTCGGTCTGCAAATGACAAAAAACCTGCACATTTCAGACTGTTGAAAAAGTCATTATTTCACCAAATCACCGCGTTAATATGGTATAATATCTATATAATATATGCCAGAGAGCGGTGATTTTATGTTGTTTACAAATGATACAAACCCTCAATTAGAGTATGAACTGGTCTGCTTGGAGCAATTAGTTCCTCAAGATCATCTTTTGCGCAACATCGACAAATATATCGATTTTAATTTCATTATTGATCTGGTTAAACCTTATTACTGTGAGAACAATGGGCGTCCCTCCCTAGATCCCATCGTATTCTTTAAAATGCTACTGCTTGG
>NZ_FNBG01000075.1 GCF_900102215.1 Fontibacillus panacisegetis
CCATCGTACTATCATAGACACGAGTCAGTGCAAAATCCATCCCGTTCGCACCTTTAACAAATAAGTCGGTCACCTTGATTTGTAATGATCCGTCAACGGTGGAAATTTGATCTTGCACTGAACCAACACCATACGGTGCTTGATCGATTCGAAGCGGCTGACGCTTTAGAGCCACATCGTCGTATCCCATCCCTGAAGCCGCGCCCTGCATCAGACGACCATAAACATTTTTCGTAACAGAAGACGGAGACACCTCTTGGGCTACGATGTCCGGGAGCAAACTATCATATACTGCATTTGTTACTGCTAGGGACTGCTTGTTAAAAGCTGTGAGGGGATCGAGAGGGAGGTCAGGATACAGCCGATCCATATAGATTTGGTATTCCCCGCCTTTTTCTTGAAACAGAAGGCCTTGATAAATATCGCTGAGCTTGTATCCTTTCACTAATTCTGCTGTGACCCAAGAACGATCAACTACGAAACGGTCTGCAACAGAGGAGATGGTGATAATGTCATCAGGATCTAGCGAAGCAGACAAATTAATGAATAGCTCATCATAGACACTTGAAGTAACCGATGAAATGCTGGAGGTTGGCGAACCAGTTTCCGAGGCCGTCTTCTCTTCAGCGAACACATACCCAACGCTTAGAACTTCTATAAGAAATATATTCATGGCCAAGCACAACGAGATCCATTTCTTCATTTGAAATTAGCTCCTTTAAAAATAGTTAAAAACACTTTTTGATTTACTAACACCTAATGTAATAAAAATTGATCAGCTTAACATCGTTGAATTTATGATGGATGGTAAGGAAAGGTAATAATAATGTCATAAGAACGTTTTACGTAGAAAATTCGATTATACTCTGTTTTTTGTTCATTCATATTTTCGATAACTACTTTTAATCTATACATGGTAGGTTCATATATAGCCTTATTCCAGGTGATTTAATCTCTACCCTATAGCCTGAGTTCTTGTTGGAATACTCAGGATATAAATTATAGACATCATTCCGTAACTGATTAATTGAGCTTGTCAATGGTAATTGTAGTTGATCATTAATATAAACCTCCACTTTCTTCATTTTATTCATTTCTAAATGCCAGCCAGTAATCTTCGCCAGCGTCCCGTTAGGGTTCATCTCCCGTTTGAATCGATAAAGTCTATCAAACCGTACGTGTTTGACCGATATTTAATTTTTTCTGTAGCTAAATCGAACGAGAACTTCTCCGCCAATGTAGCTCCATCTTGAGTTATTCGGTCTGAATCTCGTATTCCATGCCCGTACTTTTCCAGTTATACAAAGGACTACTGGGTTGAGAAGTTATTCGCCTTCTATAGTTTCTACATTTGTCAAATTCCCATTATTATCATAATAATAATGGATCTCTCTACCACTAGCATCTTGAATGCTCTTCAAGCGATTCGTAACAGGATCATAATAATATTTCACAAGGTTCCCAAAAGATAATGTATAGGAATCTGGTCCAAAGTCCACCGCTTCTTTTCCCGAGATAACAATGAAATATTGGGTGTTCCGTTTTACATTAAAAGATACTTTGTCCTTTTGACCCGAGAGATTGTAAGAACCTGCAACCCATTTCGACCAGCTCGCCGTTTCAAATACATCAATATCGTAATTCTTCTCTGAAGGCGAAGTCAGAGTCACAGTAAAATTACCTTCTACTTTAGAAGTAAATAAATAAACATCTTTATCGTTTGAAATCGATATATATGACTCATAAACCTTTCCGGGTTTCACAGGTACGGCTTGTTCAAAAGTTCCGTTCGGTTCATTCGTGTCAAGTAGTATTCGGCCTAACGATAAGGTGTACGGATCTGGGCCAAATTCAGTCGCATTTGCTCCATACACGACGATGTA
>NZ_FNBG01000060.1 GCF_900102215.1 Fontibacillus panacisegetis
AAGCCTGCACATTTGCAGCAATTTAGGGCATTTAGAGACTTTACATGATCAAAGCCTGCACATTTGCAGGAATTTCAGGAATTCCGCATCATGACACTATTACACATGAGATACGGTCATACAATGTGTGGCAGGATCAAGCGGCGCAAGGATCATCTTCCCTGCACCGCTATTTCTAGTTTTGACAGTAACCCTACTTTTGGGACAGCTCCGCT
Source organism: Fontibacillus panacisegetis (assembly GCF_900102215.1). Classification (GTDB taxonomy): domain Bacteria; phylum Bacillota; class Bacilli; order Paenibacillales; family Paenibacillaceae; genus Fontibacillus; species Fontibacillus panacisegetis. The sequence goes on from NZ_FNBG01000060.1 coordinate 216, forward strand.
TTTTGCCATTATCAATTGATGAAATCCTGATCAGTCTAAAGTAATTTGAAGTCTAACGGCTCGGATCAGCAGCTAAAAGGCTACTCCAAAAGCTACTTCACAATCTCGACCGGGATAAGCTTAAACTGTTCTACATCAGCCAGTCCGCGATTCGTGATTCGAATCTCAGGAATAACAGGCAGAGCCACCAGCGAGAAGGTCATGAACGGTGCGTTCAGCATGCAGCCAAGAGTCTGCCAGGCCTGCTCCAAAGCCTGAACCTCTTTCACTACGATGTCCAGCGGCTGGTCTGACATCAGACCGGCAATGACCATCGGCACGGAGGCAAGCACTTTACCGTCCAATACGACGATCATCCCACCACCCATCTTAGCCAACTCATTGGCCGCAAAGGCCATATCCTCCGGATTGGTTCCCATCACAAGCAGATTGTGACTGTCATGAGCGACAGTTGAGGCTACAGCTCCTCTTTGTAAACCAAAGCCTTGAGCAAAAGCTAAAGAGATTTGTCCAGTTCCGTGATGGCGCTCGATGCAAGCAAGCTGAACAACATCCTGTGCTAGATCGGGCTGAATTATACCACTCTCAACAGTGAGGGTTGCTGTGCCTTTAGCTGTTCGTGCGCTGTTTTCGATTGCTTGAATGACATTCACTTTGGTTGTTGATCCAGTCACACGGCTAGGCATAATGAACTCCTGCGGGGTGAGCGGGCCAGCTAGATGCACGGATTGACGGGCGGCTTCAGGGTATACATAATTCGGGAATTCGATTTGAATTGCTCCATTATTAAATACAACCGTTCCGTCAGTAATAACCGTGGATGGCTCCATTTGCTTAAGATCATCAATTAACAGCAGGTCGGCACATTTGCCTGGAACGATGCCTCCGATATCCCCGTCTAGTTTAAAATAGCGCGCCGTATTGATCGAACCCATTTGAATAGCGGTAACAGGATCGACACCTTCCTCAATTGCGCGGCGAACGACATGATTGAGGTGTCCTTTTTCAACTAAGGTTTGTGGATAGACATCATCAGTCACCAACATGATATTGTCAGTGCGCACGTGATCTTCAGTAACCACCTTGATGACTTCTTTAACGTCATGCCAAGCAGATCCTTCGCGAACCATCAGATGCATACCCAGGCGAAGTTTGATCAAGCCTTGCTCACGGGTAACAGTCTCGTGGTCGGAGGTTACGCCTGAAGCGATATAGGCTTGAAGTGCAGCTTCGTCATCGCTTGGGAAATGTCCGGTCACTGTTTTGCCGGCATTGATCGTTGCTGCGATTTCGCCCGACATTTTGGGATCTCCGTAGATGACCCCAGGGAAGTTCATCACTTCACCAAGGCCTTCAACACCGTCCCAGCACATTCCATCAGCGATATCGGAGACGTCAAGCTTATCACCTGCATCCTCCAGATCATCAGTTGCGGGTACACAGGATGGGAATGTCGTATATACTTTCAGCGGCAAAGCGCGGCCTTCCTCATGCATCCAGCGAACACCTTCAGTACCGAAAACATTGGCGATTTCGTGGGGGTCCATGAAAATACCTGTTGTTCCTTTAGGCAGCGCGGCTTTTGCAAATTCGGTAACAGACAGCATGGTGCTCTCTACATGCATATGTGCATCCAACAAGCCAGGGGAAATGTAACGGCCTGCCGCATCAACGACTTGAGTATTCTCTCCAATCGTATGAGTGGCATCGCCAACATAAGCGATTCTGCCTTCGGCAACCGCAACGTCTGTATTCGGCAGCAGCTCACCTGTATATACGTTGACAAGTGTCCCGTTTTTTACGACTAAATCAGCTTTTTTTGTACCGAGTGCTACTTCTGCCAATGTACGGCTGACTTCGGGCAGTTTTTTTCTCTGTGTGTGGCTCATCTTCAAGTTTCGCTCCCTTATAAGGTAATAGTCCTGCTCATATTTTTTCATTGAATCTGTAGAAAAGCAAGAAAGACCGCCCATGGGTATAGAGTACCCCGTTGGGACAGTCTTTTCATTCATAGCATTTGTTACGCTTTTTGAGAATCTACCTTTTCAATAACTTTATCGATCAGACCATATTCTTTTGCTTCGGCTGCACTCATGAAGTTGTCACGGTCGGTGTCTCTTTCGATTTTTTCTATTGGCTGACCTGTACGTTCTGCGAGAATACCATTAAGCTTATCACGCATCTTGAGAATGCGACGAGCACGAATCTCAATGTCGGATGCCTGACCTTCAGCTCCGCCGAGCGGTTGGTGAATCATGATCTCACTGTTAGGCAATGCATAACGTTTGCCAGGTGCGCCTGCATTTAAGAGGAAGGCTCCCATAGATGCCGCCAATCCTACACAAATTGTAGAGACATCAGATTTAATGAATTGCATCGTATCGTAAATGGCCATACCGGCTGTAATGGAGCCGCCTGGGCTGTTAATGTACAAAGAAATGTCTTTGGTGGGATCTTCAGCATCCAGGAACAGCATTTGAGCGATGATGGAGTTAGCGACAACGTCATTTACTTGGGAACCCAGGAAAATAATCCGGTCCTTCAGCAGTCTGGAGTAAATGTCATAGGAACGCTCCCCGCGGTTACTTTGTTCAACGACCATAGGAATATAACTCACCGATAAAACCTCCTTATTTTAGATCAATCAATTTCATAATTGACGGAATCGAGTGATATTAACCTCATGATAAACAATTTGAAACAGAAAGTCAAAGAAAGTCAAACTATGTGTAATAAAAAAGTCCATTCAATATAATCGTGGACAATTGGGTAAATCTATAACAAGGATATTTTAAATTAGAATGGCGCGCCCGCGAGGAATCGAACCTCGATCTCAGGCTCCGGAGGCCTACGTCATATCCATTGGACCACGGGCGCAAATTAGCGTAGCAAAAATGATTATATGGCATCCAGAGTTAAAAAGCAAGTAAACAAGCCTTATTTTATTATGAAATTTATTACATTCTGTATTCTTGGTATAAGTGGAAGAAAGATTGTGAATTATACGGACGTTAGGCTTGCAACAGGCACAAAAATTGGTTAAAATATCAGTGGGACTTAAAAAGTTAACCCGGGACATTTTAGGACCAGAGAGAAATGGAGAGAAGATGAAGCTTGCAGGAGTGGAAAGCATGAGAATGATTTTAGAAATGCAAAAGCAGCTTCTTCCTGATCTCATGGAAATTCTCAAGAAGAGGTATACCATACTTCACCAGATCTTGCTATCTGATGTTATTGGTCGTAGAACGCTGGCTGTATCACTGAATATGACCGAGCGTGTGCTAAGGGCCGAGACAGATCTCTTGAAGGCTCAAGGTCTGATTGAGATCGAGAATGTAGGCATGAGAGTCAGTGAATCTGGCAGAAAGCTGCTGGATGAGCTGGAGCCTGTAGTGAAGGAAATCTTCGGTCTAGCCAATTTGGAAGAGAAGATCCGCACTGCCTATGGACTTTGTAAAGTTGTTGTAGTTCCTGGTGATAGCGAGACATCGCCTCTCACCAAGAAGGAATTAGGACGAGCAGGGGCCAAGGCGTTGTTAAGTGTTATGAGCGGTAATGATGTAGTAGCGGTTACCGGAGGTACGACACTTGCTGAGGTTGCGGAACACCTTACTCCTCCAAATGTATCACTCAAACAGAGCTGGTTCGTTCCTGCGCGGGGCGGATTAGGTGAGAGCTTGGAGATTCAAGCGAATACGATTGCTTCCGGTATGGCAAAGCGGGTAGGTGCAGGCTATCGATTGCTGCATGTACCAGATTTACTAGGTAAGGAAGCATATGAATCTCTTGTGCACGATCCGAACATACATGACATTGTTGAAATGATCAGAGGGGCTCGGATTGTAATCCATGGTATCGGTGATGCGATGGAGATGGCACGTAGACGCAAGCTTGAAGACTCAGTAGTGGAAGAATTGCAGAATCAAGGCGCCCTCGCGGAATCATATGGATACTATTTTGATAATAATGGCGTTGTGGTTCACAAAATGCTGACTCTGGGGCTGAGATTGGAAGACATTATGAGAACGGACCATGTAGTAGGGATTGCAGGCGGCAAAAGTAAAGCTAAAGCTATTCATGCCGTGCTGAAGTTCGGACAGGAAGACGTTCTTGTAACTGATGAAGCTGCAGCAGAAGAAATAGTGAGGGAATTGGAACAGAATCCGGGACAACAGGTTGGATCATGAACTATTGTTTACTCATGGCGAGCTTAATAGCTTGTCTTGATTAATAAAAAAAAGAACACTGGGAGGATCTATTCAATGAGTGTAAAAGTAGGTATTAATGGTTTTGGACGTATTGGTCGTCTTGCTTTCCGTCGTATTCAAAATGTGGAAGGTATCGAAGTAGTAGCAATCAATGACTTGACTGACGCTAAAATGTTGGCGCATCTGTTGAAATATGATACAACTCAAGGCAAATTCGATGGCGAAGTAGAAGTACATGATGGTTTCTTCAAAGTTAACGGCAAAGATGTTAAAGTTCTTGCTAACCGTAACCCTGAAGAATTGCCTTGGGGCGAGCTTGGCGTAGACATCGTTCTTGAGTGCACAGGCTTCTTCACAACTAAAGAAAAAGCTGAACTTCACCTTAAAGGTGGCGCTAAGAAAGTTGTTATCTCCGCACCTGCTACTGGCGACATGAAAACTGTTGTATACAACGTTAACCATGAAATCCTTGATGGTTCTGAAACAGTAATCTCCGGTGCTTCTTGTACTACTAACTGCTTGGCTCCTATGGCTAAAGCTCTTAACGACAACTTCGGTATCGTTGAAGGTTTGATGACTACTATCCATGCTTACACTGGCGACCAAAACACACTTGACGCTCCACATGCTAAAGGTGACTTCCGTCGTGCTCGTGCAGCTGCTGAGAACATCATTCCTAACACTACTGGTGCTGCTAAAGCAATCGGTCTTGTTATCCCTGCATTGCAAGGTAAATTGGATGGTGCGGCTCAACGTGTTCCAGTTGCAACTGGTTCCTTGACTGAGCTCGTAACTGTTCTTGATAAGAAAGTAACTGCTGAGGAAGTTAACGCTGTTATGAAAGCTGCTTCCGATCCAGAAACATATGGTTACACTGAAGACGAAATCGTATCTTCCGATATCAAAGGTTTGACTTTCGGTTCCCTGTTCGATGCTACTCAAACTAAAGTATTGACTGTTGGCGACAAACAACTGGTTAAAACAGTTTCTTGGTATGACAATGAAATGTCCTACACTGCTCAATTGGTTCGTACTTTGGAATACTTCGCTAAAAAAGTTAAGTAATAAAGTTTAATTGTATACAGAACCCAAAGAGGAGCAACCTTGTTGAGAGGACTCCTCTTTGGTTCATAGGTTAACAGTTAATTTTTAAAAGTTTAAATTTGTTTTTATACGACATTCACACACACATATTTAAATTATAGAGATATTTAGAAGCAACACCGCTTAGGAGAGAAATCAGAGAAAATCAGAGCATATTTGTGGCTGCGCTGCTGTAGCCCTGATAAGGAACACTGCTGCGCATACCTATGGGAGGAACGTGGAGATGAACAAGAAGAGTGTACGTGATGTAGAAGTAACTGGACAACGCGTGTTTGTACGTGTGGACTTTAATGTACCTATGCAAGATGGACAAATTACTGACGATACTCGTATTCGTGAAACTTTGCCAACAATTAAGTACCTGATTGAAAATGGCGCAAAAGTAATCCTTGCGAGCCATTTGGGTCGTCCAAAAGGTCAAGTTAACGAATCTATGCGTTTGACAAAGGCTGCTGAGCGTCTTGCTGAGCTGCTTGGCAAACCTGTAGCTAAAGCTGACGAAGCAATCGGTGAAGAAGCTAAATCGAAAGTAGCTGCATTGAACAACGGTGATGTGTTGGTACTTGAAAACGTACGTTTCTATCCAGGCGAAGAAAAGAACGATCCAGAGCTGGCAAAACAATTTGCAGAGCTTGCTGATCTGTTCGTAAATGATGCATTTGGCGCTGCACACCGTGCGCATGCTTCCACTGAAGGTATTGCACACTATTTGCCAGCTGTATCCGGTCTTTTGATGGAAAAGGAATTGTCCGTTCTTGGTAAAGCATTGTCCAATCCAGACCGTCCTTTCACGGCAATCATTGGCGGCTCCAAAGTGAAAGACAAGATCGACGTTATCGATAACCTGCTTAACATTGCAGATAATGTATTGATTGGTGGCGGTCTTGCTTATACTTTCTTCAAGGCTCAAGGACATGAAATCGGTAAATCATTGCTTGATGACAGCAAGCTTGACGTAGCTCTTGGATTTATCGAAAAAGCTAAAAAACTTGGCAAAAACTTCGTACTGCCAGTGGATGTCATTGCTGCTGATGATTTCAGTGCTGATGCAAACCATAAGGCTGTAGATGTGGATGGCATTCCTGCAGAGTGGGAAGGCCTCGATATCGGACCTAAGACTCGTGCAATCTATGCAGATATCATCAAAGACTCGAAATTGGTAGTATGGAACGGGCCTATGGGCGTGTTCGAAATCGATGTTTTTGCCAATGGTACAAAAGAAGTAGCAGAAGCTTGTGCGAAAACCGAAGGCTATACAATTATCGGTGGCGGCGACTCTGCTGCAGCTACTGAGAAATTCAACCTTGCTGCTGAGATGGACCACATCTCCACTGGTGGCGGTGCTTCCCTCGAATTCATGGAAGGTAAGGCACTTCCAGGCGTTGTGGCTCTAAACGATAAATAAGAAACAATGAATCTGTAATGAAAAAGGAGTGTACCGCATGAGAACACCGATCATTGCCGGGAACTGGAAAATGTTCAAAACGGTTTCTGAAGCAAAAGCTTTCTTCGAAGCGGTAAAAGGGAAAGCGGAAGTAGCAGGAGTTGAGAGCGTAATTTGCGCTCCGTTCACTAACCTTCCTGCATTGGTAGAGGCTGCTAAAGGCACGTCGATCAAAATCGGCGCCCAAAATCTGCATTTCGAAGATGAAGGTGCATTCACTGGTGAAATTAGCGGTGGAATGCTGAAAGAACTTGGCGTAGATTATGTCATTATTGGACATTCTGAGCGTCGCGCTTATTTTGGAGAAACTGATGAAATTGTAAATAAAAAAGTGCATGCTGCATTTAAGCATGGCTTGACCCCAATCCCTTGTGTTGGTGAAAAGCTTGAAGAACGTGAAGCTGGACAAACTAAAGATGTTGTTAAAGTGCAAACTGAAGCAGCACTTAAAGGATTGTCCGCTGACCAGGCTACACAGGTCGTTATTGCTTACGAACCGATCTGGGCAATTGGCACAGGCAAATCTTCCACTTCTGAGGATGCTAACGAAGTTATTTCTTACATCCGCAGCATCGTTAAAGACCTGTACAATGATGAAGTAGCAGGCAAAATTCGCATTCAATACGGCGGCAGCGTGAAGCCAGAGAATGTGAAAGAATATATGGGCCAAAGCGACATCGATGGCGCGCTCGTAGGTGGCGCTAGTCTGCAACCGGCATCTTATATTCAATTGGTCGAGGGGGCTAAGTAAGATGACAGCTCCTAAACCAGTAGCACTGATCATCATGGACGGCTTTGGACTTCGGAATACGGTTGAAGGTAATGCAGTAGCTCAGGCTAACAAGCCTAACTACGACCGTTACTTAAAGCAATATCCGAATACCACTTTGACAGCTTGTGGCGAAGCAGTAGGCTTGCCAGAAGGTCAAATGGGTAACTCCGAAGTGGGTCACTTAAACATCGGAGCAGGACGTATCGTATATCAAGACTTAACCCGGATATCTAAATCGATTCGTGATGGGGAGTTCTTTGATAACGAAACATTGGTTGGCGCTGTTCGCAGTGCGAAATCTCAAGGCAAGAAATTGCATTTGTATGGACTTTTGTCAGATGGCGGCGTACACAGCCACATCGAGCACTTGTTCGCTATGCTCGACCTGGCTAAGAAGGAAGATATGCACGAAGTATACATTCATGCGTTCCTTGATGGCCGCGACGTAGCTCCGGATAGCGCAAAAGGATTTTTGGAGCGTCTTATCGCAAAAATCGAAGAGGTTGGCGTAGGTAAGATCGCAACAGTTCAAGGTCGTTATTATGCAATGGACCGCGACAAACGCTGGGAGCGCGTAGAGAAATCTTATCGTGCTATGGTTTACGGCGAAGGCCCTAAGTATATCGACCCGATCAAGGCTGTTACTGAATCTTACGAGAAGTCGGTATTTGACGAGTTCGTAATGCCTACAGTTATTGTGGATGACAAGGATCAACCGGTAGCTTTGGTAGAATCCGGCGATTCCGTCGTGTTCCTTAACTTCCGTCCTGACCGTGCTATCCAATTGTCTAACGTATTCACAAACAAGGATTTCCATGGCTTTGACCGTGGACCTAAATTCCCTGAGGGTCTGCATTTTGTATGCTTGACACTGTTTGCTGAAACGGTAGAAGGATATGTAGCTTACTCTCCAAAAAATCTCGACAATACGTTTGGTGAAGTGCTTGTGCAACAAGGCAAGAAACAACTGCGTATTGCCGAAACGGAGAAATATCCTCACGTAACGTTCTTCTTTAGCGGTGGCCGTGACGTTGAGCTTCCTGGCGAGACTCGGATCCTGATCAATTCGCCAAAGGTTGCAACTTATGACCTTAAACCGGAAATGAGCGCTTATGAAGTGGCTGAGGCTTGTGTGAAGGAGATTGAAGCAGATAAACATGATGCGATCATTCTTAACTTTGCTAACCCAGACATGGTAGGACACTCCGGTATGCTGGAGCCTACGAAAAAAGCGGTTGAAGTAACGGATGAATGTGTTGGTAAAGTAGTAGATGCTGTAAAAGCAAAAGGCGGGGTTGTCATTATTATCGCCGACCACGGTAATGCAGATATGGTATTTGACGAAAATGGCCGTCCATTCACAGCACATACAACGAATCCGGTTCCTTTCATCGTAACGGATGAGAATGTCGTTCTGCGTCAAGGCGGAATTCTTGCAGATGTGGCTCCAACCCTTCTTGATTTGATGGGCTTGCCTCAACCTGAGGAAATGACAGGACAATCGATGATTGTCAGTCGTAAAGCTTAACACTGTTAATACAATAGGGTAATTTGCCCTGAACATAACTGTTGTAATATAATGAACAAACCAATCCATAATAAGGAGACTATACAAAATGACTATTATTTCTGACGTATACGCACGCGAAGTCCTTGACTCTCGTGGTAACCCTACAGTAGAAGTTGAAGTATATCTTGAATCCGGCGCAATCGGACGCGCAATTGTTCCTTCAGGTGCATCCACTGGCGCGCATGAAGCTGTTGAGCTTCGCGATGGCGACAAATCCCGTTACCTTGGTAAAGGGGTTCTTAAAGCTGTTGAGAACGTAAACGAAATTATCGCTCCAGAAGTAATCGGTATGGATGCTCTTGACCAACTCGGCATCGACAAATTGATGATCGCTTTGGACGGAACTCCTAACAAAGGTAAACTGGGTGCGAATGCAATTCTTGCTGTATCCATGGCAGTAGCTCGCGCAGCTGCTGACGCTTTGGATCTTCCATTGTATGTATACCTTGGCGGATTCAACGCTAAACAACTTCCAGTTCCAATGATGAACATCGTTAACGGCGGAGCACATGCTGACAACAACGTTGACGTACAAGAGTTCATGGTTCTGCCAGTTGGCGCTCCTACTTTCAAAGAGGCTCTTCGTACTGGCGCAGAAATTTTCCACGCTTTGAAAGACGTATTGAAAGGTAAAGGCCTCAACACTGCAGTTGGTGATGAAGGTGGATTCGCTCCTAACTTCACTTCTAACGAAGATGCATTGTCTTCCATCATGGAAGCTATTACAAAAGCTGGTTACAAACCAGGTGTTGACGTATTCCTCGGTATGGACGTTGCTTCCACTGAGTTCTTTAAAGACGGTAAATACCACCTCGAAGGCGAAGGCAAATCCTACACTCCAGCAGAATTTGTTGACCTTCTTTCTTCTTGGGTTGATAAATATCCAATCATCACAATCGAAGACGGTTGCTCCGAAGATGACTGGGAAGGTTGGAAATTGCTCACTGACAAATTGGGCAGCAAAATCCAACTCGTTGGTGACGACTTGTTCGTAACTAACACTGAGCGTCTTGGTAAAGGTATCGAAGACGGAATCGGTAACTCCATCTTGATCAAAGTTAACCAAATCGGTACATTGACTGAAACTTTCGATGCAATCGAAATGGCTAAACGTGCTGGTTACACAGCTGTTATCTCCCACCGTTCAGGTGAGTCCGAAGATAGCACAATCGCTGATATCGCGGTTGCAACTAACGCTGGCCAAATCAAAACTGGTGCACCTTCCCGTACTGACCGTATTGCGAAGTACAACCAATTGCTTCGTATCGAAGACCAATTGGGTGAACTTGCTCAATATAACGGCTTGAAATCTTTCTACAACCTGAAGAGATAATTAGCCTTACACAGGTAAGTCCCTAGTTATTCCCACTAAGTAATGCAAGTCAAGGCTCCATGCCCGTTAAGGGGATGGAGCCTTGTTATGTTCATTTTAAACTAGTAGTATGGAATTACTCCGAAATTACTTTAATGAACTTTT
>NZ_FNBG01000058.1 GCF_900102215.1 Fontibacillus panacisegetis
GGAACAGCAACTGTAGCAGCAACCAAAACCGAAGCTGTTCTGAGCATCTCACAATTGGGCACAGCAGCAGGTAAGGTTTATGTTGAAGTGACGGAAGCAGGTAAAGCAGCAAGTGAGCGCACGGAAGTGAGCTATGAAGCAGAAGCACAATCCACAAAAGTAGCTGCAGATAAAGTAACTATCGTGAATAACGCAGGTAAAGCAGATACCGTAACGGTAACCGACCTGACTGCAGGTACCATCGTGAAGGTCTACGATCTGGAAACCGCAGGTAAGGTACTGGGAACAGTTACTGCTTCGAGAAGTGAAGCAACCATAAGTATAGCAAATCTAGGTTTCTCAAGTGGAAGTGTATATGTTAGTGTAACTGAACCGGGTAAAACTGAGAGTGACAGAGTTAAGGCTGATTATGAAGGGGAGCCTACCACTGAACCACTATCTGAGTCCGCAGTTACAATCGTAAATAATTCTGGTAAAGCAGATACAATTACTGTTACAGGGCTGACAGCTGGTGATATTGTAAAAGTATATTACAAAGGAACTAGTACTGTTGCAGGTAGTACAGTAGTATCTTCAGGTAAAAATGAAGCTGTAATTTCTATTTCTCAATTAGGGATATCTGCAGGTTCAGTAGAGATTACTCTCACCAATCCAGGAAGCCATGAGAGTACTAAGGTAGAAGTCAGCTTTACTGCCGAAGATTAAAAGTTTCAATCAGATAGTTATGTTGACCTGAAATAAAAGAGAAATATAAGAAAGGATGGTTTCCGTTCAGATCGGAATCATCCTTTCTTACTCTAAATGACATGAGTTACGATTAGAAGCCAGTACACTAATTAAGAAAGCACATGCGTTTATTGTATACAATTGTCGAAAGGAGCCAGAACTTGTAGGATTTGATGAACATTTCGTACATACCTGAGTCGGAGAATAATCTTATCGATAGTAACGATACAAAGTACATAACATAACATGTAGGTTCGACCAAGGGAATTTGAGAGTCCACTAGCAGATGATATCGAAAGAGTCAATAAGTACCCTAAAGGAACTCTTGCCTTCTTGGGGAAATTTCATTTTTTGAATTAATTTTAAAATTATTTAAAATTAATAGTAGGTCTTTATTTGTTGGAAAATGGGTTATCGGTAATTTGCTTGTTGCAGTTATTGGATCTATATTAGTGTATTCAAATCCAAGTATATCTATATCATGGCTACTTATGATCTATGCAATAGTCAGAGTGTTCGAGATAGTAATTTACCAATTTAATGTTACATTATTTGATCCTTTAAGCCAAATTATTCAATTGAGTCAGGTACTAGATTACTTGTTTTGTTGCTAATAAATTACATAGAAATGATTTTTTGGTATACGATAATTCTACTCTCTATCATGAACATTAAGCAAATAGGTACTACTAGTAACCGGATATCCTATGTTTCATCAAGTTTTTATTGTTTTTCAACTTATGATAGCGATAGAATGCTGGCTAATGGTGATATGTTCTTATCTTTAGTTTCTGTAGAGATTGTTACTGGATTAATAATGTCAGTTTTGTCTATAGCTCGATGCATCAGTTTATTGCCTGTTGCTGATGAGAGGAGAGGAAAAAATAGTAATGTAAGGAACATTAAATAAAATAAATAGCCTTTCATCCGCATGTTTCAAAAAATCCAGTCACGCTGCCAACATGAATAACTTATGAAACAGCAACATTTTTTTAAATGAGAATGTACTATTTTAATGCATTGAAATTTGATAATAAGATGAATGTTATCAAAACAAGTTATTTATAAAATAATAATCTATATGTAATAGATTCTGTTTCACTCTCCCTTCCCCAAGGTTAATGTTTAATAGGTCCAATATCATGCTGACAAGCCTGCAAAAACTGGCGATTTTTGTAACATTTCTATCGACAAAAATTTACAATAAATTTACAGTAAAACCTTTTCTTTGGTAATTGACATTGGAGAAGTTTGGGTGGTATAGTCAGACATGTGGACTTGGTCACACAAGGATCACACTCTTATTTGATAATGAAGGGAATGTTAGTGCATGCAAGGTAAAGTAAAATGGTTTAACGCAGAGAAAGGTTATGGCTTCATCGAAACTGAGGAAGGCACAGACGTATTCGTACACTTCTCCGCTATCCAAACTGACGGTTTCAAAACTTTGGAAGAAGGACAAGCTGTTGAGTTCGAAATCGTAGAAGGCGCTCGTGGCCCTCAAGCGGCTAATGTAATCAAATTATAATCATCCGGCTTCGCCGACCTACATATAACGGTATGATGGTTAACAATTAGATACTAGCTAGCATAAGACCCTGGAATTACGGGGTCTTTTTTTCTTGCAAACATATTGAAACGGATATTTTCTCTAGTTCATTTTTTCTAGTTCACATACCTCGTGATTAAAATGTGACGGGTTATGTGACTTTTTGAATGAACTCTCTTTTTACATTTTTACTTTCTGTTAATATTTATGGTATAATAAAGGTGCAAAGCAAAGGAGGAGTGCCCTATGAATTATAGTATTCGTGGACAACAAATTGAAGTGACTGACGCACTACGAGATTATGTGGACAAGAAGCTCAGTCGGCTCGATAAGTACTTTGATGCACCCCCCGCCTCAGGTGGTTACGTCACTTTAAGTGTCGTACGAGGCTTGCACGCGGTTGAGGTTACAATTCCTCTGACCGGAGTAGTGCTTCGTGCTGAAGAACGCAGCGACGACATGTATGCATCTATAGATGCAGTAGTGGACAAGCTCGAACGTCAAATACGCAAGCACAAAACAAAGATCAACCGCAAGTTCCGTCAGGAAGGCAGTCTGAAGACGTTGTTCGTTGAAGACAAATCTGCTGCTGTTGTGGCTGATTCCGATGATGAATTGGAATTGGTACGGACGAAGAGATTTGATTTCAAACCTATGGACGTGGAAGAGGCAATTCTTCAGATGAACATGGTAGGCCATAATTTCTTCGTATTTTCCAATATCGATACACGTGAAATTAACGTAGTATATAAACGGAACGATGGCAAATACGGATTGATTGAACAGGCTTAGCCTTTGGAATCATTCGTATCCAATCTTGACGATTGTATGAATGGACTGGTAATTCTTGCAATTCAAATTTATGGAACGAGCCTTTATCCGCTTGCGGATAGGGCTCTTTATTCGTATAAAAGGTAATTTAATATGACGACTGGTGCTACGTGCGATTGTTGCGGCATCCCATACAAACTGTTACAATTTAGGCAAATCATCTGTTTATGCATGAAAGGGGTAAACCATGCTAGGATTAGTGAAAAAGATTTTTGGCGACACGAACGAACGTGATGTCAAACGTCTTATGAAGACGGTAGATTATATTAATACATTAGAGCCTCAATTTACAGCTTTAACGGACGAGCAGCTCAAAGGCAAAACACAAGAATTTCGTGATCGCCTTGAGAAGGGAGAGACGTTAGACGAGATCCTTCCGGAAGCATTTGCAACAGTTAGAGAAGCTTCTAAGAGAACACTCGGCATGCGCCATTTCGATGTACAGCTGCTAGGTGGTATGGCACTGCATGAGGGGCGTATTTCTGAAATGAAAACGGGTGAAGGGAAAACATTGGTCGGAACCCTACCAGTTTATTTGAATGCTCTTTTAGAAAAAGGTGTACACGTAGTTACGGTCAACGATTATTTGGCGCAACGCGATAGTGAGCAAATGGGTCAAATCTATAACTACCTTGGAATGACCGTAGGTGTTAACTTGAACGGTATGGAACATGCCGAGAAGCAGGAAGCTTATTCTTGCGATATTACTTATGGTACGAATAACGAATTTGGCTTCGATTATCTCCGCGACAATATGGTGCTATATAAGGAGCAAATGGTTCAGCGTCCTCTTTATTTCTGTATCATTGACGAAGTGGACTCCATTCTTATTGACGAAGCACGTACTCCACTAATTATTTCCGGACAAGCCCAAAAATCGACTGAGTTGTATTATGCGGCAGATCGTTTTGTTAAGAAACTTCAGCCAGAAGAGGATTATACGGTAGATATCAAGGTTAAAGCAGTGGCCCTCACCGAAAAAGGTGTTGCGAAGGCAGAACGTGCTTTTGGTATTGATAATTTGTACGATCATAACCATATTACGTTGAACCACCATGTGGTACAGGCACTTAAGGCAAATGTCATTATGCGTCGCGACGTGGACTACGTTGTTACTGAAGACGAAGTTCTAATCGTTGATGAATTTACCGGACGTTTGATGGCGGGTCGCCGTTATAGTGATGGTTTGCATCAAGCGATTGAAGCTAAGGAAGACATCGAGGTTCAGAACGAGAGCATGACGCTCGCCACCATTACGTTCCAGAACTACTTCCGGATGTACCGCAAGCTGGCTGGGATGACCGGTACAGCGAAGACAGAGGAAGAAGAGTTCAAGAAAATTTATGGTCTGGAAGTACTGCAGGTGCCGACGAATCGTCCAAACCAGCGTATCGATTTGCCAGACGTTGTGTACAAGAGCGAGAACGGTAAGTTTAAAGCCGTTGTTGACGAAATTGTAAAACGCCATGCGCAGAATCAACCTATACTGGTTGGTACAATATCGATTGAAAATTCTGAGCTAGTTTCGGATATGCTGAAACGCAAGGGTGTTCAGCATAAAGTACTGAATGCAAAATATCATGCTGAAGAAGCTGAGATTATTTCACGTGCAGGTCAACCAGGCTCCGTTACAATCGCAACTAACATGGCAGGCCGTGGTACTGATATTTTGCTAGGTGACGGTGTATCTGAGGTTGGAGGTCTCCATATCATCGGTACAGAGCGTCATGAATCTCGGCGGATTGACAACCAGCTTCGTGGACGTGCTGGACGTCAGGGCGACCCAGGATCAACACAGTTCTATTTATCGCTTGGCGACGAACTGATGAAGCGTTTTGGTGCAGACAACGTGCTGAACATGATGGAACGTCTTGGTTTTGAAGAAGATCAGCCGATCGAGAGCAAAATGATTACACGTGCGGTTGAATCTGCTCAAAAACGCGTAGAAGGCAACAACTTTGACGTTCGTAAAGTCGTTCTTCAATATGATGATGTTATGAATCAGCAGCGTGAAATTATTTATAAACAACGGCGTGAGCTTCTGGAGTCTGAAAATATCAAGCAAATCGTTGTAGATATGATCAAACCTGTCATTGAGCGTGTTGTAGAAGCTCATACAGCAGATGAGATTCCTGAGAACTGGGAGCTGCAGGATGTAGCGGACTATATTAACTCGAAGCTGCTTGAAGAAGGCGCTGTGACCCGTGATGAGCTATGGGGGAAAGAGCCGAATGAGATGGTGGACCATATTTTTGACCGTGTTATGGCAAAATATGATCAACGTGAAGAAGCAATTGGGGATGAAATGGTACGCGAGTTCGAGAAAGTTGTCGCATTGCGCGCTGTTGACAGCAAATGGATGGATCATATTGATGCAATGGATCAGCTTCGTCAAGGTATCCATCTTCGTGCATACGGTGGTACAGATCCACTTCGCGAATACCAATTTGAAGGATTTGAAATGTTCAATCAAATGGTAGCCAGCATCCAGGAGGAAGTTGCGACATATATTATGAAAGCACAAATCGAGAGAAATCAGGAGCGTCAGGCTGTAGTAGACGAATCCAAGATCTCTACGAGTGGCGAACCAGCTGAGAAACGTCCGGTACAACGCGGCGAACAAGTTGGACGCAATGATTTGTGCCCATGCGGCAGTGGCAAGAAGTATAAGCATTGCCACGGACAAAATGCGTAATTTTTGCGGAATGCGAGAATCATGTAATTGAACCATTATTAAATAAACAACGGGGGGACCATTCTCTAGAATGGCGTCCCCGTTTCTACTTAATCAGGTAAATGCACAACGCATAGTATATATAAAACCAAGGAAGGGTGACTTTACAGGATGATTGATCCGAATGTGAAGCATGATATGCGAGAAATCGCCAAAAAATTAACGAACCTTAGGGGGTCTCTTTGACTTAGATCTTAAGCAAGAGATGATTGCGAACTATGAAGAGAAAATGGCGGCTCCTGATTTTTGGGACGACAATGATAAAGCACAAGCGGTCATTGCTGAAATGAATGCTGTCAAATCCTCTGTTGATCAATACAGCGTACTTCAGCAGGATTTTGATGATGTGGAAATGATGGCAGAGCTTGCTGAAGAAGAGGGAGACGACTCCTTAGCACAGGAGATAGGCTCCTCTGTTGCAGCGATTTTGAGTAAGCTGGAAGAGTTTGAGCTTGGTCTTTTGCTCAATCAGCCTTATGATAAAATGAATGCCATTCTTGAGCTGCATCCTGGTGCAGGTGGCACAGAGTCTCAGGACTGGGGACAAATGCTGCTGCGGATGTATACTCGTTGGGCAGAAAAACGTGGCTTTAAGGTGGAGACACTGGACTACCTTCCTGGAGATGAAGCGGGTATCAAAAGTGTTACACTGCTCATTAAGGGCTTTAATGCATACGGATATCTCAAAGCAGAGAAGGGCGTGCATCGTCTTGTACGTATTTCGCCTTTTGATGCATCTGGCAGAAGACATACTTCCTTTGTTTCCTGTGATGTCGTGCCGGAAATTACAGACGATGTCGATATTGAAATTCGGACTGAGGATTTGAAGATCGATACGTACCGTGCGAGTGGTGCGGGCGGTCAGCATATCAATACGACGGATTCAGCCGTGCGGATCACGCATATTCCGTCAGGGATCGTTGTAACGTGCCAGAACGAACGCTCACAAATTAAGAACCGGGAACGTGCTATGACGATGCTCCGCTCCAAATTGTATGAACGTAAGCTGGAAGAACAACAGAAGCAGCTTGATGCAATTAGAGGGGAACAGTCTGATATTGCTTGGGGAAGTCAGATCCGGTCATATGTTTTCCACCCGTATAGCATGATAAAAGATCACCGCACATCAGTTGAGACAGGTAATGTTGGCGCTGTTATGGACGGGGATCTGGATGCTTTTATTGACGGTTATTTGAGAAGTCAAATTCAAATCGAGCAGCAATAACATAATAGATCAGATTCCTACACTTCATTCATGTCAATTAATTTTGTGAGAGGTGTAGGAATTTTTTTGACAGTAGTAAGGAGGGGGCTGCAATGCAGCCAAAACAACATAAACGCAGAATTATCGACTATATTCCACTTAGTGGACCGGTCCGGCATACTCTTGATACTTTGATGATTGTTATCGGATCGCTAATCACGGCGTTGGCATTCAATATGTTCCTGGTACCTAATCACATCGCATCAGGCGGCGTATCAGGTCTATCGATTATAGTCCAGTCCATATTTGGCATTGAACCGGCTTACACGCAGTGGGCTCTAAATATTCCACTTTTTGCAGCGGGATTTCTGCTGCTTGGACGCGATTATGCTATTCGGTCGCTGCTTGGAACTGTCGTATTGCCGCTTTTTGTATTTATGACCAAGGACTTGCCTGTACCGACTACGGATCCTTTGCTAGCTTCGCTTTACGGTGGTATCGGAGTTGGGGTTGGTTTGGGTATTGTTTTTCGAGGTAGAGGCTCTACAGGCGGGCTATCAACACTGGCTCAAATTATTCAAAAATACAGCGGTCTCAGCTTATCGGTATGCGTAGTACTGATGGATGGTACGGTGATTGCCCTGGCGGGTTTTGTTCTTTCTCCGGAAAAGGCACTTTATGCGCTGATCGGTCTGTACATAACCGGTAAAATCATCGATGCAATTGAGCTTGGATTTAATTATACGAAGGTAGCCTATATCATTGCAGAGAATACGGAGGCCATCTCGGATGCCGTATTGTCTCAATTGGATCGAGGGCTTACCAAGCTGAATGCTAGAGGTGGTTACACTGGAGATGATCGTACAGTGCTAATGGTCGTCGTAGGACAGAGCGAGGTAACACGTCTTAAGACGCTTGTGCAGACACTTGACCCTACCGCCTTTGTGATTATTACGAATGCCCATGAAGTACTGGGTGAAGGGTTTAAGAGGACAACTTAATTCTGACCATTAGACTATTTAACAATACGTTGCTATGAGCACAGAGCAGATCAATGAGGTAATCTCTTGGTTTGCTCTTTTTTGTGTACAAAAAATTGGTGTCATTATGTATTTTTTAAGTACACACTAAGGGAGCATTCAGGTGAAGGGGATATGATAAAACACGAAGGCAAGTACACAAACTATTAAAATAAAGTTGGGAGAGATAAGCGATATGACGACAAGGCATCTTACACAATCCATTGGAGTGAGTCTGTTGGCATTGATTTTGCTTAGTGCGTGCAGCTCAAATCAGGCTCAGGTCGCTAGTGGAACGGAGAGCGTGGATTCAGGAACAGTAGCAGAGAACAATTCATCCGAAGATTCAATGAATTCATCAGTTGAACAACAAGGACCAGGAGGGATGATGGATGAGGGGCAAATGAAGCTGATGAGCACTTTTAGATCTCTAATTATGCTTGATGAACAGCAAGGTCTTGGAATTACAAAAGAGCAGGCAGAGGTGATCCTTCCCATCGTGCAAGCTACTGTAACGGCAAATGAATTGACAGATAATAATGCTGCAAGCATCACAGCTGAGCTGACTGAGGATCAGCAGGCGTACATTACGAAAATGGCGGAGCAAATGCCAGGCGGAGGGAACCCTGCAGAGCAGGGAGGACCAAGGGCTGATGGCGCTGTTGCACCTCCCGAAGGAGATGGAGGTAACTCTCCTGAGGGTCAAGCACCACCAGCAGGCAATAAAGGGAATCCTGACGATGGCCAAGCACGACCGCAAAGCGGAGAAGGAAATATGGAGCAGCAGTTGATCGAACTGCTTCAAGCCAAGATCAACGGTACAGAATCTTAAGTTAAGTTTTAGGATTGCATCAAAGTTGCTGTGACCGTGAAAAGTGGAGAAAACTTCCCTTATTTGTCGATAATGATCTTGTTATTAGAAAATAGAGGAAGTTAATTCCTTTATATGGAGGGAGATAGCTGTTTTCAGCCCATTTATAGTAGCTTCGTGAGCAATTAGAGAAAATATTTCCTCTATTTTCATAAAATAACCTGACTTTTGCAAATTAAAGGAAATTACTTCCGTTATTCCGCTGAGAAGTAAGTGAAAACGCAAATGCAAGTGTATAATAATAAGGCACTATTTTCCTGGGAATACATAAATTTCGAAGGAATAGTGCCTTTTTTTGCTATCGGCTATTCAACCATGAATTAATTATGCACAGCTGTTGTATTTATATAAATATGAATGTATAATAATACATATTTATTGCATAGTTGTATAATATTTTATTAACTAAGTTATAAAAAAATAGATGAGAGAAAGAGAGGTAAGATGAGTGAGCGGAGAAAAAGTGAAAGTTGCCATTGTCGGTTCCACCGGATACGGAGGCGTGGAGCTGATTCGTTTTTTATTGGGGCATCCAAATGTAGAAATTGTGTCTGTTATTTCAGCATCTAGTGCGGGAGTGCCGATTACAGATGGTTTTCCACATTTATCGGAGATTGTAACGCAAAATTTGGACGGTGTTAATCCGGATGAAATTGCTGAGAAGGCCGATGTAGTGTTCACTGCTACACCATCAGGAGTCAGCAGCAAGCTGGTTCCGCAATTGCTTGAGGTTGGACTAAAAGTAATTGATCTCTCGGGTGATTTTCGGATTAAGGACGGAGCTACATATGAAGCATGGTACAAACATGAGGCTCCAGAAAGCAAGCTGTTAGAACAGGCGGTATATGGACTTAGTGAAATCTATGGTGACGATGTCCGAGGAAAAGATTTGATTTCTAATCCAGGCTGCTATTCAACTGCAACTTTGCTAGGGCTTATTCCTGCACTTAGTGCGGGATGGATCGATCCTTCAAGCATTATTATTGATGCAAAATCAGGCGTTTCGGGAGCAGGTCGTGGAACTAGCCTGACTAGTCATTATGCTGAAATCAATGAAAACTTCAAAGCATATAAAGTGAACAAACATCAGCACATTCCTGAAATTGAGCAGGTGCTGTCGAATATTAATGGCGAGCCAGTGATCGTGACATTTACAACACATCTTGTGCCAATGACAAGAGGAATTATGAGCACTATGTATGCGGGGATGAAAGAAGCCCATACGGAAGAGGAGTTTGTTGAGCTGTATCGCCAGTATTATGAAGGCAGATCTTTTGTACGGGTTCGTGAAGCAGGAAAATGGCCAGCTACTAAAGAAGTATTTTGCTCTAACTATTGCGATATTGGATTTGCTGTAGATGAACGGACGGGACGAGTAACGATTATTTCTGTAATTGATAACGTAGTTAAAGGAGCCGCAGGTCAGGCTATCCAGAATTTGAATTTGATGATGGGCTGGGATGAGACAACAGGTCTCAAGCTTAGTCCGGTTTATCCATAACTGAAATACAGAAATAATTTTATCGGGTTGATAAAAAGGAAGGAGAAGGTCATGGGAGTAGTGAGTTTATTTAGTGTTGCCGCAGAAGGAAGTATTACATCTCCGAAGGGTTTTCAAGCAGGGGGATTGCATTGCGGTTTGAAAAAGACGTCACGAAACGATCTTGGTGCGATTGTATGTGAAGTACCGGCGGTTGCGGCGTCTGTCTATACGACAAACGTTTTTCAGGCTGCTCCGTTGAAGGTGACGCGGGAAAGTATCGCATCAGAAGGACATTTGCGTGCTGTTGTTGTCAACAGCGGCAACGCTAATGCGTGTACTGGACAGCAAGGAGAAGCTGATGCTTATGAAATGCGTGCCGCAACGGCCAAAGCCTTTGGGCTGGCTGATCATGAAATAGCTGTAGCATCTACCGGTGTAATCGGTGAACTGCTGCCTATGGATCGTGTAAGAGACGGTATTGCCGGATTGCCTGCTTCATTATCTTCGGGTAGCGAAGGGGCTGAGCAATTTTGCCAGGCTATTTTGACAACGGATCTGGTGAAAAAAGAAGTATGTGTCTCCATGAACATCGATGGTCGTGAAGTGAAAATTGCTGGTGCAGCCAAAGGATCGGGCATGATTCATCCTAACATGGCAACCATGCTGGCTTTCGTAACAACCGATGCGGTCATTGAGCAAAAATCGCTGCAAGGGCTGCTTGGAGCTGCTACGGATTTAACATTTAATATGATCACTGTAGATGGAGATACAAGCACGAATGATATGCTGGTTGCGATGGCGAGCGGATTGGCTGGCAACAATGAGTTGAATACGGGACATCCTGACTGGGAAGCCTTTGCTGCTGGTTTCCAGCATGTATGCCAGACGCTTGCCAAAGCAATTGCTCGTGATGGAGAAGGAGCTACGCGTCTTGTTGAGGTAACAGTAACAAATGCGGTCAGTGATGAGGCTGCCCGTGCCATTGCAAAGACAGTTGTAGGTTCTAGCTTGGTTAAGTCGGCTGTCTTTGGTGCTGATGCCAACTGGGGGCGCATTATTGCAGCGGTAGGCCGTGCAGGCCAGCCAGTGAATCCGGATACGGTTGATATTAAGCTAGGAGATATTGTCGTGCTGACGGCTTCTCGTCCGATTCCTTTTGATGAAGAAGAGGCGCTTGCTTATTTGCAAGGCGACACAGTAACAATTCACGTTGACCTTAACAACGGAACAGGCGAAGCGACAGCATGGGGCTGTGATTTGACTTATGACTATGTCCGAATCAACGCAGCCTACCGTACTTAACTTAGAGGAAGTTCAAAAAATCAGCTTTTGATCACGATGCATTTCGAAGAGGAATACTCGGCGTCGAATCTTGGATTCAGCCGGGATCTCCGGTGCTC
>NZ_FNBG01000057.1 GCF_900102215.1 Fontibacillus panacisegetis
ATGGTCTTGTTGGTCAAACCCTCGTTCCCTCCACCCGCATAGCGGGTGGTTTTTTGTTTCGCACGCTTCGCGAGCTCAACTGGCTAAAGCCTAAAGAGAATCCAAACCTCTTTGGTTCGGTATCGCTGGCAGCCTCATCCTAATCATATACGGAATAATCCCTACGCTCCAGAACTTTCCGTCCTTTGGCCGTGTTTATGCTGCTTATGGCGGGGTGTTTATCATTCTCGCTGTTCTATGGGGATGGTTGGTTGATAAGAAGTTACCTGACACCTATGATTGGGTAGGTGCGGTCATTTGTCTTGTCGGTGTATCGATTATGTTATGGGCTCCCAGGCATTGATCACATTTTGTCACATCGAGAAGTTTAGGTCCATATACAAATAACAATAAGCGCCGAAAAGAAAAAATGTGTGACTGGCTGATCGTTAGCTTCGATTACCAGTCACACATCTCAGTGCATTCTGTTTAGGTAAACCATAGACAGCATTTGCGGCAGTACATGCCACAACATGGCGACTAGCACGCAGCGGATGGGTATTCGCTAATAATTTAGGGATACTTTCTACAGTATAACCTCTTTGCTTAAGAGCTTCGTCAAATTCTTTCTGCGCTGCTTGCTTTGCCTTGAATAACATCATCTGTACTCTGCTGTACACATTGATTGCTCCATCTCCTGTCGTTTCGATTGGAAGAAAGATACCATCAGGATATCTTTCGGTGATTAACGACTGAACACCGTCGGAAACACCAGATGACGGCATGCAACCAAAAGGCTTGACTGAAAGCGTCATATTGACTTTCTTTTTGACTATATTCAAAATCAATTTGCCCACTTCCATATGACCTTCTCCGCCACGGAGTTGATTATTGTAATGTTCACTTGCTACGTCGGCTATCTTAGCCATATCAGGTAAATGGTATCCATGCAAACCGATCATTTGAGCAAAGGTTTGAAAGATGAATCGAACGCCTTTGTCGGCAAGCGCAAGCAACCACAGCCTCCGAACAGGGTTTTTCCCTTTCAATCCTTGACGTCCGCAATCTGCTTCCCGCAAATTCATTCGCTTCCTCGTATCGTATTGTCCTGACCAAATCAGGAACAGGATCCAAGCCGTAACCGACTGCACTTCAACTTCGGCTCCTTCGTTTTCCAGAAACCTCTGTAATCGATAGTTCCCGTCCCCCTCTGTGGTCATAGCCCAAAACTCGCCGATAATGCTTACTTTAGGCTTTACCCGTGACTTGTCCACGCGAATGGCTCGCATTTCCTTTCGGCAGTTAAGGAGTGCAGGAAGAAGCGCTTTACGCCTGCTTAAAGCATCATACAGATATTCTTTACATCGCGTTAAGGCGGCGTCGGTAGAGCCTTCCTCAACTTCATAAGGACGGGTACGGTAACCGAGTTCATTAAGTATGTCACCCAGGATGACAGCCTTGAGAAAGCTGATAAAAAACGAAGAATCCAGCTTCAGGGCCGATTCACCACCTGTAGCTTGCTTCAGGCCGTCCGTCTGTTGAAACAAGAGCACACGAAAGCCGTCAAAACCCGCATCACGAAGCGCTTTCCGGTATTCCGTGACGTAAGTACCAAATCGGCATGGACCGCAGGAGCCGCTCGTGACAAACAGATAGCTGCCGATAATCTCTTCTTTCGACTTCCCCTCCACATCACGGAGATAGTGCAAGTACTTAATCAGATTCCCTACTGTAAAGTAGGTTGGATTACATTGTCCCCGATTACCAAATTCCTTGCCGTATCGCAGCGCTTCATTGTCCGGACAATCCATATTTTTCACCCGATAGCCAAGTCCTGACAATGCGCCCTCCACTAAATAATCCTGGACCATCGTCAGGCCGCCGAACAAAATGGTTGTAGTCGCTTTGTCTTTGGCTGCAAATCGGCGCGGCACAGGATCAAACCATTGGTGCTTAGACCCGGCATTCAAGAACGCCTTTTCCTGTACTTCTTGATACAAGCGGAGCTCGTCCTCAAAACCTTTTTTATCCATTACCATAATTTTTGGTTCGCTCCTTGTTCAATTTTTTTATGGAAGCCCCTGCAAATGAACAACCTTGTGCTTACCCTCTCTTTGCGGGAGTAGTGCTAAATTGTTTTTTTCAACAGTTCGGTACGTTTTTGTTCCAGAAGATACTGCAATTCCGCCTTTTTCGCAGCCAAATCCTGTAAGCGTTCTTCATGGAGACTTAGACTGTGGGCATACGTCTTCACTCGAATTTTAATCGAACCTCCGGGTTTGTTAGCATCGATATCATGCAGGGCCGAGTACGGAGTTCCCGCAGTAGAAATGATCGAGTCGATGAGCCCGTAAGTGGGTGCATCATGGCCGCATTTAAAGCTCGACAAGTCCAGCACAGCGATATTCGGATGGCGCGCAGCGAATTTAGCCGCCCACACCTTCTGAACGCTGTTGGAGCTGAAGTTTTCAGGCCAAACATCGGTCACTTCAAGCGCATATTCGACCCGGCCGCTGCGTAAATCCTCCTGGAAAAACCGTTGCAGCCAAGCTTCATCTTTAGGGATGGAGCGCATCGATAAAACGGGGTAACCCAGCACCTGAAATTCTTCCAGCACGCTGTGATTAAGACCCGGATCCGAGTGATAGGGGCGACCGAGCAGCAGAATGCCGATCCGGTTGTCTTCTTCCAGCGACTCCAGAATAGACCGTCCTTTTCCCTGCATTTCAGCATCAAACAGCTCCATCGCCTTCCACCCTTGACTGGCGGCAAAATCGCTTTCATCCTCCGTAATCGAAAGACATTCCGCAAAGGCCTCATACAACTGTTTCTTGAGCAGATTCGGCTCGGTGAACGTGACGGCCGGATCAAGATACTGAACCCCTTTATTCGTAAAAAAATCAACTTCTTTCGTAAAGGCAGCCTTTATGACATTCGGAGCACCTGCCACGATAGGACAGCTGGCCGAATCCATTACATTATGAAGCTGGCTCGGAATATGGGTGATACACGGAAAGAAAATAAAGTCGAGCGGTTGCTTATCATGATGCTTAAACAATAAGTTGTGAACATGCGCCTGGGCGACTTTGGATGGATAGCAGGGGTCAATCGATCCGTATTTACCGCCCTCCTGCCACATCTCTTCGCTCGTATTGTCACTGAACACGATATTCTTTTGCCCGATCCCCAACGTTTCAAAATAGGTCCGCCAAAATGGGGCGGTCGACCAAATGTTCAGCACCTTCGGAATACCGATGCGAATACTGCTGCGCCGCGCAGCAGCTTCGGTGGATGAACGTTCAAAACCGCGCTTGTACGGCGTTCGGCGTACACCGAGCCAGCTTCTCTTGAGCCGTACGTCCGTTACTTCTGTTTCAGGTTCAGGCAGCGGCTCAGGAGTGTAAAAATGTTGGAACATACGACGGGCTTCGTATTCGACCAGATTCGGATAATGCTTCTTTAACTCTTGCCGCTCTCTTGTCAACTTAACGACAGCTTCCTGATCCTCCACTGTTCCCTTCTCGCAGCTGAAGCCGGAAATGTAACGGGCCGTTTGACCGTCTGGTGTACTAGAATCGATAAAGGTTCTGCTGCAGTGATTCGGACAAAAATTGCAGCGTGTAGACTCGTCGTTCCGAGACACATAGTTTAGATGAATCGCTGCTTCCAGACCGAGAAACGTCGAATATCCGCGCCGCTTCACGACGCGCAGCGTCTCCATCGCCGCTCCAATCGCGCCCGCTTCGCCGGGATGTGGATGAACGTGTACTTCCGAATCCGGTACTCGCTGCTTAATATAATCGACTTGAGCCTTAACGGCCGCAAGATTATACTGCGTTCCTCCCTGCAGGACGAATTTCCGACCGAGCTCCGCCATACGCGGAATTTGAACGACATACTGCCACACATTTTTCGGCAAAACAAGAGCCAGTCCCGCCAAAAGCTCTTCTTTTGAATATCCCTCCTTCTGAAAATTAACTCGATCCGCATCGAGAAATACTGCGCAGCCATAAGAAAAATTTGGTGAAAGGCCTGCAGCAAACGCAGTATTCGCGTACTCCTGAACCGGAATGCCGAATTGGTCGGCCATCGCCTGCAGAAGCATTCCATTCCCTGCGGAGCATTGATTGGATAGCCTGAAGTTGCGGATATCCCCGTTTTTCAGAAAGAGCACTTTAATATCCTGACCACCGATATCGCAAATGACGTCGATATCACCAAACTGGTTCACTGCACTCATCATATGCGCGACCGTTTCAACAATGTTGACGTCGGCTTTTAATGTCTTCTCAAGCACATCCGCTGCATAGCCGGTTGCGCCAAAGCCGATGATTTCAAGCTCGGCTCCCTGTTCCTTTATTTTGTCGCGAATCCGTTTCAGCATCTCCTTAGTATCTTCAAGCGGATTCCCTTTAGAAAGCTGATACTCCTTCAATAAAATCTGTCCGTTTTCGTCAACGAGAACGGCTTTGGACGATGTCGAGCCCCCGTCCAGACCGACGACTGCCCGCACCTTTTGTCCCTGTTCGAATAAAGCCGGGGAAAACCGGGGAATGCTGTACGTTTGGCGGAATTGTTCCAGCTCCGTCTCCCCGGTTACCAGTGGAGGACCTGCTTTCTCTCCAAGTTTCGCTTTACGGCCATGTGCGATAAATTGCTTCAATCCTTCCAATCCCGTGTAACTGCCTACGCCTGCCGGTTCGTGTAGCTCGTACATCACGGCTCCGTAGGCGGCATAATATTGGGAATTGTCAGGGACAAAAATCAATTCGTCAAGCGGAATATCCTTTGGATAATCATATCCCCGATCCTGCCACGTTTGAGGGATACGTTTCCGCCAGCATTCCTGTAGGAACGGCAAATATGTATTGGGCCCTCCAAGCAGCAAAACATGATGCCGCAGCGTATTACCGCGGGTCAGCACAGATAGGTTCTGCATGACGATCGCGTCTGCAAGGGAACACATAATTTCATGGGAAGGGATACCGCTTTTAACCAAATTGACAATATCTGTTTCCGCAAACACGCCGCATTTCGCGGCTACATGATGCAATTTCGAATCATCGAAATGAAGCTTGCCTACATCTTCCATCGGAAGACCTACTTTAATCATACATTTGTCGATCGTAGCGCCAGTGCCCGATGCGCACTTGTCGTTCATCGACGTCATTGCTTGCTTGTTCCCTGTCTCTTCATTTACCTTTAAGATAATAATTTTGGCATCCTGTCCACCGAGTTCAATGACGCTGCCTACATCAGGATGAAGTTGTTCAACGGCCATCGTAACGGCGTTTACTTCTTGGACGAATTTAGCTCCAATATGCTCGGCAATCGGTCCGCTGCCTGAGCCTGTAATAAATACGCGAATGTCCTTCTGGTTCATTCCTGGGAACGCATTGCCGATTGCAACCAGAAGCTCCAGCACCTTCTCCGCCTGCTTCGTATGGTGACGCTGATAGTCAGACCACAAAATTTCCTTTGTTGCTGGATCAACAACGGTTGCTTTAACGGTCGTCGAGCCGACGTCAATGCCGATCATGATAGAATCTGACTTTTTTACGTCATTACCCATCCGCTTAAATCTCCTTTTCACAAAATATTCAAAAAATAGCATACGCATAATTTTCACGTTACATACAAAAACCATGACGGTACAAACACAATAGGAGGAGGAGAATTCATTTTTGTTTTGGATTATAATGGCCCTCTTACTGTTTATTCTCCAGATTGCTGCTATTATCGTTATCGAACATCACCGTCCAGACAAAGCGATTACATGGCTCACCATTTTGTTCATCTTCCCATTAATCGGATTTCTACCGTATTATTTCCTCGCGAAAAATTACTCCTGTCATCGTATTCATAATCATGACAACAATCTCGGGGAGTTCTGTAAGTCAGAGATCACCAATCGATGCACTAATCGAGTATCTGCGGACAATCTGCAGGATGTCATAGATAAGGACAGTAAGCTACATACTTTGCTCCAACAGATACCGGTCGCGCTCTTGACCGCTTACAATGAAACGACAGTTTATTCCGAAGGGAAGTCGGCTTTCGAAGCGATGCTGGAGTCCATAGCTGCAGCCAGACACCATATTCATATCGAGTTTTACATTCTCCGTGACGATAATCTGGGCACTCGATTTAAGCAGCTATTGGTCCGTAAAGCGTTGGAAGGGGTTCAAGTACGGATTTTGTATGACGGCATTGGCACCCGTCGATTGGGTAGCAATTTTTTAAAGCCATTAAAGGATGCTGGCGTAGAAATTGGGTGTTTCTTCCCTCCCCTTACAACTCTTTTCGAAAAACGACTTAACTATCGAAATCACCGTAAAATCGTCTTAGTTGACGGGACAACCGGTTTTTTTGGCGGCTTGAATATAGGTGATGAATATTTAGGGAGGAGTCGGAAATTTAAATATTGGCGGGATACTCATTTTCTTATAAAAGGGGATTCAGTTCTGTGGATTCAGTACGCTTTTTTGAACGATTGGTATATGGCAAGAGGTCAATCGCTAGCCCATTCTATCTACTTCCCGTTTCAAAACATGCCAGGAAATGAATTGGTTCAAATCGTGAACAGCGAACCGGGTGAAACGATGTTGGAACTAATGTTCTCCTTAATTGTTTCGGCAAAGAAACGGATTTATATTGAAACACCTTATTTCATTCCTGATTCGGGCATTCGATTAGCTATAAAAACGGCAGTTAAGAGTGGAGTCGATGTTCACATTATAATACCGGGAGCGCCGGATAAAAAATTTGTTTATCACGCAACATTGTCTTTCGTTCAGGAAATGCTGGAAGCTGGTGTTCGTTTTTTCTGTTACCAAAAAGGATTTCTCCATGCAAAAGTTGCCATTATCGATGACTTGGCTTGCTCTGGTAGCGCGAATATGGATATTAGAAGTTTTTGCAGCCAATTTGAGCTCAATGCGATATTTTTTGACGGGAAAGTTGTAAACCGATTGGTTCAAGATTTTAATATTGATCTTGGTGATAGTAAAGAAATATTGTTAACGGAATTTCAAAAACGGCCAAGGGTTCAAAAAATAAAAGAAATTTATGCCCGTTTGTTCGCGCCTTTGCTTTGACCTTAAAAACTAATCGGTTATTTTTCTATGTATATTGATTGGAGAGATGAGTTAAATTATTGCTATCGTTACATTAAATAAGGCGGTGACTTAATTTCAAATGCCTCTATCTCCACGGCTGTATCATTGGTTTGTTCGTCCGCAATGGGTTACAAGAAAATATATTCACGACCATATAAAGAGCAAGTTTCATTTAGAAAATAAGTTCATTCTTGATTTTGGTTCGGGTACTGGGGCCAACTGCTCCATTTGCCACTCAGATCAATATTTTGGAATAGAGCCAGACATGGAAAGGATTTATCTTGCCAAAAAACTATACCCGAACTATAACTTTAAAATATTTGATACACACCAGATCCCAATACAAAATTGCTCCATTGATTACATTTTTGTCATTGCAGTCCTTCACCACATAACCGACCAGCAAATAAAGGAATATTTACTTGAATTTAAAAGAATCTTGAAACCTGGTGGAAATATAATCGTCATGGAGCCATATCTTTGTGAACGGCGAAAATTTAATAATCGATTTATGAACTGGTACGATGATGGCAGGTATATCCGCAGTGAAAAGAGCTACCTGGATTTATTTCAAGCAGGACAGTATGAATGCGAGGTGATACAAAAATTTACGAAGTGCCTACTCTATAACGAAATTTTTTTCTCTGCCGTACCGATTACAAAACAGTATTAAAAAAGTATACCCTCAAGGGTATATTTCAAGGAGATTTTTTACTTAGCAAGCAAGCTATTATTAAAATGGATCGAAATCATCTGCTATGCTGCAGTATTTTAGCGTCTCTTCCCAAGTCATCGTTTGGCGTAAAATATCATCTTCCATCAGCACATTTCCGATTTGAACTTCAATAATTTCAAGCGGACTGATCGCTTTCACGGCATGTCTGGCGCCATAGGGTATTTGTAAGACATCCCCTGTCTGTATGTTAGTTATCACTCCCTCTAATATAAACACCCCAGTGCCGGATATGATCGTCCAGATTTCTTTTCTTTTCTGATGTGAATGGTAGCTTGTGTTTTTCCCCGCCAGAATTTCAACCTTTTGGGTTAGAGTTTCTATATCAGTTCTTGTTCTTGAGTGGTCTAATACACGAATGGTTCCCCATCTTTTTTCCTCAAACATAGGAATTTGGCTATCATGTAAAATACTCTTGATTTCGTTCGATCTGTCCTTGTCAGCAACAAGAATACCATCGGGGCTTGCTGCAACAATAATATTGGATACTCCGATCACATGAATTGGGTACGTAAGCTCATTAATCAAATGGGTATGACGAGAATCGTTAGAAATTTGTCCTTTCCCGATCACATGGCTTCCCAAATAATTCGATAACACTCTCCAGTCCCCCAGGTCCTTCCAGGTTTTCTCGTACGGAACTACAATGGAATGACGAGTCTTCTCAGCTACCTCTTCATCAAAGCTTGTCACTGGAAACAACTCATAACAGTCAAGCAGTTCTTCATACTGATTAGGCAAGCCGCTGTCTTGCAGGCGAGATAATATAAACGATAACGAAAAAGCAAAAGTGCCACAGTTCCAAAATGCATGATCGCTGATTAAGCTTGCTGCTAGTTCTTCATCGGGTTTTTCTACGAATTTAGATACGTCGTAATAGTCATTCTTTCCATTTTCTTGAGGGACGATGTAGCCGTATTGAGAGGATGGGCGGTTAGGTATGGTTCCGATCAATGCTAACTCCGAGCCGGACTGAGCTAAAATTTGGGGTAACCTACTCAGCACGTTATAAAACTCTGCATCGACAAATAAATCAGCAGGAATCACACATATTACTTCATCAGGATGGTCATGCACTTTCGAATAAAAATAACTTGCGGCCAAGCCAATAGAGATGAAGGTCCCTCTCTTATATGGTTCAGCCAGGATAGTAATCCCTTCGCCTACTTGATTCTGTATGATTTCCACCTGACTTCTGTTCGTTACGATAGTCGTATGCGAAAGCAATCCTGCTTGTTCCAGCTGTCTGCAAGCTCGCTGAATCATCGATTCTCTCTGACCCTCTTCGGTTGGCAGTAGCTTCAGGAATAGCTTGGAGCGAATCTCATTGGATAAGGGCCAGAGCCTTTTGCCAGATCCGCCGCTAAGTAAAATAATTCGCAAATCCACTCCTCCTTAAGCGGAAATGGGAGCAGAGCTCCTTACTTCTTAATCCTAATCACCTCTTCAATAACCCTCTTTAACGAGGAACCTGAACGATTCCAAGAATGGCCTAGCACATCACGACGACCACGCTGTCCTTTCATCAGACATAGCTCCGGATTTGCATAGGCCCTTCTCATCTGTCGTCTTAAGCTTCCTATGTCCGGCTCCGCCCATAGCTGACCCTTTTCCGAGAACAAGCTGCTAAATTTGCGTGATATGGAAGATTTACGATTCATGCTGGCAGCAGGAGGACGCAATTTATATTTAACAAGGAAAGAATTATGATCTGTGATAAAGTCCATATGTCCACCCCAGCCAGTTGTAATCACAGGAACACCGCTGGCAAGTGATTCTAATAACGGCAAACCAACACCTTCACCTCGCGTGGGAAGAACAAAGGCATGCCCCTTTGCATAAATACTTCTCAGAGACTTAGTAGCTAAATAACGGGTCGATATCTCGATTGGAGCTGTACTTTTGCTAATATTCAATCTCGCTTTATAGGCTTGTATTTGCCTGCGTATCCATTGTTCATTCTCGTTGGGCGAATACCCATTTGTTTTGATGATAAGTCGGACATTATCCGCAGAGGAAAACTCCTCCCAATAAGCCCTCAATAGAGCTTCAGGATTTTTGCGGTGCTGGAATCCGAATATTGAAATAAAGGTGAATTTATTATTTGAAGTTATAGAAGGCCTTCTCTTCTTGGTAGGTTTATAAATCTGCGAATGCACACCATGCGGAACAATATAAATGGGGACTTTAATACCGCTATTACGCATGGCTTGCTTATTCTGAAGAGAGGGTACACATACGGCATCCGCTTGATTGATCGGTCTAATCCACCTTAGCGGGATACGAGTCGTCTCCCAAACCGTGTTTATGATAATCGTCCCGAAACGTTGTCTTTCCTTCTTTATGTTAAGCATACTGGGGGAGTGATGATAAATTAGAACCTTTCGAGTGCTTGAGATATGGGTGTTTCGCCCTCCCTCTGCACTGACTGTAACGTTCACCCCTTGTGCTCTCAACGCCCTCACGTATTCCCTGCTGGCAATTCCAAGACCCGAGCGCCTGTTGACAGGCCCTTTCCAAACGACCTGATAGGAGGATGTCATCTGTTGCTCACTCCTGTTTTTCTAACATAGCCTTTCCGTTTATGGAAAGAAAGCGATCTGTATTTTTTTGCAAGTGTCGCCACTCTCTGTGTTGATATTTGCCCAGCATTCGCATGCAGACTTTTATTCCTCGCTTTTTTAAGAATGATGCCGCTTGGATTCATGGAGTACAAAAAATTACCGTAGGTTTCAAATTCAGAAAAAGCGAACTGCTTACTTTTATCCATACTGCTCATAATCGCGGAATACCAGCTTTTCTGATGCTTTGATTCGATCCTTCTTTTTAGTTGTGCCAGCTTCGACTTGTTGAACAGCATATAGTGGGTAACAAATGAAGAGCGTGAGGAAGGGTTTTTGCCCAGCAGCTTCCGGTAAGTCCTAAAGTATTCTGGCTGGCTCCAATTACGACAATAAAAAATCGTCTTGTCCCCTTCAGTAAAAACATGCGGAGTAATCAATACAGTATCAGCGTCAATCACCAGAAAGTAATCCGAGTTTCCTAGCGTGTCCCCGTTCATTTTCAGCAATTGCTGAAATAACCAGCCGGATCTCTCCCATTTCTTGGAACGGTAGTTGATATTTTTTTTAGTGATTGGAAGAACTTTGTTCTCATCAACAAATCGGCAATTTTTCCTTCTGCATAACTCGACGATCCTTTCCCGATTCGGAGCAACAATCATAATCTGACCAATGGGATGCCGCACTTGTTTTCTAATACCGTCTATAACATGAGGAAGAGTTTCCAGATCCTTCTCAATAGCAGGTATCAGTACATCTATCTGGGTCCTGCTTGATTCAGACTTTACCTTGACAGGCATACATTCATCTCCATTTACAAAAAGTGTTGCGATATGATATGCGTGTGCACAGCAAAAGCAACGGGCATCACCTATATAAATGAATACAAATAGGCACTTTACCCATAACGAAATACTGGCATTTACCATAATCTAAACTAACTTAGTTTGGTTAAGGAGATGCTTATGGAAATTCCAATTACAGGTTTTGTCCATTGTTCAGATGATTCTGACGGTCAACATTCGCATAAACTGTATATCACCTCATGGAACGGAAGACCTGTTCATGTTCATTCATTTTCAGGAGTTACTTCCTTTGATGTTGGCCACGCACATAAATACGCTGGAGTTACTGAACCTGCACCAACCGGTGTGCCGCATGTTCACGTATATCACACCGAAACCACCTTTAACGATGGTCATATCCATCTAATCAGAGGAACTACAGGGAATGCCATTCCACTTCCCGGCGGCGGCCATTTTCATTATTTTCAAGGCGTCACCTCGATTAACGGGGCAATCCCTCATGCTCATTCATATCAAGGAAAAACAGGCAACGAGGATTAAGCGTACAATAGTGAGCAAAAAACCAGCTAATACTTTGTCAATAGACAGTTTTGTAGGAAAGAGATTTTTGATATACTGATTTTAAAGCATAGCAAATAAGCCTCCACTTACTGGAAGTTTATGGGATAAGCAGTTTCTAAGAAGCGAAAGGTTGCCCTTTTTTGAGCATGGCGTAGACGTGATGTAATACCTTGTTGGCGCAAGCGATTACGGCTACTTTATGGGGCTTACCTTCGCTTTTTTTCTTGTCATAATATTCTCTTAGGCGCGGGTTTAATCCCTTTCTTAATCCGCATATTACCGCTAGATATGCGGC
>NZ_FNBG01000056.1 GCF_900102215.1 Fontibacillus panacisegetis
CCCAAAAGTAGGGTGCAAGGAAGATGATCCCTGCGCCGCTTGATCCTGCCACACATTCTATGACCGTATCTCATGTGTAATAGTGCATGATGCGGAATTCCTGAAATTCCTGCAATTGTGCAGGCTTTGATCATGTAAAGCCTCTAAATGCCCTAAATTACTGCAAATGTGCAGGCATTCTCTAAGGATTCTCTTCAAACTAGTCTATTCTGAACCATATTCCTGCATTTTTGCAGGCTTTTGTTCATCCTTTCATGGCTACTTTAAAAAAACTGTATTTTTGCATCCTTTTCCTGATATCTTGCCTTTACACTGCTAAACAAGAAGCGTCCCTCAAAAAGTTATCTTGGATAACGTTGAGGGACAGCCTCTTTTTTGTGCTATATCTGTACGTAAACTCTCTACACCGTACCGCGCTCGATCAGGCGGAAGCTCAGTTCTTCTGTGACAGGGCCTTCATGTTCGCCGTTGATTTGCTGGTAAGCGATGTCGAAGGCGCGTGAGCCGATTTCCTGAAGTCTGGTGTCGATGGTCGTAATGTTAAGCACATCGGCAATTGGCTGGTTGTCAAAGCCGATGATCGCGATGTCCTCTGGTACGCGAAGGCCATTCTGATGAGCGGCGATAAGAAAGCCCGCAGCTAGGTCATCGCCGGTAATGAGCAATGCGCTTGGTTTTTCGTTCATCTGAAGAAACCACTTGGCCAGGTTAGCGCCACCGCCGATTCCGATTTGATTCATCAGAATCCACTCCTTTCGGGGTTGTCCGCCAAGCGCGTGCAGCGTGTCTGTATAGGCTTGCTTCCGTCTAAGGCTGTTGGAGCTATTATGCCGATAAAGAGTAAACCCGATATCATGGTAGCCTTTATCCCACAGATAATGGATAGCCTTTTGAAAGCTGGTGTAATGATCAAGATATACGGAGGATAGAGTACTATTGTGCAGAGTTTCACAGAGAACAATTGGCCCATATGGAGTATAGGCTTCCATTTGATTCAGTGAAATGGAGCGGGAACATACAATAAGTCCATCGATCTGCTTGTTCCGAAGCATATTCAGCACTTTTAATTCCTCATCCAGATTATAATTTGTCTGACAGAGCATGAGCTGATAATTGCATTCTAATGCTCTATGGGCAATACCCTCGATCATTTGGGAGAAATAAGGGTGGTTGATTTGTGGCAGGACGACTCCGATTGTTTGAGTAATGCCTTTGATCAAATGGACTGCATTCATATTGCGTGAGTATTGCAAGCGCTCAATGGCCTCTTCCACTGCCCGTCTTTTGCTCTCGCTAACATAAGGATGATGGTTCAATACACGTGATACTGTAGCGACGGACACGCCGGCCGCTTCTGCGATTTGTTTGATATTGGCCACGGCGAGATCCTCCTTCTCGAATTACTGCATAATGATATTAGTGTTAAATTAGTACTTGTTCTGAAATGCATTTCACAACTTACAATAAAGTTGTTGGAGAGCATACCTCCAAATAGAGGCGTGACCTGCGCAGATAAGATCTGTTCGGGGCGTAACTGTCCGAGGGATGCTTTCCTTTTTTGTGTCTTTAAAAAAAGCCCGGCTGCATCGCAGAAACCGGACTTTATATTAGAAATAAAATGAATGGATCATGGCTCTGTATGATGCTCGATTGATGAATTTTCGTGCTTATATATATGGTACCACATGATTCCAAACCCTGCAGCCCCGAGCAAGGTGAGAGATCCGCCCATTTTGTACAGGAGGACTGGTCCAAAGCTTTGGAAAATCCATCCCCCGAGAAATCCGGCAATAATCCCTGATACTCCACTTAGTGCAAAGGTATAGACCGCTTGTCCGGATGACCGGAAGGGTCTCGGTAGAATAAGGGCAGTCAGCTTGGTGCCTACGTAGAAAAATCCACCAAAGGTAACAGCGTGGAGCACTTGAATGAAAATGATTTGAAGCGGTGTAGAAGCCTCCGACATGAGTTCCCAGCGCAGTGCAAATAGCAGACTGACGAGCGTGAGACAGCCCATTAGATAAGTCATTTTTTGCTTTAGATATCGTTCCAGCAAAACAAAGGCCAGTACCTCAAAAATCGTTGATAAGAACACCGCGCCGCCCACCTGGAACCGTGAACCGCCAAGATCACTAATAAATAACGGCATAAATATACCATTAATAGAGTTAGGGATCGATACAAGAACACCAAAGATAACAAAGGCAATAAATGTTTTGTTCTGGAGTGTTCGGACAATGTCCGTAAATCTGATCGCAGGGGTATTCGTTGTTAGTTGAATTGGCGGAAGCAGTAAGGCTGATCCGATCCCGAGCATCAGCATAATGCTGAAGAGTAATGAAATCCCGTGTTGACCGATAGAGTCAATAATAGGTCCAGCGGTTAATGCTACCAAGGTCCAGCCAAACGAGCCCCATAAACGATATGTACCGAATTTTTGATCTGTATTCTCAATATATCCAAGAATAAGACTGTTGTTTTGAGATAACAGAGGACTTTGAAAAAAGAACAACAATATCATCGATAAGTACAGCATGTGAAAAGTATCTACTTTAAACACTAGATGTCCCATGAGCAGTACACCAGTCATCATGATAAGCAGAATGAAGCGAAGGTTTTGTCCCCGGTCACTGAGCCGCCTCCAGAATGGATGCGCTAACAGAGAGACGAGAGGGCCAACCGCCATTAAGCTGCCGATCTCAAACTTGTCCATACCGATGTCTTTTAAATATAATTGAAAAAAAGCTGCAAATATGACCATCGTGCCATAGATGAAGAAATTCAGCAGCCCCAAGGGTAATAAAGAAGCGGACGAATGATTTGTGTTATCTCGCAAAATCGCCATTCCTTTCTGCTTGAATCCTAATGAAAAAAAAGACTACGTTCTCAATGTAACATATAGATGAAAAGGGATACAAACCATCTTTTTCTATTTCCCCAATATTTATGACTATTAGGAGGCGCTGTTCATGGAAATATCAGCTATTATATTGGCCGGTGGCCGTTCGAGCCGCATGGGGCGGAATAAAGCTATGCTGCCACTCGCTGGAGTTCCTGTCATAGAGCGTTTGATTGGACAATTAGAGCAGGTAGTTGGTCATATTGTGATCGCAGGTGGGAATAATGATACATATGGGCATCTTGGTGTAGAGGTCGTTCATGATGTTTTCCCGGAAAAGGGGCCTCTGTCAGGATTGCACGCTGGCTTGACCGCCTGTTCTACCCTATGGAGTCTTGTTGTAGCATGTGATATGCCTTTTGCAGACCAGAGAGTATTCCGGCAGATAGTGGAATCAACGGCCAACGCGGAATCAGATCAGGGGTTAGATAAGAAAGGTGAGACAGACAAAAAAAGAACAGAGGCAATCGTTGCTAGTGTTGGGGGAAGGCTTCACCCGTTGTTGGGAGCGTATCGTCGTAGTGTGCTGCCCGGTCTGTCCCAGGAGCTGATCAACGGTAACTTGAAGATGACAAAATGGGTAGAGAGTCTGCAGGCGGAGTATGTTGATGAGAAAATATTATGTGCATCGACAGGGCTTCCACCCGAACTTCTGCAATTCAATATGAACAAGCCGGATGATTATTTATATGCAAAAAGGATATTTAATTCTGAGGTCTAAAATGTTACTGTTTTGTCAAAAAGTCAGGTTAAAGCGCTTTCATTTTGCGATATAATAAAACCATAAGATACATGACCCCCTTAATCATGTGTCGGTATATGTCTAGAGGTGATTTCCGACACGATATTTAAGGAGATCATCTCTTTTTTCGGATTTTATATAGGCATACGGCTTTATAACGAAGTTGCACATGGATACGACTTCATATTACTGGGGAGATGACTGAAATGACTGTACTGTTTAAGGAACCTGTCGTTATTTCCAAAGAACAATCACAATGGATGGAGCTTAGAGGTTGGGTATATCAATTGCTGATGGACTTTTTAAGTCGCCAGCCAAGAATGTCCCTGATCGCACAATGGTGTAGACGTGTTGAGCAGAAGAACACCATTCCACATAGCAATGCAGGCAAAACCTTAAAAAACTACTTGGAGAGCATTCCTGCAGGAGACTTCCGTAAAGTGTGCCGCGAAGAAGCAGAGGAATATAAGACGCTGTTTATGGGTGATGACGCTGTAATGAAATCTTATGAAAGCGCCTATCTGGTTAGCGGAAACAGTGCAGCGATGAACGAAGATAGCCTTGTTGAATTTATGTGTCTTACGGGCATAAGAAATATGTACTTAGAAGCTGGGGTCGTATTTAACAAGCTTACCGGTGAACGTGATGATCATCTCGCGATGGAGCTTGAATTCATGGCGGTGCTGGCTGGAGAGATGAACGCCAAGGAAGCGTTTCGGGACAGATGCCTTGAAATTGGAGACCTTCAGATTCGGTTTATGGAGTCTCATTTGCTAAAATGGGTTCCCCGGTTCTCTCAAGATTTGGCTTCAGCAACAAAGAGTCCATTGTATAAGGGATTGTCTGGACTGTTAAGCGAGTTTTTGACCTACGATTACCAACAATTATGTGCATGGAGAGAATCTCAGAAGTAAGAGCATTATCTTAATTGGATAGAACAATAAATTCAAGCTCCAGTCCACATACGACGATGTCGTTTCCCTGAGCTAAGGGGATTTGTGGACTGGAGCTATTTTAACTTTACTTTATTTAAGCTTAGTCAATTTCATTAGCTGGCTTGCGTTTGCGGAATTTCATCAGGAACTCGTATACAACCGGCACAATGACGAGTGTCAGCAGCGTGGAGCTGATCAATCCGCCGATTACAGTAATACCAAGGCCTCTAGAAATGATACCTGCACTATGCTCCCATCCAAGAACGAGCGGTAGCAGAGCGCCAATCGTAGCCAGTGCAGTCATCAGAATCGGACGAACACGGGTAGCACCAGCTTCAAGAAGGGCTTCACGTGTAGAGAGACCTTCGCGTTCCTTGTGAATTACACGATCAATAAGCACAATTGCGTTGGTAACTACGATACCAATCAGCATCAGAACGCCCATCAAAGCGGATACGTTCAGAGTTTCCCCGCCGATTAGGAGACCGACCATCGCACCGATGACGATGAATGGCAGAGAGAACAGAATTGTGAATGGCGCCAGTCCACCGCCGAAGGTAACAACCAGTACAAAGTATACGATCGCAACAGCCGCAGCCATAGCGAGTCCAAGCTGACCGAACGTATCGTTGATTTGCTCAGTTACACCTCCGAATTGTACAGTTACACCATCAGGCATGTCGAGCGAGTCGATTTTATCTTGCAGGCTGCTGGATGCTTTTTGTACATCGGTTGAGACAATTTTAGCACTAACCTCAACGACCATTTTGCCATCGATACGCATAATAGAGTCAGGCGAGCTGCCCTTTTCAACTTTAGCGATTTCTTTGATAGGTATATCCATACCGAGAGGAGAAGTTATAGTTTCATTTTCGATATCTTTAATGCTTGGATAAGTTGTTTTGTCGGTTTCGATATATACGTTATAGTTCTTACCGTCAACTTCGACCTCCGTTAGTACAGGACGCTGATATACCGGGCTTAGCTTCATTGCAACCTGACCTGCAGTGAGACCAAGAGAGCTGAGCTTCTGTTGATCGGCAACTAGCGTGTACTGTTCATAAGCGTCTGAGATACTTGTATCCGGCTTTTCAAAGTTTGCTGTATCTTCTTCTACCAAATTCAGAATTTGATCGGAGACTGGCTTAATGCTATCCAGATCGTCACCGTAGACGTGTACGCTGAGGTTGCTTCCTCCCATACCGCCCATCATCATATCGCTCATATCGCTCCATTCACCCTCTGGAACTTCTTGTTTTAAATCTTTTATCAGGTTTTCTTTGACATTGTTGAACTTCTTAGTGTCTTCGCTGTATTGAATATAGAACAGTGCCGAGTTGGAAGAACCGATGCCAAGAGGGTTGGTTCCCCCAACGGAATATTGCATTCTGTCTACATCAGGCTGATCGAGAATAAATTGTTCTGCTTTAAGCATTTTGTCTTTAACATCTTCAAGTCTGTCGCCAGGAGTAGGAGAATAAGTGACCATGACATATTTATCCTCTTGATCCGGCAAGAAGCTGACACCTATGAACGGATACAAGAAAAGACTTCCGATCAGCAGTACAACAGCCAAGCCGAACGTAACAAGCTTATGGGACAATGACCACTTCAGAGCGCGTTGATAAGCGCGAGCAATACCCTTTGGATTTTCGTCGTGGTCGTGTGTCTTGGTTAGCCCCTTACGGAACAGTGTGTGCGCCAGAGCAGGCACCAGAGTGATTGCTACGAGTAGTGAAGCGAGCAAGGAGAATACCATCGTCAGAGCAAATGGTTTGAACAGCTCGCCAACCATTCCGCTAACAAAAGCAAGCGGTAGGAATACAGCAATCGTTACAATGGTGGAAGACAAGATCGGAACGAACATTTCGCGGGTTGCTTCTATAATGAGCTTGCTGCCTTTTAATTTCTCGTTAGTGAGCGACATCCGGCGGTAAATATTCTCGATTACGACGATGGAGTCATCGACCACCCGGCCGATAGCGACCGTCATAGCGCCAAGTGTCATCATGTTCAGTGTTATGTCCATCTGCTTCAGAGCCACGATAGCAATGAGCAGTGAAAGAGGGATGGAAATAATTGAAATGATGGTGGATCTTATGTTTCGTAAGAACAACAGAATAATAAGTACAGCGAATAAAGCACCAAATAGTGCTTTGGACAACATCGTATTAACGGAATCGGTAATCGGTTTGCCCTGATCAAGTAGGACTGTGAAATCAACGTTACTGTATTGTTCTTTCAATTTATCGACTTCATCTTTTACCTGATTGACTACATCGACAGTGTTGGCGTCATTAGATTTAATAATTTGAATGCCAATAGATTCCATGCCATTGGTACGTGACAAGGACTCAGCTTCTCCGCTAACTTCAATAGAGGCAATGTCGCTCAGCTTAACGGTAGGGATAGAGAGGTTTATGCTCCCTGCTCCAGCCGTAGGAGCCTTGGCGCTGTCAGAACCAGCTGACGCATTTGGAGCTCCTGCACTAGTCGCTGTGCCGGTTGCTGTTGTACCCATTGCACTGCTGCCGGCAGGCGCGCCGGAGGATGATCTGGATGGAACAACAGGAATGGCCAGGTTTTTAAGATCGTCAATGGTCGTAATGTTGCCGTCGACGACGACTGCTTTTTGTGATTGCTCCATTTCGAACAGACCTAAAGGAGCGTGAACTGCTGAAGCTTGAACAAGGCTCTTCACAGTATCTTCACTAAGACCAAACTGTTGAAGCTTTGCCTGATCAAATTTAAGCTGAACTTCCTTGACGTATTGTCCGGCAATTTGTACGGAAGCTACACCATCTACATCTTCCAGTGCGGCTTTGATGTCATTCTCTGTAATACGGGTCAGTGATTCCAGATCGCCGCCTTTATTGTCAGATAAGCTCAGAGAGATGACTGGCATGGAATTGATGCTAAAGCGGGCAATTTTAGGCTTTTGCGCATCATCAGGCAGTGTGACGTCATTGAGTGCTTCACGTACCTCTGCTGTAGCATTATCCAGATTGGTCTCGTAATCAAATTCGATAAACAACGAAGCAGCGTTTTCCATAGAGGTAGACGTTATTGTTTTGACGTGGTTCACGTTATGGAGTCGTTGCTCAAGCGGTTTGGTGACTTCCTGAACAACAGCTTCAGGTGCAGCCCCAGGATAAACGGCTGTGATGCTCAAATAAGGGACATTGATATTAGGAATGGATTCCTGTTTCATCGTCAGTCCACTGTATAAACCTACAACAGTGACAATGATCGTCAGT
This sequence comes from Fontibacillus panacisegetis, assembly GCF_900102215.1. Classification (GTDB taxonomy): domain Bacteria; phylum Bacillota; class Bacilli; order Paenibacillales; family Paenibacillaceae; genus Fontibacillus; species Fontibacillus panacisegetis. The sequence continues at coordinate 7,834 of NZ_FNBG01000056.1, forward strand.
AACCAAACGGCAAATTTATTGCGCAGTGAAAATTGAATAATTCCTTTCATAAGTAGGTTTCTGCTCCTCTCTTTATTTTCCGCTTTATAAAGCAAATAGCACTTAAAAGCTTTTTTTATCGTTGCAAGTAAGGCTGTATTAAATCATCTAGTTCGGCAACCTGAACTTCAAGCTCGGGAATGCTTTTTAAATTAGCCAGCATTCCAATTAATATGGCGCGGCGTGGATGAAGCTCAATCATTTCCTGCTCCAGGATTTGTATGGATTCCATTCCTTCATCTCGTATTTCGGGAATGATAACAAGGTCGGGAATCAAGCCCTTTAGCTCTTTAACAGCAAGTAAGGGATGGCGCTCTGGCTGAATCAGGCAACCGTCTAAGCCCACCAATTGGTGCATGACTTCTCTAGAAATGAGTGGATCAGGTCGGGTAAGCATTAAGTTGTCGATAATCACATCCAGCATCCTGACCAAATAACTGGCCATCCGATGCGTCGTGATGTTGAGTTGTGGGATAAATAAGAGATGAATAAATGTACCAAGCATCCCGTGAATAATAGTGATCAGATCCGCTAGGTATGGCAACACCCCTTCACCATAGGTTGCTACAATCGTTTTCTCACAAAATTGGAGAAGCTTGGAGTTATTGGTCCTGACAATTTCAGGTTTTTTGTATATATTGCCACTTTTTAACCAGTCTCTTAGCTGCATAAGTAAAAATTCCCGAAATTCAAATACCAGTTCCAGCAAAGCTTCTACTTGCCGGATCAACTTATCATGAGGGCTTAAATCCGACTGGCTTTCTACTTGCATTAATTGGTCGTGAAGCAATTGAAAACAATAATCGTACAGATTGTGCTCGAGCTCTTCCTTTGATTTGAAATGCAAGTACAGGCTGCCTTTGGACATCCCGCATAATTCAGCGATTTCCTGCATGGATGTAGCCGAAGATCCTTTGGTTGCGAATAGCTGCATAGTAATTTTAAGAATCTGTTTCTTCTTGTCGCCTGATTTGCTAGACAATCGATATTACCCTCCTTCCCTTTCTGACCGGTCGGTACTAATAATGACTTGTGAGTCAGAAAAAATTATATTACAAATGAATGGGCAATACAAGAAACACACAAATGGGTGTCGCACATACAATCTGCTGTGAAGATTGCCAAGCTTCATGTAAAATATAGTAATGAGAATCTGTGTAGAGGAGCATAGTGATGAGACGTGGGCTGCAGATTATATTAATTGTTGCAATATTAATTGCATTTTATTATTTCGGATTCGGCGTATTCGGTAGTTTTGGAGGTACGCTGGTCAGTATATTTCAAACCCTGACAGTTATCACGATTGGTCTGGCAATTTTTATGGAGAATCGAAACCCCTCCAGCACAGTCGCCTGGATTCTGGTTCTGGCTGTACTTCCGGTAGTGGGGCTAATTCTTTATTTTCTGCTGGGTCAGAACTACTTCAAACGGCGTAAATTTGACAAAAAGGCCGAGGAAGACCGTAAAAGCTATGAACGAATCGATCATAGCGGCAAAATGCTTCCCCGCGATCTGTCCAAGTTTACTCCTGGACAGCAGCGTTTGCTGCAAATGTCGCAGCGTATTGCTCGTACTCCGTTTTCTATGGCTACAAAGACCCGTATTTTAACGAATGGTGAAGAGACTTTCTCTACGCTGCTTAAGGAACTGAAGAAAGCGGAGCATCACATACACATGGAATATTACATCTATCGGGCTGATGATATCGGACGTGAGATTCAAAAGACGCTGATCGAGAAGGCGCGCGCAGGTGTTGATGTTCGTTTTATGTTTGATGCCGTAGGAAGTCTTGGCTTGCCAAAGTTCTTTATTAATGAGATGCGTGAAGCTGGTGTTCACGTAGGAATATATGGGGAAGTTAAGTTTTTGGCGCTGTCGAGCCGTGTGAATTATCGTAATCACCGTAAAATTGTCGTAATCGATGGCAAAATCGGTTTTATTGGTGGTCTGAATGTTGGTGACGAGTATTTAAGCCGGAGCACAACGTACGGATTTTGGCGAGACACTCATATGCTGATCACAGGCGAGGCCGTTCGTTCGCTGCAGTTGATCTTTTTGCAGGACTGGCAGTATGTTACCGGGGAAAAAATAATGTCGCCGGAGTATTTATCACCAGAACTTGCTGAAGGCTGTAAGGGGGCTGTGCAAATCGTACCGAGCGGCCCGGATAATGAGAGAAGCACGCTGAAAAACATATTTTTTGCCATGATTACCTCAGCTAAAAAATCAGTGTGGCTTGCGACCCCATATTTTATACCGGATGAGGACATTCTGACGGCGTTACGTGTTGCAGCAATGTCGGGGATAGACGTGCGAATTTTATTTCCCGCTAAGCCGGATAAAAGATTGCCGTTTTTTGCTTCGCATTCATATTTCCCTTCATTATTGGAGGTTGGGGTGAAAATTTTCGAGTATGAAAAAGGTTTTTTGCACTCCAAGCTGCTCATAGTCGACGGTGAGGTTGCTACGATAGGAACGGCTAATATGGATATGCGAAGCTTTCATTTGAATTTTGAAGTAAATGCACTGCTTGTACAAACGGATAGTATAGCTACGCTGGTTAAGGAGTTCGAGCGTGATTTGCTCTTTGCGAAGATGATCGATAAGGAAACATTTATGAACAAGAAAATTTTTGTTCGCTTTATGGAATCGGCAGCAAGGTTACTGTCGCCGCTGCTATAGGTTGAATTGCTGTGGTATGCATGCGTGCAGATTATAACAGAGGGTCTTTTGGAGTGAAGGAGGAATGATGCTAAGTGAGTACATCAGAACGGAAGACAGAACACATTCGACTCTGCATGGAGGAACAGGTCAACGGAGAAGGGGTTTCTACGGGGTTTGCAAAATATGTGTTCCGTCATAATGCGCTTCCTGAACTTAATTTTGATGAGATTAGCTTGAAGACTACATTTCTGGGGGCATCTCTTAGAACGCCGTTGTTGATCAGCTCCATGACCGGAGGAAGCGAGCTTGCTGGACGGATCAATGATCGTCTTGCAGAGGCGGCTGAGCGGCGTGGCTGGGCGATGGGAGTTGGATCGGTGCGAGCTGCTGTTGAGCGTGAGGAGCTGGCTGATACGTTTGCGGTGCGGCGCAAAGCACCGAGCATTCCGATTATCGCCAACTTGGGCGCGGTGCAGCTAAATTATGGCTTTGGCGTTGATGATTGCAAACGGGCTGTAGACATTGTTGATGCGGACATGCTGGTGCTGCATTTGAACAGTCTGCAGGAGGTATTTCAACCGGAGGGCAATACAGTCTTTTATGACCTGCTTCATCAAATTGAGAAGGTATGCCGGGAATTGCCGCTTCCTGTTGGAGTAAAGGAAGTAGGATGGGGAATCGATGGAGTAACGGCCAAGCGGTTGCGGGAAGTCGGTGTGGCTTTTATCGATGTGGCTGGCGCAGGAGGAACGTCCTGGAGCCAGGTCGAGAAGTTCCGCAGCACGGACGTGGTGCGCCGCGCAGCAGCGGAAGCATTCGCGGATTGGGGTATTCCGACCGCCGAATGCATCCGCGAAGTAAGGGCGGCAGTATCAGACGCCGCCCTCATTGGCAGCGGTGGCCTGAACACCGGCGTGGATGCTGCCAAGGCGCTCGCGCTTGGCGCAGATCTGGCCGGGTTCGGCCGGGCGCTGTTGGCTCCGGCGGTGCATTCGGAGGAGCAGCTCGATGCGCTGCTGGAGCGCGTCGAGCTGGAGCTGCGCACCGCCATGTTCGGCATCGGCGTCGGCTCGCTGCCGGAGCTACGGAACACGCCGCGGTTAGTGCGGCGTGAATAGGCAGTGTGCCAAGCACGTGAGCACACGGATTGGCAGCGGAGCGCCCTGCGGAGTGCCACAGACTGCTTGACTGTGGTCAGACTGATGATCTCGGCAGCGTCTTAAGAGTGAGTAGTAGAAGACTTGTGCGTTTGTGGAGGAACTTGTGTATTTTCGGAGGAAAATGTGTGTGCTCTGAAAAACTTGAGCGTAGTCGGATGAACTTCTGTGGTTGTTGAGTAACTTGAGCGTTCTAAATGAAACTTCTGTTATTGTAGAGGACCTGTGAGATGTTAGAACGGAATACCTGCAATTGTGCAACTTTTTGTTTCCTGTTAGTTGCGTCAAGCAATATTCCTGCAAAAATGCAGGTATTTACCACCTGACCCTCGGTTTGAAGCCCAAAATGCTGAAAAATCCTGCATATTTGCAGGATTTTTGATTAAGTCGCCACTTTTGTACAGAAAAACTGTACATTTGCAGGTTTTTGTCTGGAACTCGCCGTAACTCGCCGTAACTTATGACCATGTACTACTGCGATCCCGTAATCTGTAACGCATAACCCGTAACTCATAACTCCATAACCAAGTAACTACGCAACCTCAGTATCCTCAGTATCTCAGTATCTCAGTATCTCAGTATCTCAGTATCTCAGTATCTCAGTATCTCAGTATCTCAGTATCTCAGTATCTCAGTATCTCAGTA
>NZ_FNBG01000052.1 GCF_900102215.1 Fontibacillus panacisegetis
GCACCGCTATTTCTAGTTTTGACGCTAACCCTACTTTTGGGACAGCCCCTTCGTATTATGAGGTCAACCAGATATTACTGGTTGGCCTAGATGTATGGTCATTCTATGATGGCGGTAGCCGGGAGAACGTGACAGCCCCTGGGGACAACCCGTACAAAAAAACTGTTCTCTCATTACCACCGACTAGGTTATTTGTAAATTTGTAATCTCCGTTTGCATTCTCTGGCAGAAAGGGAATCTATAACGTCAATGAGGTGCTGTGCTGTAGGTTTAACCATTTCAAAATCAACGGTATCTAAAGTATCTTTTGGGGTATGTGTATATTGTAATGCACCATCAAAAAAATCTGATGACGTTACAACCATACAAGGTATTCCGCGAAAGATAAACGGGGTATGATCCCCGGCATACCACTCTTTACCTTTTGTAATTTTAGGGTTGTTGGCAATCAGACTATTGGTTAATCTTACGATAGGTTTACTTAAATTATGGAATGAAATAGCCGTTTCTGAACCTTTGTGACACGGGGAATCTATATTTATCATGAGCGCAATCTTTTTACTTTCACTATCAAGCAGTTTTAGATACTCCAATTCCCCGTTAGCACCATAAAATTCTTCACTGTTAAACGGGACAATATCTATATCATACACCGAGGAATTTAAAGATTGTGCTGTTTGTAATAACACAGCGACCCCTGCTGCATTATCAAGCGCGCCCGGCGTGTTATATTTTGTATCCATGTGCGCACCAATTATAATTTTTCCCGCTGACTTTTTTGCCTTTTTTGATGCAACAATTTGACGGCTTTTGGCCTCCGTTTTGTATGAATCGATTACTAAACTTACGGGTATACCCAAATGAGCCAACCTGTCTATCTGTTTTAAATACCCTTTCCCTATGTTACCAGACGGAATCAGGAAATTCCCATCTTCAAAAAGCGGAAAAGGATTTTGCCCATTCAACGAATTCTTTCCCGTAACGGCGATAATGGCTTTAGGCTGTTTCTTTTCAAGAAGTGAGATAATTTTCTTATGTTCATCAGGATAGTAAAAGGGATAATTTTTCGGTTGTAATGGGGTTCGGGTCATATCTTCTGCCAACACCAGGATGGCGTCCTTACAGTTAATATTTTCTAGCTGCTCTAATGTTTTTACAATATTTAACTTGCCGCTTCCGTTAAATGGCTCTGAAAAAGGGCTTGGCTCAATTGCAATACTTTGATTATCGATTTTGATAGCAGAAGCCCCGCTATTCCAAACCATACAATCAAATGGTAACGAATGTATGGAATAACCCAGATCGTATAGATATTTCTCAACGGTTTTTACCAATTCCGTGTTTGTTTTTGTTCCAACAGGACGTTCTTTGGACAGCAGTTTTAAGAAATCCACCATTCGATAATCCTCCTAAATCTCAAAATAAAGGTAAAGAATAGCACACCCACCCTCTATCAAAAACCATAGCATTAGAGCGAGGGGGTGGTGTGCATATGTAAGGTTGGTTTTATAAAGTTGTCAGCTCGTCAAAAATTGAAGGGATGGCTTGTGCCGCTTTCTCCAGACGTACTAGCTCATGAAGCCACTGATCGCCAACGGAAACAAGTTCTTCATGTTTTGGATTGTTTAAAGCCGATATCATTTCATTCGTATGTCCATTCTCATACATAGCAAGACTACGTTGAATTGCGGCGATACTAAATCCGGCTTGTATCAACATATATATGATGCTTATTCTATTCAAATCGGTGCTTGAATAAAGCCGCTCGCCTTTTTCTCCTTCTCCGACAGAAAGAATTAGCCTATTTCGCTCCCAATTTCTCACTGCCTCAATCGTAATACCAAAATAGTCGGCTACTTCTTTACGTGATAGGTAGTTAATATCGGTCGAGAGTTTTTGAGGGTTTACCGTATTAACCCATCGATTTAATATTGAGGTTGTTTTTCGGGCAATTTCGATTTCCTGCTCGATAATTTGTATATATCGTTCTGCGTTTTGCCTACCAATGTTCCATTCTTGTTTTGCTGATGCCCACATAATCTCATTTCCAGCATTTCTTATATTTTTATTGGTAAAGGGATAGCCAAAAATGCACCGACATATCCTTATTTGCAATACATGCAACTCGGTAAATGCGCGATAATTATTAGTTGCCCTTTCTGGCGTAGATATATAACCTAGACGCTCGTAGAGCCGTATGGTATTTGGGTGGATATGATACATTTTGGCTAATTCAGTTGGCGTGTATATATTCATGCAAACCTCCATTTTAACAAGGTGAGTAATTATTTCTGATTTATATATAGGAATTACGACCTTTCGTCCAGCTCATGGTAAACTGATATGACTCAATAGTATAGAATTTCATGTTCTATTTATCTATTAAAAAGTATAGAGATAACTACCAGTGAACCTTCCTGTGATATAATGTCGATAGATTACTATATTTGTCAGGAGTGCGCGTTTCATGGATCTAAGTGTTTTAATCTTAAATTACAATACATGCCGTTTGACGCTTGACTGTCTACAGTCGGTATTGGATTCGGATACGACTTATCATTACGAGATTATTGTCGTAGATAATGCATCTTCTGATAACTCGGTAGAGGTAATTGCTGCTGAGTTTCCTGATGTGCACTTGATTGCCAACAAAGAGAATACCGGGTTTGCCAAGGCGAATAATCAGGCGATGGCTGTGGCGCGTGGTCGCTATGTTTTGCTGCTTAACTCGGACACGATTGTACAGCGGGATACTTTTCAGACGATGATTTCATATATGGATGCCCATAAAGAACTGGGGGCGGCGGGTTGTAAAGTAATTCTGCCGGACGGTTCGCTCGATAAGGCATGCAGACGAGGGTTTCCTACACCATCGGCATCTTTTTACTATGCTTTTGGGTTCTCTAAACTGTTCCCGAATCATCCGCGTTTTAATCAATATCAGCTAGGGTATATGGACCCCAATGAGACATATCCGATCGATTGTTTGGTCGGCGCTTTTATGATGGTTCGGCAGGAGACGATCCAGCAAATAGGCGGATTGGATGAGACGTTTTTTATGTATGGCGAAGATGTGGATTGGTGTTATCGAATAAAGCAGGCAGGATGGGGAATTCATTATCATCCAGCTACATATATAGTTCACTATAAAGGAGCCAGCAGCCGCAGGAAGCCATTGAAAATTATTTATGAGTTTCATAGGGCGATGTGGGTGTTCCATCGAAAGCATTACAAAGCACAATATTCCTGGTTAACGAACGCAGCAGTCTTCAGTGGAATTGCTCTAAAGTTTACTTTAACTCTTGTGCAGAACAAACTGGTTCCACGCAGAGGAACAGGAAGCAACACCCCTATTCCAGCAAGCAATAAGCAGGCTGAGTCCAATCTGGAGGTAAGACAATGATTCGCAAAAATCAACGTTTTTTAACGCAACTTTATATTTTGGCTGATTTTGCGTTTATCCAAATCTCTTTCCTGCTAGCTTGGTGGGTTAAATTTGAGAGTGGATGGATTCCGAAGGAATCAGCGCTGCCGGTAGAAATATATGCATTCTGGAGCATAGTTTATGGTGTTATTGCTATTTTTACAGGTGTTCTGATCACTATATATTCTCCTAAGCGTAAAAAACGGTTTTCCGATGAAGTATTCAAAATCTTTGAGATTCATGGGATAAGCCTGTTCGTGCTGCTCAGCTTAATGTTTTTTGTTAAGCAGGTAGATATTTCACGGTACTACTTGGCACTGTATATGATCTTTAACGTATTTTCCATCCTGTTATATCGCTATTTTGTCAAAAGATCTCTCAAGCATTTCCGAAAAAAAGGCTTCAACAAGCAGTTTGTGCTCATTATTGGTGCTGGATCGCTTGGTTGTAAATTCTACGACAATTTGAAATTGTACCCTGAACTGGGTTATGAAATTGTTGGTTTTTTGGACGACAATCGTGTGTGGGACCCTGCGGAAAAGGTGAGATACAAGCCTATATTGGGTACGGTGAACCAACTGGAGGAGATTCTGGAGAGCAAGCTCATTGACGAGGTTGTTCTCGCTCTGCCGCTAGATGCTCATCCCAAATTTGCTAAAATCGTAGCGATATGCGAAAAGACTGGAGTTCGCACGTTGATTATTCCGGACTTTTTCGACTATTTGCCTGCGCGCCCTTACTTTGACAATTTTGCCGGTATGCCTATGATCAATGTGAGAGATATACCGCTGGATCTGGCAGGAAATAAGTTAATCAAGCGTGTGTTTGATATTGTATTCGCTTTGTTCGCTATTATTATTACGTCTCCGATTATGTTATTAGTTGTACTCGGTGTGAAGCTGACTTCACCTGGACCTATTATTTTCAAGCAGGAACGTGTAGGTCTCAATCGTCGTACATTCCAAATGTATAAGTTCAGATCCATGCGAATATTGCCTGAGGGTACAATTGATACTGGCTGGACTACGGAAAATGATCCCCGTCGCACTAAATTTGGTACATTCCTTCGAAAAACGAGCCTGGACGAACTGCCCCAATTTTTTAATGTGCTGGCGGGACATATGAGTGTAGTGGGTCCAAGGCCGGAACGTCCATATTTTGTTGAACAATTTCGTGAAGGAATTCCTAAATATATGGTGAAGCATCACGTTCGTCCAGGGATTACCGGATACGCTCAAGCCAATGGACTTCGTGGCGATACATCAATTGAGGATCGGATTGAGCACGACATTTTCTATATTGAGAACTGGTCGATACTTCTGGATATGAAAATTATATTGAAGACCATTGTGAACGGATTTATTAATAAAAACGCGTATTAACAAAGTGTTCCCATCAGATGCGAACGTTGACAGTACACTAACAGTAACTTAGACTAGAAGTGCGAGTTCAAATATATCGTGATACCTATATGATTTAACAAGATCGGGGCGACAGATTGCCCCGTTTTTCGTGACTGGAAAGGTATTTTTAATTAGATGTCTTAACATCTCAAGTGCATGGGGGAATCTTCTTTGAAGCGAATGATAGAGGGCTGGCATCACGTATTCAAGCTCGATCCGGATCGTGAAATTGGGGACGCGGAGCTGGAAGCGGTCTGCACATCCGGGACGGATGCTATTATGGTTGGAGGCTCCAGCGGTGTTACGTATGACAATACGGCAGAGTTGTTATCTCGCGTACGTCAGTATGAATTGCCCTGTGTACTTGAGGTTTCTGATTTAGAAGCTGTTGTGCCGGGATTTGATCTATATATGATTCCAATGGTGCTGAATGCAGGCAGTCCGGAATGGATGATCGGACACCATGCACAGGCGGCCCGGCAATACGGATATATGATTCCGTGGGATATGCTAGTTCCAGAGGGATACGTTGTGTTAAATCCAGACAGTACAGTTGCAAAAATTACCGGGTCTAATGTTAATTTGAGCTCTGCCGAGGTAGCAGGGTACGCGTTGATTGCGGATCGATTGCTTAATCTCCCGATCGTATATATCGAATATAGCGGAAAGCTTGGCGATCTGGAGCTTGTCAAAGAGGTGCAAAGAACGCTTGGACATTCCAGGTTGTTCTATGGTGGCGGGATTATGGACGCTGAATCTGCCCGTAGGGCTGCTGCAGTTTGTGACACGGTAGTTGTTGGCAATGTGGTGTACAGTGATCTGCAGGGCGCTCTCGATACCGTACGTGTAGTTAAGGGACTCACTTGAAAATGAACTCCTAGGCGCGGGGGCGCTGGTAAATTGTACTTTGATATTGAGGAAAAAACGTACCTTTTTAGCTGATTTCACTATAACGCAGATATAAGGGAAATAATTACTTTTAATTTCTCCAAAGCCGCAGAAAAGTTGCATGTGCAGGGATTTACGCGGCAAATTGCTGATCTGGGGAGAATGAGCGGAATGAGCGTCAAAAAACAGGCTAGTACCATCTTCCTGCGCAGAGTAGATGAGTTAATTTCTCTTATTTTCACATACACAGTCATTTAGAAAGGAGCATTTCTATGCAACCTGTTAACATACAAGAGGCCGTTGCACGCCTCAATCCGCAGCAGCGTCAGGCTGTTGAAGCGACTGAAGGGCCGCTGCTTATTATGGCGGGAGCGGGAAGTGGGAAGACGCGCGTGCTCACGCACCGCATCGCTTACCTTATTGCTACACGCAAGGCACCACCGTGGGCAATTCTGGCGATTACGTTTACGAATAAAGCAGCAAGGGAGATGCAGGACAGGGTATCCCGGCTCGTTGGTGGAGCAGAAGGCAGAGATATTTGGGTATCCACATTTCACTCTATGTGCGTGCGCATTCTACGGCGGGAAATTGAGCGGATCGGCTTTTCCTCTAATTTCTCGATTTTGGATTCCACGGATCAGCTCTCCGTTATTCGGAATTGTATGAAGGAACTGAACATCGATACGAAGAAATTTGAGCCTAAAGCAGTCCAGGCTATGATTAGCACAGCAAAAAATGAACTGATTACTCCAAAGCAGTATGAGCAGAAGATTGGGGACTATTTTGAGGGAATCGTTGCAAAGGTATATCCAATGTATCAAAAACGCCTGCGCAGCAACAATTCTCTGGATTTCGACGATCTCATTATGAAGACGATAGAATTGTTCAAAGAAGTCCCTGAAGTGCTCGATTTCTACCAAAAGAAGTTCCAATACATTCATGTGGATGAATATCAGGATACGAACCATGCGCAGTATATGCTCTGCCGCATGCTAGCGGACAAGCATCATCGAATATGTGTCGTTGGTGACAGCGACCAGTCGATTTACCGTTGGCGCGGGGCTGATATCAGCAACATTCTTAACTTTGAGAAGGACTATCCTGAAGCAAGAACGATTTTGCTTGAGCAGAACTACCGTTCTACATCGACGATTTTGGACGCAGCAAATGAAGTGATTGGTCTTAATACAGGCCGAAAGCCGAAAAAACTGTGGACGGACAAGGGTGACGGGGATAAGATCAAGGTTTATTACGCTGACTCCGAGCATGATGAGGGGTATTTTGTTACTACTGAAATTCATAAGGATATCAAGCAGGGGAGATCATACCATGATCACGCTATATTGTATCGTACGAATGCTCAGTCGCGGGTAATCGAGGAAATCCTTATTAAATCGGATATCCCTTACCAGATCGTAGGGGGCATCAAGTTCTATGACCGTAAAGAAATTAAGGATGTGCTTGCGTATTTGCGTCTGCTATCCAATCCTGATGATGATATCAGCTTAAGGCGTGTCATTAACGTTCCGAAACGCGGGATCGGCGATACTACCGTGGCTAAACTTGCGGATGCTGCTGGTCAGCGAGGAACTTCTATTTATCGGGTGCTTGAAACCGTAGATGACTTGGGGCTGTCGGGTCGTACGAGAAATGCGCTTGTCGAGTTTTTCGATATGATCGCTGCGCTGCATCAAATGGTTGATTATTTGTCTGTTACTGAGCTTACAGAGCAAATATTGGAGAAAAGCGAGTACCGTCTTGAGCTGCAAAATGAAAACACATTAGAATCCCGTTCCCGCCTTGAAAATATTGATGAGTTTCTGTCCGTAACGATGGAATTTGAGAATAATAATGAAGATAAATCATTAGTTTCTTTTCTTACGGATCTGGCGTTGATCGCAGACATTGATTCGATGAACGATGATGCATCTGACGCACAGGCCGGGGATGCAGTCGTACTAATGACTATGCATAGCGCAAAAGGATTGGAGTTCCCGGTTGTTTTCATTGTCGGAATGGAAGAGGGAGTGTTCCCGCACAGTCGTGTTTTTCTGGATAATGAAGAGCTGGAGGAAGAGAGACGTCTTGCTTACGTCGGAATTACGCGAGCTGAGGAGAAGCTGTTCCTCTCCTGTGCACAGATGCGTACCTTGTTTGGGCGAACTACAGCGAATCCACCGTCTCGTTTCCTGAATGAAATTCCGGATAACCTAAAAGAAGAAACGAATGTTCCGCAGGACCGTTACCGTCGAGGAGCAGGAAACGGCGGAGCATATAGCGGTCGGGGCTTTGGCAGCACTGGCGGAAGCAATTTCGGCCATCGCGGAACGCCTGAAGCTGGAGCTGGCCGCCCGAGCGGCGGAGTAGCTGGTACACGCGGCCCTGCGAGCACGGCTGGAAGCCGCAATAGCGGAGTTACCATGACAGTAGGCGCACCTGGAGCGTCAGCTGCTAAACCCGCAGGTGGTAACTCAGATGGATTCAATGCCGGGGATAAAGTATCACACGGTAAGTGGGGTACAGGAACGATTGTTGCAATCAAAGGGACGGGCAACGATACGGAGCTGCAGATTGCTTTTCCAGCCCCGGTCGGTGTAAAGCGTCTCCTTTCCAGCTTTGCTCCAATTACGAAGGTAACTGAATAATTAATCAAGTGAACTGTGCACGAAAACAATAAGGAGGGTCGTCCCTGCATGGATGCTATGCAAAGACTGGAAGGGCTCGTTGAGCAACTGAATCAATATAGCTATCACTACTATACTTTGGATCAGCCGCTGGTTAGTGACAAAGAGTACGATCTGCTTTACGATGAGCTGGTAGCACTGGAGGCGGAGACAGGGATAACACTCCCGGCTTCACCTACTGGGAGAGTTGGTGGAGAATTGCTGAAGGGTTTTACTCCACATCGTCATCTCTCTCCTCTATGGAGTCTGGACAAAGCGCAGAATGAGGATCAGCTTCAAAGCTGGAACAATCGTGCGATTAAATTGATCGCAGACTATAACAGTAAAAATCCGGATACACCTCTTCCTTCACCAAGCTATGTGGTCGAGCTCAAATTTGATGGACTGACTCTCAATCTGACTTATACCGACGGTAAGCTCGTGCAGGCATCTACACGCGGAAATGGTGCTGTGGGGGAGGGTATACTTGCCCAGGTAAAGACGATTAAATCGGTACCTTTAACAATCCCGTATCACAACGGAACGATAGAAGTGCAAGGCGAAGGGATCATGAATTTGTCAGTCCTCGCTAAATATAACGAGACTGCGCTTGAACCGCTCAAAAATGCACGAAACGCAGCTGCCGGAGCATTGCGCAATTTGAATCCGCGTACGACAGCGGAAAGAAAGCTGAGCGCTTTTTTCTACAATGTAGGTTATTCCGACGGCATTCAGTATAGTGATCATCGTGAAATGATGGCCTTCCTTAAAGATAATCGTTTCAAGGTAAATCCATATATTTCTTACCACGACAGCTTTGATCATGTGGTGCAAGAGCTGAGGTTGATTGAGGAGCGCAGACCGTCTCTGGATTATTTGATTGATGGAGCTGTTATTAAAATTACTGATATGCGCACTCGCGAGGTGTTGGGATATACCGATAAATTTCCGCGTTGGGCGGTTGCTTTTAAATTTGAGGCAGAGGAAACGACTACGATTCTCGAATCGGTCTCATGGAATGTAGGACGTACCGGTAAAATCACACCTCTTGCCAAGGTTGAAGCAGTTGAGCTGGCGGGCGTTACGGTCCAGAATTGTACGCTTAACAATGTCGGCGACATTGAACGCAAAAACTTAAAGTTTGCTTTAGGCACTCGTGTGTTCATTCGTCGTTCCAACGATGTGATTCCTGAAATTCTCGGCAAAGTGACAGAGGAGCAGGATGGCGAAGAAATTGTATATCCTGTAGTTTGTCCTGCTTGTGGTTCGCAGCTTGAACAGCGTGGAGCACATTTATTCTGCAACAACCGACTGGATTGCAAGCCGCAAATTGTTGCAAGAATTACACACTTTGCCTCACGTGATGCAATGGATATCGAGACATTCAGTGAGAAGACAGCTGAGCAATTACATGATGAGCTGCATATTCATGAACCTGCTGATTTATATACATTGAACTTCGATGATCTGATCAAGCTGGATCGCTTCGGTGAGAAAAAAGCGAACAATTTACTTCAAGCTATCGAGGACAGTAAGAGTCGTGATCTGGGTTCCTTCCTGTTTGCTTTAGGCATACCGAATACGGGGAAATCGACTACCAAAGTGCTTGCTGATCATTTTTGCGATTTGTCCGCAGTGATGTCAGCGACGATTGAGGAATTAACTGTCCTGCCGGATATCGGCGGTATTGTAGCAGAGAGCATCGTATCTTATTTTGCTGATCCTGATATGCAGGCTGGAATTCAGAAGATGCTGGCGCTGGGTGTTGAGGCCAAAGCACCTGAGAAATCAGCAGGACCGATTGCAGATTCTTTCTTTACAGGCAAAACTGTTGTCCTAACAGGTACTCTTCATCAGCTTGGACGGGACGAGGCTGCTAAACGTCTGGAAGCGCTAGGAGCAAAGGTAACAGGAAGCGTATCGAAAAAGACGGATCTTGTTATAGCAGGAGAAAAAGCAGGCAGCAAGCTAACGAAGGCAGTAGAGCTAGGCATTCCTGTCATTGAAGATGAGGATGAATTTATCCGGTTGTTGAACGGAGAGAAAGAATAGACTGCACAACAGAGATCCATCCCCGGGATAAGCTCGAATTGAGCTGTAACTCCCGGGGATTATTTATGTCTGATGAAAACCAGGTAATGACCCGATCCCCGCTGATAAGTGCCCTTTCTGCACAGCTTATACACTTAGATACCCACATATTCAGTGATTTCCAAGCTGATTATAGGATTATCCACAGCATGATCACTGGATTTTACCTTGCCAAAAAAATATCCACAGTGGATAACTCCACAATATCCATTTTAATAAATGATTATTTAGTAAAATATGAAACTATTTTCTATACCGATACGTTCTACTCAATGAGAGATTATTAAAAAAGTTTAATTTGGAGGTTGCGATGAGAAGAAAAGGACTACATAAGCTGGCGTTACTAACGTTATGCAGTGGCTTGCTACTGGCTGGTTGTACTGGCGGGCCTGCTAAAAAAGTGGAGCAACAATCTAGTATTAAGGTAATGTATCATGATGAAAGCTATTTTTTCCAACAGTATGGCGATTTGTTTACGATGAAGCATCCGAATATTAACATTGAGGTAGTAAGCACACAAGGCCTCTATAGATCTGGTAACGGGGAAACGGATTACGAGAAGGCATTTAAGGAATTGGTAGAAAAGGAGCAGCCTGATGTCTTGATGCTCAATACAGGTAATTTTGAGACATTTGCGTCGGAAGGAAAATTACAGGAAATAGACACATTGATTGGGCGGGATAAGTACGACACAGAGACAATTTATCCTGGTCTGCTTGATTTGTTAAAGGAGAAGGGGGAGGGTAAGCTCTATGGTTTATCGCCTTCATTTTACGGCACTGTCATTTATTACAACGCGGATTTGTTTGAAAAATACGGTGTTGAAATTCCGCATGATGGTATGACTTGGCAGGAAATTATGGATACGGCGCGTCGTTTCCCGACAGAGGGGGATGAGAAGACCCGTGTTTATGGGTATGGGAATCAATATGGTGGGATGACTCTTGACAATCTGGCCTCCCAGATATCAAGAACACAAGGGCTACAATTAATTAATGCGGATACTATGAAATTGACGCTTAATACGGATTCATGGAAACAGGTCTACAAGCTCGCTTTGGACGGTATTGAATCAAATGCGATATACAATCCGAAGAGCGGTTTCACAGGTGGCACAATGGAAGAGTATTATCAAAGCCAGCCATTCTTAATGGGGCGGATGGCTATGACGGTGGAAAGCTCATACTTGCTTCAAAACATGAAAGAAGCTAAAAATTCTATTAAAGATTATAAGCCGTTCAAAATCGGTATGGCTGCAGGTCCGGTTGACCCGGCATTACCTGATAAGACTCGTGATCTTTATTTTAACGAGGTTTTCTCGATACGCGCAAATTCACCAAATGTAGATGCGGCATGGGAGTTTATTAAGTTCATTAACGGTGAAGAATATGCCAAGGTTAAATCAAGAACGATGAACAACGGCCTATTGTCCCGTATGGGTTTCTCCAAGGAGTTTGACGGACAAAGCCTGGACGTATTCTATAAGCTGAAACCTGTTGCGGATGATAGTAATCGCAATATGGATAAGATTCCATCTGATTTTTACGCCCAATATCAGCCAATCGTTGATCGGGAGCTTGGACTTGTTAAGGATAAGAGCAAATCATTGGATGAGGCATTGAAGACCATTCAGGACGAGGCTCAAGTGGCTTTGGATAAAGCAGTGAAGGATCAGGCTGAGAAGAAACAAAAAGGGGATAGCGGCGAAGAAAGTGCTGGCAGTTCTAATCAGGACGGAGCAAGTGCCGAGGTGATAACAATCACGAAATAAGTCAAGGGTTAATCTGCGTATGAACACGCGTGGGTTAACCCTTTTTTTATGTAAATTTTATAATATAGATCCTTCAATTTTAGTGTATTTACATTACATGGAATAAAAGTTTTAAATATCAATATAATCCTGCAACATTTATGTTAACGTAATCGTTATAGTAGATGGAAATTAAAAATATTAATTTGGAGGGTCAGGATGAAAAGTAGAATGTTACATAAGGTGCTCATGTTAGTCGTGTGTTGCCTGTTGGTAGCAGGCTGTACTACATCTAAGTCCAAGACAGAAGAGCAGGCAAACATCAAGTCCAGCATCAAGGTGATGTTTTTTGATCAGGGGTATTTCTTTCAACAATACGGTGACTTATTTACAGTGAATTTTCCGAATATCGACATTCAGGTAGTGAGCACCCAATCGCTTTATAATCAAGGCGGCGGCACTGATTACAATAAGGCAATGCAAGAATTGATTGATAAGGAACAGCCTGACGTTCTGATGCTTAACACAGATACTTACGAGAAATATGCTGCAGATGGTAAAGTCCAAGAATTAGATTCATTAATTAACCGGGATAAATACAATATCGAAAATATCTATCCCGCTTTAATTGAGCTTCTGAAGGAAAAAGGTGCTGGGAAGCTGTATGGCTTGAGCCCTTCCTTTAGCAGCAATGCGGTCTATTATAATGCAGATTTGTTCAAGAAATATGGTGTTGAAATTCCTCATGACGGCATTACATGGCAGGAAATATTCGATTTGGCGAAGAGATTCCCTACGGAAGGGGATGAGGACACTAGAATTTACGGATATGCAGCGCAATACAATATGTCGCTTAATAGCATGGTGCAAACCATTGCTAACACTCAAGGCTTAACTGACATAAATCTTGATACGTTGAAAGTAACAGTAAATACTGAATCGTGGAAAAAGGTATACCAGCTTGCTTTAGATGCTATGGATTCAAAAATCATCTATAATCCTAAACCAAGTGACGGCGCGATTATGATGGAGGATTATTTTAAGCAGCAGTTATTCATTATGGGAAGAGCTGCTATAACGACGAGTGGGTCGTATATGCTGCAAAGCATGCAG
This sequence comes from Fontibacillus panacisegetis, assembly GCF_900102215.1. GTDB lineage: Bacteria > Bacillota > Bacilli > Paenibacillales > Paenibacillaceae > Fontibacillus > Fontibacillus panacisegetis. The sequence goes on from NZ_FNBG01000052.1 coordinate 13,333, forward strand.
CAAGCCAAGACGGCTATTCCGGAATACAAGCCTTTTGAACTTGGAATCGTTGCAGGCCCTGTTGATTCAGCTGAACCGGATGCTACCCGGGATATTTACTTTAACGAGATATTCGCGATTAATGCAAAATCTCCGAACGTAGATGCAGCATGGGAATTCATTAAATTTATCAACGGGGAAGATTATGCAAAAGTCAAGTCCAAAACGATGAACAACGGACTACTGTCGCGTATGGGCTACTCCACTGAATTTGATGGCATTAGTCTGGATGTGTTCTATAAGCTGAAACCAAAATTGGATCAGAAATACTATACGCGTGCAGAGAAAATACCTACCAATTTCTATGAGCAATACAATCCGATCGTTGAACGTGAAACAGGTCTGGTTCAAGAGAAGAAGAAGTCTCTGGATGACGCTTTGAAGACGATAGAAGAGGAAGGGCAGGTAGTATTGGATAAGGCGATTAAGGAGAAAGAAGAGAATAAGGCCAAGGATGCTACCGAAACTACTGCTGAATAAGCCTTATAGATAAACGAAAGTGTCCGCTGGCGTTTATGTGCAATTATAATATGAGGTTAATCCCGCGATATTATCGTCGGATTAACCTCTTTTATTAGAGAAGAATGGAGGTAACGTATGTTGCGAGAATTTGGGATAATGATGTCCAGATTGGTTTTAGTAAGTTCGTTATTATCGTTAACATGGACTTTGACGGGGTGTACCAATCAAGAGAATAGTGTGAATAAATCTAAAACCACCTTAAAAGTCATGTACTACTGGGATAAGGAGTCTCTGTATCGCCAATATGGGAATTTATTTGTAATGGATCACCCTGATATTGAACTTGAAGTTGTCAGTACAGCATTACTATACAAAAATGGGGTAACAGATAAAATAATCGAGGATTTTATAGCAAAAGAAAAGCCGGATGTTATTTTTTTGGGTACTGAGAAGTATGGATCAATGGCAAAGAATGGGGACCTTGTCGATCTGACTCCTCTAGCCGAACGGGACAATTATGACTTGGATACGATTTTTCCCGGGATGATAAGGTATTTGAAGAATGAGGGAGGCGGCAAGCTTTTTGGATTGGCTCCAAGCTTTCAAAGTGATGCGATTATATATAATGCAGATTTGTTCGAAAAGTATGGTGTTGAATTACCGCATGACGGAATGACATGGAAAGAGCTGATTGAGCTTGCGGGACGTTTTCCTACCCATGGTGAAGGTGATGCACGGATATTTGGATATAGTCAGGAAACCCCGTTAGATTTTGAATTTATGCGATTTATGATCGGAGGAACATACGGGCTGCAGCTATTGAACTCGGATACAAGGGAATTGACTGTTAATACGGATGCATGGAGAGATGTGTTCCAGCTTGCGCTTGATGCAACTGGATCTAATATATACTTGGATACGGATAAGAGTGACTTTATCAGCACTGGCGGAAATATGTATGAGAAAAAACCCTTTATAATGGGAAAAGCGGCTATGACGACTAGTGGTCCTTATATTTTTTCACAATTAAAAGATGCACAGGAAACTATAAAAGACTATAAACCCTTTAAAGTTGGTGTTGTCGCAGGGCCGGTAGACCCGGCAGAACCGGATAAGATCCGGGGGTTCTCGATGGTTAATGTCTCATCTATTTACTCTAAGGCTCAAAATAAAGAGGCTGCTTGGGAATTCGTAAAGTTTATTAACGGTGAGAAATATGCGAAAATCAAATCAAGAACATTGAACGATGGTTTATTGTCACGAATGAACGTATCCTTGCAATTTGATGGACATAGCCTAGAGGCTTTTTATAAGCTTGAGCCCAAAATGTCTAATAGTACTATAATGACAAATGTACCAGGATTCAATTATACGCAGTACTTAGAACTCCAGAATCGGGAAATCGGGCTCGTTATGGAGAAGGAAAAATCTCTAGAGGAAGCCTTGAGAACGATGCAGGAAGAAGGACAAGCTTCGATTGATCTTGCTAAAAGAAATGAAGAGCAGAAGTAGACAAGAGATCATAATGAACAAAAAAATGCAAGCCTCTGCATAACAGATTAGTTTTTGGATGTCTGATATACTCTTGGCAGCTGGTTATTTAGAAAATGGAATTGAACGGCTTTCTTGAATGGAGGATATATCATGACAAAAATGAAGTTTATGTTATATGGACTTGTATTTATATGCTTTATGGACTTGTTTGTACAGCTCCCTGTGATGGGACCGTTAGCTAAAAGCTTGGGGGCAGGCTCATTCGTAACAGGACTTGCAGTCGGACTATATTCTTTGACTAATATGTTTGGAAATCTGGCTGCAGGTATATGGATTGATCGTGTCGGTGGCAAAATCGTGCTGATTACCGGCTTTATTTGCACTGCATGCGTTCTGTTAATGTATCTGCTGGTAAACGATCCGATTTATCTTCTAATTGTACGTTTTGTGCATGGGTTGGCTGGAGGGCTGTTAGTTCCTAGCGCGTTTACGTTGATTTCCAAGTTTGCCTCCAAAGGAAGTGGCGAAGGAAAAGCGATGGCCCTGTCAGGTGCGGCTGTCGGTTTGGCTGCTATTGTTGGCCCTGCAGCTGCGGGTATTCTAAAAGCTCGCGTTGGGCTGGATTTGTTATTCCTTTATACCGCTGTATTGCTCTTTATTGGTGCGCTTATTGCTTTGATCTGGGCTCCTAGAGATGATCGATCGGATATGAAGCAAATACAACATATAAACTCTAATAAGTTAAAACAACCTGCCGAACAACAGCAGGCGAGCTTTACATCTATTTTCAATAATAAACCTGTGATTCAAAGTTATATTGGTGCTTTTTCGCTAATGTTCGCTATGGGAGCATTAACTTATGCGCTTCCGCTTAAGGCGGATCAGCTCTCCTTTCCTGATCAGACGGCGGGACTTCTACTTAGCACATTTGGGATTGTAGCCATTCTCGTATTTGTTTTACCTGTCAATAAACTGTTTGATCGTGTGCCTCCTCTTAAACTTATCTTTATAGGTGGTCTGTTCGTTGTGATTTCTTTGTTATTATTGTCTCTGCTTCGTGATAAGCTGAGTATGTATATCGTAATGGGATTTTATGGACTGGGCTTCGCGTTGTTATTCCCTTCTTTAAATGCCTTGCTTATTCGTAATGTTACTCCGGAGAATAAAGGAAAAGCCTTTGGCTTGTTTTACGCATTCTTTTCTATAGGTGTTGTGGCGGGATCGTCTGGACTTAGTGCGCTAAGCGGCTATTATGACGATGTATTGAGATTGGCGGGGGCAATAATATTCATTGCGGGAATTGGTGTGTGTATGTGGCATAAGCTCGAAAAACAGAAGAAACGTGATTATGACTATGAGAGACAAGAAACCCAATTGTAAAAATCTACATGTTGCAAAAAGTATTCATACATGGTAAATTACTTCTTGTCGCTTCGAACGATAACTTGTCGATAGCTGAAGGTAATCGAAAAAAAGAAGTTGACACAAGCGAAATTATTCGCTAAAATATATAACTGTTCGACAAAAACAAGTTCCTTGAAAACTGAACAAATGGATCACGTCAAAATGATTTACAATGAATCGTCAGATTCAAAATGAGCAAGTCAAACACCAGATGGAACACCTCTTCACCTTCGGGTAAGAGACTCCTTCCATCTCGGATGAAAAATCCTTCGGTCCCTGATCGAATGATTTGTTCATCCTTTAATGGAGAGTTTGATCCTGGCTCAGGACGAACGCTGGCGGCGTGCCTAATACATGCAAGTCGAGCGGACTTGATGGAGAGCTTGCTCTCCTGATAGTTAGCGGCGGACGGGTGAGTAACACGTAGGCAACCTGCCTGTAAGACCGGGATAACTAGCGGAAACGTTAGCTAATACCGGATAATTTATTTCATCGCATGGTGGAATAATGAAAGACGGAGCAATCTGTCACTTACGGATGGGCCTGCGGCGCATTAGCTAGTTGGTGGGGTAAAGGCCTACCAAGGCGACGATGCGTAGCCGACCTGAGAGGGTGAACGGCCACACTGGGACTGAGACACGGCC
>NZ_FNBG01000051.1:0-466 GCF_900102215.1 Fontibacillus panacisegetis
CCACATTTTCATGCTTTGCTATGTGTGACTCCGGACTTTAACCGTAACAAGTGATGTATTGAAATAGTGTACTAGTCGTTAGACTTTCAAGATATACTACTCTTTAACCGTAATAAGTGATGTATTGAAATAGGAATTGGTTGCTGCTGGGTACATGGAGCGCGAGCGCTTTAACCGTAACAAGTGATGTATTGAAATTCCCATGCCGCCCCGTATCCAATAACAACCAAGTTCTTTAACCGTAACAAGTGATGTATTGAAATCTCTGTACTCACTCGGTATCCCCATAGCCGACGCTTCTTTAGCCGTAACAAGTGATGTATTGAAATATCCGCCATCCTCAAAGAGAGATACCGCAAAAGCCCCTTTAACCGTAACAAGTGATGTATTGAAATAATGGATGCTAACGCAATCGTTCTAACTCCAGAGCACTTTAACCGTAACAAGTGATGTATTGAAATTAAAT
>NZ_FNBG01000051.1:716-17706 GCF_900102215.1 Fontibacillus panacisegetis
ATACTTTAACCGTAACAAGTGATGTATTGAAATACTTTAAGTTTGTGGTGGATTGGGATAGTGGGTTTCTTTAACCGTAACAAGTGATGTATTGAAATTCACTTCCAATGTCGTCCACGATCTGAACGCCTATACTTTAACCGTAACAAGTGATGTATTGAAATGCGTAAAGTGGCCGCCGGAGTCAATCAGGGTTCTGACTTTAACCGTAACAAGTGATGTCTGAGATAAAGGATTGTGGTAACTGTAGACTAAATTCCTTTAATTATGCATTGTTTAACTCTAAATGTTCTCGATTTTTCGGCTGTAACACAAAGTCTTCTCTTTTTCAAACTTAATCACTAGATCTAATTCTACTTATATGTTTTCTTTTTCCGTAGCACCTTTATTGTTCTATTTGATGATTGTTTTTTTCAGGGGCTGAAGTCTACCTTCTGAATTTCGATTTTTCATTTGTAATTCCCTATATGATAAACTAAATGTTAAGATGTGGAACGAATTTTGTGGTGTACAGGTTAATGTTCTACAGGCAAGTTAAGGAGTAGGGGGAACGATAATGTCTTTTGTCATTATTAAAGACGAATATAAACGATACCGAATGGGTGAAACGACGATTGTTGCTAATGATGGAATTGATTTTGAGATAGAGCAAGGTGAATTTGCTATTATTGTTGGTCCAAGTGGCGCGGGGAAGTCTACGGTGCTTAATATTTTGGGCGGAATGGACACGGTAGATGAAGGTCAGGTCATTGTGGACGGAGTAGATATAGCGAAATTTAATCGCAAGGAGCTGACCGGATATCGGCGCAATGATGTCGGGTTTGTGTTTCAATTTTATAACCTGGTTCCGAATTTGACCGCCAAGGAAAATGTAGAGCTTGCTTCTCAAATATCACCCCATGCGCTGGATGCCGAAGAGGTACTCAGAAGCGTTGGGCTCGGGGAGCGCCTGAACAATTTCCCTGCACAGCTCTCTGGAGGCGAGCAGCAGCGGGTTGCGATCGCCAGAGCGCTCGCCAAGCAACCGAAGCTGCTCTTATGCGACGAACCGACAGGAGCGCTCGACTATAACACGGGACGGCAAGTTCTGCGTCTGCTTCAGGATACTTGCCGCAACACGGGGACAACAGTTATCGTTATTACGCATAATTCAGCTATCGCTCCAATGGCTGATCGGGTGATTGAAATTAACAATGCCAAGGTTCGTAAAATGACAAGGAATCCAAATCCAGTGTCGGTCGACGATATTGAGTGGTAAGGAGCTAAGGACATTGAGAAAAAAAGCGTTATGGAGCGATATTTTCAGGGAGATATGGCATACCAAGGCCAGGTTCCTCTCGATATTTGCCATTATTGCGTTAGGGGTTGGCTTTTTTTCCGGGATTAAGGCGACCGGGCCGAATATGCTCGACACGGCGGATCGTTATTATAAGCAGCTTGGGCTTATGGATATTAAGGTGCAGTCTACATATGGGCTTACTGATGATGATATTGATCTGCTTAGAAATCATGAGGGAATCAAGCAGGTTCAACCGGAATACAGCGGGGATGTTTTTTTAGGTGACAGCGGACTGATTGCCAAGGTGCACTCTTATAATGAAAAGGATGTTTTGAATCGTTACGTAGTCACGACGGGCAGAATGCCTCAGCAATCAGGAGAGATTGTGATCGATGATCTCGGAATGGACAGTGATTTTGCCATAGGCGATAAGATCACATTTACTAATCCTGATTCAGAAGCTAATTTGGAGGACACGTTTAAAACTTTAACCTACGAGGTAGTTGGTAAGGTCAGAAGCGCAGTATACATTAACGCAACAAGTCGGGGAACTAGCAGCATTGGTAAAGGGACTGCAGATGTTTTTGCAGTGATTCCGTCTGAGGATTTTAGTTTGTCGGTGTATACCGAGGCATATCTTAGCTTTGAAGATACTACAGGAGCTATTGCGTACACGACGGAATATGACGAGCTTATAGATCGGCATATGGAGGAGCTTGAGAATGAATTAAGCCCACGACCAGCCCTTAGGCTGGAAGAGGTTCGCCTAGAAGGTCAGAGTAAGCTTGATGAAGCGAAGGAGCAAATTGAAGAGGGTAAGACCAAACTTGCCGATGCCGAGAAGAAACTGTCGGATGCCAAGAGCAAGCTGGGGGATGGCAAAAAGCAATATGTGGAAGGCGTGTCCAAGCTTGAAAATGAGCTGAGTAAAGGTCAGGCGAAATTGGACAGTGCTGCACTGGAGCTAGAGAATGGCAAAAAAGAGCTTCAGCATAATCGTCTCACTCTTCGGGAAGGACAGAATAAGCTGAATGCAGCGAAAAAGCAATTGGAAGCCGAGCAGGCAGCTGCAGCCCCTCGTTTGAAGCAGGGAAAGGAGCTTGCGCAAGGGTTGACGCTTGCGGCTAATAGCGATCCCGAGAACATGTCCGCAGAACAAAAGCAGCAGTATATAGCAGGAGCAAAAGCAGCGGACAGTCAGCTTGGTGAAGTTGTAGCCAATTACATGAATGGCACAGTGGATGCGGCTGTACTTCAGGGGGCTATAGGTGGATTCCAAAAATCCTTGACCGAGGCTGAAGGAAAGCTGGCACAAGCAGCTCAGCAGCTGCAGGCCCAGCAGCAAACTCTTGATCAGGGACTGAAAAAATTAGCAGCAGGGGAGAAAAAGATTGCAGAGGACGAAGCTGACTGGAAGACGGGGACTGCTAAGCTGGCTGAGGCTAAAGAAACCGGAGAACAGAAGCTTGCGGATGCGAAGGTTAAGTTAGCTGAGGGTCAGGCTGAGTATGATAAAGGACTTGCCGAATATAACGAGGAGAAGGGAAAAGCAGATAAGGAAATTGCTGATGCCGAGCATGATCTGGCAGAAGGACAGAAGGACCTGAACGAGCTGAAGCTGCCGAAATATTATGTGCTTGATCGGAGCAGCACTTCCGGCTATACCGAATATAGCGATAATGCAGATCGTTTAGCAGCAATTGCAACGGCTTTTCCTGTGTTTTTCTTTTTAATAGCAGCTTTAGTGAGTCTGACCACGATGACTCGTATGGTAGAGGAGCAAAGATTACAGATCGGTACGTTAAAAGCGCTTGGCTACAGCAACGGAGATATTATGAAAAAGTTCCTTATCTATGCAAGCTTTGCTAGTATTGCTGCATCCATCGTGGGGCTTGCCGTCGGGTATACGCTTTTTCCTAAAATTATTTTTGATGCATACGGTACTTTATATAATTTACCGGATGTAAGCCTTAAAGTTTACACAAGCTACAGCATTATATCCGTGATCGTAGCTTTGATTTGTACGACGCTTACAGCGCTCGTTACTACCAGAGTAGAACTTCGCAGCCACGCTTCTGTGTTAATGCGGCCAAAGGCGCCAAAAAGCGGACAGCGGATAATGCTGGAACGTATCCAGTTCATATGGAAGCGTCTTGGTTTTATCGGCAAAGTCACTGCTCGAAATTTGTTCCGTTATAAACAGCGGATGTTCATGACGGTATGTGGTGTGGCAGGATGTACGGCGTTGATTTTGACCGGATTCGGGATGAGAGATTCCATTGGAGACGTTAGCGGGCTACAGTATGGGCAGATTATGAAATACAATGCTATCGTTGCTTTTAATGATGATCATAATGATAAGGAGAATCAGGCGAGATATGATGAGGTAATCTCGAATATTCCAGAGGTAACAGGCAGACTAAAGGTTAATCAGGAGAGTATGACTGCGATCGAGGAAGGTGTGAACAATCAAAGTGTGAAGCTGTTTGTTCCTGAGACGACGGAGCATTTTGAGGATTTTGTTGTACTGAAGGAACGTGGAGGTAAGGAAAGAGAACAGCTGGGTGATGGCGGCGCGATCATTACGGAGAAGCTGGCGAAGCTATACAGCTTAAATCGAGGAGATATCCTGACTTTGCAAAATAACGACAACGAGCGTTTTGAGCTTAAAGTGGCGGGTATCACCGAGAACTATGCGATGCACTACATTTACATGACTCCTGGTTATTACGAGGAAATCTTCGGAGACTCGCCAGAGTTTAACACAGAGCTGCTCAATTATGATTTGACGGATTCAAATTCCTCTTCTACGGCTAATGTGGAGGATAACAGTGTTTTCGAGGATGATCTTGGTGCAAAATTAACTGCCCTTGACGATGTGATGCTTGTTAGCTTTTCTAGCGGTGTGGGGCAAGGCTTTAAAGATACACTCGATAGTATGAATATTGTGGTCATCGTATTAATTGTTTCTGCTGCTGCATTAGCTTTTGTCGTATTGTATAATTTAACAAATATCAACGTATCTGAACGGATACGGGAGCTGTCTACGATCAAAGTGCTTGGCTTCTACGATAAAGAAGTCACGATGTACATTTACCGGGAAAATCTGATTCTCACCTTTTTGGGCATTGTGGCAGGTAACTTTGCGGGTATTCTTTTGCATCGCTTTGTACTCCGGACAGCGGAGATCGACATTATGATGTTTAGCCCAACGATTGGCTGGCTTAGCTACGTATATGCGTCACTGCTGACGCTGCTATTTTCCGGGATCGTGATGATATCGATGCATTACAAGCTGAAGCATATTGATATGATTGAAGCGCTGAAATCTGTGGAGTAGACAACGATACACGTGCATAGAGTTCGGGGGAATACACTTATGGCTACGATACTTTCTTTTCTAAAAAAATACCGAGTTGCTGCGATTTCCGCGATCTGCATGATGTTAATTGAGCTGTCAGTGGAATTGATTCAGCCGATACTCATCTCCAAAATCATTGACGACGGAATCGCTCACGATAATATTTCCGTTGTCTGGTTATGGGGCGGGGTATTAGCCTTAAGTGCACTTCTTGCTTTTGGAGCTGGCGTTGCCAGCTCTTTCTTTGCATCTCATGCCAGTCAGGGCTTTGGTTACGATCTGCGTGACAAGCTGTATGCGAAGGTAGAGTCGTTCACCTATGCGGTGTTTAACAAATTTCAAGCTTCATCCCTCATTACGAGATTGACCGGAGATATTACGCAGCTGCAGGAAATGGTGTTCATGAGCCTAAGATTTGCGACAAGGGTTCCACTTCTCGTTACGGGAAGTATGATCATGGCTCTGGTCGTGAATTTTAAGCTGGGGTTAATGCTTGTTGTTACGGTGCCATTATTAGTGTGGTTTGTGACATGGATGCTGAAAAAGACGTCGGCCAAGTTCCGTGAAGTACAAGCTGGAATGGACACTGTGAATGGGGTTATTCAGGAAAATTTGACGGGAATGAGACTGATTCGCATATTTGTACGCATGGGACATGAGACAGAACGCTTCAAGCGCCGCAGCGGCGAACTAATGCAAGGTACAGTGACTGCACTTAGATTGACGGAAACAACGATGCCATTATTGCTGCTGGTGATGAATGCCTCCGTCATTGCTATTTTGTGGTTCGGACGTATAGATATTGTTTCAGGTAATGCCAGTACCGGGGAAGTTGTTGCGGTATTGAATTACTCATTTCGTACGATTGGAGCATTGTCCGCTTTGTCATGGATTATGAGTTCCTATTCCAGAGCTGCTGCATCCGGGCTGCGGGTTATTGAGGTGCTGGAGACAGAAGATACTCAAAGTACAAATTCTGTCGGACATGCTGATTCTGAACGATTAGGTGAAGTGGAGTACAAAAATGTACATTTTCGTTATCCTGATGGCGATATTTCTGTGCTGGAGGATATTTCGTTTAAAATTCTTCCTAAACAGCGGGTTGCGATTATGGGAGCTACCGGGTCTGGTAAGTCATCGCTTGTTGGACTTCTTCCTCGTTTGTATGAAGCTACAGAAGGAGTTATTCGAATCGATGGCGTGAAAATTACTGATATGGAGTATACGGTGTTGCGTGAAGCCATTGGTTATGTTCCTCAGGAGGTTATTCTGTTCTCGGGGACAGTGAAGGATAACATTGCCTGGGGGGTCCCTGAAGCTGGCATGGAGCAAATTATTCAAGCAGCCAAGCAGGCACAAATTCACGAGACAATCGAATCTCTTCCAAAAGGCTACGAGACGATGTTAGGGCAGCGCGGAGTGAATCTGTCAGGCGGACAAAAGCAAAGGTTATCCATTGCCAGAGCGCTCATTCGTAAGCCTGCTATTCTGGTTCTCGATGACAGCACGAGCGCGCTTGATGTACGTACGGAGGCTGCTTTGCTTCAGGCGCTGACTGAGCTCGAATGCACTACATTTATCATTACGCAAAAAATCAGCTCAACTACCTCCGCCGATGTCATTCTACTCCTTGATGAGGGACGCTTAATTGCCAACGGAACCCATGAGGAGCTTATGGCAAGCTCTGAACTGTATCGAAAAATCTATGAATCGCAGCATGGGGAGGGAATTCTGCATGTTCAAGACATTCGTTGAACCCTTCAAGCATCCGTATCCTGAAATGGATGAAGCTGCACTCGCCAAATATCCCGGTAAAAGGCCAAAAGTACGAGCAAAGAACTGGTCTGGAACGCTGCTGCGCATCTGGAAGTACCTTGCTAACCGTAAAGCGAAGCTGTCACTCGTGTTATTTATGGTAGTCATTAGCTCGGTACTCGCCTTACTAGGGCCCTATTTGATTGGCATCGCTGTCGACGATTTTATTGAAGGAGTTGGCGGGTCGCCCTGGATGCTCTTTTTGGCTGGGTTAGGCCTTATCTACGCGGGTTCTTCATTAAGCACTTGGCTGCAAAATATTTGGATGATCGAAATTGCTCAAGAGACCGTGTATCGGATGCGGATGGATCTGTTTCAGCATCTTCACAAGCTGCCGATTCCGTTCTTCGGAAAAAGACAGCAGGGCGAAATCATGAGCCGGCTCACGAACGATATCGACAATGTTAGTTCGACGCTGAACAGCTCAGCCATTCAAATTTTTTCCAGTGTTCTGACGCTGATCGGCACAGTTGGGGTCATGCTGTATCTCAGCCCGATTTTAACGCTGCTTACTTTTGTCATTGTTCCGCTGATGGTTCTGGGCATGCGTTGGATTACACGCAGAACAGGACCGCTCTATAAGGAACGACAAAAAAACATGGGCGAGCTGAACGGTTACATTGAGGAGACATTATCTGGACAACGGATTGTGACGCTTTTTTCACAGGAGCAGCGGGTCATTACTGAGTTCAGACAGCGTAATGAGGCTATTCGGCAGGCGGGTTTTTGGGCGCAGACCATTTCGGGGACTATTCCAAAGCTGATGAATGCGCTGAACAACCTGAGCTTTGCTCTCGTTGCCGGAGTGGGTGGTTTTCTAGCCATCCGAGGCACGATTACGATCGGCGTTATTATCGTATTTGTCGAGTATTCCAGACAGTTCACCAGACCTTTGAATGATCTTGCTAATCAGTGGAATTCCTTGCTGTCAGCCATTGCCGGGGCGGAGCGGGTGTTTGAGGTGATGGATGAAGAGATCGAGGAGCGCTCGGACTCGGCATCCGTGAAGCTGGAGAAGATGCAGGGTGCGGTTGTTTTTGACGATGTAGCTTTTGCTTATGATGAGGGAAGAGACACGCTGTCAGGAATCAGCTTTGAAGCGAAGCCAGGAGAGATGGTGGCATTGGTAGGCCCGACAGGGGCGGGCAAAACGACGCTGATCCAGCTTCTGTCCAGATTTTATGATCCGGTGAAGGGCCGCATTACGGTAGATGGGACGGACATTACTTCAATTAGCCATGAAAATTTGCGCTCTCATATGGCGTTTGTGCTTCAGGATACATTTCTTTTTAAAGGTACGATTCGTGAAAATATCAGGTTCGGCAGGCTGGATGCTACGGATGAGGAGGTCGAGGATGCATCAAGGCTGGCAAATGCACACTCGTTTATTATGAGACTTCCCGGCGGTTACGATAAGGTGCTGGATACGGGGGGAAGCGGCATTAGCCAAGGTCAGCGCCAGCTGCTTGCTATTGCTCGTGCTATCCTGGCGGGTCCGAATATTCTTGTGCTGGATGAAGCGACGAGCAGCATCGACACTGTAACTGAGATCAAAATCCAGGAAGGGCTGCAGCGTTTGATGCAGGGTAGAACAAGCTTCGTGATCGCTCACCGTCTCAATACGATTCGCAAAGCCGATAAAATATTGGTGCTTAAGCAAGGCCATCTGATCGAACAAGGATCTCATGATGAACTTTTGGAGAAGGGCGGATTTTATAGCGACTTGTACCATGGCCATCTAAGCATGAATGGAGAGGAGGAACACGTTTGAATATGGAGCTATCCCACACTCAAACCTATTTGCGGAGTATGACTCTTTTAAGGGAGGAAGTGCCTTCTTTTAAAAAATATCCTTTCCATCTGCCTGCTGTAGCCCAGTTCGAACGATTGGATTTTCATCCTAAAGTAACTTATATCGTGGGAGAGAACGGGATGGGCAAATCCACGCTGCTGGAGGCTTTTGCGGTGGCGCTCGGCTTTAATCCGGAAGGCGGAACGCTAAATATGACCTTTTCGACGGCAGAGACCCATTCCGAGCTGCATCAGTATCTCCGTCCTATTCGAGGCGTGTATAAACCGCGGGACGGGTTTTTCTTTCGGGCAGAGAGCTATTATAATCTGGCAACGGAGATTGATAGATTAGATAATGAACCCAGCTTCTTTCCGTTACCAAATATTATCGAATCTTATGGAGGTAAGTCCCTGCATACGATGTCGCATGGTGAATCGTTTTTCGCCGCCTTTATGAACCGTTTTGGCGGAAAAGGCCTCTACATCATGGACGAGCCGGAAGCAGCCCTGTCTCCTTTTCGCCAAATGGCCATGCTCTCACGGATTCATGAGCTGGTGAACAAGCAGTCTCAATTTATCATATCTACACATTCCCCGATCCTCATGGCTTATCCGGATAGCGTGATTTATCAGCTTACACCAGAAGGGATTCAAAAGGTGGAGCTTGAAGAGACCGATCATTACGTGATTATGAAGGAGTTTGTGAATCATCGGGAGCGGATGCTGGGGGAGTTGTTGGAGGGGTAGTGGTTGGATCTGTTAAGATATATTGGGGTGAACCGTATCATAAGTAGGGGCAAGTTTTTTGGAGAAAAACTCGCAGGAGACTGTATTTACAGCATACAGACCATAGGAGCAGGGTAAATCACACTCCGGTCAGAATGGTGCATAAACGGGTTTCTGCGAGTTTATTTGTACTATAGAATGATGAAGGGCCAGTTCAAAAATGGTTACTCCAACCCTCTTTATTGAAAACGATACTTTACAAAATCTTTCTGCTCCGAACTAGCATTAAAAGTAGCATAGACGGAACGTCCTAAATAAAGAGGGACTTCTAACTTGTTCATATCTGGCATAGTCCATCCATCAATTTCTATGAATTTATCTTCATCTTTGTAAATAGTCTTGATTTCTCCTGCTACAAACTCATGGCTTCCATAATTTCTTGAATCTATTACCTTGCACTCATAAGCAAAATAGGCTTCTTTTAAAATTGGAACGTTAAGGTTTATACCATTATCATACTCAATGTTATACTCCGAGAATTTATCTATCTCTCTCCCAGTTCTAGTTCCTACAATCTGAATTAGTTCAGCATAGTTTGCCGGTACAAAATTAATACCTACTCTTTGCTGTTGATCCGAAGTTTGAGTGAGAGCAAAATGGCTGTGGATGTATTACGGAGAATATTTGAAACGTTCAATATATTAATATTTGTCTATGATTCTTTACTTTGCGAAAAGAAGCCTCTACCCAAAAGACAGGTAGAGGCTGGCTGTTGAAGAACTACAATTAAGAAATTGAAATCCTCAGATAGTCTTCTCTTCGTCCAGCGACGCTTCCGAAGAAGTAAAGGTTTTGAGAGACCGATACCTGCGGCGAACGTTCTCTAAGTTGGAAGAAGGCTATCTGGTGACCTTCAACCGTCTGCATGTAGGAAATTTCGCTGAATGAGATGCTGGTTCTGCCGCTTTGCCCAGCTACATCAGGGCCTATCTACCGATTTCAAGCTGCGAAAGTTAAGTTAATAAACTAACGTTCCCCATTAGTTCAAAGATTCAACAAGAAACTTAATTTTATCTTCTAACTCATCCATGCGACTACTGACATTCTGTTGTCAGTAGTGTTTTTGTATAATCTAGGTATTAGAAAGCCAAAGATGATATTAACTGAACTTTGCTTAAAGAGATTACTGAGGAGAACTTACTATGGAAACTAATAACAATCCATTTATTTTTGAAACACCCCTCATTGAAGGTGTAATTTGCAGACGACGAAATCGATTCATTATGGAAGTTGAGGTTGACGGAGTAATTTTTGATTGCCATTGTCCCACTACAGGTCGTATTGGTGACATCGTTTTTCGTGATGTCCCATGCTTGCTTTCAAAAAGCAATAATTTATTAAGAAAGACCCTTTATACAGTGGAGGCAATTTCAGTTGATTTACCATCAAATGTAAATAAATCATGGATAGGAATCAATCAGAATGCAGCAAATAGATATGTAGAACATTTTATAAAAAGCGGCCAACTTTCTAGTATGGTGATTAATGGTGAAGCAATAAAAAGAGAACAAAAAGTAGGCAACTCCAAACTTGATTTTCTTGTAGGTAATACTTATATCGAGGTCAAAACACCCCTTACGCGATTGCAGGTCGAGGTTAAGGAACATATCGAAACTAAGGAAGGAAGCAGTTTCACCTCATTTGAACGATTCATAAAACACATTGGGGAATTGGCACATAGTTTGAATGAAAATGACAAAGCAATCCTGTTAGTATGTTTCATCTATGATAGTTCTAAATATATTGGCTCATCCAATGGGAAATATAGCAGCTATATCCGGAATTCTGTGCAATCATCAATAAACCAAGGGGTTGAAGTGTGGCAGGTTAACTTCAAAATAACCCCTACAGAAGTAAATCTCGTACGTTATTTTGAAACAACGAAAGATATTATGAATGGTTGAATTCCAACAAGGGAGTGCAGCTTCAATATGAATAAAACAGAGCGTCTTTTAGCGATTGTGATGGAATTACAGCGAAGAAAATTGCTGACAGCTGATGAATTAGCAGAGGTCTTAGGGGTCAGTGTAAGAACGATCTATCGTGATATGCAGGTTCTGAGTGAAGCAGGTGTTCCCATAATTGGTGAGACAGGATTAGGATACTCTTTGATGGAAGGCTATTTTCTTCCACCAATTAGTTTTACTGTAGAAGAGGCAGTATCACTTCTTCTTGGAACTGAATTCACAGAAAATCGTTTTGATCCAACTTTTCGCAAAAGTGCTCGTTCTTCCCGCAGAAAAATAGAAGCAATTCTTTCTCGACCCATCCGTGAGGAGACAAACCGAATACAAAGGGGCATCCGTCTGATCCAAAAAGATGAAATGGTCATAATGACGCGGGAGAGAGTAAACTTGGGAATCATTCGTGAAGCCATGCTGGAGGGCAAGAAACTTCGTTTCACCTATCACAAGCGGGTTGCTGAAGCTGATGAAAACCGGGTAACTGTGCGAACTGTATCGCCTTTCGGATTGGCACATGATGAGCAGAACGGCTGGCTGTTAGTTGCTTCCTGTGATTTACGGGAGGATATTCGCCATTTTCGAGTATCCCGAATTAGTGACCTTACAGTGATTGATGATACATTTCAGATTCCCGATAACTTCAACCTTCAATCTTATCGGCCGAAGGATACCCGTAGCATACGGGTCTGTGCACTTTTTAATCCAGAAGTCACCGATAAAGTTGAAGAAGCTAACAACTATTATATGGAGAGTGCCGAGTCTAAAGAGGACGGTTACCATGTCACTTTTCGTGTCCGTCAACCGGAAGAATTGCTGTCTTGGATTCTTGGATGGGGGGCAGATGTGATAGTCACTGAACCTGAATCATTCAAAAACCGAGTAAGAGAAGAAATCGAAAAAATGAAAGAACGCTACTGACATCCTGTTGGCAGTAGGGGGCTTGTATAATGAAGACATACAAAATGAAAGTGAGGTTATTTACATGACTTTATAACGAAACGGATGGTGCACTGAAGATTGGTTTACACTAATAACATAAACAACCCCATATTCAAAGGAGGACATTACATTATGTCAGCAATTGGACCCGATTTCATTTCACTTCAAGTGAGCAATCTTGAAGGCTCTGCGGATTTCTATCAAAACTATCTAGGACTGGTGCGCTCACAGGCGGGACCACCTCATGCTGTGGTCTTTGAAACAAAGCCTATTGCATTTGCTCTTCGCGACCTAATGCCAGGAATAGAACTCGGTTCAGGTACTCAGCCTGGACTTGGTGTCGCTCTGTGGCTTCATGCCCCTGATACGCAAGAAATTCATGACAAGCTTATTGCAGCAGGCGTAAAGATTACATCCGCACCAATAGATGGACCATTCGGGCGAACCTTTACATTTGCCGACCCAGACGGTTACCTAGTTACCCTTCACAGTAAAGCCTAATACGCAAATGTATCCAGCTTAATAATAGTGATAACTTCCTCTGTCACAGGGAGCCAAGTGATTATTACAACATTAAGACCGTGTTCCTAAAAGTGATATGCTCCCCATACGGTAGACAGGTGAAATAATAAACCCTGTTACTGTGAGGTACCAAGGGGAGTTTTTTCATGTCGACGAATTGTCAAGCTAAGTGCAACACTTCTTCCTGAAACGATTCATGTTCTAACATCCCTGTTTTGGAGTTATCCTTAATTACCCGATTTACACAGGGGCGGTGAATCCCGTGTTTATTTAAGTCATCTTATATAGTAGCTTGTCACGCTCAAAAGTGACGTTTATGTTTGAATGTTTCGATTCGAATCTGACTCAAATAGGTTTGGTATACGCTCTAAAAAAGTCGCCTTCTATACCGCTCATATGAGGCCCACCTCAAAACTTGTCTCTTCAGACAGCGCGGGGAACCGTATCATAAGTAGGGCGAAATTTTGAGTAGAGAGATGTAGAAGAAGATCCTTCAATATATGATGCATTATGCAAAAAAAAGACGCCCTATTAGTGGCATCTAATAAGAATATCGGTACTGTTTCTTGCTCTCAATTTACAACAGGAGATTTCTCCTTTGTCTGAGGAATGGATAACTTGTAGTGTAAAAAAACGTTCTCGCCACAAAGTCTCTTTTGATCTTTGATTAAAAAGCTATCAGTAGCTGTAACCATATTTTGAAGAAAAATCAAGTCGGGCTCGATCTTATGCAAAATCAGTGAAACATTAAAAATGGCAGTGCATTGAGGTATTCTTGCACGGCCATTCTTCGTTGCTATTTGAATAGATTATAGGCATAGGTACTCCTAATTGTGCTGATATAACAAAATTCATTGATCATGATTACAAGAAATGTAAGACTGAGGTGAAAACGGCTTCGAAAGTAGTGAAAACAATTCGGCCGATATGGCATTTGAATTGGGGCTTATGAACTTTATAAGGGAGCGAGAAGATGGCTATAGAAAAGCAATATGCTTCAGATGTTAAAGTAATATTGTCGCACCGATATGATAATGGCTCAGACTACTGGACTACACCCGATAAACGCCTCATGAAGGGCTCACCTTTTACTACTTTGGACTGCGCATTGTATCTATTAGAATTAGGTATGAAACCAACAGAATCGATATTTCAGGAAACAGCAGAGCTGATCTTTAGCACTTGGCAGGATGACGGATGTTTCAAGGTATATCCGCAAGGTGGAATTTACCCCTGCCATACTGCACATGTGGCTGAGGTGCTTTGCCACTTGGGATATGCGTCGGATACCAGAATGAAAAAAACCTTCCAACACCTTTTGGATACCCAATATCCTGACGGTGGCTGGCGATGCAATAAATTTAGCTTTGGTCGTGGTCCAGAGACAGAGTATTCCAATCCGTTCCCAACTCTCACTATTTTGAACGCATTTCGCTTTAGCAACGATTTCAATAATGAACCTGCCCTTGATAGTGCTGTAGATTTCTTGCTCGAGCACTGGGACATTCGAAAACCGATTGGTCCATGTCACTATGGGATGGGAACATTGTTCATGCAGGTGGAATATCCATTTCGAAACTACAATCTTTTTGTATATGTCTATGTGTTATCCTTTTATGACCGTGCCAAGAAGGACAGACGTTTCTTGGAGGCCTTAGAAGCATTGGAATCCAAACTGGTAGATGGACAGATTGTCGTTGAACGTGTTGTTCCCAAGCTGGCCAAGCTTTCTTTCTGCAAAAAAGGCCTGCCTAGTTCTCTGGCGACGATGCGTTATCGTGAAATTACAAAAAATCTCGGACAGGTGTAGTATTTATTTTCTTGAGCGGAGCCGTAGCATACATAAAGCAGGGCACCCGATCGGGTGCCCTTTGATTTTCGCTCTATAGATGATACGGAGAGCTTTATCATAAGTAACGGCAAGTTTTTTTGGTGGGGGACGGGCAAGATTGCTTGCGAGGCATGAGATTGTAGAACATAAGCCGCCATTGTTCCACCTCCTCATCGTGAGTTCCAGCCAGTGTGAAGAGCGTTACCAGGTAATCGTTGTCGAACATCAACAATGAAAAAGAAAATGACCCCTCGAAAAGGGGGCGTGGTATTGGTCACGAATATGATATATATCTGAAAGTTCGCTTGAAGCGGTTGACGGGCAGAAACGCTCAAAGCACTGTAAGGAGGAATGGGAACGGAATGAAGCTCGACCTTCGAGAATTAGCGTTGTTTGCAGAACAGGCTGTAACAAAAGCAGGTGACAGAATTTCTGAATTGCGTCGTCGGGAAAAAATTGAAGTGAATTACAAGGATTTCGGTGAACTTGTGACATCCGCGGATCTGTTATCGGAAAGAGTCATTCAAGAAGCCATAATGGATAAATTTCCAGGTCATCGAATTCTTTCGGAGGAAAACGGAATACACAGCTGGGATAATTTTAATTTTGACGGTCCAGTTTGGGTGGTGGATCCCTTAGATGGAACAGTTAATTTTGCTCGGAACCTACCGCATTACGGCGTTTCATTGGCTTTTGCCCTTGATGGCGTAGTGCTGGCAGGAGCAGTATATGCGCCAGATTTGAACTGTACTTATGTTGGGATTAAAGGGGAAGGCTCCTATTGCAATGGTGAGCGTTTACGAATTCGACAATGTACTTCGCTACTAGATGCTGTCATTGGCACAGGTTTTCCGCATGATTCAGCAAAAGTGCAGCCAGCAATCGAAAGAGTAAATCGACTCAGAAGAAACTGTCGTGACATTAGGCGTTTTGCCGCACCAACAGTAGACATTTGTTATGTGGCGTCCGGAAAATTAGATGCGCATACGGAAAGTCTTGCACCGTGGGATGTAGCCGCCGCAGGCTTGATTGCACGGGAGGCGGGAGCATTGAGTTGCCATGTACAAGTGGTGCCCGATGGCATCCCTAATGAACTTTATGGTGAAGAGGTCATATTCACGACACCTGGAATCTTCGATGATCTCTTGACATTATTGCGGATGGAATCAGAATAAAAGATCCAGTCTCGTTTCAACATTGTTGCACATGCGAAAACGTTAGCTTAGTAAGGCATGTTCTTCAATGAAAGGCCATCCTTTGTTGGGATGGCCTTAAAAATTGCCGTTACAGACAGCGCGGAGAACCTTATCACAAGTAACGGTGAAAAAAAGGGAGTGTGCGCACACTCCCTTTGAGCTAATATTGTCTGTTATCAAATGTCTACTTCATATTAATCCAATAAGGCGAACCACACAGTTAGACCACTTAATTTACCGTCTTATTGACAAAATCAATCTCATTTCTGATCCCTTTGTGGGCGTCATTCCACAGGCCCTTTGTCAGGCGAATGCGCAGCAGGCATGTGTTAGGGTCTTCATCGTTATTGGCTTCGTTATACCACTCGGCGAATATTGTGCGCAGCTTTGTCATCATCTCCGCGTTTTTCTCGTCACATACCCAGCCCAGGTTTTCACCGATACCATCGGCCGTAAAGTTTTCGACGATGATACAAACGGCGACTTCGGGGTTTTGGGCGATCTGCTGCATCTTGCCTGAGGTCGCGTAAGTGACGGTGTAGAACGCGCCGTCCTCATAATAGGCGTCCACAATGCGGGCGGCGGGACGGCTTTTGCCATTGACCCCCGGTTCCAGCGCGATGGTAGACAGAGAGATCAAGCCGTCCTTGTTACCCACTTGTTCTTCCAGCAGCTTCATGGCTTCGTCGTACTTGCTCATTATATTACCTCCTAAATTGTCATAAGGCATACATTATTAAGCTTAACATTGTAAAATCTTAGTGCATGTGAAGAATAATACGATAAAATATTAAATCGCTGTCATAATCCTCTGCTCGACTTTGGTATGGTTCAACTGATAGAGTCTTAAAATAGTACACTTAGCAATAGTATAAGGTACTCGAGCAGGTGCCCTTCGATTTCGTTCTATAGATGTTACGGTGAACCGTACCATAAGTGACGGCAAGTTTTTTCGGAATGTCCATAGTTGTTTGAAGAAGTTCTCTACTTGATCGAGTAGCTCCGCAGGAAGGGCTATAACGCGGCGCATGAAGACAAAGTCCTGCTGTGTCTTCATGATCCTCATTCTTTCACTTCTCCTGAAAATGGAAAGGACCCCTCGAAAAGGGGTCTTGTACTGGGGCACTAGATGCGTCCGTTTCACTAGTG
This sequence comes from Fontibacillus panacisegetis, assembly GCF_900102215.1. Classification (GTDB taxonomy): domain Bacteria; phylum Bacillota; class Bacilli; order Paenibacillales; family Paenibacillaceae; genus Fontibacillus; species Fontibacillus panacisegetis. Next base: position 17,350 of record NZ_FNBG01000051.1, read on the forward strand.
TGGAATGCGAGAAAAGTTATACAATTTCCTGGTATAGGATTTCTACATCCTTCAGCAGATTAGGTATCCAAGTTTCTGATCCAGGGATTATATCTGTACCACCATAAACAAGCCAACGTAATGTTTTAATCAGCCAACATAAACCGCCTATTTGCAATTGCCAGTTCAGATGATCAATTTGAAGATCAGTTACTTCAAGGTATGCTGAAACCATTTCTTCTCTTGAAAGATTACTCCAAGCGTGTGCTTCCGTAATCAAGCAATATAGGTCTCCAAGATGAGGACTTAGATATGAAATGGACCAATCGATCGGCATAACGCCATTGTCTTGAATCAATAGGTTCTTTGCATGATAAT
>NZ_FNBG01000050.1 GCF_900102215.1 Fontibacillus panacisegetis
TCGATCATCTCATCAATGACACGTGCCACATGATGATCGGGAATGAACATTTCCAAATCCAAAATCATATGGATCTGCTTGTTGTCGTAGGCTTTGAAGGTAGGGGTAAGAGATCGCTTGGAAACCGCCTTTTCTTCCAAATTCCCTAGAGGAAGTGTCGTCTGCATGGTATACTGTTCTGTAGTGGTCGTTAGATTACGCATAAAAACCGTCCTTTTGTAAAGTGTGGGTGTGGTAACTTTCATTTTACAGGAAAAGACGGTTTTTTTGTGCCTATTTTTAACTTTCAACAAAAACGGGGCTTCCAGTAGTCAGTTTTCACTGACTTTCTGAACCGCCCCTTTTTGTTTATTTATTTTGTTGAAGAATATGAAGAGGTGTCCTTGCCGAGCAGCACGGTCAGTCCAAGCAATGTAACGATGATCGTTGCTCCCATATCGGATAAAACAGCGATCCACAGCGTCAGCCAGCCCGGAATTGTCAGCAGCAGGGCGATCAGCTTCAGGCCAAGAGAAATGCCGATATTCCAGGAGATGATACGGCTGGCCTGTCTGGCCACTTTAATAGCGCCCGGCAGCTTGCCAAGGTGATCCTGCATGAGGACGATGTCGGCTGTTTCTACTGCACTGTCGGTCCCCTTTCCCATGGCGATGCCCAGACTAGAGGCTGCGAGGGCGGGAGCATCGTTGATACCGTCTCCGACCATGGCTACCTTCCAGTTAGCGGAAAGCTCGCGAATTTTCTCGACCTTTTGCTCTGGCAGAAGTCCTGCTGACCAATCCGTGACGCCAGCTCGGGCAGCGATAGCTTTGGCAGAGCCGGCATGGTCGCCTGTAAGCATGACAGTATGAGCGATCCCGCTGCGATGCAGATCAGCGATAACATGCGGGCTTTCTGGGCGCAGTTCGTCAGCCAGACCAAACATACCTAGCACACTATGGTTATCAGCAGCCAAAACAACAGTGAGCCCCTCTTCTTTAAGACGGTTGAGGTCTTGCATGACCTGCAAATGGGAAGAACCAGAACGTGTTTCTTCTAATAAAGGGATTTGAGTTAATACCTCCTTACTGCCTACCCAATAACGGAAACCCTCAATCTCAGCCGACAGGCCAATGCCGGGTATGGTTGTAAGCTCGGATGGTGCAGGGAGAGAAGCCCTCGATATCCCTTTATCTTCGGTATGTCTTACTATAGCTTCCGCAAGGGGATGCAGGGAACCCGACTCCATAGCTGCAGAAATGCTGTAGAAACGTTCATGATCATATATAATTTCGGATATGACGGAAGGCCGCCCCAACGTTAATGTTCCTGTCTTATCAAAAGCAACAGCGTCGATTTTTCCAAGCTGCTCTAAATGTACCCCGCCTTTTACAAGTACACCATTTCTAGCACATCGAGTCATGCCGCTAACGAGAGCGATCGGTGAGGACAGCACCAGAGAGCAAGGACAGCCGACAATGAGTATCGCCAGACCTTCGTACAACCATTTCATCCAGGATTCGCCAAGCAGTAATGGAGGAATAAGTGTGACGAGTGCGGCAAAAATCATAATAGCAGGCGTATAGTACTTTGCAAATTTATCAATGAATAGCTCTGTGGGTGTTTTAGTATCCTGTGCTTCTTGAACCAAATGCATGATTTTGGCTAATGATGAGTCCTCATAAGCTTTATCAATCGTGATTTTTAATAAACCCTCGGCGTTTACGCTGCCGCCAAATACGGTCGACCCAGGTTGTTTAGGAACTGGAATAGGTTCGCCGGTAATAACAGCCTCAGTTACAGCGCTGTGCCCTTCAAGTACTGTCCCGTCAGACGGAATTTTTTCTCCCGTGCGGACAAGTACGACATCGCCTGCTGCGAGTTGAGAAATCGGGACGATTTTTTCCGTATTGCCCTGAATAAGCACCGCTTGTTTAGGTGCAGCATCCAATAGAGCTTCCATCGATTTACGGGCACGATTCATACCATAACCTTCAAGCAGCTCGTTAAGACCGAACAAAATAGCAACCAGAGTAGCCTCTTTCCATTCACCAATCAGGACGGCCCCGGTTAACGCTACAGTCATCAACGTATCCATATTAAACTTAAGACGGGTTAAATTCCGAAGTCCTCGTAAAAATGTCGAATAACCACTGATCGCAATAGCAGCAATGTACATTAGAACAAGTACGCTTTTTGGAGCTGCACTACCTAGTATAAAAGTGGCTGCATAGAGTACAGCTGCGAGGCCGAGCAGCCACAGTCCCATTTTGCCCTCGCCTTCGCCATGACTATGACTATGATCATGTGAATGACCTTCCTCATGCTTACTTTCGTGTTCGTGGGAATGTGCGTGATCATGGTCATGCTGGTGGTGCGAATGATCATGTTCGGCTGAAGTGGCTGGATCAGGCAGAATAAGTGAGGCGCCGTCGCCTTTTAAAATTTTTTGCACCTGCTCCAGATTCACCTTAGGCGAAACGTACAGTCGACCGCTATTGTAATGAAGCGAAGCGTCCTGACCGTGCTCAAGCTTTTGGATTTCCCCCTGCATTTCACGAGTACAGTTAGGGCAGGACAAACCTTGTACACGAAATTCCGATCTGGAATTTGAGTCTGATTTATTCATGCTCGTTCCTCTCCTTTTGGTGCTCCAACGTCATAGTGATTAAGGTCTTAATATGATGGTCTTTTAGAAAATAGATTACATTTTTACCCTCTTTTCGAGAGGACGTAATATTCATTTGCTTCAGATGGCGAAGATGGTGGGAAGCAGTGGCGACAGAGCAATCCAGTATGGCGGCGATATCGCACACACATAGCTCCTCATGCTGCAGCAGGTAAGCGATTTTCATACGGTTGGGATCGGATAGAGCCTTGAATATTTGTGCCATACCGAGGATTTCGTCCTCGATCATGACCTCGCGTAATTTTTTCGTTCTGACTGGATCTCCGCAAATGTGCTCGTAGGTTTCTTTGCTATGTTCTATGTTCGTTGTCACAAGCTTCCTCCTCTTTATGAGTAAATGGTCGTTTAATATTCAAATGAGCATTTGATTGTTATGTTCATTATAAGGTAATAATTTACTATATTCAAATGGATATTTGAATGTTTCCTGTAAAACGCCCCATTTCTCTATACGCAACAAAAGCAAAAAGCTGAGACTTATGGGTTCCATCACATAGGGACCTGGCTAAGAGTCTCAGCTTTTAATTCAATTTTCGACGATGTTGATGAATCGGATAATCAAAGCACGAACTTAATCCATCCACCAGCGCTTCAGGTCACTCCACCATGAACGGCTTTCAGCTTTCTCCTTCACAGGCAATGGCTCAGGAGGAGGTTCCCCTTCACCATGCTCCGAACAATACTCGGTAGGCTCTGTTCCTTGAACGAAAACTTCCAGCTTTTTATCAGGACAATCAGCAGTTGCTAGCTTGCCGCTTGATGGATCGATATAGACGCTGACGACATGGTCTGGAATAGGAAAAATCTTAGGTGGAATCTTTTCCAAGGCTTTCTCTGTATATTTAGCAAAGATTGGTGCAGCCTTGCGTGATTCTGCTGTGCCAAGCGTCTTGCCCTTGTCGTACCCGACCCAGACGGCGGTAGATAGCTCTGGAGTAAACCCGACAAGCCACGCATCCGAGCTCGTTGTTCCTGTTTTGCCAGCTACTGGTCTTTTTATTTCAGCTGAGACTCTGTTACCCGTACCGCCAGTCTCAAACACACTTTCCATTAAATGAGTAAGCACGTAGGCAGCAGAGGGCTCTACCACTTTTTCTGATTTAGGAGGAGCAGCCTCATAAAGGATGTGCCCATTTTCATCCGTGATCTTTAGTATGGCAAGAGGCTTAACGCTCCGGCCTTGATTTCCGATTACAGCAAAGGCTGAAGCCATTTCGAACGGACTTACCGGCGAGGTTCCGAGAGCCAGTGACGGGACTGCCTTAAGTGGGCTAGTGATCCCCATTTTTCGAGCCAACTCGATGACTTGATCAGAGCCAATTTTCAGAATGGTATTGACGGCATAAATGTTATCTGAAGCGGCAATGGCCTGTCTCATGTCGATTTCGCCTAAATACTTATCTCCGAAGTTTTTCGGGCTGTATGTTTTTCGGTTGTTATCATAATGGAACAGGGTGGGCTCGCTGCTGAATTTACTTGCACTGGTTAGCTCACCTGAAGCCAAAGCAGATAAATACATAATTGGCTTAAAGCTGGAGCCCGGCTGACGAGTCGTTGCAAAAACATGATTATACTGGCTCTGGACATAGTTAGCTCCGCCTACAAGCGCCTTGATTTCACCACTGCGGGGATCGATAGATACAAGGGCTGCTTCCAAATCTGGCGAACCGTTTAATTCCGATTTTACCGCGTCCTCTGCAGCTTGCTGTGCGTCCATATCCAGTGTCGTGTAAATGTTGAGCCCTCCATGCTCCAGCATGTTTTCATCAATACCGAGCTCATTAATGACAACGCTGCGTACGTAGTCGCGGAAATAGGGAGCTTTGCTCAGCGTCGTCCTTTGCTGCTGGGAACGGAAAGACAGCATTTCCCCATATGCCTGATCTGCCTGGGCCTGAGTAATTTGCTCTGTTACAACCATAGAGGAGAGTATGGTCTTCTGCCGATCCTTAGCATTCTTCATATGATTATATGGGGAGTAGTAGGTGGGTCCTTTTGGGACTCCTGCTAACATAGCGCTCTCTGCCAGACTTAAATCCTTGGCATGTTTGCCAAAATACATCTGAGATGCCGCTTCGACTCCATAGGCACCATGACCGTAGTAAATTTCATTAAGGTACATTTGAAGAATTTTGTCCTTGTCATATTTCATCTCAAGCTGGGCGGTATACATGGCTTCTTTCAGTTTGCGGGACCATGTGCGTTCGTGTGACAAATATAAATTTCGAGCGAGTTGCTGAGTTAATGTGCTGGCCCCTTGTACTTTGTTCATTTCCTTAATATTAATAAGGGCAGCCCGGGCCATCCCTTTGATATCAAATCCGACATGTTTATAAAATTGCCTGTCTTCGATAGCGAGTGTAGCTTGAATAAGCCAAGGCGATATGTCTGATAGCGGTACGCGCTCCTGATTCCGCGTTCCATCTGAGAAGGCAGCGACGATTTTGCCATTCCGGTCAAGCAGCTGGGAGTTGCGGTCGGAATCTGCCAGCGGCAAATCCGACTGGTAGAGATACATTAATGATATACCAAGTGCGCACAGGCCCAGCAGTCCTGTATACACTATTGTTTTAAGCATCCATTTCCAGCGGCGCTTCGGTTTACGGGCCCCACTGCTACGTACGAGTCTATGCACGGCCCTGCGTCTCCTTCCTAGCAACTGTTAATTAGAGGGCGAAATGACCAAATATTATAGAATTAAGTATGGGAAACTTTGGGTCAGATCATTCATAGAACATGAGGAAGTACCGTAAATAGTTGCATTTTCATCGCTTTTTAATATAATCAGATTTGTTTGGTACAATATTAGGAAGAGAAACGGCTAAACACTATTCTGGCGGAAAGAAGGTTGGCTACGATGGAATTGTGGTTTACTGAGAAGCAAACACCGGTCTTTGGTATTACAGCCAAAATTCGTGAAACTCTGATTGCGGAGAAAACGGATTTTCAAGATCTGTCGATGCTTGATACCGAGGAGTTTGGGCGAATGCTCGTACTTGACGGCATGGTAATGACTACGGTTAAGGACGAATTTGTTTATCATGAGATGGTGGCCCACCCTGCGCTTTTTACGCATCCTAATCCTAAGCATGTGCTTGTAGTAGGAGGCGGAGACGGTGGTGTGATCCGTGAAGTGGTGAAGCACCCTGGCGTAGAGAAAGCAGTACTGGTTGATATTGATGGCAAGGTAATTGAATATTCCAGGAAATATTTGCCTGAGATCGCTTGCGAGTTGGACAACCCACGGGTTGAGGTTCAGGTCAATGATGGATATATGCACATTATTCAAAGTAAAAATAAATACGATGTTATCATGGTAGATTCGACTGAACCAGTAGGTCCGGCAGCTCCACTATTTGAACGCGGCTTCTACCAAGGGATATATGAAGCACTTAAGGACGACGGTATTTTTGTAGCACAAACGGACAATCCTTGGTTCAAAGCCGACCTGATTCAAAAAGTGAACAAGGATGTAAAAGAGATTTTCCCGATCGTCCGTGTATATGGTGCTAATATTCCAACCTATCCAAGTGGTCTGTGGACTTTTACTATGGGAAGCAAAACTTATGATCCGCTTGAAGTGGACGAGACTAAGATTCCTGAAATCAATACGAAGTATTATACTCCACGCCTTCATAAAGCAGCCTTTGTATTGCCGAAGTTCGTAGAAGATCTGATCAAATAATGGAAAGCGATTGTTAAACGGGACCAATCTTATTTGGCAATGTTGCGCGGCCTTCTAAAAAGAGGAGGCCGTTTCTTTTTTAAACTATGTATTTTCTACTTGAATTCGTGGAAGTAAGCGTTTATAATTACCTCAAACGAAACGTTTCGATTAAAGCGCTTTCTAATAATATCGATAATTAAAGTTATTTGAATAATTATTTCTCGATTTTGAAATGAAAGCGGTAAACCATGGAATAAACGAATTAAAAAGAGGGAATTCGAAAGATTTAGCGTTATTATCGATGTGAAATGAGTTGAGATTTTTTTTGAAATAATTTCGAAACGTTTCGATTTTTGCGTTTAATTTTTTGATCCCTGTTTCGACATACTAAAGAAGAGGTGAGGTTAACGTGAAGAAAAATTGGTTACTTACATTAGTTACCTTAATTGCTGTCTCCGTTATTGTAGCAGGTTGCGGTAGCTCTAACGCAGGTACTAACGAAGCTTCCGGAGCAAACAAAACTTTAAAAGTTTGGTTTATGGGTGAAGCAGACTCTGTAAAACCTATAGCACAAATGTATGAGGAGAAAAACCCGGGTATAAAGGTTGAGGTACAGGCCATTCCTTGGGATACCGCACATGACAAGCTGTTGACCGCCGTTGCTTCCAAAAACGGTCCAGATGTTGTTCAAATGGGCACAACATGGATTCCTGAATTTGCAGCAGCAGGAGCATTGCTTGATATGTCTTCCTACATTACACAATATCCTGAATTGAAATCTGAGAATTTTTTTGATGGTGCCATTCAAACTACGCAATATGATGGGAAAACAGTAGGTATTCCTTGGTATGTAGAGACACGTGCATTGTTCTACCGCACCGATTTGTTGGCGGATGTTGGTTATCCCGAAGGTCCTAAAACATGGGAAGAACTGAAGGATGCGTCCCAAAAGCTTGTTGCTAAAGGTGGAGCAGACCACTATGCAATGCCGATTGATGCGAAAGATCAAAACTATTTGTCTATGTTCGCCTGGCAAAGCGGTAGTGATATTATAGACGCGAACCGTCAACCGGAATTTAACCAACCGGAGTACGTTGAATCTGTTAATTTTCTGAAGAGCTTTTATGATGAAAAATTGGTTCCAGTTGGTACTGATCTTGATACATTCGCAGCATTTAAAGATGGTACGCTTCCAATGTTCATAAGTGGTCCATGGATGGTTCAAGGAGTAATGGATAAGGCTCCAGAAATTGCAGGGAAATGGACGGTCAAAACATTGCCCTCGAACAAAAACAGCAAATCCATTATGGGTGGATCGGATCTGTCTATTTTCCAATACAGCAAAAATCCAGATGAAGCTGCTAAGTTTATTTCATTCCTAACTAGTGAAGAGGTGCAACTTAAATTTTATGAGACATCTAATTCGTTGCCCGCTCTAAAATCTGCTTGGGCAGATGAACGCTTCTCTGATCCAATCATTAAAGCTTTCGGTGAACAGTTAATCAATGCAATCCCGACTCCTATGATTAAAGAATGGGAGGAAATTTCTCAAGCTTCTGTAGCAGCTTTTGAACAAATTACTCTTGGTGGTGCAGATACTCAAGCCGAACTAGACAAACTGAATGAAAAAGCGAAGGAAATTTTGGGGAATAAATAGTTTTTATCCAATCCGTCCGCGAGGTGGTGCCGGGATTCTAGAAAGAGAGGATCCCGGCTATCCGTTTTTTAATCTTCGCATGGAAGGAAATGGAATTATTTTGAAGGGGTGAAGCATGATGAGGCAGCTTGTGAAGGAATGGGATAAGTATAAATATCCCTATATGTTCATTGCTCCTGCTGTGTTGCTACTCACAATGTTTTCGATCATTCCGATATTTATTGCATTAGTGATCAGCTTCACGGACATGGATTTGGTGGGGCTCGCGGACTTTTCAAACATTAATAGTGCCGGACTATCAAATTATTTCGAGTTATTTAAGGATCCTCTATTTTTGAAATCTATTTTTAACACTAGTATCTACGTCGTTATTGGTGTACCGCTAGTAGTTATTTTTTCTATGGCCGTGGCCCTTTTGCTGAATTACGGTACAAGTAGGCTGTTTACGACATTTCGTGTTGTTTACTACATGCCTTCGATTACGAATATTGTGGCTGTTGCTGTTGTATGGGGTTATTTATACAACAGCAGATATGGATTGTTCAATTATGTTCTCTCTTGGTTTGGTCTTCCTGCTCAACAATGGCTGCAAGACCCAATGCTTGCTAAGTTATCGTTAATTGCAATGGCAGTTTGGAAGGCATTGGGCCTCAATATGATTATTTTTCTGGCGGCGCTGCAAGGCATTCCACGTTCATACTATGAAGCGGCCGAAATTGATGGGGCGACTGGGTGGAAGAAACTTGTACACATTACTGTTCCATTGTTAAGCTTTGCAACCTTTTTTGTAACGATTACAACCTTGATTGGCTGGATTCAATTTTTTGAAGAGCCTCTTGTCATGACAAAGGGTGGACCGTTAAATGCAACGATGTCCATGGCGCTGTTTATTTACAATAACGGTTTTAAACTTAGCAATTTTGGATATGCCGCATCAGGTTCATTTATATTGTTCATAATTATTATTTTGGTTACGATTGTTCAATTTGTTATGAAAAAGAAGGAAGTCGAATATTAGGAAGGGATTAAGGAGGGAGTGCAAGCATGACATTGAAAAAAATAGAAAAAGGGTTTATGATAACTCTTTTGATTGTCGGCGGCATCCTCATGATGATTCCTTTCATCTGGATGCTGGGCTCGTCTTTTAAGCCAGAAAGTGAGTTTACGATCATACCGCCAACGATTATACCGAACAATCCAACAATGAGTAATTACGTGGATTTATTTTCAAAGATGGATTTTTTGATCTATCTAAAAAATACAATCATTATTGTTTTGTGTTCCTTTATTGGATTGTTTCTTAATGCAATTGCCGGTTACGCTTTTGCTAAATTCGATTTTCCGGGTAAGAATAAATTTTTTGTTGTAATTTTGGCTACGATGATGATTCCAAGTCAGGTAACCATGATTCCAACCTATTTGATCATCAATAAGCTTGGGTTAGTTAACACCATGGCAGGAATGGTACTGCCAGGTCTTGTAGGTGCATTTGGCATATTTTTGTTCCGTCAATTTATGTCGACGATTCCAACCGATTTGCTGGAAGCGGCACGACTTGACGGAGCAGGGGAATTCAGAATTTTTCTGCAACTGATTGTACCTGTTGTAAAACCTGTATTTGCGGTTCAAGGTATCTTAACGTTCATTGGGGCATGGAACAGCTTCCTGTGGCCGTTAATCATTGCAAATGATCAAAAGCTGTATACGTTATCAGTAGGATTGTCACTTCTAAAGGGAGAATATGCAACCGCCTTTGGTCTGCAAATGGCCGGTGCAGCAATAATGATTGTACCAATTATTGTTATCTTTTCTTTCTTTCAAAAGCATATTATAGAAGGATATACGATTTCAGGGATGAAATAAGTAATAGTATAATTTTTGAGTAAGTTAGGGAGGATTGGAATGGCTACGATTAAAGATGTGGCAAAATTGGCCGGAGTCGCAATTTCAACTGCTTCGTACGCGTTAAGTGGTGATAGAAGAGTTACCGCTAAGACGAAGGAAAAGGTGTTGGAGGCGGCAAAGCAACTGAATTATCGTAAAAATGGCTTTGCTATGGATTTAAAACGGAGCCGCACCAATACAATTGCACTTATCCTTACGGACTTGTCGGGGCCTTATTATTCCGAATTAATACGTAGTGTTCAAGATGTTGCTCTGTCTAATGGTTATGATCTGGTAGCATGCAGTTCGATGGGAGGTAAAGAGTCTACAGCAGTTAAGTTTTTGCGTGAAAAGAGAGTAGACGGCGCTATTGTGCTTGCCCATAATATTACGGATGAAGTATTGTTGCAAACTGCCAGCTCTAATTTTCCTATCGTTGCCATGGATCGTGTGACGACAGGTGAAGGGCTAATTAGCATTGTAGTGGATGGAGAATTAGGAGGATATAAGGCAACCCGCCATCTTATTGATCATGGGCATCAATCCATTGCCTTTGTAAGCGGACCTGCTAATTCTTATGATAATATGCTGCGGTATCAAGGTTATTTACGGGCGATGCACGAAGCAGGGCTTGAAGAGAAGGCAAAATGGAGGCTTAGTGGTAATTTTGTTCGTGACGGCGGTTATAAAGTGACTAAAATGATGATGATGCAGGGTGAGCTGCCTTCGGCTATTTTTTATGGGAACGATGAAATGGCTATTGGTGGTATTAAGGCGATAGAAGAAGAGAGCTATTCTGTGCCAGATGATATTTCGGTCATTGGTTTTGACGATATTCAGTTGGCTGAGTATATCAATCCTCCGCTGACAACTATCCGCCAGCCGATGCATGAGTCTGGTTCACTAGCGGGGCATCTGCTATTTCAAATGCTGAATGACCAAGAGGTCAATGATTCATATAAATTGAAGGTCGAACTCGTCGAACGTAAATCGGTTAAATCTGTAGAAGAAGTCAGCAAAAGCCTGATATAAACAGTTGATTGGCATTGATCTGGGAGGATGAGCAGAAATGGCTTTTATTCAGATGGCTTTATATTCAGAAACACTTGAAATGTCGACGGATGTTAATGTTGTTATTCCGCTGGATTCCAAATGTCGTTTACAGGATGGCAAGCTACCCGTGATGTATCTGCTTCATGGCCTTGGCGGTGATCATTCACAGTGGACCCGGCAGTCTTCCGTTGAGCGATATGCGGAGGAAAAGGGAATTGCTCTTGTTATGCCAAGAGTGGATCGCAGCTACTATATGGACATGAAGCAGGGCGCGGATTACTTCACTTATTTATCTAGTGAACTTCCATCCGTTCTGCAATCTGTATTTCCGATTTCTAATCGCCGGGAGGATACGTTTGTAGCCGGTCTGTCCATGGGAGGATATGGTGCTTTTAAGCTGGCTCTTCGCAATCCTGATCGTTTTGCGGCAGCGGCGAGCCTTTCCGGCAGTCTGGATATGGTTCATCGTCTTAGCCAACCGGAAGTGTTTCGAAATGGAGAGGAAGGACGGATTTTCGGTAGCATACAGGAATTAAAGGGAAGCGATGATGATCTGTTTGCGCTTGCATGCAGGGTGGCGGCATCGGGTAACCAGCCTAAGCTGTTTCAATGCTGTGGAACAGAGGATTTTCTATACCAGGGGAACCAAAATTTTCTCAAGCATGCTGAAGAAATAGGTTTGCAAGTTACGTACGAGGAAGAGCCTGGGACGCATGAATGGGGCTACTGGGATCGAAAAATAAGCAGGGTAATGGATTGGCTTCCTATATAAAATTGGATCTTTACGTTTATTTTTCGAAACGTTTCAATATTTCTAGGTTATCATTTAAAATAAAATCAATTAATTTAATGGTTTTATAATGAAAACGATTCGATAATTATTGGGAGTGATACTGATGTCACGGCAACGCTTAGAACATTATTTGGAACAAATGACGTTGGACGAAAAAATTGCTCAGCTCCTGCAATTGGCAGCTCCCTTCTACGACGAAGTTGGAGACGAGGGGCAGATTACCGGTCCTATGGAGTCGCTGGGCATAACTGTTGAAACGGTGCATAATGTTGGCTCCGTATTAGGTGTATCTGGTGCGGAGAAGGTGATTTCTGTTCAGCAGTCTCATATGAAGAATAACAAGCACGGAATTCCTCTATTGTTTATGGCTGACATTGTACATGGATATAAGACGATCTTTCCGATTCCGCTGGCTATGGGCTGCTCATGGGACATTAAGCTGGCTGAACGCAGTGCAGAAATAGCAGCTAGGGAAGCGGCTGTCTCTGGCATTCATGTTACTTTTGCGCCAATGGCCGATCTGGTGCGTGACCCTCGATGGGGACGAGTCATGGAATCGACAGGTGAAGACCCATACTTGAACTCCTTATTCGCAAGGGCCATGGTACGAGGATTTCAAGGCAGTGACTTAAAGAACGATAAAGAACGTGTTGCCTCCTGTGTTAAACATTTTGCAGCGTATGGCTTAGCGGAAGGCGGGCGTGACTATAATACGGTTGATTTGTCGGAACGCCAGCTTCGAGAATATTATTTACCAGCTTATAAAGCAGCGCTCGATGAAGGGGCAGAGCTTATAATGACTTCTTTTAATACCATTGATGGTATACCGGCATCTGGCAATCGTAGACTGATGAGAGATTTATTACGAGGTGAATGGGGCTTTGAAGGGGTAACTATTTCTGATTGGGCGGCTATAAAGGAAATGATTCCCCATGGGGTAGCTGAAGACGAGCGTGAAGCCGCTCTTAAAGCAATCATCGCTGGCGTTGACATCGATATGATGACCTCATCTTATGTGCATTATCTAGCACAGCTGGTGGCGGATGGAATTGTTGATGAGGCCCTCATTGATGAAGCTGTAATGCGAGTGTTGCAGCTAAAAGAAAAACTGGGTTTATTTGAGGAGCCATTGCGTGGAGCAGATGTGGTAGCAGAACGCGAGATCATATATTGTGAAGAGCATCGAAAAGTCGCAAAAGAGCTTGCTCTAAAGTCCTGCGTGCTTCTCAAAAACAATGATGTGCTTCCGCTCAATAAAAATCAGAAGGTTGCGGTCATTGGACCATTCGCTCTAAGCGGAGATATTCTTGGAAACTGGTCATGGAACGGATCCACGGAGCTGACCAAGAATCTAGCTGAATCGATGAAAGTGATAAGTCCTTCTAATATTATTATTGCGGAAGGTTGTAGTATAGATAAGATTACGGAGCCGCAGATTCATGAAGCGATCAAGGTTGCTCTTAAAGCAGATATCCTTGTTCTGGCATTAGGTGAATCATCGGAAATGAGCGGGGAAGCGAGTAGTCGGAGTAATATCAAGCTGCCAGAGGCACAGCTTCAGTTGGTTCAGTTCATGAAGCAGCTTGACAAACCGATGGTAGTTGTTCTTTTTAACGGTCGTCCGCTCGATTTGCACGGAGTCTACGAAGAAGCTAATGCGGTGCTGGAAGCATGGTTCCCTGGTAGTGAAGGTGGCGTAGCAGTAGCGGAGTTGTTATATGGTGCAGCAAATCCATCGGGCAGACTAAGTATGTCGTTTCCATATGCAGTAGGACAAATTCCGGTGTACTATAATCATTTTAACACTGGACGGCCAAAGCCTTCGGAGGATACGACAGAGAAGTACGTAACACACTATCTGGATATTCCGAATGCTCCGCTACTACCTTTTGGTTACGGCCTTAGCTACACTTCATTTACTTATAAAGATCTTGTATTATCATCGAATGAGATCAATGAGACAGACTCACTGCAAATCAAAGTGAAAATTACTAATGAAGGCAAGCTTTCAGGGGTTGAAACGGTTCAACTATACATTCGAGATGTATCTGGAGAGGTTGTTCGGCCAATGAAGGAGCTAAAAGCATTCCGAAAGGTTGAACTGGCTCCGGGTCAGAGCAGAGAGATAACATTTGAAATTACTGAGGAACATCTACGTTACTACCACAGTGATTTTTCCTTTACTAGCGATTCTGGTCGATTTGAGCTGTTTGTTGGACCAAACAGTCGGGACACCATGAATGCAGCTTTCCGATTAAAAAAATAAACTTGTAAATAGATCTGAATGTACACACGGTATTAAGGAGTGAAGAGTATGACAACAGTAAAGGATTCGAAGCTATCAATTACAAAAGGTGGACTAACGTTTATTTTTCATCACTATGGTGATTTATATCAAGCTATCGGCGGATCGACCATGATTAATCAATTATGGAGTCATCCATTTGATGGATCACTTGGTAATCTATATTTGCGCCTCCATACAGAGAATGGTATCCAAGTCTATCCACTATTAGGTATTAAGTCTGCCAGTCATTTTTGCCATTTAGGTGATCGTTTAGTATGGAAAGGGCAAATTGTAGAATCTCAGCTTAATCGTACATTCCAATATAAAGTTGAATTTAAGCTAACTGAGCTTGGTGTATGGTTCTGGGATATTGAGCTGTGCGGACATGATGCAACAGTTGATATCATCTACGGTCAGGATGTTGGTATTGCCGATACTGCAGTTGTTCGCTCCAATGAAGCATATTTATCACAATATATCGACCACACTGTATTCAATGACTCCAATAAAGGATTCGTTGTTTGTTCACGGCAAAATCAACCTCAGGGAGGATGTTTTCCATACCTCCAACAGGGTTCATTGAGTAAAACGGTAGGTTATTCGACAGACGGTTTTCAATTTTTTGGTCTGTCCTATAAGGAGAACAATCGTCCTCAAGCACTGTATCAGGAGAAATTGGCTAACGAGATATATCAATATGAATTTGCCTATACAGCATTGCAAACGGAAAAAATACAGCTTGAAGGAAAAGAGCGTTTTGTATTTTATGGTTTGTTCAAAGGCGATCATCCTTTAGCAATAAAAGAGCTGGAGTACGAAGATGTGATTAAGCAGGCTTGGAATGAAGCGGAGATGCTGGGTTCGGCGGATCTATCAGAAGCTAGCTGGAACAAAGCTATATCAATCCCTTCTAAATTTGGAGAACCGTTGCAATCTCTCTCCGTAACTCAGCAGGAGCTTGATCTGTGGTTTCCAGAGCGTTTTCAAGAGGAATGGGAAGACGACCAATTGCTTGCATTTTTCACAGACAGTTATGAGCATGTAGTTTTGAAAGAAAAGGAATTGCGAGTAGAACGACCACATGGACATATTCTGATGAGTGGGGACAATGTACGTCTTGGTGCCGAGGTAATCACGACTACTTCATATATGTACGGAATATTCAATTCTCAGCTTGTAGTAGGCAATACGAATTTGAACAAAGGTATGTCTAATGCACGTAACGCACTAAATGTTCCTAAAACTTCTGGTCAGCGAATTTATGTGGAGATAGATGGGCAATATCGACTGCTCACGATGCCTTCTTTGTTTGAAATTGGCTTCAACTATGTCCGGTGGTACTATAAATTGAATTCAGACACGCTGGTCATTACCAACTATTCGACGGTTGATACTCCTGAGATTCATTTACACGTCCGTTCAATAGAAGGTATATCTTATCGTTTTCTAATAACAAATCAGATTACTATGAATGTTTCTGAATATGAGCTTCCATATCATATGGAAAAAAATGAAGAGACCGGTGTGATTACGTTTAGGGCTGATGCTTCATGTATCAGTTCGTTAGTTTATCCTCAGTTGGCCTACCGTATGAGCTTTAATGGAACCGTATATCATTTGCTTGATGAATCTGTATTAGCTGAAGATATGGTTAATGACGGGCCTCCTTTAGTCATATTTGAGTTGGACTCCAGTTCAGAATGGACTTTGACACACCAAGGTCTTCTTTACGGTTCTGATCTGCCTTTTGTGGAATGTTCAGTAGATTCTCAGGTCGAACGTTACAGAGATTTTTATAATAATGTGATGAATGGGTTCAAGCTGACGAAGGACGGAGAGACCGAAGGGGATTTGTTCAAAGTAAACGCACTTGCGTGGTGGTATACTCACAATATGCTCGTTCATTACTCGGTGCCGCACGGTCTTGAACAGTATGGTGGAGCAGCTTGGGGTACGCGAGACGTATGTCAAGGGCCGATTGAGTATTTCATGTCTACTCATAAATATGAGCAAGTCAGAGATATTTTGCTTGAGGTTTTTTCTCATCAATACAAAGAAGACGGCAATTGGCCTCAATGGTTCATGTTCGATAAATATACGAAAATCCAGCAGGAAGAAAGTCATGGGGACATCATTGTTTGGCCACTTAAGGTGCTGGGTGATTATTTGACTGTAACTCGTGATTTTTCCATTTTGGATGAGCAGGTACCTTATACGAGCAAGAATGGCTTCGAATTTACCGAAGAGATAGCATCGGTGCGTGACCATGCGCTCAAGGAATTACATTATATAAGAGAGCACTTTCTTCATGGCTCTTTCCTTTCTGCTTATGGTGATGGAGACTGGGATGATACGCTACAGCCGGCCAATGCGCAGCTGAAAAAGTATATGGTCAGCAGTTGGACAGTCGCTTTAACGTATCAGACAATAAATAATTTATCCAGGGTTCTACAGGAGTTTGATTCAGCGTGGTCCTCCGAGCTGAGAGAGATAGCTACTGGCATTAAGCACGATTTTAATAGGTATATGCTGGGTACGGAGGTTATACCTGGTTTCTTATACTTTGAGGATCCGGATCATCCTAAGCTGATGCTACATCCAGAGGATGGAGAGACCGGCATTCAGTATCGTTTGCTTCCAATGACGCGAAGCATGATCAGCGAAATGCTCACTCCGGAACAGATGAAATCCCACTATAAACTTATCCAGGATAAACTATTGTTTCCTGATGGGGTACGTTTGATGAATCGTCCGGCACAATACGTCGGGGGTGTGAGCGTTCACTTCAAGCGAGCGGAGCAGGCATCCAATTTTGGACGAGAGATCGGATTGCAATATGTCCATGCTCATATCCGCTATGTAGAAGCCATGGCGAAGATCGGGCGGCGTGAGAGTATTTGGGATAACCTGGCGGTTATTAACCCGATTGGTATACGGGATGTGGTTTCTAACGCAGAACTGCGTCAGAGCAATACGTATTTCAGCAGCTCTGATGGCAATTTTAATACACGCTATGAGGCACAACAGCATTTTGATGACCTTCGTAACGGATCGGCACAGGTTAAGGGAGGCTGGCGTATTTATTCTAGTGGTCCGGGGATTTATATGAACCAGCTCATTTCCAACGTACTTGGAATCCGTGTGAGTGGCGGAGATTTAGTGATTGACCCTGTGCTGCCTTCCAAGTTGGATGGTACTCATTTTGAATTCAGGTATAATGGAGTACCTGTATCTTTTGTGTACCGAATTAAGGAAGGAACTGTGCGTTCAATTAAAGTGAATGGTATTGAAGTGCCGGGCGAACGTATCAAGAATCCTTATCGAACCGGTGGTTTACTGATTCGCCAAGCTGATTTCAATAAGCTAATCGGAAATAACAATACGGTTGTAGAAATTGAAATGTAATTATTTTTAAAGGTTTTTGGGTAACAAAGCACCTGTTCCTTGTCTATAATCACGTATAGACTTGGACAGGTGCTTTTATAATTGTAGTATAATTTGATGAGTAATCAGCTTCGTATTGAACTGTATGGACTAACTGGATATAGTAGTACAATAAGAAACGATGTAATATATAGAATGGAGATTTGATATGCAAGGCAAGAGCACAGCCAAAATTGTAGTGACCAGCCGACAAGGCGAGGACAAAACAGTCCAGGAACTCAAGGGCGAGATTATGGTCCGAGGTAGCTCTGTATATATCAGATATGAAGAGCCGGAGAAGGGACCGACGGGAGGAACCACTCGGGCGATGTTCAAGATCACCGGCGATGAGATTAAAATTATGCGTCACGGAGAAGTGGAGTCGGAGCAGACGTTTCAAGCGGGACGAAAGTTGCCAGGCTTTTATCATTCTCCGTTTACAAAGTTTCATCTATCTACGGACACTGGAAAGCTGGATGTATCCCTAGATGGGATGTCTGGGCAAATAGAGTGGGAATACGATTTATATGTCTACGATGAACTTTCAGGACATTTTGCTATTAGTATGCTTATTGAGGAGGAAGTTTAAGATGACACTTAATCCATTGGAACAAGTGAATCAAAATTTGAAAGATGCGCTTATTGAAGCGGTCGTCGCTGCTGAGCTGGTAGGGCGGGAAGAGATTCCTGCGATCGTACTGGAAGTGCCAAAAGATAAGGCACATGGAGACCTTGCAACAAATGCAGCTATGCAGCTTACACGGATTGCGAAGAAGAATCCTCGCCAAATTGCCGAGACTATTATTGAGAATCTGGATTTTAGCAAGGCAGGAATTGAGAAGGCGGATATCGCTGGCCCGGGTTTTATCAACTTCACTTTGGGTAAGAGCTATCTTTATCCAGTGCTTGAGCAGGTTTTTGTTCAAGGAGAGGACTACGGACGAACAACTAAAGGAAACGGACAAAAAATAGAGGTTGAATTTGTTAGTGCTAATCCGACAGGAAGTCTGCATCTTGGACATGCCCGTGGTGCTGCCGTAGGGGACGCACTCTGCAATGTGCTTGATTTTGCAGGATTTGACGTTACCCGAGAGTACTACATTAATGATGCCGGTAATCAGGTGGTTAATCTAAGCAAGTCGATTGAAGCGCGTTATTTGCAAGAGCTCGGTCAGGATGCGGAAATGCCTGAGGACGGTTATCATGGTGAGGACATCAAAGGCTTTGCCAATGAGCTCGTTGCTGAGAAGGGGGATGCCCTGTTATCGTTGTCTCCGGAGGATCGTGCTGTATTTTTACGCAAATATGGATTGGAAAAAGAGCTTGCCAAGATTAAACGTGATTTGGGACGTTTCCGTGTTGGTTTTGATATATGGTACAGTGAGACTTCATTGTATGAGAATGGACTTGTTGAAGCTTCGCTTAAGGATCTTCGCGACAAGGGTCAAATTTATGAGCAAGACGGTGCTACTTGGCTGCGTACAACGGAGTACGGCGATGACAAAGATCGCGTTCTCGTTAAAAATGACGGTACGTACACTTATTTAACGCCGGATATTGCCTATCATCGTGATAAATATGCACGCGGATATGATCAAATGATCAACATTTGGGGTGCGGATCACCATGGGTATATTCCTCGGATGAAGGCAGCGATGCAGGCGATCGGTAATGATCCAGAAAAATTGACTGTACTCATCGCCCAAATGGTGAGCCTGTTCCAAGATGGCGAGAAGGTGAAAATGTCCAAACGTACAGGTAAGGCTGTTACGATGGTTGACCTTATGGATGAAGTGGGCGTTGACGCGATTCGTTATTTCTTTACGATGCGGAGCATGGATTCCCATCTTGATTTCGATATGGACCTTGCGATTTCGACATCCAATGAAAATCCTGTCTATTACGTACAGTATGCTCATGCTCGTGTCTGCAGTATTTTCCGTCAAGCAGAGGAGCAAGGAATTGCTATCCCAGAGCCCAAAGATGCGAATTTAAGCAAACTAACAGCTGAACATGAATATGACTTGCTGCGCAAGCTGGGTGAGTTGCCAGAAGAAATTAACGTCGCGGCAGAAAATTATGCACCGCATCGACTCGTTCGTTATGTGTACGAGCTTGCAGCTCTATTCCACAGCTACTACAGAGCAGAGCGTGTCATTACAGAAGATGCAGAGCAGACGGCTGCGCGTCTTGTCCTGCTGGGCGCTGTACGTACTTCGATTGCTAACGTATTGAGATTGATCGGAGTATCTGCACCGGATCGGATGTAGTTGAGATTTCTCTATTAAACCAAACGCATATTCGGTTTTGATCCGACAGTTGAGTTTTCGACTTCTGGAGCCGTTTCGGAAGAGGCTGTCCCAAAAGTTATCTAAGGTGACTTTGAGGGACTTCTTGTTTAGCAGTGTAAAGGCAAGATATCAGGAAAAGGATGCAAAAATACAGTTTTTTTAAAGTAGCCATGAAAGGATGAACAAAAGCCTGCAAAAATGCAGGAATATGTTTCAGAATAGACTAGTTTGAAGAGAATCCTTAGAGAAAGCCTGCACATTTGCAGCAATTTAGGGCATTTAGAGGCTTTACATAAACAAAGCCTGCACATTTGCAGGAATTTCAGGAATTTCGCATCATGACATTATTACACTTGAGATACGGTCCTAGAATGTGTGGCAGGATCAAGCGGTGCAGGGATCATCTTCCTTGCACCGCTATTTCTAGTTTTAACAC
>NZ_FNBG01000049.1 GCF_900102215.1 Fontibacillus panacisegetis
AGTAATATCTGGTTGACCTCATAATACGAAGGGGCTGTCCCAAAAGTAGGTTTAGTGTCAAAACTAGAAATAGCGGTGCAAGGAAGACGCCCCCTACACCGCTTGATCCTGCCGCATTCTATGACCGTATCTCATGTGTAATAGTGTCATGATGCGGAATTCCTGAAGTTCCTGCAAATGTGCAGGCTTTGTTTATGTAAAGCCCCTAAATGACCTAAATTGCTGCAAATGTACAGGCTTTCTCTAAGGATTCTCTTCAAACTAGTCTATTCTGAACCATATTCCTGCATTTTTGCACGCTTTTGTTCATCCTTTCATGGCTACTTTTAAAAAACTGTATTTTTGCATCCTTTTCCTGATATCTTGCCTTTACACTGCTAAACAAGAAATATTTAATTCACATTCTCATCACTAATTACACGTTCAATTTTGCGGTACTCAACATCATCTACCGGAATATATCGCCCCTGATCCAGATCGAGAAAATACCAGACAGACGATTTGAAGCGTAACAGCCCTAAATACGTTGTTCCACCTATCATTATCTTTTTTAGCATAGTGCCGTTATTTTCCTGAACTTGAACCTCATCTGCTAATAAAACAAAAGGATTTACATGAAGACTCATATCTGCAAACTGTTTTCCTAAGCCTCTGGAGGTGTCTATCATTTCATAAGCGTACATGCACATAAGAAACAACAGCGTTCCGAATTGTGGCACGGTATAATGCAGCTCCAGCCTTCGTGATTGTCCTTTCAGGCGATCAGACCATGGGATGTGTACATTCTCAGGTAATGAAATTTGTAAATATGTACCGTCAAATACAGCTGTAGTTTCTTTACATTCATTCTTCTCGGCATGTCTTACCTTACAACTGGATTTGATCCATGTGATTAACGCTTCTCCAAGATATAGATTAAGCATATGAGTAAACACTCTGAAATCCTCTAGTGTACCTTCGCTAACCCGTTCACCATTCTGTACATGGAGTGCCCTGCGCGTAAAAATCTTGGCACGATCCGGTACGCTGGCCTGTGGAACGTTAAATAAATAATCCACACCATCGATACGTTCTGTCATGAAAAAATATTGCCAATTCCTTAAAGCAAAAATAGCCCCCGGACCGGTTTGAATTCCTATTTTTCTAAGCCACGGTGTAAAAAAATAACGACGACTACGTTTATAACCGTCATAACCATAATAAGCATGCTCCCCTTCACCAGCGCTTCCCATCAAAGCGTATAAAGCGCCATGCAGCAGCTCGTCACGAAAGTTTCCCTCTACAAATTCGCGTATCCATTCCCAGTTATAGCGACTCATACGAATCTCTATTTTAATATCCATAAAATTAAAATACGGTTTCGCTTGAATCTTAGAAATGGCAGGTCGCGTAAACTCAGCATCTTCAACAAATTTCACGCTATGAATTCTGGATAACAAAAGCAGCCTTGTATACTCATCCATCTGAGAAATATGTTCCGTTATGTAATAAAGTCTGGATAATATGCGGCGATAACTTGCTTCTTCATTATTTCTGTCCATTTTCCCGATATAGATAGGACCTAAGTACATTCGTGGAGTTTTTCCTAAGTCCCGATTAGAAGTTACGACCCAATTCAATACATGATATGGATTGTCATGCAAATCATAGGTTTGAACAACCCCATATCTTCTGTCGGCAATCATTTTGTCTATTCGATGCTGTATTTCTATTGGCAAGGAATGAAATGATAACATAACTCCTCCTATATACTACAAATCGCAATAACTGATAACCATTCCGCCAACCGCACCTGCAATAACAATAACCCAAGGCGGCAACTTCCAATACACCAGCATTAAAAAAAGTACACATGCCAGAGCAAAATCCACTGGTAACAAGATAGCCGTGGTCCACAACGGGTTATATAGAGCCGACAATAATATGCCGACAACTGCTGCATTAACGCCAATAAGAACGGATTGCACCTGAATATGATGACGTAAATCGTTCCAGAAGGGCAATACACCCACCATCAACAGAAATCCAGGTAAAAAAACGGCTATTGTAGCAATTAAGGCTCCTTGTACTCCGCTGATCATGGCGCCCACATAACCAGCAAAAGTAAACAAAGGTCCTGGCACCGCTTGTGCCACTCCGTACCCTGCTAAAAAATCTGACTTGCTTATCCATCCCGTCGGTACAACCTCACGTTCCAGCAGCGGAAGTACAACATGGCCCCCACCAAACACAAGTGATCCAGCCCGATAAAAGCTGTCGAACATGGAAACCCAACCCATCCCGACAAATGATCTCATCATAGGCAACGCGAACATAAGTCCAAAAAAGAGAACCAGGCAAGCTGCAGCAAATCCGCGGCTAATGGAGACATTCAGCTTTGGCGCATCTGGTATGTCTATTTTTCTGTATAGCATTAGACCTGCAATTCCTGCGAGTGCAAGAACAAGCACCTGACTATAGGCCGTTTGCCATATTAGAGTAACGCTTGCTGCAAGGATAACAATAGTAGCTCGATTTCGGTCAGGAGCCAGCTTTTGCCCCATACTAAGAACGGCTTGTGCGACAATAGCGACCGCTACTATTTTAAGACCATGAATAAAACCTGTACTGCTGATATCAAATCCTTGCAAAAGAAAAGCAAACAGAATCATAACGATCAACGATGGCATAGTAAAGCCTAACCAAGCTGCCAGACCTCCCAACCATCCGGCACGTACGATGCCAATTCCAATTCCTACCTGACTGCTTGTCGGCCCCGGCAAAAACTGACTTATCGCTACCAAATCTGCATAGCTACGTTCGTCCATCCATTTACGGCGTTGTATATATTCATTATGAAAATAACCTAAATGCGCAATTGGACCCCCAAATGAAGTTAGACCGAGCTTCACGGATACACCTAACACTTCCAGAAGATCGCGAAATATAGTTGGTTTTTTCATGAACAGTTGCTCCTTCCATGTCAATGTAAACATACTACTGATTGATTGTTAACTTTCACATGGAAGATCATAATCGCTGTGTTAACTGCATGTTTTTTGAACACACCTTTGAAATACTTGAAAAAATTACCTTTATCTTTAATAATAGTTGAAGAGTGTAAAAACACAGCTCCGGTTGGTAGTCCGGACATATCGTTGACGCTTCTCTACTGTCCGATGTCAGTAACCTTCCCCCCCTTGGGATGTCCATCACTCGCAGTTTAATCAAAGGGGGCGGTTTGCATGAAGCTAACCGTATTTTTTAATGGTCAGTATTGGGTTGGCGTTGTAGAGAGTCAGGTTGGTTCTAGCCTCAAAGCATGTCAGTTTTTGTTTGGGGCTGAACCTAAAGATGGAGAAATTCTGGAATTTGTCCATTACAAAATGCTGGATCTTCTTGCTTCGAGCCAGCAGCAAGTGGAGATTTGTCCCAACATTGCCACAAGAATTAATCCTAAACGTCTGGCTAGACAGGTCGCCAAGGAAATTCAAATGCGTGGCGTCTCAACAGCAGCCCAAGAAGCCATGAGGCTTGAGCTTGAAACAAGAAAAAAGGAAAAAAAGATTCTAAACAAAACCATGCTCAAGGAAATGAAGGAATACAAGTATCAATTAAAACAGCAAAAAGCAAAAGAAAAACATCGAGGGAGATAGAGTTCACTTTTCTCGCTTACTCCAAACTCGAGCCTATCCTTAAACACAGCAGAGGGTCGCCCCAGGCGACCTTTTGCAATTCCTGAACATTTGCTTACTTCTGCGATAGTAACTTCCGAAGCGACAACTCTATTTCGTCATGCTTCTCTTCGATCAACCACTCCTGAGGAATGAACATATAATGACAGTTATTATGATGCAAATAGCTGTATATGATTTGCGCTGTGTCGATTTCATCTCGACGAACTTCGTTCCGCATTTTTTCAGGGTTCTCCTCAAAATAATGTAAAACCCGTTCTTTTACTTCTGTCATAAAACTACCTGACTTAGAACACTCCACCGAATATTTCTCACAATATAGGATGTTGTTCCTCTTCACAAGAAATAGCTTAATTTCCTCATCGTTCAAAGGCTCAATCATCACGATATTGTGATTTTGTTCCGCAAAGTCAATCACTTTTTCTTTATTGATCAGAAATTTGACAGACTCGATATAATCCCTATATTTCGCAGCCTTTTCAAAATCATATTGCTCTGACGCCTCCAGCATTTTGTGTTCCATATCCTTATAGAGTGTCCGATCACTTCCATCAAGCAGACCGATCAGCAAATCCATAATTTCGTTGTACTCCTGAACAGCTTCCCCGCCAATGCACATTCCCAGGCATAATCCGAGCGAATGGTTCAAGCATGGGGTCGAATTTGAAGAAGTAGAATTGCAAGCGATTTTAAAGCATTCCTGAATGCCTTGAACCGCCTTCTCTATCGAGATTCTGCTTGCTGTATATGGACCAAAATGCACAAGACGATCATCATCGTCGATGCTGTTAGTTACTACTAACCGCCGCATCCCATCGGATTCTCGCACCACAATGAAGGAGTAACCTTTCGGATTTTTCATTTTCCTGTTATATATCGGCTTGATTTCCTGAATGTACTGACATTCCAGCATAAAAGCTTCAAACTCTGTATCTGTGACCCTATAGTCCAAATCCTTCACATGCTGAACAAGCTTCTTCACCTTTGGTGAATGAGACTTGTTGTTGTAAAAATACGATTGCACTCTCTTCTTAAGGCTTTTCGATTTGCCGACATAAATAATCTCTCCGCGTGAATCCTTCATGAGATACACTCCAGGAGATAAGGGAAGGCTGTCTATTTTCTCTTGTATGTAAATACCAATTCCCCCTCGGCTCAACGTCGATAGTCACCAATCCGTATTATATTGTACTATATCATGATGATCGTATACTAATTATACTTGTACCATCAGTTAAATAGATTACTCTATAATTATCATCCATTTCTGGCGCTATAAAAGGAATATGTAACTCATTGATTCCTGAGATCGACAAAATCTCAAGTATTTGCCCTAGTCTAAATGGTAATTGATCGAGAAAAATATCGATATAGTATGTCAGCTTGGCCTTTCCAAGCGCCTGATCAATCCAGGTAATCGCAAAATGAAATAACATAGGCTCGTGATGACGCGTACCAATCCAGGCAAGATCCGCTTGATTGAATATTTCAACAAGTGAGGCAGCTTCAGCTTCACTTATTCGTTTCGAATCATTTACAAAGTCTACGATCCCATGGGTCACCAGATGAAATGAGAATACCTCTGTCAAATAACGCTTCCACTTACCAAGCAATTCTTGATCTTTATCCTTCCTAACCTGATGCGGAAAAAACATGTCTGATCCTTCCTCCATTCGACGTCAATGACATCGATCTGTTCGATTTATATGTGTTACTTAATTGGAATATTGTATAATTCAATCGCTGTATTGAGTGATTTATTAATGTCATTAACAACATCAAACGCTGGATCTAAAGTCTCCTCAATCCCGTCAACAAATAGATCTATATGAAATCTAAGCGTTGTCCCCAACTGTCTCCCATACGGAGTTTCCGGTGGAAGGGCAAAAGGTCTTAATTGGATTTTTGTTCCCCCTCTTGCACGATCACGGACAAACCAAGCAATGAACTCCAGCGAATGTAAGCTTTCAATAGAATTGTCGATTAAGAATTCAAACTGAATGAGCACTTCATTCTCTAATCCGCCTTTTGTGCGTAATAATGCAGCATGAGGCAAATGAGCATAAGCAGAGAGCTCCAGCATTTCCGAATCAATCGGCTCCAGGTTCTCAACGCCACTCTCTATCTCGGTAATTCCTTGTAATCGAAGTAATGTGTTATGAAAATTTTCTATCGCAATGGGATAATTACTCATGTTTTCCTCCTCGAGTTATTCTAAATTTAGTACATATGGTATTGCTCCCTTTATAGTGTATATCGACTAAAAATAAACAATTGATTATAAATTTCCTTCCAAAAAAAACGACAGACCAGGATGCAAAAGAAAAGTCCTGGTCTGTCGCTGTATACATTCCTCAAAAATAACATTTTTACTTCAATGCATGCATTTTCGCTTCTGCCTCTTCCCAGCTCACTGTATATCCCTGACCTTTTGCACAAAAAATGGACGAGGACGTATATTGGGCATCTGCATCTTTGTTGTATCCAATCATTTCAATAACCTCTTGTTCATTGTGGCAACGATCATATCCCGCGAACGTTAAGCTCAGAGCACCTTTTCCTTGGGTGAAGGCAGCGAGCTGACTACTATAATCCATAAAAGTAGCAACAGGAACAGTTCCAGTAATAGTAGCCTTATTTCCCTCGCTTCGTGGAGCATCAAAGCTTCCATGAGCCTGTCCAATATCGGAAATAACTCGGCCAATATGATCCAGTTCAACTTTAATTTTAAAATGGTAATATGGCTCAAGCAGAACATTGGACGCTTTTTCTAACCCTTGTCTCAAAGCTCTGTACGCAGCTTCTCTAAAATCACCGCCGGAGGTATGTTTATTATGAGCTTTTCCGGTCAATAAAGTTACCTCCACGTCGGTTAACGGTGAACCAGTAAGCAGACCATGATGTTCTCGTTCAAAAAGATGATGGCGAATTAAATTCTGATTCCCTAGTGACAAATCATCGGCATGGCAAGCATTCTGGAACGTAATTCCACGATTTCTTGCACCCGGGCGAAGCTGAAGATGCACCTCGGCATAATGCCCCAAAGGTTCAAAATGTCCACAACCGATGGTATCGGTCGTTATGGTCTCCTTATACAAAATTTCCGGTGTATTAAACGTTACATTTAAGCTAAACCGTTCCTTGACCAGTTGCTCCAGCACCTCAAGCTGAATTTGACCCATAACGTGAATATGAATCTGCTGCAGCCTTTCTTCCCAGGTCACATTCAATGAGGGGTCTTCGGCATTCAACATTTTAAAATAGGCCAAAGCTTCCTTCACATTTACTTTAGGCTCAAAAATAACCGTGGATTTTAACGTAGGAACCATTTCATAGCTAGCTCTTTCTTTCAATGCACCTACTCCGTCGCCAACAGTGGTCATGGTTAGACCGGTTACTGCAAAAAGCTGCCCCGCTTTCACCCGATCCACCGCTTTATAATCCCGCCCATTATATAGGCGAATTTGCGTTATTTTCTCCGTCACCGTGTTCTCAGCATCGCCGTAATTGATTGTATCCCTAACCTTTAACGAGCCGCTCAACCCTTTGATGTATGTAATTCTTGTGCCATGCTCATCATGACGAATCCGATACACCTGTCCAGCAAAAGGCTCCTCGCTACTGTACTCAGTGATGGTAAGCTGATCCAGGTTCTGCAAAAAGCTCTCTACTCCTATGGCTTGAAGCGCAGAGCCGCAGGCATACGGAAAGATTTTGTTCGTTTTGATCAACCGTCGCATGGTGTTCAGCCATAGGTCCTTGCTGTAGCCTTTTTCCATATATTCATTCAAAAGGGCTTCATCGCGCTCCGCAACGTATTCAATCAGCCCCTCGCTCATTCCGCCATCTGCAAATAACGAGTCGGTAATATCACAGGCATCCGCTGTAAAATTGGACCTGATATCGTGCACAACCTGCTGCACATCAGCTCCCTCCCGATCTGTTTTGTTAATAAAGAAAAAACACGGGATTTGATGTTTACGCAGCAGCTCCCATACTGTCTCCGTCTGTCCTTCAATTCCTTCTACTGCGCTAACAATAATGATGGCATAATCCATCGTCTGTATTCCTCTCTCCATCTCGGGGGAAAAATCAGTATGGCCCGGCGTATCCATCAAATAGTAGCTAGAATCGCCATATGTGAACATGCCTTGATCCGAAAACACGGTAATCCCGCGCTGCCGCTCAATTTCGTGACTATCCAGAAAGGTGTTCTTGTGATCCACTCTACCTCGATTTTTTATACTTTTTGTATAATAAAGCAGTTGCTCCGAAAAAGTTGTTTTCCCGGCATCTACATGCGCTAATATTCCTATCGTCTTGTTCATCATTCATTGTGTATCCTCTCACCTATGCTGATAATAAAGATTATAGAGTAAATATAGCGAACGTTACGTGTTCTCGTCAAAAAGCTGCAATAGTGCATGTATATTCTACTCAAAGTACTTATTTGGATCAAAAGCCTGCAACAGTGCAGGTTTTCCAATGTTTTACATACATCAACCAAAAAAACACCCGATAAAGATGTATTTTTGCAGGAATTCCTCATTGTTATTTGTGACTACAGATAAATGATGCACTTTTGCAGCTTTTCCAACAAAAAAACATCCATTCTGACAAAGGTCAAAACGGATGGTCCGAAGATATATAAAGGTAAGCAAGCACAATGTCGAGAATTATATTACATAAAATTTGAAATTCCCATTATTTTTTTTGTTAAAGAACTGTTTATAAAAACATTTCTCATACATAAGACGTTAATTTATTATGATCTAACCATATGGGGGTACAAAATGAGAAAAATAATTGGCTCTACATTAATTTTAATAATAGTCCTACTTCAATTACTCACATTACCAATAACAACAGCATCAGCCAAATCTAATGCCATTACTTTTCCCGACCCTGTCTTCGAAATGATAATCAGACACTATATTAACAAACCAACCGGAAGTATCACTCAGAGTGATGTTGATCAAATCAAGTCAATTAACACGAATGAAGTTCACTCTATGCTGGCAGACAGATTAAAGTCCACTCAGCAAGATGCATCTGAGCCGCCTAACGGCATCCTAAGCTTAGAAGGCATACGATATCTTCACAATTTAGAATCACTTCATATTGAATTAAAACATGACCCTGTGATTCGCCATACGATCAAGGATTTAACTGAATTAAAAAATTTAAAAAAGCTGAAAAAGTTAACGCTCATCGGGGTGTCTCTTGAATCTATTCAAGGAGTGGAAGGCCTCACTCAGTTGACTGATCTGAATTTAAGCTATAATGTCATCGCAGATCTTGAACCTCTAAAGCCACTTACTAAGCTTGAACATTTAGATTTATCCTGGAATCAATTGTCTCAAGGTCGGGGGCTGGCTCCTTTAAAAGGGATGTCGAAATTGAAAAATTTGAATTTGGAAATGAATGCCGTCGACAATATTACTCCGCTTAGCTCGCTTACCAATCTTCAGGAATTGATACTGGGAGGTTCGGGCAATGGGGATTTATCTCCTCTTCAAAAGCTGACCAAGCTTCAAAAGCTGAACATAAACTATTTTAACGCAAAGAACATTTCAGCACTTCAAAACCTGACACAGCTGCAAGAGCTTTCATTATTACATAATCAAATAACGGATTTGTCCCCATTGTCTAATATGAACAAGCTGCAGGTGTTGAACTTGAGTGAAAATCAGGTATCATCCCTGCAGCCGATAGAAAAATTAACTAGTCTGAGAATCATTAATGCCAATAATAATCAGATCAAATCGTTGGCTCCTTTGAAAGAAATGGTCCATCTTAAAAAGATTGAAGCATCAGACAATCAAATTGTTTCCATTGAAGAACTTAGGGGATTAAAGAACCTTCAAGATGTCAATTTAGTGAGAAATGTAATCGATTTTCGAAATGGAACTCCTTCCTCTTTAGCTTTAGCTGCTTTACAAGGTCAGGGCTCCAAAGTTTTTTATGATGAATTCAAACCATTTCCCGATATTTTTCTAATGCTGAATAAAAAAACGGCCTACGCATATGGAGAATATATAACGCTGCCTGCTGCTCCTATTGAGAAAAAAGGACGCACATTAGTTCCACTTCGTGTGGTTAGTGAGTTAATGGGCGCCAAGGTAACTTGGAATGGGGTGGATCAGTCAATTACAATTGAATTCGAAGAGAATAAAATCCAGATGACCGTCGGTTCTACGAAATTAACTGTCAATGGACAGTCGTCTGAAATGGATACCGCCCCTGTTATTTACGGCGGCACAACTTATGTTCCAATTCGATATATAGTTGCTCAATCGGGTATGTCAGTACAACCTGACGGCTATGGCATCATATTAACCAAGCAAATAGTTAACAAGCACTAAAATGATTTCAAAAAGTCGTCAAGTGGCCTTAGCAGTTTATCACGATCAAGCTCATAGTAAAATCTGTTTTCTGTTCTTGTAAAGCTAACCACCCCGATTTGTTGCAGGAAACCAATATGATAAGATACGGTTGGCGGTGAAATGTTCAACGCTTCTGCAAGCTCCTGGCCAAACCATGGGCGTTCAGATAGAAGCCTGATAATCGCGATTCTGTTCACATCGGATAGAACCTTAAAGAAATGAGCTTGTCTCTCTGCAATAGCCGAATCGTTAAACAAAAGCTCCGAATATATCCCTAAGACAAACCAATCCCTTACATTCTCCTGATAAGAAGAATAAGCGTGACAGCTTACGTATTTGAAAAAACTCAAATGAAGAACATAGCCGGGTGGATGATCCTTTAGACTATCGATATTCAAATATTGGCTAATAAATAGGTCAGGATTGTCCTTCAGCATCGCATCATATCTAGGTTTTTCTGTTTCGATATTTTTAATAATTTCATCTTCAAAGGGGGTAAATGCTACGGTATTCAATCGATTCAATAACAAGGTAAACCGCTGCTTGATCTCCTCCGGATTTTCCACTGCTTCGATAACTCTAGACTTTCTATTCTCATCCTGAAACTTAGTATCTTGAATTAACTGCAATAGTTTGAGTTGCTTCCCTTTAAATGCTTTGTATGCAGGTGTACCTCTTTCAGGCAAGGTGTTTTTACAGACACTTTCAATAATTTTAAATACAAATTCATCCGCGGTGTCCTGCTGGACTTGATCTATGATTTCATTTACCTTATCCAAGGTAGGATTATGGACTATATATTTATAAAGAATAAAACCTAATCCACTTGAATCAAAAAAATATGTCAATTCCTGCTGTATGTAGTGAGAAAGTGTCTTTTTCATTTCTTGAAGCATCCCCGTAATCTTGGCGTTCGGCTCCAAGTCAAAAGCACGGATCATCTCGATAAAACCTTTATCAGTACCTAGCGCAAACAGCGAATTTAAAAACTCCATTGGTGCACTAATCCGAATATCTATAGATTTTTTCATGGTGATCAGCCTCTATTCATATTTGAATTCGATAAACATCTAATACATCATACAGGATTGTAACGAATCGAGTCAATTTATTATATAATCATCTAATCTGTATTGATTTTATATTTATCTAATGTATAATCAAAGTGCATAATCATCTAGCAAGGAGTGGTTACATGATAGATAAAGGATTATTGTTAGAACGTTTGGATGCCATCGGTCAAAGTCTGAGTAATTATGATCAAGCATTGCTTTTGCTGGGGCTGGGTTCTGTAGGAGCTGAACTAAACAGGCTTGACTCTTACTCAGATCTGGATTTCTTTGTCATTACCAAATCAGGCAATGCATCTCGATTTATTGATCATTTAGACTGGTTGAATAATGTCTATCCACTGTCCTATCAATTTCAAAATGCAGATGTCGGTTGGAAAATTATGTTTGAGGATGGGATATACGGAGAGTTCGCGATTTTTGATGAAGACGAATTGAAGCATATTCCTTGTTATGGAGGTAGAATCATCTGGCATAAACCTGATTATGAGCCACAAATTCCAACCTTAGACCAACAGAACCCTATCAAACGTCCTGACTCCTTAGATTTCCCCTTGAACGAAGCTATCACTAACATTTATGTTGGTCTTTGCAGATATGCCAGAGGAGAAAAAATGTCCGCAAAAACATTTATAGAATCCTATGCAGTAGGTCAAATCATCTCCACACTACATTTACATAGTCAAGAACTGCCTTGTGATCTTGATCCGTATAGTAATGACCGAAGAGTTGAAGCAAGATTTCCCGACTTCGCCGTCCATTTAAATGAAATGCTTCAGGGATATGACAGGGTCCCTCAATCTGCGATCCGAATATTAACGTATTTAGAGACGATTTATCCAGTAAATCGGAAGCTATCTCAAGAGATCAGAAGTCTAGCCTTGCAATTAGGAGCAACCTTATCTTAATTAAAGGAGGAACAAATGCATGTTGAACGTTCTTATATTAGGTGGTACAACCTACGATTCTATTATTACCTTACCTCAGCTTCCCCGGCCAGAGTCGCAAACGATCCATTATGCTCCTTTTCACGAAACAATTGGCTCTACTGGTGCGGGCAAAGCACTTAATTTGTGCAAATTAAACGTGCCTTGTGTTTTACATTCCATCATTGGAGATGATCTATATGGTCATCAGATTGTTGAGGGCCTTCAAGAAGCAGGAGTTAATTTTCAATACGATATTGATCCTAAAGGGACAGAGCGCCATGTCAATTTGATGGATCAGGATGGCAGCCGAATATCTATTTTTGTAACTCAGTCCTCATCAAATCCCCCATTAGATATGATCAAGCTTGAGGAGCTTATTCGACAATGCGATATAGTGGTGCTGAATATTATTGCTTATACCAAACAACTGATCAGTCTATGTCAGAAGCATAATAAGCCGATCTGGACCGACCTTCACGATTATGATGGTACGAACAGCTATCATGAGGATTATATCAATGCTGCAGACTATATCTTCATGAGTTCAGATAGTTTAGATGATTATAGTAGCGTCATGTCAGATCTTCATCATAAAGGCAAGAAGCTTGTGGTGTGCACACACGGGAAAAAGGGGGCGACTTGCTTGAGTGAAGACGGTGTGTGGAGAGAATCCAACATTGTTAAGGATTACATCTTCAAAGATGCCAATGGTGCTGGGGACAGTTTCTTTTCCGGCTTTCTGTACGGGTACTTGAGTAATAAATCTATAGAGGAATGTCTAGGTCTTGCTACCATATGTGCGGGATTAAGTATTACTTCCGAAGAATTAGCCTATCCAGAATTAAGCGAGGAACTACTACAGCAAGAGTATGTTAAATACTATGGGGGGTGATTCCCCCCATTTCTTAAGTCTCTCGTATGTTATAAATTTTTGGTTAATATGACCTCCAAAGGTTGAGAATCAAGTAATAGACAT
Organism: Fontibacillus panacisegetis; assembly: GCF_900102215.1. GTDB lineage: Bacteria > Bacillota > Bacilli > Paenibacillales > Paenibacillaceae > Fontibacillus > Fontibacillus panacisegetis. The sequence goes on from NZ_FNBG01000049.1 coordinate 13,036, forward strand.
CCAGCATCACGATACCCCAATTTTCTATAAAAATGTTGCGCTTCTTCATTCGATTGAGTTGAAGTCATTACTAATTCAAATCCTCTTTGACGCATGTTTTCTTCCCAAAGTAATACGATTTCCTTCCCTATGCCTTGTCCTCTATACTCTTCATCAATCCATAACATATTCATAAAAGGAATGTTATCCCAAAAATATCCAAATCTCATCCATCCCAATTTACTCTCTGAATCTCTGATTATATAGATCTCTTTTTCTTGAATCTTAGTTGTTACCAATGATTCAGGTATATGTTTATCCCGGTCTACTATAAATGTATAATCTTGTTCCGTTGCAATCCCTATCTTCATTGACATCCCCCTGTTTGATATTATTTTATACGGTTTACTTAATATATTCGTGATTTCTCACTAAAGATTGATAACTCTGAAATTGCTTCTTCAACTGTTGGTTTAAGACGATGTTAATTCCAGCTTCGAAATACTTACAATTATAGAAGTTCTTTTAATAAGTAATAGTGTTTATAATCATTTGGAGCATTCTCTATAACGGCAATAATTTTATATCCATACTTCTTATAGAAATCAGGAGCCTGGAAACTAAAAGTGTTTAATTTAATGAAAGAACAGTTCTTTTCCCTAGATATTTTTTCAGCTTCCTCAAGAAGTTTTTTGCCGTATCCTTGCTCTCGATAGTCAACATGAACCCATAAAATATCAATTTCCATCCAATTCCAACAAATAGCGCTATTCAATCCTGCAACAATTTCTTCCTTATCATTCTTCAAACATAAATTAATTTCTTCATATCGACCATTTAGTACATGCTGTGAATTAAATTCAATTAGTTTGTTTCTAACGTAATCACTATCTTCATTCGTGCTTTGAACGATGTTTGAAAAGTTCATATAATCCTCCAATGTCAAAATTGATTGCATCAATTTCGTATAACGTTCTTATATCTGCGATTCTGAGAGGCTTAAGCTACGACGCTCCGGGTCCGACGGACTTAGCCTTGCAGGGTTGTGAGCAGAATTAGCTCCTTTGCTTTCCACGTCCTGCAAACTAAGGGCCGAACGGCCTGCAGCATAGATATAGTAATACAGTATTATCGGATGTCTTCGTCTCCTTGATTCAATTACAAATCGCTCTTATACTCTTTCATGATCTTATTTACAAATGCAGTTTTTCCTTCTGTGTAGGCTTGCCGATTGTCTTTATATATAGTTGCAAGTTTTTTCTTTAGTTCTGCATATTCTTCTACAAGATAAGAATGCTGTCTTAATATATCTCTGAAGAATGTATGCTTTATTAATGCCTCACTTTCTTGATTGCAGACATACAGATGATGTTCAGGCTTTGGTTGATTATCCTGATTATAAGGAACTCTTTCATCTTTTCTTCCAAATGCTTCTCTGTTCTCGACCCCCAAATTACCTTCATGGTAATAACCTAATTCACTTAGCTTATTTATTAGCTCAGGGAGTAATGACATAGAGCTAATTACGATATCCAGATCTATAATTGATTTCGCTGCGAGACCAGGAACGGATGTACTTCCGATGTGCTCAATATCCACAATTAAATTCCCTAAGTGTTTTTTCAAAATCAAAGCTAGTTCGTCAAACATACTGGGCCAATTGTAATTGTAATCATCTATGATAACTGGTTTTGTAGCCATCCTTGATTCCCCTTACAATAATATGTATTTACGAAGCTTTCCGATAACGTTCCTGTGTTCACGACGTCCGACAAAGTCAAGATGTGTCTGCTGAACCTGCCTCCTTGAAGTCCATCTAACAGACCAAAGCTCCGTCAGGAGTCGCAGCTTGAGTATTATGTTATACGAAGGATCATTCCCCTTTGATACTCTCTCAACTCTTATAATTCAAATCTTTCTTTTATCATTTCCGCTACCTGTTCAGCTTCCAACCCCTATGTTATTAATTCTTAAATAGTTTTGCTTTGTAATCTCTTCAGGCAATGAATTTAATCGGTGTTTTTCGTAAGTTTTAACAAGCTCTTCTTCCGACCATTTCACATTCCGTTTCGTTGGTTTATGTATAAGTCTATTTTCAGTACTATTTCGCTTTTTTCGTTCTTCTAGATCTGCCTCTAATTCAACTAAGTATACGGTTCCTCCTCTCGATTCAAATAAGCTTGAAATTTCCTCTATATAGTCCCAGTCGCTTTGAAGGTCGAATGCCCATACATATCCCTCTAGATCGCTCTTCGAAACTTCTTCAAATATCTCTCGTCTTATCATGCTTACAAGACGCTTTCCGGAGGGTGTTCCGTAATCAAAAAACTGCGACACGAAGTCAATAGACATATGATTATGAAATAGCTTTAAATCTGTTTTTGCTGCCAGGCATTGGCCCACTGTCATCTTTCCTACTGCCTGTGGGCCGAAAAGTATGATTAGCTTCACTTGTATTCCTCCGTAATAAATTTGCTTTAATGATCTTTCGTCTAAAGTTCTTGTATCTACGAGCCCGAGAGGCTTAAGGAGCACACGCGACCGGGTCCCAAGGACTTAGCCTCGCAGGGTTCTTCGCTGAATCAACTCCTATGCTTAACCCTTCATGAGAACTAAGGGCGCAGCCCGCAACGTAAATACTGTGTTATATGGTGCCGCCTCTTCTTCGAACTATAACCATCTATAAATTTATCCAGTATTTACATATCCCTTCATTGATTTTTTCAAGAACTCCATTATTACTTTCAATTACTCTCCTAGATCTTAGATTATTCTCATCACAAGTAATAAGAAGTTCTTCAATTCCAATACTCTTTGCTGACTTTTTTAGTTCTGACAAGAAAAGCTTACCATATCCCTTTCCTCTTTCACTTGGTCTAACTATATATCCAACATGTCCTCCATATTCAAGTAACCTATCATTTAGTTTATGTCTTAGCTTGCCGTATGCGACTGGCCTATCATTAATATACATCCAATATATTGTCTGTTGGACGTAACCATCAGGTAGGTTTATTCCTTTAGATATTTCAATCAGCCTAGGCAAGCTATTCTTGAATTCTTCATAATCATGATTTGTAAAGTTAGTAGTGAATCCATTCTCCCCTAGTCCTATTTCTTCAATCATTTCAAATATGTATTGATCATCTGATTGAGTTAATGCTTTTATATCAATCTTCATGTCTCATCCCACATTTCATAGTTTTAGGCAGTTTCATATAACGTTCTTGTATTTACGAACTGAAAGGCTTAAGGTGCGCAGCACCGGGTGGCTCTGCCACTTAGCCGTGCAGAGGGTTGATTGCCAGATTCCGCTTCTTCACTTCTGGCAATCCAAGGAGTCTATAGGCTCTGCAGCGTGAATACGATGTTATACGACAGAACTTTGAAATACTTACATTGTTATTCCTGATTATTGCTATTCTTAAATCTAAAAATTAACTTAGTTCCATCATTTTTGGTTTCAGCGACTTCTTCTTGGTAAGCTCCCTCAGTATAGTTATTTACTGTTCTTCTCCAAAAGGATTGTGCTCTTCTATTGTTTTCTCCGGGATTCGTCTGCAACTCCCAAGTACCTCGGTGACTATTAAATACCTGAATAGCTGCAACTTCTGCCACCCCTCTACCACGGAATGACCTTAAAATAAAAAACTCGTTCATGTAAAAATTACTTCCATGTGGGGTATACGGCGGGGTGGCCACAAGAGCAAAACCAACCGGAACTTCATTTGCTCGTATCAGATATGGGCATAAGATAGTTGGTTTGGACCACCAGATATCGAACACGTTGTTTTGCTCGGTTAAAGTTAAAATTTCATCTGCTTCAAAAACTCCATATGTATTGGGCTGCCATCCCCATATTTCAGATAAATCATGCAAATATAAGGGGTATAAATTGTTTATTATGAATTTAGTTTCTAGGTCTGTTAGATTTATAGTTACTTGCATTATTCCACTCCTTTCTGTCATATAACGTTCTCAGTATTCACGAAATCCATGATTATACATCTGACAACCAAAGGGCGATAGCCCTGTAGCGTGAATACGGTGTTAGACGAAGTTCCCCTCTTTATTGATTACACCTTCAACTTTAAGTCTGATATTTTTAAATTTATTTACAATTATGTTTTCATCTTCATCAATTTTTAAAAGTCTTCTCTTACCCAATCTCTTATCAAACCACGACATCGCTTTAATTATTGGGTTGGGAGAGTTCATTGATTCGTCTATTGATAAGTTTAGATATTTTTCAATTGCTTTATAGAATTCAAACTGATTATGTATTCCTTGTCTTTCCATTTCTTCATCTGCAATTTTGTACGCTTCATAATACCCATCCTTTTGTTCTGGATTTCTCCAATCATGAGAATCAAATCCTCCCTGATCCTGTCTGCAGCAATATTAAATTCATATCGTAACTTAACTGTACAAAAGTCATGTATGATTTCATTATCAAAAGTAATCCATGATCTGCCAGCCTTATCATGAGAGCCTCTATATCGAGTACTATTATAAACGACTCTGCCTCTCAAAGATTCACAGAGTCTTGATTCAATTTGCTCTTTCATCTTACTCCATTGCAAATACCCCACCTCTATTTAGGGAATTTCGTCTAACGTTAATGTGTTCACGACGTCCAACTCCCTTAAGCCCGGAGGACGGACTCGATGCGGTTAGGGAGTTGGTTGTGTCCGGCTGATTCCACTTCCATGCTGCTGCCAATTACTACTCCGATTCAACATCCAACTCCTGCCGAACCGAGGGCCGAATGGCCCAATGCGTGAACATGGTGTTAGGCGAAGTTAAAGCCATCTTGAAAATTCTTCCTAATCTTTGATACATTAGAATAAATTAAAGCTGGAGGTTAATACATTGGAAATCGGAACTATTCTACCTTATTTAGGGATACCTTCCTTTTTAGGTGCGGTAATTTTAATTACTAGGATTATTGCGTTAGCTAGAACGACCAAAATAGAGAGAATGCTAATGAATGATCAAAAAAACATATCTATCTTCATCATTCAATCTTTATTTTCAGCAATAATTGCTGCGTTATTAGCAATATATTTTACTTATCTCATTAATGGGAATGAAAATATAGAGTTTTACATAGTTCTCTTCTTGGTTTATTTATTTCTTGCTTGCGCCTCAGTACCTAGCGTTTATAGTATTTTGAGTTTAATTCGTAAACGCTCAATTCACTATATATGGATTAAATCAGATGATTCAATTCTAAATACACACAAAATAAAGTTGTATATACATCGTGTAACATTTGATGATAAAGTTATTGTTTCAAATAAGCCTACACTAAATAACATTCAGGGATATAAGAAAATAATTGATAAATCATATCTTTATGATAAAAAAATATATGAAGAAAAGCTTTAATTTCGCCTAACGTTCCTGTATCTACGAACCCGAGAGGCTTAAGGCGCATCGCACCGGGTCCAACGGACTTAGCCTAGCAGGGTTGTCTGTGAATTCACTACCCCGAATCACATCTTGCAGACCAAGGGCCGAACGGCCCGCAGCGTAGATACTATGTTATGAGATGTCAGCGACTTCTTTGAACTACCACCAATATTATTTCAGAATTAATTCGTTTGTCTTGTCTTGTTTTACTAATTCGCTTTTTGAATAGAACTTAACTATCTTCCCATTTTCAATTGCATATTCAATTTCTTTTCTTGTACTACTACCAATGTAACCATCAACATCGATAACAAATATTTCATCTGACATATCAATTTTACGAAAATGGATTTCTCCAAATAATTCTGCCTGTTCCTTAGTAATCTCAATTCCTTCGCTTTGCTCAAAAAAAGCTAAACTAATAACAATTTTCCCCTTAAGGGTTAAGTATCTATTCGCTTGTTCAAATTCTCTCTTAAATTTTGTTGATCCACATAGTGTTATGACCTTCATTGTATTCACCTCTGTTATTTCTTTTCCCATAACGTTATTGTATTCACGAAATGACCCAGTCTTAGATAGCTCTTATCTTAGGCTGGGTCATTTGTTGTCTGAGCTACTTCCATGATTATACATCTGACAACCAAAGGGCAATAGCCCTGTAGCGCGAATACGGTGTTATCGGATGTTCGGGTCATCTTCGAAGTTTCTTCTAACTAATCTTTCATTTTAATTACTTATTGTTTCTTACCGACAGCAATCCATCTTCTATCAATATCTTCAAATACAAATTCCTTGTTGTTATAATCCGTTGTTGATAAAGATCGTACGATCTTTACGCCTAAATCACCTAAACTTCTCTCCATTTCCTTTTGGTTATCTGTAATAAAATACGCATCATATCCATATCCATGAATTTCTCGATTTGGCACTATATATTCTTGATTTGATTTGTTAATACGATTTCTATTCGATCTTTATATAAACAAATATGGGATTCAATCGAGTCGATATAGCTTACTACTCTAAAACCAATTCGTTCATAAAATTCAGATGTCTTTTTCATATCAGTGCTCGGAAAAATCTGAAGACAGTTTGTAAAACCTTTAGTTTCCATATGTATCACCTCATCTTTGAACTTTAATCATCTTAGATTTGAAATTTCTTTATAACTGATTTTTTACAATTGCCCGAATTTCCGATAACGTTCTGGTATTCACGAAACGACCCAGTCTTAGATAGCTCTTATCTTAGGCTGGGTCGTTTGTTGTCTGAGCTTCTTCTATGAATATACATCTGATAACCAAGGGACGATAGCCCCGATGCGTGAATACGGTGTTAGCTGAAGTTCATGCCTTCTAAGTGTAGCAGACTATACTTTATCAGTTTTTTTGTTAATATACTTTGCAAGCCCTTCTAGATCAGGAAATATTGAAAATGGGTGTATCCCTGATAATTCGTTACTACTTAGGTGGGATCAGAATTGAAGACGCCCTTGAATGGCGAAAGTGAGGGATTTGAGAACGGAAAGGTTCTGTTTGAGGAGAGTGGAGACGATGGAGCGAATGCGTGCAAACTGCTCTGCACCCGTCGTTGTACGAAAAGCTCCTGAAATTTTAGTTTTGACCTTGACCATCCGAATATCGCGTTCTGCCTGATTATTGTCAAACGGAATTTGGGCATCTCGAAGAAAGGCAAGGATAGCGGTTTTGTATTGCTGAAACCGCTGCGCTAAATTCCCTGCTTTTCCTTTGGCATGTCTGCCGCGTGTACCTTTTTCCTTGGGGATAAACCCTTGTTTCCATTCTGTTTCGCCACACATCAGAATTTCATCGTAGTGCTGCTCCACTTCCCTGATCAGGA
>NZ_FNBG01000047.1 GCF_900102215.1 Fontibacillus panacisegetis
AAACCTCTAAATAATGTAAGTATATATATACTTGATTCTGTTAGCAGATTGTGTCCGGTTGGAGTTGTAGGTGAGTTATGTGTAGCAGGGGTCTCTGTTGGCAGAGGTTATGTGAACGATGAACTAAGAACGAAACGGGCTTTTTTTGAAGATCCATTTGTTATGAATGGGGACAAGGAGTTCAGTGGAGTTCAGAGAATGTACCGAACAGGTGACCTGGCAAGATGGCTGCCTGATGGAACTATTGAGTACTTGGGAAGAATGGATGAACAAGTCAAAGTCAGAGGCTACAGAATTGAATTGGGAGAAATTGAAAGTGTAATTAGAAAACAAACAGGTGTAAGAGATGTGGCAGTCATTGCTAGAGAAGATCAATCTGGAGATAAGTATATTTGTGCCTATGTAGTTAGTGAAGATCAAGCGAACGAAGTTGAAGTTGATGTAGCGCAAATAAAAAGTGAGATCAAAAAAGACTTGCCTGAGTATATGATCCCGTCTTATTTCCTGACGCTTGAGAAATTGCCTGTAACGGCCAATGGCAAGCTAGATCGGCGTGCGCTTCCCGAACCAGCCATGCTGGGAACTAAAGAATATACAGCCCCAAGAAATGAGCTGGAAGAGACATTGGTTGCTATTTTCAGGGAAGTGTTAGGACTAGAACAGGTTAGCATCGACGATAGTTTCTTTGAACTAGGAGGACACTCATTAAGAGCGATTCGTGTCGTTAATCTGATTGAATCTAATGTAGGGATCAGATTGCCATTGAAAATTTTATTTGAGCGTTCAACCGTCATGGAGTTAAGTGGGATGTTGAAGAATATGGAAAAAACTACGTATGAAGCCATTCCACAGGTGGAGAAACAATCCTATTATCCGATGTCATCCGCACAGAAGAGAATGTACATCATGAATAAAATGGAGGACTTGGGAACTGTCTATAATATGCCAAGTGTCATGAAAATTGAAGGGAAGCTGGAACTCGACAAAATAAAGCAGGTATGTCAAAAGTTAACCCAAAGACATGAAGGTCTAAGAACGAGCTTCCATATGGTAGAAGGGGAGCTGGTACAAAAAGTAGAAGATGAGGTAGAAATAGATTTTGCATATGAAGAGATTGATGATGTAGAAGGAATGGCAGCAACACCGCCTATTAATGAGTTACTAGAGGAATTCTTGCGTCCATTCAACTTGGGAGAAGCTCCTTTATTACGAATAAAGGTAGTCAAATATGGGGAAGAAAAGAACCTGTTAATGTTTGATATGCATCATATTATCTCTGATGGTGCGACGATGAATATCATCACGAAAGAATTCTCGCAGATGTATAACGGAGAAAAACTGAAAGCTCTGAATGTACAATACAAAGATTATAGTGAATGGATGAGAAAGAAAGACATTAGTAATCAGGAAGCCTACTGGATCGATCAGTTGAGCGACGACATTCCGGTGCTGGATTTGCCATTAGACTATCCAAGACCACAAAGCCAGCAGTTCAGTGGTGCGGCTTTTGACACGAATATAAGTGCAATGACTAAAGCACAAGTGCAACAGCTATGTAAACAAACAGGTACAACGGAATACATGGCATTGCTATCAACATTGATGGTGCTATTGCACAAATATAGTCGACAAGAGGATATTATCATCGGGAGTCCGATCTCAGGCAGAACGCATGAGGACACTGAAAACGTGATCGGGATGTTCGTAAATACGTTAGCGATGAGAGGTAAACCCGAAGGACAAAAATCATATGCTGATTTCTTGGCTGAGATTAAAGAAACCTGTCTGAAGGGGTATGAGAATCAGGAATATCCTTTTGAAGATGTCGTGGATAAGGTGAATGTAAAGAGAGATATGTCAAGAAATCCGATTTTTGACGTTATGTTTGTGCTGCAAAATAACGAGGAAGAGGAAGTATCCACACAAGGAGTTGCTTTTGAAGAGGTAGAAACGGGATCTAAGATAGCTAAATTTGATCTGACAGTGACCGTGGATATTACCCCGGATGGATACATGGTGAATTGGGAGTATTGCGACGAACTTTTTAAAGAAGAGACCATACGAAGAATGGCAGCACACTTTGGACAGATCTTGCAAGAAATAACGAAAGCTCCAGCGAAGCAGATCAGTGAGATTGAAGTCATTACCGAAGTGGAAAAGGACCAGATATTAATCGATTTTAATGAAACTAAAGCAGAGTACGCAAAGGATAAATCCATAAAACAATTGTTTGAGGAGCAAGTGAAAAATACGCCTAAACGCGTTGCGGTTGTCTATGAAGATCAACAGGTCACATACGAAGAATTGAATAAGAGAGCGAATATCATCGCTAGACAACTAAGAAAAGAAATTTCAGATGAAGAGATTGTGGGCATCATTTTAGAAAGAGACATCAATATGATTAGTGCATTATTAGGTGTTGTGAAGTCGGGAGGCACCTATTTGCCAATAGACCCAGAAGCTCCATCAGATAGAATTCAATATACGCTTGAAGATAGTAACGTACAAATGTTATTGACTAGTAAAAATGTGTCTATTGACGTTAGCTTTAATGGAAAAGTCGTGTATATAGAAGATTTGCTCATGGCGAAGGTAAACAGTAGAAATCTCGCTATTACGGTGCCTCCAAGTCAGGCTTTATATGTCATTTATACGTCAGGGACAACCGGCAATCCCAAAGGGACGATTATAGAACATCGAAATGTAGTAAGACTGCTAAAAAATAGTGAATTTCAATTTGATTTTGATGAAAACGATGTATGGAGTATGTTCCATTCTACTAATTTCGATTTTTCAGTATGGGAAATGTATGGGGCATTGTTGTACGGAGGGAAGTTAATCGTTATTCCTAAATCAGCAACAAAGGATAGCTACGCCTTCTTAGACATATTGTCGAGAGAAAAAGTAACGGTCTTGAATCAAGTACCTTCATCGTTTTATGAATTAATGCAAACTGAATTAACAGAAGTAAATAGAGAACTATACCTTAAATACTTAATATTTGGCGGCGAGGCTCTGAATTCTCGGAAGCTTAAAAATTGGTATGAAAAGCATCCTTCAACCACTGTTGTTAACATGTATGGAATTACAGAAACAACGGTCCATGTCACCTATAAAGAAATTACAGCGGCCGAAATAGACAAAGGGATCAGTAATATCGGAAAAGCTATTCCAACAACAAAAGTGTATGTAATGAATGGTAATAAGATGTGCGGCATTGGAATGCAGGGCGAACTATGTGTAGGTGGCGATGGTGTTGCAAGAGGGTATCTGAATAGACCTGAATTAACATCAGCTAGATTTGTGGATAATCCTTATGCAGCAGGAGAAAGAATGTACAGATCAGGTGATTTAGCGAGATGGTTACCTGACGGGAATATTGAGTATTTAGGAAGAATAGATGATCAAGTGAAGATCCGGGGGTATCGGATTGAACTTGGAGAAATCGAAAATGTACTCAGAAATAAGAATGGCATACGAGATGTGGCTGTAATCGTAAGAGAAGATCAGGTAGGAGATAAATTTATATGTGCTTACGTAGTAAATGATCATCCTGCAGAAGAATTGAATGTATTACAAGTTAAGGATGCGATTAGAAAAGATCTACCTGAATATATGATCCCGGCGCATATTATGGAAATTGACAAGCTGCCAATTACAGCTAATGGGAAGTTAGATCGGAAGCGGCTTCCTGAGCCAATCGTACAAAGTGACAAAGAATATGTTGCCCCAAGAAATGATATGGAAGAAAAGCTAGTAGAGATATTCGAGAATGTATTAGGCATTCAAAAGATTGGAATCGACGATAATTTCTTTGAAATGGGCGGAGATTCTATTAAGGCAATTAGGGTTATTTCGAAGCTAAGAGAAGCAGGATATGATTTGAGCGTTAAAAACCTGATGATGGAGCGCAGTATAAGATTTATTGCTGAAAAAACAGAAGTGATAGTTAACGGGATGCAAAAATATTCCCAAGAGGAAGTTGTAGGTGAAGTGAAGCTAACACCAATACAACACCAATTTTATGAGTGGAATATGGCTGAACCACAACACTATAATCAAGCCATTATGCTGGATTCATCACAGAAATTGAATTTAGAGAGCATCAATAAAGCATTAGAAGCAATTATTCGACATCACGATATTTTAAGAGCCGTCTATACCCTTGATGGGGTTCAAGAAATTTTAAGTGTGGAACAAAGTAAAATGTATGATTTGAAGGTATTGGATTTACACAATATCTCTGAGCAATTCCAAGTTAAGACCATCGTTGAAGAGGAATGCAACAAAATTCAGGAAAGTATTCATTTATCGGATGGGCCCCTTATGAAGGTAGGATTATTTCAAACAAATGAAGGGGATCACTTGTTTTTATGCTTACATCACTTAGTGGTTGATGGCGTGTCTTGGAGAATCATTGTAGAAGATTTTGAATTAGCTTATGAACAAAGTGAAAGAGGCGAAGTGGCGAAATTACCAATGAAGACTGCTTCATATCAAGAATGGGCAGAGGCATTAAGTGATTATGCTAATAGCAATGAAATTGAAGGTGAAGTTAACTATTGGATTGAAATTAGCAAAAATGCATTAACCGGGCATATTCAAGGGAAATCCGATCATGGTGAAGGTGAGACTAAGCTAGTATCCGTTGAATTAGATGAAGAAAAAACCAACAAGTTATTGTATGACTCAGGATCTGCTTACCATACAGAGATCAATGATTTGTTATTGACTGGACTAGCGAGAAGTGTAACGCAATGGACGGGACAAAATCATGTAACTATTGATTTGGAGGGACATGGAAGAGAGCCGATCCATAAGCCATTAGAAATTGATCGGACTGTTGGGTGGTTTACGAGTATTTATCCGGTAATATTACGTTGTTCAGAGCAAGATATCGAACAAGATATTTATTTGGTAAAGGAAATGCTGCGAAAGATACCAAATCGAGGAATGGGGTACGGGGTAATCAAATATTTCAGAAATGAACTTCCTGAACTAAGAGCAGCTGATTTATGTTTCAATTATTTGGGCGAAGTGGACAATGAAACGAATGAAAATAATTTTATGAAAATCTCTGATTTACCAACGGGGGAGACTGTATCCCAAAGCAACCGTCTTGTTAACTCTTTAACAATCAATGCTAGTGTTACGAATAAAAAGTTGCTTATGGAGATTACCTTCAATGAAGGGCAATATTCGTTAGAGCGTATAAATGAATTTGCTGAGTATTATACAAAAGCATTATCTGAAATTATAGATCATTGTACATCCAAGGAAACGAGCAGTTATACTGCCTCCGACTTTGGTGATTTGGAATTAGATATGAGTGAATTTAATGAAATTATGAAAAGTTATAGCTAGATGACATTCATATGTGGAAGTTCCATATCAAATCCATTTTAGATTGGGGAATCTAAATGAATAATACAAATATAGAACGGATATATCCTTTAACATCTATGCAAGAGGGGATGTTATACCATCATTTGCTGGATGAGAGATCTAACAGTTACTTTGTACAAGATATTGTAAGAATAAATGGTCAATTAGATGTAAATATAGTTGAAACTAGCTTATATTTACTTGCTAAGAAACATGCCGTATTGAGAACATCCATATTTTATAAAAATGTAAAGCAACCGCGGCAAATCGTGCTGAAAGAAAGGCCGATAGGACTCGTAAGTATTGATATTAGTCATTTGGCACCGGAAGAGAGAGCCGAGAGTTTTGAAATAATAAAAAGAGAAGATTTAGAAAAACAGTTTGATTTAGAAAAAGATGTATTAATGAGAGTCATTGTTGTGAAAATGGCGGAAAATGAATATAAAATGATTTGGAGCTTCCATCACATCATCATGGATGGATGGTGCATGTCCTTAGTAGTGAAGGACTTTATGCAAAATTATGATGCCTTAAAAAATGGAGTAAGTATTGAGGAACTGTCCCGAGAGATCGAAGTAAGTTCACGAAACATAGCCAAATATGAAGATTATATTAAATGGCTAGCTGCTCAAAATAAGGACAGTGCGCTGAATTATTGGGCTGGGACCTTAGTTGATTATTCCCAAGCAACCGGTATTGAACCCATGCAAATCGCAGAAAAGGTAGAGAAACAAGTTGATGGTGTAAAAACAATGCTTTCAAAGGAAACGAGTGAAAAGGTTAAAAAATTAACTCATCAACTTAATGTAACTATTAATACGGTTGTTGAAGCGGCTTGGGGTATTTTATTGCAAAGATATAACGGAACTAATGATGCTGTATTTGGCAAAGTGGTATCGGGAAGAAATGCAAATATAAAAGGGATAGAGCAAACGGTAGGTTTGTTTATTAATACTGTCCCTGTAAGGGTTGATAATAAAAATGATACTAACTTTATAGAGATCATAAAACAATTGCAGGAGCAAGCTATTGAAAGTAACCTATATGACTATTGTTCATTATCTGAAATACAAGAGCAAAGTAATCTTAAGGGAAAGTTGATCAAAACCATCATTGCTTTCGAAAATTACTATGTTGTTAACGATTCGAATGAATTTGGCGAATTGTCATTTGAAGTAGAAAGTTTACGTGAGCAGACGAATTATCCAATCACCCTTGTTGTTTATCTTGAAGATACGCTGTGCTTGGAGATTATGTATAATCCAAGTGAGTATAGTGAGCAAGAAGCTGAGAAAGTATTAGCCAATTTAAGTCGGATCATCTCAGTTATAGCTGAAGCTCCCGACAAGAAGATTAGTGAAATGGAAGTTCTCTCGGAAGCAGAGAAAAACCAGATTTTATTTGATTTTAATGATACAAAGACAGCATATCCGAACGATAAGACCATTCATGAGTTATTTGAGGAACAAGTTAGAATGACTCCGCATGCCGAGGCAGTGGTATGCCCTAATGAAAGACTGACCTATGATCAATTAGATCGTAGGTCAAACGAAATTAAGGCTGAGATGATAAGAAAAGGCGTGAGAGAAGGGGAGTTCATAGGGATTGTATCTGAGAAAAGTGTCCACATGATCGCAGGCATTCTTGCGATACTAAAGTGCGGCTGTGGATATGTTCCTATTGATGGAGATTACCCTGAAAGCAGGCTTCGGTTTATGTTAGAGGATTGTGATATCAACACGATTCTGTGTGGAACGAAGAACATGAACCACCTGGAACGTGTTCGGGGACAGCGGCAAGTCATTGATATACAGGGACAATATGAAGAATATAAAGAAAGCTATAACGGCACTGCCCACGATGTTGCGTACGTGATCTATACATCAGGTTCAACAGGTCAGCCAAAGGGCGTCGTCGTAGAGCACCAAAATGTCGTTAGGTTAGTAAAAAACACAAATTATATGGACTTCGAAGGTGCAAGAATATTACAAACCGGAGCCCTATCCTTTGACGCAGCTACATTTGAAATATGGGGTGCGCTCTTAAATGGAGGCATGCTCTGTTTACTTGAAGCGGATTCAATTACTGCGGGGGAAAAATTATCAAGCACCATCCAGAATCAAAACATCAATACCATGTGGATGACAACACAGTTATTTAACAACCTGATCGATATGGATCAACAATGGCTTGCCGGGTTAAGAACCTTATTGATCGGGGGCGAAAAGCTATCCGAAAAACATGTGAATAAAGTTTTAAAGCACCGACAGGATCTCCAATTTATTAATAGTTATGGACCTACAGAAAATACAACGTTCTCCGTATGTCTAAATATCACTAGGGAATACAATAACATACCTATCGGTAAGCCAATCAGTAACAGTACAGCCTATATCATGAACGGAAATACGCTTAGTGGGATCGGTATGCCCGGAGAACTTTGTGTAGGTGGAGATGGTGTTGCGAGAGGGTATTTGAATAGAGACGAATTAACCCAAGAGAAGTTCGTAGATAATCCTTATGCGAAGGGTGAACGAATGTATCGAACAGGTGACCTGGCGAGATGGTTACCCGATGGGAATATAGAGTACTTAGGAAGAATGGATGAACAAGTCAAAATCAGAGGTTATCGAATTGAATTAGGCGAGATTGAATCTGTCATCCGAAGACAAGCAGAAATAAGAGATGTGGCTGTCATCGCAAGAGAGGACAAATCTGGAGATAAGTATATATGTGCCTATGTGGTTAGTGCAGATCAAACTAAGGAAGTAAAACTGACATCATTGAAAAATGAGTTGAGAAGAGACTTGCCAGAATACATGATTCCATCCTATTTAGTGAATGTGGAGCAATTGCCTGTAACGATCAATGGTAAGTTAGACCGTCGTGCACTACCAGATCCCGAAATATTGGGAACTAGAGAATATGCTGCACCAAGAAATGAGCTGGAAGAAACATTGGTTAACATATTTCAAGAGGTACTAGGATTAGAGCAAGTTAGTATCCATGATAGTTTCTTTGAAATAGGAGGACATTCCTTAAAAGCTACACGAGTGGTTAATTTAATCGAGTCTACTGTGGGTGTAAGGTTACCATTAAAGACATTGTTTGAGAGAACTACGGTTGTAGAATTGAGTGAATTTTTACATCAGGAGCAAGAACATACATATGAAGCAATACCGCAAGCCGAGAAGCAGGCCTACTATCCGATGTCATCAGCACAAAGAAGAATGTATGTTATTCATGAATTAGAAGACTTGGGAACAGTCTATAATATGCCAGGTGTAACTAAAATTGAGGGAGAACTGGATCTCGATAAAATTAAAGAAATCTTCCAAAAGTTAACCCAAAGACATGAAAGCTTGAGAACGAGCTTTCATATGATCGATGGGGAGCCCGTACAAAGAATAGAAGAACAAGTAGAAATAGAAGTCGCATATGAAGAAGTAGATATTGTGTACGGAGAAGAAGATCCAGTCTATGCTGAAATAGCAGTGACATGTGAAGAAGTGACAGATATTGAGAAAAGAAAGGCAACAGCAGCGGAGTTACTGCAGGAATTTGTACGTCCATTTCACTTAGGAAAAGCTCCATTACTACGTGCAAAAGTAGTTAAATACGGATCAGACAAAAGTCTGCTGATGTTCGATATGCATCATATTATTTCAGATGGTGCAACGGTTAATATCATTAGCAAAGAATTCTCACAGTTGTATAACGGAGAAGAATTGAAGGCTTTAGATGTACAATATAAAGATTACAGCGAGTGGATGCGAAAGAAAGACATCAGCAACCAAGAAGCGTATTGGATCGATCAGTTAAGCGACGAAATTCCTGTGTTAGAGTTACCTTTAGACTATGTAAGACCGCAGATCCAGCAGTTCAGCGGGTCGAGCTTTGATGTCAGGATCCATACAGGGACCAAAGAAATGTTGAAGGATTTATGCGCAGAAACAGGAACAACCGAATATATGGTACTATTATCATCTTTTATGGTGCTATTAAATAAATATAGTCGTCAAGAAGATATTATTATTGGTAGCCCGATCTCAGGAAGAACGCATCAAGATACTGAAAATATGGTCGGTATGTTTGTGAATACGTTAGCCATGAGAGGCAAGCCCGAAGGACATAAGTCTTTTTCGAGTTTTTTGGCTGAGATCCGAGAAATATGTCTGAAGGGGTATGAGAATCAGGAATATCCTTTTGAAGATATCGTAGATAAAATCAGTGTAAAGAGAGATATGTCAAGAAATCCGATTTTTGACGTGTTATTTGTGCTGCAAAATAATGAAGAAGAAAAAGTGTCTGTAGAAGGCTTGCAATTTGGAACGGTAGAAACGGGATCTACTGTTGCTAAATTTGACCTGACATTAACATTAAGTAGTAATGCAGAAGGATATGTTGCTAACTGGGAATACTCTAATAAGTTGTTTGAACAGGAAAACATCCGAAGAATGGCAGAGCATTTTAGCCATGTGTTAGACAAAATACTAGAAACACCAGACAAGAAGATCAGCGAAATTGAAATGATCACAGAAGTGGAGAAAAACCAGATTTTATTTGATTTTAATGATACAAAGACAGCATATCCGAAGGATAAGACCATTCATGAGTTATTCGAAGCACAAGTAAGAATGACCCCGCATGCTGAGGCAGTTGTATGCCCTAATGAAAGATTCACCTATGATCAATTAGATCGAAGATCAAACGAAATTAGCGGTGAATTGTTAAGGAAAGGCGTAAGAGAAGGGGAGCTCATAGGGATTGTATCTGAGAAAAGTGTCCACATGATTGCAGGCATTCTTGCGATACTAAAGTGCGGCTGTGGATATGTTCCTATTGATCGAGATTACCCGGAGAGCAGGCTTCGGTTTATGTTAGAGGATTGTGATATCAAGACGATTCTATGTGGAACGAAGAACATCCATCATCTGGAACGTGTTCGGGGACAGCGGCAAGTCATTGATATACAGGGACAATATGAAGAATATAAAGAAAGCTATAACGGCATTGCCCACGATGTTGCGTACGTGATTTATACATCAGGTTCAACAGGTCAGCCAAAAGGCGTCGTCGTAGAGCATCAAAATGTCGTGAGATTAGTAAAAAATACAAATTATGTGGACTTCGAAGGTGCAAGAATATTACAAACCGGAGCCCTATCCTTTGACGCAGCTACATTTGAAATATGGGGTGCGCTCTTAAATGGAGGCATGCTCTGTTTAGTTGAAGCGGATTCAGTTACTGCGGGTGAAAAATTATCAAGCACGATCCAGAATCAAAACATCAATATGATGTGGATGACATCTCAGTTGTTTAACAACCTGATTGATATGGATCAACAATGGCTTGCCGGATTAAGAACCTTACTGATCGGCGGCGAAAAGCTGTCTGAAAAACATGTGAATAAACTCCTGCAGCACCGACAGGATATTCAACTTATTAATGGTTATGGCCCCACAGAAAATACAACGTTCTCCGCATGTCTAAACATCACCAAGGAATACAACAAGATCCCTATTGGTAAGCCAATCAGTAACAGTACAGCCTATATCATGAACGGAAATACGCTTAGTGGGATCGGTATGCCTGGAGAACTTTGCGTAGGTGGAGATGGTGTTGCGAGAGGTTACTTGAATCGGGATGAGCTAACCCAAGAGAAATTCGTAGATAATCCTTATGCGAAGGGTGAACGAATGTATCGAACAGGTGATCTGGCTAGGTGGTTACCCGATGGGAATATAGAGTACTTGGGAAGAATGGATGAACAAGTCAAAATCAGAGGTTATCGAATCGAATTAGGCGAAATTGAAAGTGTGATCAGAAGACAAGAAGGGGTAAGAGACGTGGCGGTTATTACCACTGAAGATCATGCAGGAGATAAATATATATGTGCCTATGTAGTGAGTGAGGATCAAGAAAAGGAAATCAATACAGCACAGATAAGAAGCGCTTTAAAAAAAGAATTGCCTGAGTATATGATACCCTCCTATCTAGTAAGCATGGATCAGTTGCCTGTCACCACTAACGGTAAATTGGATCGGCGCATGCTTCCACTACCAGAAGTGACTAGCACCCAAGAATATGTGGCACCAAGAAATGAACTGGAAGAAACATTGGTTCACATTTTTAGCGAAGTTTTAGGACTAGAGCGAATAGGTATAGACGACAACTTCTTTGAAATGGGTGGCGATTCGATTAAGGCCATTCGGATTATTTCAAAAGTAAGAGAACACGGGTTTGATCTGGATATTAGAACCTTAGTTCAAGAAAGAGACATTCGTAATATTAGTAGTAAAGTAGAAAAGGTGCAATTTGATCATTTAGAGGAATATCAGCAGCCCGTTGAAGGGTTGGTTCAATGGACACCCATTCAACATGAATTTATTGGATGGGAATTATCAAAGCCATGGCATTTCAATCAAGCGGTCATGATCCATTCTTCAGAGAAACTTGATGTGGATAGTATTCATACTACGCTTAAACATTTGACTATGCATCATGATGCATTGCGAAGCGTATTTGATGATGATGGAACGCAAAGAATTCGCAGCGTGGATGAGCCTGATATGTATGATTTGGCTATTTATAATTATCAGGATATAAAAAATGAAAAAGCACTAGAACAAATCGTGGAAGAGCATTGTAATGAAATGCAAGGAAGTGTTGATCTCAAGAATGGTCCGCTCATGAAAGTGGGGTTATTCGACACCTTTGATGGGATGCATATTTTTATATGTATTCATCATTTAGTTGTAGATGGTGTGTCATGGCGTATTCTATTAGAAGATTTCAATACAGTATATACACAGCTTATTAATCATGAAGAGGTGAATTTGCCTCTTAAGACAGCATCCTATCAAAAATGGTCAGAGGGACTTATTACGTATGGTGAAAGTTATCTTTTGAGAAGAGAGCTTCCTTATTGGAAGACGATATTAGACAAGACAGAAAGCATGACATCCATATCGAAATCATTAAAATTGCAAAGCTTGGATGAGGTAGATCATAGGAATAGCGAAGTTTATAACCAAGAGTTTGAACTATCCATGGAGAACACAAATAAATTAATTTATGACTGTAGTAAAGCTTATAACACGGAGATAAATGATTTATTACTTGCCGCACTGAGTATTACGGTCAGTAGATGTTTTGGACTCCAGAGTGTTGCAATTGAACTGGAAAGTCATGGGAGGCATCCGATAGAGCCGCAAGTATGTGTGGATCGTACTGTTGGCTGGTTTACGAATATCTATCCCGTAATCTTGGAATGTCAAACGGATGATATCGGAACAACGATCAAGAATACTAAAGATATGTTGCGAAATGTGCCGAATCATGGTCTGGGTTATGGAATACTAAAGTTTTTAACAGAAAATGAATTAAAGGAACATAGTGGAAGCCATGTTGAAGTTAGTTTCAATTATCTAGGAGATATAAGCAGTAGTGAAGGAGGAGTTTTTAACTTTTCTAAGCTTAATAGCGGTAAGATGAGTTCGGACGAGAACAGAATCAATAAGCTGATCACAGTGGATGGCATTTTACAGGATAGCCAATTAGCATTCACCATTGGATACAATGGTTCAATCCATGACCATGATGCAGTACAATTCTGTGATTGTTTCAAACTCTCGTTAAATGATGTTATTACACATTGCAGCAATAGTAATGAAACTCAATATACGATTTCGGATTATGGAAATGATATCGAGTGGAGTGATAGTGAATTAGAAGATGTTTTGAAATTATTTGAAGGAGATGAGGATAATTAAACAACCTAAAATCAAAACGATAAAGTCCTTGCTGTTTAAGAATAAGGCATTGCTTATAGGTACAATTGCGTTCTCCATCATAATGGCAGGGCTGAACGTATACTTGGCTTTCATATTAAAAATGCTAATTAATATAAGCGTTGATGGAGAAGTATCTGATTTATTGCAGTTAGTTCTAATAGTAATCGTCTTTTTATCTTTATACTTAATTGTAAGTGTATTTCAATATTGGTTGAAAAATAAATATGTTAAGGAAGCATTAGTTAGTTACAAGGATGCAATTACCGAAAAAATTATTAAGAAAGATTTATCTGATTTTAGGAGGAAAAATTCAGGCAGCTATATATCAGTCATTAATAATGATGTAAAAACGATAGAAACGGATTATGTAGAAGGAAATATTATCATTATGACACAAGTGACGTTGTTTTTATTCGGTTTAGGCTCCATGTTTTATCTCAATATTCAAGTTGCAATAGTGGCTGTTATTCTGAGTTTATTACCGGTGATTACGTCAATTGCGCTCAATGGTAAAGTCGCCTTCCTTCAAAAAAATGTGTCGGAAAAAAATGAGAGTTATACGACAACTATAAAAGATATTTTTAATGGGTTTACGGTTATTAAAAGCTTTGGCGTGGAAAAAGAAGTGTCAAAGGCGATTTCAAACGCTAACTCTAGTCTTGAGGTTGATAAAAGAAAGTTCAAAAATCTAACTGAATTAATAAAAAGCCTCACAGAGGTATCAGGATTTGTTGTGGTAGTAGGAACATTCACATTCGGAACGTGGCTTGCAATTAATGGGAAGACGACTCCAGGTGATGTGTTGGCTTATATACAATTGTTGAATTATTTACTTGGGCCGATTGTGATATTAGCAGAGTACGTGAATAAACGAAAAGCAGGTGCGGTATTAGTTACTAAAATTGATAATCTATTATCTGAAAATGAACAAAGAGATGCAGGGATAGAAAAGGATCATTTTGAAAACAAAATAGCGTTTGAAAATGTATCATTCTCATTTGATGGTGAACAGGATGTACTCTCAGACATAAGTTTGGAATTAGAAAAGGGTAAATCTTATGCAATTGTTGGCTTAAGTGGCAGTGGGAAATCTACATTAGTGAACTTGCTTATGGGATATTATGAATCGTACAGAGGGAAGATTTCCATTGACGATGTAGAGTTAAAAGAGATTAATTCTACTAGCTTGTATAAAATGTTATCGGTTATTCAACAAGAGGTATTTATGTTTGATGCACCCATAGAGAATAACATTTTTCTGTATAAGTCATATTCGCAGGAAGCGCTGGATGATGCCATAAAGATGTCGGGATTAGATGGGTTTATTGATAAAAAGGGCGCTGACTTTAATTGTGGTGAAAATGGGTCACAGCTATCGGGTGGCGAAAAACAGAGAGTGTCTATTGCTAGAGCATTAATCAAAGGTACTCCAATATTGTTATTAGATGAGGCTACTTCATCATTGGATAACGAAACGGCGCAGGCGATTGAAAAATCGATTCTAAATCTTAAAAATACTACGAGAATTATTGTTACACATAAGTTAAACGGAGATGCGCTTTCTATATATGATGAAATTATTATGATGAAAAACGGCAGGGTTGTCGAAAAGGGTTCGTTTACGGATTTAATTGAAAAAAGAGGATTCTTTTATTCATTATATAACGTGACGTATACCGAATCGGAAAAGGAAGCAGTGCCCTCTTTCTAATTTCTCTATGAAGGGAGTAAATTGAATGTCAACGACTAAGAGTCGGACCATTGAAAGAATATATCCATTAACACCTATGCAAGAGGGCATGTTATTTCATAAGATGCTTGATGAGAACTCGACAAGTTATGTGGTGCAGGAAGTTCTGTCCATCAAAACTGAGTTGAATGAAATCATGGTCAGTCAAGCACTTGAATTGTTATCTGAAAGGCATCCAATACTTCGTACAGCCATAGTTTACAAGAAGGTAAAGAAACCACAACAAGTGCTGTTGATTAACAGGAAAATAGAGCTAGCAGTAATGGATATTAGTCATATTTCGGATGAAGCAAGAACGAAAAGGGTAGAAGAAATAAAAAATGATGATGTGCAGCGGGGATTCGATCTAGAAAAGGATTCTTTATTAAGAGTGACAGTATTAAAATGTGGTCCAGAAGAATATAAAATCATATGGAGTTTTCATCACATCATCATGGATGGGTGGTGTCTATCCATCATTTGTTCTGACTTCCTTAGGTACTATCTTGCTTTAAAAGAGGGTAGTGAACTTAAATCGCTAAGAATAGAAGTAAAAGAGGAATCCTCCAATTCAGCAAATTATGAGGACTATATTCAATGGATCAAACAACAAAATATAGAGGCAGGACTAGATTATTGGAGAGAACTTCTAAAAAACTATGATACAGTAGCTGAAATCTATTCTGATGAATCCGTTCCAAAAACAAATGATTGTGAACCTGTTGATACAGTGAAAATTGAGCTAAGTAAAGAATTAAGTGATAGTATTGTACATTTATGCAGGAAAAATAATGTAACTACAAACACATTGTTTGAAGTATGTTGGGGAATTGTTTTGCAGAGATACAATCATGTGGAAGAGGTTGTATTTGGAAAGGTAGTTTCGGGGCGTAATGTGCCGCTGAAGGGAATCGATAATATTGTCGGCTTATTTATAAATACGATTCCCGTTCGTTTTTCGAGTAGACAAGACGATAGTTTTGAAAGTCTGGTTCACAAAGTTTATGAACAGGCCATTGAATCAGGCAAATATGATTTTTGTCCGTTAGGAGAGATCCAAAGGGTAAGTGAGATGGGAAGCGACAAACTTAGAACTTTAATGGTGTTTGAAAACTATTATGTAAATAATAAAGCGGGAACCCTTGAGGATATTTTAAGTATAGAGACAGAAATGGTTAGAGAACAAACGAATTATCCTATCAATCTTTTGATTGATTTTGCAGATATTTTTTCAATGATCATCATGTACGAGCCGAACTTGTACAGTTCACAGCAAATACAGCGTCTATTATTTCAATTACAAACGGTTATTCAAGAGATTGTGAGTGATCCATCAAAAAGGTTAACAGAGATCGAAATCATTACGTCTGATGAAAGAAAGCAAATCCTATATAACTTTAATGATACAAAGACAGCATATCCGAAGGATAAGACCATTCATGAGTTATTCGAAGCACAAGTAAGAATGACTCCGCATGCTGAGGCAGTGATATGCCCTAATGAAAGATTCACCTATGATCAATTAGATCGAAGATCAAACGAAATTAGGGGTGAAATGTTAAGGAGAGGCGTAAGAGAAGGGGAGCTTATAGGGATTGTATCTGAGAAAAGTGTCCACATGATCGCAGGCATTCTTGCGATACTAAAATGCGGCTGTGGATATGTTCCTATTGATCGAGATTACCCTGAAAGCAGGCTTCGCTTTATATTAGAGGATTGTGACATCAACACGATTCTGTGTGGAACGAAGAACATCCATCATCTGGAACATGTTCGGGGACAGCGGCAAGTCATTGATATACAAGGACAATATGAAGAATATAAAGAAAGCTATAACGGCACTGCCCACGATGTTGCGTACGTGATCTATACATCAGGTTCAACGGGTCAGCCAAAGGGTGTAGTCGTAGAGCACCAAAATGTCGTCAGGTTAGTAAAAAATACAAGTTATGTGGACTTCGACGGTGCAAGAATATTACAAACCGGAGTCCTATCCTTTGACGCAGCTACATTTGAAATATGGGGCGCGCTCCTAAATGGAGGCATGCTCTGTTTAGTTGAAACGGATTTAGTCACCGCGGTGGATCGATTTTCAAGCACGATCCAGAATTATAACATCAATATGATGTGGATGACGTCTCAGTTATTTAATAACCTGATTGATAGAGATCAACAATGGCTTGCCGGGTTAAGAACCTTATTAATCGGGGGCGAAAAGCTATCCGAAAAACATGTGAATAAAGTTTTGAAGCATCGACAGGATATTCAACTTATTAATGGTTATGGCCCCACAGAAAATACAACGTTCTCCGTATGTCTAAATATCACTAGGGAATACAATAACATACCCATCGGTAAGCCAATCAGTAACAGTACTGCCTATATCATGAACGGAAATACGCTTAGTGGGATCGGTATGCCCGGAGAACTTTGCGTAGGTGGAGATGGTGTTGCGAGAGGGTATTTGAATAGAGACGAATTAACCCAAGAGAAGTTCGTAGATAATCCTTATGCGAAGGGTGAACGAATGTATCGAACAGGTGACCTGGCGAGATGGTTACCCGATGGGAATATAGAGTACTTGGGAAGAATGGATGAACAAGTCAAAATTAGAGGTTATCGAATCGAATTAGGCGAAATCGCAAGTGTCATCCGAAGACAAGCAGAAATAAGAGATGTGGCTGTCATTGCAAGAGAGGACAAATTTGGAGATAAGTATATCTGTGCTTATGTAGTGAGCGAGAATCAAAGTGAAGGCTCAAAACTGAATCTTTTACAAATAAAAAGTGAGATCAAAAAAGAATTACCTGACTACATGGTCCCATCCTATTTCGTAGAAATTGAACAATTCACAATGACCAATAACGGGAAACTGGACAAGAGGAATTTACCTGAACCAGAGTTTAACAGTGACAGAGAATATATAGCACCAAGAAATGATACTGAAGAGAAATTGGCAGCCCTTTTTATGGATGTCTTAGGCGTAGATATGCTAGGAGTAAACGATCATTTTTTTGAAATGGGCGGTAATTCAATCAAAGCGATAAGTGTTATTGCGAGAATGCGGGATTATGACTTTCACGTATCTCTATTGCAATTATTTAAGAATAGTACCGTAGCCGCTTTAGCCGAAGAAATAAATGCTAATTCATCTGAACAAGATGAGAATGTAAACGATTTAAGTGATCAAGAAATATCCGAGAAATTAAGGCAGATTATCAAAGGGGAAATACGTGTTCAATCTGCAACCTCTGATCGTAAAGAGTTAGCTGTATTTGTTGAAGATCACTTATTTAATATTAAAGAAGAGATTTTAAATGAAATTGAAAAAAGCTATCCAGAAATTGTACCTAACGTTATATTTCCAATATCCATTTATCAAGACAATTTAGAGATTTTAAAAGATAATGGATTAGATTCCATCATAGTTAGTCATTATAAGGAACCCGAAGTGTCAGAACTTATGGGGACCATTCATCAGAAGATGAATGAACTTTCTAGTTGTTTACTGGCCCAACCTATAGTGAAAACTTATCCGTTGTTGTCCATCCAAAAACTATCATTTATTGTGGGAATAAGATCAAGTTATGCAGAGGTTGATTTTAATAGGAGACTGGATATAGAGAAATTTGAAGAAGTGATGCTCTATATGCTGAAATCACATCCTCTATTAAGAACCAAAATAAACATTCATTCAGATGCTCAAGGAATGATTGAATTAGAGTGTCCTGATCGAATGCGTATTCCATGCATAGATTTGACCTATTTACCGAAGCGTTCAAAGGACATCATTGTAGACAAAGTTCGGGATAGATATAACTCTTTTTATTATGATCATATGTTCACAGGAGATGGCTTAAGTCAAGAGATGATCATAATCAAAAGGGATGAAAGGAATTATACCTTTATTATGCCGTGCAGTCATTTGGCATTTGATGGAATGAGTAATGAAACCTTCTGTAATCAAATTTTGGACCTTTATAAAAATAAAGATAAAGACATGATTAGAGGTAAAGAAATAATACAATATGATTATATGGATTATGTTAATCAAATTAAAAAGGGTCCAATCCATACAACGCAGGAAGAAATGATGAATAGGCTGGAGTTGGAAGATTTTGATCAAGCCGTTCAAAATTATCAGCTTCTTACAAAAGATTTGACCTTTAGGACACTAGATTACGTTTATACAATTGGAAATAAGATAGTCAACATACAGGATTCCATGTGGAGGTTAACAGGCGAGATTTATGTAGCCACTTTAAAATTTTTATTTCCCAAATCCAAAATTCCAGTATTTATCGTACACACAGGAAGAAAACTGATGGATAAAGATTATTATGATTATATTGGCGAGTTTATTGATTTCTTACCTTACGTTATAGACACGGATCGAGATGCTGCTCTGACAGACGGGATTTCAGAGAAACTGGACTTCCTGAGAGAGCATAATATCAATATGGCATCCTTGTTTGAAGATACAGAAGTACAAGCTAAGTACCCGGATGTGGCTCTAGCTATATCAGGTGTGAACCTCCATGAAATGAATATTCCAACCTATAATTACTTAGCGATTTACAATAACATTCAGACTAATGGGCAGGATGAGTCACACATCAATATAGAAAAAGGAACCGAGACAGAGGAATTCATGTTCGACCGCACTACAACAAACGTAAATCTAATGGGAGATAAGATATACATTAATACTTTGTGTATTGAAGGTCAGGAAGAGGCTTTACAACTGTACCTAACAGAGTTTATTCAAAAAACATTGAGTAACTATTAGCTGCTCCACCCGGATTGTTCAACTTCATAGGGGATATGCTCTTGGTGCAAGGCATTGCGTCTTTCGGTTGCGGAAGAGACGTAATGCCTTTTTACAATAGGAAAAAGAGTATTTTTAAAAAAATAGTAGGATATTGGAAGTGATGAGTCGAAGTAGATTAGGAAATAAGGCATACAAAGGCGTAATTTTTTATAAAGGATCGGTGTTTGAATGAAGGTGCGATTGTTATTAGGGCCATTGCTGGCGATTGCCCTACTCCTTTCCGGATGCGGTTATGATGCGGTGAAGGAACAGAAGGTGAAAAAAGAACTGGCGCAAATGGCTCTGGATTACGTCAAGGAAAAATACGGGATGAAGGAGGCGAAGCTAGCGGAAGTCAAACTGTCCCATGGCGGGTATAACGGACCGATTCCTGATTTTAAGCATGAAGTGCGTGATAGCGGCGTGGTGACTTTAGAATATAACGGGGTATCCTTTGGTGTGTTAGCTGGACCCAGTTGGAACCGTTTTTCCGATGAGATTAAAAATGTGCTGTCAGACAATTATCAAACCGAACAGATTAAAGCTGATATTCAGGAACAACTTATCGACAAACATAAAGTAACGGATGAGTATTACCTTTATACATATCGTGTATCCAGCGAGCAAGACTTCGGCGGTATAGATTATTTTACACTGGAGCAAAAATATGACGGCAATCTTGAAACATTTTTAAAAGGCAACAAACTAGGCCTGGAACTGGAGGTCTTTTTCATAGGGAATGAAGCGGGCGGGGAGCATTATTTTGAAAAAAACAAGGCTCTATTTCATCAGTTGGCAAGCCGTTTCAGTAATGCGGAAAGCGAGATTTCGTTGTACGTCAGCAAGGAAGACAGATACATGGATGAGCGGATGAAGGACATCCTTGATCCGAAAAATCCGATGGCGATCGATCCGATCATTTACGGACCGGCGTACAATTATTGCAAAATCACCGGCGAGACCCATAACTCCGAATACGTGGAACGCATTAGGAAAGAACATCCGAAGAGTAACATGGAAACGCTGGAGGTTAAAGAAAATCGTTTCTCATTTGTTGATATTGGTAAGGGAATAAGTCTCGCTTCCATGTTTGAAAATAGCGATTTTTTCACTGTCGATGATGTCATTTATTCTGTTCGTCTCCTTGAGGATAGCGATCCTTTTACGGGGGCTGATTACGCAAGTATAGATCCGGATAAAGATGACCAATACGAATACAAACTGTTGAATAACAGCATTTATAACGTGAGCTACGCCAAGAAGAGCTATGATGGAAAAGAGGTGGACTGGAGCGATCCGATCGCCATAAAATTAAATCGCAGCGAAGTGCCCGAGTCAGCTGACTGCCTTTTTCTAGTGAACAAAAGAACCGATGATTCCTCTGATATATTGTTCCTTGAAGACTTGTCAGAGCCCTACTTTCTTGCTAGCGGCGATTCCTTCATCGCTCCAGCGAGAACGGACACAGATTTTATGATCGTGTACCGAATGAAAAAGTAAACAAGTGAAAGGACCCCGAACAGGGGACAAGGATTTCGATAAGCCCCGTTTTTGTTGAAAGTTAAAAATAGGCACAAAAAAACCGTCTTTTCCTGTAAAATGAAAGTTACCACACCCACACTTTACAAAAGGACGGTTTTTATGCGTAATCTAACGACCACTACAGAACAGTATACCATGCAAACGACACTTCCTCTAGGGAATTTGGAAGAAAAGGCGGTTTCCAAGCGATCTCTTACCCCTACCTTCAAAGCCTACGACAACAAGCAGATCCATATGATTTTGGATTTGGAAATGTTCATTCCCGATCATCATGTGGCACGTGTCATTGATGAGATGATCGAAGCCATT
>NZ_FNBG01000022.1:0-17062 GCF_900102215.1 Fontibacillus panacisegetis
TAAAGTGTTTGACTTGCTCATTTAGAAAAACTGACGAGAATTATTCATTCTCATTTTTATACTCACTCGTTGTTCAGTTTTCAAAGATCAACTTCGTTTTTGTTGACCGCCGTGTTCAGCAGCAACTCTTATAATATAGCATGATTAATTCTGGTTTGCAATACTTTTTTGCAAAAAAATAATCCCTCAGAATTTCTGTACCAATTATTTCACTCTGAACTCGTACAGATACCTGAGGGATACCCGAAAACTGGACTCAGCTGACAAGTCTAATTCACCTTCAACTGACCCTTCATTCGATCCGAATTATATTCCATTCACTGCTCGTGCTACAAAACAAATTCGGTTTTACACCTAAACTCAGAAACATATTTGCTATACCGATTACTTGCTATTAGGCAGCACGTTTTTGTCAAACTCAACTGTATACAAATATTCATCCAGATCCACCTTAAGGGCGGAGTTGAAGGTATTGGATGCGATCATCTTGCAGCCCACGGTAGTGATCAGTACAATTTCCTCACTGCTGAAATGTTTCTTCAAACCTTCATACACACTATCCGGAATATGGTTAGGATCGTTTACTAAACCTCTGCCATAAGTAATTAGTACGTTTTCAATCTCTGTAAATTCAAATTCGTCGAAAGCAATGTTCAAATCCTTGAGCAGCTTGGCATGATAGGTTGAGCAGACAAGACAATCATTTTCTGTTGAAATCGCATAGCAGTAAAAATAAACAGCTCGGCTGCCGATGATTTTTTGCAGTTCATCTCGCACTGGATAGAACTCCATAGCCCGAAAAGACGGCATTGAATACAGCAGTGTTTTCACCATGTTCGTTACTCTTTTATTTTCCTCAATCCGCTTTTTTACGAACTCCTGAGCTTCTTGCGGCATTTCCACCAAATTAGGCAAAGGTACGATACTCATTTTGCATTCCTCCTGTAATTAATATTCAAAATAAGGCAGCTCGATTTTAGGGATCGACTGGATCAAAGTCTGGGTATATGCATGCTGTGGTGAATGGAAGACTTGCGTTGTGGCACCCGTCTCCACCACTTCCCCCTGCTTCATCACTAGCACGCGATTCGAGATGGTATAGATCACTTCAAGGCCGTGCGCAATAAAAATATAAGAGATTCCACGGCTCCGCTGCAGTTCCTGAAGCAGCTCCAGAATTTGAGACTGAATCGTCATATCCAACGCCGAGGTAGGCTCATCACATACCATAATGGAAGGCTCCGCTGCTAATGCCCGCGCAATTCCGATACGTTGGCACTGGCCCCCGGACAATTCCTTTGGATACCGATCCTGATACGATTTTGGAATACCGACATCATCCAGCAGCTTATGGATACGATTGTCAAGCGACTCTCCCGACAGTTTGAAATACAGCTTGAGCGGCTCCGCCAAAATATCTTTGATTTTGAGCCGCGGGTTCAGTGAAGATACCGGATCCTGAAAAATATACTGAATGTTCCGTTTCGTATCCTTGCTGCGCCGACTCTCCACAGGCTGACCGTCCAGCATGATGGAGCCGGAGGTCACTGGCAGCATACCTGCTACCATTTTGGCAACAGTAGTCTTGCCGCTCCCCGATTCGCCCACAATGCCCAGAGCCTCTCCCTTGGATAACGAGAACGATACCTCTTTGACGGCCGAAAAATCCGGTCCGCCCTTTCTTTTGTATATCTTACTCAAATGAGATACTTCCAGTAATGCCTGCTCCATTTCGTTTCCCCTTCCTGCTCTTCATTTCAGGGCAGTTCAGTCTGTTCCTGAAAATAAATACGAGGCATACTGTTCAGCAATTGCTTGGTATATGTGTGCCTTGGACGGGTAAAAATTTCATCCCTCGTTCCCGACTCCACCAGTTCGCCTTGCCTCAGAACCAGGACCCGGTCCGCCATTTCGTACACGACACCAAGATCATGCGTAATAAACAGGATCGTCATGCCAAATTGCTCTTTCAACTGGCGGATCAGCTTTAAAATGTTAGACTGCACCGTCACATCCAGTGCCGTTGTTGGTTCGTCAGCAATCAGCAAGCGGGGACGAGAGGACAATGCCATCGCGATCATCACTCGTTGCCTCATCCCTCCCGACAGTTGGAACGGATACTGCTTGACGACCTCGTCCGCATGCCGGATGTCGACCTGCGCCAGCAGTTTCTTCGCCTGTGCCAGCGCCTGACGTCTACTTAGCTTTTCTTTGGCATGAAGTCGAATCAGGTCCACCATTTGTGTACCGATTGTATACACGGGATTCAGGGCGCTTAGTGCATCTTGAAACACCATGGCGATCTGATCCCCGCGAATCTGCTCCATTTCTCTTTCGGAATGCGACAGTAAATCCTGCCCATTGAACCGGATTTCTCCCTCCGGATAGCTGACCGAATCTGTTGGGAGAAGGCGCATAATGGCTTTGGCTGTCACGCTTTTTCCGCTTCCCGATTCCCCGACCAAGCACACAGTCTCTCCTTGATAAATATCAAAGGACAGGCCTGAGAAAACAGGCGTGGTGACTTGATTTTTACGGAATGCCACGCTCAGATCTTTTATTTCTAGCAACTTCTCTTCACTCATATATTGTTGTCACCTCTTCCCCATATAAGTCAAAGCGGGACAGGTACTCCTCACCTAAATTCGCAAGCCGCTGCAACGCCTCCGCAGCCAGTGCCAAATCAAAAATCGGCAGGCCAAAAGCATTAAACATCAGCTTCTGTTGCTCATTTTGCCTGATCGACATCACCGGAGGGCCCCCTTCTTCACTGTCCGGCGGAAGCAAATTTTCCAGCAGCGCAACCTTCTCCTCCACCGAAGCATCAGCTCGGGCCAGTCGGAACAAGGATTGACTGCTCGTCTTCACGCCAGCCTGAAAATCGTCGCACACAATTTGATCAAAAGCTTGAATAGCCTCTGCCTCAATATCATTCATCCCAATGTGCACATACAGATGGCCACGTGAAAAATGCTCCGGTCGCAAATAAGGTGTGGCTGCCGAGGTTACCCCCAACACAATTTCTGCGAAATCCAGCCGATCCGGCAAGCT
Source organism: Fontibacillus panacisegetis (assembly GCF_900102215.1). GTDB lineage: Bacteria > Bacillota > Bacilli > Paenibacillales > Paenibacillaceae > Fontibacillus > Fontibacillus panacisegetis. The sequence goes on from NZ_FNBG01000022.1 coordinate 3,052, forward strand.
GCCATGTACCGTTCCATGAATGCCCCGCTCCTGCAATATCTCTGCAAACTGTTGATGCATAGCTTCCGCATGTGCGCGATGACGACTCCAGAAATGCACTTCTCTCAACCGAGGAAGGAACGGAAGTATCCCCTCCAATTGACGAACAGCTTGAAATCCGGAGCCACAAATCAAAACAGACCGAGTCTCAGGATTCGCCAGGTACTTCAGTGCTGTAGACGATACGCCAGCCGTTCGCAGACCACTAATCAATTGCCCCTCCACAAGTGCGATGGGAACCCCCGTCTTCAAATCATTCAGAACGACCACCGGATTCGTGTAATCGGCATGTCTCGAGGTTTTAGGAACATGGGTTGTCCATTTGACGCCAGCCACATTAGCCTTGGACAAATAACCCGGCAAGGAGTAAAAAGCGCCTGTCTCCAGCTGCTGCGGAATCATGGATACTTCCTGTCCGCATACAGCCTGAGCCGCTCTTTTTTCCATAAAAGTACGCTCAACAATTTCCTGTGCAACAATTGCATCGGCAATGCCGCTTCTCCTCACTTGTGCCCTTGTAACAAGGTACATGAGGCCACCTCCTTATCCTTCCGACTTCTCCCGTAGCCAATCACTGAACAAATTGATCGTCAGAATAACAAAAGCAATCACCAGCCCGGGAATGGTGGACAGCCACCAGGCCGAACTAATGTAATTTTTTCCGTCATTGATCATTCCGCCCCAGGTTGGCGTCGACACGTCCACACCAAGCCCCAAAAAGCTGAGCGAAGCAGCAAGCAAAATCATCCGTGACATTTGAAGAGAAGCCTGTGTCAGAATGGTAAACCATGTATTCGGCAAAATATGCCGCCACATAATGATCAGGCTCGGGACCCCCATCGCTTTGGCCGCTTCGACAAATTCCATTTCCTTCAATGAGAGCACCTGACTCCGAACCACTCTGGCAAAGGTTACCCATCCGGTAATCGAAAGCACGATTACTATGTTAGTGAGCCCGGAGCCAAGCACAGCGACCATAACAATCGCAAGCAGCATGCTGGGAATGGAGAGCTGGATGTCTGCCAATCGCATCATCACTGCGTCCACCTTCCCTCCGAAATATCCGGCGATAATTCCGATCGCACTCCCGGTTATTCCTGCAAACAACACCGATACAATACTCATCCAAAGAGATAACTGCCCCCCATATAACAATCGGCTTAGCACATCTCTGCCTAATTGATCGGTTCCAAGCACGCTGATCCCCGGATGAGAAGTATAGTGACTTAAAGGCGGAATCAGAATATCCTGCAAGGACTGCTGATACGGATCAAAGGGAGCAAACCACGGGGCAAAGATGGTGACTGCAAAAATGATGCCCAACAACCCGATGCTTATGATTCCCTTCCAATTCCCCCGCAGTACGAGTTTCTTCTTCATGGGCCATTCCTCTCTTTACTTATTGCACTTTAATTCTCGGATCAATCCAGAGATAAACCATGTCCGTTATAAAGCTAATCAAAATGTACAAAATGCTGATAATTAAAATACTCGCCTGAACAAGCGGAAAGTCTCGATTGCTGACAGCCTGCATAATTAATTGGCCTACACCCGGCCACGAGAAGATCGTCTCTGTCACCACAGCCCCAGCGATCATAACCCCGAACTCAAGACTAATGACCGTCACAACCGGCAAGAGGGCATTTTTTAACCCACGCTTCAGTACCATGCGACGTTTGGAAAAGCCTTGCGCCGTATTCGTAATCATGTAGCTTTGCTGGAGCACATCCATTAACGAAGAGCGCATTGTCCGAGCAATCGGTGCAATCGGATAGGCTGCCAAGGTCAGTGCAGGCAGAACCAGCGAGATTAATCCGTTATTCCCTGAGGTCGGAAAAAGATGGAGCTGATTCGCAAAAATCATAATAAACACAATCCCTACCCAGAAAACAGGCAGAGATTGCGTGATAAAGATCCAAATATTGATCAAGTAATCAATAAAGGTGTTCTTCTTATAAGCGGAAACTACCCCGGCAGTTACACCGATTACGACCGCAATCAGAATGGCGGATACCGCCAGATCCATGGTCGCCGGCATTCGCTCCAGCACAAGCTGGAGCGCCGACTCCTTGAAGTACAATGAATTCCCGAAGTTACCTGTTACCATATCCTTTAAATAATCAAGATACTGCACAAGCAAAGGGCGATTGAACCCCAGACTTTCCCTTAATGCGGCAACCTGCTCTTCACTCGCCTCCGGCGGCAGCATGAGACGGGCCGGGTCTCCGGACAGACGTATAATGAAAAATACGACCGTCGCCGCGCCAAGTATGGCAAGAAGGGATTGCAGAAAACGCTTGACTATATATTGTCTCAATCCAAACACACTCCCATCCCGCATTCAGGCTGTAAATAGAGGGCTTGCCTCTTACTTGCTGTCGGCTGCCTTCATGGTTGCAACCGGGATTGAGCCATCAATGCGGCCTTCCCAATTCAGCTTTTTGGATACACCATAATACTGGTTTTCTTGATAGAGAAAAATTCTTGGTGCATCTTGGAGCACAATTTCTTCAATTTCTTTATATAACGTTTTGCGGCGTTCTTCATCGGTAGTTCCTCTGGCTTCCTCGAGCTTGGCATCCACTTCCGGGTTGCTGTAAGTCGAATACGATTCTCCAGAGTGCAAAATGGCATAAATAGCGGCATCTGCATCCAGTGTGTTGGTGCTACTCCAACCTAGAACGTACATGCTGTTTTGCTTGCCAGATGGAACCAGCGTACGATAAACAGAGCTCTCCACATTATTTACAGTAATATTAACGCCTATGGCCTTCAATTGCTCAGCGATGACTTGAGCAACATCTGTATTTTTAATGTACCAGTTGACCGTATCGAGTGTTGCAGAGAAGCCGTCTGGGTAGCCGGCTTCAGACAGAAGCTGCTTAGCCTTATCAGGGTCATAGCCATACGTATCGAATTCACCCGCATAACCAAAATCCTTTGGCCCGATCAAGCTTTCTGTCTGTACCGCTGCTCCGCGAAGCACATTGTCCACAATTGATTTCGTATCGATAGCATAGTTCAAGGCTTGTCTTACCTTTGGATTATTAAATGGCTCTACATCCGTCTTGAAACCGACATATACCGTATTTCCCGCACGTTCCACAGAGGATAGCTTAGCATTGGAGGAGCCTTCAATCTTCTCCCGATCCTCCGGAGAAACTGCGGTAATAAGATCAACTTCACCGTTAAGCAGGGCACTAACCCGGGTAGATGCTTCCGGAATCGAACGGAAGGTAATCTTCTTCACCTCTGGCTCGCCATTCCAGTAATCCTTATTGACTTCCAGCACTACACTGCTACCCTTGTTCCACTCTACAAACTTATATGGGCCTGTTCCGACGGGCTTCTGTGCAAATTGCTCCTGTCCAACCTCCTCGGTATATTTCGGAGGCACAATTTCGGTTGGATAGCGGTTGAAGCGGGTAGGAACGAGTGGGTCCGGGTTTTTGGTAATTACGTGTACGGTGTAGTCATTTACCACCTGAACCTCTTGAATTGTAGAAATATAGCCGGCCGTCGGCGCATTATTGTCCGGATTCAATACCCGATCGATCGAGTACTTCACAGCTTCCGCGTTGAAAGGCTCGCCATTCGTAAATTTAACATTTTCACGAAGCTTGAATTCCCAAGTGTTCTCATCCACTTGACTCCAGCTTGTAGCTAGTCCAGGAACCAGTTGCTCATTTTCGTCCCGCTTAACCAAGGTGTCAAAAATATTGTCCACTACCTGGGCATTTTCCGTCAAAAATCCCGGGTCCAATCCATTAACGTCAAAGGCTCTGGCAATGGTGATCTCCAAGGAACCATCCTGAGCCGCTCCCTTTTGCGAAGTTCCGGTAGAGCATCCCGCCGCCACCATCGTCAAAATAAGCAGTAGAGCAAGTAATCCAGTTTTTTTCATCTCTGTCATTCCTTCCAAGTCTATTTTTTCTCTATTTTTCCTAACATGACCGCGTATTCTCCCTTTTTCAAAGAAGAGGCAGTATGAATAGATAACACCAAGGCCTGATCTAGCGGATTCACAATTGACTTTTTGAGAAAGTCAGGATAGCTCATTACCTCAAGCAGAACGTCTCCTTTTTTAACAATCGTTCCGGCAGACGCATGCTGAAGCTGTAGCCCGTCAACCTCAAAGCGAAGCTCTGTGATCTCCTTCACGCAATAGGTCTTTCTATCCCGAGGATTATCTAATTGAGCTGCAGGCAGCATCGAGACTTGAGCGAGCATGGACAGAACAGATTGCACATGATGCTTAACCGCCTCGTTCGTCCAATTTAATCCGCCCCCGCTTTCCAGCAATACAGCAGGAATGCCCAGACGGCACACCTCATTGATGAACATTCCCTTGCTTTGTTCACTACATTCATAGATAGCTGTCAATTCCACATCCCGAAGGAGGCGCATTGCTTGTTTGAAGGCTTCCTTATCATTGCTCGCCACCATAGCAAAGGGACACACTTCCAAGTAATGCCCTCCGCCGTGCAAATCGATAAAGCAATCGGTCTGATCCATTATTTGTCCAAGGAGCCAACGACCATAACGATAAGAGTAGCTGTTCATCGAAGGATCGCTGAAAATCCGGTTCATATTTACCTGATCTATAGGATGACCGTTAGACTTGGCCAGGAAAGCGTTCGGATTGGTCACCGGACTAATGGTTACAGAGCCTTTAAGCTCTTTGGTATCAATCCACTCTATCAGATGCATGCATGCCAAGATCCCGTCATACTCGTCTCCGTGAAGTGCTGCCTGCACCCAAACCGCCGGCCCCTCCTTCAAGCCATTCAGCCGAAAGAAGATCGTCTCTTCATCCTCGAAACGCTCATGGATGGCCGCGATCGAATCAGGACATTGATTAGCCTTCGCCTCGGCCATAGTCGAAAAATGTAATATTTTCTCTTTAAACATAACCACGCCTTCTTTGAACAATAATTTAAGCTGCACGCATCAGAATATCCTATTAAACAAATCGGAATTAATAATTATTATTAAACTTTGAAGGAATTTTGTCAACAAATTTCTACAATAAACGATAAAAAACGACACAACCATATCATACTGGATGCGCCGGAACATGATTATAAATAACCTTCAGCAACAGCGTCAACAAATATTGCTTTACCGATATACTCATATTTTGTCACAAAAAAATATATTGCAGACAATTTAAAATAATGCTATGATTTTTATCATACAATTCCACTAGGAATAATAAACTTTTTTTCAACCGGACAACCGGAGAATTCGCACTAGCGATATCTCCGGTTGTTTTTATTTTTTCTGCTACTTATCTTAACAAGATTTAAAAAGGGAGGGATTAATATTTGGCAACTAAAAGGCATGTACAAGAGGAGGGACTTCAATTCCCCGGTAAGACCTACGTGGAAGCCGTGCTTGAACCCGCCTACAATCATGCAAAGCAAGAGCTACTCTTACCGATGATTGCAGTACATAAAGCACATCTCATTATGCTGCTTGAACAAAGATTACTTTCTCAAAAGGATGCCTTAAACATAGCAAAGGCATTGTTAAGCATTGATTTAGAGCAATTAAGATTAGGAAATTACAATGGACAGTTTGAAGATTTATTTTTTGAAGTTGAGCATAAGCTTCTGAAATTATCCGATGATTCTTCAAATAATCTGCATCTTGCACGCAGTCGCAATGATATCGGTATTGCGATTTACCGAATAACGTTACGACAAAAGTTACTCCGAACACTTAGCTCCGCTTTAGAGCTAAATGCTAGCCTGCTGACTTTTGCCAAGAAACATATTGATACGATATTTATCGCCCATACGCATACTCAGCAAGCACAGCCTACTACAATCGCCCATTATATCGCTGCGGTAAGTGATTCACTAGCCAGGGATGTTCGCAGGCTTCAGGCTGCATATGCTAATTGTAATTTAAGTAGTCTGGGAGCTGCTGCTCTAACTACGTCAGGCTTTGATATCAATCGTGAACGTGTGGCAGAGCTTCTGGCGTTTGATGGACTAATTGAAAACTCTTATGACGCGGTAAGTGGAGCAGATTATGTTGCTGAGATTGTTGCAAGCATTCAGCTAGCTGCGATTAACCTCGGCCGTTTCGTTCAAGAGCTATTGCTGTGGTGTACTCAGGAATTTGCGGTCGCAAAGGTTGCTTCTCCTTATGTACAAATTAGTTCCATTATGCCGCAAAAAAGAAATCCTGTTTCTATCGAGCACATTCGATCGTTATTATCCAGCATTGCTGGAACTTCACAAACAGTGCTCACCATGATTCATAACACACCTTTTGGCGATATAGTCGACACGGAGGATGATATGCAGCCCTATGCTTGGAAAGGTCTTGATACGCTTGAGGTTGTCTATAGACTGCTCTCAAAGGTGATTGATTCATTGGAAATCAATAAAGACGTACTTCACAGACGTGCTGCAGCCAGCTTTGCAACAGTAACAGAGCTCGCAGACACATTAGTGAGGGAAGAAGGAATTCCTTTCCGCAATGCTCACAAAATTGTAAGCATACTCGTGTCACAGGCAGTTGAACAAAGTAAAGGAATTAGTGATTTGAGCCTGCAATCACTTAATGAGATAGCTATTCATACGATTGGAGCCCCTCTTAAGCTCAGTAGGGAGAAATTGAAGCTAACTCTAGATCCTAAGCATTTCGTCAACATCCGCAAGCTTCGAGGAGGACCAAGTCCAAGCGAAATAACAAGAGCATTGGAAGACCAGCAACATAGATTGCACAGCTTGGAGCAATGGCTTAGTGAACGAGAAACATATTTAGCTACTGCCTTAGCACAGCTCGATGCTATCCTATCAAATTGGCAATACAAGTAAACAAAAATGGAGTGAGCAATATGTTTCGCAAATCATTCAAGGTATTTGATATTCACGGACATCTACCCTACCAGCTTCAATTGGGCGGTAAAAACAGTCATGCTCTTATTTCAAGTTACGGTGCTGAGCGCAGCGAACGTATGCGTCTGACATGGGATTTCCCCGAGACAGCACCTGTACATAACGAAAATGATACTATCCCTCTAATTGATCGATGGGTTCAGGAGCTTGATAAATACGGAATAGGTGGACTGAACTTTTTGACAGCCTCAAGTAATAACAATATGGCTGACCAAATTGCTCGCCATCCAGACCGGTTTACTGGCTTTGCCTATCATTCTATTGAGGAGGAAAATGCCGAGGCTGAGCTACGCAGAGCTGTCAATGAACTTGGACTGAAGGGCTACAAATTGTTTGGACCGTTATTATCACGACCGTTTGATGATCCTTCATTCACACCCATTTGGACCTTTCTATCAGAAAAGAAACTACCTGTACTCATACACTTCGGCTTGCTTGGTCATGCGGGAGGCATAGCTCATCATCCCAATATTAATCCTCTCGCTATTTTTAATACTGCTCGTGATTATCCCGACATTCCATTTATTATTCCTCACTTCGGAGCTGGATATTTTCAGGAGTTGCTGCATTTATGCTGGAGCTGCCCAAACGTGTATGTAGATACGTCAGGCTCTAACCAATGGATGCGCTGGATGCCATACGAGTTGACTTTAGAATCTGTACTTCGTAAAACCTATGAGTTAATTGGTCCAGACCGAATTATATTCGGTACTGATGCTAGCGGGTTTCCAAGAGGTTATCCTTATCGCTACTTACAGGATCAAGTTCGTGCAACACGTGATCTTCGTATACCAGAAGACGACATTGAAAAAATATTTGGCAATAATGCGCGTCGCCTACTAAATCTTGAACAGCTACTATTTAATGACTCACCCAAAATACAAGCTTTCCAAGTATAGATTAATAAAAAACAGGAGTGGATACCCATGCAAAATCAAAAATGGTTAGGAACAATAACAACCTTGCTTATCATCATCTTGGTGATTTCTGGATGCGGCAGTAGTAATAATCAAAAGGTAGACCCGAAGCAGTCCAATACAGCGAATGAGTCTAAAGCTCCAGAAAAGTCAGACTCTGATAAAGAAGTAACGATTGAATATTGGCAATATGAATTTCCAGCCAAGGTTGAACTGATTGATGAACTTATTGTAGAATTCCAAAACCTTCATCCAAACATTAAGGTAAAGCAAACCAACTTCCCATATGACCAATATAATCAAAAGGTAGCAACGCTTGTACCAGCAGGAAAAGGCCCAGATATTATTAATTTGTATTATGGCTGGTTACCAAAATATGTTGCTGCAGGCTACTTACAACCACTACCTGAGAACAGCTTCCCCACTACGGAAATTGAAAACAACTACTATCCGCTAGTTGAAGCTGCCAAAATTGACGGTTCCTACTATGCAATTCCTACTGCAGTGCGTACGCTCGCTTTGTTTTACAACAAAGACCTGCTGAACAAAGCTCAAATAGCGGAGCCTCCAACGACTTGGGAGCAGCTTGTAGAAACCTCTATAAAACTAACAGAGACTGATGCTAAAGGTCAGTTTGTTATAGAAGGCTTGGCTTGGGAGCCTGGGGCACAGCTGCATCACTGGTATCGTGATGGACTTCTACCCCAAGCGGGCGGCCAAGATTTGAGCGAGGATCGTCGCAAAATTCTATGGGCGGATACTCCTGCCGGCTTGGAGGCTTTCCAATATTTACTCGATTTTGCCATCAAGCATAAGGTTGGAATTAATGGCTTCTATGAAAATGATAGTAACGCCTTTATGAATGGCTACGCGGCACTCAATATTGACGGCTCTTTCCGTCTAGGCTCCATTAAGAATGATTTTGCTAATTTGAACTTCGGAGTTGCACCACTTCCATCGTATAAAAGCAAGTCCACACCTTCCTCCTTCTGGGCAAACGCAATCCCGAATAACGTAGAAGGTGAAAAGTTAAAAGCTGCTGCTGAGTTTCTGAAATTTTTGACAAGCAAGGAAGTTCAAGAAAAATGGGTTGACCGTATCGGAGAACTGCCTGCGCAGAAAGCAGTAGCAAGTCAGGATAAATATGTTAATGATGAGAAACTAGGCCCTTTCATCGCTCAGCTTGATTATAGCCGTGCGCATTTCTTCATAGATGAAACACAGGAAAAAACACTTTTTGTTGATGCGACTAATGAAGTATTAGTAAACAATGTTCCTGTTGAAAAAGCCTTCACCGATCTTGTAACAAAAGTGCAAAAGCTCTACGATGACTACTGGGCTGAGGTTGACAAAAAAAGTTAATAGTAGGATTAGCGGCGCTTAGCTTATTGCTAGCGCCCTATCCTTCTTAAAAGGAGGATAAACATTGATGCTCACACATGTCTTGAGACTCACTGCTCGAAAAAGCAGGGAGCTGTTCCGTATAAGGCTTTCCTATCGGACGCAGCGATACCTGTTTATTTATATCGTGCTAGGTATACCATTATTGTATTTTCTCAGCACACGTATAGTCCCTATTCTGTATGCCTTTAATGTAAGCGTAAGGGATTGGAATTTGTTGTCCTCGGATCAGCCCTTCGTCGGTTTTGAAAATTTCAGTTTATTATTCAACGATGGAATTTTCAGAAAATCAATTGTAAATACATTTAAATTCGTTGTTATAGGCGTTCCAGGCCAGCTTATTGTTGGTCTAGCCGTCGCATTGCTTCTGCAAAGTATTCATCGTTTTCGTGGTTTTTTTCGAACGATCTATTTTATCCCTTACGTGACAAGCATTATCGCAGTTAGCTGGGTATTCCGCTGGATTTTAATGCGCAATGGCTGGTTAAATGAAGTATTGCTACAGTTAGGACTGGAGCCGCAATTATTTTTGCAATCACCACATCAAGCTCTAATTCTCATTACTTTAACGATGATTTGGCAAAGCATAGGCTTCCAAATGTTAGTGTTTATGACTGGACTAGAGGCTATACCTCGAATGTATTATGAAGCTGCGTCTATTGATGGAGCAGGTGCATGGAGAAAATTTGTTCATATTACGCTGCCACTATTGAATCCTGTTATCGTTTTTTCAGCGGTTATTGGCGTCATTGCTTATCTTCAATCCTTTGGACAGGTGCTAAGCATGACCAACGGGGGACCATTAAATAGCACAACGACGATGGTACTCCACATTTACAATTTAGCATTCCTGCAGTTTAAGATGGGAAGGGCAGCCGCAGCAACGGTAGTGCTGTTTGCGATTATTTTATTGCTCACTCTACTACAATTAAAAGTCTTGAAGAAAAATGTAGAATATTGATAGGAGGCCGATAAAATGAGCTCAGTAAGAGAAATCCGGGCAAGCAATAGATTTCCCGTTGAGAAGCTTCGCATGATATTTGTTTATTTATTGCTTATAGCCGGTGTCGGTATTATGCTGTTTCCCTTTCTATGGATGGTCGCGACCTCCTTTAAAATTCCACAGGATGTATATAACCTGCGCTTGATTCCAGAGACAATCACTTTTGATAACTATGCTACGATTTTTAAAAAAGCTCCATTTAGCGAATGGATAAAAAATACTCTTATTATTTCTCTAATTGCAACTACTACCGTAGTCATTTTTGATACTGCAACAGGCTACGTACTCGCCAAATTTTCTTTTATCGGCAAGCAGCTTATTTTTATTATCATTATCAGCACGATAATGGTGCCAACGGAAATGCTTATTATTCCGTGGTATTTGATTGCAAACGAGTTTGGATGGTCAGATACCTATTGGGGGGTGCTGTTCCCTGGTATTATTACAGCCTTTGGTATCTTTCTTATGAGGCAATTTATGGACTCCATCCCCTCTGATCTGCTTGATGCAGCCCGTGTCGACGGTCTTAATGAGTGGAGTATTCTCCTTAATATAGCTATCCCTCTCGTAAAGCCTGCTATTGTTACCCTGATCATTCTCACATTTATCGGGAATTGGAACCAGTTCATTTGGCCACTTATCGTATTACAAACCGAAGAAAAATTTACATTGCCTGTCGGGATTGTTTATTTCTCCAGTGAGCTTAAGGATACGAGTAATTGGATTCTTATCATGGCAGGAACAACCATTTCAATTGCTCCACTAATCCTGATATTCCTTATTTTCCAAAAGCAAATTATACGCGGCATAGCACTTAGTGGTATGAAGTAAGAAAGGGGTAGTAAAGGTGATAACGATGAGCGAACCAAATCGCAGAATGATATTAAATCTAGTTCTCCAAAATTCAGGCTCCCATAAAGGAGCCTGGCGCCATGAAAGCGCGCAGTTAAATGAGATTCACGATATAAAGCAATATCAACGAATTGCTCAAAAAGCTGAAGCTGCCCGGATAGACTCGCTGTTTATTCCAGATGGTCTGTCCATTGAAGTTAAAGCGGTACAACATAGCCCAATTTTTGGCTTTGAACCTCTAACCTTACTAGCTTCAATCGCCACTGTGACGGAACGGATTGGTCTAATCGCCACTGTATCTACTACCTTCAATGAGCCCTACAATATAGCTAGATTATTCGCATCACTTGACCATATTAGTGGTGGTCGAGCAGGCTGGAACATTGTAACGACGGGAGTTGAGCGAACAGCGTTCAACTTTGGCCTACCGCAATTGCCCCCTCATACGGAACGTTATGAGCGTGCCCGTGAATTTACAGAGGTAGCATTAAAGTTATGGAATAGCTGGGACTCTAACGCGCTGGAGCAGGACAAAGCTTCAGGGGTGTATGCACAGGTTGATAAAGTACACGATATCCATCATGAAGGAAATTACTATTCCGTACGGGGAGCATTAAACATTATGCGCTCACCTCAAGGTAGACCACTTCTTATCCAAGCTGGAGCATCCGAGGACGGAAAAAATCTTGCAGCTGGGTTTGCAGAATTAATTTTCACGATTCAGCAATCCATTGAGGATGCACGTCTCTTTTACAAAGACATTAAAGACAGAACCGTAAAAGCTGGACGATCCCCTGATCAGATAAAAGTACTGCCAGCCCTTCATGTTATCGTTTCTGAAAATGAAGAAGATGCACTTAAAATAGCTATTGAGCTTCAGCAGTTCGCACCTATTGAAAGAGCTGTTATGTCATTATCAAATTTACTTGGGATTGATTTCTCGGGCTACCCGCTTGATGAGCCATTCCCCCCACTTCCTGATATAAATGGAGGAAATGCTTATCAATCCTTTTATCAAATGGTGCAAAAAGTGGTGAATAATCAGACGATAACCCTTCGAGAACTAGTTCAGAAGCATTGGGTTGGGAAGGGTCAGCTAAACATTGCAGGTACACCAAAGCAAATAGCAGATGTTATGGAGGAATGGTTTACTAGTGGTGCTGCTGATGGCTTTACCGTCATGCCTGAGCTAGCTAGTGGAGGAGCAGAAGCCTTCCTTGATCTAGTTGTTCCTGAATTACAACGCCGTGGCTTGTTTCCAAAAAACTACACGGGGCAAACATTAAGAGAAAATTTGGGCTTCGAACCACTTTAATTTTAGAGGGGAGCTTGCTAATTTGACTGATCAACATTCATCTAATATTAACGGACATCTGCTTGTAGATTCCGAATGGCTGGAAGAGCATAAAAATCATAAAGATATTATTCTGCTTGACGCTAGAGCAAAAAACTACGAAATCTCGCATATTCCGAGCGCCTACTGGCTGAATGTCAAAGAATTAAAAGAACATACCAAAAAAACGATTGTCCACAAAGAGAAGCTGGAAAATTTGCTAGAGGGCTTCGGTATAACCAATGAGTCAACTATTGTAATTTATGACGAAGGCAGCAATGTGCTCGCGACACGCGCCTTTTATGTTCTTGAGTATTATGGGCTACGAGATCAATTGAAGCTCCTTAATGGTGGCTTTGCGGTATGGATTGCAGAAGGCTATGAGGTCTCTAGCAATCTGCCGTCACCTCGCACGGAGGGTTCGATAAGTTTAACTGCTAACCCTTTTCTCATTACTTCCAAAGAGGATCTTCAGGATGGACTACAAAATGCTATTCTTCTCGATACACGTAACATCTTGGAGTATACCGGTGAGGACAAACGTGCTAATCGAAGAGGTGGTCGTATTCCCGGCGCCATTCATAAAGAATGGAGTGACGCACTGCAGGAAGCAGACGAGAATGGGGTTACCCGCTTCAAGAATCCCTCTGCCTTAACAAAGGAGTTTCTTGAAGCAGGTGTCCAGCCGTCAAAAACAATCATCCCTTATTGCCAGTCCAACCAACGAGGGGCACATACCTATTTTGTTCTACGATTAATTGGCTATCCCGATATACGTCCATATGAAGGGTCATGGGACGAATGGGGAAATGATGAATTTACGGAGATTGAGTTGTTTAGCAAAAGCTGATTTTGGTCAATCGAGTAGGAGGCTACCCATTAGTTGAGCAGCCGACCTCTCACACCACCTCGGTATACGGCGGTTCAACCGTTTATGTGCAATTGACGCAGACGCTCGTATTGGGCAGGGGAGTCATAATATCCTGACCAATACGAGCTTTTCGTTTGTAATAGAGCGCGGACTTCCACCGCCTAGTGATCGCCCATACCAGGCGCACATAAAAAAGAAGTAAAGAGTTGTTCCTCCTTACTTCTTCATTAGATTAATTAGTTTTTTTACCTTTTTTCCTTAGCACTAAACCAATGAATGCAGTAAATAACCCAACTAAATAATACGGAAGTGAGCTTGATTCACCTGTTTTAGGCAAAGTTTTTGACTTTGTATTCTCAGTTGTCTCTGGTTCTTTTTTCAATACTTCCTCTGTTGGAGCAGGAGACACTTCAATAGAAGGTGTTGCACTAGGATCTGGCGTCTCAATTGGACTTGGGATAAAGAAATTAATACCAGAAGTCGGCGTTGGTGTCGGATTTGCTGATGGTGTCGATGTTGATGTTGCTGCAGGTGTTGATGTTGGGCTTGGTGTCCATACCGATGTCCATGTTGATGTTGATATTGATGATGGTGTTGGCGTTGGCGTTGATGTCGGTGTTGGCGTCGGCTCAGGTGTTGGTGTTACTGTCGGCGTTGGTGTCGGTTCAGGTGTTGGTGTTA
>NZ_FNBG01000022.1:17649-95772 GCF_900102215.1 Fontibacillus panacisegetis
GTCGGCGTTGAAGTAGGCGGACACCAATGAAGGGTCTCTAATTCCGATTCAATAGAATTATCCTGTGGTTCTCCGGCAGCTAGGACCGTATTCGCTGTGCCTAATGTCAATCCGGCAGCTAGCGTAGCGGCAATAATCGATCTCGCCCTACTTCTCATAAGTTTCACTCCAATACGATTAATTCGCACTTGTTCTTGCTTCATATTCAATCTATTGGGTTTTTTCGTTACTTATGCTAGCCTCCAGCAACTTTTTCATAATATTTCTTATTTAATATTCATTCACATCTCCCGTAGGTGATCGTTCTCCCTGAATACCCATTTCCGACTGACATAAAAGCCAATCGTTACTGTCATACCAGTTACGATGATTTTCGCTATGATCGGATGCAGGCCCAACTTAGTTATTAGCAAATATAAGCACAACAACGAAATAGCAAGTACCGTCAAATTTAGCACCCCAAATCGTATAAATTGCCTCCATTCAATTTTTTTTGTTTCCTTCTTATGCAAAATACTAGCAAAGGTAATATTACGATTCATCACATAGCTATTGATTGATCCCGCTATATAAGAAATAATCTGTGCTCCCACACTGCCAATCCCTAAAAGCAGCAGCAAGGAGAACACGATAAAATCAATTATCGTGTTCATTAGACCTACAATATTAAATTTTATAAATTGAGCCAGCCCTTTTCTAGACAGAAATCCTTTAAGTTTCAAAGCCTTTAGTTTAAAAAAATTATCCGACATATCCTTCAATCTGATCCCTCATTTCTTCAGAAGCATATGAAGATTCGATTGAACGATTATCTCTTCTATGATAACCCAGTGCCTCTCGAACTATATATAATGGACGATCTTTAGATTCATCATATATTCTACCGATGTACTCTCCCATAACTCCCAGCAACATGAGAACAATTCCATTAAAGAATAAATTAATAGCAACGATTGATGCCCATCCCGGAACGGTACCTAACTCCATCCATTTTTGAAGCAAAACTACAAACAAATAAACAAAACTTGATAACGACAGCGTCACACCGATATAAGAGGCGATTTTTAACGGTTTATGTGAAAAGGAAGTAATTCCGTCAGCAGCGAATGATATCATTTTCCGCAATGGATATTTTGTAACTCCAGCAAAACGCTCCTCACGAACATATTCCACACTCGTCTGCCGAAATCCAGCCCATCCAACCAAACCACGGATGAACCGGTTTTTTTCCTTCAGCCCCTTCATCACATCACATACCTGACGATCAATAAGCCGAAAGTCGCCAGTATCCAGTGGAATATCAACTTGAGTCAATTTACCGAGCACACGATAAAACAATTTGGCAGTTACTTTTTTGAATACACTCTCTCCCTTGCGCATCAAACGTCTACCATATACGACCTGATAACCCTCCTGCCACTTATCAATCATTTCAAGAATAATTTCTGGAGGGTCCTGTAGATCTGCATCAATAATGACAACTGATTGTCCTGAAGCATAATCCATTCCTGCACTAATCGCTACCTGATGTCCAAAATTCCGGGAAAATTGAATCAATCTTACATGAGGATCGCTTCTGCAAATGGACTTCACAATTTCCTCTGTGCGGTCACGACTTCCATCATTCACAAAAATAATCTCGTAATTCTCTCCAGTACAATCCATCACTTGCTTTAATCTAGTATACGTGTGCTCAATTACTTCTTCCTCATTGTACATAGGAACGATAACACTGCAGAATACATCCATGAACACGCCTCCCCTAGTCATAATCAAGTCACTAAAATACCCATGAAGGGAACCATCTCAGAACATGCTCCACATATTCCGAGCTGACCTCCATTCCTGAAAGCACCGGATAGAACACAATAAATAACATGACCGCCATGCCTACATAGATATATCTGACCCACCGTATTTTCGGCCAACGATCTTCGGCTATTTTCGCTACATATACAATGGCAAGGATAAGGAATGGGATCATAGCAAAGTAGTGATACAAAAATGTCTCTCGTGAGACGAGCATCCAAGGTACATATTGAGAAAGATATGCTATCCAAACAACATACATTCGGCTGTCCCTTCGTTTTATCGAAATCCACATAGCCGCTGCGAGAGCCAAAATGCCACTCCACCAAATGAGAGGATTCCCCATAGTAACAATATTGGATACATTATGAATACCTAGACCTGCAGCTTCTCCCGATTCACCGTAGAACCACACTGGTCTTTTCATAAAAGGCCATTCCCACCATGTCGATGCAAATGGATGACTTCCTACCAGATGACTGTGATAATCAAACATATCCTTTTGCGCCTGCACCAAATTACTTATAGTAAATCCTTGATCCGTGGCCGATAAAGCCGGAATATAGGATGCCGCATAAATCATGATAGGTATAACAATAAAAAACAAGATACAGCTAGCTAGTGTGATCAGCGTTTTTCTCACAAAGGTGTTTGTGATTTCCAGGTACAGTTTCTCATCGTTCTGCAAATCTCGTCCTGAACCACTCAACTGCCGTTTAGCGGCAGCGTATTCCTTATATCGACTGTACAGTGACATGGCCAACATAATTGCAAGACCTGCTCCTCCATACAGAACAATCCATTTCGACGACACTCCGACTCCAAAGAACAAGCCCGAACCGAATAGCGGAAGCAATGTTTTCCAGAGCTTTTGTTTATAAAAATTCATACTCACATATCGTTTCATGAAATAGAACATTAACATAATAAAGAAAACTGCATATACATCAATCGTAGCAATCCGAGTCTGAGTGAAATGCATAAATTCTGCAGCCAGCAGTACCATCGCCATCATTGCATATTTGCGTGAATTGAATAGTAATCTTGCCAGCAAATAGATCAGAGGCAGCATCGCAGCCCCGAACAAGGTTCCCACAATTCGCCATCCCCAAGGACTTAGACCAAATAGTTGTATACCTATCCCGATGAACCATTTTCCAAGCGGAGGATGTGTTGTCTCATAAGGAGATTGATTATGCCAATACTCGTAAGCTGTTCTTGCATGATATATTTCATCAAAATAAGTGCTGTTTAGATAACCATAGTTTCGAATAGATGTGGCCTGTTCATCGAACAGCAGTGCCGCCGATTCGGCCCTATTATCCCCTTCTGGATCAGACGGCACAATTTGTGTAATCGCAATAGGCTGATCATTTTTTCCCGGCTCATAAAAACTCATTTCGTGCAGAGATATTCCTGGGTGTTCTACTGTTATTCGAGCATATCTCGCTTCAGTACCTACATTTTGACTCTTCCACGCAAATACCCCTCCGTAATCATCCGGTACGTCAATCGTTTTCTCCCAAATGTCCGCGTTATGACTAAAATCTATTTTCCATTCTCCGGTGCTAGTTCCACCAAAGAAATTCACACGCTCAATCTGTTTAGCCTCACCAAAATCAACATAAAAGCTAGTCGGTTGAGCAGGTTTCCAAACCGTGCCCGGGCCTTTAAATGAACCCAGTTGATACACAGCTACCAAGGTATACAGTAAAGTAACAATGCCGATCCATAGCCAATCCATCCCTCGTAATCGAAGAAAACCTGAGAATAACGAAGATCTCTCGGGTAGAACCTGTAAATTTTGCAAAATAGATTGATCCCGTTTTTGACGTTCATCCTTATGATCTGCATTGAAGGCAATGCGCCGTCTCCGTACATATATATCGAATCCTAAATAAAGCGTATAGAATAGAAGCAACACATTAGCCAGCGAGCATAACAGTACGATACCGTCATTTTCCGGGCTAAGCCCCATGTTTAAATAGGATAAAACATAAGCCACGTTCACATACTGCGTTATACTGAATCCCAGGAACAGATACAGCAACCTACGATCTCTCAGCTGAAGGAAGGAAAATAATGATAGAAGCATAACTGGGAACATGTAGCGCTCATGCATTTTAGTGCCGAGAACAAACATAATAACAATAAGCGCGAGTGCAATAAAATAAGATTTTCCTAAGCTTTTTCCCCGCTTACGTATCGAAATATAGATGGCATATGCGACAGCAAATAAGATGAAAACAATCCCCCACGTGCTAAAGCTAAACAGAAGCCATCGATCCTCAATCGACGCCCAATTATATCCGAATAATGCATACAAATTAAAAGCATTAACCGAAGCATACGGATAAGATGATAACGTCGTCTTGTACAATTTCAGAAGAGCGGACAAGCCTCCATTGTTCCAGAAAAAAGGCAACGCGAGCAGAGTAAAAGTTATCAACCCATACAGTATACTTACCGTTATAGATTTCCATTTACGATAGTGCCATGCAGCCAACAACCATACTGGTGTAAAAATAAGCGTTTGCGGCTTGATTAGGGTGGCTATCGCAAACCATACCGCGGATCTTTCCATGCGACGCCCAGTTAATGAGATAATTCCGCTGATCAGGAACACCACATAAAATGCATCCACTTGACCCCATCCAGCAGAATTGATAATTACAGCTGGATTAAATAGATACAACGCTGCAAGGGCCAATCCAAGCAAGCTTTTGCCCCCCGATTTTTTGCTAGCCATTACATAAATCAAATATCCTGCAACTAAATCTGCAAGCATTGCCGGCAACTTAAAAAGCAGAATCGTTCCGACATCCCCATAATTCAGATCAAACAGCATCCGTATCCAACCAAGCATATATAACACATAGACATATCCAGGTGGATAATCAGCAAAAATATGTTCCGAATAAAAGCTGCCGATCCCTTTCTCTACTGCATGCTGCGCCCAGCCCATAAATGTGTTCATATCCGTCTCAAATGGAGGTACGGTTACAGCAATAACCATCCTTAAAATGAAAGCCGCCGCTATTATGCCAATTAGCCATCCACGAACAGTACCAAATCTCATCATGCTATTACGTCCTAAAGCTAACGGATGGTCCCTCCGGATCATCGTGTAATACAACCAGCTAAACAACAAACTGAACAAAACAGATACGATTGCCAGATTTAGAGGAGAAACAAAAGTAGAAACTGATGCTTCATTCACTGACTCGTCGTTCACAGGAACTGTGTCTGCTTGTAAAGCTACAGGTTGAATCCCTTCTGGAATATGGTCTACTTTCTCCACTCCGATATCATCAAACAACGCTATTCCGGTATTCAGCCTGCCATATCCACCAATACCAGCAGCTAAAATGAACTCCGTCTGTTCTCGGCCTGTTGTTCCATAGAACTCAACCTTCTTCCAATCCTTGAGCGGATCTTTTACTTGGGGAAATGCTCCCCCTATACCGAGTGGAAACAGATTTGCTCCAATTTCACCATCACCAAGCTCCAGCACTTTAATCCAACCCGAAATGACATAGTTGCTATTTGGTTCCACCTCTACGGTCTGAACCCATTTAGCATGATCCGGCTTTACAATCTCAATCCGAGCAGATCTGGTTCCTGTATGAGCTTCATTCTCCACTACCTCAAAATGACTGGCTCCTTCCTCCAGCGACCAACGGTCACCTTGCCAAAATGAAGGGTCACTCATCGAACCCTTCTCAAACCCGGGGTTTTCAATTAAATTGATATTTTGTCCGCTAACATTTCCAGGTATAACTAATAACAACAGACAAACGCCAAGCCATACAACTGCTCGTTTGACGAAAGTAAGCATGTCCTCTTTCACCCCAGATACGAGAAGATAGATTAACTCTTAAAAATCAACTTTGTTCTATAAATATACGCATCCTATTAAAAGTTATGACTTCTCTACTGAAATCTATCTCAAGTTATAGAATCCGGGTTAGCACAAAAAAGGCCAGCCGCTATTGCGACCAGCCTCAAAACTTCAAATCACATATATGTCTTATATATTAGCCTGCACTTCCAAGGAATACGTAACGTGCTACGATCAGCACAGCGAGAACCCACATCATCCAGTGCACGTTGTATTTTTTCTTACCAAGTAAATTAGCAATTGTAGCAAGAATTACGTAGAACACGATGCCGAAGGAGATACCGTTAGCAATGTTGTAAGTGAATGGCATCATAGTTACGATCATGAACGCCGGGATTGCAACAACCATGTCTTGGAAGTCGATCTCTTTAATGGACTGAGCCATAAGTACACCAACGATGATCAAAGCAGCGGCAGTTGCAGCACCTGGAATAAGAGCAGCAATTGGAGCCAGGAACAATGCAAGTAAGAAACACACGCCTGTAGAAACTGCAGTCAAGCCAGTACGTCCACCTTCAGCAACCCCTGCAGTACTTTCTACATAAGCAGTTGTAGTTGAAGTACCGAGCATTGCGCCACCTGTAACAGCAATAGCATCAACAAACATTGCTTTACCAACACGTTTCTTGCCTTCCTCAGGATCCTTCATAATTCCGGCACGAGTAGCTGTACCTACGAGAGTACCAAACGTGTCAAACAATTCAACGAAAGTAAAGGTTGCAATTGCTGAAATGATACCTGTGTGAATAATTCCATCCCAGTCAAATTCCATAAAGTTGAGTTCTGTAAAATCAGGAACCCAAGGAGTTTGAGGATTTGACAGCGTACTGAAATCAACTGTACCCATCAACATGGCAACAACTGTAGTACCCAAAATCCCGAATAAAATAGCACCACGAACTTTTAATACCATCAAAATACCGATCAACAACAAACCGATAATAGCTAGTTGCACGTTTGTGTCATGCAGACTACCCAAGTGAATAACTGTTTCATATGACTTGACATCTGTAAATGTATGTGCAGGAATGTTATCTCCCGCTTCAACACCGATTGTCATCAAGCCACTGTTTTTAAGACCGATGATGGTAATGAACAAACCAATACCAACCGTAATTGCATGTTTCAGTGAATCAGGAATTGCTTCAAGCAGCATTTGACGCACACGAGTAATTGTAAGCAAAATGAAGATCAAACCGGAAACAAATACTGCAGTCAAGCCCATTTGCCAAGTAAAAGGATGATCTGTCGTAGCTGACGAAAGTACTACGGAAGCAAAGTAAGCGTTCAGACCCATACCAGGTGCAAGTGCTACTGGGAAGTTAATAAAGAGACCCATTGCGATCGTGAAAATACCTGCAGAAAGTGCAGTTGCCAAGAAAACAGAGTACCAACCCATATCAATCTGACCGAATGCTGTCAGTGTATTAGGATTGACCGTAAGGATGTAAGCCATAGCCATAAATGTAGTAATACCGGCCATGATTTCCGTACGAACTGTTGTACCGTTCTGTTTTAGCTTAAAAAACCGATCCATGATAAAAATACTCCTCCTTATAATGAGTCAAAAACGACAAAAAGCCCGAGGTTCAAAACTATTCCCCGGGTACCGTTGCACTCAGAAGAAGCGCTCAGGAAAAGTGCTGACAGAATACGAAAACCTGTAATTTTCGAAATTCTATTGTATTTCCCTGATATGCCATACGCCTCTTCTTTTCGTAGCCAGATCATTACGGTGACCTCGTAGAAACTTCCGGGCCAATCCCCGGAATTATACGAAAAGCATTAAGTTGTAATTTGTCGAATTTTCCTGTCCAAGTCTTATTTAAGACTTATCACATGACTTATTCTAGGCTCGATCAAAGAAATTGTCAACAGAAAAAGCGAATGTTTTAAACCTGTCCGGCATTGAATGTTCGCGATTTGTTAAAATTAATGATTTTTTTTCTGTGATTTTCACTCATTAATTAGTATGCTCTCCATTTCCAGCAATATTCGACATTCCTTATCTTTTCAATCTCATATGTAAAATTGGAAAGTGATTTCCTTGTTCATCAAATTCTGAACGTTCATAAACTTCAAATCCCATATGTTCATAAAATCCTAAAGCTTGAGGATTCTGTTCATTCACATCAAGACTTTCAACGTGATATTCTTTGATGCCATAGGAAATTAATGTTTTTCCAACACCGTCACCACGATTTTCGGAAGATATAAAAAGCATTTCCAATTTCCCGTCCTGAATCCCCATAAAAGCAATTGGTTTATACGAATCATCCTTTGCCACAATTAATGTATCAATCACAGCCAGAGCAGCTTTGACCTGCGTACGTAATTTTGGAATATCTTCCTCTGTCAAAAAGAAATGTGTTGCTCTGACTGATGTCTCCCAAATTACGAGTAGTTCCTGAAACAACCCATTTTCTCTTACTACGACTTTTTCTATAGTGATATTCTTCATAAAACCTCCTAAGTAATTCCAATGAATACATTGTACTACTTATAAAAAAAGCCTCGCAATCCCTTAACGGGTTTGCAAGGCGAATGATTGATATTCTATTCCCACTCAATCGTTGCTGGTGGTTTCGAAGTCACATCATAAACGATACGGTTGACGTTCTCCACTTCATTAACGATACGAACAGAGATCTTCTCGAGCACATCCCAAGGGATACGCGCCCAGTCTGCTGTCATACCATCGATGGATGTTACCGCACGAATGCCTACAGTGTAAGAGTACGTTCTGGCATCACCCATTACACCTACGCTCTTCATGTTAGGCAACGCTGTGAAGTACTGCCAAATTTCACGATCAAGTCCTGCCTTCGCAATCTCATCACGAAGAATATAATCGGAATCACGAACAATTTTCAATTTCTCTTCTGTCACTTCGCCAAGTACACGAATTGCAAGACCCGGTCCAGGGAACGGTTGTCTCCAGACGATTTCATCTGGCAGACCACATTCTGTCCCGACTTTACGTACTTCATCCTTGAACAATGCCTTAAGCGGCTCTACAAGCTCAAACTTTATATCTTCAGGCAAACCGCCTACGTTATGGTGAGATTTAATCGTCTGAGCAGTAGCTGTACCGCTCTCTACGATATCCGTGTATAACGTACCTTGCGCCAGAAACATAAAGTCATCGAATTTAGATGATTCTTCATCAAATACGTAAATGAATTCGTTACCGATAATTTTACGTTTTTTCTCAGGGTCGTCTACACCTGCTAATTTGGACATGAAGCGTTCTTTGGCATCGATCTTAACAACCTTCATATCGAATTTGCCGACAAAGGTTTCCATTACACTCTCAGCTTCACCCTTACGGAGCAAGCCGTGGTCAATAAACATACATGTAAGTTGATCACCGATCGCCTTGTGGATCAGCATGGCAACTACAGAGGAATCTACCCCGCCGCTCAAAGCGCACAATACCTTGTTATCGCCAACTTGCGCACGAATATCACGAATAGCATCCTCAATAAATGTCTCCATACTCCAGTTGCCTTCACAACCGCAAATTTCATAGAGGAAGTTCTTGATCATTTCATTCCCGTGAACAGAGTGACGAACTTCCGGGTGAAATTGAACCCCGTACATGTTAAGAGCTTTATTTGCAAAACCAGCGATAGGAGCATGATCAGTCGAAGCATCCACTACAAAACCCTCAGGAAGCTCAACAACATGATCCCCATGGCTCATCCATACAGTTTGTTTGGAATCAAGACCTTTAGTCAAACGCGACTCCTGAGCAAAGTCGACATCAGCTTTTCCGTATTCGCGTTTTGCAGCGCGTTCTACTTTACCGCCAAGCTGTTGTGCCATTAATTGCATACCGTAACAAATACCGAAGATAGGAACCCCGATATCATATACAGCTGGATCAATATGCGGAGCATCCTCTGCATAAACACTGGATGGACCGCCGGAGAAAACAATCCCCTTAGGAGCAAGTTTGCGAATCCGTTCAACCGGTGTGTTAAAAGGCAACAATTCACTGTAAACACCTAAATCACGAATCCGTCTAGCTATCAGCTGATTGTATTGTCCTCCAAAATCCAGAACAACGATCATTTCATTTGGCTTATTCATTACCGAGCCTCCCTCAATTCATGACAATAATTATACGAAACGACGAAAGAGCTCGTCAAGAAAGATCAGACACCAGATTGTTGGTGTTAATTACTTGGAGGAAAATGCCAAATCGAGACACTGCTTCAGAAAATTTTTACTCTGAGTCCGATTGAGTCGTATTCCACCATAATAAATTGTCTCCCAAACATCTACAAATTGTTCTATCCCTGCAAAAACGCTCGATTTTTCCCTACCATGCCCAATGTAATCTACATATTCTCTTGCTGTCATAGCAGGTGGTTTAGTCCCGTAGAGCAAGTACAGCTCCCGCCACACTACATCCGCAGCCGCTAGTAATTCTTTCTGGTCAGGAAATCTTCGACTCAGCTTTAAGGCAGTCATTCGGAGACGAAACCATTGCTTGCGTACCAGGTTTTTTTGATTCATTAATGCAACCAACAGAACGAAGCCAGCGCTAAAAATAATCAGAAGCACATCCACCGTAACGTTTTTCGCACTATTCCACCATGATTGCAGTACTGTTAACATACTTGATTTTACTGAGTTAACAGTAAATACAACCTTCGTCCAAATGGAACCTCCTGTGCTCATCATACCGGAATCAGCATCGACAGAACCAGGGATAGACAAAGATTCATAACCAGGAGTCGGATCAAATGGAACCCAGCCAATTCCGGGAAAATAAACCTCCACCCATGCATGCGCATCGGCATATGAAATTACGTATCTGTTCCCACTCTCTGAGACAGGATCACCCGGAGCAAAACCTTTTACCCATCTTGAGGGAATTCCTGCACTTCTAAGCAGCACTGTCATGGAAGTGGAAAAATGATCACAGTATCCGCTTTTTTGCTCAAACAGAAACGAATCAACAAAATCCTTCCTCTGTGAGGGGCGGACGGAATCTAAGCTATATGTGTAATTCCCCTTTAAATAGCTCATAACCTCAAGCACTGCTTCATATCGATTCTCGCCCTGTTCAGCCAGATCTATCCCTAGCTTTCGAACACGGTCAGGTAATTTCTCCGGCAGCTGTAGATACAAACGTCTTATCTCTTCAGGGTCCGGGCCAACACTGCTATGCAGTTCCTCCTCAGAGTAGGACTGTAATTTGGAAGTCAATTCATATCCCCAAAGAGATTGAGCCCCGGTTCCTTGTTGCTTAAGCTGCTCGATATAGACAGCATCAGCGGATTCATCATATTTGGCAGTAGCTTGAACCGATTGTTCTGCCGCTTCACCTGAAAATACCATACCAACCGTAAGCGGTAATCCGCCTCCAAACAACGGAGAACCACTACCGACAGGCTGAGGCTCTTCAAAAATAACTGTCTGCTTAACTTCATCCCCATGAATCTCATGAGAGTTGTTTAAATTAGATGAAGTAATTTCTATGAGATGATTCTGAAGCTCGCTATCCAGAACAGGCTGAGTCCAGCCCCTTCCTGTATAGAGCATTTTGCTTTCACCACGCCAATAGGTACGCTGTGGTGATACCGCCGTGAAATAGGGATCATGCCTTAGCTTAAGAGGCGCTCCAAGCTCAGAATCATCCCTTGAATAACCTGATGTGCTGTATGCATTCCAATTCTCTTCCCCGTGAGAGCCATTCCATTTCTCCAAAGCTTGCATTGCATGATCCCATGGAATCTTTCTAGTAGGCTGTATCGGTAGCAAAGAGGTTAGCATTGCAGCACCCAGAACACAGACACTCAGCAATGCTGAAGCGACAATTACGTAATTAACTCGATGCTGTGCTTTTCTTACTCCCTTCCGATGAGACCAAAGCATACTTGATATATGATTTCTAAATATCAGCATTTGAAGCCCCAAGCCCCACGCAGCCGTACGAATAAAGCCTGAGGTAATGTTGATCTCAACAGCTATCTCAAGGACCCATAAATACAGCAATGTGACCGAGAAAAACAACAGGATGCTCCCTCTTCCAAGCGCCAGCATTTGAACAGATACAATCAGCAAGGACCAGCCAATCAAAAGCAGCAGCATTCTCGATTCTAGACTGATTCCGTTCAATCTCCCGGATTGAACAAGCTTCATAACATCTTGAATAAGTATTTCTGAATATTCTGTATACCACTGTAGACCTTCTATTCCTCCATAAAAGAAATACATTGAGCCGGCTATGAAGAGCACAGGCAGTGGTGCATACAACAATTTTGGCATGTGAAAACAACCAATCAACAGCAAGCCCGCTGTCAATACTACAAACAGATGAACGATTTTGTTCTGTCCTTCATCGATCAGTGAAAACAACGGATAGAGCCACTCACTAAATAATCCGAACAAAAGGAGACTGACTGCAAATCGCTTCAGTCCTACTCTCCAATAGGATAATTCTGTACTTCTCGTCTCTTTGTAAGGCTGACTACCTTGCAGATCTATGTCTCCAACACTCTCCAGCTTAAGCGATGACATGCTTAACATCATCTCCCTTCCTGGAGATTTGTATTTTCTCCGAATCATGTTTGAATACGACTACAGGAATTCCATATTTACGAAGACGCGCCACTTCCTTAGCAATTTCGGGTCTACCTAAGCCATCACATACGCTCCAAATCTCTAATTTTCTACCGATCTCATTGAGATGCAGTGCAGTGTCTACCAATTGAGATGATAGTGTTCCCGTTATCAAAGTTATCGCATGAAGAGACGTGAAGTTAATCGCATGAAATAACAGCTTGGATGTTGAAATCAGTGCTTGCTTCGAGATATCCGTTTCCAGCCTGATATCGGCTAAAAGATCAAGCCCCCTATGCAGCCCTCTGCTGCCCGAGAGTGTAATAGCAGATTGCAGTCCATTATGATACAGAAGCATTTCTTCGCCTTGGCTCTTCTCCCGAAGCAACCATGCTGCTGCAGCCGATACAGCTGCTTCAAAGCCTCTCTCAGCATAAGAATCCGGGCATGTATCAAGAAGCAGATAACGGGATAGCCCTGTCGTCTCATTTGATAAACGAGTAAGCAGGGTTCCTTTTTTGGCCGAGCCCTTCCAATGAATTTGACGCAGCGGATCTCCCGCCTCATAATCTCTGAGTCTCCCGAACAGCGTACTCGTACTCTCCGGCATTATAGAATCTCGCACGTAATTCTCGACATCCGAATTGCCATGAAATGCTGTTTGCGCTGATGAAGAGAGCAGCAATGGCCTTGGATGTACAATCATGACGTCATCGCTTTGTAATCGCAGTGTGCGCATGAACCAGCCAAAGAGGTCCCCCCACGTTAAATACACGCTAGAGCCGCGGTACACTCCTCGCTTCGCATCATGTATATAATAAGTGCCTGTATATTTTCTTTTCCAGCCCATAAACAGAAGCTTTCCAGCCCCTTCACTTCCAGAGGATAGAGCCAAATGATCCTCAACCAGTATCCAGAGCGGTGGAATACTACCGTTTAAGGTGATGGTTAGGGTGACCGCCATCTCAGTACCAGCTTCAGGAATTAAAGGATTACATACTCGTTCCACCTTTGCGCTTGTTGGTCCGCACAGCTGGGCAACCGTTCCTTGAATGATAATAAGTCCAAGGAGGATCACTAAAAACAATAAGGATTGTCCACCTCTCCAGCTGTAGAGCAAGGCGAGCAGTATTAAGGCCACAGTGCCCCATACGTAGGCCCATTGTCCAATTCTCATGCCGTCCCCCCCGAGGCACGGTTAAACAGAGGAATGTCAGAGCGCTTTAACAAATCGCTTACGATGTCCTCTCCGCTCATTCCTGATATTTTTGCCTCTGTCTTCAACATCATTCTGTGCCCTAATACCGCTCCTGCCACTGCCTTCACGTCATCAGGGATCACATAAGAACGACCTTTATAATAGGCCATTGCTTGCGCCGCCCCCATCCAGGCCAATGTACCACGAGGACTGATTCCGAGCGACAAATGAGTATGATGACGAGATGCGTTAGCTACTCCAACTAGAAATGATTTAATTCGATCGTCAACCAGCACCAATCTCACTTGACGCTGCATGACCACCATTTCTTCCGGCAAGAGTACAGGCTTAATGTCGGACACATGTTCCTGATTACGTCCAAGCAGTTCGATCTCTTGTTCAGGAACAGGATATCCGAGAGATAGACGCATTAAAAAACGATCCAGCTGAGCTTCCGGCAATCTATACGTTCCCTCATATTCAAGAGGATTCTGTGTAGCGAGCAGCAAAAACGGCTGAGGAAGCGAATACGTGACACCGTCAACAGTTACCTTACGTTCTTCCATAGCCTCAAGAAGGGCAGATTGTGTCCTTGGAGCGGCTCTATTAATCTCATCAGCTAATAATATATGGGAATGTATGGGGCCTGGACGATACTCAAAGTTACCATACTGGGGATGATACACTGTCACTCCGGTCACATCAGAAGGCAATAAATCCGAAGTAAACTGGATTCGACCAAACGTTCCTCCTACACAAGCCGCTAACGTACGAACCAGCATTGTTTTCCCGACGCCAGGCACATCTTCTAGTAAAATATGTCCACCTTGCAGCATAGATACGACAGCAAGTTCAATTTCATTTCTTTTGCCAATAATCACTCGTTCGACCCGATTCACAAGCCGTTCAAGCACATCACACGCCTGATTATGAATCATTTCTTTCCCCTCCACTCATTACAAAAATCTATCAACTAGTCTCTCCAGAACTAGCTGAAATAGACCTCCGCAGGAGGAAAAAATCTATTATTGCGCTTTTACTCTGCGTTCCTTTTGGCTAGCAGCAACAGAAACAATAGTTTGTCCTGAGGATTCCAGAAGAGTCCGCAATGGAATCCAAAGTGATGATTTATCATGATTAATGGCGACTGGACCTTTCCGTGCAGAGGATTCACCCTGCTCTCCTGTAATTGTTTCTCTTTTTGTATCGATAATAATTCGAACATCCCCCCATACAATGACAGCAGTCCTATTAGACTGATCCCATTTAACCTGAGCTCCCAAGCGTTCCATTACCGTGCGGATCGGAACTTGATATTGTCCATTTCGCAGCGAATACTCACCTGGATCAAGCCTTGTCTCTACACCTGCCGCTTCGAGAACCAACGATTGACCTGGACCGAACAGGTCTGCATTAGGGACTACATTTTTTTGTACCCAAGCCAGAGATGGCGAGTTCCTTCCTTTATTCTTAACAGATGGGGATATATGAAACTGAACAGGACTTTGCTCTGTAGATAAAGCTCGAAAGGTGTATCCATGCTTTTTATAAAATTTAATAATTTCAGGCAATGCCTTTACCGTCTCCGCGTGTCCTGTCCCATCGTGCATCAATACAATCATTTCGTTCTTCAATTTAGTTGAAGTCACATTTTTAACGATTTCGGATGCTGGAACTCCCCTACGTTTGGAATCTCCGCTATCTACATCCCAATCGAACACTTTGTAGCCACCCTGTTCAAGCAGATTAAAATATGTCTCATCAAAATGACCATAGGTTCCTCCCGGTGCTCGCACCAGCTCGGGTCGTACTCCGATAATCTCTTTAAGAACTTCCTCTGTCGCCTTGATCTGCCCCCAAAAATGAGTGAAGCTGCTGTACAAATCATCGTATTTATGATCAAAACTATGATTGCCTATTGCATGGCCCGCATCAACAATCCGATAGATCACTTCAGGCGAATGTTTTGCATGCTCTCCCAGAACAAAGAAGGTGGCTGCTGCATTTTCCTTTTTTAGAATATCCAGCACTTGATCGGTTAATTTGCTTGGACCGTCATCGAAGGTTAAGTACACAATCTTTTCATTTGAACTCTTTTTTGCAACAGATGTTTTCGCTATAGACCTTTCAAAAGTCGGAACACCGGTTCCAACTGCATCTAAAGAAACAGGAGCTGCTGCCCGATTTACAGAATGGGATGACGCACTGGCAGATAAACTACCAGATGAACTGGCAGTTGAAATGTCAGAAGCGTTCGCCTCGGGCAGAGCTCCTTTTTGACCCGTAATCATAACAATGACTACAGTAATAACTAGCATCATAATGAGTATGCTGCGTAATAATAACTGACTAATAGTGCAATTTCGCTTCATATATTTCTACCTCCAACCGTTTATATGAATCATTTGGCTTTCTGGTAGATTGTATGAAGAGATATATATAAATAGACTTCTTAGACTGTCTCAAATTTTTATGAATTTAGATCATTAAATCCATTCGATTTTCAATTCGCTTGAAATTTATGCTTCCAGATTCGTTTCTTTAACTGCTTCAAGCACCTGACCCACATGGCCTTTTACCCTTACAGAGCGCCATTCACGAACCAGAATCCCTTCCTCATCAATAAGAAAAGTTGAACGCACGATTCCTTCGTATTCGCGTCCATACAGCTTCTTAAGCTGCCATACTCCGAACAATCTGCACACCTCATGGTCAGTATCGGATAACAGGGGGAACGGCAATTCCTTTTTCGCTATAAAATTGTCATGTGACTTTGCTGTATCTCCACTGATGCCTAATACGATGACACCATATTTAGCAAAATCACCATGGTAATCCCGAAAATCGCACGCCTCTTGTGTACATGCTGGAGTCATATTTTTGGGATAAAAGTATATGACTACCTTGTGACCGCGAAACTGGCTTAACGAGAGTTGTTCGCCTCCGCTTGCGGGCAGTTTGAAGTCAGGTACTTGCTTTCCAAGTTCTACGGATTGTGTTGTTTTCTTCTGCATATGATCTCCTCCAAATATTAACTTAACATATTGGTTAAAATATGAAAATTGATTGTAATTATAAAAGAAATTATAATGTAATGATATGAAGAACCTCTATATCCAAAACGAAATCATTGTTTTATTTCTGAAAGGACGAACATTATGACAAGACGTACAAAACGAGCGATTATTTGGTCAGTGGTCGGAGTATTTATCGTGATCGCCGCGCTCGTAGCTTACTACTTCATTGCGATTTACAATCAAGTGGATAACTTCCAAAAGAGTGGCGAGGAGTCACCCTTCTACAATGTCCAGACTACCGAGACGAAAGTAGAAGAACCGCCTAAGTGGGAAGGAACTGAACGTGTAAACATTTTGCTTATGGGTGTAGATGCCCGGGGTCTTAAAAAAGGTGAAATCCCGCGCTCCGATACTATGCTGGTCGCATCCATCGACCCTGTATCTAAAAAAGGCTACCTGTTCTCCATTATGCGCGATACTTACACAAAAATACCGGATCATGGTTCGGATCGTATCAACACGGCCATTACGCACGGGCCAAACACAGCCATGAAGGCTGTATCCGATCTGCTCGGCATTCCGATCCAGTATTATGTATATACAGACTTTCAAGGGTTCATTGAGCTTGTTGATGCTGTAGACGGCGTTGATTTTTATGTAGAAAAGGATATGAAATACACCAGTAAAGCTGACAATCACGAATATGATATCGATCTCAAAAAGGGATTTCAGCATCTGGACGGTACAACTGCCCTGCAATATGTACGGTTTCGTCATGATGCCATGTCAGACTATTCGAGAACCGAGCGGCAGCGTAATTTCCTGACTGCAGTTGCAGAGAAGATGAAATCCACTACATCCATTATGAAGTTGCCATCGATTCTGGAGAAAATGAATCCATATATCGATACCAACCTTTCAGTCGAAGATATGTGGAAGCTCGCTACAATTGGGTACTCAAGCCAGATGAGCAGCAGCGAACAAATACCGCCAATGGAGCTTCTCGTTGAGAAAAATATCGGAGGCTCTGAAGTACTTGGAGTTCGAGACGAAGATGATCTAAAGACTTACGTGCAGGAAGTATTTAATAAAAAAGAAGAAGCTGCTAATGAAACTGACAGCGGTACATCCACTTCTTCTTCAAACGGCAGTAACAATAGTGCAACAGACAATTCCCCTAATGGAGCTACTTCCAGCGAGCCGTAATACGGCTCACTGGAAGTATTGTTTGTTTAAAGCTAATTTTGAAAGGACGTTATCTCTCGATGAATCGTAAACAATCTGAACACTTGTATGAAGAAGCACTAAAACATATTGTCGGCGGCGTCAACAGCCCCTCTCGCTCATTCAAAGCGGTTGGTGGCGGGGCACCCGTCTTTATGAAGAGAGCCCAAGGCGCTCATTTCTGGGATGTTGACGGGAACCGTTATGTTGATTATCTCGCAGCATACGGACCGATTATTACAGGACATGCTCACCCTCACGTGACAAAGGCTATTCAGGAAGCAGCCGCTAACGGCACACTTTACGGTACACCAACAGAGCTTGAGATTCAGCTTGCTGCCATGCTGAAGGATGCAATCCCTTCCATGGACAAGGTTCGTTTCGTGAACTCAGGTACGGAAGCTGTTATGACAACGATTCGTGTAGCTCGTGCTTATACGAAACGGAACAAAATCATCAAGTTTGCAGGATGCTACCATGGTCATTCAGATTTAGTATTGGTTGCGGCCGGATCGGGTCCTTCTACACTGGGTATCCCTGATAGCGCAGGTATTCCTGCAAGCATAGCTCAAGAAGTAATTACTGTACCTTTTAACAATGCAGAGGCTCTACACGAGGCTCTTAAGAAGTGGGGGGACGACGTTGCGGCTGTTATGATTGAGCCGATCGTCGGGAACTTCGGTATGGTTATGCCCAAAGCAGGATTCCTCGAGGATGTATGCCGACTTACAAGACAATATGGTGCACTTGTCATCTATGATGAGGTAATTACCGCGTTCCGCTTCCATTACGGATCTACACAAACCTATGCAGGGCTTGCCAACCATGATTTGATTAAGCCTGACCTGACTGCGCTCGGCAAAATCATCGGCGGCGGCCTGCCGATCGGTGCATATGGCGGCAGCAAGGAAATCATGGAGCAGGTTGCTCCGCTCGGCCCTGCTTATCAAGCGGGTACAATGGCTGGTAACCCGGCTTCCATTTCTGCGGGTATCGCTTGTCTTGAAGTCCTTCAAGGTAAAGGTATCTACGAAGAAATGGAGCGTCTCACGCTGAAGCTGACCAAAGGATTGGCTGAATCGGCCAGCCGTTATGAAGTTCAGCTTACGATCAATCAAATTCGCGGCTCCTTCTCCACTCATTTCTGCGACCATCCGGTAACTAACTACGATGAATCGCAAGATACTGACGGAGAAGCATTTGGAGCCTTCTTCCGCGCCATGCTGAACCGTGGCGTTAATCTGGCGCCTTCCAAATATGAAGCCTGGTTCCTGACAACTGCGCATACGGAAGAAGATATTGATTTTACACTGGAAGCTGCCGATGCTTCGTTTAAGGAAATTAGCACTAAGTAGCATAGCATTAAGACATCTCCATAGAGGACAAAGGACCGTTTATCTTTACTATGATCTAAGCGGCCTTTGTCCTCTATTTTGCATATATCCCATGTAATCACATTCACTAGAGATCGGTTTACCGCAACCATATTATAGGATATACCTATTAACGCAATTGTATTTATATATTATACCAATTGAACCTCCCATGAGATAATAATTCCATTCCAACTCTAGGAGGATGAGATGATGGGAACTAATCAGGTGTGGCAGCCAGAACACTACGATAACAAGTTAGGATTTGTATCGGAATATGGCAAAGGCGTGGTCAATCTACTGAAGCCGCAGCGTGACGAAGTCATATTAGATTTAGGATGTGGAACTGGCGATTTAAGCAATGAGATTGCTGGAACTGGAGCCAAGGTCGTTGGGATGGATTTTTCTGCCCAAATGATTGAACAAGCGCGATACAAATATCCTGGCCTCAATTTTAAAGTTGGAGATGGTGAGCGGTTTGAATTGGATACGCCTGTAGATGCCGTTTTCTCTAATGCTGCGCTGCACTGGATGAAGGATGCCCCGAGTGTAATTCGTTCGGTGTGGAATGCTCTGAGACCCGGAGGACGCTTTGTTGCAGAGTTTGGTGGAAAAGGCAATGTCGAGATCATTATCTCATCCATAGTTCAGATACTTCGTGAAGAATATGGGATTGATGCTGAATCGCTGGACCCATGGTATTTTCCAAGTGTGGGGGATTACAGTACTTTACTGGAGCAGCAAGGCTTCCGCGTGCAGTATATGACGCATCTTGATCGGTTCACCAAGCTGGAGGATCGAGAAAAAGGTCTATCCCATTGGATTAATGGATTCGCTGCCGATACCTATTTTGCAGGGCTTGGTGATCAGGAAAAACAAACCATCATCCATCAGGTAGAGCAGTTGACACGACCAAAATTGTTCATCAACGATGCCTGGCATGCGGACTATGTAAGATTACGGTTCATCGCAATTAAACCATTATCATAGGAAAATAAAGAAGGCACAGCAGCCGCTGATGAACTCAGCGCGCCGTGCCTTTTTGAATGATCATAAATTAATAAATACCGTTTTTGTTTTGCCGCTGTATTTCACATCAAGGCCCAAGCCCTGTGCAAGAATTGCTAAAGGAACATAGGTTTTTGATTCTTTGCCAATCTTGTGCAGGAATGCCGGGCTTGCTGTAGTGAGCGTTTCACCATTAGAGGTAATCTTATTAGAACCCATCGGAATTACAACGGATCGCCCTTCATAGGTAACTGTTGCAGATTGTGTCTTGCTATTCCAGCGGGATTCGCCACCGATTGCATCCGTGATATCTTTAATCGCAATAAAGGTCTGACCGTTTTTCAAGACGGGTTGATATTGGGATTTTAACTCCACACCTTTTACAACTATAGATATTTCTGCTTCTCCCTTTTTTGCTGCAGTTTCCGTGTAGCTATCCCATACGACCTTGGAGATAACTTTGGCTATTTCCTCATAGCCCTTTTGATTAGGATGGATATCGGTTTCCGGGTAAATATGAGTCAATGAAATTTCGCGTCCGACGAATGCCTCTGCAACATGCGCCGCTTTCACGTTTTTCCCTTGTGCTGTATATTGCTCAGCAATTTCATCTACAACTGCTGTAAAAGAAGTTGCAACATTCTGAAGTGTTACGTAAGTACCAGCTCCTGCGATTTTCGGAATTGGTTGATATTGATCTGCCACCACAATTTGTGCTTCAGGGTTCAGTTCGATTAAAGTATCCACAATACTGCGAACTTGAAGAGCATAGTTAGTTAAAATATCAGTGGACTGTACTTTGACTTGATCGGAAGACATATCCTTAATGTCAGGAAGAAGCTTCTGAATATCGTTGCCACCAATCGTTATTGTAATCAAATCCGCATTGCTGAGATCAGCTTTAGCAGTCGATGTTCCTGCTGCGAAAGCCGCAATTCGGGGATCAGGGAGCCCCTGCTGGATTTCATTCGGTGTCACTTGCTTACCGTCTTTAATTGCCGATACATAATTGCCAAGCCCTGTACTGGTCAGTCCCAGGATGCCATAGTTCACTGATTTCGTGCGTCCATGAAACAATCCCTGCTCACTTAACCGCTCTACAAAACCGTACGGAACACTCTTCTCATCCATTCCAGGCTCATATCCTGCACTAATAGAATCTCCTAGCGCAACTATCAGGTATTCATCAGCAGGCGTTGACGAAGTCAATGATGAAGCCGCAGCAGCACTGCCGTTAAGCATCAGCATAATTACAACAATTGCCGAGATTATGGGCATTTTATTTCTTTTTTTGTTCAAACCATCACAACTCCTTAAATATCTTAAATAATTAATATATGAAATATGATAGCATATTAAATAGTTTAATAGAAAAAATGGCGCCGTTTGTATGGGATTTTTTCCACTAATTAGCTGGCAGTAACGCAAAAACCCGTGACCATGTGGCCCCGGGTTCTTCATTCAGAATGAATCCATCTAATTCTTCTTGTCTGCCTTCTTCATATACTCGTCATAACGGTCGTCGACTTCCCTTGCGATGCTGCGATAGGCGCGAGTCTCCTCCACGATAGGGTCCAACTGAGTCTGCACTCGAATTTCATATCTGGTAGACAGCAATTTACGTTCTTTCTGCCTACGTTCTTCTTCACTGATACTGAGCTCCCCATCGCTTAAAAGCTCACTAAGCTCCTTCTCCAGTTCCTTCTCATCGCTCATCAAGTGACACTCCTTCTGAATGTTTTACACTAAGCAATTCCCGTTGCATTCGCGGCTTTTATAGTCTCCAACAGCTCGGCGTGGATTTTCCCATTGCTAGCAACTACATGGTGGACACCGATATCATAAGGTTTACCTACCGTATCCGTCACTATTCCACCGGATTCCGCCACCATTAGCGCACCCGCAGCAATATCCCATGCATTCAGCCCTACTTCATAGTATCCACTGAGCCGACCAATCGCAACATAAGCCAGATGAAGAGCTGCCGAGCCCCCTGCACGCAAACTACGGGTGGTACTAGCAAGAGCGTTAATACCTTTCATATTCGTCGGCAGTCCAAATTCACGATCCGGATTAAATCCTACACCAATTACACTATCCGAAAGATTTGCTTCTTTAGAGACTTCGCCCCGATTACCGTGGATATATACACCTTTTCCTTTTTCCGCTACAAACATCTCGTCCTTAATCGGGTCATAAATGACTCCAACGATAACCTCACCACGATAAGCGAGTGCTATCGATACACAAAAGAATGGGAAGCCATGTACGAAATTCGTCGTACCGTCGATTGGATCGACGATCCATAAGTATTCGGATTGACTAGCCTTGGATAACGCTGCGGCCGAAGCAGTCGCTCCAGGTGCAACCCCTTCCTCACCCAAAATATCATGATTCGGAAAATGCGTCAGAATAAGTTTGCGGATCATCATTTCAGCGCCTTTATCAACATCCGTAACCAAATCTTGAGGAGATACCTTCGTATTCAATTCCTGATGCATGCCAAGTTTGCTTTTTATCCATTCACCGGCTTTGGATGCGCTGTTAATAGCTACGGCTGTCGGGCTCTTACTGCCCACGACATAAGGAATCTTCGTTTTATCTTCCAATGATTTCACTCTACTTTCTACCTGTATTCTCATCGTTCTACATCTCACTTTATTATTCTCTTAATCTTATAGATCCATCAAAAAAGACTATTTTACAACTATACGTTACGTTGGGATTAAAGTTGCGTCCATTTAACCTGCTCTATGCTTTTTCAGGCTTTGTTGCAGCGCTGATCTCTTTTCACTCTTATTATACAAAAAGTTCGTATCCTGCGGGGAATGTCTCTCTCGCCGGAAACGAACTTCTCGTTACAAATCTATTAACTTACGCACCGACGATATTATATCCCCCGTCCACGTAGATCACTTCTCCAGTGATTCCACGGGACAGATGGCTCAGCAAGAACATTGCAGTATCGCCGACTTCAGCAGTTTCTGTTGTTTTACGGAGTGGAGCTTTTTCTTCTACCTGCTTCAGGATCGAATTGAAGTCACTGATACCCTTTGCTGCAAGTGTACGAATCGGCCCGGCAGAAATTGCATTGACTCGAATGGCCTTCGGACCAAGGTCGTTCGCTAAATAACGGACGGACGATTCCAACGCCGCCTTAGCTACACCCATCACATTATAATTGCGCATTACACGCTCAGCACCCATATATGTCATCGTCATAATGCTTCCGCCTTCAGTCATAAGCGGAGCTAACCGCTGCGAAACTGCTACTAACGAAAACACGCTGATATCATTCGCCAGCGCAAAACCTTCACGAGAAGTAGCCACAAATTCTCCAGCCAAATCCTCTGCCTTGGCAAAAGCAATACTATGAACAATGCCATGCAATACGCCAAATTCACTCTTCAGGTTATCGGCAAGTTTGTCTATTTCCTCATCCACCGTTACGTTGCATGGAAGAATAATGGAGTTCGGAATAGTTTCTGCCAGCTTACGTACTCTTCCTTCTACACGCTCACTTTCATATGTAAATGCAAGCCGAGCGCCCTGTTCCGCAAGACTCTGGGCAATCGCCCACGCAATACTGCGGTCATTTGCAACACCCATAACGATAATATTTTTGCCTGCTAATAGTTCTCCCATCCAATGAATCCTCCCTAATAGTTACTATCCTCGTCCAACTTACCCCAAATCACCAAATATTTCAATAGTAAGATAATCATGGAACAATCCGGACGGTCGCACCGTCGATAATTTCAACGCCATCTCCCGAGTATTGTCGCAAGTCTTCCATTAATGCAAATACGGCACCATCCTTGAGCTTCGCTTCCAGCATGACATCAACCTGCTTGGTCATCGGAGCAATTTCCCGAAGAAAATGCAGCAATGGAGCAGCGATGACATGATCAGCATGACCACGCAGGTCGCTCGTACTCTTAGGACTGGAAGCATGTATTTTGGGAGCAAGAAATTGTCCCTCGGGAACATCCGCTTGGGCGAAAGGGCTTGTCCACGTCCGTAAAATACGGGGCCACAGCTCTGCCGGGGTCTCACCCACGTTATTCACCCATTGATGATGAATATCAAGTACCATCGGAAGACCTAATGATTCTGCAATTTTAAGCGTCTCCGGGGCATTAAAGGTCTTATCATCGTTTTCAAGAGTCAATCTTTTCTTTATCTTATCCGGCAGTGCAATGACATTTTCTATAAAACGTTGCCCGGCAGAAGGCTTGTCCCCATAGGCTCCGCCAACATGAATGTTGTTCTTCGCCCGGGAATCCAGTCCCATCGCCTCTAATATTGCAACATGATACTGTAAATCACGAATGGAGTTACGAAGCACTTCAGGACGAGGAGTACTTAATACTGTAAAATGATCCGGATGAAAGGATACTCTCATTCCGTGATTTTTCACAAATTCTCCTACTTCTGCAAAAGGCTTAGCCAAAGCCTCATAAGGATTCCATCCCAAATTAATCAGCGCTTCATGTGTAGCAAGCGGAATCAGCTTAGACGTAAAACGATACACATGTATATCATGAGCAATACTATGCCTTAAAAGTCGCATCGTATTATGCAAATTTTCTGCAGCAATTGATTCTAATCGACGTACAGCAGCTTCCTGATCGGTAAGTCCGCTAAACGTCTTATAGGTCATCGTCTTTGACGGAGATGCATTCTCAAGGGTTGTCGACATTGCTACATAACCGAAGCGAACGATCATTATCCCTCTTGTGCCTCACCAAAGAACATTTCATAGGCCAGCGCCGTCTGAACTGCAGACTCTTCCTCGGTTAATTTCCGCACCAGATCGAGCTCTACCGAGGTAACTTCCTCACCGTTAAAATTGATTTCAGATACACAAGCGGTAATTTTTACGATGGCTACTGCTGTATTGTCGGGGGAATACGCGATTACCTTTTGCCCCGTAGGATATACGCGAAACTGCTGCTTACGCATTTTTCCTTTTCCATACTCAAGCAGCTCATAGAGCTCCTGTTCATTCTTGAATTTACATACTGAGTTGAATTCCGTTTGAAATCCCATATGCAACATCCTTCCATTTAAAATGATGAAGCAGATTAATTAACTCCGTTTTCGAAATCAAGATTTTGTCGTGCTTCATAACGCTCCAGCGCAAGTTCAATTAACCGATCAAGCAGTGCTTCATAGGATAATCCGGTCTCGCGCCAAAGCAACGGATACATACTGAATGGAGTGAATCCAGGCATCGTATTCACTTCGTTGATCCAAATAGTTTGATCGCCTTTTTTTACGAAAAAGTCAGCCCGGCACAATCCGCTGCAAGCTACCGCTTTAAACGCCTTCACCGCTAGATCCCGAATGCGTTCTGCGAGCTCAGTATCGATAGGGGCTGGAATTAACATTTGCGATTTTCCATCCAGATATTTAGCAGTGTAATCATAATATTCGCTGGACGATACGATTTCTCCTGGTACTGAAGCCAACGGCTCATCGTTGCCCAGCACGCCGACTTCCACCTCACGAGCATCCACGAATTCCTCTACAATGACTTTCACATCATAACGGAATGCAAAGGCAACCGATTTAATAAGTTCATCTCTAGTACTTGCTTTGGATATACCTACGCTTGATCCAAGATTCGCTGGCTTCACAAAGCAAGGGTATCCAAGCTCTTTCTCGATGTTTTGTATCAGATTGTGGTTTCCGCGTTCCCATTCTGTTGCTGTGAAGTAGCTGTATTTACATTGTTCAAGACCTGCATCCGTAAACAGTTTCTTCATAATTACTTTGTCCATCCCTGCTGCAGATGCCAATACACCAGCACCAACATACGGCAAGTTAGCCATCTCGAATAAACCTTGGATTGTACCGTCTTCGCCGTTAGTACCATGCAATAGAGGAAATGCAACATCAATCGCTGATTCTCCAGTAGAAAGCTTGCTAAACAGCAAGTTAATTGCAGCTCCTGTACTCCCATTGCCAGACTCTGGGTCAAACTTCAACTGCTCTAATGCTGTAAAAGGACCTTCCAGCTTGCTGCCAACCTTCCATTCACCTTGCTTGGTTATATAAAAAGGAAGCAATTCATATTTATCGTAATCAAACGCTTGTGAAACAGCATAAGCCGTTTGAAGTGAAATTTCATGCTCCCCCGATTTGCCACCATAAATTAGCCCTACAGTTAATTTGTTCTGTCCCATGAGGCATTCCTCTCTTCTATTTCCTTATTATAATTTTATAATCGGTCCGCAATATGGAAAAAGCGATACACTGTACTCTCGTTCCAGGCATACGAATCCCGATAATCCCAGTATCTGTGCTTGCTTGGAACAGTATGCGCATTAACGAGAGGCATTCCTCCAGCGTCAAACGCTGTAACGATCGTACTATGCTGATACGACCCGTTTCCATCCCAATCGTAAATGATAACGTCACCAAGTTCCAGCTGCTCTGGCCGATCTACGAGCTCAGCCCGCAGGCCGCTATTGCTGTGGGTCAGATGCCGTTCCAAAGCATTGGCCACGGACCAACTGTAACTCCAAGCTTCTCGCCCACCAACGTATCCTTTGTACCACCAGCCCGATTCTCTTTTTCCAGTATAATTTATTGGGGCTCCGCCTGCAAAGAGGCACTGGGAGATATAATTCGTGCAATCCACCTCAAATGCGGAGAATTCCGGGTTAAAGCTGTCCCACCATCGATCTGCATACAAAACAGCATCTTCTCTGCGATATACGATACTTCTTGATGCTCCACCACCGAGAA
Source organism: Fontibacillus panacisegetis (assembly GCF_900102215.1). Lineage (GTDB taxonomy): Bacteria > Bacillota > Bacilli > Paenibacillales > Paenibacillaceae > Fontibacillus > Fontibacillus panacisegetis. The sequence goes on from NZ_FNBG01000022.1 coordinate 44,512, forward strand.
GCTCATGATTTAAAAAAGGTTTTGGCGATCCGTTCCGTCGTTCATACCCTGTTTCTTTCTCCTGTAAAAAAGGCAACATCATTGCCGGACTACGTTCAGGCACAGGCTGGAATACACGAGAAACATTCCAACCGTCTCCTTCACGCTGCAAAGTTAACCGTTGTTTCTCCATTCGTTCTTCCTGATGACGGGCTCCGCCCTTTTCATAATATATTTTCTGTCCAAGGATTAGCTCCACTTCAATTTCTCCGCTGCGATTCTCAATTTCACGCACCAGTCTTGCACGTGTCTCGCAGCGGAGCGGAGATGCTCCTCTATCTCTGTACCAACCTTCAAGCTTTCGCTTCCGCTCACCGCTCTTCATTAAATAATCGAGGTCAGTGACAATTTGGCTATCTGTCCGTACTCTGTAGTCCACCTCATCCTGATTATATTGATTCACATAGATCGATAATATTTTTCTCCATTCCTCCGCCACGTCTTCGCCTCCTTATATTCGACACTTCCGTTTTAGCTACTGAAAATATATGAATTAAACGAATCCAGTATGTTCCACTGGGCCATCTTCTTTTAGAATAGATTGGGCCAAATAGAAGCAAAAAGTTCTTTACTCACCACTGGGGGGACGGTATACTTGAGATAGTGAGTTTTTTTGAAATAGAGTTTCATCTAATGAAACAAGGAGGATCATTCATGTCAACGAACGATTTTTTCTCCAGCGCCCGTACCCTCGAGGTCGGCGGCAAGAATTATCGCTACTATGACCTGCAAGCGTTGGAACAGCAAGGACTGGGTAAAATTTCCAAACTGCCATTTTCTATTAAGGTACTTCTCGAAGCAGCTGTCCGCCAATATGACGGAAGAGCAATCACGGAGGAGCATGTAAAACAAATCGCCGGCTGGAGTGAAGGCCATGACGACAACAAAGAAATTCCATTTATTCCTGCCCGTATCGTATTGCAGGATTTCACTGGTGTACCTGTTGTAGTCGATTTGGCTGCTATGCGTGACACTGTAAAAAAAGCAGGCGGCGACCCTAAACAAATCAACCCACTCGTGCCTGTTGATCTCGTAATTGACCACTCTGTCATGGTTGACGCTTTCGGAACACCTGAAGCGCTCGAATATAATATGAAGGTAGAGTTTGAGCGTAATGAAGAACGTTATCGTTTCCTTCGCTGGGCACAAACAGCTTTCAACAATTTCCGTGCTGTACCGCCAGCTACCGGTATCGTTCACCAAGTTAACCTGGAGTATCTGGCTTCAGTTGCCGCTACAAAAACAATAGACGGCGAAACCGTTGTTTTCCCTGACTCACTCGTTGGAACGGACTCCCACACGACTATGATTAACGGCCTTGGTGTCGTTGGTTGGGGCGTAGGTGGTATCGAGGCTGAAGCAGGTATGCTCGGACAACCGCTTTATTTTGTTGCACCGGAGGTTATTGGTTTTAAATTGACAGGAAGCCTGGCTGAAGGAGCTACAGCTACAGACCTCGCGCTCACTGTAACTCAAATGCTCCGTAAAAAGGGCGTTGTCGGCAAGTTCGTAGAATTTTATGGACCGGGCCTTGCCAACATCAGTCTCGCGGACCGTGCTACTGTAGCTAATATGGCTCCAGAGTACGGAGCTACTGTCGGATATTTCCCAGTAGACCAAGAAACTCTTGCTTATATGCGCAGCACCGGACGTTCCGAAGAGCAGATCGCTCTCGTTGAAGCTTACTACAAAGCACAAGACATGTTCCGTACAAGTGCAACAGAAGATCCTGAATTCACCGATCTGATTGAGCTTGATCTTGCTTCCGTTGTACCAAGCCTTGCCGGACCTAAACGTCCGCAAGACCGTATTGAGCTGACTCAAATGAAAGAAAGCTTCAACAGCATTATTCGTACTCCTGTCGACAAAGGCGGATACGGACTCAGCGATGAGAAAATCAACCTAAAGGTGCCTGTACAGCATCCTGACGGAACTACAAGCGAGCTTCCTACTGGCGCTGTAGTAATCGCAGCGATCACAAGCTGTACCAACACCTCAAACCCTAGCGTTATGCTCGGTGCTGGTCTGCTTGCGAAAAAAGCAGTAGAACGCGGCTTAACGAAACCTGGATATGTAAAAAGCAGCTTGACTCCAGGCTCTCTCGTCGTAACCGAATATTTACAAAAGGCTGGTCTGATCGAGTCGTTTGAAGCACTTGGTTTCCATGTCGCTGGTTATGGCTGTGCAACTTGTATCGGTAACTCAGGTCCGCTTCCTGATGAAGTGGCTGCTGCAATTGCTGATAATGACATGACCGTTGCAGCAGTTCTATCCGGTAACCGTAACTTCGAAGGTCGTGTTCATGCACAGGTCAAAGCTAACTATCTAGCTTCTCCTCCGCTCGTCGTTGCATACGCACTTGCAGGAACAGTGAACATCGATCTGCAGAACGATCCGTTGGGTTATGACCAGCATAATAATCCGGTATATCTGAAGGATATTTGGCCATCTTCCGCAGAAATCAAGGAAGCGATCGGCTTGTCTGTAAGCCCGGAAATGTTCCGCAGCAAATACGAAAATGTGTTTACGCAGAACGAGCGTTGGAACTCCATTCCGGTTCCACAAGGAGAGCTGTATGAATGGGATCAAAAATCCACTTACATTCAGAATCCACCGTTCTTCGAAAAAATTAGCGATGGTCTGCAGGATATCTCAGACATTCGCAACGCTCGCGTTCTTGCTCTGCTTGGCGATTCCGTTACAACTGACCATATTTCTCCGGCTGGTAACATTTCGCCAACAAGTCCGGCTGGTACGTACCTTAACGATCGCGGCGTAGCTCGCAAAGATTTCAACTCTTACGGTTCCCGCCGTGGTAACCATGAAGTGATGATGCGTGGTACCTTCGCTAACATCCGTATTCGTAACCAGGTTGCTCCTGGTACAGAGGGTGGCGTTACGAAGTACTTGCCTAATGATTCGGTAATGTCCATTTATGATGCTTCGATGCAATATCAAGAGAATGGTCAGAGCCTTGTCGTTATCGCAGGTAAAGAATACGGAACCGGCAGCTCCCGTGACTGGGCAGCAAAAGGAACTTATCTGCTTGGCGTAAAAGCTGTTATCGCAGAGAGCTTCGAACGGATTCACCGCAGCAATCTGGTTGGTATGGGTGTGCTTCCATTGCAATTCAAAGAGGGATATAGCTGGAAAACACTCGCGATCGACGGAACTGAAACCTTCGACATCGTAGGTCTGAGCAACGACGTGAAGCCGGGTCAAGAATTGAGCGTCTTTGCGACTCGCCAGGACGGAACACAATTCGAATTCACCGTTGTTGCCCGTCTGGACAGCATGGTTGACGTTGATTACTACCATAACGGCGGTATTCTGCAGACCGTATTGCGTCAAATGATTAATGCCTGAATAAACACCAAAGTACAACCCTAATCGAGTAGGAGGGGGCGACTAACCTCCGTCCTCTCACACACCGTACATGCAAGTCCGCATACGGCGGTTCCAAAAGGTTAACAAATTTCCAGATAGTGAGAAAGTAAACTTTTCAGCCCTTTCGCTTCCCAGTAGGAAGTCGGAAGGGCGTTATTTGTGTTTCGAGACATCTCCCAAGCCCCACGCTGGGAGTTTGCCATGACATAGCAGTCCCACTCCGGGACTCCGAGTGACCGAAGTTCACGGATACGGGTGATGACGCCCATGCTGGGCGTACTTATATAGACGGGGCAGCTGATATAGCTGCTCCGTCTTTTTTGTATAAGCCACCTAGTTCGACTGGGGGCTACACTCGCAATCAACTAGTAGAACGGTATCTGTCAGGGCCTTACTTTTTGCAGCATAGCAGAGTGCTCTATCCTAGGATCGATAAGTATTATATAACCTAGCAAAACCCATTTTTTTGGAATTAATAGGATTAGTTTACTTTTTTAATCTTTTTACGATATAATTTGTTTAATCTATATAAGGAGGGGAGTGTAATGGAAAAACGAACGCTGTCACTGTTGAGTATTTTTCTACCGCTTTCTTCGATTTTTTGGGACCCATTTTATCAATCTGGGAATAATGAAATAAAATTAGGAGTTCCTTTTAATTTTTTTACGTACTATACTTATCACAATTTAGAAGCTCCAGTTAACCATATCCTTTTTCTAAAACACTTTTTCACTTCATTTTCATTTAGGGCAGACATCTATATAGTCAATATATTTGTTACGTATTTTTTACTCACCTTATTAGTTAAATTTTATAACCGCCTTAAATCCCGTTCTGCATGAACTGTAAATGGATATTTGTAATTATTAAGGAATTTAGAAGAAAAAACGATCACTTCTTGAATGAACAAGAGTGATCGTTTTTTAAAATTTAGTAAAGTCTTAAACTACAATTCCACTCATCACTCATGGTTGCACCGATTGGGACGCCATTCCATTCAATACCTAATAAATAATAGCCCAATACTTTAATTTTTGCTGTGTCATTATTGTAATTGGTTTTTGTGAAATTATATGAGGCATTATTTTGGACCCAAGTATATAGGTGTATACCATCTAATTGGGATTTGATATTACTAAGACTCGTAAAATAAGGATCATCATTGCTATTAAAGGTATAACTATAATCGTATGAAACATTACAAGTAATAGTTACAGCAGTTCCCCCCCAGCCTGCATTCCCTGAACACCACCAGGTGTTCTGATGAGAATCATTATATGTCGCTTTCATCTTACTTTCTGAACTTGCCGGGATAAGGATTTCTTTCGAAGTTTGTTTTTCAATTTCTATGTTTTCTTTAAATTCTTTAAGTACGTCTTCTAGCTCTTCAATATCAGTAACACTTGTTGTTATTGGTATCTTCGTGTTGCCTTGAATTACTTCGACCCGCGATGTTAATATACCATATTATTCAATATTTGCTAAATAATATTTTATAAGTTTGATATAATCCATATACTCTTAAATTTATCGATCACTGACCTTCAGAAGACAAGAACTACAAACAAATCACGATGAAAGAACTGTTTGACCCGTTTACGGCGGAGTCAGTAAAAAAGAGCAAATAAAAGTTCCACTTTAAGAGTGGCCTGAGATACCTCGGGGTTGGCAGACATTCAGTGGCCCTTGAGGCGATTGCTTACACCATTCCCTTATAGGGCTGATTGAAGCCATCAGCAAACCCGATGGTTATGACTTTCACATTTATATTGCATTCAAATTGTGTCATCTGTTATAGTATAAATATAACAGATGGCACAACGAGGTGAAATTAATGATCATAGAGCTCGATATGCAATCAGACGTTCCAATATATACACAACTGGTTAATGGAATTATTGAAGGCATCGCCAGCGGAAAGCTTCAGTTGGGCGAACCGTTGCCATCAGTACGTGGTCTTGCATCCGATATCGGAGTGAACCTCCATACGGTTAATAAAGCATATACACTATTAAAACAGGACGGCTACATTCAAGTTCATCGTCAAAAAGGTGTTGTAGTTCATCCTGACGGTATGCCGCAAGTAAATGAGGAGTTTTTGGATAAGCAGCGTGCGGAGCTTAAACCGATCATTGCAGAATCCATTTGCAGAGGAATGAGCAAGGAACAGCTTCTCGAAATCGTGGAGAATATTTACGGAGAGATTACTCTTGGAAGAAAGGAGAATCATTAATGCAGCTATTATCTATTTTGTTATTAGCTTTAATTTATGTACCGATTCTAGTTTCCATGTCGTTCATGCCTTATTTAACAAGAAAAACGATCAGCTTCGGCATCACGGTCAGCGAAGAAAACTACAACAGCAATCAGCTGCGCCAAATGCGCAAGCAATATGCTTCCATTAGTTTGGTGATTTACTCTGCTCTGTTAATTATATGTATTTCCCTCATATACAGTATGAAGGGCATGAATGATGAATCTCAAAGCACGATCATAGGAATATCTCTGTGCGGAATGATCATCGCATCTATCATCATGAACCTTATCTTTCACTTTAAAATGAAAAAACTAAGTATATCTCTTCCTTCAAATTCCGCAAAAAAATCAGTACTTGCGATTGACACAAGCTTTCGTCAAAAGAACCTCATTCTCTCTAACAAATGGTTCATTATCCATGGTGTAGTTATTGTTATCGGGGCGATTCTTGTGCTCATGAACTACGATAAAATTCCAAATACCATCCCTATGAAATTTGATTTTCAAGGAAATGTAACCAACTCAGCAGATAAATCATATCGTACCGTACTTTTTCCAACGATTACGCAAATCGTGATGATGCTTTTGTTTATCTTTGTAAACTGGAGCATTCAAAAAAGTAAACAGCAAATCGATGCAGCTCATCCAGAGCGCTCCATTTCACAAAACACTTTGTTCCGTCGCAGATGGTCGATGTTCACTGTACTGTCTGGCCTGGCTGTCATTGTACTCTTTTCTTTTATCCAATTAAACATGATTTACTCGCTTGACGCTGACGTAATGATATTTGTGAGTATGTCCATTCCGGCTTTCATCGTTTTGTTCGCGGTCATCTTGTCCTTTACAACAGGTCAGGGAGGCAGTCGAATCGGTGAATCATCTTCCTCAAATGCGCAGCCATTCAAAGATGATATGTACTGGAAGCTTGGGAGCATATATTATAATCCGCAAGACCCTTCTATTTTTGTTGAAAAAAGAGTTGGTATCGGCTGGACCGTAAATTTTGGACATCCGGCAGGGAGTCTCTTCTTATTGGGGATTATCGCTCTTATTGTCGCAGTATCTTTTATTACTGGTGTGAATTAATTTTTTCAGGGAGGCTTATACCATGACTAAAAAAAGAAAAATGACCTTACTATCAGCTTCAGCTGCCGTTCTTTCCCTTAATCTGCTGCTATCCTCTACTCCTGCAATGGCGTTATCTCAGAGTCAGAGCGGAACCTCATTAGCACCGATTAGAGAAACCGCCAAATCCATAGGTGCAGAGATCAAATGGAATCCATCGACTCGTACCATCACGATCACAAAAGATAACCATGTCCTTATTTTGAAGATTGGTGACAAGAACGCTACTCTGGACGGCAAAAGTGTAACATTAGATCAGCCCGTTCGTCTCGTGTCCGGCAATGCACTTGTAAGTGCGGAATTCATCAAAAAAACCTTCGGCGAAGCTCAAGCCTCAAGCGATCCTGCTGACCTGTTCCTAGCAGAGCTGCAATCCGGCAACGGAGACAAAGCGGCCAGGTACATCAGTGAGTCTTTAGCTCAATCCATACCAGCGCCAGTGCTTGGTCAGGTCTGGAACAATTATTCAACTCTTTTTGGCAAAAATCAGAAGCAGACAGGAAAAACAGAATACACGACTGCGGTCCACAGAAATGTAAAATATACTTTTACGGCTGATACTCTGCCTTTTGAAGTAACGCTGCGCCTTAACCTTGACGGAAAAATCGATGATCTTTTCATCACAACAGCCTCTGTCTCGACATACCAAAAACCTGATTATGATCATGCAGCTGCATATACCGAAAAAGAAGTCACTGTAGGAGAAGGTAAATATGCGCTTCCCGGAACGCTGACTTTACCTAAGGGAGATGGCCCATTTCCTGCTGTAGTGCTTATCCATGGGTCTGGTACCCATGATCGCGACTCTTCAATTGGCGGAGGCAAGCTATTCCGCGATTTAGCTGTAGGTCTCGCTTCTCAAGGCATAGCAGTATTGCGTTATGACAAGATCACTTATGAACATACATTTAAAGTATCGGCAGAACCTAAATTTACACTCAAAAGAGAAAGCGTAGATGATGCCCTTCTTGCAGTTCAGCTGTTGCAGGGCAATGATGCTATTGATCCAGCACGTATCTTCGTTGCCGGTCATAGCCAAGGCGGTTTCGTAATGCCACTAATTGTAGATAACGATAAGGACCACTCTATCGCGGGTACTATATTGCTGTCTGCTCCAAGCTCCAAGTTCACTACAGTTCTGATTGAACAGCAAGAAGAATTAGTTAATCGGGTTAAGAAGTTAGGCTTGGATTCAACTCCGTACGAGCAGCAGGCTGCTCAATGGACTACGCTCGCTAGTATTGTAGATGATCCAAAATATACGGTAGACAACCTCCCTAGCCAATTCCCGCTTCAACCAGCATACTGGTGGTTCGAGCAGAAAAATTATGTTCCAGCCGATCTGGCCAAAAAGCAGACCTTGCCAGTTCTTATCCTGCAAGGTGAAAACGACTGGCAAGTTACTATGGAACAATATAAAGGCTGGCAAAAAGCGCTGGCTGACCACAAGAACGTCGAATTCAAATCATACCCTAAGGTAAATCATACCTTGGCAGCTTACGATGGAGTTTCCATCGGATCGGAATACTACCAGCCTTATAATGTCTCAAAAGAAGTCATTGATGATATCGCCAATTGGATCAAAAAGGCAAACTAACAATAAAGGCGTTCTCCAGTATTGTCATGCTGGAGAACGCCTTTTCATATGATGAAATAATTATTGCATCTCACATTTCAAATTATGAATTAATCATCATCCCCATATCCTTAGCAGCATCAATCAGGATCGGGCCAAATTCCTGCAAAGTAAGCGGTGATAAACGACTGACAGGACCTGATACGGACAGAGCAGCCGCGATTTTGCCGGATCTGCCGAAGATTGGTGCAGATACTGCTGCCGCTCCCGGTTCTCTCTCTTCATAGCTGGTAGCATATCCAATCCTGCGAATCTCCTGCAATTGAGCCACATAAGCAGTTTTGTCTATAGCAGTTGGCCAGTCAGGACCTTCCAGCAGGCTCTGGATCACAGAGTCATCAGCATAAGCAACAAGCACCTTGCTGGATGCCCCGACATATAGCGGAAGTCTGGCACCGATAGGCGCGACACGGCGAATCGCCTGATTGCTCTGTACCGCCTGAATCCTCAATCGATCCGTCCCATTTCTTAAATATAGGCTAACCGTCTCGCCAAGACGATCACGCAGACGCTCCATCTGAGGCAGGAGCAATGTTGCCGGATCATCATTTTGTGATAAATGTGCTGACAACTCCCATATTTTTAAGCCCAGTCGATATTTCTCCGTAGCCTGATCCCGGGTTACAAACCCCTTCTCTTCCAACGTGGTCAGAAGACGATGCACGGTACTCTTATGCAGCCCAATCTCCCCTGCGATTTCTGTCAGTGCAAGATCACTGCCTCTAGTAAAACACATCAATATATCTAGCGCCCTCTCTACAGCGCGTACCGTTAACTTCCGGTCCTCCATCGCGGATTCACCTCTCTTAGAGTTTCACTACATGAAACACTGTTACATAAATTATATGAAAAAGGTGTATTCCCGTCAATCCAACCAAGCCAATGGAGCCTATCTCCATTGACATTATGATGGGGTAGCCGTACGATATTTTTATACATTCGCTTTTTTTCGACATAATTTGGTATTTTTTTCATCTACAGTCAATTCGTTAAAAAGTCGGTTGTTTTGTGTACGTGAGTACCGGAAGGCCCGGCTGAATTCAAGATTCGATGTCGAGTTTACTTCTACGCTTTACTTCGTGATCAAAAGCTGACTTTTTAACAACATCTAATAGTTAGGAGGAAAGAACATGAGCCATGGCAGTCAAACCGACCTCCCCCTGACACCCAGCTTGAGCGAACCCGAGACCAGCGGATTCGGAGTCAGACGCATCAGCTTTAAGCACGTGATCGTGGCTCTCCTGCTATCGATCCTGTTCTTTCTATTATTTTGTTTCGTCTCGCTGCATGGCTATATCGCATGGGTGTTGTCAAATCCAAAGGTAGCTCCTCTTTATTCCAATCCGAAGCTATCCAAAAATTTATCATATGAGGATGTTTCCTTTCCAGCAGCCGATGGAAGTCGAATGATGCAAGGATGGTATATTCCCGTGGAAGGCTCTAGTAAAACCATCGTCTTCAGCCATGGATATGGAGCAAATCGCGAGGAAACATGGATTCCGATGTACGATCTAGCCCATTTTGCTCATAAATTGGACTTTAATGTGCTTATGTTTGACTACGGATTCGCCGTCCAGGATAGTAATAAGGAAGTTGCTACTGGCGGTAAAAAGGAAGCCCAACAATTGCTGGGTGCTATCTCATTAGCCAAACAGCGAGGTGGTCAACAGATTATCGTATGGGGCTTTTCCATGGGCGCAGGCACCGCACTACAAGCGGCTCTAACTAGTGAAGATATCGACGGAATGATTCTGGACAGCACCTTCCTGCTTGAGCCTGACACGATGTATCATAACATTCATCAGCATATAGATTTACCACGGCATCCTTCGCTCGAAATTATTAGTCTGCTGCTTCCGGCACTTAACGGCACCAGTCTGCGACAAATTCCGTATCCTCAGGTCAAATCCAAGGACTATCCATTCCCGACACTCTTTATACACGGGACGGAGGATGAGAAAGCACCTTACCCTATCGCAGAAAAGCTGGCGGCTAACCAGAGTAATCCTGCTTCTGATGTATGGATTGTCGAAGGCTCACATCATGAATTAATTTTCCGCGAGCACCCGAAAGAATATTTGCGTAAAATATCTACTTTCCTTAGCCGCGTAGGACAGTCCAATCCAGGCAGTACTTCAGGGTCCGATTCGAAATAGCATAGGACAACCATTCCTCAGAATAAATTCTTTATATAGACAATAATTAGAGGAGGCTATCCCCGATGCTATTTGTTTACGGGCCTTATTTGCCTGTGCGCATTTTAGAAGAGATTCGTTTTTGGAAAGGACAAGAGAAAGAGCATACTGATGTTATTCAAGCTATTGTCCCGGGACTGGAGCCAAATTACGTAAAGCTTCTAAATGAATGGAAAAAAGTATTTGCCGAAACAGAAGAGGCGGCTAATCGTCTTCTTCAATATGGTCTTTCCTCAAAACAAGCCGTAACCAATCCAAAATTCATTGCAGAAACTGAACGAGTTTTACAGGCTTCAGCTAAACAGTCCAGAGAATTCGTCAAGCAGCTCTACTATATCCTTGATCAGAGCGCCGCTGTCAAATCCCTGCCGATTGCAAAAACCGTCCTGCTTCACATTATCCGCGAATCAGAATATTTCCTCGGAGTGCTCGAGACGCTTGAACGTCCAGGAGCCATCGCGGATTGTGCTGCTGGAAAACATCACATGATAGATCCATATCAGCCCGATGAATTCGTTCCCATCCCTATCGGTAGACAACCCTCTGATTACGATACCCCGTTCGACAAAGCTTCGCCTGAGGAAATCTCCGAGATCCAGGCAGAACTAGATCAAGACCATCGCAAAGAAAAACAGCCCGCTTTAGCCGCACCAAAGGACATGGCACCAAACGATGCTGCCCCATCTGCTACCGATCCAAGAGTACCTAACCAGCCTGTACCGATCGGGGGACACACTCTGCCTCCACTTCCCTATCCGTATAACGCCCTCGAACCCTATATTGATGAAAAAACGATGCGCATCCACCACGACAAGCATCATAAATCTTATGTAGACGGTCTTAATACAGCTGAGAAAAAGCTTCAGGAAGCCCGAAAGTCTGGCAATTTTGATCTTGTGAAGCATTGGGAGCGAGAGCTGGCATTTAATGGTGCAGGCCACTATCTGCATACGATCTTCTGGGATATTATGAGTCCAAATGGTGGTGGAAAGCCTGATGGTGAGCTGCTGGAGCAAATTAAACGTGACTTTGGCAGCTACGATGCCTTCCACAAGCAATTTTCTAATGCAGCAGAAAAAGTGGAAGGCGGCGGCTGGGCGATTCTTGTATGGAGCCCTCGAAGCCAGCGGCTTGAAATTCTCACTGCAGAGAAGCATCAGAACCTGTCCCAATGGGATATCGTCCCTCTTTTACCGCTGGATGTGTGGGAACACGCCTACTATTTGAAGCATCAGAACAACCGCAAGGACTACATCTCGGATTGGTGGAATGTCGTTTATTGGCCTGCTGTCGCAGAGCGTTACAACCAAGCCAAAAAATTAAAATGGCATCCGTATTAAAACTGGCTGTGTGTTACAAAAAAAAGCTCGTCTTGCGCTCATTGATCATCTTCACAATGCGTGCAGGGCGAGTCTTTCTTATTTAGTCGTACCTAAAAATCCGATAATCAGATCACGATAAAAATCAATGGATCGGACATATTCATCAATGTCTACCCATTCATCGGGCTGATGAGCCAGCTTAGGATCTCCTGGTCCATATATAAGGATTGGTAGATCACCGTTTTTATTCAGGACTGAACCATCAGTGTAGTAAGATACACCTTGAACAAGGCGATTCTCCGATTCTACCAAATCTAATGCCGCAGCGATCAGATTGTGCGAATCATCGGTACGAATAGCTTGCCGATCCAGAATCGGTGTTACGGTATAGTTAAGCTTGGGAACCTGCTCCCTCAAGACTTCAAGCTCATACTCAATCTTTTGCAAAAGCTCACTATGGCGTATAGGTGGAACGGTTCGAATATCAACTTCGATCTCACAATGATCAGGTGTAATATTCGTTTGAACTCCCCCATGAATTCGAGTAATTGCCATACTGCTGCTGCCCAGAATAGGATCATTAGCCTTCCATTTATCCTCCATCGCCTTGAGACATGCGACAACCTCCATCATGTGCTCTATCGCATTAACCCCGAGCTCGGGCATAGAGCCGTGTGAGCTTTGACCCTTCACGACGATGCGAAGCCATAATGCTCCTTTGTGACCAACAACTACTTTGCCAGCTGTCGGTTCAGCGATAATAACTCCGTCTACATTTTGAAGACCTACGCGACAGGCGTAGTCAGCCGCTCCGCAGCTATCTACCTCTTCTCCCGCCGTTGCTAAAAAGATCAGGTCTCCATCCAGCTGAGTCCCCTCACGTTGAATGGATTCGAATGCAAGCAGCATTGCTGCCAGCCCGCTCTTCATATCCGATGCCCCGCGTCCATAGAGCCGATTGTTTTCAATAGTGCCTCCGTGAGGTGAATACTTCCCTGCTGACTCTGACCAAGGGGCAACTGTATCGAGGTGTCCGCAAAGGATCAGCTTTCGTGTGCTGTCACCGCTTTTCCCTTTAATAACAGCCTCCAAATTACTACGGAAACCCTCTTCGTCCAAAACATCAATCCGATTATCTATACCGAGCCGATCTAATCTCGACTTAATCAGCAAGGACAGCTGATGCTCATGACCGGGAGGATTGCATGTATTGGTGCGTATCATCTCTTGAAGCAGTTGAACAGCATCATCACGATTGTTCATAGCATTCATCTCCCTATGGTTTAACAACCTGAAGCTTCAGAGGGGTCACTTTAAATCCATTGACAGGAGCCATGTCCTGCGAGCAGGCTGATACAGCTACGACTACATCAAATAGCGCCTCAAGCTTCACATAATCACCCGGCTTGGATAACGGTTCATGAATTTCGTAATCTCCGTTAGCGTCCAGCGCATTGTTCATGAACCAGTTAATTGGATCTGGCAGAACATCATATTGGACGTTAAAAGGCTTAAGCGCCATAACTAAATTATCATGACAGTTCGGATGATCCTCCATCCCAAAGTCGACCTTGTAGCGATAGTAGTCACAAGCCGGGAAGAAGAAATCATGCTTACCAACCGTATCCTCCACCACCCGCATAAGCGGCCGCCGTTGATTGCTGTAAAGACCGTCTCCGATTTTCAGGCGGATGCTGCTAAGTGACGATCTCATATGAACGGGTGAGACATGCTCCCCGGGATTTTCGCGATTAAAGCATACAAAGTCGCCTACCTGTTTGCCTTCAACATCAATAATGTATAAAAAATGTCCCTTAGGTACGAGCACGGCTCTGCCTTCATAACCCGGAATGAAAATCTCTTCTATCATGCTGCCTTTTGTCACTGCTGATCCTTCCTTTCCTGCGATAACTTGATCTTGATCCTTCGTCTAACCAATCATTACCGCCACAGCTCTCACTGGAGATCCGGTCCCCTTACGAATTTTGAGCGGCAATCCGAAATAAAGAAAACGTTGACCTGCAACCTGATCAAGATTGCACAAGTTTTCGGTATTTGTTAATGCATAGTTCCGGCATATCAAATGTCCCGAAAAATTCATGTCATCCGGTTTATCGATAGACGGTGTATCAATGCCTATATTCACTACACCCTGCTTCGCCAACCATTCAGCCGCTCCGTAATCAAGTCCTGTATGACGAGTAAGCCATTCTTCCGTCCCATAGGAACGATTGTAATGCCCTGTATACAACAGCACGATATCACCGCGCTCAATATGAAGAGAAGCTTTCGTTATCTGTGACTGCAAAATATCAGCTGTAATATAACTATCCGGCGCCACATGGGACACATCGATACAAATCGCGGGTCCATAAAAATATTCAAGCGGCATCTCGTCGATGGTCGCCCCATTTTTGTCATACTCATAAATAGCATCACTATGCGTCGGTCCATGCTCGTTGATCAGTAAATTGTTCGTTGCAAACTCAAAACCCAGCTTAGCCTTTGCCTCTTCGTGGGACATGTTCGGAAAAATCATCGTTTTCTGATGGGGCGGAAATACGGGCATACCTTGGTATATCTCTTGAGATAAATCTATTAAAGTAATTCCCATCGTTGTCCCCTCCCTCTATAGAATCGTCGGAAGCACCTTGAAGTTCTCTGCATCAATCAAGCCATAGTCTGTTATTTTCCACTTAGGGCTCGTAACGAGGGACAGGAACGACAAATGCATAAACGGAACATGTAAAGTACAACCAAGCTCCTCCTCGGCAAGACGGTGCAGCTTGGCAATGTGATCGCTCATTTCTTTGCCTGTCAGTTCGTCCGTCATCAGGCCACCGATACGCAGTGGCAAATCTCCAACGACCTTGCCTTCCTTGATCATGCAAATCCCGCCATTCATCGCGATTACGCGATTTACAGCAGTCACCATATCCTCATAGTTAGTACCTGTAACGATAATATTGTGAGTATCATGAGCAACACTTTCAGCAATAGCGCCTTCCTTCAGCTTCATACCACGAATAAAGGTTTTGCCGATTTTTCCGCTTCGACCATGTCTCTCAACAACCAGCAGCGGTAAAATATCTGACACAGGATCAGGTTCTATCACACCATTCGTTACAGTTACAGTAACTTCAGAGCCCCCTGTCAGATTCTGATCAGGAACAACTTCCATGACACAAACCTTAGCCTGAGCACCAGTTGTCTTAATTCGAAGATCATCTATAGAAACAGGAGTACGTTTTACAGAATGTTTTACACTGTCCGGATACGTATAGGATGGAATATCGAGCACAAGCTCTCCTTTTTCAGCGGCTTTGATACCCCCAAGATACACCTGATCTATTGTCATCGCCTCGAGATTGGAGATTACCGCGATGTCAGCCCGTTTACCCGGAGCCAGCATACCGACATCCGTAAACCCGAAGTGGGTTGCAGGATTGATCGTAACCATTTGAATTGCTTCAACCGGATCGATTCCAGCAGCAATCGTACGACGAACAATATCATTCATATGCCCAAGCTTAAGCAAGTCTTCCGGCACCATATCATCAGAAACTAGAATAGCTCTGCGGGAATCAACACCTTCCTCAGTAATGGCACGTATGCATTCAGACATATTGCGCTGAGAGGAGCCTTCGCGTATAAAGACACTAACTCCATAACGCAGCTTCTCCAGTGTTTCTTCTTTGGTTGTCGTCTCATGGCAGGACACATGAGTTCCTCCGCCGATAATATGAGCTGCCAAGTCCTTGCCAAACAATCCAGGTGCATTCCCCTCAACCGTCTTGCCTATGCTTTTGGCATATACAACAGATGCGATCAAGTCATCGATCAATGGAGAGGCATGACGATATACGGGCATGACATTACTGAAGCCTTGAATTTCTCCAATACCTTGTACGTATGGATCATTCAACAGCTTTTCCATATCCTTTGAATTGATTTCCGCTCCTGCCGTCTCAAGTCCCGGAACATCTGGAGTTAAGCATGGCACAGTGTAGAGTACTCGGTTCGGAAGTGTCTTCGCTTCATCAATCATTGCCTGCATGCCTGGTACGCCAAGCACGTTGCCGATCTCATGCGGATCAGCGACAAGTGTCGTCGTACCTGTCGGGATAGACAGCTTCGAGAATTCGGTCACGGTCAGCATCGCGCTCTCAAAGTGCATATGGGAGTCGATAAATCCGGGAGACACGAACTTTCCTTGTACATTTACAGTGGTCGTATGGGGTCCGATCAGGTCAGCCGCATCACCTACCATCAGAATACGTTCCCCTTTGATTGCTATGTCACCAACATATATTTCTCGCGTAATGACATTAATAATGTATCCGCCTTGCAGGACAGTGTCAGCATATTGCCGTTCATCCAGCAAAGTATCGATCAGACGACGATATTCCATCGCTTCTTTTATTCGTTTGGTGTCCATCTCTCGTCCGTCTCCTTTACGTCCTAGATAGAGCTGTCCATTCCGTCAATAATGCCGACTATCGCTGCATCGACGGGCGCTCTTTCTTCCATAACTGCTCGGGCAGCCATGCTGCCCATTACATAAATAACTTGCTCTCCAACTCCGGCTCCAACGGTATCGACAGCAATGATGGGTTCTCCTGTCAACGTTCCGTCAAGGCGGATCGGCTGTGTAATCAGCAGCTTTGTTCCGACTAACCGTTCATCCTTCCTTGTTGCAGTCACTCGACCGATTACTTTACCCATTTGCATCGATATCGTCTCCCTATCCGGGCATATGACCGGATTCATGAATAATCATTCCATACTGTGAAGCTAGATCTTTGGCCAAAGGGGTAATAACGAGTTTCCCTTGTGCATTAAGGGTTCGTTCCCCTTGCTTATAAGCGAGAGTTACATCCTCAGCCGTGATCAGTGTTTTACGACGCGTTGTTTCAGCACTTAAGCTTGAAATCTGATCCATTCTAAGCATGTTTACACCAAGGCTTTTTATATCCCTTAACATTTCTTGAAGCCGTTGCTGCATCGCCTGAGGCTGAGTCAATTCTCGAGCTCTCCACTCCGGTAGTTGACTATCGATCCCAGCAGTTAGGGCAGCGACCTTTTTCCCGGAGCATAGACCTTGAATAACAGCCCTAGAAAATGGTTCTGCATCATCAAGCTTCGACAGTTTGGACAATATTGAAAAATTCAATACCGGGAGAAAGATGACCTCACAGCCCTTTTCGATTTGAAAAGAATCTGTAAAATCACCCACCGGAATAATAGAATCCACTCCTGTTTTTTCTGCAATCCCCTTCGGTCCTAGACGTCTCATGATCGACTCACTAGCCCATATCGTCATCCTAAAATGGCTGCTTCGCAGCTTGTTTACGGCTGCGAAGCCTTCCTCCATACCAATCCAATGATCATCAAGCAGAACCAACAGGCGCGGATATAATGCAGTTAATTCCTGCTCTCTGCCACGGAAGAGCATCTCCCTTACAGCTCGTTCCGCCGTTGTACTAGCTGGCGTCAGCATGCTGCTGTCCTATTATGCTTGATTGAAGCTTTTGGACAGAATCGCTTTTTCTACTTCGCTGTGAGGTCTAGGGATGACATGAACAGACACAAGCTCACCGACACGGCTTGCAGCGCTAGCACCTGCATCCGTAGCTGCTTTAACCGCGCCTACATCGCCGCGTACCATGACAGTAACAAGACCAAAGCCTACCTTTTCGTAACCGCAAATTTCCACATTCGCTGCTTTAACCATGGCATCTGCCGCTTCAACTGCTCCTACAAGACCTTTCGTTTCAACCAATCCGAGCGCTTCTCCCATTGCTGATTCCTCCAATTAATAGTTTTTATTTTGTGTCCTTTGCGACCTGATCGGCTTCTCCAGTAGATTTTGCTGTATCTGCTACACTGGAGGATTGCCGCTTTGCAGCCCGTTCTGGTGTTGTCTGAACTTGTGATGATTCCGCTGATACATTCTGCGCTTCGCCTGCCGCCGGTTTCATAACTGAACTCCAGCTTGTTACCAGCTTGCCAAGCACCTCCTGATGGGCTCGCGGAATGACATGCGAGGACACCAGCTTCCCTACTCTTTCAGCTTCATTGCTGCCTGCTTCAACCGCTGATTTTACTGCAGCGACGTCTCCACCTAAATGAATCGTCACACCGAGCATGCCGGCAACTCCGATCACCTTCTCTACTGCTTCAAGGCTTACATTTGCTGCCTTCAGCGCAGCATCAGCGGCAGATACAGCAGTTGTATAGCCTATCGTTTCAATCAGCCCTATCGCTTGCTGCTCCATGTTCTTCTCATCCTCTCCTCATCATTTCATGTAAGGCTCAGATATGCTGAGCATAACCGATGACGCTTCTCTTATTTCGTCCGGTTCACCTGTAACGATCAGATAGCGATTCTCGATGCGATAACGCAGCCTGGAGCTTAATCCATGTTTAAAGCAGCGATCCAGCAAAGCAATACTACGCAGTCGGCTTAATCCTTCAACTACAGCCAACGCCTCGCTGGGAGCTATACCTAGCAACTTGGTTACACGTGGGGATGGCTGAAGGGATTCGTGAAAGGTAATCGCTCTTTCGGCTAGCTGCTTGCAGCGATTCTGCCACTGCTTCAACACCGACATCATGATGGGCGCATCCTGCTCACTTCCACTCAAACGAACGAAAAATTCACTCCCGCTATCCTTGGACCACTTTACTTCGTTCTCCAGCGAAGTAGTGGATACCAGCTTGTCATAAATCAGCAGCTGACTTGGCAAGCATTGTTCTGCAGTCACGATCCCCATTACTGGATGTACTGTACCGTAAATGCCAAATTCTGAAGCCAGCTTCGGATGAAGATTTGGATAGAACCAGAAGCTCATGCCATCCTCACATTGACCGATCATGCCTGAGCAGTTCATGAGTTCTCTATCACACTTCGCCTGCTCCTGATTCTGACTTTGATCCTGTTTCGATATATTTACCTTCGCGATATCCGTCTTTCCTTGATGAAGGGATAGCCGCAATAAAGGCGAAAGCGCCTGTTCGATAAAATTTTCCGACATGCTAATCGCCGAAGCCATTCCTGAAGCAGGTTGTGATGAGGAATTTACCGAGGAAATCACCGCTTCCTTTACAGGCACATGCCCCTCGGCAGCAAGTCGTTTATTCCGTTTCTCCTTCTGATAATTAGGCCGAGAGAGGCCTGCGATACCAGCAGGAGAAGAGCTCGATTGCAAAGGGAGATTACCTCCCGCCAAGTCGGCTGTAACAGCGGTTGAACGAACTGGTGTACGTCTTCCCAGCGCTTCCTCTACGATGGATTTCATAAAATCCGACATGGTCACTCATCTTCCCTTCATAAAATCTTGGCAAGCTCCGGATGCGGTCTTGGAATGACATTCGCACTAATTAATTGTCCTCCGGTCCGCTCTGGAGATGTCTTGCCCGCTTCGATCGCCGAAGAAACAGCAGCGACATCACCTTCAATAATTACTGTAACGAGACCTGACCCCACTCTTTTCATATCAACCATTTTCACCGCTGCCGCTTTGCACATCGTATCGAGTGCATCCAGTGCAGCGACAAGGCCACGTGTCTCAATCATTCCTATCGCTTGCATGACGCTCTACCTCCCTCATGTTATATTCCATTTACTTTGCCATTCGTCAGACATTGGAATACTCGTCCTTCTATAGGCTTCAGCCGCATGGAGAGGATATGTTGCGTCGATGCCCATTTTGGCTGATACACCACGCAATTGATGGGAAGGCTCCAGCGGTGAACCCTTGGCACCCGGAACGATAAAGACATCCAAATCCGCCTGCACCCTGGTAGCAATCGCCCATTCCACGTCCTTCGGATTAAAAATATCGATATCGTCATTTACGACGACGACATGCTTCAAATCCTTATCACTTGCGAATGCAGCGAGACATGCCTGTTTGGCATCCCCTTCTGTTCGTTTATTAATAGAGATCACCGCGTGATATCGACCGATTCCGCCCACGGTAAGATGGACTCCCGTAATTTCGGGAACGACCTGACGAACTGTGCTTAACAGAGTAGCTTCACGAGCAAGCGCCATCGGTGTATGCTCCTCAAAGCTTGAAGGGTAAATCGTCTGCCAGATTGGTTGATCCCGATAGGTGACCGCTGAAAACTCAACGACAGGCTGCAGCGTTTGATCACCATAATAGCCGCCCAGTTCTCCAAACGGTCCTTCCGGCTCTCGTATATGCGGCAGGATTTTCCCCTCAAGTACAACCTCTGCATCCGCAAGAACATCCAGATCTACCGTTTTGCATGAAACAACCTCCAGCGGTGTACCTAACAATGCTCCAGCAACATCCAGCTTGTCACAGTGATACAGATGGGTGCTGATTTGCGAGGCAAGTACAACCGCTGGGACCACTCCAAACATCACAGCGATTTCCATCGGCAGGTTACGCTGCTCATTGCTTAGAAACTGTTTGTATAATTCGGGAGATGAAATCAATATATTAGTCCGATTGCCTCCTAAAAATTGCATTCGTCGAATGGAGGTGTATCTTTTATCACCGTTACTATCCTTAACAACCATAATGCCGGATACAAGATAAAAACCGGAGTCATCCTTGTGGTATTTGCAGATTGGAAACAATTCTCCAAGATTAAAAGAGCCCGTAACCACGTTTTGCTGGACCGCCCCGCTCGACACTCGACTCGTCTTTAATGGATTAACGATGGAGTTGATCAGCTTTGATACTAGCTCAGAGCTCTTAATCCCCATACTGTCTGCAAGCAGCTCTCGATCACCGCCAAGGCCTGCAACCATCGGCATATCGTAGCCCTTTATTTTCTCAAAATAAAACGGCTGCTTCCCCTCTCCTGTCTTCACGATTGCGGCAAGCTCGTATTCCGGATCTACCTCATGATGTACATGCCGAACTAACTGGCGTTGCTCCCAATTTTCAAGCAATTCTCTTAGATTTGCATGCGCTCGTGTACTCATTCCAACGTCTTCTCCCCCCATCTCGCCATCAGTTCATGCTCAATACCCAGGGCGTCCAGCACACGAGCATTCATAAAATTGACGAGCTCCCATATTTCTGTCGGGTGATGATAAAACCCAGGTGATGCCGGCATAATATCCGCGCCAGCGCGAGCTAAACGGGTCATATTTTCTAAGTGAATCAAATGTAGCGGTGTTTCTCGCGGCACGACGATCAGCTTGCGTTTTTCCTTCATCATGACGCTCGCGGTTCGGCTTAGTAAGGTGTCGCCTACTCCGTTGGCCATTGCACCAAGGCTATTCATAGAGCATGGCACAATGACCATACCGTCCGTTTTGAAAGATCCACTCGCCACAGGAGCGAACAAATTCTGATTGCTGAGCACTGTTGCATATTTCTTCAACTCGTCTATAGATACTCCACATTCGAACTTGAGCACCTTCTCTGCCATGTTGGTGGCGATCACATACGTATCCATGTTTAGTTCATGAAGTGTGCGGATCAACGAATAACCGTATATGGCTCCACTCGCTCCAGTCATTCCGACTACGATTTTCATGGCCATTCTCCTTACCAAACTTTTGTTCAATGGGAACCAAGCTTTGTATAATTCGTTTCAATAACTTCCAGCAGCATTTGATTTAATTTCTGAACTGCAAAATCAACAAACTGGCGGCCTTTTTCGGCACTCGCAAGAGTCGGAGCTCCGATTACTCCATGTGAGGATACGTCCTGTGTCTTCCATCCTGGTGCAATTGGTCCTTTGATCGAGACATGCTCATGATCTGTAAGCTGATGATCCGGGAATTCATCTACCGCTTTGCTCATATCAACCAGCTCAGGGCAGAAGTGCAGCATAAGTGAGGTCTCCAGTTCGCAAGCATGGAATACACCGTAATCTCCCGATTGCTGAACCTGACTCAAAATATCGTTCCAGAACGAGGTGAACCACCAATCGAAGACGAACACTTCCACATTGTGTTTGATCCGAAGATCCCGGCTTAGCACGTTAAGCAGATCGGTATTCCCCCCGTGGCTGTTCATGAGCAGTATTTTTCCGAATCCATGTCTACTAATCCCTTGTACGAGATCATCAATCATGTGATACAGAGTCATCGTAGAGAAAGAAAGCGTGCCTGAAAAATCCATGTGCTCGTTACTCTTCCCGACAGGAAGCAAGGGTGCTAACAGAACCTCGTACTCTGGAAAATCAACCCGCTTAGTCAGCTCATCCAGCAAATTTCCCAAAATAATAGAATCCGTCCCGACCGGAAGGTGAGCGCCATGTTGTTCTGTCGCCCCGATGGGTACAATAACGAGTGATTGCTCCTTATTGATCGCTTCGATCTCTTTTGTAGTTAAACGGGCCCACTCTGTAATCATGCTCCCATCTCCTTCTCATGTGCAGGAAATTGAATGCTATCTACGCTCACAACCTGTCCAAGCACGTAGTCAATATGCTCAAGCGCAGCCTCATGCTGCTTAAGCGTTGTGCCAGCGACACATTCACGTGGAACGATCACGAAATAATCATGCTGCTGAGCGTCCGTTGCCGTCGCACGTACACATACATCTGTGGCCGCACCAGTCAGAATGATAGTGTTCACACCAAGCCCTTTTAGCAGCACCTCCAGATCAGTCTGGAAAAACGCGCTATATCTCCGCTTTTGAATCACATAATCAACCGGCTGTGGCTTTAATTCTTCAATAATTTCTACGCCCGCAGAGCCTTCCAGGCAATGAATGGGTTCACTACGGTCAAGCTCTCTCCCGAAATCGATATGATTCTTACGGTGAATTTCTTGAGTGTAAATGACCGGAATTCCGCTCTCACGTGCATACTCCAGAAAACGGCGAGTTGAATCTATGAATGCTCCATCAGATTTACAAGGAATTACAGCCTCTTCTCCGACAAAATCATATTGCATATCAATGACGATAATTGCTGCTTTTTCAATAGTGTTCATCATGTAGTTGGTCACTCTCCTTATATGAATAAAGCCCCCAAACGGATGGCCCATAGTTTTTACTTAGGCTTGTTCATTAGCTTGTTGGCTTTGCGAGATACACTGATGGAATAAAAGACCAGACCCAGAACTGTCGCTACATAGGGTACGGTTGAGATCAATTCGGCCGGAATTTTCAGCAATTGAAGCGCATTGGATAACGCCTGTGCAAAACCGAACAGAAATGAAGTTACCGTCGTACCAACAGCGGTACTTCGGCCCATGGACTCTGCCGCTAAAGCGATCCAACCTCTACCAGCGGTCATATTCCGTGTAAACAAGGACAAGTAGCCCATCGACATATATGCTCCGCCCAGGCTCGCAAACAATCCACTAAGCAGCAGCGCAATATATTGAACTTTTTTGACTTTAATCCCTACGGATTCTGCAGCGTGGATATTTTCACCAACTGCTCTGATTTGAAGGCCAAGCGGCGTCCTCTTAAGCATGTAATAGACTACAATGGCAGCGATTATAGACATATAAGTTAGCACATGATGCCCGGAAATAATCGGACCCAGAACTGGAATATCCTTAATCAGCGGGATATCAATAGAAGGAAGTACTTTGCTGGATAGGGAGGATGAGGTTCCTTTATCTCCTGTCAGCATATATAGCACAAATATCGTTCCACCGGCGGCGAACGCATTGATCGCAATCCCGCCTAGTATGAGATGCGTTTTAAATTGTAGTGTGAAGAACGCCAGCATACCTGCCATAAGAACTCCGCCCAATGCGGCTCCTAATAACCCGACCCATGCGCTTCCTGTATAAGCACTGATAAGTACACCCATCAGCGCAGAGG
This sequence comes from Fontibacillus panacisegetis, assembly GCF_900102215.1. Classification (GTDB taxonomy): domain Bacteria; phylum Bacillota; class Bacilli; order Paenibacillales; family Paenibacillaceae; genus Fontibacillus; species Fontibacillus panacisegetis. The sequence goes on from NZ_FNBG01000022.1 coordinate 68,249, forward strand.
TAAGCATAATACCCTCGAGACCAATATTGACGATCCCCGCTCTGTTCGAAATGAGTGCACCTAGTGCGGCAAACAAAATTGGAGTGGTCACTCTAAGCACCGAGTATGCAAAGTCCGTTGTCAGGATGACTGCAAAAAAATCATGCATGCTTTTGCGCCTCCTTTAACAACATCCGATTCTTCCAAAATTTAAGGAACTGATCTGCCGAAACCAGCAGAAGAATAATTGCTTGAATGATCGAGATCATTTCGGAAGGAACATCTGAGTAACGGGACATCATATCTGCTCCAACTCGTATATAGGCCAGAAACAAGGCTGCACCAACTACGCCAATCGGGCTGTTTTTAGCAATCATGGCTACCAAAGCCCCATCCATCCCGTAACCAGGCAGCGCATTCCATTGGAAACGGCTGTACATCCCAAGCACCTCAACCGAGCCTCCAATACCTGCAATTAATCCTGCCAGCAAATGCACGTATATGATGACGCGTCCTGTCTTGATCCCGGAGTACTCAGCAAATTCCCGATTCGCTCCAGTCATTCTGAGTTCATAACCCCAGCGTGTTTTGTACATAAACAGATGAGCGAGAATAACACAAACAATGACTATGATTAACCCCGTATGAATACGAGTACCTGGAATCAGTTTACTGAGAACAGCTGTTGACTCAAACTTAAAGGATGCCGTCTGATATGCTGCTGAATCTCTTAATTTGTAATTGAGAAGATATTGTCCGACCCCATATAAAATACTGTTAAACATCAGCGATGTTACAAGCTCATTCACATCCCATTTTGCCTTCAGCCATCCTGGGATCGCTGATATAGCGGCTCCGACTATACCTCCGAACATAATACACACGAGAGGATGCAACGCCCCGTTCATACTGATACGAATTGCAATAAACGAAGCCATTAATCCTGCAAAATAAAACGTCCCTTCTGCCCCCAAATTAAACATGTTCATCTTGAAAAGCAGCGCAAGTGCCAATCCGGTAAAGGTGAGCGGTATCGCCATCTCCACAACATTTCCAAAATGTGATAAAGAGGAAATCGGCTCGTACAGGAAAATATAAATCGTATGCAGCGGTTGACCACTTACGAACGAAATTATGATAAAAGTGAGGAGTAATGCAATTAGCAACACGGAAGCTGTACGATAATACTCGAAATGTTTGGATTTAAACATGCATACCCCTCCTGATGTCTCCCTGTTCCTGCCTATTAATTCCGAGCATATAGAGCCCAAGCTCTTGTTCAGAAATTTCCGACGGATGATCGAAGCAGGCTACGAATTCACCCTCGTACATCACCAGCAATTTATCGCTAAGTTCAAGAATTTCATTTAAATCCGCGGATATTAGTAAAATCGCACATCCTTTACTGCGGAGCTCTAATAGATTATGATGAATAAGCTGTGCAGCCCCGACGTCAACACCCCGAGTTGGCTGCTCCGCTATTAGAAATTTAGGTTCTGTCGAGCCTTCTCTGGCAACAACTACCTTCTGCATGTTACCGCCGGACAACATCCCGATCTCCTGATTTGGTCCGGACGTTTTGATCTGAAACTTCTTAATATATTCTTCCGTCAGCTCCAACATCTTACTTCTCTTAAAGAAGCCAAGCTTGCTCCATTCTTTCCCCTTAAAGCGTGTAGAAATAATGTTATCGAGTATGCTCGCTTCTTTAGCTGTACCCTGTCTCATTCGATCCTCAGGAATATAAGAGACCCCCAAGCCTCGAACGCTCTCAATATCCATTCCGCCGATTGGAACATTTCCTACCTCAACCGAACCTGACTCACCTTTGAGCTTGCCTACAACTGCATCAACCAGCTGTGACTGTCCATTTCCCTCGACTCCTGCAACACCAACAATTTCACCTTCTGAAATCGAGAGCTGAATATGATTCAGCACCCGTTTACCTTCTTTAGAGCACACCGTAAAGTCCTTAACGCGCAGAACAGGCTTCCCAATTGAATTAGCTTCCTTTTCGTACTTCAGGACAACATCTCTTCCAACCATCAATCTAGTAATCTCTTGCTCAGATACCTGCTGCATATCAAAAACGCCCTCTGTTCTACCACTCCGCATGATCGTAATACGATCACAAATCGCCTTTACTTCCTTCAGCTTGTGGGAAATGAATACGATGGTATGTCCTTTCTCCTTCAGCAGCTTCAATTGATCAAACAGTTCATCCGTTTCCTGCGGTGTTAGAACAGCGGTTGGCTCATCCAATATCAGAATGTTTGCCCCTCGCACAAGCGCCTTTAAAATTTCTACCTTCTGCTTCATTCCGACGGAGAGGTTCTCAACCTTCTCCGTCGGATCTACATGCAGATTGTATTTTGTTGCATATTCCTTTGTAAGTCTTACAGCTTCACTATAATTAATCGCGATGCCCTTCCTTGGTTCCATCCCTAGAACCATATTCTCCGCAACAGTGAAGGAGGGAACGAGCATGAAATGCTGATGGACCATACCTATTCCCATCCGAATCGCATCCTGCGGGGAATTTAGCCTGATCTTGCTGCCGCGCAAATAGATGTCACCCCTACTCGGCTCTTCCATACCGAACATCATTTTCATTAACGTCGATTTACCTGCGCCATTCTCCCCTGCAACTGCATGAATTTCACCTTCTGCTAAAGAGAAATTCACATCCTGATTTGCGACAACTCCATTTGGATAGACCTTGGTAATGTTCCGCATATCCAGTAAAGCTTCAGCCATATTGACCCCTCCTTGCCTTCTGCCGCACCCAGATTACCGCCGATTTTCTTTTGCTGCTTCGCATTCCTTATTCATTAAGGTTTAACTGAATTACGAATCGCTTCTACTTCGGAGGTTTCCATGATGTTCGCGTCATCAACTTTAATTTCATTATTTGAAAGCTTGTTCTTAATCTCTTGAATTTTGTTCTTCATCTCATCTGTCAGCAGTTCGTTATAGATGTCATTCTCAGCGATGCCCGTTCCGCCTTCTACGAAACCAAGCGTCTCTCTTACACCAAATTTAAGAGTTCCTTCTTTATAACCTTTGACCGCTCTGAGAATAGATTGATCGATATTTTTCATGGCAGACGTTACAATCAGGCTGGCTTTGTCTGCATCTGTCTCTTTGAAAAGCAATGCTTGGTCGGAGTCAACGCCTACTGCGTATTTCTTCTGTTCCTTGGCTGCATCAAAGATCCCGAGTCCCGTACCGCCCGCTGCCCCAAAAATCACATCCGCACCAGCGTTATATTGTACAAGTGAGAGCTCTTTGCCTTTTGCAGGATCTGAGAAATCCCCCGCATAGGAAGTGATAACCTTTATTTCAGGATCAATGTATTTAGCACCTTCGATATACCCAACCAGGAATGCATTGATGCCTGGAACATCCAATCCACCGAGGAAGCCAATTTTTTTATCCGGGTTCATACCAGGTAAATCAGAAGATGTTACCAGAGCTGCTACTGCACCTGCCAGGAAAGAGGAGTCATTTACTTTGTAGTTCATTGCATAAACATTTTCAGGTACTTGCTCCTGCTCTGTTTCAAAGTCAATGTACTTCTTGTCCGGATGTTCAGCAGCTACAGCATGGAAAATTTCCGTAGTCGTCGAGTTACCCGATATGATCAAGTCCCAATCCTGATTCGATACGTCTTCAAAAATCGGCTGCCATTTCGTTTGATCTGTGCCCATTTCAATAACTTTCGTTTCAGCATTTAAGTAACTTTTAACTAATTGAAGGCCACGATTGGCGGAATCCAGAAATGATTTGTCCCCAAGGTTACCCGGGATTAGCAATACTACCTTGAGAGTATCTTCGCTTACCGCTGTATTCGCTGAATTTCCTGGTTCATCTCCATTCGAAGAAGCCGTTGTGTTTGCTGTCTTGGAAGAACATGCGGTCGTAAGAATCAGTGCCAGAGCTGCAATAAGTACCCAAACTTTTCTCATCTCTTTTCTCATTTCTTTCCCTCTCAATCGTCTAGTTATTTTATTGATCCTATCCACCTTGGAACAGTGAATTCTAAACCCCTATTTAGGCTCTGACTGACTTAACCTTGTCCATAAAAGCTTGTACTCTCTTCTGATCGACCAAATTGTCGAATTTCCCGTCAATCTTGAAGGTAGTCCCAACAACGGCTCCATCCGCTATCGACAGCTGGCGTTCGATCGTATCTACGGTGCAGCCGGTATTGCAGAACACTACCGTTTCCGGTACAGCCTTCTTAACTCTGGACAACACCGCACTGTCTGTCTCAGCACCCGCCGTTAATCCGGAAACACACAATGCATCAGGCCGATTGTTGAACACCGTGGATTTAGCGATATCAACGATGTCGCGATCCGCCAAATATTTCGAAGCCTCAGGAACGATATTAAACAGCATCTTAAGATCCTTTGCTCCAAGCTCTGTTTTATGTCGTATCGTCTCTCCCACATTGGTGTTCCAAAGACCAAAGTCACTCGCATATACACCCGTCATAATCTCGCGAATGAATTTTGCTCCCGTTGCTACTGCCAAATCAATGGAGGCGATCGGGTCCCACAGGACGTTAACTCCGTAAGGAATTTTGATATCGCTCTTCAGCTCACCAATGATTCTCGCCATTGATGCAACAGTTTCCGGCCGTACCTTCGTCAAATACGGAAGGCTGAATTCATTCGAAAACATTACCGCATCAACGCCGCCATCCTGGAGACCATTCAAATCCTGTCTTGCCAGCTCGACTACACGCTCCATTCCCCCTTCACTTTCGAAATAGGGATCGCCCGGCAATGCTCGAAAATGGCACATTGCAATAATGGGCTTGTGCGTTCCAAATGTGTCCTTAATCCATTCCATTGTTGTACCCTCCAACTCGTGATGTTTTGTTGTTGATCATGATACAATTTACATTTTTTTCAATTGTCATGTTAGGTTTTCTAACAAACAACTTATTATTTTAAGTGAATTATATTATCATGTTAGATTATATGTCAAGATCACATATGATAATTTATTTATCTTTTTGATAATTTATTTATCATTTATGTGGTTAATACTGGAAAATAAGGTTAATTGACGGATATACCACATGAAAAAAACACAAAAAAAGCACCTAATCATCATCAATTCTTGATTTCAAAAAATGATGATGATCAGATGCTCCATTCTAAAATTTTCTCTTACTCTACTACAATCACTTCTACGCCTTTCTTCTCAAGCTCCTTCTTGTACTCTACATCAATTTCGTTAATAACCAGCTTATCTATATCCGAAATATCACATAGATGACAGAACACTTTCTTGTTCAGTTTCGTACTATCCGTTACCATAATAACCTCTTCAGCCGCACCAATCATCGCCTTTTTTGTCTCAACCTCCTGCATCGTCCGATTGGATATTCCGAATTGCAGATCAATCGCATCGCAGCCCAGAAAGGTTTTATTTACATGTACTTTCTTGAAAAAATCGACTGTCTGGTCTCCTACAAGCGTGTACACAGATTCATTCAGAACACCACCCGAAACCATAAGTGTGACATCACGTTTATGTGCCATCTCCATTGATATTTTGATGTCATTAGTGAGCACTGTCACTTGTTGATTACGAATGTTTCTAGCTACTTCAAGCGTAGTTGAACCAGCATCGAAAATTACGATATCATCTTCCTCAATCATCCCCGCTGCTACCAATCCGATTTTTTGCTTAGCCTCTGTATTGGACTCAAGCTTGCTCGAAGAAGGGATCTCATAAGAAAATTTGTTCGTAATAGACATGACGCCCCCGTGTGTCTTGATGACCAGACCTTTCTCCGCCAAATCATCGAGATCTCGCCGAATCGTCACTTTCGACACACCGAATAAAGCGCTTAATTCATTTACGTTTGCTTTCTTTTTCTTATCAATATATTGCAGGATCTTCTCCTGTCTCTCAATTTGAAACACTATATTATCCCCACCCATTATGGAATCTATGAAGATTATACTTTCTTATATCTTAAAAGCAATAGGAATAAGAGTTAGATTCACCCTTATTCCTATCCTTCTCATTCAATATCGATCATAAACGGATCTATACTAAAGCCAAAGCAATCTCCATCATCCCCGTAAAGGTCTTTTCTCGCTCTTCAGCTGTAGTTGGCGTATCTCCCGGTTTATCCGAAATCGTAATCATACACAGGGCATTTTTACCTGCTCTCGCGGCATTCATATACAAAGCCGCTGCCTCCATTTCAGAAGCAAGCACACCCATTTTAATCCATCCGTTATCATGCTTATCCGCATTATCGCAGTAGAATACATCCCCTGAAATGATGTTGCCCACCCGCACAGGTATACCCCTGCTTTCCGCAGCATCTACGGCCTTCTCGATCAAATCATAGCTGGCTACAGGACAAAAGGTTCCTGGCAGCTCAAAACTTTTGGCATAACCCGAATCTGTACAAGCTCCCATTCCGATAATAATATCGCGCATCTTTACATCCGGCTGAATAGCACCCGAGGAACCAATTCTGATGATGTTATCAACATCATAGAAATTAAACAGTTCATATGTGTATATACCCACTGACGGCATACCCATTCCATGCCCCATTACCGATACAGGTTTACCATTATACGTTCCTGTATAGCCTAGCATATTCCGCACAGTATTAAAGCACACTGGATTATCTAGAAATTTCTCTGCAATGAACTTTGCACGAAGCGGGTCCCCTGGCATCAGAACAGTTTTGGCAATATCTCCAAGCTTAGCCGTATTATGAAGTGTTGGTGTTGATGTATGACTCATACTAACCGCTCTCCCCTCTCATCCTAATTCCAATGCAATGTTGATCGCTTTGTGGTATGTCTTCTCAGCCTCGGCATTTCCATAATCACCAGCAACCAACAGACTCAGCGCCTGTGCGCCAGCCCTTGCAGCTGTCAAGTATAGCGCAGCCGTCTCCATATCACGCAAGAGTATCCCCATTTTGATCCATCTGTCCCAAACCTTCTGGTCATCCGGATAGAAAACATCTGTAGTCAGCACCGTCCCAACACGGTAGCTTATCCCTTCATCCTTGGCCAAATTCACTGCACTTCGTACTAGCTGATAATCCGCAATAGGCGCAAACGACCCCGGAAGCTCATAGCTATCTGCGTAATTGGAATAAGAGGTGCTGGCCCCCATTGCAATTATGAGCTCAGAAGGCGACAGATCCGGTTGAATCGGATTAGAAAATCCAAGCTTAACAATTCGTTCGACTCCATAAAACTGAAATAACTCATACGTATAGATTCCTGTGGACGGCATACCAATACCGCTGCCCATTACCGAGATTTTTTTACCCTTGTATGTCCCTGTGTATCCCAGCATGTTACGCACCTGATTGAAGCGTTTAGAGTCGTACAAAAAATTTTCTGCGATATATTGGGCTGCCAGCGGATCTGCGGGCATCAGTACCGTCTTGGCAATATCCTCAGCCCCTGCAGTCATATGCGGTGTTGGTATACTCATGATGTTTCCCTCCATCTATTAAAATGAAAATTCAGAATGTAAGATTATGCATTCAAATAAAGATCAGTAGTCTCATGCATCCAGTCTTTAAAGGTAGGATAAATTTTGCGATATTGCTCAAAGAATCGTTTGTAGCGAGCATGATTGTCAGGGTTCGGCTTAATCACCTTGTCAAAGGTCACCATCTCTTGAACCGCTTCCCTCAGACCCGGATATTCCCCGACAGCCGTTGCAACACAAATCGCAGCCCCCAAGCACGGCGCCTGTGGTTCAGAAGGAACATTCACGATGACGTTGCTCACATCCGCATGAATTTGCAAATACAAATCTGAATTTGTAGTCCCGCCGGCGATATTGATTTCTTTCACCTCGAAGCCATTTTCCCTGAACTGCACCAGCAAATTCTCCGTGCCATAGGCGATCCCCTCCATCAACGCACGGTACATATGGGCCCGAGTATGATGCAGCGACAAGCCATAGAACATGCCTCTGACTTTAGAATCCAAATAAGGATGACGATTGCCTTGCCAATAATCTAGTGCAATTAACCCCTCTGAACCAATGGGGAGATTCTCTGCTTCCTTATTCAAATAATCGTACACAGAGACCCCTTCTAGCTCAAGATCTCTGCAAAACTCCCTCTTAAACCAGCTTAGAATAGAACCTGATGAGACCTGCCCCTGGTAAGAGGTATAGTAACCCTGTATCAAATTATCGGGTCCAGTGTTGATCTTTCCCTCATTGAACAACGGCTCTTCTGTTAGCGCCATCGCCAGATTGGAGGAACCGGTAATTAATGCGATTCTTCCAGGTTCGTATACACCCATGCCAAGAACACCGATGGACGAGTCGATGCCTCCTTGAGCAACAATGGTATGGCAGTCAAGCCCCAGATCATCGGCCGCTTCTTTAGTTAGCATCCCGATGTTATCCCCGACTGTAAATACATGATCACCAGGAAACTTCGATACAGCTTCCTCCAGCCCGATTTTCCGATAGAACTCTTCTGCAAATCCTTTTTCACGAGCATTATATCCCCAGTTGCAGGAATTATTGATATTGATAGACCACTTGCCCGTTAGCTTGAAAGTCATCCAATCCTGATATTCGCAAAAAACCTCAGCCCGATCATAGTTATTACACTCATGCCGTTTCAGCCACAACAGCTTGCCAGGCATCCATTCTGCCGATAACTTCGAGCCTGTTAATTCAGCAATATCAACAACCTCTTGGGCCGCTCTGACATCCATCCAAATCAGGCAATCCCTAACCGGCGTGCCATCCTTCATGCTAAGCACCACACTACAGCTTGTTGTCGTCGTACTTAGCCCAAGTATTCTATCCTTTGAAATTCCTGTCGAGGCAAGAACTGTGCCGATACTCTCTTTCAAAGCTTGCCACCAATCATCTGGAGATTGCTCGGCCCACCCAGTATGAATATGCTTTGTATTATATTCGGTAGCTGCAAAACCAAGCGGACTACCCTTAAGATCATAAAGTCCCACTCGAATACTCCCGGTCCCTCCGTCAATTCCCATTAGAACATCTCTAACCAAGCTCATCCTCCCCTTCTGTCTGCATCATCTACTAATAGCGGTTCAGGTTGAAATTGCGATCGACAGAATTCAAAAATGCAGCTACTAATAGACCTACCATCTCCAAATCCTTTAAATCGCATATTTCCATAGGAGAGTGACTGTAACGGTCAGGCGTCCCCATATCCAGACAAGGAATTCCTTCATTCTCAAGCTGCAAATAAGCGGTATCTGACAAAGCTCCTCTTGCGGCACAGCGTTGGAGTGGAATACCCTGTTCCTCGGCCGTTTTTTTCAATAATTGATACATCCCCTGATGTACAATATTTCCATTCAATGTACCCTTGCCGTGAAAATTAAACATCGTAACTCCAGGCCCGCCACCAAGCACAATATTGTTTACACTTTTCTGATCCGGTGTATCACCTGCGCCAGGACTAAGCAAACAGATTGCCATATCCGTCTTCACAGTACGGGCCGCCATCATCGCGCCTCTTGCATTAAATTCTTCCATTACAGTTCCTACGAGATGAACCGTGCAGCGTGGTCTGTCATCGGATAAGACTGCAGCAATCTGAAGAAGATTGGTTAGACCTGTCGCATCATCCAGATAAGCTCCGGCAATACGATCATTTAACAACTCAGCGTAATATGGAGCGAATGTAATGGGACAACCCACGAAAATTCCGAGATCATTCACTTCCTTAACACTCCTTGCCCCTATATCGACAAACAAAGAGTTGAAGGAGTCTACCTTCGATTTGTCTTCTGGCGTCTGGCCGTGATAGGATTTAGCAGCAATGATCCCCGGATAATATTCGCCCATCTCACTCCCTACCACGACCGCCTTACCTTGCACGATTTTCTCCGAAATCCCGCCAACACGATCAAATCGCAGAAAACCATCCGGTTCGATACAACTGATCACAAAGCCGATAACATCCATATGCGCAAAAACCATTACACTTGGAGCCTCCGAATCAGTTCCTTCAATCGTGCCAATTACATTTCCCATCTTGTCTATCTTCACTTGGTCAGCATAGGCTGATAAATCGCCCTTAAATTTGTAGGCCATACGCGATTCATAACCAGACAATCGAATAGTGCTCATATAATCCAACAATTTAGATTTAAGTTGCTCTTGCTGCAGCATAAAATGATCTCCCTTCCCTCTGAAAAACGGGCTAGCAACCAACGAGTGAACTTATTTGTTTCTAAATGATAATTTATGATCGTTTATATTTCCTTATTATAGTGACTGGATAATGTATTGTAAAGATATATGTAAGATAATATTACATGAAAGATTTCTGCACAGATTTTGTCTCTCCCTCTGGAGACGGTGTACACCGAACCAAATACTTGCAAAAATACATGTATTTACATTCAGAGTCGCTATTTTTTGAAAAAAGCCTGCAAAAGTACATGTATTTCTAAGCTTTCAGCTTAAAACTAGTCCTCCGGTCTGAAAAAAATGTATTATTGCAGGTATTCTGCTCTTTCGCCTATATCATGACAATAAAGATGTACTTTTGCATCTATTTAACCACGAGGTTCTGGAAATCTGAGGTCCTAAGGTTCCGAGGTTCCGCCTCAGTTTCTGTACAGGAATCCGTCGCTCCGTCGCCGACCGGTTCTCCCCTCCTATCACCAAATTAAAAAAGGCCGACATCGATATAAATCGATGTCGGCCTCAATCTTTATTCGTTACTACTATTAACTAAAACGAACTAACACTATTCTATCCCTTGATCAACGACATAAATTCAGCCCTTGAAGCAGCATCCGTACGGAAATTCCCCCGGACAGCGGACGTGATTGTCTTGCTTCCCGGTTTTTTCACGCCCCGTGCGCACATGCATAAATGTTCACCTTCAACGACGACCATAACACCTTGCGGCTTCAGTACTTCATCCATAATGTCGGCAATCTGGCTAGTAATTCTCTCCTGAACTTGAAGTCTACGTGTAACTGCCTCTACCAGACGAGCCAATTTGCTAAGTCCAGCAATTCTACCGCTAGGAATGTATCCAATGTGCACTTTGCCGAAGAAAGGCGCCATATGATGTTCGCATTGGCTGTAATATACAATATCCTTCACGATAACAAGCTCTTCGTGATTCTCTTCGAACGTAACACCAAGCACATCATGGGGATCGACCTCGTACCCTGCAAAAATTTCCTCATACATACGGGTAACCCGTGCCGGTGTTTCAATGAGTCCTTCACGCTCTACATCTTCACCAATCAGCTTCAATATCTCGCGAACATGATGCTCAATCCGTTCACGATTATCGCCAACCTGTTTGTTTACGTAATCTTTAACTCCTGACATTCTAGCGCCTCCTCCTTCCAGAATAATTGTATCTGAATAGTTTTATTTTCTCTTGCTCTTTCCAGCTTGATTGACTTTACCGCCCTGATTCTTCATCATTTGTTGTGCACGCTGCATTTGTTTGCCGTTCAGGTTATAGCCCATTTGCTGAGCCATCTTTTGCAGCATTTGAGGATCATTCTGCATCTTCGTAAGCTGTTTACGCAAATAAACAACACCGATGAAAAATCCGCCGACTAAACCGACGATTAAAGTAATAATAGGAATTACGATATCCATATCAATGAGCCACCCCTGTATACAATCTCCGTGTCAATTCGCTAACAGCTAGGACACTCAACATATAATATCATTCACTTTAACGCGATTCAAGCAAGAACAGCTTCAATAAACAATGTTGTCTCTCTTGCCAAATCTACTTCCTTCACATCGATATCCTCTCCAGCCCCGCGAATGACGCGAACTACCGGCCTTCCCGGCAATCCGCGATGCTGGCTTACAACGACTCCGGTTTCTTTGGTAGATAATCGAACTGAGGTCCCGGTAGGATATACGGATACAATTCTAGTAAATTCAATTAATACCTCATGATCCAGCTCCTGCTCTGAGGAAGCCATTAGCTTCTCACAAGCCTCATGAGGAAGCATAGCACGTCCTTCGCCAGTTCCCCCACCGCCAATCAGATTATCGTACATGTTGGCTACCGCTACAATTTTAGCGAACAAATGTATCGCCTCATGATCCAGACCTCGCGGAAATCCGCTCCCATTCAATCGTTCATGATGCTGTAGTGCAGTATGGGCAATCAGGAGATTGAATTCCCGTTTGTGCTTTAATAACTCAAATCCGCGCCATGTATGATGATTTTTGGGATCATTCCTGTCGGCATCGTCTGGGAGAGAAATAGATTTTCCAATGTCATGAAGAAGCGACCCTACCGCCAAATCTTTTAATTGCGAATAATTCAACCCCATATTAAGTCCGATCATTGAGGATAGTAGACATACGTTAACCGCATGAATATAATCCGCATTATCCGCCGTCCGGATTTCCGTAAGCTGAAGCAGTACTTCCTTATTATTCAGCACATCCGTAAGAAGGGTGTCCACACTAGTGCTAATTTTTCGTGTGCTCCAATCCTTGCCCGATCTGATCGATTCCAGTGTCTCGCTCATTTCACGAAAAACCGCCTGCTTTGTAGCTTCACTTATAACATCTTCTATTTCAACATCTTCAAAATCAGCATCTTTGATATAAAGCATGGTCACACCAATGCGCTTCAATGTACTAATCATGTATACAGTAAGCTGTACTCCTGCCGATAACAGCACTGTTCCATTTGCAGAATATACGGTTCTGCCGAGCAATTGCCCTGGTTCAATATCCTCTACACTCATGAATCTCATGTCTTATCCCCCTTGATAGCTATTAAATTCATTCAAAAGTGCAAGGAAGAATTTCGCGATTTGGCGGCGGATGCTAGCTTGAGGCATTACTCACTGATCTTGTCCTGATCCATATTCCATATTCCGCTCAAGCGACAGCAGACTCTCTTTAATTGAAAGTCCACCTCCGTACCCGACCAGGCTTCCGTTAGAACCGATGACTCGGTGGCATGGCACAATGATAGGAATCGGGTTTTTGTTGTTAGCTCCGCCAACAGCCCGCACAGCTTTAGGTTGACCTATCATCTCCGCTATATCCTTATAAGAAGCAGTCTTAACATACGGAATGGTTAGCAATGCGTCCCAGACCTTACGCTGAAACTCACTCCCCTGTAAATCCAGCCGCAGATCAAATTGCCTGCGTTCACCCGCAAAGTACTCTTTAAGCTGCTGGTTAGCTGTAGACAACGCCTCCTTGGAGGCTACCATTTGTGATCCCTTATAATAACGCTGCATCCAACGATTCAAGACATCAGAACAATCACTATAGGGACCAAATTCAATATGGCATAGGCCACGTGTACTGGTTACCAGAGTCAGCTTACCGATCACCGAATCCATTTCATCATAATAAAGCACTTGATCCTCGCTCAATACCACAGCATCTTCCTTGATTGCTGCCGCTTTCAACTTCCCTTGAGCTGCTTGTAACCGTCCAAGCACCTCTGCATCCTGCTCAGTCGCGATAGCTCTATTTATAGCCTCCAATGCTTCTTCCCCTCCAATCCGACTTAATGACCAAGCAGCTGTTCCTCGCATGACAGGTCTCGGATCATTTTGCATTATATCTATTAATTTCGGTACGGAGTCCCGATCTTTGAAGTTCCCGAGCGCAATAACAGCATTACGCTGCATTGGTTTTTTTCCTCTCCATGAGGCAGCACTGCTACCAAAGGTCTCTTTAAACTCTCGATTACTCATATCCAAAAGCGGCAAGAGCAGCGGTTTAGCAACCTCCGGCTCTGGCTGAAGCTCAGGGCGGTGATTCCAAGACTTCCCTTTATTTTTAGGACAAACAATCTGGCAGGTATCACATCCATACAGACGATTGCCAATCTTCAGCATAAATTCCTCTTCCAGAAAACCCTTGGTCTGAGTCAAAAAAGAAATACATCGTTGCGCATTAAGCTGCCCTGGCCCGATAAGCGCTCCTGTTGGACACGCATCCAGACATTTAGTACATTCGCCACATCCCTCCGTAACCGGAGTATCTGGAGGAAAGGGAATATTCGTAATCAGCTCCCCGAGATAAATCCATGATCCCCATTTGGGTGAGATTATCGCGCAGTTTTTGCCGCTGAATCCAATCCCTGCTCGTTCAGCTACAGCCCGGTCCACTAAAGCTCCTGTATCCACCATGTTAACTAACCTGGCCTCAGGAACGCGGCTCAAAATAAATTCCTCAAGCTTAGCCATTGCTGCCCTTAGAACATGATGGTAATCTTGTCCCCATGCCGATCTGGCAAGGATACCTCTTCGCTTACCTGGCTCTGACTTGGGAGGGTTGTCCATCTTAGACGGATATGCCACCGCAATGGAGATTAATGAGGCAGGTTGCTCCAATGACAGTTCTGGATGAACCCGTTTCTCAATATCGGGCTCCTCAAATCCTGATTCATGACCCTTTTCACGATGCTGCTGCAGTATAGATTTTAACGATAAAAAAGGGTCCGCCGAAGCAAACCCGATATCATCAATGCCGAGCGACGGTGCTATCGCTACAATTTCCTGCTTAAGCTCGGCCCATATTGGCAGTTTCCCGGCCAAGCTTCCAGCCGCGCCATTCTTTGTTGTCGCCATCCCGTCCCCTCCTTGATGTTTGATTTAAGACAAACGCTTGATCGCTTCACGCGCCAAAAAGTCGCAATGATTGTTCAGCTCATTGTCACTATGACCTTTAACTTTTATATACTCAACCTGATGTATTCCCATCAAGCGCCAAAGCTCCTGCCACAATTCCTTGTTCTCTACAGGCTGATTCTTGCTATTCTTCCAGCCGTTCTTAAGCCAGCCTCGAATCCACCCCTGCTGAAAGCAGTTCACCACATACGCTGAATCACTATACACCTTGGCGATACACGGCTCCTTGAGCTCGGTTAACGCTGAAATAACCGCCTGAATCTCCATACGATTATTCGTCGTATGCTTTTCTCCACCTGACAATTCTTTTCGATGTCCCTTATATAATAAAACAGCGCCCCATCCGCCTGGACCCGGGTTCCCTGAACAAGCACCATCGGTATAAATCATAATTTCCTTCACTCATATACCTCCATTATAAACCTCTGATCTTGGTAATTGGCCAGAACACAAATTCTGCATACTCTACCATGAAACCCCTTTTTTCCGCTCAAAGTATCTAATATATAGAAAAGCATATCCAACGCCCATTTGCAACGGGTGACAGATATGCTCAGAGATATCTAATATATTCTCTATAAAATAGCAACTTGAGATTAAGACATTGAATGTACAGCTGCAATACCCAGCTTCTGGAAAGCCTCCAGAAACTTGCTTGCTCCGTAGCCCATAGCTTCATAGAGCGGAGCAATCTCCTTGTTATGCTCGTCTCCAACAACAAAAATGCGATAAATTTTGCGATGTTGAAAACGTTGCTCCATACCGGCGATTAAGTTTTTGCCTACACCTTGACGACGGTACTCTGGATGAACCGCCAAACGGTAAATACATCCCATATTTTGATCGATTGTACCAATCAGCACACCAATCACTTCATCGTCTACTTCGGCAATCATAATTAGTTCAGAGTCCCAAGACAACTGTCTGGCAAAAGCCCGCTTTGTGTCTTCGTAGCAGTCTTCCGATAAGGCAAGCTGCAAAAGCTCCATCACTTGATTGGCATCACTCAACTGAAAGGAACGTATACGCATGCAATGATCTCCCTTTTCTCTAAGCTAGATAGATTGATGTAAAAACTTCTTCAATTTTTTACATTAACCAAACAATTGAATCCAGACAAAAAACGAGAAAAATCCTCTTCTTTGTCCATTAAACCATATAAATCTCCTGAATACATCATTTTTCTTCTGAAAGCGCTTTATATTAAGCGGTTACATTTTATTTTTTAAAAACAATTTCTATTTTTGGCAAATTCAATGCATTATTTCATTCTTTTTTTCCAATAATAGGTTTGTTAATGGAGTGTTAACCATCTCTGTTCTTTAATAAAATTAAACTCTACAACGAACGACAATTGGATCAGGAGGAAAATATAACCATGGCACACGAATTACCTGCTCTACCTTACCCTGCAAATGCGCTGGAACCTTATATTGACGAACAAACCATGAACATTCACCATGATCGTCACCATAACACCTACGTAACAAATCTCAACACTGCTCTGGAACAGGCTCCAGAATTGCAAAACAAAAGTGTAGAGGAGCTAATCTCAGATCTGAACAGTATACCTGAGAGCATTCGTACTGCAGTACGCAACAATGGCGGAGGACATGCAAATCACAGTCTCTTCTGGAAAATTATTAATCCAAAAGGCGGAGGCACACCAAGTGGATCTCTTGCACATGCGATTGATACTGAGCTTGGCGGGTTTGACAAGTTTAAAGAGGATTTCGCGAAAGCTGCAGCATCTCGCTTTGGTAGCGGCTGGGCCTGGCTTGTTGTAGGCAAGGATGGCAGGCTATCTGTTACAAGCACGCCAAATCAGGACAACCCGTTATCCGAAGGTCTGACGCCTATACTCGGTCTTGACGTATGGGAGCATGCCTATTATTTAAAATATCAAAATAAACGTCCCGACTATATCGCCGCATTCTGGAATATCGTCAACTGGGATGAGGTCAATAAACGTTACGAAGCAGCCAAAAAATAAATAACATTCCATTTTTAATTTCGTATAAATAAGGAGCAGGCATACTATGGATCAACAAAATGAATTAACAAATGACCCGCAGGAGTTACTCAAGCTAAAACATAAGGCTGACCAGCACAAGGCGGAATTCACTAATTTCGCACGCAGTGTCAGCGGCAACACTCCGGTTGATCACGGTCAGATATCGCCAGACACCCATCGCGAACCGGATCAGCAAAATAACGAAAAAGACGTAGAGAATCGAATGATCGGTGATTAATGAAAATAAAGAAGAGGCTGTCCCTCAAAGTCATCTAAGTAAACTTTGAGGGGCGCCTCTTTTTTCGCAGATCAGAACAAGCACGCAACAGGGAAAACCTGCAAAAATGCATTTTTTTAAAAGTAGCCAGGATAGGATGAGCCAAAGCCTGCAAAAGTGCAGGAATATAGTGCAGAATAGTCTAGTTTGAAACGAGTACTTAGTGAAAGCCTGCACTTTTGCATCAATTTAGGGCATTTAGTCAATTTACACGATAAAAGCCTGCACTTTTGCATCAATTTTCCAGCAATTCCGGGATTATCGCTCACATCATGGGACTATGAGACGGCCCCTTCTATTTCTGCTTATAATACTCATCAAGAATTCTAAGAAACACATTAGGAAAGGCCAAATCCGCCATATCCTCCCTATTAATCCAGCGATATTGCTGTGTCGCTTCATCAGATTCTTTTGTAATTGCGGCATTTATTTCATACTGAGCGTTAGCTTCCGCTGCAAAACCCAACATAGCCATCAATTCTGCTGCTTCCTGAAAACGGAACACCCTCAGATTCCAATGAATATGGCTGAACGTGTGCTCTGCATTCATGAAGGGCTCGATGGGTCTAGCTGACACTCCTGCTTCGGCTAGCGCTGCAGCAAGACGATCCATCGCCGGACCGTCCGGCAGACCTGCGCCTTCGCCCACTTTAGCATCAGCCGGAATATATGGCAGCTCCCACATGCGGGCGAGCAGCCCTGAATTTGGACGCTGGCGAACTAAAATGCGCCCCTCGTGATCTCCTTCGCCTTCGACTAAGGCGACTAAATGATATTCGGGGCGCGGCGGCTTAGCCTTGCTTTTGAGTGGCAGCCGCTCCTCCGCCCCCTCTAACCTCGCCTCACAATGAACCATTACTGGACATGTCAGACAATGAGGTGACTTTGGCGTACACACCGTGGCCCCAAAATCCATCAATGCCTGATTGAAGTCTCCTGCGCGTCCCTCAGGAATTAGCTCCGCAGCCAATTGCTCCATCAAGGTTCTGGTACGCAGCTTCATAATATCTTCTTCGATTAAGAAAAATCTCGACAGTACTCGCATTACATTGCCATCCACCGCCGGCTCCGGCTGATTAAAGGCAATGCTCAATATTGCACCTGTTGTGTATGGTCCTACCCCTTTGAGGGCAGCAACATCTGACTTTACATTCGGAACTACACCGCCGTGTCGCTCCACAACTTGACGCGCCGCTGTCTGCAGATTGCGAGCTCTTGAATAATACCCTAACCCTTCCCAGCATTTAAGCACATCCTCCTCAGGAGCTTGCGCCAAATCCGTAATGGTAGGAAATCGTTCGATAAACCGATTAAAATAAGGAATTACCGTATCTACCCTCGTCTGCTGCAGCATAATCTCCGATACCCAAATATAATACGGATCTCGCTGTCTTCTCCAGGGTAAATCCCTTTTGGATCGACCATACCACTTCAACAATTCTGTACTGAAAAAATGTTTACTCTCTATACTTTCCTGCATCATGTTCTCCTTTATTTGACTCTCTCCACAACTGCAAAAGCAGAAGCCAAATGCCGCTCATGCGTAATACTAAGATGTACGGCAAATTCCTGCTCAACCATGCCTAGTCGTTCCCATGATTGCGACGAAATTGTAACCGAAGGCTTGCCGAAGACATCCGGCATGATTTCCATATCAGCAAAACCTAACAACTGTCCAATTCCGCACCCGAATGCTTTGCTAATCGCTTCCTTGGCAGCAAAACGACCCGACACAAATTCTGCCGATCTCGACTGAGCTCCCGGCAATCCTTGTTCTGAAGGAGTCAGAATTCTCTGAATCATTCTGTTACCAATCTTGTTATCCAGCATACCGCGTACCCGTTCTATTTCAACGACATCATGTCCAATTCCAAAAATCATGAAGATTCCCTTCCTTCACATTACCTGAGCATTTATAAGAAAACATGCCAATCACATTGTAACAGGGAAGAGTTCTGGAAGCGAGTCCTGCGGTTCTGCCTATGCTATAATGAAACGAGCTACTATTGTGCAAGTAATTCATAACTTTATATATAGGAAAGGATGATATACGTATGTCGATTGATTTTCAGGTTCAGCTGGACGGAGAAAATGTCATTAAGGCAACACGTTATCCTGCCCAAAACAATGTCCCTATCGGGCTCGTCCTCATTGCCCACGGATATAAAGGCTTTAAGGATTGGGGAATGTTCCCTTATGCTGCGGAGTTTTTAAGCCGTACACACGAAGTCATTGCTTTTAATTTTTCTCATAATGGGATTGGGGACGATCCGCTGCAGTTTACGGAATTGGAAAAATTCGCGGTAAATACTTACGATCAGGAACTATCTGATCTCCATGCTCTCGTTAACTACTTACAAGCTGATGAACAACTTCGCAGCCTGCCGCTTTTTCTAATCGGCCATAGCCGCGGTGCAGGTGTAAGCCTCGTCTACGCCCTGGATCATCCTGAGTCAGTAAGCGGGGTTATCTCTTGGAACGGTGTTACGAACCTTGATTTATTCAGCGATACGCAAAAGGAAGAAATGCGCCGGAATGGCCGCAGCTATGTACTCAATGGGCGGACAAACCAACAAATGCCGCTGGATGTAATCATTATTGAGGACCTTGAACGTCAGCAAGAACGATATGATATCATCAGTCGTTTGTCACGTCACAGAGACTTTCCTGTTGTACTGATCCAAGGTACTGAGGATGGTGCCAAACTACGCAAAGGCTCTGAGGATTTAGTCAGTCTTCGACCCGATATAGAGTGGATACAAATACCAGGCGGCAATCATACCTTTGGAGCGGTTCATCCATTCGAAGGACCTACCACACCATTGACAGAAGCACTCGAAGCAACTCTATGTTTTATTACCAAGATTACTCAAAAGCAAGAATGATCAAGATTCCATTCATCCAGTACTATATACTTCCTAATATGACCGGTCTGGAGGAAGTTCATGAACAATAATTCTACAGTAATTCAGCAAAGTATTGAATACATCGAGGAGAGGCTTGGGGAAGATCTTACACTAAAAGAGGTTGCTCAAGCGGTACATTATTCCGAGTATCATTTTCACCGAACATTTCTGTATTGGGTTGGGGATACGGTTACGTCCTATATTCGAAAAAGACGACTGTCCAAAGCAGCCGAAGCACTAGTTTATAGTGATCTAAAAATAGTCGATGTCGCTCTTCAATGCGGCTTCGGGTCCCACGAATCCTTTACACGTTCTTTTCGAAAAATGTATGGAATGATGCCTTCTGCCTGCCGCAAGCTGGATCATCCGCCTTTCCTCGTGCCGATCGCACAACCTAAAGAGGTATTTGCTGGACTACAAAACGATGAATGGAGAGTGTATCAAATGGATGCTCGTATCGAACAATTCCGTGCAATGAGAGTAATTGGTTATAGTATCACTACAGCTGCAAGTGAAGGTAACAACACAGAAATTCCTGCCTTTTGGCAAAACTACATGAAAGAGCAATTAGCTTACAAGATTCCGGGTAAACTCCGCCCTGATGTTGAATTGGGTATTTGTTCGTCGTTGAATACCGATGGAAGCTTCCAATATACTATCGGCTTTGAAGTTGACCGAAGCACTCCCGTTCCGGACGGGATGATCGAGTTAGAGATACCGGAAACTACCTATGCTATATTCACAACACCTCCAACTGGACAAAGTGATTTCGTTGCATCCATTCAGAGCACTTGGGATAATATCTATACGAACTGGTTTCCGACCTCAGGTTATGAGCAAATAGCTGCTCCCGATTTTGAATGGTATGATAAGCGTTGTTGGCCGCAGGAAGACAAGCAAATTGATATCTATATTCCAGTACAGCCTGTAAGTGTGAAAGCGCAGCGTTAATTAGCAAATGTACAGCCAACACTATACAAAACAACCCGGTTCGCTTTAGCAAGCGTTCCGGGTTGTTTATTTTTATTCATAACGAAGAGATTCAATAGGATGCAGCTTGGAGGCTTTGTTCGCCGGATATAAGCCGAAGAATATACCAACCGCAGCCGAGAAACCGAAAGCGAGTGCCATGGCCCAAATACTCACGACGAAAGGCCACCCGGTAGCTATTGCAAATATAAAAGCTAATAACAGTCCGAACAATGCCCCAATCGTACCGCCGATAAAAGACAATATCACAGCTTCGATCATAAATTGCACCATGATGGTTCCAGGTGTAGCTCCGATCGCTTTCCGAATCCCGATTTCTCTGGTTCGTTCTGTGACAGAAACAAGCATAATATTCATGACTCCGATTCCACCGACAAGCAAGGATATGCCTGCTATAGAGCCAATAATGATTTGCATAATGCCAAATGAGCTTGCTATCATCTGCTCTGCGTCTTTTCCTGTCTGAGACAAAAATTGACTGACATCTGTATTCTTTTTCTTGGCAAACCATTCTTTAACGTCCTGAACGGTGTTATCTAAATTATCTGGCACTGCAGCCAGCCCACCAATCATACCTAAACGAAAGTTATCTCCATCCTCTCCCATAGGCATAGCAAGTAGCGGAGCATACCCTGTATACCGTTCACCCTGCATACCGCTCATGATACTCTCCTGTTGTTTATATACGCCAATAACCCGAAAAGTACCACTTGAGAGCACAAGCTTACGACCAATAGCACTGGCTTCCGAACCATATGCCTTTACTGCAAACTTCTTGTCAACAATAATAACCTTCTGGCGTCCTCTTTCCTCTTGCAAGTTAAAAAACCTGCCCGCTACTATATCGAGATTCATCATTTTTGGCATATCGGCCGTTGTCGCTGTGATAGAAAACTGAAGCTTTTCATTCTTTAATTTAGTGGACATTGAAACAGTTAGCTCACTAGTGACATACCTGACACCTGGTATTTTAGCTGCTTCGCGTAAATCTCGCAGTCGAATTTCTGTATCGCCCGAAGTCCCTCCATTTGAGTAGTTGTTGTATACAACAAAATACCCGTCTTTGTAATTGGACAACTCCGACATCATGGAAGATTGGCCTGATTGACCGATCGATACAACAGTAACAACAGCTGCAACACCGAATACAATGCCGATCATCGTTAGAAAAGACCGCAATTTATTCATTCTCAGGTTGGCTAATGCAACTAGTATACTCTCCCAAATACTCATGAATACACACTTCCTTTGCGAGTATCCTTGAGCAGCTTACCATCACCGAACAGCAATACACGATCAGCATGCTCAGCAATATCAGGCTCATGCGTAACGAGGACAATCGTTGTACCTTCCTCATGAATTTGCTTAAACAAGGCCATGATCTCATGTGATGATTTGGTATCCAGATTTCCAGTCGGTTCATCGGCTAACAATATTGGCGCATTCATGGTTAAGGCGCGGGCTATCGCTACACGCTGCTTCTGACCCCCGGACAGCTCTGTTGGGCGATGCTTTACCCTGCCTTCAAGACCTACTCTTGCAAGCAAATCAAGTGCGCGCTCATTTCGTTTTTCTCTGGAAATTCCCGCATACATCATTGGAAGGGTCACATTTTGCAGAACCGTCTGCCGCCCCAGCAAATTAAAGCTTTGAAATACAAAGCCTATCTTTTGGTTCCGTACCCGGGAAAGTTCATCTTCATTTAGTTTGTGGACGTCTTCTCCATCAAGATTGTAGCTGCCTGATGTCGGGACATCCAGACAGCCTATGATATTCATAAGCGTGGATTTGCCTGAACCCGAGGAGCCCATAATGGCTACAAATTCTCCACGTTCTACCTTCAGATTAACAGGACTTAGCGCCTGAACCTCAAGCGGTCCATTTTTATAAACTTTAGTAATATCAGTCAAGGTAATCATTGAACTTTCACCTTATCGCCATCACGAAGACTCTCAGCGCCTTCCACTACAACTTTATCGCCTTTAGCCACTCCGGTGACGATTTCAACCTGCTCCTCACCCTCTTTACCGATGGTTACAATCGACTTGACAGCTTTTTCTCCCTCAACCTTAAATACGTAAACTTCTTCACCTTCATATTTCACAGCTGTAATCGGGACGAGAACACGATCTTTATCCGGTAATTCCATTTCAATTGTTACATTATAGCCAGGACGAAGCTCGGCTGCTTTATTTGCCAGCGTTATTTCCATTCCAACAGTAGCATCCTTAGATGTCTTGTCACTAAGTATTGCGGTTGGAGATAAATAAGTGACCTCCCCCTCATACGTATCTGTTATGGATTCTCCTGTTACTTTCGCCTTCATCCCAAGGACTACCTTGCCTGCGTCCATCTCATTCAAATTTGCCTTCACCTTGTATGATGAGAGATCAGCCACAGAAATCACTTGACTTCCCTCAGGCATAATTTGTCCCTCTTTTACAGCCACTTCAGTCACTATCCCGTCAGCCGAGGCGTATACCGTACCGTTACTTAACTGCTTCTCCAGGGAAGCGATGGTCAATTGACTTCTGCGAATGCGCAAATCATATGACGTAAGATCCAGTTCCTCCACAGTCTGATCAGGATTATCCGACATTAGTTCTTTGAATTTTTCAAAATGTTGTTTTTTCGCTGTAAGTCGTTCTGCTTCAGTAAGCTCGATATCAAGCTTTTCTTTGTCCAATTGCTCCTTTATGGAATCCAGCTTAAGTTTTAACACAGGCTGTCCTTTTGTAACCGAATCCCCCTCTTTAACATGAAGCGTCTGCACGATTCCGCCAACAGGAGAGAAAACGACTTTCGTTTCCTGAGGTTCTAATCTACCATTTGTATAGATTTGCTCTATGATTTTTCCTTCTGTCACTTCAGCTGTCTTCACTGTGGCCGCGCTTCCTGCATTTCTAAAATTCAGAAGGACAAAGACAACGATGACTACACCCAATAGAACCCCAATAAACCACTTCTTCTTAAACAACTCCAACACTCCTATCCAATGTCTATAAGATAATTAAAGCACCAAACGAAAAGATACACCAAAAAATTACGATCCATATCCCTACCTTTTTCTTCGGACGATTCATCATGACGGAAGAACCGATGATGTATAAGACCAAGGTCCAAATGCTGAACGGATTAGTGAGTGACAATACTTTATACAACAGGCTTCCCTTATCCTGAATCAGCGTTCCAAGACTGATCGTTACATCTGTTAACGCTTGAGCATCTGCAACATTCATTAAAATTCCTGTCAAAATATCGCCAACCGTACCCGGCAATGCAGCAAAAACAGCGATCGTAACAAACTGCATATATTTCCCTTCGCCACGAACGATTAGATTCAAAAGCAGCAGTAAAAGGCCAATAATAAATATCATAATGATCGAAGTAATAGGACCCGACAGATACATCCCTATTTTGTTAGCTGACATCAGCGAATCATAGGTATCTGGAGAAATTTGAGCATTGCTCTTCAAACCGTCCAGCATCATTTGTTCCAATAATGGCATTTGCAAGTAAATCACCAACAAAGATAGAACTATCAACACAATCATGCCTATTAACCATGCTAGCTTACTGCTTTTAAGTCTTTTAAAAGTACTTTCCGGAGATACAAAAATAGTAAACAAATTTTTCAAATCAAATCCTCCTAGTCATTTCATTGGTATGTATTAATTCATAGTCTGCTACTAAGTATACGAATATAAGGTCAAGAAAGATTCACCTGTTGGATTTTTTTTCTAAGCAATGTGAAAAAAGACTCTAACCTACAACTAGGAAATAGAGTCATATTGTAATAGTTAATGCTTTCTTTAGATGCCAGGAATCGGGTTTCGTTTATGCTCTGTCTTGCTGTAAATCGCTTCAAGCCGTTGTTTAACAGCAAGATCGATCTCTTTACCCTCCAGATAGTCGCTATTGTCTTCATAGCTGATGCCAAGCTCTTTCTCATCAGTCTGACCAGCCCACAGTCCGGCAGTGGGGGCTTTATCAAGTATGCTCTGCGGTACACCAAGGTAAGCAGCAAGCTGACGTATTTGACGTTTATTCAGGGTGCTAAGCGGGGTAATATCAACCGCCCCGTCTCCCCATTTGGTATAAAAGCCTGTAACAGCTTCCGAAGCATGATCTGTGCCCACGACAAGCAGGTTAAGCTCGGAAGCCAGCGCATATTGAACCACCATGCGAGTTCTCGCTTTGACATTGCCCTTGCCTTGATGGCTCATATGCCGGTATTGACCGATCTTCTTGAGTCCATACTCAACCTCAAGTGCAATTTCATTCACTGTATCCTCGATATTCGTCTCCACCGTATGGGACAATGCAAAAGCTTGAGCCACTTCATAGCTGTGCTCGATATCCTCCTGTTCACCATAAGGCTGGAAGACTCCAAGCGTAATATACTCATTGCCCGTCTCCTGGCTCAATTCATCAGTCGCTTTCTTGCATAGGCCTGCCGCTACAGCGCTGTCGATGCCTCCGCTAATAGCGATCAGAAGTCCGGTTGTGCGTGAGCTTTTTACATATTCCTTAAGAAAATCTACGCGTTTCCGAACTTCATCTTCTACATGAATAGAAGGTCTAACACCTAAACGGCTAATGATCTCCTGCTGCAAGCTCATATTTCATTCCCCCGCGAAGTTACTTATCTGCAGAAACGATCAAATGCGCTAGTCAGATCAGCCGCAATTTCTTCAGCGGAACGGTCTTCAACTTGATGGCGTTCGATAAAATGGACAAGCTCCCCGTCCTTCATGAGCGCGATCGAAGGAGAAGATGGTGGATATGGCGCAAAATATTCACGCGCTTTAGCTGTTGCTTCTTTGTCCTGACCAGCAAATACAGTGTACAGATGATCCGGAGTCAAATCGTGCTGTAACGCTTTCGCTACGCCCGGACGGCATTGTCCTGCCGCACAGCCGCATACGGAGTTCACTACAACCAGTGCAGTTCCTTTAGCAGTAGGAAGCTTTTCTTCCACCTCTTCAGGAGTCCGAAGTTCCTGAATTCCCAGAGAAGTTAATTCATCCCGCATCGGTTGAATCATGTCTCTCATATATTGATCAAATGACATTGACATTTAAATACACCCCTTAATATGTAGATTAATTAGACTTCATGTGCCTTGCCTGACTGACAGCGACTTTTCGCACAAAAAGATATATTTAATTATACATTCATAAGAACGGAAAGCAACTTCACGGGAAATCATATAGAATATAATTTATAGATTAGTACCTACGCGAAAGGAATTCACATGAAAAAATTTGATGTCATTGTTATTGGAGGCGGCCCATCAGGCTTAATGGCTGCCATCGCAGCTGCAGAGCAAGGGGCTAACGTGGCTCTTCTCGACAAAGGGGACAAGCTTGGGCGTAAGCTCGGTGTCTCAGGAGGCGGGCGCTGCAATGTAACCAATGTTAAAGAAATTGATGAGCTCATTACCTATATACCTGGAGGGGGAAGATTTCTGTACAGCGCTTTTTCACTGTTCAGCAATCGCGACATTATCGCCTTTTTCGAAAATCTGGGTATTGCCCTGAAAGAAGAAGACAATGGACGGATGTTCCCTGTATCTGATAAAGCAAAAACCGTCGTCGATGCTCTAATTGGCAAAGCCAGATCGCTTGGTGTTCATTTGCTTGTCCATCATCCAGTAAAAGAAGTGCTGTATGGTGAGGAAGGTGTTCGTGGAGTGAAGCTGCTTAATGGAGAGCAGTTTTCTGCCTCTGCAATCGTGATTGCAACAGGCGGCAAGTCGGTTCCACATACCGGATCAACGGGCGATGGATATCCTTGGGCCACTGCGGCAGGCCATACCATTACAGAGCTGTACCCAACCGAAGTTCCGATTATATCCAAAGAACCATATATCGTAAATCGTGAGCTGCAAGGTCTGTCGCTGCGTGACGTGAAGCTGTCTGTGCTGGGTCCGAAGGGCAAGGCGGTTATCTCCCACAGAGGCGATATGATCTTCACTCATTTCGGCCTATCCGGCCCCATCGCTCTCCGCTGTAGCGGATTTATTCGAGGTGTAAAGAAGAAAAACAACGTATCCGAAGTAACGATGAGTATCGATTTATTCCCGGATCAATCTCAAGGTGAGCTAGAGCAGCAATTGCGATGTCTAGCGGCGAACGAGCCCAAGAAAGCACTCAAAAATGTACTCAAGGGAACCATCCCGGAACGCTTGCTACCTATTCTGTTTGAACACGCCTCCCTTTCGGGTGATACCACATATGAGCAATTGCCAAAAGATCCTTGGATGGCTTTTATTGGCGTACTCAAGAGCTTTACTATACAAGTGACCGGAACGCGTCCTTTTGAGGAAGCATTTGTAACTGGTGGAGGGGTTCAACTTAAAGAAATTGACCCAAAAAGCATGGGCTCCAAGCTGATGCCAGGGCTGTTTTTCTGCGGTGAAGTACTCGATATCCACGGCTACACTGGAGGTTATAACATTACCGCGGCATTTGCAACGGGATATACTGCCGGCTATCATGCAGGAATGATGTCTCAGCAGTGAGGGAACTGGTGCAAATTTCCAAATTGCGCATTAGCGAAATAGTACAGCTAGCTTATTCGTGAGAAGCCAGAGGATTGCAGATCGAACACAGTAGAGGAAAAAATATCCTTTATTTTCGAAAATGAGATGATTTTAAAGAAAATAAAGGAAGTATTTTCCT
>NZ_FNBG01000011.1 GCF_900102215.1 Fontibacillus panacisegetis
GCATCCTTTTCCTGATATCTTGCCTTTACACTGCTAAACAAGAAGCGCCCCTCAAAGTTATCTTAGATAACTTTTGGGACAGCCTCTAAGCATTTTTTTCAAGATAACCGATACGTCGCAAACGGCTTGCCGTAACGGAATGAATCGCTTATTATATCCAATTTTTTAGAAACCTCTAAATCTAGATGGACCTCTACACTTTTCAGGTTATCCTCAAGCTGCTCAGTACGTGTAGCCCCTACAATAACTGTCGACACCGCTGGCCGATCCATCAGCCAAGCAAGCGAGAGCGCACCAGAAGTACAGCCATATTCTTCAGCAAGCTTACTTACATTTTGTCCAAGCGTTATGGATCGCTCATTAAGAAAACTGTTAAAATTCGGATCGGTAACAGCTCTTGAACCTGAAGGCGCACCTTCTGCGGAGCTATATTTTCCAGTTAAAATACCGCCTGCAAGCGGAAAATAAGGAATAATGCCAACGCCCTGATCCAGACAAAAAGGAACAAGCTCTTGCTCAGGCGTTCGATCTGCAAGTGAATAACTGGTTTGAGTAGATACATAACGCACATACCCTTTGTGATCGCTAATACCTGATGCTTTCATTAATTCCCATGCCGCATAATTAGATGCTCCAATATATCGAACCTTTCCTGAAGTCACCATATCATCTAAAGTACGTAATGTCTCTTCAAGCGGAGTATTAGGATCAAATGTATGAATTTGATACAGGTCGACATAATCTGTATTTAGACGTCTAAGGCTATCTTCCAGCTCCCGCTGTAAATGAAAACGAGATGATCCCCTCTCATTGGGGCCTTCCCCTTTTACTAAACCTGCTTTTGTCGCTAGAACTACATGATGGCGTCTTCCTTCAAGAGCCTGTCCAATCATTCTCTCTGATTCAGTACCTGCATAAATGTTAGCTGTATCAATGAAATTTATTCCACGATCCAAAGCACAATGAATGATTTTGATGGAAGTGTCTTGATCTGCACGTTTGCCAAACGCATTTGTACCTAATCCTAAGGCCGATACTTCAAGACCGCTCCCTCCAAGACGCACATACTTCATATTTTCCACCCGCCCCATCCAGTTCTTATACCATTGTTATTATTGTAGCTTGTGTTCTGTCTTTTTCAAGTTGATGAACGGATGGATATTGAGAATTCAATGAATGACTTCGAATCAAATGTCGTTAGAACTGCCAGCAGCTTAAGCTCAAATTGCCCAGCTGATAGCTGCGGTGGAGCAATTTGGCCTGCCGAGTCTTATCGCCTGTTCCCATCGCAATTAACAAAGGAATAAAGTGTTCGCTTGTTGGCACAGCCTCTCTAGCATAAGGAGCTAGCTCTCTATAGTTAAACATCGCCTCTGTATCCCATAACTCTATTTTGTTCTGTAGCCAGCTATCAAATGCTAACGCCCAATCATCTATAGCATTACCCTGCCAATTCACCATGCGCAAATTATGAACACTGCCGCCGCTGCCAATGATGAGAACATCCTGCTCCCTAAGCTCAGCAAGCGCTGCTCCAATTTGATATTGCTGTTCATTCGATAAATAACGGTTCACCGATAGAGCAACCACCGGAATATCGGCATCAGGATAAACTAGCTTCAGAATCGCCCAAGCGCCATGATCCAATCCTCTCTCCCCATCCAGTTGGCTCTGAATCCCATGCTCCGCAAACAACGATTGAATTTGTTCACTGATCGAAGGGGCGCCTTTTGCCGGATAGGTCATCCGATAAAGTTCATCTGGAAATCCGCCAAAATCGTAAATCGTACGGTACGTATCCGCAACAGCACTAACCGTCTGCACCTGTTGCTCCCAGTGCGCCGAAAAGATTACGATTGCTTTGGGCTTAGGTGTATTTGCAGCCAGATTTTTCAAAAGTTCTGTATATTCGTGCTGCTCAATGACAAGAGAAGGTGCACCATGTGCGATAAAATAAGATGGCATCATATCATAATCACTCCTCATTAAAGAATTGTTTATATTAGTAATAGAAATATATAATTCGTATGACTAATTTATCATTTTGTGCACTGACTGTCAATAAAAAACAACCTGCTAATTTCGCAACAAAGTCCCGTTTGGAGTTCAAAAGCTGCACATCTGCATCAATTTGCTAGACGAGCAAGTATGGACTACTTGGATGCTGCAAAAGCTTGCAAAAGTGCAGGTTTTTTCCTGTGTAACTGTTCATATGCCTGAAATTCCTGCAAAAGTGCATCAATTCAAGCCAGATCATCTCTATACCTGAAATCTGTGCCCCAAAGCCTGCACATTTGCATCAATTTCGCGTCAAAGTCGCGTTCGTTGTTCAAAAGCTGCATTTTTGCATGATGAGCACATGCGGATTACCTAGGTATTGCAAAAACCCGCAAAAAGTGCAGATTGCATAACACGTTTTATGTCTTGGATCGCGTTCTGATCCGGGAAAAAGGAATGGACTTGCCTCCGACAAGCGACGCGGTTGAGGCTGAGTTCGACTGGAATTGATTCATATAAGCGACAAAAGAGCGCCTGGTGTTTTTGCCAGACGCTCTCTTCGTTTTTATTCTTTTATCAAATCGCTAACTCTCACAAACGAATAGCCCTTGGCCTCCAGCTTCTCAATGGCTATCGGTAGTGCCTCGATCGTATGAAGATCATCCAGCATATGCAGCAAAATAATGCTGCCGCTCTTGCTCTGCTCCATAATCGCCGCGACGATTTGATCTGCAGTTCGGCTTCTGTTCCAATCATTAGGGTCAGCATCAAAATCAACGATCAAATGGTAACCCGCAGCTGATATGATCTGTGCTTGCTCATCCGTTACTGCCCCTGTTGGCGGACGAAAGATCATCGCAGGCTTTTCTTGAATAGCCTCGGTAATCACCTTGTGTGCCTTGACGATATCACTTTGAATTTGTAGTGCACTGAGATCATTCAACTCAGAGTGGCTATATGTGTGATTCCCTACATCGTGTCCTGCTTCAGCAATGGATCTGGCCAGATTCGGGTTCTTCTCAACCCCGTCCGCGCGTAAGAAGAAGGATGCCTTAACCCCATATTTGTCTAAAATGTCAACAATTTTAGTAATTGTATAATCCGTACCCCAGTCATCGAAAGTTAGCGCTACCTCTTTGCGACCGGTTTCTTTTCTGTCGATCAGAGTGTATTTCGTTGAAGTATAGTCAGCATTTATTCCAGCAGCATCATATCCTTCAATTTCTTCTAACCGCTTCCGCTCCCCACCTTCCGAGACAAGCTGACTCAGCGGCACAAACGAATAGCCCACATCCTTGGCAGCCTCTGCAATAAGGGAAATGCTTTCAGTAATCTGTTGGTTCTCCTCTGTATCCAGTGAAATAATGCCGCCCCGATTTATATATTTACGAATATAGTTTTTCTTCTGAATTTCCGTTTCATCTTGCCAGTTGTGAAGGAACAAGCTGTAGGAGATCACAGCACTCAGCCCATTATGTGCCGCCGCTAGCCTTACATCGTCGTTATAGTCTCCGCTTGCCGTTCTTATATAACGGGGAGTGACCCCCGTCTCCTTCTCTATGACCTCATTCGCCAGATGAATCTCCTTATAGATTTGATCATAGCTAAGCTTGCTCATATCATAACCATTCAGAGTATTGTTCCCGATTTCATGCCCACGCAACAAAATATCCTGTGCAATTCCAGGTTCCTCTGCCACTCTCATTCCCGTTAAAAAAAAGGTCGCCTTAATCTGATAGGTATCCAGTTGATCAAGCAGCTTGTCCATTGTGCCACTGTCCCCCATCCCGTTAAAGGTAAGCGCCAGCTCACGCTTGGTCGTATACACATAAGGAATGGCCTTACTCGGGTCCCCTGTGTATTTTACTATTGTTTCCTGAACCGCAGACTGCTCATTTGCTTTCGAATCATGTTTGCTCTCATTAGAGCCACAAGCTGACAGAAGAGCAACAACCAATGCCAAACATATGGCTTGAGCCATTTTGCCGCGGAGTCTAGTTGCTATTTTTGATTCCATGTTCCTTACTCCTTATAATGTATATTCAAATAAATTAATAGACTTGATAGACATAATCATACCAGCTAAAGATATACAAAAAATATACATACATAAAGCAGCAAATATTCCCTTGCCTACTTTGTACAATCGCTAAACGAATCTACAAAAAACTCCCGAGCAAGCCATCACATTTGGCCCGCTCGGGAGTTACTTATTGCATTATTTAACTTCGTCTTCAATACGCTGCACAAAAATTTCTACGGTTTTGCCGTTAATCTCAGCTCGTCTTGACTCATGAGAAACTGAAGCTTCTTCGATTTGCTGGAACGCCCAGAAGGACGGTGCAATATCTGGCCATGTCTGCTCTACTTCCGTCAATGGACCACGATAGAGCATTCTATTAATAAGTGTAACCGCCTCGGAACGAATGATGCTGTTGGATGGTTTGAATGAGCCATCCGGATAACCAGCAATCATGCCATTGCGATACAGCGACTCAATAGCCGAAGTTGCCCAATAATCAGAGGTAACATCAGTGTAATGCAATTCAAGCGGCTTACCTGTCTCAAGCTTCAAATATCGGGCCATTACCGCTGCGAGTTCACCACGACTAACCGGATCATTAGGACGGAATTTCCCGTCTGTTCCACCCTCAAAAATATCGTGTTTTGTCACAGTATTAATGTAATCATATGCCCAGCTGCTTGTTGATACATCCGAATAGGATTTCGACTCTACACCGTATTCACCAATCAAACGTGCGATAATCGCAGCCAATTCAGCACGATTCAAATATCTTTCAGATTTGAACGTACCATCTGGATAACCAAGAATATATCGCTGATGCTTCAAGTTACCTGCGCGATCGGAATAAACCAGCAGCTTGATCGATGAAGCCGAACCTTGTGCATTTGATACGATTCCTTGCTTATCTGCAAATTCTCCCTTAAGTGTTACATTAAGCTCTTGCTGACCGTCAGCTAATAAAGGCCACTGCAGAACAATTTTAAAGCTTCCTGATGTATTCGCCTTAAGGTCTTTTATATTCCAGACGATCACTCCTGCAAGGATTTCTCCTCCAGCAGCATCAAGCACCTTGACTCCATCTGGAAGTGTAACGCGAATTTGACCTTGCTTTAATTCCACATCAGAAATGTTCTTGTACAGAACGTCGACAGTACCCTTCCCGCTCTCTGGATGAATTGTGCGATCACTTTGCAGGTTCACAGCAATCTCTGGAGCCTTATCCGGCTGTGGTTCCGGTGTCGCTTTATCCGGCTGTTTTGCCGGTGGTGTAGCTGAGCCAGAAGACGAGCTACCTCCTGATCCAGAGGAGCTATCACCAGATGATGATGACACTGGGGCCATGAAAATATCGAATCTGACAATAGAGTACTCTACTTTAATCGCAGTCAATCCGTTTTCTGTATACACGGAGCTTTCCGGATGCGCGGATTTATCATTTCGGCTATCATATGTTTGATATCCTGCTGCTTCAGCCGTGATATAGTAATCACTGTCTGCATAGACCATCCAAGCATAAGCACCACCAGATACGATTTGCGTCGGACTGTCATTATTCGCAGGCGGGAACCCTGGCAGCTTAGGCAGAGTTACCGGCCCCGGTGTAATGCCATTGTTTCTGTTGCGTGCCGTATCCGCGTACCACAGCTTGACTGTAACATTGCGATCATTAATCAATTGTCCTGTCACAGAGTTTCTGATATCTCCATAGGGATCAATCAATTCTTCATTGATGTTTAGCTCTCCAGCTGCCTGAACCGTTACGCTTGGCAAATCACCATTACGTTTCACGTTAATGACAATGTAGCGACGATCAACCACCTGCCCGTTACTATCCAACACATTATAATAATAACGAATTTCCA
Organism: Fontibacillus panacisegetis; assembly: GCF_900102215.1. Taxonomy (GTDB): domain Bacteria; phylum Bacillota; class Bacilli; order Paenibacillales; family Paenibacillaceae; genus Fontibacillus; species Fontibacillus panacisegetis. Next base: position 5,887 of record NZ_FNBG01000011.1, read on the forward strand.
GTTTATACGAGTTATCCGAAGCATTTCCTTGCGGTAATCCATCTGCAATAAACAAGCCATTCTGGTCTACTTCAAACCCATTGGTCTCCGCTGCTGTATTAAGCAAAGCTCCCGAAGGATTCGTAGAGTTCACGTACTGCTCACCCTTCTTAAGGAATACTACAAAATTCGGGTTAGCCGGCGTGTTTTGGATCGCAGAAAAATCAATCAAATGCAGTAATCCATTAGAATCCTTGCTTCCGATTACACCTGCAACCGCCTTATTAGCAGTGAATTCGTCCGTTCCATCACCCTTAATCGGACGATCGATTGAAGCTTTTTGTTTATAAGTAATAGACTTGCCATCACTAATCTCTTTACTATATTCAATCGTATACTGTTGTTTGCTAGGAATCAGAAATTCATATTCGCCATTCTTATCCGTAGTGACCGTTCCTACTACAGTACCATCCTCGCCTTTAATCGTAATAACCTTACCTGCAACAGGCTGAACACCTGCGGAATCTACCGTCTCGGTAATTTTGCCTTTTAATTTTGGAGGATCAAAAAAGATCGTAAATGATGCTTCGCCGCTGACCTCATGAACCAGATCAAATACAGAAGCCTTGATTCCTATTTCCTGCGCTCCCGTCATGCCTGTTAAGTCAGGAGACTGATAGTAAACAACTGCTTTACCGTCAGGTCCCGTCACTGCTTCCGGTGCAGCAAGCGGCTGTCCGTTAATATCGACGAATATACCGCCAGCAGCAGGAACATCGAATACAACCTTCGCCCCTGCAACCGGATTGCTATTGGAATCAGTTACCGATGCAATAAGCTTTGTTGTTGACTCTCCATCCCCGACGTTACGAACCGGAGTAGCTGTAAGCTCAACGCCACCGCCAAGAGGAACCGTAGAATCCATAGTAAACTCAATAGCAGATACTGCCGTCGTGCTTAATGTTCCCGCAGCTGTAGCAGTAACCTGATAAGTACCGTCCACACTTATTGGTGTTAGAGGTATCCAGCTCCAGCTTCCATCCGGATTTGTGGATAAAGATCCTTCAATTGTCTCTTGATTGTTATCCTTCACCACAAGACTGACAACAGATCCAGGTTCGCTTGTGCCTGTGATTTGTGTTACTGGCTTGCTGCCTCTCCAGCCATCCAGCGGCTCATCAATAGTGACATATACGTTATTTACCGGGAAGTCCTGTGGATTCCCCGTTTGAGGCCCCAGCGGACGCAGCGCTCTTTGAGGATCGCCAGCATCAACAATGCTCCCTCCATTTGATACGTATCCTAATTGTACTTTGGCGCTAGGTGGCACCTCAGTATCATTTTCCAATTGCAGCGTAAGCGTATCTGTACCGTTACCATCCGTAACGACCCCCGCAATTCGTACCGGATTACCGTCACCATTATCGATTGTAACCCAAATTTCCGGACTGCCTGTTTGCTCTACTACTGAAGGGAACTTGACCTTGATTGTATTTCGATCATTTCCAACAGCTGCTGCAATCGGCTCAAACATCAATTGATTATCAACAGGAAAACTTGACAGCCATCCCAGACTTCTGGCATTCGGCCCTGATTCTCTAATATCAATAAGACCACCATCAATAGGGTTTAATTGATTAGTCGAATAGTTCAATGTAATGTTCGTTCCATTTAATTCATCCAGCAGAACCGGAATACCGCCTGAAGGAATCCCGTCGCCTAATGTGAAGATCAGTGTTTTTCCGCTTGCATCACCGCTGTCAAACACCACACTGTCAACAAGGACCGGATCAGGAATTCCATCGATATTAAATGAGAATGAATAGACACTATTCACAACGCTGATCGGCTCAAGTGCTTGTCCAAAGACCACCCTCACCTTATCCCGCGTTTCATCATTGATCACTGTAGCCTGAACAGGTCTCATCTGGTTGTGTACTGGGTCGTTGATTAACGTATCCAGCTCTGAAGAAGATGCATCTGTTATACGATCAGCAGCATTGAGGTTTTCCGGATTGTAAGTCAACGAAACCTCCGCATTCAGCGGAATTTGACCACCCCATGCTGCAGGAAGCCCATCAGCAATAGATAAAGATAATTTATTTGGTGATGCTGGATCATATACCATGCTCGCATTCGAGCTATTAAGCAACAATGAGAATGCCGGATTGATTCCATCATTAATCGTAACTTCAAAGGCCTGCAAAGCTTCAGAAGGTACATTTACACTATCAGGAAACGTAATCTCGATCGCATTACGGCTCTGGTCATTTTTAACGCTCATGCTTTCAGGTTCAAACCGGTTTATAACCGGGATATCTCCGCCACCAGCCGTCGGGAAGCTTTCTAATGGCAAACCACCAGTGCCTGACCCTTGAACAGAACCAGAATTTTGATTATACCAGAGTGGAGGTTTCGATCCTGCAGGAATGACATAGTTATTCGGTAAATTCGTCGGAAAATCAGGACTATTCGAATCGATCTCCAACTTCAATCGAAACGGATCATTTTCTCCGTATTTGTCTTTGACAAAATCTACGATTTTCAACGGAACCAGAATGGGATCATTTGCCGTTCCAATATTTATGGAGAATCCACCTGTTTCAGTAGAATCAAAATCCACAGGAACATCCAAATCTACAATTACTGTACGGCGATCCGGACCCACCTCCGCTTTCACCACATGAGGAGCAACCCCTTCGGCAAACAGAACAGGAGCAGAATCGAAATTTCCACCGCCATATACTTTGCCTTGAATCTCGCCACCGATTCTGGCTTTGACATTCGTCAAATGCGGATAGTTACCGAGGTTCCAGACATTTACTTTGGCTACGCCATTCTCGTCTGTCGGTACTGTAATTTCACGCACGGTGACATCCTGACCATTGCGCGTATAGTGCCGGGTTGTAACCGTGTATCCATCTGCTGTCAAATACAATTTTTCGTCATCTTTTTGTGTAGCAGCCCAAGCTGTTCTTCCACTGCCGATGTTTTGCGAGGTATATTCTGAAATATAATATAACGAAAAAGTAACCGGATATCCCGCAATCAGCTGACCATCAATTGTTCTTACTTCAGCTTCCACATTCGCTTGCGAGCCTGCTGCAATGATACCTTGAGCGTTTGAAGTTTCACCCTCGTTAACCGGAACTACCTCCGTACCATAAGGCATGTCCTGGTTGCCACCATACTTCTTGAAGTCAACGGCCGCTCCATCCTTTACTAATGGCGTTTGATGAAGGATATTGATTTGCGTAGGAGCCTGTTCCACCTCTTGAGGTGTAGCCGTTTCCGGCACAATCAGTCCGCTATAATTGTTGAAGTACCAGGAATAAATATCATGATTTTGAGTAGATCCTCCAGTTGCAGCGGTAAAACCTATAAAAGCATCATCCTGCAACAGTAAGCTGGATAGATCCGTAGTATCGGATATGATCGGTTTGATCGTAAATGAACCTTCTGCATCCGCACGGTCTGCAACCAGATCTGTTCCTCTTAATACAGGGAACGAGGATAGCTTAACGCTTTGAATCTTGTTAGGACTGCCCTCTTTCACAAGCTTTCCGTCTTCACTGACAACAGGTGCCCAATATGTTTTGTCATCGTTTTCTCTAATCAGGTACACCTGAAACTTTTGTGTTACTCCATCATAATCAATCCAGGTATGAAATGACGTGTACGGGTCGCTCGTCGCCTCGCTGTTTGTTTGAGCTAATGACATCTTGCCAAGGTCAAGAGTGGCGATATTTTTCCCCTCTCGTATCCCCCCGTTCTTGGCTGATGCATGATGCACATCTCCATCACGAACAAGCGCTACATGAGATGTACGTGTACTTGTTACACCTTCAACAGGAGCAGGGTCACTACGATCCTCTGTTCCGTCCTTGGGGTAATTGTAATAAGTGTCATATTCCACACCAAAGCTTTTTGTTACGCCCGAATATCCCAGACCTCCGCCGCTGGCTCCCGCTTCATTAGACACAGTTTGCACAGCAAATACGATTCCATCGGCTTGTGATCCGCTCTCCATTTTGAAGCTGAAGTATGTACTGAATGAACGATTGTCCGACAGCGCAACACGCTCTTTATTGAACAAGCTGCCGAACGCGTTGCCCTTTGTAGTAGCCAAGCGGATAATGTCACGAGATCCGTCATTTTGAAATCCGACACGATTGGCAGTTGTATCGTTGCCCATGGTAAGCTCGGCTGCCGAATACTTTGTACCTCCACTCTTCACACCATAGTTATATTGAAGAGCTGATGATGACGCATTTCCCAATTGAATAAGTCCTGACGGAACTGTTGAACTGTCTGTCGCAGTAATTGTCGCTGAGCCAACTAGTGGATTACTGGTTCCAAAGCCAGCATTTTTTAGAGAAATATAGCTTTTGTTCAGATCAACCCCAACCGGAGCATTTCCTGCATCAGCTCTGCTGGTCGGATACAGCGAAAGACCGGAGCATACGATCACGAAAGCTAGCGCTGCATGAAGCCACCTTCTCCATTTCCTTTGCTTTCGAATGACATGTTTATCCAATACCTCTTCCTCCTTTGGAAATTCAAATCTATTAATTCAGCATAGCTAAATACATTACGTCCCAATATTATCCATCGTATGTATTGTATTACACGGTTCTGGACAAATTCTGAACAAATATGACAGCATTCATCAATAAAAATAGCCTGCAGCCCCATACATCGGACCACAAGCTACTGCTTCAGCAATATTCAACTATTATCATTGCATCACGTATAAAACACCTTACCCTGAAGAACATCAAGGGCCTGCTCGATTTCCTTTAATTCTTTCTCTGAAAAGCCTTGAATTCGCTCGTTAAATCGGGCTTCAATCTGCACAAAAATTTCATTCATCATCGTCTGCCCTTTAGCAGAAAGGCGAATATATTGCTTCCGGCGATCCTCCGTATCAGCTATCTTTTCGCATAATTGCTTGTCGGTTAGCTTTTTTAGCTCACGACTCGTATTCGGCATCGACATATGCATACATTCACTAATATCGCTTAGAATACAAGGCTGACTTACAGCGATATATTCTAGAATTTTATATTGTACGGTCGTGATCGCTTCTGATTTCACATCTTTGGTCATATCATTTGTTATTTGATGAACGGCTGTAGTAAAAGCCACAAATTTTCGAAAAATAGCGCTTCTGTCCATAAAATCACCTCTACCGACAACATATCAAAATATTTATCAAATAACAATTATCAATTTAAAATTATCATTTGACAACAAAATTGCAAATGTGGTACATTTTGCTTATCAAATGATAAGTAAAGGAGCGCAATAATACATGAACCTGCTCATTATTTATACTCATCCCAATCATCAAAGCTTAAGCTATGCATTTTTACAAGAAGTGATCAGAGGCAGCAAGGAAAATCCCAATATTAAAGAGGTGCAAGTGTTAGATCTTTATGAAGAAGGCTTTAACCCTGTTCTAGTCTTTAATGAACACAAGCGAAGAAGAGATATGCATATTGACCCGGATTCAGCAAAATACCGTGATCAGATTCTGTGGGCTGACAAAATTGCTTTTGTATACCCCATTTGGTGGGGACGTCCTCCGGCTATGCTCATGGGATACATTGATAGGATGTTTTCATCAGGCTTCGCCTATAAGGATACGGGTAAACTGTTGCCGGAAGGCCTGCTCAAGGGAAAGTCAGTCGTTTGCATCTCCTTTATGAAGGGGCCAACCCATTATCCGCTGCTTTGGTTAAATAATGCCCACAAAGTGTTAATGCGAAAAGCTCTGTTCAACTATGTAGGCATCAAAAGGGTAAAGTTCTTCGAATTTGGCAATATGGAGAGCCCAAAGGGACGGCATAAAGAGAAGCTGGGCAAAGTGTATCGCTACTTCAGAACGGTTCAATAGCCTGCTATATCCGCTGTCAAACAAAAAACGCCGTGAAACCCGGCGTCTCTTTCTGTTCTATTTTATTGCAATATAAATCTGTACTTCACTGTTAACAGGATCAAAATGGCGAGCATCATAAAGCTCAAAATCGCCCGTAAAGGCTCTTGTCTCCGATGAAGCCTGAAAATACCCCCAAATTTCCCCCCATGCCTGAGCTACCACCTCATACACCGGACCTTTTTTCGTCGTAAATACGAGATATTTGCTTGCCGGTATCACTGCAGAATTGTAGTTATTGGACTTCTCCGTCTCAGTATCGCCCGCTTCATGCCCTATAACCACCGTATATTCTCCGTTTGCGTCACTCTCGTAATCCGTGTATAGAGCGTAGATAAATTCCGGATTGATAATACGGGTGTCAGAAGCCATGTTGCTATTAAAGTAGGCCTCCCAAAGCCCTGGCAAACGTCCATTCGGACCCGCTTCCGCGGCGTTTGTTGTACGCACGCTTACCCCGGTCATTTTAATTTCTGGCTTTTCGATAGTAAATGTGTTCACTAGATCATCCTCTTTTCCTCATGTTTGATCCTATTATAAATAGGAAAAGCGGACACCTGTCTGTCTAGTTGCAATAACGTTCAATCACTTTTTGCGCAAGGCGCACGATTTCCTTCGCAACTGAATCCGGCTGCTCTACTTTGACATGATCCCCATAGCTTAGCAGCATTCCATAGAACCAATCATCAATAGGAAACCGTCCCTTCACCTGAATAGAACCATCCTCTTGAGTCGTAATTACCGCCGGAGGAAAGGAATCCTCAATCCTGTAGCGAACTTTGGGATGAAAGGTCAAAATCATTTCCTGTTCGATCTCCCTCGACCATTCCAAATCCCATACATACTGCTCTAACGACGGGCTCTCACGACGCACAAATGGCTCGCTCCGCAGCGTAAGCTCCTGAATCCGGTTCAATCTGAATACGCGAAAGTCGCCCCTTAACGTGCAATAGGCCTGCAAATACCATACATACCCCTTCAAAATCAGGTTTACGGGCTCCACCACTCTCTCGCTCTCTGTCCCGTTCCTATTCATATATAGAATTTTCACTCTTAAAGATTTTTCTATGGCTTGCCTGAATGCATTGATTTTTTCCTTAGCAGGAGCATTCTGACTCCAGGGATTAAAATCAAAAATCATTCCCATTCCTTTTGGCTCACCATCTACTCGATCTACTCTATGAAGTAACGCCTTCACCTTCTCAAGAAGAGTGTCCAAGTTGCTATCATCCAACGCCGTGTTCATCCCTTTGACCGCAGCGACAACGGCTGAAATCTCGTTAAGGGTTAAATATTGTCGAGTGATCGTGTACTGCTCCATAATTTCAAACCCGCCCGATGTGCCTTGGTGCGCCACAATAGGAATTCCCGATTGATTCAGCGTCTCCATGTCCCTGTAAATCGTCTTTGTTGAAACCTCAAAACGATCTGCTAACTCTTTTGCACTAACACGTTCACGATTTAGCAGTAAAATGGTCATCGCAAGCAAACGATCAATTTTCATCCGTCTTCTCCTAACTCTTTTACGAAATATTCCCAAATGTCACATGACAAAAAAATGACATCTAACACTACTGCCTATAGAAAAAATAGAGTATATTAACTACATTAATATAACAAAGATATCTGCTAATTTTATTTAGGAAAGGGTATTTATGCTTTTCAACTCACCTCAGTTTATCTTCTTGTTCTTACCCATCGTTTTTGTGGGTTATTTTGTCCTTAACTCCATCGCTCCTGTTTACATTTCAAGAGCATGGCTGGCTGCTTGTTCTCTCTTTTTCTATGGCTTTTGGAATCCTCGATATTTGCCGCTCATCCTTCTGTCCATAGCTTTAAACTTTTTAATCGGTCGTTCACTCATCCTCTATAAAAAAAGAGCATTTCTGATCGCAGGAATTGTTTTCAATCTGGGGCTGTTAGGATACTACAAATATTTCGACTTCTTTCTGGAGAACATGAACCTTTTATTTTCAACAGACATTCCTCTGCTGAATCTTGTGCTTCCACTAGCTATCAGCTTTTTTACATTTCAACAAATTTCATATCTGGTAGACTGCTACAGGGGAAAAGTAGAAAATTATAACCTTATTAACTATGTCTTATTCATTACTTTTTTTCCGCATCTCATTGCAGGACCTATCGTTCATCATCGAATCATGATGCCCCAATTCCAGAGTGCATCGAACTTGAAAATAAATTTTGAAAATATCGCATTAGGGATTTTTGTATTTTCCATAGGTCTATTCAAAAAAGTAATGCTTGCCGATCATTTCTCAACAACTGTGCTGGATGGGATGAACTATTTAGATACCATTACTTTTTTTGATGCCTGGACGGTCACCCTTTCCTACACTTTTCAACTGTATTTCGATTTTAGCGGCTACTCAGATATGGCAATAGGGCTGGCCTTATTGTTTAATATCAAGTTGCCTATCAATTTTGATTCACCCTATAAAGCTCGCAACTTTCAAGAGATGGTTTCACGCTGGCATATAACATTAACCCGTTTTCTGTACGAATACGTGTATTATCCCATGCAACGGTGGCTATCCAAAAGGTTCTTTTCATCTCCACGTTTCAAGCTTAACACGAATATCAAAACCTCGATTAATGTCTTGTTTCTATTTCTCTTAAGCGGGATTTGGCATGGTGCGGGCTGGAATTTTATCATTTGGGGTCTGCTTATGGGGATTGGAGTGGTCGTTTACCGAATGTGGAGCAAATGGAATATCAAGCTTCCTTTGTTTTTAGCATGGGGTCTTACCTTTTGTTATGCAAATTTCATTCTAGTTTTCTTTCGAGCAAGTAACCTTGATCAAGCTTTATTACTAATCAAAGCGATGTTTGGTTTGAACGGCTTTATTTTACCAGAACAGTTATCACACGTGTTAAGCCCGCTTTCAACAGTTGGGGTCCATTTTGGGAGCACTCCTCTAAAGGATAAATATCAAGCCTTAGGGCTCATTATTCTAGGGTTTATCATTATATTAGGGTTCAAGAACACTTCTGAAACAATGAAAACTTTCAAGCCTACGCTCATTTATGCCCTTTTTATTGCCATTATTTTCGTGTACTCAATCTTAAATTTAACCAAAGTATCTGAGTTCTTATATTTCAAATTCTAAGCATTAAGGTGAAGCCATGAAATTATACAAAAAATGGACGACTATTACTCTTTCTCTAACAGCCTTTGCTTTATTTACGGTGGCTGCGATAAATTATGTGATCGATCCTTATGGAATCTATCATTTCTCAGGTCACAGTTATAATTACAACAAAATTATAGATAGTGATCCATACCGATCAAAGGCCTTTCAGGTCAAAAAGTATCAGCCGGAGGCTATTGTATTGGGGACGTCCAGAGCTATGCGGTTAAATCCCCCTTCTATCGAGTCATTAACTGGAGAAAATGCGTACAACATCGGGCTCTCGGCTGCGACTCCCTATATCGACTTTAAATATTTAGAATATGCACTAAAGGTCGATAAAAACTTAAAAACGGTGTACCTTGGACTGGATTTCGAGGTTTTTGAAAAAAATTATTCGACCCATGCAAACTATGATGAGCAAAGATTAACTTCCTTTTTGTATACTCAGGATCTGTTCGCAACCTTGCTGTCTGAAAGTGCTTTAAAGGATAGCCGTAAAGTAGTTATGGATAACCTAAACAACACGACAAAATACACAGAACATCGTTATCTCGGGGACGGCAGCTTTGATGAAACCCTTGTATACCCTCCGAATACTAATGAAAGTACTTTGCACGTAATGCCTACTTCGTTTCAGTTGTCGTCAGACAGCATGCTGTACATCGAGAAAATGAAGGAACTGTGTGAACAAAATGATCTTAGTCTGTATATATATATTAGTCCCGTTCATGCTATTATTTTAGAAACCTTTTGGCAAAACAACTTATGGAACGAGTATGAAGATTGGAAAAGACAACTAGTGGATATCGCTCCTGTGTGGGACTTTTCAGGGTATCATGAGATTTCGATGAGCTCTTTAAAAAAAGAGGGGAACTACAACGATCTTTCCCATTTTTCAAAAAAAATGGGCGATCTAATGCTCTACCGAATGTTAAATAAAGAAATCGATAGTGTCCCCTCTTATTTTGGAGTATATATAACTTCTGACAACATAGAAGAACATTTGAACAATCTGCGGGTCAACAGAGAACAATGGTCTGAACGTGATAAAAATATGTTTGAGGTTGTTGCCAGCTATTAATTAGTATTATTAGAATCGAATTTCTGAACAGTGTATAGCTTAAAATAACTTTTTAGGGTTATAAGCCACACCATCTATCTGCACCTTTAATCTATTAGGACCACCTATATGTGCAAACTCTGTAGAAATGGTTTTTCTAGCCGGATAATTGCCTTTAAATCTACGCTTAAAAACCTCTTCCATCACAGGAATATCCCAGACATCCCTAAGCAAAACATCGATCTTGACCACATCATCCAGCGATAAGTTCACCTGCTGTAATCGATCGCTCATGTGGTCAAGCGCTCCTTCGACCTGCCGTTCAACCGATTCGCCAACATTTCCCACACAGAAGGTAAGAAAAATAAAATCACCTGCTTCTACATAACCAGAATAAGCGCATTCCTCATTCACGTCGTATCTAACGATTTTGCCCAAATTTGTCAGCTCCTTTTATTACTAGATTAAACCCAGTATAAAAGAGGATATCTGACAACAGTATGTCGTCATTCAACGATGCGATAGATAGGCCTCTAAAATATCTTTCGTATGTTCAATCAGCCTATGCTTTAATTCCGTCGGCTCCAGCACAGTTACCTTGCTTCCAAAGCTCAGCAGCGTTCCGAACCAGCCTCTTTCATTTGCCGGTACGCTGAATTCAATCAACAGCTCACGATCCCCGATTTCAGTGATGCAGGAGTTCGGAAAGCACTCTTCAATCGGAATCCGAAGCTCAGTCGAACATGCCAGCTTAATATTAAAATATGGCTGATGATCGTTTTTTTGCGCTAATAGCTCTTCTATATTGTTATGTACATTGGAAAAAGCCGCAGAGGTTAAGCCCAGATTACGCATTCTTGTGAGTCTGAACATACGATAATCCTGCTTCTCACAGCAAAACCCCAACAGATACCATGCATACCACTTATACGTTAGTACAACAGGTTCAACCGTTCTTTGTGATTTAACGTATTCTGCATTCGTATATTCAAATTGAATGACATGCTTTTTGCGAATAGCGTCCTCTATACCGCTCAAATAATCCCTTACATGAAATCCCTCGCGAAGCACACTAAAATCAAGATGAATATTCTGCTCAGCATCTACGCCGTCGGGCGAAAGAGATAACAGCTTTTCAAAGGTCGCTTCGATCCCTCGATGTTCATATGCGGAGCATAATCCTTTTAACGCCGTTAAGATGAGAACATAATCCTGTTCACTTAAAAGCTGCTTGCTTAGCTTAAAGCTTTTTAAAATACTATATCCCCCATTAACCCCCTGTGTTGAAGCAACCGGAATACCCGCCATGCCCAGCGTTTCTATGTCCCGTTGGATCGTACGTACCGATACCTCAAACCTTCCAGCCAATGCACTTGCGCTAACCGTATCACGGTTCAACAGGTAGATCATAATGCCAAGCAATCGGTCAATTTTCAAATGAATCACCCTTTGAGCTGCCTAATTAAATACGTATCATAGGTGTATTGTACACTATTCATATCGAAATGTTTTGACCGCAAGGATAGAGCATATCACCGCAAGCAGATCATGCCATTGACATTATTACCCCTTGGTTATCCAATGTTGGATATTAGTTTAAAAAAAATTACAACAAATCGATCACTTTATTTAAATAATCTACGTCCAGCTTCATCTTTTGGATACCATTCCGATAAATTTTTCTGATGCGGGCTCCTGTTCGTTCTTCTCTGGACGTTTCGATCTTACTCTCTTTTTCTAGGTTGTTAAGGGCATGATACAGTGATCCCGATAGTAAATTTGCCCATTGCTCTATCTTGCTCATCTGGATCAGGTTCTGGATCTCGTAGCCATGCATCTCTTTCATACGCAAAAAGCTAAGCACTACAAATCTTGTCATACGCTCCTCCGACTTATATATCCAACGTTGTATATTCAAAATATAATATGGGAATTTTTACACTGTCAACCAAAAATAATCACAGTTTATGTGCTCAACTTTGATTCAGGCTCATAGTCGCTCAATTTCCCCTCATAGATCAATTGCAGTCGATCACTTTGCCGAAAATCATCCGGTGTAACGAGCGCAGGCAGCTTATTCCACAGCTTTATGCCGGATCGCTCTAGAATTTCTGCGACGAACTGCGAGCAAAAGTAGGAGTTGCTAAATTCGACCGGTTCTTTTAGTGCAACGCCAATCACTCCCAAAATATTATACAGAAACTTATTCCGCCTACGAATAAAGAGCTGCAAGACACGCTGCATTTTCTCTACTTCCCGTTCGGATACTTGAAGCTCATAGATGACGCACGTCGTGTTCGGATACTTGCTGAACGTGCCTGTCTTGATATCCTCCTTCACGAATCCACCATTCAGGGGGTTGTGTGGATTCTTTCTCCCAAAGCTGTACAATTCGGAAAGCGTCCTATCAAAGGAAATCGAAGCATGATTATACGGCGCCTTCGTGTAGGTCTTAATCATTTTGGTAAAAAGCGTTCCGGTATTCGTAAGTAAAATATAAACTGAGCAATCTCCTGCCATTTAAAAAATTTCCCCTTATCAAGTTTCGACTATTCCTTCATAATAGCATATGATCCCTTTTATGGAATCCTACCTGACGATAAGTAGGTGATTGGCAATGAACAGCAGCTCATTATACACATTAACCCTTATTTTTATCGCTTTATTGGCCATTCATTTAATTTATTATGTGCTAAGAAGAATTCAGCCAAACAGGGACTATTCGGGTATTGGTGTTCGCTTCAAAACCTGGTGGGGCATGTTTATTATTTTAAGTTTAGCAACCCTTTTTAATCCGGTCGTCTCGTTGCTCTCCCTGATGATGCTTACCTTCTTTGCGCTAAAAGAATATTTCTCCATGATCCGATCGAGAAAAGCGGACCGCAGGCTGTATCTATGGGCATACCTGTCCATTCCAGTGCAGTTCTATTGGATTTATACCGAATGGTACGGGATGTTTATTATTTTTATCCCTGTGTATGTATTCTTGTTCTTACCGCTCCCGCGACTGATCAACAAAGGAACCATTGGCTTTCTGCGCAGTGTCAGCTCGACCCAATGGGGTCTTATGCTGATGGTGTTCGGGCTTAGTCACCTTGCCTATTTCCAATTCGCAACTCCCCGGTATGGTGGAGGACTGGTATTGTTTCTAGTGCTATTAACCCAGCTTAATGATGTTGTGCATTATCTGGCATCCATTTATTTCGGCAAACGAAAAGTGGTCCCCACTGCTAACCCGTATCTAACTTGGGAAGGGTTTGCCTCCGCATTCCTTGTCACTACTGTATGCTCGTATCTGATCTACCCGTATTTGACGCCGCTTGATCCAACCTTTGGCTTCGTCTCCGGTATGCTGATCAGCTTGAGCGGTTTCTTCGGCAGCTTAACGGTATCTGTTCTGAAGCGAGATTTATTAATCGGAGATGACGATAAGTTCGAAGCCCTGAAAAAAAGCTATATGAGCCGCGTTGACAGCCTGGCTTATACCTCACCTGTTTTTTTTCATGTCATCCGGTATTTTTTCGATTTTATGTAGTATGTAGCGCTGGTTATTTACCCGGCCCGTTTCCTTCATTAGCTAACAATTCTCGTAATCGTATACTTGCCTGTAGTCGATCCATTACACCTAATTTGCTATATAGGTTACTCATATAATTACGGACTGTACCCTCAGAAATATACAGTGCGGCAGCAATGTCACGGTTGTTGCGGCCCTTGACTACCAGCTCGGCAATATCCCGCTCCCGCTCAGTTAATCGGATTCGCTGATCTACTGTTGTTCCTGGTGAGCGATGCAGCTCCATCTGCGACATTCTGCTAGCTAATTTGGAGGCTACGGCAATCGGTAAAATAAACTGACCGGATACGGTGTCACGAATCGCTGCAAGCATTTTGTCAGTATCCATATCCTTTAATATATAACCATTCGCCCCACTTGCCAGACCGTCAACAATGTAGTTATCTTCGAGAAACGTAGTCAATATGAGAATGCTGGTATCAGGGTGATTCTGCTTTATTTTCCTTAATGCAGAAATACCGTCCATTTCCGGCATTTGAATATCCATCATCACTAGTGTCGGTCTTAGCTGATCCACCATCTTGCAAACCTCTATCCCATTGCCGGCAACACCAACCACTTCCATATCATCCTCTAAATCCAGTATTGTTCTTAATCCTTCTCTTATCATCATCTGATCATCAGCAATAACGATCGTTATCATCCCGAACCCCTCCCCATTTATTACATGGAATAAGGCAAACTAATCCGCAGCAAGCATCCCTTGTTCGGCTCCGAATCAATATTTAATGTGCCCTTTAGCTGTTTTACGCGTTCTCTCATCATTTTAAGCCCAAAGCCCATTTTCATTTCACTCGAACCTGTACCGTTATCTGCTAATCTAAACTGCACTGAAGAGCCATCATCTCGTATGCTGAAGCTAAACTCACTGCAATGTCCATGCCTGATTCCATTAGTCAAACCTTCCTGCAACGCATGGTATATGACCTTCTTTTGCATTAACGTTAAATGCTCGATCGGATCTATCATCGCATGAATACTAACTCCCGCATTGCGCTCGGTCTCTAGTATTAACTGATGTAGCGCCTCCTCAATATCATAGTACTTATCCTCTTTCAGCATATGAACAGAGTTCCGGATTTCACTCAGACTATGCCTGACCATATCCTGGGCTTCCTTCAATCGAACCACAGCACTGTCACGATCCTTGTCAAGAAGTCGCTTGCCTGCTTCGATCTGAAGAATGGTTGAAGTGAGGGTGTGCCCGACTATATCATGGATTTCCTGAGCAATACGGGTTCGTTCCGCATAGACTGTCGCTTCCGCCAAAGCCTCGGAGGCTAGCTGCATCGATTTCTCAAGACTGCGTGTTCGTTCCTCGACCTCAGTCTCCAGATTATTTTTCAAGTATTGTATTCCTGAAAACAGCTTGGCATTTGCAATCGAAATGGCACTTTGAGAGCTTAAGAGCTTCAAAGTATCTAGCCGTTCCTTAGTAAATACACCTGTGGACAGATTGTTCTCCATATACAGCAAGCAAATCAATTTGCTCTGGTACATAATCGGGAGACAAAGTACTGATTTTAGTCCCTTATCCTTCACATAATCATTACGTTTAAATGCATCATTGCTTGCAGCATTATGCAATACGACTTCTTCGTTGATCCTTGCTGTATATCCTACTATGGATGTCGGAACGAGATGCTCCGCAGCATGTAATGGAATCGATTCAACATGCAGCTTCCTCACCGTTCCATACGCCTCAACCATCCACTTTCCGTCATAATCAAAGATCAATGCACCATATTCGGCTCCCGCGTTCTGCAGCATAATACGCAAGAGCATGTCCAGCAAGCGGTCCATTTCCATTTCACTGGATAATGCTTGTGCAGACATAGCCACCGACAAATAATCAATTCGATCCAGATCATTGTCCCGCTTAAACTGCAGCAGGTAGCCGTATTTCTTTTTTATTTCTGCCGTTTTCGCGAGTGCACCCCACTTAAGATAAGCTTCATAAGCTTCATTCATATACAGCTTCGCAATCATTGATTTACCAGTGCGCAAACCATATTTAGCAAAGCACTCGGCAATGATACCCACATTGTGAATGTATCCGCGCGAACGGGCACTAGCTAACGCCTCCTCATACAGCTGCTCGGCAAGTCGATCATTTTGCTTTAATCCAGCTAGCTCTGCTTTAGCCAACAAATATTTATGTAAATTCATTTCTGGACACTGACGAGCCATGATCTTTAGACTTTTCACGCTGCGATACACTTGATTCAAATATTTTTGTTGTTCACGCTGGTTTCCTGCCGCATAGAGCTCCTTCAATACCAGTACAAGATAATAATGATAACTGGACGAATCTGCGATCCTTCTCTTCCTGGGGCTATGAGTATGCAAGGTTTGTTGCAGTATCCGGTATGCCTGGTGGTAATCACCAAATAAGTAACTCGTAATGTATTGATATAAATATATTAACTCCTGTAGCTGCTGGGCAGCTCCTTCAGTCAAGTTGTCTTTGAATGACTCTGCTTCAACATCTGTCCCTATAAATGGATCGTCAGACTCTCGATATCCGGTAAGCCTTGAGATTAACTCTGCAAATATAGCTCCCTGCTTCCAGTGTGATCTATTGTTATTTCGCAAAAATGATGATGAATGAGACATTAATTTTGAATAGATATCATTTAAGGGATGCCCAAATTCAAAAAGCATTGCTCCATTGATCAGCATACTCTGATTGGCATGCCATAAATCTACGAATTGCCAGTTACCCTTACTGATATCCTCGGCAAATCCATGAAGCAGATTTGGCTCGTATTTAATCCAGCTGTGATAACAAAGGGAGAATGAATTACATGCCTGGGCATACAATTTAGGCTCCTTTTTCGACACCTCACAGGCAAGTTTCCCCCATTTATATACCTCATCGTACTTGCGGGACTGATAATTTAGCATTAATGCATAGCCTGCGAAACATATTGAAGCCTCTGGGGTCATTCCGTAATCCAACGTCATCTCTAGCATGGTCAGGATGCAAGAAACCCATCCATCGTTATTCGTTATAAAGCAAACATTACTTATGTCTACCAGAACAGACATTGCTAACCTATATCGTTCATCGGTCATGGGCGCCAGTTTACCTATCATTTCTACCGAATGCTTACGTAGTTTTCTTTGGACCCTCATCCAATGAGTAACTAAATTCAGCGGACTAGGTGTTAAATGATATTGGATGCCCAACCATTTCAGACTCATCTTGCCAAAAATAATGACCTCCTCATAGTGATCCCGGTTCACTTCCAACCGGGTCATTATGATAGACACCTGTGCTTTATCAAAATCCGTAGCTGCCTTCTCCAATAACAGGATGAGCAATTCGTGGGCACAGTCCAAATGGTCACATAAAAATTCCACTTCTGCCCGTGCCTTATAGGCTCGATAGCTCAAATCATAACAGGAATCCCAGCATGCTCCATCTAACAGTTCAGTTGCTTGCTGCAAATATTCCCGTGCAGTCTCAAATGTGGCAGATTGCTTATGCTTCAGCCCAGCTGTCAGGTTAAGCTCGACTAGCTCAAGTCTTTTCCCCTGACCAATCACTTCATGGACAACTTGATTCAAATGCTCCAGCACTTCAAAAACTTGAACATCCTCGCCAGCTCTCATACGGCCAGCTAAAAGCCAACCAATTGCCAAATGCAGCTGCGAGCGCTCCTGTTCAGTTGCCAGCTCATAAGCAGATTGTCGTATACGATCATGCTGAAAGATGTAACTCTCTCTTTTCCCATGAACAGGCTCAAGCAAGCGGCTTTTAACTGTGCTTTGCGCCCATTCCGAACATTCAATAGCTTGAAAACCCGCGACAATAGACAGCGCCTCTATATCAAAACATTTTCCCAAAAAAGCTGATCTGGTGAGAATATGTAAAGCCCTATTATCCATGTCTATTATCTGACTCGATAACGATGCAGCCATTTGATCAGAAACGCTCCATCCCGCGATCCTCCTGATATCCCATTGCCAAACTCTGTCGTGTTCATGAAAAAATATTAGCTTATGATCCGACAGCTTCTGTAAAAACTCCTTCAGGAATAACGGGTTTCCCCCCGTCTTATGCAGCAGTACATCAATTAACTCATCCACACCGTTCAACGTGACATGGAAATATGGGCTGAGCATTTGTTTTAAAGCTTGATGATCATAAGCAGTTAGATGGATCTCTTCCATCTGTACTTGCTTGTCTCTGAAATGCATCACTAGCTGTCTTAGCGGATGTAACGGAGTCAACTCTTGATCCCGATAAGCACCAACAATCATGACATATTTAGCATCTCTGGCTAATAACAAATGATCCAGGTATTGAATTGATGCTTCATCTACCCATTGCAGGTCATCCAGAAGCAGCACAAGAGGCTGATCATTCTCGAAAAATAGCCCAAAGAACCGATCCATCACAAGGTGAAGCTCGGTCCCCTCATCCCTTCGCAGCATACTATTATCATTATCAACAATATGCTGCTCACCGACTAACCATTGCAGACGCGGGACCATATCAATTAGTACTTGGCCGCCGTAACCCTGCAGCGCATCTAATATTCTTAATCTCCATACCTCTACTTGAAGCTGATTAGATGTTAGTAAATGAGACACCAGCTGTTCGATCACATGTATCCAAATTGCATAAGGCTCTACAGATGCAGACAGTTTGGGCTTGCCAATAGCAAAAAACATCTCAGAAGGTACTTCCCGGCCCAATGTCTCCACTACCAGGGAGGTTTTACCGATCCCGGCACTCCCGCTCACCCATACAACTACGGACTCTCCCCTTGATGCCTTGTTCAGCGCTTCTACTAATATTTGCTCCTCATCACGTCTGCCAAACAGGCCATCTGAAATGACCCATTTCTCCAAAATATCACGATTAGCAATAGGAAACGGCTGAACCTTCCCGGATACTCTTAGCTGAATCAAGCATTCTTCCAAATCGGAATATATTCCGTATGCACTTGCGTACCTGGCATCAGGCATCTTTTCCATACATTTATTGATAATATTTGAGATGACCCTTGGGATTGATTTATTTTTAATATCAATAGGGTCTGGAGTGGTGGCTAAATGATGATATACCAAATCCAGTGCATTCTGTAACTCAAATGGAAGGCATCCCGCAAACCATTCATACAGAATAACGCCTATACTATAAAAATCCGAACGATAATCCGATACCATTCCCGTTCTTCCGGTCTGTTCCGGTGAGAGGTAAGGAAGTGCAGATTCCAGCCTCCCCTCATTAGTCGGTAGCGGATTAGTCAGACCCTCTTTGACGCTGCTTGCTTGTATATCTATCAATTTCACATCACGGAGGTCTTTGCTGACCATCAGATGTAGAGGTGTAATTTCATTTAACGTGATTTGTTCACGATGAATTTGGCGAATACAAGCTACTATGGCGATCGCAACCTCCAGAAGATTCGATAGCTTTAATGAATCCCTTTGCGCTTGCATCATCCCCTTAAGCGTAGTCCCACCAGAGTCGCGCATGAATAACACAGGTCTGCCGCCTACGGTTTCCAGATGATATGGTTCAAGTACCCCGTTGCCTCTCAATTCTAGCAGCTGTTTGTACTCGTATTGAAAAGAAGGCATCCTGCCGGGTCCAGAATATTGATCGCTAGTTACCTTTGCAATCATACTCAAATTATCTTCTATTCGCACCACACGATACAAGCTGATCTCCTCGTTGCCTCCCAGCTCTTCAACAACTCGGTATCCTGATAGCTCCAACATGACCCTACCCGCTTTTGTAGCCATATTTTTAGTATTACTCCCATCATAACAAACCTGAAATATTCCATAAACACAAGTCACCTAAAATAAATTAGAATAACATAATAACAACTTTTGCTCAGTTGCATAAATCACAGAAAGTCCTGGTGAGATAGAATGTCTTTGAAAATCGCACTGATCCTTTTGTTTACACATGGGTTGCCGATTCTATTTTTTACTTATATGGCTACAGACGTATTGCTGCGTAACAGAAAAAAAGCAGATCACATCCTGCTTAGTCTCATCTCTCTCTGTTACCTTCTTCTATTCGCCGAAGAGTATGTTAGAAATCAGGTCCCTTTAGAATACAGCGGGATTCTTTCCTCAGCTTGGTTAAGCAGTGTCGGCATTATTATTCCGGGGCTTTGCTTCCATTTTCTAATCAAGTTCACCAGGCTGGACTCAAAAATGCCGCGATTCATTTATCCTTACATTTTTTACGTACCGGTCATCTTTGTTCTGCTGAACCTTGCGACAGGTGCCCAGTTGATCTCGGCACAGCAATTTTATCAGGCTGGTATGTGGAAGCTGCCTGTTTATAACGATGGTTATTACATAGCCATGACATCCAGCATTGTTAGTGATCTCCTGTTTCTGATTCCGCTCTTCATTGCCAAGAAGAAAGCTGACACCCACGAGCAAAAATCCATCTACAATCAGCTGGTCATCGGCATTATCGTCTCAATTATTTGGCATATCGTGTTTGGTTATATCAACTATGGCGACAGCTTGCCGCCTTATCCGTATCTATATAGCGGAATCATATGGTGTTACTTTTTACGACATACGATGAGGAGGCATGATTTTCTTAATTTGTACGATAAACGATATGAGAAGCTGTTCAATATGAATCCCGATCCAATTGTTCTGGTTGACCTTAAAGGAACCATTAAAAATGCGAATCCAGGGGCATTGGAATTATTTGGTGCAAAGAAACTGCGATCCCCTTCTTTTTTTGATTTACTGAATGATAAGATCAAAGAAAGAATACAGGCTCATAAGGAGATCATTCATTATGAAACCGAACTCCTGCACGAAAACAAACGGTTCATCCTGCTCGTAGATGCCGATTATGTGTGGGTTGATAATGAGCAGCACGTCCTGCTGATTCTTCGGGATGTCACAATGCAAAAAGTATATCAGGAAGAAATTCAATTTTTAGCCTACCACGACCCGCTAACCAGACTGCCGAATCGCAGATATTTCCATGAAAAATTAGATGAAGCCTTGCTGGAGTCTGAACGCAACCATGAAACACTGGCTTTGTTCCTTATTGATCTGGACAAAATCAAATGGCTAAACGATAATCATGGACATCTTGCCGGTGATGATGTGCTAAAGCATGCTGCAGGCATTATTAGAGACACCGCAACTAACTCTCACGGGATGGCAGCGAGAATGGGTGGCGATGAGTTTATTATGTATATCAGCGGCTCACCTTCCAAGCAGGACATTCAAACCATCATTGAAAAGATGCAGCTCAGCCTTTCCCAATTCATGTTCAAGTACGGGACAACTCCTGTCGCCATGAGCATCGGGGTAAGCTATTATCCGACAGATGGCAAGGATGGACAAGCATTGATCAATATTGCAGATAATGCTATGTACGAGATGAAAAGAAGTCATACATAACCTGGAACTGTTTATATAATAGAAGTCTTCTTAAGTTCAATCATAGTAATTATTTTCATGAACAGATAGTGAGTGATGTCATCATTTTTGTCATGTTACATTTGTAATTATTTGTAATTATTTGTAATATTATTAGATGTATAGGTTTAGTGTCAAAACAAGATAGCGGTGCAAGGAAGACGCCCCCTGCACCGCTTAATCCCGCCGCATTCTATGACCGTATCTCATGTGTAATAGTGTCATGATGCGGAATTCCTGAAATTCCTGCAAATGTGCAGGCTTTGTTTATGTAAAACCTCTAAATGCCCTGAATTGCTGCAAATGTGCAGGCTTTCTCTGGGATTCTTTTCAAACTAGTCTATTCTGAACGATATTCCTGCATTTTTGCAGGCTTTGGCTCATCCTTTCATGGCTACTTCTAAAAAGATGCATTTTTACACGCTTTTCCTGATATCTACTTGTTGTGACTCCAGGTTCCGTTAACGTCTCAAACATTCGCTATAAGTTGTTCTATTTACACCTTTTTCACAAATTCAGATTTCAATTTCATAGCTCCAAAACCATCTATTTTACAATCTATATCATGATCCCCATCGACCAACCGTATATTTTTTACTTTGGTACCTATTTTTAAAACCGAGGAGCTTCCCTTAACTTTAAGATCTTTGATGACTGTTACTGTATCACCATCGTTTAGAACATTTCCGTTTGCATCTTTTACTATCTTCGCACTCTCCGTATGATCGAGCCCTGATTCCAAGGTCCACTCATGAGCACATTCCGGACAAATCAATAGACTCCCATCTTCATAAGTGTATTCTGAGTTGCATTTGGGACAGTTTGGCAAATTAGACATAGGTTAATACTCTCCATTCGTTATTGTTCTTTCTTACCTATCCATTAATATATCATATGATATATATCAAACGATCTACAAAGGATACCGGAGGTGCAATATAAACGAGAAAATCGTTATCATTACAGGGGCAAATTCGGGAATAGGCTGAGCATCTCAACCTCAAGCTCCTCATGCTCTGACCAGCAATCGGGATGAAATTTGTCCATATCGTTACCATTGAATATCTGTTTATTTAAAGGACTCATACATAAGCGGGCATAAAAGGGAGAATATAAATTAGGTACTTTAATTAACAGGAGGGAAACACTTTGCAAAATTTGAATCAAAACCAAAACCAGTTTTCAAACACGATGCCCATGAATCAAATTAAGGTGAAAAATCGCGGTGGTCATGAATTATTTGATGGTCATGAGACCATTTCCAGTATCATTAACATGCTGGATCAATACCAAATGTATCAGCAATACATCAAGGACCCGGAATTAAAATCGATCGCACAGCGCCAGGCTTCTTTCGTTACGCAAGCATACAATACAATTGTTGAATGTTATAAAACAGGCAAAGATCCCGCAGTCCCTACCCAGCAGTACAGAATGACTCAAAATAACAATGTGATATATGGGGTTAAGCCGGGGCAACCTAAAAAGCCTAGTCAATCCATTAGTGAAATTTCTGATCAAGGACTATCCGCGTACATGTTAGCCAATACAAAAACGTTAGCTACTCTTCTGCCGATGACAGCGCTTGAAATTAACAATCCTGTATTACGCCGTGTCCTTGCAGACAGCGTACCTAATTTCATTGAGATGAGTTATGAGATTTTCCTTTATCAAAACAAGCATGGATATTATCAGGTTCCAGAGCTTATGGAACAAGATGCAAGCATTATGCTGAACAGCTACGCAACAACTTCTCAAACCGGGAATATGACGCATTAGAATACGGATTCGGATTTAAAGAAGGGGCTGTCCCAAGGGACAGCCCAAGATATATATTATCCTTCCAACGGAATTGTATAGAACATTCTCATACCATTATTATTGGTATACCACACTGCTTTTTTATCCACTATAACAGGCTGGCATTCTGATAACATAAAATGCTCGACAGTTTTGATGTCACCTATACTATTTCCATCCTGATTAATGTACACATACTTTAAGCTGCCTCTGTTATGCTCAAGATCAAATTCCTGCCATGTAACCATCAATTTATCGTCTGTGATTTTTACAAGTTTAGGGATAGATGCAATTTGGTCACTTCCCACATAGGTGGCTAAGGTAATTTGCTTCACCGATGCATTATCGCTGTTGGTTCTTGGCAACACAGATATAATAATATCTCTCTGATCCAGATCGAGTCCCACCATCTCGTAAGAGGTATATTCCTTAACCCGCGAATGATCAACGGTATTCATTACGGCGATATAGTTTGTTGACGACATTTCAAATCCACCGACCGAAACACCTGTCGAATTCGCTCCTGTTTTACCTGGAATCCTGAACAAATCAGTTTTGCTATAAGAGCTTCCATTTCCTTTCGAGAGAACAATCGAACGTGGATAGGCATCGCCATGATCAACAAGGACATGATAATTGCCATCAAATAAAACATACTGATCAAATGAATGACTCACATGATTTTTCTGAAATCTTCCTAAATCATTAGTTACCGTCATGGACGATGTATTCACAATAATCGTGAGTTGAGACTGATGATTGAGACCATCCGCTGTCGTATATCTGGACCGAGCCGTGTGAAATACAAGGGTATCCCCACTCTCAGCCATTCTTCCAGAGCCTGCTTGAAAGGGATTAATCGTAAAGCTTGCCCCACCTTTAACCGACACACTATCCATTCGATTAAATTGTTTATCGTATCGAACAATACGTATGACTTCTTTATCGTTGTTCTCTTCACGATTTTCTTGTCCGAATGCTATATAGTTATATTTTTCACCACTATAAAAGCCACCAAACAAGGGAAGCTCAAAGTCTATTGTTTTCTTATCTAGTAACTTATAGTCTGCATCATATGTATCAATCGCCACGTCTTCATTCACTTCGATAACACTCAGGGTATGATCTTGATTAGAAACTAAATAGGATTCCACCGTGCTGCTCCATCTCGGAAAAGTGGAGGAGACTGCGTTACTCTTTTCAGCATTTTCTGTTTCAGCCCGATAGACATTCTCTGGAACCTTCGAATAAATCTTAATTTCGTTCGCATTATTGTTAAAATCGATATCAAATGGAACCAGCCTGCCAAGATCCCTTAGTTGGAAATAGTTGTTGTTATCGATATTAAAAGCAGTCACACTCTGCACTTGTCCATTGACAATAATCCTGGAGTCCGTAGGTTTGGCTGAATATGTTTGATAGGAGCTATAGTATTTAGAGTCCTCAGACTCTATTGGAGTATACGGCTTTCCAGTTATGATCTCAATAGCATTTTCCTGACCATTCCAGGACACATCAAATTGACTTGTCGTTCCAGATAACTCCTCTGCCAAATCACGCAACTTAAAATAGTTGCTGCCCGAAATATTAAATCCATTAAACCTGACTGACTCCCCATCTAAAAAGATGCTGTCTTTTGTTACCTTCGCCTGAGATGAATTTTGTGCATATGCAGTTGTGTTAAAAATCGATGCTACCATTAAAATCACTAGAATTATACCAAAATACCTTTTCATTGCACCATTCCTCCGTCTTTTCACACATAAGCTTAATCCTACTTTGTTCATAGTAACCTGGTCTATAGTACCTATTCTATAAAGGAGCTATGACTCCTTCTCGATTGATGATCCAGAAAACAAAGTACAGCTTATTCTCTATTTGGTGGATATGCCGTTACCCTTATCTTTCATCTACATAATGTAGAGTAAGTTATTATTTATCACAGTGGATAGGGGAGCGATGTAATGGAAGCCGGCCCAAAAAACTCTACTAAAATGCAGGGAGTTTCCATTATTACCTGCACAAATCGCCAAAGCTATTTAAGAAATCTGATTCAGAACTACACCCGACAAACCCTCGCAAAAAAAGAACTGATTATCATTGTGAACAACAATAAGATTCCTCTTGCACCTTATCAGAGCCTTGCCAAAAAGCTTGGAAACGTTAAAGTTTTCAGAGTTGACGGGCATCAATCTCTCGGGGCTTGTCTAAATTTTGCAGTTAAAAAAACAAAGTACAGCTATATTGCCAAGTTTGATGATGACGATTATTATGCCCCTCATTATTTAGCAGATAGCTTGCGGGCATTGCGAAGGGCAAATGCCGATGTCTTAGGAAAACGAGCACATTATATGTATCTACGTGGATCAAAAACACTGATCCTTCGTTTTCCCCATGATGAAAATCGATCCGTAAACAAACTTCCAGGTGCCACACTCTTCATGAAGCGAGACGTTGTAAACAAGGTTCAATTTCCAAATCAAAACGTAGGTGAAGACGATGTGTTTTGCTTGAGAAGTAAGAGTAAGGGCTACAAAGTTTACTCTGCTGGAAAATACAATTTTGTCGCCATACGCAGAAAAAATTCATCTAATCATACCTGGATCATCAGCGATAAAGAGCTAATCAATAATCACAGAAAAATTCCGAATGTTAAAAATTATAAGAGATTCGTACAGCGAAAGCCAAAGGGTGTTTAATTATGACAATATCGGTCATTACAGATTTACGCAGGAAATCCATACAATTTCATTGCCATGCGCAGGAAGAATTCAAAAGACCATACGTGGATCGTAAGCGACAGCCATCTTTTAGGCAATCAAGCTAAAGTGTTGAAAATGAAAAACATCCGACAGTTTGTAGGCAGAAGCTAAAACTTTTTGGCTTACGAGCGGGTTACCGGAAACTAAAAAGAGCACCCGAACGGGGGCTGTCCCAAAAATAGGTTTAGGTGTCAAAACTAGAAATAGCGGTGCAAGGAAGACGATCCCTGCACCGCTTGATCCCGCCACATTCATGTGTAATAGTGTCATGATGCGGAATTCCTGAAATTCCTGCAAATGTGCAGGCTTTTCCTGATATCTTGTCTCTCCACCAGCATTTAATTATCCTCCGGTTGGGCAGCAGCCTCATTCCGGCTCCATTCCAGGAACGTCAACGTATCTTCGTCCTCCGGGTCCATTTGATGCGCAATTTCGAATTCTTGTGCTGCTTCCTCATTCTGATCGAGATAATAATACGCATAACCTACGCGGAAATGCCAGAGCGGGTTATTTCTACCCTCTTCGTCGATTTTCAAAAACCACTTAAGCGCTTCCTTGTAACGCCCCAGGTTGTTGAGAGCTCTTCCCAAATGAACAGCCAATTCATCATCAATGAACGATGTAGGAATTAGATTGATTTCATCCACGATTTGCTGGAATTCGTCCTCTTCATGCCAAGCATCCAGCTGCGCAATAAGTTCTTCTCTTGTCATTACTTACGCCTCCTTATAATAATAATTTACTATTTTCAGCTTAACATTTCCTGCTCAAAACAGAAAATGAGGCTGCACCATATATGAAAACATAAAAAAACATCTGCAATTCCTGCTTGATGATCGCCATCAAACAACACAGAAAATGCAGATGTTACTATGATTAGTGAAAGCCGGGGTATTAATTCTGTGCCATTTGCAGCAGCGTTTCCGCCAAAATATCAGTTCCGAGGGCGATATCGCCGTAATCGGTATATTCCTCGGGGCTGTAGCTGATGCCATCCTTGCTGGGTACAAAGATCATGACAATCGGAGCAAACCTCCCCACCAGCATAGAATCGTGAAAAGCACCACTGATCATTTTGTGGTAAGGTATACGCTTTTCCCGATAGGCTTGCTCCAGTAAAGTGATGATGCGCTCATCAGACCTTGTTGGCAAATCGTCATTGATCTGCTCCACCGTGATCTTCACACCCCGGCTGACCTCGACGGCGTGGACAAACTGCCGCATTTCCTCTACAAGGCTGCGCTTGGTTTCATAATTGCTGTCCCTAATATCAACGGTAAATTGAACATCGCCAGAAATAACGTTGGCAGCCCCCGGCAGTACCTCTACTTTACCTACCGTGGCCACCGTATCTGGACTAGAGGAGTCCTTTGCAAGCTGCTCCAGCTTCAACGACAGCTCGCAGCAGGCTAAAAAGGCATCATGCCGCAGATGCATCGGGGTGCTGCCCGCATGACGCTGCTGTCCAGAGACCGTCACCAGAAAATTGGTCGGAGCGGCGATCGTATGCACAATTCCTACGGGCAGATCCAGCGATTCAGCACCCCGGGCAGTGATTTACCGTCTGCGTCCTTCAAGGAGTAAGCCTGCTCCAGTGACAATTCACAGATTTCGGCTTGCCTTTCTGGCGGAAAAGCTGCGATAGACCGATTTTTTCAAGTCAATTTTGTGGGGAAAGCGGACTCATGCTTTAAATGTGACATGATGCGGAATTCCTGAAATTCCTGCATATGTGCAGGCTTTGTTTATGTAAAGCCTCTAAATGCCCTAAATTGCTGCAAATGTGCAGGCTTTCTCCAAGGATGCTCTTCAAACCAGTCTATTCTGAAACATATTCCTGTATTTTTGCACGCTTTTGTTCATTCTTTCATGGCTACTTATATAAAACTGCATTTTTACATCTTCTCCTGATATCTTGCCTTTCCACTGTAAAAAAGAAGCCCCCCTCAAAGTTATCTTAGATAACTTTTGGGACGGCCTCTTTCTCACAGTCTGTGGCCTTTCTCATTTCTTCACACCATCACTCTTATTATAAAAGATCAAATAATTCTCCAGTTGACTAGACCAATACGTACCATCATGCCCTCCAGGATGAGGGGCCCACTGCGCATCAATTCCCTTTGACTGCAGTAGCTCATATAACAGGTAATCCTTTTCCGCCAAGGCATCTTCCGTTCCACTGTCCAAATAGACCTCAAGCTCATTCAGCTGCCGGCTCTCCGCCAACTTGAAAGGGTCGCGATTATCCCGTAATGACTCGTTCGCATAAAGCCAATCCCGTTGACCGGTGAATTGATCTGTTTCAGAATAATTCCAAAGTGCAGCGCTATGTGCTCCCACTTTACTGAACAGCTTAGGGTGATTGAAGCCAAGGTATAGAGCGGCATATCCGCCCATCGAAGCGCCCCCCACATACCTGCCCGCTCTAGCTACGACCGTGCTGTACTGTCTATCGATATACGGAAGCAGCTCTAGGATCAGATAATCCTCGTAGGGTCCAATATCTACGCTGCCAGGATCTTTCCCTTCCCCATCAACCGAATTCACACCAAAGCTATTTCCATAATCGGGAGAGACTATAATCAACGGATCAATCTTCCCTTCATCAATAAGTCGATCCGCCACTTGATGGATGTTCAGATAAGTAAACCATGAATCATGCATTCCCCCATAACCGTACAACAGGTAAAGCACGGGATATTTAGTATCGGGACTGTACGCTGGGGGAAGATAAACAGACATCTCCAACTCGCAATCAAACCGTTTACTATACAAGCGATCTGTAACGACCTGAGAATCCCCCTTTAGCGTATCAGGCCTACCCTGACCCTTATCCGACACCTTTGCCGACTGAACAGGAATTATTGATTGATTAGGAGATAGAGATTGTTTCAATGGCTCCGGCTTACCTATACAGCCGCTTAACATGATAAGCACAAAACAGCCTATAACCATTGCGACCATATACATCTTCACAACAACCGTCTCCTTTCCACCAGAGCTTACAGTGAATCTATCAATTATCCCGCATGGTTCTAAGCTTTTTATTTCACATTATTCTATAGCATACAAATACCCATCGTCAGACCCAATGATAACAACTCCATGATCAAGGGCAGGTGAGGAATAGATATTTCCTTCCGTCTGATAGGTCCACAATTGCCCCCCTGTCTCTGCATCTACTGCGTAGATAAGCCCATGATTTTCTTCCGTATAATGATTGCCCAGAGCAAAATATACTGTCCTGCCATCTGTCGAAGGGGAAGCATGAATAGCATCCAGCGTTGGAAACATCCATTTTTTCTCACCCGTCGCTTTATCTAAGGAAACAAACATATGGCTATCCGAGCTTCCTGAAAACAAAGTATCGCCAACGAGGGCCAACGATCCAAGCAAATAAGGAGCTATATCACTATGCCATACGACTTGACCTGTCCTTTTGTCTATTGCGTAAAGCCCACCATTGCGTGTCCCAAAATATAAAGTGTAATCATCTACCACAACAGACCCATCTACTGCACTCACTAGAGGCGACATCCAAATTTGCTCCCCGGACTTCGCGTCAAGCGCGACTACATGACCGGGCTCCTTTTGAGCAGATAGATCATACCCAGATAACCCCATATAGATCACACCCTCATCCACAGCCGGTGAGGAATGCAAAATGGGCACAAGCCCTTCATTCTCATATCCACATAAAGACAGTTTCTTTTTCCATACTAATTCACCATGATCCGCATATAAGGCATAAAAGCTTCCTTCTCCTGCGCCAAAATATACAATCCCATCCGCTACAGCCGGGGATGATTGCCAATAATCAACAGGATCTCTGGGGTCGTCCTTTTCTTCAGTCATATAACTCCATTTTAGCGCCCCATCGTCTGCATTCAGGGCGTAGAGCTTCTCATCACCACTTAAAAAATACACCGTCTCATTGGCAATCGCTGCTGAGGATTTAATCGCCCCTTCCGTCTGATAGGACCATTTCAGTTCTCCTGTTATCGTGTTAACCGCATAGAAGTTATGGTCATCACTGCCGAAGTATACCGTCTGCTTAGCAATAACGGGGGATGAACGGATTCGATCATTCGTCTGAAACCTCCATTTGACCTGATGGAACTCTCTTGGTCCCTCAGTGTCATACCACCCCGTATGCTTAAGATTTCCACGAAACATGGATGCATCACTTTGATTTCTCTGGGAAAAGCCCATAGAGTTCTTACTGAACCATTGCTTCATAGACATGAATAACCCTCCTCTTCGATGAGGAGAGTATAGCATGGTCGATCTCATTAATGATCAGGACAGGACACTAATGGCCTGCTAATGTGATACACTTGAGTTGGAGGTGTTACAATGATTCATCGGCTTACATTCGGACAATGTTTGCAGGAGCTGCTGTTCATTCGCGGATGGTCGGCGGCACAGCTTGCCAAAGTTTTAAATATTGATGCCTCTTATGTTCGAAGATGGGTTCGGGGAGACCGAACACCAGCTTTACATACCAGCTACATTAATGACATTACTGAGGCAATCTGCGATGGACTGGATCGAGAATACAGGAAAGCAACAAAGGCGGCTCTTACTACTCTCCTAGACCAATCAGAAGCAGATGCACTGATGGGGGCCGCAACCCTTCGTGACAGAGTGCAGCATCATCTCCATGAAGCCCAGATTTACACACTTTCACTAGACACCACTGCTCGAAAAAACCGTAAACCAACAGAAGGTCAATCCGTCGTATCACAATTGCTAGAAATAACGCAGGTAACGCTACGTAAACCGAACCACCAACCTACATTACAGACATCCCCACCAACCCACACCCGAGAGCTAGAGCAGCTTCCATCTGTTCTAACGAATCGAGAGGCCATTTTATCGGCAGCAATAACATTGCTTAAGCACGCAGTACAAAATCAGGATACAGCACCTGACAAGCAAATCTACCTTACCTTTCAAAGCGAGCGTGATTACTTCGACGGATACCCGGAGCTCTACCACGAATGGCAGCAGGCAATAATTCATGCATTGCGCCTCGGTTGGTGCATTCATCATCTCTGCAGATTAAACAAAAATGTGGAGCGCTCCCTTCAATTAGTCAATCAAATTCTGGCTTGGACCAACTATTCAGGCTCATATCATCTCTATTACTTCACTAAATACGGAATCGATTTTCCAGCCCAGGAAATCATTCTCATTAAGGGCAGCGGTGCTATCACGGGCTACGCAACGGATCAATTCAAAGAGATGGATGCAGGTCTCTATTTGAACGAGACGAACGCAGTACATGTGATTGAAAAATACGTAGAGCAAATGCTGCGTAACACCGAGCCTTTAATTCACATACTGAGCCAAAATGATTACTTCGAACTTAATGTGACCAAGGACCGGAAACCAGGTAGTCACTGTATGTGTATGCACGATCTTTCCTATCTCACCGTACCGCCTGAAATCATGAAAAAGTATATGAGTCTGTCGATATCCGATGAAAATGAACGTCGAGTTCATTGATGGAGGATCGAGGATACCGTAAAGTCATTCTACAGAGACATTCAACGTTACCCGATGCGTCACATCTATCCAATGAGAGCGATTGAAATGCTCGTCACAACAGGCGAATACGATCGAAATCCTTATTTTCGACCCACGCGTGAAGATATCCAGGCGCACCTTCTCTATCTCACCGAGCTGCTGCACAATTATGACCAGTTTGAAATCGCACTAATCGATGACCACACATATAACCTCATTCATCGCACCCAATTCGATATTAAGGGCAATCACACCGTGGCGATTGGAGTCCTGCCTAGAAGTGATGCAAGACCAAAGGTCGAATTAATTGCGATTACAGAAGGTACAATTGTGCGGGCATTTCAGGATTATTTTGATGACATCTGGGAGCGGATTAATCCAATCTATCGGGATAAACAGTTCGTCAGCTCTTGGATCAAGGACAAGCTTGCCCTTTTGTAAAAGGCTGCTATTCCCCTCCTAAAGTAAAAAAGCCGGAAAAAATTCCGGCTTACTTACACTTCTTCTACCCGCATACGATCTTCCATCGCTTGATATGTCCGATCTGCTACTATGCATTATTCTCAACGTACTTCATGATCCGTTCAACACATTCATTCACAGACAATGTATTTGTTTCCACGACTATTTCCGGATGAACAGGCTCCTCATACGGGGAATCAATTCCTGTGAAATTACGGATTTCTCCGGCTCTTACTTTTTTATATAAGCCTTTAGGGTCTCGCTGCTCGCACACCTCCAAAGGACATTGAACGTACACCTCCATGTAAGGTTCTCCAATGAGAAAACGGACTTTGTCACGAGTCGCTCTGTGTGGAGAGATTGAAGCAACGATAACATGATGATTTGCATCCAACAAAATTTTTCCGATTTCACCAATTCTTCTTCCTACCTCAATACGATCCTCAATGCTGAATCCGAGATCTTGATTAATTCCCTTTCTCAAAATATCGCCGTCTAGTATATAGCAGTTAGGAAGCAGCGGCTTCAAAGCATTCGCAATCGTAGTTTTACCTGAACCGGACAGACCCGTTAGCCAAATTAATTGATTCATATGCCCATTCCCCTCAATATTCAATCGTTCCAATCGTATACTTCACCAATCAGCTCAAACAATTTTCGGTTCGGTTCAGTAAAATAATCCTGTAGCCATGTCAAAGTATCAGCAGGAATTTCCGACCCCTCTTCGCCCTCCTGCAAATGCGGGAAATCATCACGCTCCCAGGTGGGTATGTTCAGAAAGCTATATATCTTACGGCAGCCTTCTACAGGATTCTGAAATAACTTTTCGCTATTTAAAATAAGGAACTGTTCCTTCGGAAAATACTGATACCATCCCTCCAATTGTTCCGCATAAAATCCCCGTTTCAAATAGGAGTAGTGTGAGCAGCTTGGACTTAAGTAGCTGGAATCCCGCGCCATTCTTTCATATTCATCATTCACTCTGTCATGCTCAGCCTGTAAAGCTTCAGGGAAAAGACAACTGCTCCAATCCCCGCCTAACCATCATTCGATAATGGGAATATGCCCTGTAGACAGGGTTCCGAAGCAATACGATCAATTTAATGTCCGGCAGCAGTTCATGCACCCTTCTTGGTGTTTGGGGATGGAACAGATAGTACGGACTAGCCTCCCCCGTTATACTTCCTGCCGACAGATTAGACGGGAAATGTCTCTTGTACCAATCAAACCCTCGACCAAACTGCTCGTCAAAATAATGGACTTCCTTGACAGCTGCGGCTTTAATGTTAGGGTGGTGAGTCAAGTGGTGATATAAGGAGGTTGTACCTCCTTTTTGCGTCCCGATGATCAGAAAATCAGGTTCTGTAGTTGTATTATCAGTGAGTACCGCACGAAAATGTCCCGTGCCCACCGCTTCAACCTGACTTTTTACGAATTGGATATGCTTGAGTATGCTCTCAATATCGGCATCCGGAGGGGCAATATCAAGGCAGCATTCGGCATCGCGTATAGCTTCCTTCTTCATGTCTAGTTCAAGATACACGGACGAGCGCAATATTTTCACCGAAAATTCGCTAAAGCCATACTCCAGCGCCTGATTAAAGTATGTTAGCGCGTGCTCAAAGTTCCTTTGTTGCTGGCTTCTACAGCCCATACGATAATAGTATTCCGGGACATACGTCCCTGTCGCACTGCCCTTCTCATATGCCAT
Organism: Fontibacillus panacisegetis; assembly: GCF_900102215.1. GTDB lineage: Bacteria > Bacillota > Bacilli > Paenibacillales > Paenibacillaceae > Fontibacillus > Fontibacillus panacisegetis. The sequence continues at coordinate 39,288 of NZ_FNBG01000011.1, forward strand.
CACAACATCACGTGAAGATCCGCTCATCTTGATCTGACCATCTTCCAGCCAAATGGCCTGATCGCATATTTGCTGTGCCTGTTCCCCTGAATGGCTTACAAACACAATCGTTTTGCCTTCACTTTTTAATCGAAGGATTTCGTTCATGCATTTCTTCTGAAATTCAAAATCACCAACTGCCAAAATTTCATCCATCAGCAAAATATCAGGCTCCAGATGAATGGCAACAGAAAAACCAAGCCGCATGTACATACCCGAAGAATAGCTTCGTACAGGCATGTCAATATACTGCTCAAGCTCAGAAAACGCGATAATGCTGTCCAGCTTGGACTGAATTTGCTTACGGGTAAATCCAAGAACCGAGCCGTTAAAAAATATGTTTTCACGCCCTGTGAAATCAGGATGAAAACCTGCTCCAAGCTCCAGCAGCGTTGCTATTTTCCCATTCACTCTTACTTCTCCTGAAGTAGGATGCAAAATTCGGCAGATCAATTTTAGAAGTGTGCTTTTTCCTGAACCGTTTTTTCCGATTAGCGCCAGGCTCGATCCTGGAGGCAACTCCAGATTAATACCCCGCAATACCCACATTTCCTTCTGTGGAGGCGATTCTGGATTAAAAATTTTACCCTTCAATGTGTTGTTCTTCCCGCTCAGCATATTGAATTTTTTATAGACATGATTTATTTCGATAGCATTCTTCATGATGATCCTCTCCTGCATGTACTCGTCATACTTCTTCGACCACATTTCTTTGCAGCACCGAAAAGACGACCGCTATTGCTGTATTCAACACGATCAACACAAGCAGCATCGGAAGAAGAGTTCCAAAATCCGGCCACTGCCCATATAAAAACAAATCTCGATAAGCGTTTATAATCGGCGTCATTGGATTGTAATCGAATATCCATCTGAATTGTTCCGGAATGAACGAAACAGGAAATAAAACCGGTGTCAGGTAAAAACAAATCATCATCAGCACATTTAGAATATGCTCCAAATCGCGTAGGTAAGGCACCCCTAAGGAAGCTAGCATGACAATAGGAAATATAATCATAGATTGTATGAACAGTACAATCGGGAAGGAGAATACTGCCGTTGTAATGTGAATCCCGCTTATCCAAAGCGCAGGAATCAGAATGACCAAAGTAAGCAAATAGTTAATCAAATTACTGCCAATGACGGATAACGGAAGGATCTCTCTCGGGAAATATACCTTTTTCAACAGCTCTGCGTTGTTTACGATGCTCCTTGCTCCTTGCAGAATCGCTTGCGAAAAATAATTCCAGGGCAGAAGCGCAACCAGAATAAACATCGGAAAATCAGGAATGTCCGATTTCATAATGGATGAGAATACAAAGCTGTATATTGCCAACATAAGCAGCGGGTTCAGGAATGTCCAGAGGAAGCCCAGCACAGAGCCCTTGTATTTTGTCCGCAAATCTTTAAGCACCATGTTGCGGAGCATTTCTCTATAATCATAAATTTCCTTGAGCTGTCCAATTAACTCCTGCACCTTCGGTAAACGGCCAGGCAGCTTTGAGATCCCTTTTAACATATAAAGACCCCCATACCAAACCAAATAGAGCAAAAAAGAAATCAACAGAATAAATGCCGTGACAACAAATACATACATCCATGGATTACCGTGGACGATATCCCAAGGGTGCCACTCATAAAGGAATTCCATGACAAGCACGTGGCTTAAATAAATACTGAAAACAGATGAGCTGATAAGATAAAGAAGTCGTGAAGTACCGGCTGTAACGAAATTGAATCCTATTTGTTTGAACCATACAAACAATGCCGCCGCGGTTATAAGTACAGGGAAAGAGATGTAGTTGTAAAAATAACTCCCCAAGCTGGGAAAATACTTTATCATCCAATAATTACCGAGCACAATGATTAGACAAGAAGCGATACCAAACCCATATAAAAGCCGACGCCTTTTTAAATCCAAACAAGTAATCGATAAATAATAGCCGAGTAAGAAATAACCGATATAGCCTGTTATTTGAGGAATCTCAGTCGCTAACCTCCAGCCCAGCAAGCCGGAGATCAAAGACAGATTTGAAGCAATAAAGCACGCTGCACAAGCGTATATGATCCCCTGAGAGGCATATTTAACAAATAAACGAAGTAATGGAACAATAATATATAACGCAATAATTGTATACACAAACCATAAGTGATAATGAAGACTACCTTCAGCCACACCCTTTATGAAGGAACCTGTCTCAAAGCGATTTAACTCATGCCTTATCTCCCACAAATAATAAATGAAACTCCATATCACAAAAGCCGGGAGCACTCTGGCTAATCTTTTAAAATAAAATTGTTTTGCCGATTCATTTCTGTTCGGGTCTAGCAAGAACATTCCGCTGATCATAAAAAAAACAGGCACGCTCCACCGAAAGGCAGAATTCATGATATTGGCCGCCCACCAATACCGGACTTCTTCTATTACGTCCAAGATTCCTATTACTGGAGCTGTTACATGAATCAGCACCACCCCAATAATAGCCATGACACGAAGAACATCCGGATATAGCAATCTTGATTTTGTCATGATACAGTTCTCCTAATTCCGTCCCATCAGCGGTTGATGATGCGCTTCAGCAATTTTTTCCCTTGTTGAATCACATTTCTGGCGACCATCTCGACACTCACATATTTCTCAAAAAAATCGTTGCTCTCAGCAAAAGGATTCTCTACACGGTAAGGAAGTTCTGGTACATCACGGAAAATAATACGCGAATTGCGTTTAATCGGCTCTCCACTATGGAAAAAATCATAAGACCATTCCACACGACCAAGCTTTGATTGATCCGCCTCTTCCAGCTGCCGGACATAATTGTCTCGCAGATTGTAGACACAGTTGCTTAAGTCTGGAACGTACTTTCTAATCATACCTTCATTCGCACCGGAATCGAATCCGGAGTAATGGAAAAACCTCAGTTTCTGGCCATTCACTTGGTATCCATTGGAGTAGACCAGCTTACGCTTGGATAAATTCCAAGGAGCTACGTTATATCCCGGGTGTTTCAATATATATACATCGAAATAACATGGCGCAAGATCAATCCACTTTTGATCGGTAAAGATTCCCCTTGGAATATCGTCGTAGCAGAACATAGATAGTCGACTTGCCCACCATGCCGCAAAACGTTCCGCTTCCTCAGATCTGGAAATGGCCAGAAAGCCGAGGTTGAACACTCCGTGCTGCAGTGCACTTAATTCATTGTCCATGACAGCATCCATAATATCCTCCGGATGACATAGATGCGGAGTAAGTACAATCGCATGTTCGTCTAGGGCGGCCTTAAGCTCTACAAGCTCATCATATACTTCAATGTCAGGGTCCAAGTAAACAAATTGGTTCTCCTCAACATAGCGGTTCAACATATACACAAATAGCTGCCCTTTTACTGCAGTGGCTGCTTCAACGATGGAGTGCTTGAATATAAATTTATCGAATTGCTCAAAACCAAGATCTTTGGCTAACACAACCTCATCAAAAGCATCGCAAGTCAACGCGGCTGGATGAATCTCCCGTTCAAGCAAACAAACGATGAAATGAGCGTCAGGATTGGTTCTTTTAACGGATTTGGCCAGAACCATCGCCTTAGGTAAATAATTGGCACAAATCGAAGTAGTTATAATCATGATTGAAGCTCCTCTTTAGTCAAAGATAAGTGATTATATTCCAGAGTATACCTGGCCCTTTCACCCGACACGTAGCATTTTACCTTCTCGGTATTGGCCAAAAACGCCAACAGCTGCTCCTCACTGTGAAGCACCTTGCCTAACTCCGGATGCAGGTCAATCGTAGCTGCAATATTTCCGCTTTTAGGTGAAGTAAGAACTGGAATTCCTGCAGCGATAGCTTCCTGAAGCGTATACGAATAACTCTCCGGAACAATAGACCATAACAAAACCAAATCAATGTCATGTTTAATAAGCAGGTTAGGAGCGGCCATTTTGCCGTCATTAATAAAAGAGTATTGATGCATGACAACGTGATCGGCATAGTCTTCCTGTGAACCTGCATGATGAAACTCATAGCTCTGTCTCAGAGATTCATCCTTGTATAGACGCTCCCAAAGCTGCCAACCTTTATTGTCCATTTTATAGCCTAAATAAGCGATTTTTAGCTTGCGTTCAGTTGGCTTAGGTTTGAACACGATCGTTTGTTTATTAAAAATCAGGTGACCCTTGACTGTGATTTTATCAGCAATATCTCTATACACGGCAGAAACGGTATCCTTAACAAAAATGGACGGCACTACAATCTGATCCGCATTGTCCAAAACGGCTTGGAAGGCCTGTCTCCATTCAGATAGCTGATAGCTATACCGACAGCTTTGACAAATTGCAGCTTCTTTACCGCAAGCTGACGATGCCACGATTTCAGAGATACACGATCTTCGCTCGCCTGCTTGCTTGACACTGAATTCTGTTTTTGGCTCGTACATCATATGATAACTGGAGCAAAGCACAAAGAAATCGTGCATAAACATGGTATGTACAAAGGAAAATTGATTTTGAGCCTGGTTGTACAACGTCAAATAATCACTTACTTGCCAGTTCAATAAATGATGTGTGTATAACATCTTTAGTTGAATATGAAGCTTGGATAACCAGTTGACTATTTCGCCTATGGAATGAAAGCCTTTGAATTGCCCATCCGCAACGACCCCATAATAGGTTCCTTCCTTATTGTCCAGCAGAGAATAGCTTTGAGCCGGATAAATCTGAATAACACCTACATCATTGTAGGCCAGATGAGAAGCCTGTTCATAAATATACTTTTCCGTACCGCCCATCGATTCCAAATAGTTGGTATGGGAAATGATTAGAGCATATTTTTTATAGCTCAATCTTCCCGTCAAACCGGTAGCTCGGGTAAGCTTGTTATGCTGGATGGCATACCACTTCAGCATACGTTTAACCAGCATCTTGGCCCTTCTTTTGGAAGCTCTTGCTGTATCCCCAAGCAATCTTAATGGCATGGTGACTCTCCATGACATCGACCCTGTATATATAGCGATTTCACGGCGATATTGTTCGATTTCCTGATCCTTCTGTCTCATCAGCAGGAACTGATCACTGCGTGGAAGCTTGTTGTCCTTTACCTGTACACGAGCCTTCAGCTCATCATTTTCAGCCTGCAGTTCCTGATTCAGTGACATATGCTTAGCTTCAAGAGTTTGTCTTTCTTCACAAAGCAACTCTAGCGTCTCCAACTGCTTCTCAAGCTGATTGGCAGCCAAGCGGATTGTTTCTTCTTTTTCAGCATTCAATAATTGAAGCTCCTTGATTTGTAATTCCAAGCGCATCTCAAGTTGATCCGCTGCCAAACGAAGTGTTTCTTTTTCAGCATTTGCCATTTGCAATTGGTCTACAGTGATACGAGTTGTCTCTTCATGCTTAGCGTTTATTATGTGGAGCTGTTCGTTTTGCTCAGTCATTGCTTGTATAGCGGCAAGTATATCCTCTTCACTAGTGCGTTGCTGCTGGAGTCTTGTAACCAATTCCTCATTCAGCTTAGAAGAACAACTAATATCAATAAGTAAGGTAACCATCCCTTGGAGCGGCGGCAATTTTTTTATCACCCACTGTGGCTCGTCCCCAATGGTAATGCCTATTATCGAATCCTTTTCCGCATCATGATTGCTTAATGTCAGAAAATCAACGTACTCCACCATTCCACTCTGAAGCAGGTCTATCTCCTTTTCGCCTTGTGCAAGTTTCAGTTTTGAACATTTAATCATCGCCAGTTCTCTAGCTAGACTTATTCGCAGGCTCGAACCGAAGTCTTCCTTGATCCTGATCTGATAGGAATCCAATTTACCTGACTTGTTGACTGTAATATAAGAGGAGTTTTCTTCAGAAAACTGTCCATCAGCTCCGGACCAATAAAATTGTACACGACAAGCCCGTTCGTGATTCAGTAGCTGGGCAGATTGCTCCAGATTGTTATAGATACTGACAACACTAGCATTCAAATCCGTACCGTTAAAATTGTAATCATCATCTTCCCCGCTCAAGCATAATTGATAGATTTGCTTAACGATGGGTAGCACGGATTGCGATTGCCTTAATTCACTTAATGAATAATTACCATGCCTTAATCCGCTATTAGGCAACGAACTCATCAAATCCCGCTCGGTTCCATTGTAGGGGATGTTCAGGAAATGGCTGATCCTTTCACCTGTTTCAACGGGTTGTTCAAGCAAACGATCATAACTGACAACCATTCGTCTTTCATCGATTGTATAGTATAAGCTCGACATGACGTACAGAGTCCAGAGTGCCATAGATTTCTCGTTAGTAAACCGATCTCGCTTTTGTAGAGAAGCTGCCACATTCAACGGATTACGTAAACATATGATGTATATTGGCTCAATATCCAATTCCTGAAATACCGATTTCCATAGCGGCAGCAGCAGACAGGTTCGCGGATCCTTGAACCCCCATACAGCACGGTTAGAAAAATTTCCGGTAACAATGTCTTTTATCTGTGATCGGTAAGATACCACTTCTTCTGACAACCACCATTCTGCAGGCAATGGCTTCGTAGTATCCCATGAAGAAGACAAGTTGCCGAGCAGCTTTTCATGAACATCTACTATTTCAGAATGCTCCCAGAAGCCCTCAGGATTGTCCTCACGCGGTCCGATCATTTCCTCATCACGACCAATATAAACACCTAAAGATTTTATAGTCTTGGCTAACAATGAAGTCCCACTTCTATGCATTCCTAATATAACGATTGCTTTTGATCTTGCTGACATATATCCACCTCTATAAGAATGTATGGCAATAAATTATGCTGCATATTTCGACCCACTAAAGTCTACTATTCGATTATATTTCTTATTTATGTCGAAAAATAGTGATAATTGTAATGTACATTGTCATATGACAATGTACATTACTTCACAATTAGTAAAATGAACACCAAAAAAAGACCAGGCCCCCTATTCTGAGCACCCAGTCCTTCATAATCTAATAGTCACTCCATATTTCGACTGTAGCTGCCGTCGAACTTGCTGCGCGATGCTGTATGCGGTTGCGCCTTCTCCGAAGCGGCCTCAGTCCCATAGAATTCAGGACGAGGCCGCTTTTCTCATGTTTATATTAGTGTGATGTGTACTGACGAAGATTCAGTTCACTGTTTAAACCGAGCGTCTGCCCTGTTGAAGTATGGATTTCCTGAATCAGCTCTGGATTTTCTAATAATGACACCCCATAAGAAGGGATCATTTCTTTTATTTTCGGTTCCCACGCTCTAATATGTTGCGGGAAGCATTTATTCATTACCTCAAGCATGACAGAAACAGCTGTGGAAGCGCCCGGAGAAGCACCTAACAATGCAGCTATCGAGCCATCCTCAGCACTGACAACTTCCGTACCAAATTGCAGCGTCCCTTTGCCGCCATGAGCAGTATCTTTAATAACTTGTACACGTTGGCCTGCTACAACCAGATCCCAATCATCCATTTTGGCGTTCGGAATAAACTCTCGTAACTCTTCAATACGCTGCTCCTTCGATAACATAAGTTGTTGGATCAGGTATTTGGTCAATGACATCTCTTTTGCACCTGCTGCCAACATCGTTAAGAGATTGTGCGGTTTTACAGAAGTTATTAAATCGAACATCGAACTCGTTTTTAGAAACTTTGGCGAAAAGCCGGCAAACGGTCCAAACAGTAACGATTTTTTATTGTCAATATATCGTGTATCAAGATGTGGAACAGACATTGGCGGAGCACCAACCGAAGCTTTACCGTATACTTTTGCATGATGCTGCTCAACGATCTCCGGATTGTTGCACACCATAAATAATCCACTTACCGGGAATCCTCCGATATGCTTTCCTTCTGGAATGCCTGACTTTTGCAGTAAATGCAGGCTTCCTCCACCAGCACCGACAAAAACAAACTTGGCAGTATGTCGCTCGACCGTACCACTCTCTTGATTTTTCACTTTTAATTGCCATAATCCGTCGCTAGTACGTTTCATACTCTTAACACTATGATTGTAATGTATATCAACGTTATGATTTTTTAAATGATCGAACAGCATACGCGTTAAAGCACCAAAGTTGACATCCGTTCCGGATTCTATTTTGGTCGCCGCTACAGGTTCATTGAAAGTACGGCCTTTCATCATAAGCGGAACCCATTCCTTTAATTTGCCCGGGTCATCAGAGAATTCCATCCCTTGAAACAAAGGATTGCCCGAAAGAGCTTCATAACGTTTTTTCAAAAACTCTACATTTTGTTCTCCATGTACGTAACTCATATGAGGCAAAGGCATGATAAAGTTCTGCGGATTACGCAGCAACCCGCTTTTCACAAGATAAGACCAAAACTGTCTTGAAACAAGAAACTGTTCATTAATGTTTCCAGCCTTGCTTATATCTACCGATCCATCCGGTTTTTCAATAGTATAGTTAAGCTCACACAGTGCAGCATGCCCTGTCCCAGCATTATTCCATTCGTTGGAGCTCTCTTCCCCTGCCTTCGGAAGTTTCTCAAACACTGTAAACTTCCATTCCGGTGCTAATTCTTTCAGTAGAGACCCTAAAGTCGCACTCATGATTCCAGCGCCAATTAAGATAACATCTGATTGGGTTTGTCCGTTACTCATTATTACCGTCCTTACACGTTAATATTTGAAGAATATAACCTGATCATAGTATATCACTATTATTTAAAGATTGAGATATCTAAATTGTATGAAAATCATAGTTAAACGTTATATAACAATCGTTAAAATTTACACACGCAACGCACACCTTGCTAAAATAATTGAGATTGGGTAAAATCCCCACATTATTACATTGTAGGAGGGAATCCATTGCATCGAAAAAAAGTTCCCCGTTAAGTTCGAGGCCCTCCATGCATGTAGCACTAGTTACCTGTCTAGATTAAATAAAAGGAGCTGCAAGCTAATGCACATGAATGGACCTGTCAAAATTTCTCGGGATGAGAGACTTCAAATCTGTCACGAAATTGCTTCTAGATTACATGAGGTGTACGGAGATGAAATTGTAGCAATTGGGGTCTATGGCTCTGTTTCCAGAGGTACAGACGGACCGTTCTCCGACATCGAGATGTTGTGCGTACTAAGTGTAAGTGAATCAAGTGAATTTAGCTATGAATGGTTAGCGGGACCCTGGAAGGCAGAAGTGAACGTCTGTAGTGCAGAGGTTCTCCTTAAAACAGCCTCTACTGTTGAAGGAACATGGCCTTTGACGCATGGCCCATTCTTTTCCCAGCTTAGTCTGTATGATCCCGAAGGCTTTTTCCCAAAATTAATAGAAGCTGCCGAATCACCAACAAAGGGGGATTTCAGGCGTGCCATCCACGAAGTCCTTGTAGGAGAAATCTACGAATTTGTTGGGAAACTTAGAAATGTCAGTCTAAATGGTCCTCGCACCTACTTACCATACTTGGCAGTACAGTTTGCCCAATATGGAGCTATGTTAGTCGGGTTGCACAATCAAAAGCTTTTCTCAACTGGAGCAATGGTTCTACCAGAGGCATTGGAAATGCCAAATCGTCCTGATGGATTCGACAACGTTGCCCGAATGGTTATGTCTGGAGAGTTAGGAGAACCTTCAAAGATCGTTTCAGCTTGTGAAAATTTCTGGAATGGTCTGGAGAATTGGGCAAACGAGCATGACTACGTAATTTATTCAAAACGAATCCCATTCTGACAACTATCAGTAAAGCGAAATTAAGCCTACAAAAAAGCGAAGTAATCAATAATAACACAACCAACGAACAATGCTAAAAAAAGCCGGCGCAGCGGATATCGCTCTTGGATCAGACGGCAACTTTAGACCAACTGACTCGATCAGCCGAGCGGAGGTCGTGACTTTAATTACTCGGGCTTATGAATATAAGCATGGCATAATCGTTGTACCTTCGACAGCCGTTTCCTACCGAGACGGAGCGAGTATAGGTCACGAGCTGAAGCTGTGAAGCTTATCATAGGCCCGCGTTTACAGTTGTAATTGAAACTTTCTTGTAAGAGATTAGCGTTAATATCACTTTTGACGCTCATGCTCCTGTTTGATCCAGCGCTAGTGCGCTAACAGCAACATCAGCTTTCAGGCCTTTTGGGACAGCCCCTTCTTCACCCAGTCACTACTTTCGCTACTGCATCTCGTTTTCAATTCGCTTCATGAACTCTTCAGCGGCGCTATAGCCGAGCTGCTTGAGATACCAGTTATTCGCCGCTGCCTCGATCAAACCGGCTACGTCCCGCCCCGGTTGAAGCTGGATTTCGATATGCGGTATTTGAACGCCGAGATATTCCGTGAACTGAGGTACTACGTCCAGCTCATTGTTCAGGGAATTTTCCTGCCATGGGGACAGCTCAATGTCGAGAACAATTCGCGTCTCGTCTTGAAACGCCTTGCGACCATATTGGCGTACAACATTAATCAATCCAACGCTGCGCAGGGCGAGGAACTCGCGTGTGGTCTCATTATGAGTTCCGAGAAGCGTTGATGGACCCAGCTTCTTGAGCACGACAATATCATCCGCCACAAATCGGTGGCCTCTTCTGATAAGCGTATGAGCTGTTTCACTTTTACCGATTCCTGATTTCCCCCTGAGCAGAATGCCTATACCGGAGACATTCACGCATACCCCATGGATTGACACCTCCGGTGCCAAAGCCTTCACCAGATAGCTGTCCAGCTTGGTGATAAACTCCGTTGTTTTCTCTGTCGTCCTCAACAACGGTATACCCTCCTGATCGCAGAACAGGGTCAAGTAAGGGATTTCCTGTTGCCCAGATGTCACAATAAAACATGGTGGATGATATTTGACAATGTTTCCGATATGCAGCTTACGTTCCTCTATAGTAAGCGTCAATAAATAAGTAATCTCCTTACGACCGAGTACTTGCACCCGTTCCATAGGAAAAAAATCAAAGTACCCAACAAACTCAAGGCCCGGTCTGTGCGTTCGTGGACGAGTAATCACGCGATCCATTCTATTAGATCCCGCAAGCACTTCCAATTGGAACGCTTCCTTAAGGCTTTTAACAGTGATCGTCTTCATGCGTCTCTCCTCCTGCAACAGGGCGTATCCGCATACGCCTAATATTCAACACTTCGTTGTTGGATATATTCCACGACGGAACAGTACTTTCCTGCTAATGAAGGCCATCAGAGTACAGCCTGAATATAAGCATTCAGTAAATAGGTAAATATTGGAACTGCCATCGCGCAAAACTATGCTATATTAATGAGAATAGTTCTACTATTTTAAAAAATATGTATGGTAAAGGAGACGTTATGAAAAAAATAATCTACTTAACGCTTATGGGGTGCCTGACTACCTTCGTCGGCCTTTTCTTTTCCGCTCCCATAACTTCCGCTGCTGCTCCCGTTTCTTACACTCTCTATATAGAGGGCAAAGTTTCATCGGCAAAATTTCCAACCGTTGTGGAAAAGAACACCACTCTAATTCCGATGAAATCGGTTCTATCAGAACTAAATTATACCACGACTGTCGATAACCAAACGAAGGCAATTACGGCGAAAAACTCGGCAGGCTCCTTTATAACCGTGAAGACAGGAAGCAAAAAAGCAAAAATCAATGGAGCCGAGGTTCTTCTATCCGCATCGGTCAAGACGATGAACGGAACTACATACATACCTTTATCAGCAGTACAGAAATTAACCGGAAAATCCATCGGATCGGATGCTTCTCAGGGCATCGCCTGGATCGGAGAAAAGCCGACAACTGCTTTCATACCGCCATGGGGAGTAACCCCGGACAACATAAAGTCAGTTTCTGGTGAGAAGCTGCTTACCCTTGAGGAAAAACATGGAGATGTTCATTTCCTTGTATACGAAACGCCCGAGGTGCCCGAAGCTCCCGAAGAACTATATATATTTTACAAAAATAAACTTGCTAAAATGGTGTATTTGCCGGACATTTCCGGCTTTAATGAAGGTGTATTGCTTGGCATCTACCACGGAATGTATGATAGTTTAACCCAATCTTACGGGAAGCCAGTAGAAGGCTATTTACCACCCAATGACAATCCACTAGATCAATATCTTACGCTTTTTGCTGATCAAGGTTACTTATCTAGCAAGTGGCAGGTGGGGAGTACTACAGTCTCTCTTTTACTAAAAGCAACGGACACCGGATATACCATTAGCATGCAATATGTGAATGCGTCGGTAGAAGCAGAACTTAATGCTGCCTTAGATGCACTTAAATAAAATCGTTAAAATGAGCAATAAAGAAGGGGCCGGTATACCACCGACTCCTTCTTTATATTTAATAACTAGATACCGTAACATCTATAAGAGTTCAGGCTACCCGGCGCTGCACGAACCGCGATGACCCACTTACAGTTAGTCCGTATGGGCAACGGCACTGATTTCAATCAGCTGTTCAGGGAAAGCCAGGTGTGTCACTCCAATGAGACTGCCGGCGGGCCTGTGTTGTCCCATGTATTCCTTAAACAGCCGGATGCACGGCTCAGCATGCCCTTGCGCATTTGTCAGATAGATCTCCACATAAGCGAGATTCGTTCTCGTGACACCAAATCCCTCCAGAACGCGATCGAGATTTTCCAGCGTCTGCCGGGTCTGCGTCTCGATATCCCCCTCACCAATGAACGCACCCTGCGTATCGTGAGAAAATTGTCCCGAAACGTAGATGGTGCCGTTCACACTGTAACCCTGGGTAATGCCGTGATCCCAAAGACCATGATCGTAGATTTTAACATTAGTCATTTTATGCTCTCCTTTAGTTCAAAGTAAGGTTAGTATAAAATGAACGTAAATAAAACATAAGTACGCACTTTATTGATAGATACTATCAGAAAGGATAGTGTAAACATGGGTATGGCTGATTACAAAGGCAAGGTTAATAATATTCAAGATACACCTTTTGGATATACGCTTTCAGTTATTGGAGGCAAATGGAAAATGGTTATTATTTACCTCCTGGCAGAAAACGAGCCAGTTCGATTTAATGATCTGAAAAGACAGATAGGAACTATTACTTATAAAACACTAAGTTCACAGCTCAAAGAATTGGAAGCAGATGGTATGGTAACGCGTAAAGAATATCCTCAAATTCCACCAAAAGTCGAGTATAGTCTAACAGATAAAGCGAAAACACTGTTACCCGTTTTGGAGGAGTTATGTGAGTGGGGAGCAAAAAATCAAAATAATTGAATCCAGTACCAAACAACTCTTTGCATTTTAAGTTATTAACCATGCCCCTACACCATATATTTATGCGAGAAAGGGCGTGATTAAATGTACCATATGCCGGTGCGGCAGGATCCAAACTTTTGGTGGGCCAATGCCAACTTTATATTAACCCCTCCCTTTACAGGAGAGACGCAAGCAGATGGCTTTCACTTAAAGGGCAATATGACATATAGCGGCGGCTCGTTAATTAATCGACAATTTGGAGTAGCATCTCGATATGAGCTCCACTCCAATCGGATTCCACGACCAGATCGTGGACCTTGGCGTTCAGCACCCCATGTTGAGATTACAGGCAGAGTCATTGGGTCTACAACTGCTGGGGATATTTTCAGCGGAGACCAATGGAATAAATGCTGGATGCACAGAAGACAAACTCTTTACCAATTCGTTTTCGCGCCGCCTGGGACTGATAATAGGAGAATTATCGGTGAAAACCGTGAGATTCAGGAGCTTATCTTTTTAGAAGGCTCAAGCAAATATAAGGATTTCGTACTTCCTGGTTTTCAGAATATGCCTGTGGTGATTCTCAACCAAAACTCCATTTTCCCTGGGCTTAGTGTCTGGGCAGAACTAGAGATACTCTTCCATGTACAGCTCGAAGGGGGCAGCACTCTATGGTTAAACCCCGATGTCTTAATCCGCATGTTCCAGTGGCCATTAGAGCCCATCTAGGAATTTCATGTTCATCTCCATAAATGCTCTGTATAAAAAAAGACTCACTCCACCTTCTATCAATGGAATGAGCCTTTTAAAAACGCCTACTCAGAAAACGGAATATAGCTTACTACGTTCGAGCGGATATTATCGCCCAACGTTGGATCATTAGCCACAATGACCGTATAAAGTCCGGTACTTGAAGTAAACGAACCTGGGATACTTACCGTACTGTTTGCCTGATCATAAGTTCCGAGCTTGCCCTGATTAATAATATAATCAGCAGAAGGTGGATTCACGCCTGCAAACTGATCTGTTGTTAAGTAATAAAACTGATAATTACTACTTCCGCTATAATCCGGTGAGACCGTAATCGAATTGGGATTCACGACAGGCGTGCCAATGCTCGTGAACGTGTCGATGATCGAATCCGTCCGATAGAAAGTGAATCCCGCAACTTGACTATCCAGTATCCCATTAGATCCAACTATGTAGAAACTATAGGTCTTACTAGAAAGCAAGTTCGCTGAGATGCTGTTATTGGAGCCTTCTAAGTTCATATCAATCATTCCATACTGAAACGCTGATCCTCCCGTTGCATCTTGGCCGGATTTTACCTGCGCAGCGCTTGGAGAAATGGAAGGGTTGAACTCGGTAAGAACGTAATATAGCGTATCATACCCATCGGAGTTTACACTTACTTCAATCGTGTCGCCAGAATATCCCTCGCTCCTCTTTGTACCCTCAGCGTTAAAAGTAATCACAGGTCCGATCTGCTGCTCAGCCAACGTCTGAAAAGGTACTATGGAGATGGCAGATGTTTTGTTGCTGGCAAACTCATAAGCATATAACACATAAGAGGTTCCGGCGCTCAATCCGCTCAATTCCAAATTCCCCTTCGTTCCATCTAATTCCACCGAACCGTAGACGACAGCATTCGTCCCTAACTTAATATTATCCAAGCTTGGAGTTGCCAAACCGGACGGCAGCACGGAGTAATACACAACCCCTGTGACCGATCCCGTTACCGGATAAGAAGCTGTCGTATGAGTGATGCTTCCGTTCGCGACATCGATCGTCAGAGTCACAACAGGCTCAGGATCAGGTGTAGGCGTAAATGGTGATGATGATGAAGATGGCGAAGATGTTGATGGTGCTGGCGTAACCACTGGCGGCGTAACCGGAGGTTCAGTTACCTTCACCGGTATTGGTTTACTTTCCTCATTTTTTACCTCGTTGCCCAATAATGTCTTCAAGTCCTTTACAACGATAACCGGTTTCTTGGATGTATCGAGCTTAAAGCCTTGACGCAGCTTGATAATGATCGTCTTCTTGTCTTCGGACAGTTCATAACTGTCCAGCTTCAGATCAAGCGGTACACCGTTAATCGTAATCTTGGACAAATCCACGGAGTCCGCGGCGATCCCTACCGTCAGCGTCAACTCAAGCTTGTTCCCCGCCAAGAAGTCCGCTCCTGACACCTCAAGAGGCTGAGTAGCCTCGAACGTTTTGGCGCTTTCATAGGCCCCCGATGCAAGCAGTTCACGGCTTGCTTCTTTTTTACCGCCGAATGTACCATCCAAAGAATTCCCTAGCAGCTTTTGCTGGAGTGCCAGCTGGACATAACCTTTCGCCCAGTCGGAGACAGTACTATCGCTAATACCTGGCGTCGACTGCGCTTCCGCATTCAGCCCTAATCCTCGAACGAGAAATGCAGCTAGTTGCTCCTTGGTTACATTACCCGAAGGATCGAATTTTCCAGAGCCCACACCGTCCGTTATTCCCGCTCGCTTGACCGCCTCGATATAAGGTAATGCATAGCCGTTTCCAGGATCATCTGCCTTTACATCACTGAAAGACGATGTCTTGAGGCTTTGGTCAACTTGCAGGCCAAAAATTAACGCTGCTACCTTCGCGAACTGAGCTCGATTCATTTCTTCTTTCAGCCCGAAACTAGTATCTGAGACTCCGTTGAAGATACCCGCCTGGATCATTGCATCGAACTTTGCCTTCGTAGCTGCGTCCAAGTCTTTTAAATCGCTGAAATCGGCCGAAGTCTTCGCCTCGCTCACGCCGGCACCAATCGAGGTTGCGGACGTCAAACCGAGGGTCAGCGCGGTAAACCAAATAAAAAATTTCTTGTTCATGATCTGCCCCAACCTACCTTTCCAAAATAAAAATCTTCAATTCTTAAAAACTTATTATTTTTATTTTAATAAAAAATTTTAACCGAATCTTAATGAAATCTTAATGGAATGTCAAAATAAACCCTCGACATAAATCATCATTATTCAATATTCTACTCATATAGTATTCTTTTAAGAGATTCATATTTTGGAGAAGAAGGGTGGTTTGTGGATGGATCGAATTCTACTTATCGATGACGAACCCGAGATTCGTACGTTAATCCGTATCCATATGGAACGGGCAGGCTTTCAAATTATCGAAGCCGAGTCAGGACGACAAGCAATTGAACGGATGAATGAGCAGCATTTTGAGCTTATGATATTGGACTTGATGATGGATGACGGAAATGGCTTTGATGTGCTTCGTTATTTGCATGAAAAAAGCTTAGAAACGATCGTAATCGCTTTGAGCGCCAGAAGAGAAGTGCAGGACAAAATTACTACTCTCGGTTTGGGAGCAGTTGATTATGTGACAAAGCCATTTAGCCCGTTGGAGCTGCTTGCTCGGGTTCAAGCCCAGCTAAGAAGGCAGCGGCCAAAATCGACCCATCAATCTGAACTCATACGATTAAACAAGCTGGTTCTGGATGTAGATAATTTAGTTTTACAAAATGACGGAAGTAATCCTCATGAATTAACTCCGGTTGAATGCGAGCTTCTGAAATTGTTTATGCAAAATCCTGATCGTGTTCTGACCAAAAGAGAAATATACAGACAGATTTGGCAGCATGAAAACTATGATGACAATAACTTGAGCGTATTTATTAGCCGCCTCCGCAAAATACTCGAAAGCCTCTCTGGTTCTCAGCATACCCTGCATACCGTTCGTGGCGTCGGATATCGTTTTTCGGGAGATAAATGATGAAAAATCGTACTAAACTATGGATCATCATGCTGACAAGCATCGTCTTCAGTTTGATTTTGTTTATTTGGCTTACAACAATTTCGGGGAATATTTGGAACAAAGGTTACGATCTAAATACGCTGAATGCAATCTCACAGGAAATGCTGAAAGCAATTGAACAACAAAATACATACGACAAGGATAAAATCCAGCCGATCTTGGATCAAGCTCATTATCAGCATCCAGAGCTTCGATTTGAATGGCTTGCTTCAGATGGGTCCATGCTCTATGATACTTCCGGCGAGATACAAAGCTACGACTTCAAGCAATTAGCGGATCGCTTTATAAATTTGCCCAACAACCTTTGGGACGTAAATAAACCTATTACGCTCGCCTATTCAACGAGCAAGAATGGACAGCCTTATTACTTATTTCTGAGTTTATCTAGCGATGCGATGAAACAAGGGCAGGTGTATTTCTTTGTGCGTACAATCAAAGCACTGTATTCCTGGGCTCTGCCATTGCTGTTGTCTTTTTTAGTACCTTATATGTTGTCCCTGTTGTTCTTCTCCTCGGTCAATCGGCGTATTGGCAAGCTCAACCAAGCCCTCAATCTGGTTAATATCCGAAGCGATGTGGTTGTACTCGAGGATAAGTCGAAGGATGAAATCGGCCAGCTTACCCGACATTACAATTCGATGGCGCAGCGGGTTCGAAGCCAAGCGGATGAAATCGAGCAATTTGAAAACGGGCGCAAGCTGCTGCTTTCCAATCTATCACATGATTTGCGAACACCGCTTACAATGATCCTGGGCTACGCCGAAACTATACATACTGGCTCCTACAATAACGAAAACGAACTGAAGACCAGCGCAAAAATCATTTTGCAGCGATCCCGTTATATGGACAAACTGCTGGATCAATTGTTGGACATCGCACGACTGGATGCAAATGCACTTGAAGTCCATCTTGCTGCGCATAACTTATCCGAAATGATGCGAAAAATTGTCGCCGAATACATGTTGTTTTTAGATGAGCAAAGCTTTTCAATTGATGTGGACATCCCCGATGAGGATATTCACGAGTTGATCGATGCGCCTCTTATTGAACGTGCTATACGCAATTTATTGGACAATGCGATCCGCTATGGAAAAGACGGGCATTTCCTTGGAATAGGCCTCGTTGAAGAAGGTGACTATGTGTGCATAACCATTAAGGATAAAGGCAGAGGAATTGCTCCTGAGGATCATGAGCTCATTTTTGAACGATTTTATCGCGTTGACGGAGGAAGAAGTGGCGAGGGGCTCGGTATCGGGCTTTCGATTGTCAAGGAAATCGTTGAATCGCATCAAGGCCATATTCGCTTGATAAGTACTCCCCATGTAGAAACCTTGTTCATGGTAAGGCTCCCCAAAAATCAATAAAGCTAACAAAATGGTGATGAAAGGTTATCCCAGAAGTGATATGCCCCCTACTATGGTAAGCGGATGAAGTAATAAAATCTGGCTGCTGTAGGGGGCTATCATTTTCCCGGTATATTCAGAAATTATTCAATTTTGTACGTTAATTCGTAGCTTCCCTTGGTATTATTGCCCGTAATTTCAAGCCTGTAAATCCCATCCTTGTCTACTCCAATCTTCTCATTTCCTGACTTGTTGGTACTCAGATCCTTGAGCAGTTGATTGTCGGGATCATAAAGCTTTATCGTCAATTCCCCCTTTTCCACCTTGGACTGATAGTCAATAGCAAGCGTTTGGCCGTTCTTCAGGCTAACCTTTTTCTCATCTGTGCCGGTAAACAGCTTATATGAAGCCTCAATCTTGTTTTTAGTGCTGGAGCTGAAGCCCATAAACACTACTCTTTCATTGCAAGCAGCCAGCAACGTTACAATTATCAGCACCAAAATCCCCAGAAAGATCCATTTCCTCTTCATCTTTTTTAACACTCCTTAGATTGGATTAACTTACTGCAATAAGGACATTAAGAGCAGAATAGACAAACCTCATGTATTGATCATACTCTTATCATGGGGATTTTTTCGCTTTTTGCTTCCAATCGAATACAGTATAAATAATAGAACAAACCATAGAGGAGTAAACAATAAAGCCGGACGAGTCTCAGCAGCGATCAGCATGATGATGAGAATCACCGCAAATAAAATTAAGACCGCATAATTAATAGCCGGCGTGAACGGTGCTTTAAATTTGGATTTAGCCTGTAATTCCGGCCGGGTCTTCTTATACTTGATATGGCATACGAGAATAACGCCCCAAACCCAAATAAAACAAATGGCACTTATGGTTGTGACAATTCCAAAAGCCTGTCCCGGAATGAGCTTACTCAAAAGAGCCCCCACGGATATGACCAGCGTAGAAATGAATAGCGAGTTTCCTGGTACATGGTTTTTATTCAATTTTCCAAAATGAGAGGACGCCTGTCTGTTCTTGCTCAAATTATAAAGAATGCGGCTTGTTGAGAACATCCCGCTGTTGCAAGCGGAAGCAGCTGAAGTTAATACGACGAAATTAATAATCCCTGCGGCAATCGGAATCCCTACTAAAGTAAATGTTTTTACAAAAGGACTTTCCGACGGATTGAGCTGAGTCCATGGATTAATGCATAACAGTACAAAAAGCGCTCCAACATAAAAGAATAGAATTCGTAGTGGAATTTTATTGATAGCTGATGGAATATTTTTTTCCGGATTGGATGTTTCCGCTGCCGATACGCCCACTAATTCCACACCGACATAAGCGAATACAACCATTTGAAAAGAAAATAAAAAACCTGAAAAACCGTTCGGAAATATTCCCCCATGCTCCCAAAGGTTTCGTATCGTCACCGATCCTGCATCTGTCTTAAATCCAATGACCAGCAAAATGAGTCCAATACCAATTAAAGCGAGAATCGTGATTACTTTGATTAAAGCAAACCAGAATTCCAGTTCTCCAAAATTTTTTACAGTTAATAGATTGAGTCCTAACAAAATGATCAGACAAATGATGGCCGGTACCCACTGCGGGATATCAAACCAATATTGTACATATACGCCAACAGCAATAACATCAGCCATAGCCGTCATGATCCAGCAAAACCAATACGTCCAACCGGTGATGAACGCGGCCCGAGACCCGAGATAGTCTTCGGCAATATCCGTAAACGATTGATAACCCGCCTTAGACAACAGCAGTTCTCCCAGCGCTCTCATCACGAAAAATACGGCGATACCCACGATTAGATACGTAATCATGATGGATGGACCTGCCTGCTGGATCGCTTTGCCCGAACCTAAAAATAATCCTGTACCAATAGTGCCGCCAATAGCGATAAGCTGAACATGCCGATTGGCCAGCCCCCTCTTTAATTCTGGTTGTGCCATACCTAGTTCCCCCTTAATGTATACATTACTTTGATGCAAAAACAAAAAGGAGATTGGATGTCATCCAATCTCCCGGTTCATAAGAATATTAAATAATCTTTGCCCTGCTAATGACGATCAGCACGACAAATACATATTCAGTACTCTTCTGTCCTTTTGCCTGAGATTGTGAACCCTTCGGCGCCGCGGAATTCCCGCGGTCTCTCCAGAAGCTGCTCCTGCTATAGTGTGATCCATAGCAATCATAGCTTTTTAACATATTACTTGCGATGTGATAATTTAATCAGTGATAAAAGTCTCTATGCCAAAAAATCTCTTGTATGGCTACCCATAATCCACAATCATGATGTTTTCACCATTTTCCTTATTTCCTGAAATCAATGAACAAGATAAAATATATTTCAAAGCTTCCACGACGCTAAGGTCGAATACGCTACGCATATAGCTTTTATCCAATTTGCAAAAAGGAAGGATTTACTCAATGATCTTTGTTATTCTCCTGTTTATCAGTGCTGTCATCTATTTCCTTTTGATCTTTCCGACTCAATGGCTAAAGGTGGAACGTGTCCGCTGCTCTTGTGGGATTGGAGCCCGAGTTCTTCAAATTAGCGACCTACATGTGGAGAAACTCCGTATCAGTCCGAAAAGATTGACCTGTTTGATTAAAAAGGAAGCTCCAGATTATATTTTTCTCACTGGAGACTTTACTCAAAAATCCCGACATTTATCCAAGGTGCAGCGATATGCTCACGCGATTGTCAAGCCCGGCATTCCTGTTTTTGCCGTATTGGGGAATCATGATCATCGCCTAAACCTCACTGATTTTAATCAGCTTATCCGAATCCTTGAAAGCGCGGGTATAAAAGTCCTTATCAATCAGTCTACATTTGTTGATAACTTTCAAATTGTTGGCATCGATGATTTTGGCAGCAAAAAAAGCAGGGTTGATAACGCCTTCGCAAACATCGATCCAAGCAAACCGATCCTTGTTCTCACTCATAACCCCAATCTTGTGTTTTATATTAAACACAAGTATACCTACCTGATGGCCGGCCATTTCCACGGTATGCAGTTCAACGTGCCGTTTTTGTTCCAATTCATAAATAAAGGCAAGCTGGCAGCCGAGGGTATTTATAAGGGAATGCATTCAGGAACCTATGGCAAATTCTACATCTCTAAAGGGATCGGACAGTCCGGTATAAATGCGCGATTCCTTATTCGCAGTGAAGTTACTTTGCATGAACTCTATTGATTGGTCAAAATTCTGCTGGTATTAGGATACGTCATTTTATTTCCTTCCCGTCTACAGATACCGACTGCCCTATTAACATGAATCGGATCGGATTACTTTGCCGGCATTTTGAGCGGCAATGCGACAATGACGGTCGTTCCCCGCCCTGGCTCGCTTTCCACCCGGATGTCGCCTTGATGAAGAGATACGATCTGTTTAACGATGGCGAGCCCCATACCGCTGCCGCCATATTTTCGACTGTGGGAACGATCGGCTTTAAAAAATCGCTCGAAGATACGCTTCTGGTCCTCGGGGGAAATACCGATGCCAGTATCGGATATTCGGACTATCACGCTTTTAATATCTTGTTTAATGGCGACGTTAACCACGCCGCCGTCCGGGGAAAATTTGATGCTGTTGCCGATGATGTTCGTCCATACCTGATTCAACAGATCATGATCGGCCATTACGCGAATTGCATTCAAATGGAGTTCGAAAGTGATGTTGCGGGCCGACCATTGCGGCTGGATCGCAACGATGACCCGTCTGATCTGCTCATCAAGATTGAACGCAACCAACTGCAACTGCTGCGACTGCGATTCAAGCAAACTCAGCTTTAACAGGCTATCGCTCATCTTGGACATCCGGCCCGCTTCAGCTATGATAATATCGAGATAACGGCTTCGTTCGTTATCCGCGATATTGACTTGCTTGAGCGCTAGCGCATAACCGGATATCGAGGTGAGCGGCGACTGAATTTCGTGAGATACATTTGATACAAAATCCCTGCGCATTTGCTCAAGCTGCTGCAAATCGTGCATCATATCTTCGAAGCTTCGAGCCAAAGTCCCTAGCTCGCCTTTTTGCCTAATATTTAGTTTGACGTTGAAATCTCCGCCTGCTACACGCCTGGTCGCTCTTGTCAGTTTTTTAATCGGCTTGACCAGGAATATGGCGGCAATCAGAGTGAATAGACTCCCCGTCACCAATGCAACGATCGCGAAATTCAAAATCCACGTAGTGATAAAAGGGGCTGACGGCGGGCTGACCGGTTCTACAAACATGGCTCTTGTACCCGTTTCCGTTGTAAACGGCAATCCCAAGAGGGTAGTGGAAACGCCGCTCGGATTGACTTGAACAATTTCTCCATCCAGTACTTTGTTCACCTGTTCCATAGTGACAACAGCCGGATCGTGCCCTTTAATCACGCCGTAAGACTGAACCTGTCCGGTTTCGTCATAAATATGCACA
Source organism: Fontibacillus panacisegetis (assembly GCF_900102215.1). Taxonomy (GTDB): domain Bacteria; phylum Bacillota; class Bacilli; order Paenibacillales; family Paenibacillaceae; genus Fontibacillus; species Fontibacillus panacisegetis. The sequence goes on from NZ_FNBG01000011.1 coordinate 62,097, forward strand.
TGATAAGAATTGAGCTGATTCATGCCGCTTACGAATGCCTCCGCCTCATCCAACGGAAGCGTTTCGTAAATCCGTGCGATGTCCTGGCCGAAGGAAAGCAAAGGAATTCGCAAATTTTCGTTCAATTGATCTTTAAATACCCAAGTTGCCGCGAAAAAGGAAATGGCCGTTCCCCCGATTACGGAGACTAGAAAGATCAGGACGACTCGCGTATATAAGGATCTGATCATTCGCCAACCTCAAGCCGGTAACCAAGCCCGCGCACCGTCTCGATACGAAAATCGGGCGTAGCCGCGAACCGTTCGCGAAGGCGCTTAATATGCACGTCTATCGTCCGGTTATCTCCGGCATAATCCATTCCCCAAATCTGATCGATCAACTGCTCGCGCGTATAGACTTGTCCGGGTGTTCCGGCAAGCTTATACAGCAATTCAAACTCCTTGAGCGGCAAAGTGAGTGACTCCGCCCCTCTCGTCACCTTGTAGGTCTGCCGGTCAAGGATGACATTGCCGAATTGAATCGTTTGCGTGGAGCCGATCCGGTATCGTTTCAGCAATGACTTGACACGGGCCGTCAACTCCAACGGATCGAACGGTTTCGTCAAATAATCGTCGGTCCCGAGTTCGAACCCCTTCACTTTCTCCCATGTTTCGCCTCTGGCAGTCAGCATAAGCAACGGAAGATCGGGATTGGCTCTCCTGAGCTCCTTGCATAACGTCCAGCCATCCATCACCGGCATCATGATATCGAGCACGACCAGATCGACTTGCGTTGAAGCGAAGACGGCGAGCGCTTCCTTGCCGTCAGCGGCTTCCGCTGTCGTGAATCCGTCGTTGCGGAGAAATAAACAGACAAGTTCGCGAATGTTCGCATCGTCGTCAGCAACCAGTATAGTAGGCATCTCTACCCTCTTTTCCATATAAAATAGTAGCCATCCAACGTTGCCATTCAAGCATGCACCTCATTTGTATGGTCTAAGGATCGTAACCAAAAATACATTCCCATGCCTAGTAAGGTCACCAACCCACCTATGAATTGAAATATGGAGATCGTTTCTCCCAATAATAGATAGGCAAGAATGATTGCCAAAACAGGCTCTCCGATAATACCTACGGAAACAGTAGTCGCGCCTATAGATTTTAACAGCAGATTAAAAATATATTGCCCGAAAATAGTCGGGATTACTGCAAGCAAAAAGAAATACGTCCAGTCCGAAGAGTCATATCCTATTAAAGGGATATTATTTAGCAAACTATAAGCTAACATGACGCTCCCGCCAATAAAAAAGACGATAATGCTGTATACATTTGCATCGATTTTGCGACTTGCTTTCTGTCCCGCTAACATATAGGCCGAAACCAAGATCGTTCCTGATAAAGATAATCCATCTCCTATTAACGCTTCTCTCGAAACCCCGATGTCTCCCCAAGCTATAATAATTGAACCTAGAAGAGCAGCAAGCAAACAAAGAACGGTTAATATGCTGGTTCGTTCTCTAAACATAAAGTATGAACCAACCATTACAAATAAAGGCTGTATCGATAAGATGACCATGGAGCTCGCAACTGAAGTATATACTAAAGATTCCATCCAACATAAGAAGTGTAACCCGAGAAATAGGCCGGCTAAAAAAACGGTACTCCAATCCTTTTTGTTCATCTCTGAGGTCCGGAGCGTCTTCCAGGGTACAAAAGGAAGCATAAGGATTACTGATATATACAATCTGTACATCCCTGCCACAGAGGTTGGTGTATCTGATGATTTTATCATGATGGATGAGACGGAAACAGACAATATGCTGACAAAAAGCAAAATATACGGATGAAACCGTAACGACGATGGATTTATTTTCACGTGTATGCCTCCAAGAGTTCTTATCCAATCGTCTGTGCACAGGATTGTAATGATAAGCCGAAAAGTCTGATATAATAATATCACCATTTTTGTTTCGTTTGTGTAACTATATCCTTCATTTATATTGAAATATCGTCATCAGAAAGGACATCGCTAAAATGGAAAAACAATTGCACGAGACCATTTTATATCCCGATGTTTCATTTCCATACATCATGTACACCCATACTATTCATAGAAGTATTCCTGAGGGCAGAGGATTTAACGATTTGCATTGGCACGAAGAACTACAAATCACTTTGGTTACTAAAGGAAAACTGGTTATACAAGTTAACGGGATTGATCATGAATTAGAAACAGGTCAGGCTATTTTAATTAACAAGGGCGTCCTTCATGTTACTACGGACCTGACACATAACGGTCAATATGTCAGTTTTAATTTTCCCGAGAAGCTGCTGGCCTTCTATGCAGATAGTGCCATGGAAAAAAATTATGTACTGCCTTATACAAACTCTTCCTTAGTGTCACTAGTAATCAAGGGAGAAATTGAATGGGAAAGTCAAGTACTGGAAATGCTCCGGGATATGAAGAAGAAATTTGACATGAAAAAGAACTGGGGATGGGAATATGAGGCTTCTATCAAAACCGTGCAATTATGGTTCATCATAATTTCCAACATTCCGCTTTCGTCCGAGGAAGCACCTAAATATTTAAAGTTGCAGCAAGAAAGACTTCAATTAATGCTCAGCTTCATCCATCAGAACTACTTAAATCATATTACACTCCAAGAGATTGCCAATGTAGCGCATCTAAGTGTTTCGGAATGCACTCGGAGTTTTAAGAAAACCATTCATATGACCCCTTACGATTACTTGATTAAGTACCGGATCAAGAAAAGCAGCGAGTTATTAATTTCAACGGATTATACCATAACCGAAATAGCCCACAGAGTGGGCTTCAATCATGTGAATCACTTTATTCAATCTTTTAAAAAACATCATGAAAAAACACCTAAAGATTTCCGGAAATTTCGACACGAAATACAGGAATAAATATTCCAGTAAATAGAACGGAGACGATTTTTTGAAGCAGAATTTTAAAATTACCGACAACAAATCCCGTTATCCTGTCTAGCTTAAAATGTCTCAATCTTCCTTCTTCAGAAAACGAAGTGTGAGTTCGTTCACGATGTCCGCATGCTCCATTGTTAAGGAATGGCTCGCTCCAGCGATTAAATGGGTCTCCAGATCGGGGATCATGTTTTGGGCGTTTGCTATCGCCTTCCTGGCTGGGTATATGACCTCTTTGTCTCCGATAAGGAGCAATGTAGGAGCCTGAAAGCTGCTGAATTCCTCTCTGGAGAATACGGAGGGCATCACCTGCAAAAGAGGTTTGGCATAGCGATAACCTGCAATGACCTGAGAACGGAATACAGGATGTAATGACTCTCCTTTGCCTGAGAACCATCTAAACGCTTTGTCGATCCATTTCTCTGTATGAAACAATAATGCAGGGTAAATCTTTGTAAAAAATTTTAAACTTATTTTATGAAAAGTACCTGCAGGCGCATAAAGCATCAGCTTCGACAATCGCTCCGGATAGGCAAGTGCAAAATTTAAAGATAGGAATCCGCCCATTGAGTGACCTGCCAGATCCACCTTGTTGAATTGTAGTGCATTCACAACCTCAAGAATCCACTGCCCCGCGTCCTTCCTGTTTTTTATAGCAATTAAAGGCTTGCTTTTACCAAAATCACCCATTATATCAATAGCATACACACAGCGTTCTTGTATCAATTGTTTCATATTGGGATACCACATCGTACTGCTCATTGTCATTCCATGAAGAAGCAATAACGGTTTCTTATTCTTGTCACCAAAACAAAGTATGTGCGTTTCTCCAAATGTTGTCGGGATATTAAGTGACATAAAATCCATTTCAAACATAGCTAAACTTCTGTCATAGCAAAGATAGTATTCCTTTTCGACTGCATCGTTCTTGAAAATGGATACCACTTAACCACCCCTGCCCTTACTATTTTCTTATTATAATATCATAAAAAAACATGCCGCTCCGAAGTCAACACGGAGTCCACGCTTCGCTTCAACATTGTCAGTGCAGGATGAATCGAGCGTTCGCTCGTATTCGTCCCGATCAAAATTTTGGCCACCTGAATACTGGCCTCAACATCCTGCGCATCCAATAAGCGATGACCGTCCCTGCGCCCCATGAACTGGGATTCTGCAAGTACTCCATGTATTGATCGTTGATCATATAAGTCCGGGTGGAAGCAGGGCTCTTCAGCCCGAACTTTTCCCACTCCGCCGGATCATTTGAACCTCCGAGCCTTTCGAGCATATTTGCCGTCTCCCTATTTATTTTAGCCGGAATTTGCTCATAAGCTTGAATAATTTGCTCATGAAATTCGTTGATCGGATAGCGGTTAACAAGGCTCGTCAAATGGATGCTTTCGCGGATGTAAGAAACGTATGCCAGATGGTCCGCCCAGAATTTGTCGATATAATATAGCCGTACCCGTTGTTCCACAGGGCTCATCGACGTCTCGCCTTTCAAAATGCCGAGCCGCTCCTCATATAGGATACGTCTCTGTTTCTCCACCGTATCCGAATAACGGTTCAACTCCAGGCGGATATCGAAGTTTTGGCCCATCATAACGCGCTGAATATGTGCGATTTTGCTGTGGAGCACCGACTCCCCCAGAGCATCATCCTGCCTGAGATCGCGATAGGCGGACGGGATCGCTTTATCCATACCGAACCTATGCATCAACTCGTCCTCCAGGCTTACGAAAAATACGGAAGCTCCCGGGTCGCCTTGGCGGCCGGAGCGCCCGCGCAGTTGGTCGTCGATCCGCACGCTTTCGTGCATATGCGTACCAATTACGTACAACCCGCCCAGCTTGGCGACAACTTCTGCTTGCGTGGGGTTGCCGCCGCCGAGCCGAATGTCGACCCCGCGTCCCGCCATATTTGTAGACACCGTCACGGCGCCGATCTCTCCCGCTTTGGCGATGATTTCGGCTTCTTTTGCGTCGTTTTTCGCATTCAGCACATGGCAAGGTACACCTGCAACTGCAAGCGCCTCCGCAAGCATGTCAGACTCCTCGACGCTTGACGTACCAATGAGAATCGGACGTCCCGCTCTATGGACGGACGAGACTTCTTGTACAAGCGCCTTAAGTTTGGCTTCTTTATGGGTATAAATCCGGTGCGGATGGTCGATCCGTATGTTTGGCCGGTTCGGCGGAATTTGCACGACCTGCAGCACATATATATCTTCGAATTCCACGGCAGAAACGTGCGCGGTAGCCGTCATTCCGCAAATCTTCGGATATAGGCTAAGGAAATGTTGAAGGGTGATCGTACCGAGAATTCTCCCGCCGGCCGAGTGCTGCAGCCCTTCTTTGGCCTCAAGCGCGGCTTGCAGCCCGTCCGGCAAATGCCGGTTCTCCGCTACGCGGCCGGTATATTCGTCGATCAGCTCGATTTTACCTTCCCGGACGATGTAATCGACGTCTTTTTTCAATAACGATTCCGCATGCAGCGCGCAATTTAACGATGATAACAAATGACTATTATGGCTCTCGTATAAATTGCCGCATCCCAGCAGCTCTTCCGCTTTCGCAGCACCCGCTTCATTCAAATAAACATTCCGCTTGAACTCGTCGAAGTCGTAATGCTCATCTTGCTCGAGCTGTCTGGCCACTTCTGCGAAATGAATGCCTTCGCCCTCGGAAGAGCCCGGCTCGCCGGCGATGACCAGCGGCACCCGTGCTTCGTCGAGAAGCAGCGAATCCGCTTCGTCGACGATGACGTAGTGGAAAGGACGATGCACGGTCTCGGCTACGCTCAGTGCGATTGTATCGCGCAAATAATCGAATCCCGCCTCTTTGGCCGTAACATAGGTTATATCCGCGGCGTAAGCTTCCCGTTTCTCGGACAAGCTCATGCCCGCTTGCACCGATTTTACCGTTAACCCGAGGAAACGATAGATCGGGCCCATCCACTCGGCATCTCGGTTTGCCAAATAATCGTTAAAAGTCAGCACATGAACACCTTCGCCGGTTAACGCATTTAGATAAGCAGGCATAACCGCAGAGAGCGTTTTTCCTTCGCCGGTATGCTGTTCGATCAGGAATCTCTCGTGCAGAGCGATAGCAGCCATGACCTGGACCTCGTAAGGCTGTATTCCGAGCGTTCTCTTCGCTGCCTCGCAGACTAGCGCATAAGCATCGACAAGCAGCTCATCCAAAGGCGTACCCGATTTTGCTTCTTTCTTCAGCCGATGAGATTCCGATTGCAGCCGCTGATCGTCCCAAGCTTCTAAATTCCGTTCTCGAATGAGCCGCGCTTTGTCTCGATAGCCTTTCAGCCTAAGCCGGTTATCGCGGTCCTTGAATTCTTGCATCATTTTGACGGCTAAATTCATCGGAATTTGATCCCTCCTCGGTAAAAATACGCATTCTATCCTACTCATCCTTTAACCGTCGTTGATACAAAACAACAGATACAATCGTTAATACAACCGTCCAGACCAAAGTAATAAGGAGGGGTTTTAATAAATCTCCCGTTGTAAAGCCTGTATGGCTTATACCCAGCAAATGCACAAGCTGACTGCTTGGTACGTAATCCAGCACTTTGAAGATTGGATAATCATCCACCAGAAACGCTCCCCATGGCGCCCCAGAGAATACGATCGTCACAGGAATTATAGATAATGACGCATCAAGCAACGTCTTGGAGAATAAACCGCATATCGTCCCGACTGCTGTGTATAGAATAATCGAAAAAATGATTGCTGCCACAAACGCCCATATACTAGCTGGCTCATAGCCAAATAGATACGTAGCAATAGCCAGAACAACAGCAGACATGACAAAAACTAAAGTACTTTTACCGATTAAAACATCCATGGTCGTGGCCGGAGTCATCATTAATGATCGTAAAGTGTTACGCTCCTTTTCTTCCGCAATCAAGCATGCTTGTGCGAAACATGTTAGGAGCACAAACGAAAGATTAAGAACTGTAGCGAAAGATCCAGGCAAAGACGAGCCGGCGCCGGCAGCTCGAAGAAGAAGTGCTAGGATAATTGGGAAAATCAACATAATGGAGAGCGCATAATTGCGTGAAAACTCTTTATAATCCTTCACAAATATCGCCCCGGCACGTTTTAATGAGATACTCATAGTAACTCACTTCCTGTCATTTTAATAAAGATATCACCCAGACTTGGTTCTTTCGTTTCTAATCGATCAATTAACCCTCGTTTCATCCAATCGGCTATTTGATCAGCCGTTCCCTCACCGATCGGGAGCTCGTATGCTTCCCCATTGATTAAGTCAACACAAACTACGTTTTCCCGATGCTGTTTTTTTAGTTCCCTTGGTGAGCCGATGGTTTGGATTTGTCCTTGATACAAAATCGCTACACGGTTGCATATCAATTCTGCCTCAGCCATATCATGCGTAGTTAAAAAAATCGTTGTCCCATTCTCATTTAAGTAGCGTAAGCCTTTATAAATATGTGCTGAATTTACTGGATCTAAAGCCGAAGTAGGTTCATCTAAAAATAATAATTCCGGCTCATGGATAATCGCGCATGCCAACAGGACACGCTGACGCATCCCTTTCGATAAGAGATTGATTTTCTTTTTGCGCTCTCCGCTTAAGTTTACAAACTGCAGCACCTTATCGATCGAAGACTTAGGAAGATCATATAACTTACGATACAGGTTCAGGTTTTCCTCAATCGATAATCTTTCATATAGACCACTGTTATCCGTCAAAATGCCAAAGCGCATCTTCTGTGCAGACTGCAGCATCATATCCGCTGGCTGATTAAATACACTTGCCTGTCCACTTGTCGGATTTAACTGCGCAGTTAAAATCTTGATTAATGTTGTTTTTCCTGAGCCACTCGGACCTAGGAAACCAAAAATTTCACCTTTCGGAATTGAAAAGGACACATCTGCTAATGCATCCTTATTTCCAAATCTCTTTCGAATATGTTCTACTTGGATAACATCCATTAACGCCACTTCCTTAGAGTTAATGGCATAAGTATATAAAGATTGCATGCTCCCAGCCATCAAAACCTTCCGAAGTGTAGCTGTAATTGCCTGAATGGTACTATGGATGCTTGATTGGTTCGATATTACCCCGGAAATGGCACATGCTTACGAAGTTATGTTTGCTTCGCAAACATTTTAAATGTTAAGAAGTGCTTTTAATTCATGCAATTTTGAACGAGATAACGGAACCACGGCATCTTTACCTGTATTTAATCGCAAGCTGTAGCTATTCTTCGTCCATGTAATAATCTCTCTTACTTTTTGCAGATTAACGATGTAGGATCGATGACACCTAAAAAAACCGAAATTTAACAATCTCTGCTCGAGCTCGGTTAGCGTCAAAGCACAGACATAATTTTCTCCACCCACATGAACAAGGATCGAACCATCTATACTTTCTATGTAATCGACTTCAGGCGGATCAAATAAAATCACTTTGTCATTTCTTTTCGTATAAATCTTCTGCAAGGTTATATTGGCCCGATCTTGTTCCTGCACTTCCTGCTTATCCTCTTCTGAGTCCCGAATATCCAATTGATGAAATCCGAGCTTATTCAATCGATAAATGGCATCACAGGAAATTATGGCATCCTCTAAATTCGAAGTTAAAATTAAAAACTGCTTTTCTTTTGAAAGGTCATCTAAAATCCGTTTAAACTGGCGACGATCTTGTTCTTCCAAATAAAAATAGGGCTCCTCCAGTACGAGTGTAGGCTGATGCGCAAAATAGACGCGCAGCAAAGTCACATACATTCTTTTTGATGGGCTTAGATTCTTGATTTTCACCTTCCGTTCTTCTTTTAAAGCAAAATAATCCAACAACAGAGCGGCACGCTCATTCCGCTCTGTTACGTTGATTAGAAAAGTGATTAATTCTTCCACCGTTAAATGCATATACTCATTTTGCCCAGCTCGAAATATGTGATATTGGGAACGATCCAGCAATTGATTCATTAAAAGCTGCTTTCGCTTCAAGTCCGTTATAATGCCAATCGATTGGTTACATGACATATTTAATTCGATCTTCGGTAGGAATAATTCCCCATCATAATATATTGGTTGAAATTGCATGCCGTCCTCCTGGTCAGTGCCACTATAGGCCACAGCGGATAGTGTGATCCATTGCAATCATAGCTTGTAAATTTTAACCTACACAGACTCAAATCTGTGTATTAACGCCCTTGCTTCTTCATGGTCAGGCTCAAGTTTCAATAATTCTCTCATGTATTTCAATGCATCTTCTTCTAACTCTAACTCAAAACAACAAATGGCCAGACAATAATATACGGTGGATACAATCTCCTCTTGGTCTTCATAAATCGATATTTCTAAAAACCGTTTGGACTCCTCGTACATTTCCATCTCAAACAATAATAATCCAGCCTCAAGTGCGATGTCATAACGCTGCTCCATTACGTAGTACGACGACCACAAAAGCTGTATGCCCCGAAGAATATCCTGCTGTTCTTCATCATTAGCATCCTGTAACAGACTGGAGATCCGCTTCGTACTCTGAATGAAAAATTCCGCGTCATATCCACCTAAACGCCAAAAACTTAATATTTGCTGAAGCTCCATGCTATCCAGATTGCGATCCACCCATTCCTTCAGGCTGAAAAATTCGTCCGGACCAAAGCGTTCAATAAATCGACGATAAGCTAATCTGGTTTGGGAGTAGTCCATCGGCGTGTTCATATGGATTATACAACCCACATTTATATTTTTATAATGATGCGGGGGAAATAACGCGAGCGCTCCGTTCTGTTGCAAAACTTGCTGAATCGCATGGTAGTTCGCTGTTAAAGAGAAGCTCCCATGCAGGATCAACTCAGGCGGTTCTGCGAATTTAAAGTTTTCAAGCAAGTGATCACCTTTGTCTGCTGTTATTAATAGAAACCCCTCCTGCGACAACTGATTCAAACGCTCTAAACAAGTTAATGCAGTGACTGGAAATAAAATATGTGAGTCTTCCAAATGTTCCTGATAGGTGGCTATGACATCACGGTAAGGGTACGCTTCTTGCTCGTACTCCGGTGCCCGCCGATGCTCATAGTGTAAGGATATTTGATCAAGTAATTCAGATGGCTTAAGTGAATCACTACGTTCAGGATATTCAACGAATACATCTGCCTCATAAATTTGGCCTTCACTCACATAAAGAAGCTCTTGCGGAATACTATCAAAGAAATAGTTAGCCACAATGACCAAAGGCTGTTTTAAATCTCCTTTACTAAAGGTTGCTTCTGACACAATCAAATTCAAAACCGTGTCATGAACAGCATCAAATCGCGCAAAATCGAGTATTCCCCTAGCGATAAAAGGTTGAAGAGCCGGATGCTTTTTCCAAGCCAAAATATTGTTCATCGCCAAATCCGTCATGATATATCGAAACGGAGGTACCGCTATCCCCACGTAATCTATCAACTGACATAACTCGTGCAACACATGGAAAGCAAAACGCCCCGCCCCTGCTCCTAGCTCCACAATTAGAACAGGCTCAGAGTTGTCCCCCTTGTTGGCCCGATCTTGAAGAAGCGCGAATATCATTTCTGCATACGCCGCAGCGATCAATGGATTGCACGTTATATACTGAGGAACTTGGTCATTGTTCCAAGCCTTTAATCCCTCTTCTTCATAATATTTCCGCTGAATATTCCAAATGGGTGCTTCACTAAAGCGGTAACGTTGTTTATTAGTAACTGTCATCTCAATTTTATCCTGCTCTCTGTAAAAGAGCCTCCTAACGGAGGCTCTCATTTATTTTTCGTTATCGTTTATCCTATTTGTATAATACCTTATCCACATTGTATTTAGCCTTGAGCTCGTTAATAATGTATGTTTCATAAATTTCTCTATGGACGGGATTCTCGACAAGACAAACCTCGATTTTGGCAACTTCGTCCCTGTAATTTTTCATGACGGATACCGTATCTTCGAAATGTTTTTTGATTCGCGGTCTAAGCTTTCGTGCTTTACCGACGAATAGCTGGAATTTTTATTAGTATCATTTACATTCGCTCCTCTTACTGTCCGTCCGTCATTCGAACATCTTTTTAATTATAACAGCCTGTATTCATGATGTCCCGCTGAAAGTGACATGTATACTATAAAGAAAAAACAAAAATTAAATTCAATTGTAACGAACAATAAATTTATCGGATATATAGTCGAAGGGAGTGATAAAGTGGCGAAGGATATAGAAGAAATCTATAAAAATTATGCAAAAAGCGTCTACCGATATTTACTCAGCCTTACTCATGATGAAGATTTGGCCGAGGAATTAACGGAGGAAACATTTTACCGCGCTGTATACTCAATTCATACCTATAACGGCTCCTGTAAAATAAGTGTTTGGCTTTGCCAGATCGCCAAGCACGTGTGGTATCAGGAGCTTGGGAAAAGAAAAAGGCATCCAAACCAAGAGTTGCATGAGGATATCCCTTCGCCGAATATGTCGCCGGAGGAAGTCAACTTGTTCCAGAGCAACAAAATGGACTTGTACCGAGCTATTCACCAATTGAGTGAACCTATGCGAGAAATTGTACATATGCGCATATCCGGTGAATTTTCCTTCGCAGAAATAGGTGAAATACTTGGCAAAAGTGAAAACTGGGCTCGTGTCACTTTCTACCGTGCAAAACAAAAAATTATGGAGGTGTTATAAATGATCAAATGCCATATTGTCCAAGACCTTTTGCCAAGTTATATAGACGGCTTGCTCAGTGCAGAAACCGAACACGACATCCGGCAACACTTGCAGGAATGCGAAGCATGCCGTGCGCTTCATGCTAAGCTTTCCGCTTCAATAGACAACATCTCTTTACACGTAAATAAGAAGGAAATTGATTTTCTGAAAAAAGTAAGAAAAAAAACAACGAAGAAAGTGGTAACGGGATTTACAGTACTCTTGTTGATTTTTGCACTGTTAACTTACTTTTTGGCTATAGGCTCCCCTGTCCGCAAGGCAGATCTCATCTATACAACCAGCGTTGTGGGGGACACGTGGCGAATAAATATGCAGCTTACAAACGGCAAATCCTTACTTGTAAAAACAGAATCGATTTATGGTGAAAAAGACAGCAATGGTGTCAAGCCTGTTGTTGGTGTACTTGTAAAACCACACGAATTGCTGCCTTCACCGATCTTGGAAAGCGACAATACCTCCTTTATGTTTGGAAGCACGATTGACAGCTTCAACAAACGTGACTATAAAGTCATTCTCCGGTTAGGAGACGGTGACATTGTTTTTACGTCAGATAATTATGACAAGCAGCGCCCCTAGTTGCAAAGGAGACTGAAATGGAGGGCTGACGGATAATTTCCGCCAAAAGTTTATTTTTGAGAATCAAGAATAAACATAGATGCATCATGTCCCATGAATATTTTACTTCCATTATAAAAAGTTTTGGATTGAATATTCCTGTACCCTATTTTAGTCATAATGTCAGTTAGCTTTGCTTGATTAAATCCGTTATGAACTATATCTGAAACTACTTTTTCATTTTTATCAAAATCTACGATTAGTAAATGTCCTCCTTCATTTAGAACATCAAATAATTTTGATAATACTAGTTCAACATCACTAATATGGAGTAGAACCTGAGCCATAAAAATATAGTCAGCACGTAAATCCGATAGACCTTCCTTTTCAAAATCAAAGCATAGTGTATCTGCATTCTGAATATTAAAATCAGAAATTTTTTGCTTTATTTGATTAATCATGTTTTGTGAAGTATCCAGAAAAAGCATAGAATTAAAATCGTTTAACAAGTTCATTCCGACAAGACCAGTTCCACACCCAAAATCAATAGCATTCTTACTATTAGCTTCAACTAAATATTCACGAATGGCATCTGATGATGCCTTTGCAATTTGAATTCTTTCAGAAGTGTCATATATATTAGCTATCATTTCAAACTTATCCGTATTTCCCACTAGTATCGCTCCTATCTGCATCGCCCTATTTTATGATACGGCAAACCGTTACGAATTACTTCAACTGTTCATTCAAAACATTCTCTTCTAAAACCGTAAATTTATCGCCATATACTTTCGTAATATGTTGTTCTCCCCATGCGCATAATGAGTCTAAAATACCCTTCAGACTCAATCCATACTCACTAAGCTCATACTCCACTTTTGGGGGAATTTGATTATATACAATTCTATTGATGATTCCATCTTCCTCTAATTCACGTAATTGTTGAGTTAGCATCTTTTGAGTGATATTGGGCAACAGATGCTTCAATTCACTTGTCCGCTTCTTGCCGTGTGTCAGATGGCATAGAATCACGCATTTCCACTTCCCTCCAATCACTTCCAGGGTAGCTTCAACTGATATATTGTATTTCTTTTTCTTCATCTAACTCCTCCTTAATCAATAGGCACTAAAAAGTACCTATATTACTTTAAAGTACGTACTTCTCAATGGTTACGATATATTCCATAATAACATCTGCCGGTTGAAGTGAATTCATTCATTCATTTATATCATGACCTTTAAGGAAGTTCATGCATACAATTCCACAAAATTTAGGAGGGATCATATGTCTATCGATAAAAAACGAAGCACATTTGCACTTCTTGCCTTGGCCATAAGTGCATTCGCTATAGGAACGACAGAATTTATCAGTGTAGGATTATTACCCTTGATAGCTGGCGATTTAAAAGTGCCAATTACTACAGCTGGCCTTACTGTTTCCTTATACGCTTTAGGCGTTACATTCGGGGCGCCCGTCTTGACATCGCTCACTTCCAGGATGTCACGCAAAACTTTATTACTTTGGATTATGGTCATTTTTATTATCGGCAATAGTTTGGCAGCAAGTGCTGCAAGTATTGGTGTATTACTAATCGCTCGTGTGATTTCTGCTTTTTCACATGGTGTCTTCATGTCTATCGCTTCAACGATTGCTGCTGATTTAGTACCTGAAAACCGCCGGGCCAGTGCCATATCCATCATGTTTTCCGGTCTTACGGTAGCGACTGTTACAGGTGTTCCATTAGGGACGTTCATTGGACAGAATTTCGGTTGGAGAGTTGCGTTTATTCTTATTGTAGCCGTAGGTGTCATTGCTCTGATTGCAAACAGCCTCCTCGTTCCATCGGACTTAAAAAAAGGGACTCGCATGGCATTACGCGATCAGTTTAAATTGGTGAAGAATGGGCGTTTGTTGCTTTTATTCATCATTACCGCCTTAGGATATGGAGGAACATTTGTCGTCTTCACTTATTTATCCCCCATCCTGCAGGATATAACAGGCTTTAAAGAAGGTACAGTGGCCGTGATTCTGCTTCTTTATGGACTAGCGATTGCTATTGGAAATATGATCGGCGGAAAGTTATCCAATCATAATCCGCTTAAAGCATTATTTTATATGTTTATTGTTCAGGCAGTTGTTCTTTTTGTTTTCTTTTTCACAGCACCATTTAAACTTGTTGGCCTGATCACCGTTTTCCTTATGGGCCTTCTTGCTTTTATGAATGTTCCGGGATTACAAGTATATGTCGTCATGTTAGCAGAGCGGTTTGTTCCGACTGCGGTTGATGTAGCTTCCGCAATCAATATTGCTGCTTTTAACATCGGCATTGCCTTTGGATCCTACATGGGAGGAGTTATTACAGATTCAGTCGGACTGATTCATACAACTTGGATCGGCGCATTAATGGTGTTAGCAGCTGTTTTCTTGAGTGGCTGGAGCCGGAATCTTGAAAAAAAAGACCAAAAAGCGGTTAGTACGCCAGGATAAAAGTTCTCTAATTTCATTGTGCTCACAACAAAACATTACGGAGGGTTATATTATGATAAACAATTTACAATCTACAACAACACTGAATAACGGAGTCAAAATGCCTTGGTTTGGAATTGGGGTATTTAAAGTGGAGGAAGGTCCTGAATTAGTTGATGCCGTTAAATTTGCCATTAAACATGGTTATCGGAGTATTGATACAGCCGCCATTTATGAAAATGAAGAAAGTGTTGGCCAAGCCATCCTTGCTGGCATGAAAGAAACAGGGGTTTCCAGACAAGACCTTTTTATCACTTCAAAAGTATGGAATGCCGACCTAGGCTACGAATCTACCATCGCCGCATACGAAACAAGCTTAAAGAAGCTTGGACTTGATTACTTGGATTTATATCTGATTCACTGGCCGGTAGAAGGCAAATACAAAGAAGCATGGCGCGCATTAGAAACACTTTATAAAGAAGGAAAAGTAAAAGCGATTGGAGTAAGCAACTTCCAAATCCATCATCTGGAACAATTAATGAAAGAAGCAGAAATCAAACCGATGGTGAACCAAGTAGAATATCATCCACGATTAACACAAAAAAAACTACAGTCTTTTTGTCAAAAACAAGGAATACAGCTGGAAGCTTGGTCGCCGTTAATGCAAGGTCAGCTATTGGATAACCCGGAGCTCTTGAAAATTGCTAATAAATATAACAAGTCGATTGCACAAATCATATTACGCTGGGATTTGCAAAACGGCGTGGTAACCATACCAAAGTCCACGAAGGAACATCGTATTGTTGAAAACTCAGACGTATTTGATTTCGAACTTTCAAAAGAAGTCATGGAACAAATTGACCGGCTTAATCAAGACCATCGAGTTGGACCTGATCCTGATAACTTTGACTTCTAATAAAAGTAAAAAAATAATAGACCAAAAAGGCGCTTCCTAAAATCAGGCAGCGTCTTTTTGGTCTATTTCGTCCAGCCGTTCATGTTCATTAGATTTCTTTCACATAACAAGTATAAGCGATGGAAATAAAGGCCAATTTAAGACTATCTGTTATGCAAGGAGTTCGGCACATGACGTATGGAGAAATTCTATTTCGTACGGCAACATCTTTCGTTGCTCTACTCGTTTTGACGCGTCTGCTCGGTAAAAAACAAGTCGGACATCTAACGTTTTTCAATTATGTTACAGGGATCACCTTCGGCTCCACCACTGCCGAGATTATCGTCAACAGACAAATCACGCTGCTGCAAGGAATATCTAGCTTGGTCTTGTGGTCGCTCTTGGCGTTTATCATCGCATTGACCGGATTGCGCTCCGTCAAAGCACGCGAGATTCTTGACGGCCAGCCTACGATTCTCGTCAAACAAGGAGAGATTCTGGAAAAGGCATTGGCTAAGCAGCACCTCAACATCGACGATTTAAGCATGTTGCTTCGGAACAAGGATGTTTTCTCACCCGAAGAAGTCGAATTTGCAATTCTGGAACCTGACGGTCAACTCAGCGTGTTGAAAAAAGAAGAACTACTGCCTGCAACAAAAAAAGATATCAAGGCAACCCTTACGCCTATTCACAGAATCCCGACTGAGCTTATCATTGATGGTAAAATCGTAGGAAAAAATCTTATAAAAATGGATGTCTCTGTTGTCTGGCTCAACCAACAATTAAAGAAAGCCAACATTCATTCTTTAGATCAAGTATTTTACGCAGAGCTCCAATTGGACGGGACGCTGTATATCGACAAATACCAGGATTCGATCCCATAAATAGACCCGGTAGCGACCACTTGAGTTCGACCCAATCTTTAACAATCATAGAATTAGCCCCATCCACCCAAAAAAACGGAGGAGCCTTTTACCTCTGAAAGCAAAAGCCCCTTCTAGAGAAGGAACTATAAAATACCCAATTTATATTCATATATATCATTATGCAGGCACTAAAATAGACATAGCCATATTTATATCGAAATAACCGGACTAGCTTTTCCGTCCGACGGAACGATCGAGCTGTTCGGCGCCAGCGACGAGCAGGCGTTGACCCAAATTCTTAGACAATTGATTCGTCTACAATACATATTCACTCATTGTAGTCTTGGCCTCCCTCATGTGATAGACCAAGTATAGAAACGAAAACTTAAGAGGAGCAAAAGCTGGACATGCTAGTGTGAACTCTTGATAACTAAGTCCGAATACCTGCTTTATGTCGCGACAATGTGGTAATTCCTGACCATTGATTTTGGAAACGATCATTGTCACAATAGGATACACAGCCAGATATTACGGAGTTGTTACTTTTTGAGGCAGGCAAAGACCTGAGAAGAGTCATGTTGGGCCCATTCTTGAATTGAAGGGACGATGCTTGATTCTATAAAGGTCTATTTTATATGTTTGGCGGTGTGTCGCGCAAAATGATAGCCGCTATATGCACCACGGTTGGGAGGAGCTACAATGCCCCGGGAAAATATTACCCCGAAACAGAATGAACAGACCGAAAGGGAGAACCGCGAGTCAGCAAAAGCATCAGCTATACGTCTGATTGTGCTGGCGGGTGGCGCCGGCAATATATCAGAAGCTATTCACTGCACAACCCGGCTTCGCCTTAGACTCCGGGACAGCTCCCTGGTGGATGAAGCCGGCCTGTCTGGCTTGCCGGAGGTTCAGGGTATATTCTTCCAGCCCGAACAGCTGCAAATCATACTCGGACCGGCCTACGTCTTCAAGGTTCACCGGCAGGTTGTCCGTATCCTTCAAGACAGTGGGCCTGTCCAGCAGCAGGAAGTGGAACTCCCGCCGATACCGTCATTGGAACAACCAAGTCAAAATTACACCGCCGGTTCCGTTAGGACGCCTTTTTCTTTGTTGAGAAAGGCTGTAGATACGCTCAGCTTCTTCTCCGATATTGTAGTGCCCATGATTCCGCTTTTTGTAGGCGTCGGCCTCCTGCTCGGTTTGCTCGGTATGATAGAGGTCTTCGGGTGGGCACCGCAGGATAGTATCTGGTTCAGGACCTTGTCATTGCTGACCCGATCGGCATTTCAGCTGATGGCCGTGATGTTCGGCTACCACACCGCCAAGCGGTTTGGAGGGACCCCACCGCTCGGGGCTGCAATCGGCATTATCATGACCCAACCCGATCTGCTACGGGTTACCGGATTCGGAGGAACGCAGGTAAGCTCGGCTGATCTATTGCTCGCACCACAGTTCGGGTATCAAGGTGTAGTGATTCCTACAATTCTTGCCGTATTGCTGATGACTCTAACCGAGAAGGGGCTTCGCCGGATTCTCCCGTCGTCGACTTCAGTGATGCTAATCCCCTTCCTAAGCCTTGCCACTGGAGGGACCTTTGCTATCCTGATCATTGGACCGCTCACTTCTCAGCTTGGCGGCGCTCTAAGCAGCATGCTGGAACTTGCGTTCAGACAAGGCGGTACCGTTTTCGGGCTGCTGCTTGGCGGAATCTACAGCGCAATCGTCGTGAGCGGGCTGCACCATGGGATTCAGGCTGTTGAAATCGGACTGATTACCAATCCGGATATCAGCGTCAATTTCCTGCTCCCTATCTGGTCTATGGCCAATATCGCACAAGGTGCAGCCGGACTGGCCGTGTATGCCAGAACCCGGGACAAGGCATTGCGGAAAATAGCGTTGCCCGCCTCGATCACTGCCTTTTTCGGGATCACCGAACCGGTTACCTTTGGAGTTAACCTGAAGCTTGGTCGCCCTTTCTTGGGCGCTGCTGCAGGAGGTGCTGCAGGAGGCGCTTATGTAGCTTTTCATCAGGTGGCAGCTGATTCATTCGGTTTGACCGGAATTCCAATGATCGCGTTTATCGTCCAGCTTGGACAGATGAATCTTATCCATTACATGATCGGATTTCTGCTGGCAGCAGTAACAGCTTTTATGGTTACCTGGATTCTTAGTGTTGACGAGCCGTCTGACTTAAGGAACGAAAGAGCATAGGAGAACAACATGAAAATCAAAAAAATTCTGAACAACAATGCGGTTGTGGTGAACGACCTTGGAGAGGAAAAGATTGTCATGGGCTCCGGGATTGCTTTTCAAAAACGGAAAAACGATATTATTGATCCATCCCTGATCGAGAAAGTGTTCATTATGGACGACCCGGAGCAATACGGCCATTTGCAGGAGATGCTGCGAACATTACCTGAAGAGGAGATTGCGGCATCAGAGCTAATTATTTCATTCGCGGAGCATGAGCTGGAAGTGACGTTTAATGAGCGTGTCCATATTGCACTGACGGATCATCTCTCCTTTGCTTTGGATCGGATTAACAAGGGGACGATGATCCAGAACACGCTGCTGGATGAAATTCGCATTTTATATCCGAGAGAGTTCCAGATTGGACTTCATGCCAAGAGCATCATTCGCAAAGCATTGCAGGTCGATATCCCCGAAGATGAGGTGGGATACATCGCCATGCATATCCATACCGCCTGGAAAAACGCTGGTGCTCGCGGGACTGCCGCCGAAATAGCGGCAATGCTGCGGGATATGGCCGAAGCTGTGGAGCGAGCCGCTGGCATTATTCTGGAACGAGGTTCTGCCAACTATGAGCGTCTGGTCACCCAGCTTGAAAATATTCTGCGGTCCGACGAAACCGGCAAGCTGCTTAGCGAGCTGAATCCGGAAATTGTACGAATTGCAAAGGAGCGCTATTCCCAGGAGTACGCCCAAGCCAAAGAGGTTGGGGAGCAGGTGGAAGAAGATTATGACTATGTGCTCATCGACAGCCAGCTGGTATTTATCGCCATGGAAATCAACCGGATCAGCATCCGGTCGAAGGATGGTAATATATTGTAACCGAACATTCCGGGTCCATAGACCCTTGATAATGCTATGAACTAATGAAAAACGTCTCTTTCATCCTAAAAAAACAGGAATTTCAGTCTATAGCAATTATCCGTCATTAAATATTAGAATTAACGCGATAGCAAAATATAGTCGGGATTGTTACTGTTAAGCAGGCAAGACCTAAAAATCCATTTGGGAATCGATACTTTTTTATGTGTCTCCCAATGGTATTTTTAGGTCTTTTTTCTGTTTAAGAGGACATAGCCGAAACAGAACAGGAGACAGGGAATATGAAGATCAAAAAGATTGTAAGACAAACAGCAGCAGTAACCTTTGCAGCAGCATTACTTGCAGGTGGAGGGGCTTCAGCTTTTGCAAAAGGTAGCGACAATAAAGACTACAAAGACAGCTACGGCTTCTCCCATATTACCCGTACTGACATGCTGAAAATACCGCAGCAACAACTGAGCAAGCAATTTCAAGTGCCCCCATTCAATGCTTCCACAATCAAAAACATCTCTTCTGCACAGGGTGCAGACCAGTGGGGCAACCCGATCGACCTTGATGTCTGGGACAGCTGGCCACTCCAAAACGCTGATGGAACGGTTGCTGAGTACAACGGGTACCATATCGTTTTTGCTTTGGCAGGAGATCCGAAAAGAGGATGGGACACATTCATTTACATGTTCTATCAAAAGGTGGGCGACACCTCGCTGGATAGCTGGAAAAATGCCGGCAGAGTATTTAAGGACAGCGATAAATATGTTCCAAATGATCCGATTCTGAACAATCAGGCAGAAGAATGGTCCGGTTCTGCAACCTTGACGAAGGATGGCAAAGTCCGCTTGTTCTATACCAACCGCCAAGGCTGGGATCCGGCGAACGGATTTTTTGGCAAGCAAACCTTGACGACCGCTCAGGTGAATGTATCGAAGCCGGATGCGGATACACTGAAGGTGGATGGTGTGGAAGATCTCAAATCGATCTTTGACGGAGACGGAAAGACCTATCAGAATGTGGATCAAGCCTTCGGTGGAGACGATTATGCGGATAACCATACATTAAGAGATCCTCACTACGTTGAAGATAACGGTCATAAATACCTTGTTTTCGAATCCAATACCGGAACGGAAACGGGTTACCAGGGAGAAGTATCGTTGTATAACAGAACTTACTACGAAGGAAACAAACCCTTCTTCGAAGCTGAAAAAAATAAATTGTTGTTCGGTCCCAAAAAATCTCTGGCGACATTAGCGAACGGCTCACTGGGTATTATTGAGTTGAATGATGATTACACACTGAAAAAGGTTATGAAGCCGCTCATCGCCTCCAATACCGTAACGGATGAAATTGAACGCGCGAACGTCTTTAAAATGAATAACAAATGGTATTTGTTCACGGACTCCCGAGGCGCCAAAATGACTATTGATGGAATTGGCGACAACGATGTATACATGCTGGGCTATGTATCAAGTTCATTGACAGGTCCTTACAAGCCACTGAACGACAGCGGACTTGTTCTGCACATGGACCTTGATCCGAATGATCTTACCTGGACTTACTCTCACTTCGCAATCCCGCAAGCGAAAGGAAATAATGTAGTCATCACCAGTTATATGACTAACCGGGGCTTGTATGCTGACCAGCATTCCACCTTCGCGCCAAGCTTCCTGGTGAACATCAACGGCTCGAAAACCTCGGTTGTCCAAGACGGCATCCTTGAACAAGGACAATTGACGGTGAACTGATCCCTTGAACAAAGATAAGCGTGCTTTTAAGCGCCACTCTCTGATCTGTCACATTTGCTTGGCCTTTATACTCACTATTGGAATAGCGGCTAATTATTCCGGAAGTAACGCGACACCGGAGGAATCCTCCTCTTCCCAACCACATCAGACCTATCGGGCCAATTATCATTTTACAACACCCGACAAATGGAAAAATGATCCGCAAAGGCCGGTCTATCTCGATGGAGTATACCACTACTATTATCTGTATAATCGAGACTATCCCACCGGGAACGGCACCGAATGGCGGCATGCGACCTCCACAGATCTGGTTCACTGGAAAGACGAGGGGATCGCGATCCCCAAGTATACCAATCCAAATGGCGATCCCTGGTCAGGGTCGGTCGTTGTAGATGAGGCAGGTACGGCTGGATTTGGAAAAGGGGCTCTCATCGCGATTGTAACGGAGCCGTCCGCTGATGGCGGACAGCAGGAGCAATATTTATGGTATAGTACCGACCATGGATACACATTTAGCGCTTACGGTAATGCCCCCGTTCTGCAGAACCCGGGAACAACCGATTTTAGAGATCCCAAAATCATACGGGATGACTTGTCCAGCAAATGGGTCATGGTCTTGGCTGAAGGCACAAAAGTAGGCTTTTATGAGTCTAGGGATCTGAAAACCTGGCACTATGCCAGCAGCTTCGCAACGGATAAAATCGGAATTGTAGAATGTCCTGATCTTTACCTGATGCAAGCGGAAGACGGGATCTATAAATGGGTGCTTGGCGTCAGCGCCAATGGCACCGCATCCGGTAAACCTAACACCTATGCCTATTGGATAGGAGCCTTTGACGGCAAGACATTTTCCGCCGATCAGAAGAAACCGCAGTGGCTGGATTACGGTTATGACTGGTACGGCGCCGTAACCTTTGAAGATGGTACAAGCAGCGACAAAGCACATCACCGTTATGCTTTAGCCTGGATGAATAATTGGGAGTATCCCCATAATACACCCACGCTGCGGGAAGGGTTCAACGGAATGGACTCGATTGTTCGCCGAATTGAGCTGAAACAGGCGGGCGAGGGTAGCTACCAGCTTGTTTCGGAACCGCTGGAGGCCTTAAGTCAAGCATCAAATGCTGCTGCCGCCTATGGGCCAATCGTTGTGAATGGTTCCAAAACGCTGCCCTTCACGGGAGATGCATATGAGCTTACCGCCGATATCACTTGGTCAGCACTCAGCAATGTTGGGCTCAGGCTTCGGGAATCAGCCGATAAAAGTCGTCATGTGGACATCGGAGTTTATGCAGATGGCGGGTACAGCTATGTCAATCGGGCTTACACAGGGAACCCTGACAAGAGCGGCAAATATTTGGAGAGCAAGGCTCTCTTCGATGTAAGCAACAAGAAGGTTCACCTGAGGGTTTTTGTCGATAAAACAAGCGTGGAGGTATTTATAGATGAGGGGGACATTGTTTTTTCCAATGTCGTTTTCCCTGAATTATATGATCAGGGAATTACCCTGTTTT
Organism: Fontibacillus panacisegetis; assembly: GCF_900102215.1. Classification (GTDB taxonomy): domain Bacteria; phylum Bacillota; class Bacilli; order Paenibacillales; family Paenibacillaceae; genus Fontibacillus; species Fontibacillus panacisegetis. Next base: position 84,855 of record NZ_FNBG01000011.1, read on the forward strand.
CGGACGGCGGCACAGCGGTTTTTAGTAATATTATGATCAAGCCGTTCAAATAAATTTCCTTGCCATTCACCCGATTCCACATCAATTTGGAATCGGGTGTTTTCTGCGGCTCATCTTTAATTCTACTCCCTGCTTTACCAGCACTTATGATACGGTTCACCGTATCATAAATAGGGCGAATATCAAAGAATCCCTTTGGGAGCCAGACTTTTGGCGAAGCCCCGTTTTTTTCAGAGCTTTCCCGTGTGAAAAGAAGAAGATCGCTCCTCATCCAGCCCTCTTGGCCAGGATATTGGCGACCTTCTTTATATTTTGGCAGGAAGCGGTCATCAATGTTTGTTGCTCCACCTTTTGGCGTCCGCGGAAACGACAATAGCGAAGCCCGTGGAGTTCTTTGGCAGCCTCTATGGTCTGGCACCTCATTCGGTACAGGTACTTGCCGGATTTACTTCTGCCGCCCGCCATAACCCCATTCCTTGCTCTTGTGCTAAACATGCCTTGTTAACACTTTCGTTTTGTTCTGCGACTTAGTGCATTCCTCTCGAGTTAATCAACCGCATCAATGGATTCCACGATACTGCTGCTCCTGGCGATCTGACGCAGCGGGAGGCATGTGGCCACTATACATGCGATGACAGAGGCAAGCGCCGCTATCGAAACGGACTCGATGGGGAACGCCGAGAACGCCAGTTGGTCCGTTGCGACCGCCTGGACAAAGATGGTGCATACATACCCGGCCACGCCGCCGACTGCAGCCGCAATGATGCCGTAATAAGCACCCTCCCAAAGGAATGTCCGGTACAGGCTCGCCCTACTCATCCCAATGGCTCGCTGCATCCCGATTTCACCTTTGCGCGTATGAATGTTGGTATACGTCGTGTTCACGATGTTGAGTAGCCCGATCCCTCCAATGAATACAATCAATCCCCATGCCAGCAGCTTGATTTGCTGATAGCTTTCCTCCAGCTGCTTGTCCGTATGGCGATAGGAAATGATTCGGCTGTCGGCGATTTGGTCGGAGGCTGACTCCAGATATTGCTCGAACGCTTGGACATCCGCCCCTTCGGTAAGCTTCGGGTACACTTCCGTGTATGAACTTCCTCCGATAATTTCGTCGTAAACCTTATCGTATACGATCACCTGAACGCCGTTAATGAACTCGGCATTCGACGATGTTACAGCAGGACTGTTGCCCAGTACATCGAAGGAACGGTCGCCTATGGATAGACGATCCCCCGGTGCGAAAGAGGTCCCTTCCAAGGTCTTGCCTTCAAACGTCATCGGAATCGTGTTCTTGATCAAGGTGGATTTGCCGTCCAGAAACGATTTTCGTTGCTTCTCGGTCATTCCGGGAAACAAGGCGTTCAACCGCTCGGCATCGATTCCGACGATTTGCAATGTTTCGAATGGCTGCTTCAAGATGATATCGGTACGAAGATCCAACTTGCCCTGCTCGTCTTGACTGTATAACTTATACTTCAGCGTGAATAGTTCCGCCACGTCTTCCCGGTTCCGCAGCTCCTCCATAACGGAAGACGGAATGCCTATCTTCTCGCTGGCAAACGCATAATCGCCCAAATGGAGCTTTTCCACGTCTTTCGAAGCATCCAGCAAGCCCGAGAACGATTGCACCGCTACGAAGACCGTGATGCTCATCACGAGAGAGAGAATCGTAATGACCGTTCGGCCTATGTTTCTTCTCAAGTTAAGTCTTGCGTAGTAAGCTTCAAAATGGCGAATGCGCTTGGATTTGCGGTTGTTCCGCTTGATTCTGACGGCAGCCGCGGTCATCGCGACGGTCGGAGACACCTTCGCAGCATATCGAGCGGCCGGCATCGCGGCAATGAGAGCGAATAGCAGCGTAATCGAGGCGCTGACCAGCAGCGGCAGCCATTTCAACCCGCTATTGTGCGATATTAACGAGCTCAACTCCTCCGTGCTTTGGGCCATGAACAAATCGGGCGAGAACAGGCGAGTGGCCGCATCCGTAATCCCGCCCGCAAACAGCACGCCCAATGCCGCGCCTGCCGGGATGCCAATGCCGCACAGCAGCAGAAGCTGCTCCGTCACCAACAGATAGAGCTGTCCCCGCTTCGCACCGGTCGCCCGCAAGGTGCCGTATTCCCGGATGCGTTTGCTTACTGCGATCCTAAGAATATTGTAGATGACCAATCCGGCAGCGAGCAGCACCAACAAACCGATAATCCCGCTCGTTACGGCCATCATCGAGAAGCCGCCACTCTTGCCTTCTGGAGAATTATTCTCCTCGTCGAACGGAATGCCAAGCGCGTTCAAATAGAGCCAATTGTATTGGATTTGATATTCTTCTAGCCCCAGCTTGTTGGCGAGATCGTCCACCGTATGCTGGAAGCCCGACTTATGCGCCGTCCGGAAATCGCTCGAGTAAACCCCATATTTGTCCGGAAGCAGCCGCTTCCCGCTTCCTTGGCCCGCAATACCGACGACGACACCGGAGCTATAGCCGAGATAGTTGTTCTCCAATATGCCGCTCAAGACAAAATCGCCTTTGTATTCGTAAGCCGTCTCTTCGTCCCGAAGCAGCGACACGCTTAAATCGAGCGTGATCGGATCGCCGATACCGCCTGGATGACCAAGAAGTTTGAGCGTTTCCTCCGACAACGCGATTTCATTCGCGGTCTGGGGAAGCTTGCCCTCCTTCAGTCTAGATATGGCCGGATAGGCGGTCAGCGCATCGCCTTCATATTCCGTAAGCCCCAAGGAGATGCCACTGTCACGCAAATCTGTGCTGCCAAGAGCCTGTGTATCGCCCGTCCATGAGATCCGCGTGTCGCTAGCTAACAATTGCGTCTGACTCTCGGTAAGATTATGGAAAGTAGCGTAACGATAACCGTTCAGCATACCGGCCTGCTGCTCGCGCAGCGATTGAAGGATACCGAGCGACTGACCGACGACGGTCGTCATCATCGTAGACATGACGACTGCGATCAAGATCAGCAAGGACGTCAGTTTCTGCCCCTTCAGTTGTTTCCAGGCAAGCGCGTGATAAGATTTCATCCTGCCTGCACCTCCGATAGAGCCCCATCCACGATTACGAATCGTCGGTCCGCCATTTGCGCAATACGGGAGTCATGGGTAATGACGACCAGCGCTTTGCCGAGCTCTTTCCATATGCTGCTCAACAATGCCATCACTTCGCCGCCGCTCTTGCTATCCAAGTTCCCCGTCGGCTCATCGGCAAATATAATATCTGGCTTGGCAATGAGCGCCCGGGCGATCGCAACGCGTTGCTGCTGTCCGCCCGACAGCTCGCCGGGCAGATGAGACAGCCGATGGGTGATGCCTAACAGGTCCGTGATATGCTTCAAATAAGCTTCATCCGGCTGACGCTTGTCCAGCAGCAGGGGCATGATGATATTCTCCTTTGCGGTCAGGACCGGCAACAGGTTAAACTGCTGAAAGATAAAGCCAATCTTGCGTCGGCGGAATGCGGCAAGCTCCCGGTCTCCTGTCTCATAGATGTTCACTCCGTCAAAGGTGACGGCTCCCGACGTCGGCGTATCCAATCCGCTGATGAGATGGAGCAGCGTGCTTTTTCCGCTGCCGGATGGCCCCATAATGGAAATAAAATCGGCTTGCGTGATTTCGAGATTGGCCTTATTCAAGGCGATAATGCTGTTCTCGCCGCTCCCGTAAGCTTTGGACAGATCTTTCGCTGTAATCAACATAAAAACACTCTCCCTCTAATCAATAAGGAGAGTGTAATCTTCAAATCTCAAGATTCGCTCAAGGCTTGGATATGCGAAATCGCGCTTCGGCGAAAGCCCCCGCTTCTTCATTCCACAACGTCAGCGATCCGCCATGCTTCTCGCACAGCAGCTTGCATACATAAAGCCCCATCCCGAAATGGACGGACGGCTCCGCGCCCCCCTCACCCCTCAGGAACGGCTGCGCCCCCTTGTCCAGAATTGCTTGCGAATAACCGCCTCCGTCGTCGCGCACTGAAAAAATCAATTCATCCTGCCATACCGTCGCCTCCACTTCAATCCTCTTCTTCGCGTATCTGCCTGCGTTGGCTATCAGATTTTCCGCTACGTTGAAAAGATAGGACTTGTCGATCCACACCGATTGCCGATGATGTTCGAACCGGCTCTCTACAATGTATCCGGCATCCTGCGTAAGCAATCGGATGCTCTCCTTCATTTCCTTGGCCACTTCCCCCCAGTCCGTAAGCCGCGGCGCGCACGACAACTGCTCCAACCGCTGCACGCTGCTCATCGCTTCGACATAGGATTCGATCCTTCCCGCGTATTCCTCGATCAAGGAAATGGCGTCCTGCGCTTGATGCGAAGACAACGCTCCTGTGGATAGCCCCTTCTTTAGCATTTTCGCAGAGCCTTTTACGACTGTAACCGGATTGCGAAGATTATGGGAGAAAGCAGCGTTCAGCCTCTTACGTTGCTCCATCTGCCGCCACAGCTTCTTGTTGTTGTTCGCAAGCTCTTGTCGCATCGCCTCGAACGCATCACATAGTTGTCCCAGTTCATCTTTGCTGCCGGAAGGCATCGTAAAATCCAGATCATGACGCATGATCCGTTCCGCCCCGGATTGCAGAATGGCGAGCGGCCGCTTCAGCTTCAGGCGGTAGAACAACAAATCAGCCGCCAGAATCGCCGTCAGAACGAACAGGGTGGGAAACAGCAGCTGCAGCAGACTTAAGACTCGATACCAGGAAGGGGGAACTGCCGGCTCCAAGGCCGGCGCTACGGTTACACCGGTCCCGTCCTCGATCCTAATAGAAGTGCCGTATGTCCCCATCAGTTCGCCGATTCCCCAGACAGACAGCGCACTAAGGAAAAAAGCGATGAGCAGAAACGGCAGCGTTAAGCTGAAGAACGCTTTTTTCAGACTCATCTGCCTGATCCGTTCCATCTGTAGCCCACCCCCCACACCGTATCGATATAGCCGTGAAGTGTATGAGCCGCCAGCTTGGCCCGGATTTTGCGAATATGCTCAATCACCGTATTGTCGCTTCCCTCGCTATCCAGTCCCCATATCGTCTCATAAATGCGTTCCCGGTCGAACACTTGTCCCGCATTCATCGATAATAGTTCCACGATGTCGAACTCTCGCTTGGATAGTTGAATAGGAACGCCGTCATAGGTCGCTTCCCGCTTCGTGTAATCGAGAACTAGCGGTCCAAAAATACGGATAGCCGACTGTCGGTCCAGCGCCCGCTGGTCCCGGCGCAAATGCGCTTCTACCCGGGCGGCCAGCTCATCCAGATCGAACGGCTTCACAATATAATCGTCAGCTCCGGCTCGAAACCCTCTGATTTTGTCCTGGCTCTCGACCCGCGCCGTCAAAAACAGAATCGGAACGGAAATATGCCCGCGAATACGCTCGCAGACGGCGAGCCCGTCCATCTCCGGCATATTGATATCCAGCACGATGAGATCCGGGTTACAATCGATTCGTTCAAGCGCTTCTTTGCCGTTACTTGCCGTGTACACCACGTAGCCGGCCATTTCAAAATAATTTTTCATCATCGCAACGATGCCTCTCTCATCGTCGACAAGCAATAACCTCACGCTCATTGCGACACCTCCTCCTACCATTTCTCCTATCTATTATGTTGCGCAATCCTCAACTTTATCTCAAGATGGCGGTTTATCGTTATAAGCAACCTAGGTAAGTTCGCTGCCCTACTTATAAACCAAACTAAATCATTTGGAATTTTAGTTTCTAAGAACGGCATTACTGGATCCAATTGGTCTGGTGCTTATAGATTTACAAAAAAGTTGTTTCTAAGATGTAATATTCTTATTACCAGCTTTACAATAAATGATTTTAGAGAGCTTATCAGTAATAAATCTTTCTTCGAAATTATAGAACAAAAAAAGATGGATATCATAAACGATACAGATATTAAGGAACATCTAAAAAACATCCAGCAATGAAATAATCCCCTTTACAATGCATTACATCCTATTGTGAAGGGGATTATTCTATTTCCAAATATCATAAAATATAGTCTACTAATTCAATTGTCCCAATGGGAATTCTCTAACCACTCTTAAATAATTCGCCCTACTTGTGATAAGGTTCACCCCGATTAATCTTCACCGCACGATAAATCTGCTCGGTGAGCACAAGGCGCATGAGCTGATGGGGCAGCGTCATGCGCCCGAACGACAGCCGCTGCTGCGCGCGGCTGATTACACTATCGGCGAGCCCATGGCTCCCGCCGATCACAAACACGACATGGCTCGTCCCATAAGTGCCGAGCTTGTCCAATGCGGCAGCGAGCTCCTCCGAGCTCCATAGCTCGCCGCCCACCTCCAGGGCGATGACATGGGCATCGCCCTTCACATGCGCCAGAACTCGCTCACCTTCGCGCGCCCGCACCTGTGCTACCTCCGCCTCACTCATCGTCTCCGGCGCTTTCTCGTCGGGTACCTCCACGACTTGAAATTTCACGTATGGCGTAAGCCGCTTCGCATACTCAGCGATTCCCTGTACCAAATATTTTTCCTTCAGCTTGCCAACGGCAATAATTTGAACAAACATCTCTGCACATCCTTTTCATTGCAACTAATCATGATATAGATGAACGGCCAAACATCCAACACCATGCTTGCTTCTTTGTTCCTATCCAGTGGACAAACCACAAAAATGTCCATCTAAAAGTGGACACAAGGATAATATCTACCCGCACATTAAATTATCAATATATTGCGCCATAATAAACTAACTCATACAATATGTAGGCACTTAGTAATTTGATAAAGTCCACCCCCGACACTGTATTGTGTCCACTATTTGAAAGACATTATTTTAATTTTTCCACCACACAAGGACAATCACAACCTATAATCTACAATCACTCTTCAATCCATGTATAATTAGTCCTACTCCCATCCCTATTCAACGCAAAAGAGCTGCACTCCCCCCATAAGGTTGAAGGCGCAGCCCTAACTCACATAGACCCATCACATCACAATCACACAATCAAAAATTTCGCCTCACACTTGCACTCCTCGCAGGTAATCGGCGGCTCCCAGTCGATAAACTTCGTATGCTCCAAATCTACAATATCCGGCGCTTCTTCAAATTCATCCACGAATTTATCAATCGCCAGTTCAACATGATCCTTACATACTACGTACATTGCTCCAAGCATCCTTTCTCTACCGCTCCTGTGACGGCGCGACTATGACACCACATGATGTTCTCAATGGTCTTGTTATGATCATTGTGTTCATAATCAGTTCTACCATACTCTTGAACAAAAATAAATCCATTGCATTATTTCTTTATTACATTATAGTTCTATTTATTTAGACCAGATTCAATTTCACTGTCTGAGGGCTTATCAGTCAAAGTAACAGTCACCGTCTCTAGATTACCATTTCGGTAAAGGGTGACTTCCATGCTATCGCCAATTTTCTTATGTCCATATAAATACCTGCGTAATTCCTTAGTCGAGTCGACAGGTTGTTTATCTAATTGCGTGATAACATCATTCAGACGCAGTCCTGCTTTCTTCGCCGGACCATGAGCTTCAAGCACAATCAAGCCTTCTTGCACATGATTCGGTAAATTCAGTTCCTTGCGTTGGTCATCATCAATTTCAGCATAAGGATTATTCAGATCCAGCGTATACACACCTAGATATGGGCGAACAACTTTGCCATGAAGCATCAGATCATCCACCGTCTTCATAACATCATTGACAGGGATAGCAAAGCCGAGTCCCTCAACTCCTGTATCTGAAATTTTCATCGTATTAATCCCGATTAAATCCCCGTTAAGATCAACAAGTGCACCGCCGCTATTCCCTTCGTTAATAGCTGCATCGAATTGTATGACCTCTTGCTCCCAATCGTACACTCCGTCCTGATTCAGTGAGATAGGGATCAAGCGATTGATATAGCTTACGATTCCTGAAGTCAACGTCCCGCCAAGGCCAAGCGGATTGCCCACCGCAATCACAGTCTGCCCAGCCCGCAGCTTCGTAGAATCGCCCATATTGATCACAGAACTTATACCATTGTCATCCACTTCAAGTACAGCTATATCATTAATTGAATCCTGGCCCACTATATTAGCTTTGCGGGATTCACCATCATTCGTAACAACTTGCAAACTATCAGTACCGCTAATTACATGGGAGTTCGTAATAATGTATGCCTTACCTTTATCTTTCTTGAAAACGACGCCCGATCCTAACGCTTCACCCTGCTCCGATTCACTCTCAGATGCAGAGCTTTGATTCAAGATACTAACGACCGATGGCGCTACTTTATCAGCTGCAAGACTAATTCGTTCAAAAGGATTGCCACTAGCTGAAAGGTCTGATGATCCCGAACCATTCCGACTAGATGAAGCCGGCAGACCTGTAATCAAACTGAACAAGAGAACGGCTACTACTGCACTTAATATGGAGGAAAACATCGAAATTTGAAGAGTAGACCACCCCTTCTTACCTCTGCGTTCCTTCCACTCTGGATTGTTTACTGAAGACATTCGTACGTGTCTTCTTGATAGCTTTGTTGAATAAAAATCGTCGTCAAACAATCCCATCCGAACTCTCTCCCTCCATGGCTCTGCCTCGGGTTTTCTATATGATTATCTACCTCTGTCCCTCAACACCCGCAAGCACGGTTTCCCTTCACTCTATGCCGATAAGGCAAAGCCATATTCCCGTTCGTATTTCACTATAATTTTAACGTAAGGAATGGGCTCAATGTTGCCTTACCGTGGAGTTTTTTGATGTTTTTCATTCAATTAGGAATGTTTGGCAAATTTACGGACTACACTAATCTTAACAAGCGATAGATTGATAGATTTATTTTACCATATGCAGGCGAAATTGGAGCATTTCTAAAGAGGGAAATTGCGGTAAATTTCCATTCCAATTATTTCCCTTTTCATTACAAAATACAGGAGGATTACTCATGAATTCCTTTTTCTCTACACCGCAAAACGAAGTCAACATTCTTGCCAAACTTGCAGATATAAAAGAAGAGCATTACCATCAGTTGGTAACACTCAGCGCTATGATGGAGCTATGCATTGAAAAAGGTATCCTCACCCGGGAGGAGATCCAGAAAAAGGTCGAAGAACTTGATGCTATTATAGATCTGCCACCCTATCCCATGGCGTAGGTCGATCGTAATACGTATCGCACAGCTTAAATTCACTATCCTTGTAGAAGCAACCGCGATCTTCCATCGCACTGCGGACCGACATTCTCGCGAGATCAGGCATATTGTGCTCACGACTGAGATGCGCTAAATACGTCCGTTTCATTCGTCCGTTCATTAGCTCGCTCATCAGATCACCAGTCGCTTCGTTGGACAAATGCCCTAAATCTCCGAGAATTCGGCGTTTGATATTCCATGGATATCTTCCCATGCGAAGCATCTCAATATCATGATTGGCTTCGAGCACAAGTACGTCTGAATCGGCAATCGCCATCTTCACCTTGTCACTTGCATACCCCAGGTCAGTGCAGACGCTAAGCTTGTCCTTTCCGTCATAGAAGGAATACGCGACCGGTTCAGCAGCATCGTGGGAAATTGCAAAAGACTCTACCCTCATTGAACCGAAATCTCGCGTCTCGCCTGTACCGAGCAGGCAACGATTCTCTTCCGATATTTTCCCGATGGATTTCTCCATTGCGCTCCATGTTTTCTCGTTGGCGTATATCGGAAGATTGTATTTTCTCGCCACTGCTCCCAAACCCTTAATATGATCCGAATGCTCGTGCGTGATTAGAATACCATTAATGTCATTTCCGGTGACGCCCCGTTCCTGCAGCAGCTCGTCAATACGGCGGGCGCTAAAGCCTGCGTCGATCATTAACGTCACTTCACCGTTTGCAACAAGCGTCGCATTCCCCGTAGACCCACTCGACAGCACCGTAAATCGTAATCCCATTTCCCCATTACTCCTTTGTTTTCTCTGTGTTAGGACTAATTACGTCCCCACTGATGCCTTGTACATAATACTCTTTGCCGCTCTCCAGAAGAAATCTCCAAGCCGGTGCCGCTGGCAAATGTGCATCCGAATTAAATACTTCGCCATAGTAGCCAAGCTCTATTTGTGTTACCACAGCGCCTTCAGGCAAGAAATTTTCTATCAGATTCCCTAGTGCCTTTGAGGCGGACAATACGCGCTGCGCTTTATCTTCATCACCACTACTTATTTCAATCATCTGACGCTGATAGGACACAATTTTTTGATTGCTAGAATAAAGTTTCAGCTCGATTTTGAATAGAGGCCACTCCCCATTCACCAGCGGATGCAGTATGAATTCTTCCGCCCGGCTCGCTGGTTCATCATATCTGTAATCCCCGATTTCAGGAATGCTTGTTTTAAGTGCATTGGCTAGATCCCGTGGAGTGTAGATTAGCTTGCTGTCTATAGGCTGTTCCAGCTCAATCACCTTGTTATCCTGCTCGTCTTCTACTAAACGATATGAAATTTTCGAAAGCTGCGGCGTTTCCGTCGGGATTTTGGCAAGCACCTTAATCCGTTTATCGTCCATCGTCTGCTGAATATTACTCTCCAAAGAGGTGAAGTCCAAATTGGAGTCAGCCTGTTCCTGCAAATCATTCCACAGCTGATATCCAAGCACCATATTTAGTAACAAAAAAGCATAGATCAGCACATTTTTGGCTCGGCCCCAATCCATCCTTCGGCCCCCTTTCTTATAGCGTAATCCTGACTATTTATTGGAGAACTCGAGCAGCTCCATTTTCAAGCTCGGCCACCCACATCGGCTTCAATAATAATCCTTCCTTCGTCAGCGAAGGAACATATGCCGGATATAGTTGCACGATTCGAGACTCCTGCTTGAGCCCGGCAATCTGCTCTCTAAGCTTATCGCCGCCCTCCAGTTGAACGACCCTTTTCTTAAAAGCTTCGCCCTTCGGATAGATTAACGAACGCTCATATCCAGTAATCGTACCCTGCCGCATCTCTAGTGTAATTTCACCATAATGGAAAGTTGAGAGATCAATAATCGGAAAAGCTCCATACTGTCCAAGTCCATAATACTGTTTAAAAACAACAGTATGCCTTTCAGTATCCACGCCCTCTGTTCGCTCCAAACGATACTGCCCGTTCCAGCCGCCATGCTGATTTACGAAATCAACAGCGGACAGTGCATTTTTGCCTGGATTGTTCTCACCTGTTGCAGGGGCTGCCGGATCGGTATAATTGATCCAATTGCGATCCTGCTTCACCTGTAAGCTCCGTTTACTGTCGGTGTATATTTCAGAACCATCTTTTTCTCGAATATATCTTGTGATACTTGCATCAAAGAACAGGCTTCGCTGCATTTGCTCTGTCGTATACAAACCGATAGTCATGCCTGTCTCGATCATATCAATCGGCTTTTCCGGAATATAGTATCCATTCTCAAGCGTATACGGGATCCAGTCCTTGCCGAAATCAACCTGCTGCCTAACGTCCTGAATCGTCAAATCCGCCTTTGTTGCCTCATAAACTACATCACCTTGGGAACTGAAGAAAAAGACGCGCACCTGATCTTCATTCTCCGTATTATAGATAAGCAATCGGCTAATGCTCTCGCCTTCAAACAACGGGTCAGAAGCGATCTGCATTACCTTCTGCAGCAGCGCAACAGGTATTCCACGTCCAAAATCCAGCTCTACACCTATACGGCTGCGTATATCCTTCCAATCGACATTCTCTACCGCATAACGTTGGAATCCGTCAAACTGACGTCCTTTCAGACGCGAATATATCAAATTATAGAACGTGGATTCCGGATAAAATACCGTATGGCGATTGTCACCCAAATGAAGGGCAATTTGCGAAGGATAAAGCATTCCTTCAACCTGCAGCTCTTCACCCATATCCTCCGTCCGAATATAGTCATTCTCGGTTTTGACAACAGGGTCACTGCCCGGCAGCCGATAAATCATAAAATAACTCTGTATTAGACTGCACACAACCAGCAGAGCGAGCAACAGTGATTTTAAATTCTCTTTCACGGCGACTCGCCTCCTTGTCTCTGCTGAGGCAGTGTAAAGGTAACCTTCGTTCCCTTGCCCAGCTCCGATTGCAACGAAATCGTACCGCCATGCGCCTTCACAATTTCCCGGGCAATGGACAAACCAAGCCCCGTACCTCCCATATTTCGTGATCGCGCCTTATCAACACGATAGAATCGCTCAAAAATCCGGTCCAAATCCCTCTTTGGAATACCAATTCCGTTATCCTGTACTGAAATGGCGAGCAGCCCATCCTCCATACTGCGGGCTTCAATGGCAATCGTCCCGCCTTCAGGCGTATATTTCATCGCATTGGAAATCAAATTATCCAGCACCTGGTCAATCTGATCACGATCAATCCAGGCTGTACTTACTCCGCTGCTGATAAATAACGTGGGCTTGATTCCTTTTTCCTGCATTTGAAAAGAAAACCGATCCGTCACTTCCTCCAGCATCTCCATCACACCGGTTGGCTGCTTGCGAAGCATAGCCTCCTTGGAATCCAGCCGCGACAAATGCAGTAGATCCGTAACTAGACGGATCATCCGCTCGGTCTGGATCTGAATCACAGAGGTGAACTTCGGCCCAAGCTCCGGATCGCTAAGCGCTCCATCCTCCAGAGCCTCCGTATAGCTCTTGATCGTCGTCAGTGGTGTACGCAGCTCATGGGATACATTCGCTACAAATTCCCGCCGCGATTCTTCCAGCTTCTCCTGTTCAGTGACATCCTGGAGTACCGCAATCGTTCCGATGATGCCAAATTCCCGCCGATGAATCGGTGTAAAGGTGACTCGAATAACAAACGAATCACCCTCTTCGACCTCATCCTCCAGAAGCGTAGAATGCATCGTGCCCTGCTGAAGAATGTCCTGTTCCTCAGGTGTCAGATGAAGCAACTCCGCGATATTCATATCGCCTACCTGATCCTCACCCACCTTGAGCATTTCACTAGCGCGACGATTCATCAAAATGACCGTGCCTGTCCCATCCGTCGCAATTACACCGTCGCTCATATTCGTCAAAATCGAAGCCAGCTTCTCTTTCTCTTCCTCGTTCTGTGCCAGTGCATTGCGAAGCCGACTAGTCATATAGTTAAATGCTTTGCTGAGCTGTCCGATCTCGTCATTTCCGCGCACAGGCATCTTCTGATGGAACTCTCCTTCCGCTACAGCCGTTGCCCTGCGGGTCAATTCCTTAATCGGGGAAGTGATCGTATGGGCGAGAATCACGCCCAGCACTGCGGTTAAACCAAGCGCCAGCAAAATACCGGAAATAAAAATATTGTTAATCCGTTCCATCGTATCGTACAGATCATTCATTGAGGCCGCGATGTAGATTGCACCCACAATTTTACCCTCGCTCATGACAGGCTTCGCCACTACTTTTTTGCGGATATTATCATCATCGATAATGTATTCCTCGTTGTCGCGAATGCCTTGTAACGCCCTATTCACTACGGTTTGCGTATTTTTAGTGCCTACATAATCCGCATGAGAAGGCTTGGAGGTAGTCAGAACCTTTCCGCTTGCATCAAGTACTTGAATTTCTGCGCCGTTGATATTGAACAGATTGTTCACCAGTACACGCAGATTTTCCAGCGACTCCTCCGCCGCTTCCCCGGTCACTCCCAGGTTTTGCGCTGCTAGTACAGAGAGCAATTCTGCACGTTCTTGCAATTCTTTAGTAAAATTGCTCGTCAGCGATGTCTTCATAGCACTCACAAAATAAACCCCGATGAGCTGCATCGCAATCAGAATCAGCAACACATAGACGATAATTAACTTAGCCTGGAGAGTGCGGAAGAAAGAGGGCAGATTCATGCTAGAATCCACCCGCCTTGGAGCTGCGCATCATATAACCGAGTCCTCGACGCGTCAAAATATACTCCGGCTTGCTCGGGTCTTTCTCAATCTTCTCCCGAAGGCGCCGAATGGTCACATCCACCGTACGCACATCACCGAAATATTCAAATCCCCATACCGCTTGCAGCAGGTGCTCCCGAGTCATAACCTTTCCGGAGTTCTTCACCATATAATGTACAAGCTCAAACTCCCGATGAGTCAGATCGAGCGGCTCCTCATTCTTATACACGGTATATGTATCCGTATCGATGAATAGCTCAAACAGACTAATTCCTTGTCTGTCCTCAGCGTCCTCCAGCGTAGAGGCTGGCTTCTGCTGCCTCCGCATTTGCGCCTTCACTCTGGCAAGAAGCTCTCTGGTACTGAACGGCTTGGTCACATAATCATCAGCGCCAAGCTCCAGCCCCAACACCTTATCTATTTCTCCGTCTTTTGCCGTCAGCATAATAATCGGCGTCTGCAGCTTAGCACGTACTTCCCTGCATACGTCCATACCATCTTTTCCTGGCAGCATTAAATCAAGCAGAATCAAATCCGGCTGCTCCGAAAAAGCAAGCTCCACCGCTTCAATTCCATCAAAGGCGAGAACTACCTCATACCCCTCTTTTTCCAAATTAAACTTTAATATATCTGCAATCGGTCTTTCGTCATCTACCACTAATATTTTACCTTGCATCGTGCGACTTCACCCCAGACATTCAGGCCTTGGCCAATCTTACTCTATTTTAACATACCTGAAGCGTCCCTTTCATTACAACCAATTGTTATAGATAAACTTCTGAAATCACAGTAAAATAAATCAATTCGAGCGCGGACATAAAAATCAACTTATTATGAGCTATGGAGGATATCATGGGATTTTCGATAATAGGAACTATAATAGCCGTAGTTATTCTATTGCCCAGCATTATTTTCTTTATAAAATTCCCGCCCAGGCATGCTGCAGAAGAAAAGAGTAAACTTCCAAAAATCTTCGAACTCCTGGAAAAAATAGGACAGATGGGTTGCATAGTATCTCTGGTTATTTCTAAAGACTTCTTCCTCATTGAAAAAGCAAACTACTTTACAATGTTAATGGTCATATGCATTGCCTTGTATTATGCCTTATGGATTGCTTATGCGATAAAAGATGGAGAGTTCTCAGTTATGCTCAAGCCACTTCTATTCATCCCGATTCCGGGCGCAGTGCTGCCTGTATGTGCATTTGTTTTTGCCGCCTTGTGGGGCCAATGTATATGGTTGGGGGCATCAGCTATTATATTGGCTGTTGGGCATTGTACAATTAGCTGGGAAAGCTATAGACGCATAAAGTAAAGCAACCATCAAAAAAACCTGGCAGTTAGCCAGGTTTTTTGGGTTTAGATCCTACTCTTCTATTTCTATATTTTTATCTCTACAGAATCTTATAAATATTTCATTGGATTTTGGATTGAACCGTTCTTATGAATTTCAAAATGAAGATGAGTGCCTGTGGACCGACCCGTATTACCCATAACTCCGATCTTCGAACCCTTTTCTATGATTTCTCCCTCTTTCACGCTAATCTTGCTCAAATGTCCATACAGTGTTTGGTATCCATTATTATGATCAATAATAATACAATTACCATAACCGGATTTCGTACCAGCAAAAGTAACTACGCCATCATCAGAAGCAAGGATACTGCGGTTAGAAGAGACAAGGTCGATACCTTTATGCGTTCTTCCCCAACGTTGCCCATAGCTGCTCGACATCGCAGCTCCCGATACCGGCCAAGCAAAATCACCTGAACCCTCACCAAGTACTACTTTTGTACCCTTAAGAACAATTTTCGGCCGCGATGCCTTCGTTACTTCCTGACCAAGCCATTCCTCGGCAACAACCTCACCGTTCTCTTTAGTTAAGCGATATTCCATCGTTTTAAGACCGCTTTGTCCTTGAGCAATAACTTTAGCCTCTCCGGCACGCATGGATTCACTTTTACGAATAATCACCTGCGGCTCTGTAACAATCTCTTCGGTTACACGTTCTACCGTTCTTACCGTAATTGACGGCTGCACTGCCTTAACACTGATTAAGGTTCCGATCTGCAGCGTCAGTTCCTTAACTTCGGGATTGTTCGCGTACAGCTCTTTCTGTGTAATGCTAAACCGCTTCGCAATCGAGGAGATCGTATCTCCTTCTCTAACCTCGTAAGTGATGGCCGCTTCATCTCCAGCCAAAATCCGTTCTACAGCAGCGTCAACATCCATCACCTTATTAGGATCCGTATCTACTCCAACCTTTGCAATCTCCTCGTTAAACTTTACAGATTCCAGTTCAACGTTATTTCCTGTTCCTGAGGTGCCTGAAGAATTTTTACCCAGGCCTCCGGTTCGCTTGATTTTGGATACAATGCCTTTTGATGCCGTAGTGGCAGGCGTATATTTGTTTTTTAATTGCTCCAAAACAGCATCTGCAGTAGCCTGATCCTTCACAATTCCGATCACTTTGCCGTCTACATGCAGCTCAACGCCTTTGGCGTAACCCGTAAGCATGCTATATACCTTATCCAAAGTTTCCTCAGAATTAATCTCTGCCTTGTATTTCTTTTCTTGAACAGTAGTAACGCCCTCAGTGTGTACTGCCATTTCTACGTCAGGATATTTTTGTTTATATTCCTGCTCTTTCTTGGTGTACAAGGCATTAAGATCATTTAAGTTCTTAATACTGCCTATTTCCTGATCACCTATGAACACCCGATAATAGGGCATCGTATTCGCATCCACATAATGACGCCCTGTCAAATACGCCGACCCCACAATAAATAGGCCTGCTATTGAACCGATTACGATTCTTTTCGTTCTAGTCAAGCTAGACCTGCTTATGCTCTCTCTAACCTTTTTCATTATGTTAAGCTTGGACACCTGTTGATCGTTCTCCGGACGGTCGTGGTTTTCCTGTGCTCGGTAGTACCCGCCCCTGCGCAACAGATTCCATCTCTCCTTGAAACCCTTCATGCTGATCTCCTTCACCATACATCAATTCGACAAAAGGTTTCAAAATTTTAACCTTTTTCCGCTATTGATTACTTTACCATAGCCTATCCATAGATTTCAACTTACGCAAAAAACGGCATAAACCCAGTTGTGATGCGGGTTTATGCCGTTTAGAAAACCTTTCTTGCACTAGTATTTTGTTTACAAATATGTGAATGTTACCGCTATCATGCCTGCCATTTCAACAGATATCATCATTCTTTTAACAATTTTATCATTTTAGCATACTCTGATTTATCGAGATATTTCGACAATATCTGTTCAATTTCTATCATTTCTGTCTCCGTTAACCCATCCTCCATCGCCTCGGTTAGCTTCTGCATCTCCTCCTGAGGCAATTTAGACATAAGGATCTTGAATACCTCTTCTTTATCCGTATCCGCCAATTCATCCTTTTTCGCAACCAACTCGTCTGGTGTGACCAGTACCTGATCCTGCTGCCCTATCTGACCCTGCTGCTGATTCTGCTCATTTCCTGTCCCCGCCGCCCCTAAAGATGACCCTGAAGATATACCTCCCATCACTGGAAGAGCATCCTCCCCAGCGTTCTGCTCAGTCACACTCTGCCCCTGCTTCCCCTTGTCGGATTTCGTCTGATCTGCATCTGAAAATCCGAGCATACCTTTTACCATTCCACCAAGGCTTGGAGCCTGTCCACTTATGGGCAAATTATAACTGCTAAGCAATGACTGAATATACGAGTTTACTACGTAGCCCGTAGTCATAATTGTAAGTACGCTAACCATAACGATCGTTAATGACAGTCTCAGTAACCATCCAATCCATTTCATCTGTAAAATCCTCCTCTGCCTCCTACTCTTCTATTTTCAGTATGGACGGCAAAGGGACAATTCAACCTTACCCACTCTAACAAGATACTTGTTTTTTGAAACTAGGGGGACTAGGTGGCTTATTTCGTTTTTTATTTGACTATTTCAATTCTAGTAGCAGCCGTACGTATTATTCTGCTTTCTTCATATTTTCCGTTTGTCCATACATTAACACAGTCGCCAATCTTGGGGTTTTCTGTAATTTCCCCTGTGTTAACTTCAAATACTTTCGTTTGGTACTGAGAAATAATTTCTCTTGTTGTTTTATCTTTTACCTCTTCTTCTGTTAAGTCAGTTGCGATAATGATACTTGTACTATTCTTTTCAATTACAATTCCTTGAATGTCCATTTCTTCACCTACTTGTTGGGTTTGTTCAATTGTTGAGTTATTTATAAAAAATTTATCGTTAACATTACAGCCAATTAAGTTAGCTGCGAAAAGTAAGGTAAAAAAATTTTTTTTCATATGCTTCCTCCATATCGTTTCTTTAACGAGAAGACGTATGCAACTCTGGAAATGTTTCAAGTAGTATGGAAAAAAAGACCTTTCCGAGAGTAAATGATCAGGAAAGGTCTTACTATATTAATTATTTAACCATGTTACAGGCGTTATGCCTAGTCGACTCTGCACATGAGTTACATGACTATATACCCGATAGGTTACCCCACTTGATGTGTAGCTGCCTTTGTGTACACCTTTGAGCTCCCCATTATTATTATTCCAAATCGTACCGCCACTGTCACCTCCTGCAGAAATATAATTGGCAACCCGCATTGAGTTATGCCAAACACTTCCATATACTGGATCATTCCAATACTGGCTATTATTCTTACTAAGTAGTGTGCCACAACTATTTCCATTCATTCCAGATTTACAGCATTATTGAGGTATCGATAAAAATCGGGATTCTTTTGACATTTATATATTCGAACAGAAGAGGAAAAAAACGCCATCTAGTGGGAGAAAACGAGGTACCTGACGAACAGGATATGTATATAATTCCTATATGTTAAGACATGAAAAAAAAATTTATAAGTTACTAGTCTTAATTTATATCGAGGTGGAAATTTATTTACTAATTATCCACCTCGAATACTCATCACTGAAGTTTCTATGCAATACGTTATTTTAATAGATCGGCAATACTTGATTTGTTTGGCTGCGGTTACGACCTACGGAGAAGATCGCAATCGGAATACCTGTCAGCTCGGATACGCGTTTTACATAATTGCGAGTTGTCTCAGGCAAGTCTTCGAGTGTCTTTGCACCGCTAATATCCTCACTCCAGCCTGGGAGCTCTTCATACACTGCTTCACATTCTGCCAGCATTTTGAGACTAGCTGGGTAGTAAGTAATAATTTCACCGCGATATTTGTAGCCAGTACAAATTTTAACTGTCTCAAGTCCAGTAAGTACATCCAATGAGTTCAATGAAAGACCGGTCAAGCCGCTAACACGACGAGCATGACGGACAACAACACTATCGAACCAGCCCACCCGGCGAGGGCGACCTGTTACTGTACCGTACTCATGACCAGTTTCACGGATGAAATCACCGATTTCATCTTTAAGTTCCGTAGGGAATGGGCCATCACCGACACGAGTAGTGTAGGATTTAGCTACCCCAATCACTTGACTGATCTTGGAAGGACCCACGCCAGAGCCGATGCAGACACCGCCTGCAGACGGATTCGAGGACGTTACAAACGGATATGTTCCTTGGTCAATGTCCAGCATAACGCCTTGAGCGCCTTCAAACAGTACCTTTCTATTATCATCAATCGCATCGTTCAATACGACTGAAGTATCTGTAACATAAGGACGAATCAATTCTGCATATTCCAGATATTGTTTCAATATTTCTTCAACATCAAGCGGCTCAGCACCGTATACCTGCTCAATGATATGATTCTTCTCTTTCATCATATGGCGCAGCTTGAGCTCGAACTCCTCAGCATCAAGCAGGTCTGCAATCCGAATACCATTACGAGCTGCTTTATCCATATAAGCCGGGCCGATCCCTTTACGAGTCGTACCGATCTTGTTATCACCTTTACGGTCTTCTTCAAGTCCATCAAGAACTAAATGATATGGCATAATGACATGCGCACGATCACTAATAACCAGATTCTTCGTGCTGAAGCCATTCTCATGAATATAACCAATTTCCTCAAGCAAGGCTGCAGGGTTCACGACCATACCATTACCGATTACACACTTCTTATCTTCATAGAACACACCCGACGGAATCAGACTAAGTTTGTATTTCTTACCGTCGATGAGGATGGTATGACCGGCGTTGTTGCCACCTTGATAACGGGCCACCACATCTGCGCTCTCTGCGAGATAATCCGTGATTTTACCTTTACCTTCGTCCCCCCATTGGGTCCCTACAACGACTACTGTTGACATGTTCATTCCTCCGCCTGGTGCCACCGCACCTGTATTTGCATTGTTAAATATAAGAACTCAATTAATAACATTACACGTCATTTTACTGCCTTAGGCAGCAATATTAGTTTAACAGTCTCCATTTTCAAAGTCAAATCAAAGACGAACAATTAAGGGCTCAATTCCTCAATTGTTCGTAAAAGGATCAAGTATAGGTCTTTATATGTACACTATCTTTTCTCATCCGCCCAGTTCGACGACGGTGGTCGCTAAACAATGCTAGAGGCCGCCCTAACATCAACAACTTCAGAGAATACAAAACGCACCTCATACAAAAAACGGGCTGACTTATTTCGTCAGCCCGCAAATGCATCTGTATGCGCTCGTTCATAATTTGCAAATTTATTAAAATTTTTCAAGAATACGAGCTCAACTGTTCCTACCGGACCATTCCGCTGTTTAGCAATAATAATCTCGATAATATTCTTCTTCTCCGTCTCTTGATTATAGTAATCATCACGATAGAGGAACGCTACAATATCAGCATCCTGCTCTATAGAACCAGACTCCCGTAAGTCAGACATCATCGGTCGCTTATCCTGCCGTTGCTCTACACCCCGGCTAAGCTGCGATAACGCAATTACAGGCACTTCTAATTCCCGAGCAATCTGCTTGAGTGTACGGGAAATTTCCGACACTTCCTGTTGACGGTTCTCGCCCGGCTTGCCGCGGCCGTGAATAAGCTGCAAATAGTCAATGAGGATCATGCCGAGCCCCTTCTCCTTCTTCAGCCGCCGGCATTTCGCCCGAATATCGGCCACAGTAATACCTGGTGTATCATCGATATAAATCTCCGCTTCCGACAGGGCTGCAATTCCCATTGTCAGCTTGGACCAATCATCATCGCCCTTAAAATCACCTGTACGCATCACACCTGCATCAAGGTTCGCCTCCGCACAAATCATACGCTGAACAAGCTGAGGAGCTGACATTTCCAGACTAAAGATCGCAACCGTCTCTCTGGCCCGCACTGCCACATTCTGCGCAATATTAAGTGCAAATGCAGTTTTACCTACGGAAGGCCGCGCCGCTACAATAATAAGATCGTTGCGCTGAAAACCGGAGGTCATCTTGTCCAAATCAACAAAACCTGACGGTATCCCCGTCGTATTTCCCCGGTTTTGATGCAATACTTCAACCCGCTCGAACACATCCATCAGGACATCGCGTATCGCAATAAATCCGCTGCCTGAACGGCGATTGGAAATTTCCAGTATATTACGCTCGGCCTCGCTGAGCATTCCAGCAACATCTTCTCCACCTGTATAGCCGTCGCTGACTATTTGTGTCGCTGTACGGATCAATCTACGCAGCATCGATTTTTCTTCGATAATACGTGCGTAATAATCCACATTAGCTGCCGTTGGTACAGCATGAGCCAGCTTGGCCAAATAGCTTACACCGCCGACATCATCCAGCTCACCCCGGTCCTGAAGACGTGCTGTCAATGTAACGAGGTCGATCGGCTGACCTTCCTCGCCAAGCTGCACCATCGCCTCGTAGATCAGCTGATGAGGCTTGTCATAGAAATCTTCCGTTCTTACCCGCTCCATCGCGGTAATGAGCGCCTCGGACTGGAGCAATATGGCTCCAAGCACCGCCTGTTCCGCCTCCAGATTTTGCGGGGGAATCCGGTCGTAAAACAGATCTCCGCTCATCCTGCTACTCCTCCGTAACTTGAACCTTCAGTGTTGCTTTCACTTCGTGGTGAAGCTTCACTGGCACCTGGGTTACACCCAAAGTACGAATTGGATCATGCATTTCTATTTTACGTTTATCAATTTTCACGCCGGCTTTCTCCAGTGCTTCAGCCACTTGCTTGCTCGTAATTGCACCGAACAGTCGTCCACCTTCACCAGCCTTAGCTTTCAGACTAATCGTCATTTCCTCCAGCTTCTTGCCCAGGTTAATAGCTTCTTGCTTCTCATTTTCCTTACGTTTTACCTCAGCGGCTGTCTGATTCTCCAATGTTTTTACATTACCATCTGTAGCCAGACGTACAAGACCACGCGGAATCAGAAAATTTTGTGCATACCCTTCAGATACTTCTTTAATTTCACCTTTTTTACCTTGTCCTTTTACATCTTTCAAAAAGATTACCTTCATTCGAATAACCCCTCTTCCTTCTCTATTTGCTCCAGCACGGCCAGCAGCTTCTTCTCCGCTTCCGCCTGGGTTCCTTCAAGCTGTACTGCAGCATTGGTCAAATGACCGCCACCGCCCAAACGTTCCATCACAACCTGTACATTCATGCTGCCTAAAGAACGAGCACTAATTCCAATCAATCCGTCAGGCCGTTCACTAATTACAAACGAAGCTCTTACGTTGGTCATATTCAACAGCGTATCTGCCACCTGAGCAATCAATAGCTGCGGAATTTTACGATTAGGCTCCGTTACCGCGAGAGCAATATGTCCATGAATCATACGGGCATGCTTGATAATATCCGCCTTGGCGATGTACTCCTGCAGGTCTTCCTTCAGCAAGCGTTGTACCAGCACCGTATCCGCTCCAATTCGGCGGAGGAATGCCGCCGCTTCAAAGGTACGAGAGCCGGTATGCAGTGCAAAATGCTTCGTGTCAATCGTAATACCCGCAAGCAGTGTAGTTGCCTCTAACGAGCTAAGCTCTACCTTCTCATGAATGTACTGCAATAGCTCAGTCACGAGCTCGCATGCCGATGACGCATATGGCTCAAGGTAGACGAGTACCGCATCATTGACAAATTCCTCACCTCTACGGTGATGATCAACCACCACAACCCTGCTGGCCGCCTCAACCAGCCTAGGCTCCATCGTGATTGAGGCTTTATGCGTATCTACAAGGACAAGCAGCGTATGAGGCGTCATCATGGCCATCGCCTGATCCGGCGATACAAATCTCTTCACCAATGCCTCATCCTTCTCAACCCGCTCCATCAGTCTCTGGATACCCGGATTCGGACCATCCAGCACGATATGGGCTTCTACCTTATACATATCTGCCGCCTTCAGCACACCGATGGAAGCACCTATTACATCAAGGTCAGGCATGCGGTGCCCCATAATGATCACCCGGTCGCTCTCCTGCATCAAATCGCGCAGAGCATGTGCGATAACCCGGGCGCGGACTCGCGTCCGCTTCTCTACGGCGCCTGTCTTACCGCCGTAGAATGAAAGTCGCTGACCGGCCTTCACAGCGGCTTGGTCACCGCCCCGCCCGAGCGCCATATCCAGACTCGACTGGGCCAATTCGCCCAGCTCGCTGAAGCGCTCGGTGCCAAACGCCAAGCCGATGCTCAGCGTCATCGGCACCTTGAGGTCCGCGGTCATCTCGCGGACCTCGTCCAGAATCACGAACCGGCTGTGCTCCAGTTCGTTCAGTGACTTCTGATTCAGCATCATCAGATACCGTTCCGACGACAAGCGTCTCAAGTATACCTGATATTGCTTAGCCCACTCCGTAATAGCTGAAGCAACCCGGGCAATCAGAGCTGTACGCTGCTGATCATCCATTCCCTGTGATGCTTCATCCAAATTATCCAGCATTATAATTCCAAGCGCTGCCTTCTCATCCTCATACCGCTCACGCAGCACAGCCAGCTCTGTAATATCATGAGCATAAATGAGGCGCTCGTTGTTATCGACAATAAGCTCATAGTGACGCCCGCCCACAATAGCCTCTGTTGTTATTCTTGCGTTGGCTCCATCCTTGCCCGCAGCAGCATCCTTCTTATTATCCTTGACTGGCTGTGGCAAAGGAGGCAGTAGTTCGGACAGCGGTATACCTACAACAGTCTCCCGATTGAACATCCCACTAACAAATTGATTGTGCCATTCTACAACCCGATCCTCACTATATAGCAAAATGCCAAAAGGCAGGCGACTAACCGCCTCTCCTTCTACTCGCTTAATCCGGTACGTTAAATCGGATACATAATTAACCAGTTCCTTACGGAAACGCCGCTCCGACTGAAGCATGAAGTAAGTCAAAATAGCGACCAAACAGAGACTTACAAGCCCCAGAATCCAGTTGAAATACGAAACGAAAATAACGAGCACCAGCTCAAGCATAAATACCCATACAGTCTGGTATCCATGCCAACGTTTTTGCAGTAAATTAGGCATGCCTTCTCACCCTATCGTCCTGATCTTGTAATTCTCTCGCGCAGCGGATAGGCAATATCCATGATTCCGATGATCCACAATGGCAATATTGGAATCAATACGACTGGAATCACAAGTAATATCGGAATAACCGGGTTCCATTTCCGGTGATAAGCTGCGAAGAAGAAAAAGCTGACCGTCTGAATCATAAAGAAAAACTGCAAAAGCGGGATCATGTTCAGCAGTATCGTACCCAGAAAACCTTCCTGAGCAGACGGGCCTACAAACAATTGAATCAGAATGCCGATCAGGTAATACCAGATCAAGGAGCGCGGCAAGCGCCAATCTCGAAATGGCGGCAGCTTTGGAACAGCTTGCCCCATGCTCGCCAATGTAGGCCGAACAATCGCATGTGCAATCAATGCAATAGTCAACGAGCTGACAATGATGGTGTATGGAATCAACTGTACCATGACAGAGAATTGCTGACTTAATTCCGGAGATAATATAGCTCCTTCAGACATAGATGTGTCCGACACATTCTGCAACAATGCAACTACTAAATTGGCTAAATCCTCAATACTTTCTGCCAGGTTAAAGTTAAAAAAGACGGTGCTAATCAATAAAATCAGCAGGAACTCTACTAAAATTGCCCCCGCTCCCGACATCACCGTTCGAAGTGCAGATACCCTTTTCTTGTACATATGCCCCATCACGATCGCGGGGATCAAAAAATACACGGCTTGCAAAAGAATCAACGGACCATACACCCATGCAGCTATTACCCAGACCGGTAAGATATGCAAACTAAATGATTTAGTCGATAAGGTTGCGTACAGTAATACGCCTGGTACGATGAGGAAAAAGGCCGTGACGACGGTAAGCGGAGTAGCAAGTGACAGCAGGAGCAGCAAATAGACGACGCTCCAAGCCACCGATGTCCAGCGCAATTTCAAATGAATTCACCTCTTACGCATATGTTCTTCAAGTGTTGAAATATCCTGATACCAATCCTCAAGCTGGTGACCTTCCTGTCTATGTTTTTTTAATTTGTCCAAAATAGTATCGTCCAGTTCCTGATATGAAACCCCTAGCCTTCTGCCCAAAATATAACTGCTTACGATCAAGCTGGCTAAGCTATCCGTTACCCTTGTCGTGCTGCCTTCCCATAATGCTTTGAATAAACGGGATATGTGATCGACTACTTCCGTTTTGAGCCATTCAATCACCTTGGCGCGTTTGGCCACATCCAATTCCCTTTGCATGGCAGACAGCTTCCATCCTCTCCATAAAAGCATTATTCTCCATTATAGCATAAAGTAATTGAGGCAAGGGATGCAAACCTATGGACAGGTTGTTATCCGTTATCTCTTTGGAACTGATGCATCCCGCGTAACGAATTTCTCACAATATTCAATAATTTGGCTACGACGAACGATGCCAATAAATCTTCCTATATCATCTACCACGGGAACGAAGTTTTGAACCTTCGCCAAATTAATCAAATCTGCCATATCGGCGTCAATGGATACCGGCTTTATATTCATTTTAAGTGGAACATCGCTAAGTGGAAATTTTGAAGCGGTCTCAAAAGTTACCTTGCCTCCGGAATTTTTCATATACCATAACAAGTCACCCTCAGTTACCGTTCCTACATACTCGCCATCTTCACCGATTATCGGCACTGCCGTATACCTATGAAACTCCATTCTTTCTAGTGTCTGCCGCAAAGTTGAATCCAGCGTAACCGCCACTACATCATTCTTCGGCAGTAAAAAAAACGCAATATTCATATAAATGAATCCTCCTTCTAACTAAATAAACCAAATCAACACCTTGTTGCAGTTGTTTAATTACGTTCCATAAATATTTGTTCCGCCACTTGAGTGAAATCGGCAGCCGGATCACCGGACTGCCGAACTATCTACTTATCTCTTATCCTTAAGTTATGACGACTAATGAGTACTCATTCTTTGCTTACTGCTTGATTATTTGATGACTCGGTCGTTGATGCCTTGGCATCCCGAGATTCCGGCATTAACAATTGGCTTGATTCCGTCTCAGCATCAGACCAGCTTTTGATCATTTCCTTAGCGTACTGGACATCCTCTTCATTTGCGGCATCATAAAATATTCCGTTTTTACGGAAGCCTTCACCCATAATGGTAAATCCACTAATAGATGGACTATCTCCTAATAACACTTGCTTAGACAAATCAATAATATAGCTTGGCAGCATATCTGTCTTGAAGTTCTCACCCAGCATATCCATTAATTCAGGAATTTTAGAGACCTGATCCAGCTTCAGCATTCGATCCACAATCGCATTCAAAAATATTTGATGTCGTTTGGTTCGATTAAAGTCACTATCCTCACGATAACGTACAAAGTTCAACGCTTCCTGGCCATCGTAAAGAGGCTTACCTGCCTTAATCGTAAATTTCTCATGATCCTTCTGCTTGTTCACAATATCTTTGGTGATCGGAAGCTCAACACCACCGAGCGCATCAACCACTTGCTTTAAGCCCTCAAAGTTAATGGCAGCATAATAATCAACCGGACTGCTTAAGAAGTTCTCTACAGTATCCTTAGCCATCTTCTCCCCGCCAAAAACATAAGCATGGTTAATCTTGTCGTCCTTGTCTCTGCCAACAATCTCGGTATACGTATCCCGTGGAATGGATATAAGTAGAACCTTAGATTCCTCTGGCCGAACTACTGCGTAAATCATCGTGTCAGAACGGGCTGGTTCGCTCTTCCTCTGGTCCACCCCTAATAAAAGTATACTAAATGGCTTCATTTTTTGCTCGGGTGCCACACTCTTCTGTTCCTCGCCCTCAAGCGGGGAATATGATTTCTCCAACTTCTGTTCTACCTGACCTGAGAGAAATAGATCAAACGCCATGACTGCGAGAGATTTGCGAAAGGTATAAGCACCTGCACCAACGATTACTATAATTAAAAGCGTTATGAGCGCTACTTTACCGCGATTTCGTTTGTTTTTCTTGCTTTTATTTCGTTCTATCATTACATACCTCCATCTTATTTTATTTCTTTTGTAACTCTAGTTATTCTCTAATCATTAAGTGTAAACGTAAACTTTCGGAGAAAAGATACAATATCTTCATGTTTCTCTATCGATTCGTACTATAACATATAGGATAATTTCCATTCAACTCAAAGAAGCCCCCACTAATGTGGACTTCCAGAAAAATGACTATTTTTTTACAAATTTACTACGAAAATTTGAATTTATTTGTATTTATTCCCCCATTTTCGAATATAACAAAAAATCCCCTTGTTTCAACAAGAGGATAATCTCTTGTCTACTACAAGGGGATTTATACCGAAATCGGTTAGATTACTCAGTAGTGTACGGAAGCAATGCGATTTGACGGGAGCGTTTGATTGCAATCGTCAAAAGGCGTTGATACTTCGCACTTGTACCAGTTACACGACGTGGCAAAATTTTACCGCGTTCGCTAATGAATTTCTTAAGGAGTTCAGTATCTTTATAATCAATGTGAGTAATTTTGTTCACAGTGAAGAAACATACTTTACGACGTTTGTTACGTCCGCCACGGCGAGCCGGTCTTTTGTCGTCTCCGCCTTCTCTTTGCTTGAAGCTCATACTGTTCAGTCCTTTCCCTTATTAAAATGGCAAATCGTCATCCGAAATATCGATCGGTTTCCCGTCATCGGAGAATGGATCATTCTGATTGCTACGAGGAGAATTGCTGCGACTAGCATTGCCAGCGCCGCCTCCAAATGGAGCCTCTTCTCGTTGTCCGCCGCCACCTGATCCGCCTTCGCGGTTGGATTCCAAGAAACGAACATTATCAGCAATAACTTCAGTTACGTATACACGCTTACCTTCGTTATTCTCGTAATTCCGCACTTGAATTCGTCCTTCCACAGCCGTTAGACGACCTTTACGCAAATAATTTGCACAAGTCTCAGCAAGCTGTCTCCAGGTTACTACTGGAATAAAATCCGCTTCACGTTCTCCACCCTGCGATGTAAACGGTCTGTCCACAGCAATTGTGAACTGAGTAACTGCAACACCAGACGGCGTATAACGTAATTCCGGATCTTTGGTAAGACGTCCTATAAGAATGACACGGTTCAACAATCAAATCCCCTCCTTCGGGCTAATGCATACTAAACTTAATCTTAGGCAACGTCTTTAGTAATGAGATAACGGATAACCTCGTCGGAAATCTTCAGAATCCGCTCAAGCTCAGCAACAACTTCTGGAGTTGCAGTGAAGTTCACAAGTACGTAAACTCCATCACGGATTTTGTTAATCTCATACGCAAGCCGGCGTTTGCCCATCACGTCATGCTTAGTAATTTCACCGCCGTTTTGGATGATGCCTTGGAATTTTTCGACTACAGCTTGAACAGCTTCTTGCTCAAGATCAGGACGAACAATGTACATCACTTCATATTTGCGCATATATTTCACCTCCTCTTGGACTATGGCCCCCAATTTGTTAGCCTTGGGAGCAAGGAACGAGCATCAACTCGCACCATAATAATATACCAAATTGGCTTCATCACTGCAAGTACGACTATTCCAGTTTTACATGAAATATCGCCTGACAACACACAATATATATGTTTCCCGGACATATATGTCCGCGATCTTCCAATAGATCGTCATCACGAAAGGAGAATCATTATGGGTGAAAAGACAGAATTTGAACCAGGCGACAAGGCGCCAAATCCCGGTGTATATACTGAGGTTGGAGAGGCGCGAAGCTTCCACACTCAAATTAAAGATCCCAAGCGCATAACCATGGAACGCGGCGAAACATTTCCTGATACATCTAATAAGGACCGCAAATGGAAAAAGGCCGAAAAAGCCCGTGTACACTAATTTAAATTTTTTTGAATAAAAAGATCCGGCCTGAGCATAATACACTTAGACGGCGATGCATTAGAGAGGTGTGGTTCCGTTGGAGCATTCCGCGAAACAAACCGTTCGGAGTTCTTATTCACTACCCTGTAGAAGCCAAGATCATGAATTAACGAAGACCCCTCTTCTTTAGTTCATGTGCTGATGCACAAATCGAAAGTTTCTTAAAGTAGTAAGAAAAAATTCCAAATTTGCACGCCGTCAACCAAGGAAGAACCCTTTTGGGGTTCTTCCTTTTTCGTAATACACATCTAACATAAAAAACCTCCTACGCAACAAACGCAGAAGGTTATACATTTCAACTTATTATGGATTAATTTAATGTGGCGGAGAGGGTGGGATTCGAACCCACGCACGCCTTGCGACGCCTAATTGATTTCGAGTCAACCCCCTTGGGCCTCTTGGGTACCTCTCCACAGTAAGATTAATTGTATCATGATTTTCATTGATTTGCAATAGTCTTGAAAATCGGAAACAATATCCTGCTGTACACTACTATTGAGTACGATTCTTCCGTTTACTCCTCTATATTACTAGGTCCACCTTCACTATCTAACGCACTCATGTTATTTGCTGAACGCAATACTTTTCTCATGTTTTTCTCAAACTTTGCCCTGGGTACAAGCACACTATGTTTGCAGCCTACACATTTTATTCGAATATCCATACCCATCCGGATAATTTCCATTTCATTGCTCCCACATGGATGATTCTTCTTCATTAATACAACATCACCCAATTGGAATACCTTTCGTTCCATGTTCTTCCCCCTCTTTCCTCTTAATTCTTCGTTACAGATGTCAGCCGTAAAGTTTCCATTTCCTCCAGAGCTTCCTTTGCATACATCTGTATTTGACGTTCTACGCTCGTTCTTACACTTGGGGAACACTCCACAGCAATCCGTATCACATATTCACTCGTTGTAAGCGATTGAACACCGAGTACATTAGGCGCCTGAGCAACTTCCTCACTATTCTCATTAAGCCTCATCATAGCCTTCTTTAACAGATCAAGACTATCCTCAAGCTTTTCTGTATTACTAAATGGCAAATCTACAACCGCCAATGCAGTGCCTATTGAAAAGTTGGTTACATTCGTGATCATTCCATTCGGAATGATATGCACCTCTCCTGTCCAGCTTACAAGCCGCGTGGAGCGCAGTCCGATAATTTCTACTGTACCCTTCAGATTTCCTGTCTGGATGACGTCACCAACTGCAAATTGATCCTCTAAAATAATGAAAAACCCTGTTATAACATCCTTTACTAAGCTCTGGGCGCCAAAACCAATCGCTAGACCTAGTACACCAGCCCCTGCCAGCAGTGGTGCAAGCTCAAATCCAACCTCACCCAAAATCAGCATCCCCATAATCAAATTACTTGCGATCCACGTTATATTTTTAAGTAACTCACCAACAGTAACTAATCTGCGAGGATTCATTTGAAGACGACTTTTTTCTCTCCGATCTAGAGATCGATCTATAACTTTATAAATCACTCGCACAAAAATACGTGTTATCAAAAAGATCAGAATAATTTTTATACTTGCAAATAAAACATGCTGCCACATTTCTGCATCCGTAAACCAATTCCAGATTCGATCCTTCCAGGTTATAGCCTCTTCCAATACTTCACCTACTTTCTCAGTAACTTGCTCAGTAACCTGCTCCGTAAGTAATAATCCTGTTATCATTAAATCCCCTCATTTATATCGTGATGTTATCGTATCCTGTGTCGGTTAGGATGAATATCCCCCTAATTTCTACAGACTCGTTCTTGATGATCTCTTTCACGAGGGACAGAGAACTCTCCGCAAATTGTATAGACAATGCACATCCCGCAGTGATCTCCTTCGGTGTTGGAAATAAATCAATATCTACCTCTGCAAATTCAAGCAGCATTTCAGCACGTAAAGCCTGCTGAGTAGAATCAAACGCCATTACAAGCATCTCATGCATATTGTTCCCTCTTTCCCCTGAACGCTACTTCACCTTTCCTTAAACACAACTTTAGTCGGAGTATACAATTCACTTATTTTCCATATACTATCTACTAATCTTTAAAGCACCTTCTGAAACTTTCAATGTATCCGTAAACATATCTAAGCTTACAACATTTCTAATTATAAAGGAAAGGAAGATAATATGTCACAGATGCAGCCGTCGACGTCAGGACAAGAAATTCCTTATTTAAAAATACCACATACCGAGCCAGGCATTCACTCTGCACTCATTCATCGTCTGCTCCTGCATTTTGCACAAGTCGTTCCCGGACAGGAAATGGTTATTGTATGTATCGGTACAGATCGATCAACTGGTGATTGTCTAGGCCCTCTTGTAGGTACTGCGCTTTCCAAATTCGGACTAGAACATTTCCATCTTTTCGGAACCTTGGAAGAGCCTGTACATGCCATGAATTTAAAAGACACTCTTCTTCACATCAATCAGACATTCCAAAATCCCTATGTTATAGGCATTGACGCCTGTCTAGGTCAAACATCAAGTGTAGGCTCTATTCAAGTCGTTCAAGGTCCTCTACGTCCCGGTGCAGGCGTAAATAAAGAATTACCGCCGGTTGGCGATATCCATGTTACAGGAATCGTCAATGTCGGCGGCTTTATGGAATACTTCGTATTGCAAAATACACGTCTCAGTCTAGTTGTGCGACTATCCGAAATTATAGCCAGCAGTATTTATTCTGCAATTAAAGAATGGAATAGGAATATCATTCCTCTTGCCCGGCGAGATCAATAGCTTCTCTCTCTTCTGGGGAGAGCACATGCGACGACTCTCCCTTGGTTAACGGTTTGGCATATACGTAGGAACCATCCCGGTTGTATAGTCCTGTAAGAACAACCCCATCTCTCTCATCATTTATAAAAGCGATTGAGAAGCTGAGGTCGTTCCCACGTTCTCCAAAGGCATTATATCTCGTTATCCCAATTTTTGCCTTTTTCTTCGGCAACAGTTTATTTAACTTGTTAAGCTGCTGTTTCTGCTCTTCTTGAACTACCTCAATTTTTTCTTGCTGTATTTTTAAATCAATGAGTAAACTTTCCAAATCCTCAATACCTGTATCTTTCATCATCATTTGATACTTCTTACGCATCTTCCGCAGCTTACTACCTTGTGCTATATTCCAAATCAGCAGCCATAAACAAATTATGATTAGTCCACCCACGATCCAGACCAACTGATCCAGAATTAGCTCATTCCATTCCCGCATGTTATTTCTCCCCTATGTTGAATATCACTTTACAATCAACCGTACTGCTGTAATTAATGCTTCAATTTCCTCTTCTGTCGTAGTATGCCCCACACTTGCTCGAACTGCTCCACCCGATGATGTACCCGCAGTCTTATGTCCTAGAGGAGTACAATGATACCCTGCTCTTACTGCAATTCCAAAATCCCTGTCTAGATTAAATGCCATTTCAGCCGCGTCATGCCCTTGAGCATTAAAGGAAACAAGTCCCGTTCTTGGTTGTCCAATATTGGGACCTAACAATGATATGCCTGGTATCCCTTTCAATTCTCTCATTATCGTTTGAGTTAAATTCCATTCATGCTCATAAATCCGTTCAACACCTTGCTCCATCACATATTTTACTGCCGCCCCTAATCCTGCGACACCTACCGTATTCGATGTTCCTGCTTCATAACGATCAGGTCTAACTAACGGCTGTTCCGGTTCTTCTGACTGACTTCCAGTTCCCCCATGCAATAGCGGCTCCAAATCAAGCTTAGGACTAATATATAATCCCCCTGTTCCTTGAGGACCAAGTAAACCTTTATGTCCAGGAAAGGCTAACATATCAATGCCCATACTTCCTACATCAATAGGATATATCCCTGCTGTTTGTGCTGCGTCCAACAACACAACTACTCCATGATCATGTGCCAGCTTACTTATTTCAGCTATCGGAAGTATACTTCCCAATAAATTAGAGCTATGGCTGCAAACCACCAATTTGGTTTGTGGACGAAACGTCTTTTCCAGTTCCTCCAGATTTATATCACCCTGTTCACTTATGGGTAAATAATCGACGGATATTCCATTTGTTCGTTTCAGAAACTCTAACGGTCTTCTAACAGAATTATGCTCCACCATCGTCGCTATCACATGATCGCCAGGCTTCACATATCCTTTAATCGCCAAATTTAGAGCTTCTGTCGTATTCGAAGTGAACGCAATATCGTTTGGATTTGAAATCTGAAATAGTTTAGCTAGCCTTGTTCGAGTAGTAAACATGGTTCTACCTGCCTGCAAGGCCATCCCATGATTTCCTCTCCCCGCACTAGCTGAAGGTCCATTTAGTATTTTCACCATAGCGTCTGCTACTCCAGGAGCTTTGGGCCACGACGTTGCTGCATGATCCAAATAAATCACGTCACGTTTCTCCAAACGACCACCCCACTTCAAGAAAATCTTACCATTTACACCAACAATGACATACTCTTCCCTCTTGCTGATCAATACTCGCAAAAGGGGGAATATGTCATCGTGTCGTCAACTTAACAAATCCAAAAGCCGTTGCAAGTCTTGCTGACTGTAATAATTAATTTCGATTTTTCCTTTATCTTTACTAGCTTTAATTTTGACAGTAGTTTTATAGCGCTCACGCAAACTTTCTTCTACTTCATCTATATATGGGTCCCGTTTTTTATTTGTTGGTTTCGCCTTCTCCAGCTTTTTACGATCGAGCTGTTGAACTGCATTTTCTAAATCACGTACACTCCATTCGTGATCTATACATTGTTTTGCTAACTGCTTGATTGTATCAGCATTTTTCAACCCAACAAGTGCTCTCGCATGTCCCATAGATAATGTTCCACGTGAAACATATTCCTTAACTTCTTCAGGTAATGATAATAGTCGTAAAAAGTTAGCAATATGAGAACGAGACTTGCCAACCTTTAATGACAGTTCTTCTTGTGTTAATTTGAATTGATCCATTAAACCTTGGTATGCAACAGCTACTTCCATCGCATTCAAATTTTCCCGTTGCAGATTCTCAATAAGAGCAATTTCCATTACTTGTTGATCCGAGAAAGATCTTACCACCGCGGGAATAGATGAATTCCCACAATATTGAGATGCACGGAAACGCCGTTCACCAGCAATAATCTCATAACCTTTAAGAACACTACGTACAATGATTGGTTGAATAACACCATGCTGACGGATTGATTCAGCTAATTCTTTTATAGCTTCTTCATCAAAAGTTTTCCGTGGCTGATATGGATTCGCACGCAGCTGACTAAGTGGAATTTCAACCACTTTATCATCTTCCTGTACATCAAGTGATGTAAAAAGTGCATCCAATCCTTTGCCCAAGCGTTTACTCATAAGAGACCACTTCCTTCGCCAACTCTAAGTATACTTCCGCACCTTTAGATTTAGGATCATACGTAATAATAGATTGACCATGTGAAGGAGCTTCACTCAGTCGCACATTACGCGGAATAACTGTCTTGTATACTTTTTGTTGGAAATATTTCTTGACCTCTTCAATGACTTGAATACCTAAGTTCGTTCTTGCATCAAACATCGTTAACAACACACCTTCAATTTGAAGTGTTGTGTTTAAATGCTTCTGAACCAGTCGAACTGTATTTAGTAACTGACTCAATCCTTCCAGTGCGTAATACTCACACTGAATCGGTATAAGCACGGAATCTGCAGCAGTTAATGAGTTGATTGTCAATAATCCCAAGGATGGTGGACAATCAATGAGAATGTAATCATATAAGTGTTTAACTTGTTGAAGAGACTTTTTAAGACGCACCTCACGAGAAATTGTTGATACTAGTTCAATTTCTGCACCGGCCAATTGAATCGTAGCTGGAATAATATCCAAGCCTTCAATCTCGGTATGTGCAATAGCTTCACTTGGATGAACTTCATTTATAAGCACATCATAAATACAGTTCGGCACATCCGCTTTGTTTATACCTACACCACTTGTTGTATTCCCTTGCGGATCAATGTCAATGAGAAGTACTTTTTTACCAATAGAAGCCAGTCCTGCTCCCAAATTCACCGAAGTCGTCGTCTTTCCGACGCCACCTTTTTGGTTGGCAATTGCAATAATCTTAGACAATCCATTCACCTCATAATATAGAAGAATCTTTTTGTAGAATTGAACAATGTGAGTATGACGAAGCTGCAGCTACAAAAAGACCAAACACTGCTGGTGATTTTTAACGCTACGGCTTATCTTCTCCCCAAGTGCAGCGTAAAAGGATTGGATAGGGATCAGTATCATTTCATGCCGAAAATTAGCTGACCTCTCTTACCTCGCGGTTATGGTCAACGGGTAGTAGCCGTACTTTCAGTTATCTCTTAGGAATCTGAATCACGATTTCATAATGATCATCAAGATCTTTCTCAGCTGTCTTAATATTAAGACCTGACCCTGAAACCATATCAATAGATTGGCGTATCGTATTCAGAGCTAATCGAACGTCCTTTGTAAACGAAATTCTTTTCGTTTTACTCTTGTTTTTGGATACTTCTTTGTAGAAAGCAATTCTAGCTTCCGTCTGTTTAACATTTAATTCCTTACTAATAATCTCTTCCAACACTTTATGCTGCAATTCTTCTGAATCAAGAGATAATAATGCACGAGCGTGTCGTTCAGTTATTTTACGCTCCATTAATGCATTTTTGGCTTTCTCTGGAAGATTAAGCAATCTGATTTTGTTGGCAATAGTCGATTGACTCTTTCCTAATCTTTGAGCGAGACTTTCTTGAGTTAATTCATGAAGCTCAATTAAATTTTGATAAGCTATTGCTTCTTCAATAGCCGTTAAGCCTTCCCTTTGAAGGTTTTCAATTAGAGCGATAGAAGCAGCCTGGGAATCATTGAATTCGCGCAAAATGGCTGGAATTGTCTCCATACCAAGTTTTTTAACCGCACGCCAACGTCTTTCACCAGCAATGATTTCATACTTATCATTACGGTAACGCACAACAATCGGTTGAATTACACCATGAGTACGAATCGTTTGGCATAATTCATCAATTTTTTCATCGTCAAAAATGGTCCGGGGCTGATATGGACTGCCGACGATTTCCCCTACCGGAATTTGTTTTACTTCGTCACCGCTGCTTCGCTCAGTTAAACCAAACAATTTGGAAAATTGTTCTCTCATCCCGTAGATTACCACCTAATTTCATAGTGACATAAGGACATACCTATGTATCAAATATAGGCTGATCCCCTATGTAAAAAATCGTTCCTGTGCATCCCATAATGGATGACGGACGAATAAGGTACAAACGCACGCCCCGTCAGTGATTAGCGATAACTCTATTCTACCACTTTTTTCACTATAATCCTATTCTCTTATTTAATGTATTTTAAAAGAATATCCCCCTTAACAACATGTTCCACGTGGAACAAATTGTTAAGAGGGATACTATAGAGTTGTTATTATAAGGAAATTAAACTAATGGAGACTTAAGAGGTGTTCCCGCTTTACGAGGATACTTCTTAGGAGTATTTCCTGTTTTACTAACAATAACGATATGCCGATCCGAATTTTCCAAAGGAAGAGAAAAATGATGAGTATCACGAAGTTTACCCTTAAGCTCATTCATACTTCGAACAGACTCTTTAATTTCTTCCCCAGGGTCGCTCCCCTTCATTGCAGCAAATAACCCGCCATTTTTCACAAAAGGAAGACAAAATTCATTTAATACCGCCATACGTGCTACTGCTCTAGCTGTTACAAGGTCAAAAGCATCGCGTAAATGCTCTTTACGAGCCATATCTTCAGCACGACCATGAAGCAGCTCTACATCACACAAACCAAGCTTATCCACTACATTTTGCAAAAAACCTATTCTTTTGTTTAAAGAATCAATGATCGTTAATTTGAGCTCAGGAAAGCAAATTTTTAATGGTATGCCTGGAAATCCTGCACCCGAACCTATATCTGCGACATTCGATACATTAGATATATCAAGATAGAAAGAGAGAGACACGGAATCGTAAAAATGCTTAATATACACTTGCTCACGTTCCGTAATCCCTGTTAAA
Source organism: Fontibacillus panacisegetis (assembly GCF_900102215.1). Taxonomy (GTDB): domain Bacteria; phylum Bacillota; class Bacilli; order Paenibacillales; family Paenibacillaceae; genus Fontibacillus; species Fontibacillus panacisegetis. The sequence continues at coordinate 122,076 of NZ_FNBG01000011.1, forward strand.
TTCATTTTCTCATTCCAGGTGACCAGCTCTTCATAATAAGTTTCAAACTGCTCAAGTTGTGTAGAGGTCAGGTCGATTCCATGTTCCAATAACAATGCATGAAATTTAGATTGTATAGGGTCCAAACCATTATCCTCCCGCAGCCGTAACCCGATTATAGTGTTCCAAATAAACCAATAAAATGGAAATGTCAGCAGGCGTTACACCGGAAATACGAGAAGCTTGACCAATCGACAACGGACGTATTTTATCCAGCTTTTGTCGTGCTTCAATCGCCAATCCATGAATATCATCATAGGTGATGCTCTCAGGTATTTTCTTCTTTTCCATTTTTTGTAATCTTTCAACATGCAGCAGCTGTTTTTCTATATATCCAGCATACTTAATTTGAATTTCCACTTGCTCCTTCATTTCAGCATCCAGTTCTATTTCTGATGGATATAAAGATTCAATATGGGCATATTCTACTTCAGGACGACGCAAAATAGTTAACAGATTGCTTCCATCCTGAATTACCGTTGAACCAATGGATTCCAACAAAGGGTTTATGACAGACGGTTTTACCTTTGTTTCGCGAAGGCGTTCGATTTCTGCCTCCACCTTGCTCTTCTTATCGAGGAACATTTCATATCGCTCTGGAGTGATCAAGCCGATCTCATACCCAATCGGAGTAAGACGCAAATCTGCATTATCATGACGCAAAAGAAGACGATACTCAGCACGCGAAGTAAGCAAACGATAAGGCTCATTTGTTCCTTTAGTCACCAAATCATCAATCAATACTCCAATGTAGCCTTGGGAACGATCCAAAATGACCGGATCTTTACCTTGAACTTTGCGAGCAGCGTTAATGCCGGCCATAATACCTTGTCCCGCTGCTTCCTCATAACCTGAAGTACCATTGATTTGTCCTGCTGTAAAAAGACCGGGAACTGCTTTTGTTTCCAGTGATGGCCACAATTGAGTTGGAACCATCGCATCGTATTCAATAGCGTAACCATTGCGCATCATTTTTACATTTTGCAATCCTGGAACCGAACGCAGCATTTGTAGCTGTACGTCCTCTGGCATACTTGTAGAGAAGCCTTGGACATAATACTCCGAAGTATTTTTCCCCTCCGGCTCCAAAAAGATTTGATGCTTCGGCTTATCGCTAAAACGAACAATTTTATCCTCAATAGAAGGACAATAACGCGGACCAGTTCCTTCAATAATGCCTGAGAACATTGGCGCACGATCCAGGTTAGCATTAATAATCTCATGTGTCTCTGCAGACGTATAAGTTAACCAGCAGGGAAGCTGTTCATTGTCCGAGCTCTTTGTCTCATAAGAAAAAAACTTCGGATTCTCATCACCCGGTTGGATTTCCGTTTGTGAGAAATCAATCGTATCCTTATGCACACGCGGAGGTGTACCGGTCTTAAAACGAACCAAATCAAACCCGAGATCCTTCAGGTTTTGAGACAATTTAACGGCAGGCTGCTGATTGTTTGGTCCACTCTCATAAGTCAGCTCACCCATAATAATTTTCCCGCGCAAATACGTTCCTGTCGTCAAAACAACCGCTTTGGCACGATATTCCGCTCCGGTCATCGTTACGACACCAACACATTGCCCATCTTCCACGATCAGCTCTTCAACCAAGCCTTGACGCATCGTCAAGTTAGATTCTAGTTCCATCGTTTCTTTCATTGTATGTTGGTACAAGAACTTATCTGCTTGTGCACGAAGTGCATGAACTGCAGGGCCTTTACCTGTGTTCAGCATCCGCATTTGAATGAACGTCTTATCAATGTTTCGGCCCATTTCACCGCCAAGCGCATCGATTTCACGTACCACGTGACCTTTTGCTGGACCACCGATTGACGGATTACATGGCATAAAAGCGACCATATCCAAATTGATCGTAATCATCAATGTACTGCATCCCATACGCGCTGCTGCCAAAGCCGATTCACAGCCCGCATGACCTGCACCGACGACAATAACATCGTAATTTCCGGCTGCAAAACCCATTCTGCTCTACCTCCTTATAAATAAATATCTATAGATAAATCTTAAATTCAAGTTAATTTAATAACTAATACATCATACCACGAACTAGACATCATGATATCATTCACCTTTATTTACCGAGACAAAATTGTGAAAAAATTTGATCAATCAATGCATCCGGCGCTGAATCACCGATCACTTCACCTAACTGTTCCCAAGCCAGACGTACATCAATTTGTAAAATATCGATCGGAATGCCGCTATCTGCCGCTTCATAAGCATCTGCTAACGATTGCTGTGCCTTCTTAAGAAGTGCAATATGCCGCACATTACTTACATATGTCAAATCCCCCGACTCCAGCTTCCCGCCAAAAAATAACGAGGAGATCGCATCTTCCAGATGATCCAGTCCTTCTTCCGTTTTAGCCGACAGCTCTACAATCGCACTTTCCGGAAAATATTGCGTTACCTTCTCCCTCTTTAATTGCTGAGGCAAATCAATCTTGTTAAGCAGCACGAGTACAGATCTCCCTTGTAACTGCTCCATCAAAATTATCTCATCCTCATGCAATTCCTCGGCGCTGTTAAGCACAAGCAGAATCAAATCTGCTTCATTTACTGCTGCCTTGGAGCGCTCTACCCCCATTTTCTCTACGATATCCATCGTTTCACGAATACCCGCCGTATCGAGCAGCTTAAGCGGTATATTGTTAATTGTCACATATTCCTCAATCACATCACGTGTTGTCCCTGGAATATCAGTAACAATTGCTTTGTTCTCCCTCGCTAATGTATTCATCAACGATGATTTCCCTACATTCGGACGTCCAACAATCGCTGTCGTAATCCCTTCGCGCAAAATTTTCCCTTGACTCGCGTGCTTCAACAGCTCATCAATCCCACTCGACACTTCCGTACATTTACGCTTAATAAAGTCCATCGTCATCGATTCCACATCATGCTCTGGATAATCAATATTAACCTCGATATGCGCCAGCGTCTCGACCAACGAATGTCTCAGCTCATTGATCTTACGAGACAGCTTCCCCTCCACCTGCTTCAATGCAAGCGAAAAAGCACGGTCCGATTTTGACCGAATCAAATCAATTACCGCCTCTGCTTGAGACAAGTCGATCCGTCCATTCAGAAAAGCTCGCTTTGTGAACTCTCCCGGCTCCGCAAGACGAATGTTCGGCTGCAGCAGCAGCAGATCCATTACCCGTTTAACCGAGATAATCCCCCCGTGAGTACTGATCTCTACCACATCCTCCGTAGTAAATGAACGTGGAGCACGGAATAGTGACACTAGAACCTCTTCTAATTTTTCGTCATTTTTGGGATCAATAATAAACCCGTAATGAACTGTATGACTATCGGCTTCCGTCAGCGTCGTCTTGGAGCGAAACATTCGCTCAACCTCTGCGATTGCATCCGGTCCGCTCACGCGGATCACCGCAATCCCGCTCTCCCCGACCGCTGTCGAAATAGCCGCTATTGTATCACTAAGCATTGTATCTTTCACCTCTTTAAGTTTACTGTTGTGTTGTGAGTGTGAAATCGAAGAAGTTTGTTTGTGAAGCTAGGACGCTCCGCATTCCATTTGATCTTCCGATCGCTGTTGCCATTGAATTGTCTTCATTCATAACACCTGATTAGGTTACAATTCAATGGCAAAGGCGACCACTACCGTTTCTCCAGATTCAAATGGACTGCCTCCGCTACCGCTTCACAAAAAAAACTACAGTTCGTTCCACCTTCCCGAACTAACTTTCACTCCTTACTCCTGACTGACGTAAGCGAATCCCGTAGGGACAGCGTCCTCCTTGCACACAATACAGATCGATCCACGCGTTTCCTCATTAGGCAATTCTTCCTCGAATTAGCCTCCAACTCTCTGCTCATAAGCTAACGTATCCCGTCAGGGACAGCGCTCTCCTTGCACAATATCCTGCAAAACCCGTGCCAAAGCATCTCCATCCCCTCAATCGCAGGAGCTCGAAAAGTAGAGCGTACCCCGCAGGGGTGACAAGCGCCTCTCATCGCAAGTAGTACCTCAGGTGCGTCGAAAGCAGAGACGAATCCAGCCTGTTTTATCAGGTTGCCCGGGAGCACCAAAAGTAAGACGTACCCGAAGGGGGAAAAGCGTTCAATTGCACGCAGCCAAAGCGCATTCCCGAAGGGAACAGCGAGCAGGAGCGCCTCTATATCTCCCACGTTAGTTCAGTTTGCGGGAGTCCCGAGGGCAGCGGGCCCTCGGGGGCCCTCCCTTACGGTAAGGGAGGGTTTGGGAGGGTTGAGACACAAAAAAGAACGCAACAACATCGCCATAATTCCATAGCAACGTCATTGCGTCTCATTCATTTGCTTTGCTTCAGTGTAATAACGACCCGCCGGTTAGGTTCTTCACCCTTACTATAAGTTTTAACCTCCGAATGATCCTGAAGTTTGGAATGAATCACTTTGCGCTCCTGCGGCGACATCGGTTCAAGAGCCACTTCCTTACGTGTACGAATGACACGACCAGCCAATCTCTCTGCCAAATCCTCCAGCGTTTTTCTCCGACGTTCACGGAAGTTCTCCGCATCAAGAACAATACGGATAAAGCTGTCTGAGTACCGGTTGGCAATAATGTTCGTCAAATATTGAAGCGCGTCGAGAGTTTGTCCTCTTCTTCCAATCAATAGGCCCAGATCGCTACCCGAAATGTTGAGCACGGTGTTATCCTTCTTATGGACAATATCCACTTCAACTTGAAGTCCCATATTAACACTGACGTCTCTAATAAATGACGCCGCCTCTTCATAAGGGTCTCGTTCATCATCTCCCTCGTTTTTCAAACGAGAAACGAGCATTTCTTCAGAACGATTCCCGATCGGCAGGGTTGAAGACGTATCTGTAGATAAAGCCAATTCAACCTTGGCTTCCTTAACGCCTATCAATCCCAGGAATCCTTTTGATGGCTGCTCTAACACTTTTATGGTGACTTGATCCTCGGTAGCGCCGAGCTTAGCCAATCCTTGTTTTACAGCTTCTTCAATGGTTTTTCCTGACGTCACAATTTTGTTCATTTCGACTTTTTGGCCTCCTTGGCACCCTTACCGGGATGACCAGCTTTTAAATTCGAACCGCCCCGCTTTTTGTTTGAAGAAGAACTGGAACTACTTCCTGTTCCTGCGTTAACTACTGCTGCAGCGGGTTGTCCGTCTTTGTTGCGATATATAAAGAAGTTTTGAGCAATAGTGTAGAGATTACTAAATATCCAGTAAAGCGGAAGTGCAGCTGCAAAATTATAAGCCATGATGAAGATCAATACAGGATAAATAAACATCATGAACTTCATCGGCCCTTGCATACCACTTGGATTTATATTCGACATCATCTTAGTCTGAATAAAAGTTGTTAGAGCTGCAAGCAACGGTAAAATAAATAATTTATCCGGTTCTCCAAGCTGCAACCACAAGAAAGAGTGATCCCGAATCGCTGAGTTGTAGTAAATCGAATTATACAAAGCGATGAACACTGGCATTTGAATGATCAATGGAAAACAGCCAGCCATCGGATTAACCTTATTTTCCTGAAACAGCTTCATTGTCTCCTGCTGCTGCTGCTCAGGGTTGTCCTTATACATTTCACGAATTTTTTGTATTTCAGGCTGAATCGCCTGCATGGCTTTTGAGCTCTTGACCTGCTTCAAAGTAAGCGGCAAAATCAACGTACGTACAATCAACACCATAATCAGAATTGCGATTCCGTAGGCTCCGTCGAACCACTTCGCAAACGTATCCAAAGCTAACGAGAAATAGTAAACAACATTTGCTGTCCACCATGATCCACTTTCACGCATACTTTCAGTGGTAGTTGCTAAATTGACATTTTGTGTTCCACAACCCGCCAAGATAGCAATGAGTCCGATTGCAAGGATGAGAAGAACCCATTTCCTCTTGTTAGTCATCATTCGTGACACTTCAAAACCCCTCTCTTAACCTGTCCATTCATCGTAAATCATACCATATTTAAAAGGACAAAGAAACAAGCATGCTTAACGTCTGGAAGGCTTGAGCAGCGTGGCTTTGCGCAGCACATGCAGCACACTTTTTTCGAGTTCCTTATACTCCAATCCAACGGCGCCATTACGGACAATAATAATGATGTCCACGTGATCACGAATTTCCGCTTCATGCAGTCTGACAATTTCCTTTAACATTCTACGCATACGATTGCGTACTACAGCATTGCCTATTTTTTTACTTGCGGATACACCAAGACGAAAACGATCAATATCGTATTTGTTTGACCAATAGACGACGAGTTGACGGTTGGCGAAAGACTTTCCATGCCGGTAGATCCGGCTAAAATCCGCCCGATTTCTTAATCTAAGCTTCCTATGCACGAGCTATCTCCTCATGGTCAATTCCAATTTCAATTGAAATTAATACTCATAAATCATACATACAAAAAAAGACCACCGCAGTGGTCTTCATGCACGCATTACGCACTCAATACTTTTCTGCCTTTTTGACGACGAGCAGCGAGAACCTTGCGGCCGTTTTTCGTGCTCATTCTTTTACGGAAACCATGAACCTTACTACGTTTGCTCACATTCGGTTTAAAAGTCGGTTTCATTTATTGCACCCCCTTAAAGAGATCAATCACTGTCATATTCACCATTTTCGTTACTCATACCCACAGAAAATGCCTTTTTCCATTTAATCATAAGCATTCTGAAAAGTCAACCGAGCCCCGCATTTCTTTTTTTTCAATTTTTATATAAGTTGTCCACAATTCTATAATTATTTGTCGTTGAATAAAAGTTATACACATGTGGAAAAGTATTTTTACACAAAAAAAGTTATTCTAATGTAATTTACAGAACAAAAAAGAGCGAGTATTATGTTATTGTTTAGAGTTGTATACAAGTATACCCTATTTGAAAGGTGTGGAATTTTATGAAACTTGGCATGATCGGACTTGGTAAAATGGGTTACAATCTTGCGCTAAATCTGCTGAAGCATAATCATGAAGTAGTTGCCTACGATATGGATCATCGTTCAATAGAAAAGGCAGCGGAAAAAGGAGCTCTCCCCGCTCCCAGCTTGGAAGAACTAGTGTCCTCTCTCAGCACGCCACGTATCATATGGATTATGGTACCAGCAGGCCGTGCTCTTCATTCGGTGATTGATACTTTATCTCCATTATTAGATGAGGGCGATATCATTATTGATGGTGGTAATTCTCACTATAAAGATTCGCTTTCTCTTGCTGATCAATTGAACAAGCAGGGAGTTTATTTCTTTGATATTGGAACTTCAGGAGGCATAGAAGGTGCTGGTCATGGAGGCTGCTTCATGATTGGCGGCGATGAAACTGTGTTTCGCAGCATTGAACCCCTCTTTAAAGATATCGCGGTGGACAAAGGCTATCTATATGCCGGTAAAAATGGTAGCGGACATTTTCTGAAGATGGTCCATAACGGTATTGAATACGGGATGATGCAGGCTATTGCCGAAGGATTTGAAATTTTAGATAAAAGTCCATTTAATTTTGACTATGAAGAGGTTGCCAGGGTATGGTCCAATGGTTCAGTTATTCGTGGCTGGTTAATGGAACTGACTGAAAGTGCTTTTTCCAAAGATGCAAAATTAAATAACATTCGTGGTGTTATGAATTCATCAGGTGAGGGCAAATGGACAGTTGAAACAGCTCTTGATTTGCAGGCTAATGCTCCCATCATCGCAATGTCACTGTTTATGCGTTATCGCTCACTTGATACCGATACATTCCATGGGAAAGTCGTTGCAGCACTACGCAATGAATTTGGTGGGCATGCTGTAGAATCCACTAAATAAGCTTAGCTGGCTTACTAAGTTGAATGGATCATGTTATGATTTGATTAATTGTTATAATATGAAATCAAACTACCTTTTCTTTTAAAATAGGAGTCATTAATATGAAGTATCCAACAACTTGGTTACAGGGAAGTTCTCTTGGCGAGGCCATCGCCTGTGAGCTTCGTCTTCAAATTATCGATGGCAGCATTAAGCCTGGAGAGGTTCTGTCCGAGAATAGCATCGCTGCTAAATTCGGAACTAGCCGCTCCCCTGTACGTGAGGCATTAAAAACGTTATCCAGCGAAGGGCTAATTTCATTAAAACGGATGGGTGTCGAAGTTATAGGACTAAAGCTTAAAGATGTAGATGAATTGTACGATGTAAGATATCTTATCGAGAGCTTTGCCTGGAGACATCTGGCCCAGAATGACCCAGCGAAAATAATCTCCCAGCTTCATCAAATCGTCGACAAAATGCAGCTTGCTGCAAAACATCACGATGTTGTGGAGTTTGCATTTCAGGATATAGCCTTCCATGAACTGATTATTGCCGAAGCTAAACATTCGAGAATTTGGCACTTGTGGAGCAGCATTCGCCAGATTGTCATGACGGTCTTGCTAATTACGACGAAAAAAATATTTTCCCAAGGGGAAGATAAAATCAATCTCGTTATAAACAAGCATCGAACATTGCTACACGGACTGGAGAGCCGCGATCCTGCTGTAATTTCTGCACGAATTGAGGAATATTTTGCGGACTCACATCAAACGATTCATTCAAGTATTCACTAAAAGGTCAATAATGAAAGGAAATTTATTTTCCTTCTTCTTTAATTGTAGTTGTCGACAAGTATACACTAATGATTTTTGGACTCTTGCTTCATACTAAAGATCAAAACTGGTTAAAGATATTTAAAAAGGAATACTTAACTACTTAATTTAGAAAAAAGGTGAGCTCGGATGGATAAACTATCGTACATGATCGGTATAGATATAGGAACAACAAGTACTAAAGCTGTATTATTTGAGGAAAATGGTAAAGTTACAGCTACTGCCAACGAAGGATATCCACTCTATACACCTACCGCAGATGTTGCTGAACAGGATCCGGAAGAAATTTTTGCTGCTGTTATCAGTTGTGTTAGACAAGTCATGAATAAAAGTCAGGTTTCACCAAAAAATATTATTCTCGTCTCCTTCAGTACAGCTATGCATAGTGTTATTCCGGTTGATGTAGATGGCAAACCTTTAATGCGCTGCCTGACTTGGGCTGATAATCGCAGTGTTGAATGGTCTGAACGATTAAAGAATGATATGGGCGGACATGCTATTTATCTACGCACCGGAACACCAATTCATCCAATGTCCCCATTAACCAAAATGCTATGGCTCCGCCATGATCAACCGGACATTTTCAGTAAAACAAACAAGTTTATTTCTATTAAAGAATATGTATTTGCCAAGTTATTCGGTAAATATGTTATCGACTACTCCATCGCTTCCTGCACAGGATTAATGAATCTGGAGAAACTGGATTGGGATCAAGAAGCTCTGCAAATAGCTGGCTTATCCCCCGATCAATTGTCTACTCTTGTGCCAACAACCCATGTAATGAAAGGTTTATCGCAAGAGTATGCAGAGCAAATGGGGCTGGACACCTCTACCCCATTTGTAATCGGAGCAAGTGACGGCGTTTTATCTAATCTGGGTGTAGACGCTATAAAACCAGGTGTTGTTGCCGTAACCATTGGAACAAGCGGTGCAATTCGAACGGTTGTTGATCGTCCAAAAACGGATCCAAAGGGGCGAATTTTTTGTTATGCTCTGACAGATAAACATTGGGTGATCGGAGGTCCGGTCAATAATGGCGGCGGTATATTCAGGTGGGTACGTGATGAAATCGCTGCTTCTGAGGTGGAAACTGCCAACCGACTCGGAATCAGTCCGTATGACGTACTTACGAAAATCGGCTCAAGAGTACGACCAGGCTCTGATGGATTGTTATTCCATCCTTATTTGGCTGGCGAACGTGCACCTCTTTGGAATCCAAATGCCAGAGGCTCCTTTTTTGGCCTTACATTGCAACATAAGAAAGAGCATATGATTCGAGCTGTTCTTGAAGGCGTAATTTTTAACCTATACACTGTATTACTCGCTATGGAGGAGCAGATAGGACAGCCGCACAAAATTCAGGCTACCGGCGGCTTTGCCCGTTCCCCATTATGGCGTCAAATGATGGCTGACATTTTTAATCAAAAGGTCGTTATTCCCGAGGATTTCGAGAGCTCTTGTCTTGGAGCGGTAGTATTAGGATTGTTAGCACTAGGAAAAATAGATTCCTTCGACGTTGTATCCAGCATGGTTGGCAGTACGATCGAACATAATCCAATCAAAGAACATTCGGCGATTTATAATGAATTACTACCTATATACATTCGTATCTCCCGCCAACTGACAGAAGAGTACGACGCAATTGCCAAATTTCAGCGCAACATGAATAAAATCGATCACAAATAAAAAAAGATAATTTGTACATAATAAGGGCTGCTTTCCAAATGAGGAAGGCAGCTCTTATTTTTGTTCTAAAAATTATGCACAGGCCTTGCTAACATATTTTTTTTAGAATCGGAACAACCTGTGAATAATTAAAATTGGACTTTCACGTATTCTGTCGAATTTTAAACATGTTATAAACAATATCTAGTGGTGTTGATGAAAATTATGCACAAGTTATTGAATTTGTGGATAAAAGCCATCATTTCATTGAAAAATAAGGTCTCTTTTGCTATGATTATATTGCTTTTGTTGTGAATATCTATTTTTTACTACAATTTTATCAACAGCCTGTGGATAAAATTGTGAACAATTTTAAATTGTGCTTGTTTATAATCATTCCATTTTTCTGACTAATGGGGATACCTTTCCCCTTTATTTATGTTTTTCGACTCTTTTTGCATGGCTCATGCCACAATTGGAAGATTTAAAAGGAGTGACCGCCTGTGGATAGCCATACCTCCGATATATGGCAGCATATTTTATCCATCATCAATACAAAACTAAGTAAACCCAGCTTTGACACCTGGTTTAAAGCGACCAAAGTAGTCTCACTCTCTGATCGCTCTATTGTTATTTCTGCGCCGACTACATTTGCTGTGGAATGGCTGGAAAGCCGATACACCAAACTCGTTGCCACTACTGTTCTCGAGTATCTTGGCAAACAGGTTGATGTATCCTTTGTTATCGAGGAATCGGCTGTTCCTGAGCAGACGCAGGTATTTAAAGAGCCCCCTGTAACCATCCAAGCGGAGGAAAGCGTTTCCAATATGCTTAATCCTAAATATACATTTGACACCTTCGTCATTGGATCCGGGAATCGTTTTGCTCATGCTGCGTCTTTGGCTGTAGCTGAAGCCCCTGCTCGTGCCTATAACCCGCTATTTTTGTATGGTGGCGTAGGACTAGGCAAGACACATTTAATGCATGCGATTGGACACTATATTCTGGAACATAGTCCAAGCAGCAAAGTCGTTTATATTTCCTCCGAGAAATTTACTAACGAATTTATTAACTCCATCCGTGACAATCGGGCTGAGAGTTTCCGTAACAAATACAGAAATATCGATATTCTGTTGATTGACGATATCCAGTTTATCGCTGGTAAAGAATCTACGCAGGAGGAATTTTTCCATACCTTCAATGCATTGCATGAAGAGCGTAAACAAATCATCATTTCAAGTGACCGGCCGCCAAAAGAAATTCCTACTCTGGAAGAACGGCTTAGATCCAGGTTTGAATGGGGTCTGATTACCGATATCCAACCTCCCGATCTGGAGACGCGGATTGCAATTCTTCGCAAAAAGGCCCGGGCCGAGAACCTTGATATACCAAACGAGGCCATGATGTATATTGCCAATCAAATCGATACGAACATTCGGGAACTTGAGGGAGCTCTTATCCGGGTCGTTGCCTATTCATCCTTGATCAATCAAGACATTACAACACATCTCGCAGCTGAGGCACTAAAGGACATTATCCCTTCCAGCAGACCGAAGATGATCACGATTCAGGACATTCAGCAAAGAGTTGGCGAATATTACAATCTCAAGCTGGAGGATTTCAAGGCACGCAAACGAACCAAGGCTATCGCTTTTCCTCGGCAAATCGCTATGTATTTATCAAGAGAGCTAACCGATTTCTCACTGCCTAAGATCGGGGATGCTTTTGGAGGGCGAGATCATACGACAGTCATACATGCCCATGAGAAAATATCGCAGCAGTTAAAAACCGATCAGGATCTATTCAAAGTTATCAACAACATCACAGAAAAAATAAAAAATTCTACCTGAATAAGGCACAAGCCTATGCACATGATATTCACATGTGGATAGGCTTCATTTCATATAGTCTAGGTTAGTTATCCACATATTCAGGGCCCCTACTACTTCTTCTATTAATTAAAAGATATACTTCATCATATTTGGCGATGGTGTTAAATTACACCACACGTCATAACGTTGTAGCTTACAATGAATCTAATTGCTAACTAATGAACAAAATGAATTTTAGGAGTTGAATTTATGAAAATCCGTGTTTTAAAGCATGAATTAAATGAATCTATCCAGCATGTAGCCAAGGCTATTTCTAGTCGAACTACTATTCCTATTTTGACTGGGATTAAACTTGAGGTTAATTTCCAAGGGATGACGTTAACTGCTAGCGACACGGATATTTCCATCCAGGCATTTATTCCTGCTGAGGACAATGAGAAGAAGATCGTGCAGGTAGAGCGTCCTGGTAGCGTCGTATTGCCAGCTAAATTTTTTGTAGAGATTATTAAAAAGCTGCCTTCACAAGAGGTAGAGATGGAAGTGAAAGAAAGCTTCCAGACGATGATTCGTTCGGGATCTACAGATATCCAAATGGTAGGTATGGACCCAGAGGAATTCCCTGTATTGCCTAATATCGAAGAGAATCAAGTCATCTCCATTCCAGGTGATCTACTTAAAAATATGGTTAAACAAACGGTATTTTCTATTTCCTCAAATGAAACTTCGCCTATTTTAACTGGGGTATTATGGAACTTAAGCGATGATCAATTCAAATTTGTAGCGACAGACCGTCATCGTCTCGCATGTCGCACTGCGAAGCTAGATGATGCTGATGGCGTGCGCTTTAGCAATATCGTCATTTCAGGTAAAACGCTGAACGAGCTCAGCAAAATTATTCCTGAACAAAATACGCGTGTCGATATCGTCGTAGCAGACAATCAGGTGCTGTTCAAAATCGACAGAGTATTGTTCTATACCCGTATTCTGGATGGAACCTATCCTGATACTTCTAAGATTATTCCAACAAACTACAAAACAGAACTTGTATTGGATACAAAAAAATTAAGCGACTCTATCGACCGTGCATATTTGTTGTCTCGCGAAGAAAAAACAAATATCGTACGCTTGCAGACTCTTGAGGACGGAACGATTGAAATCTCTTCTAGTTCATCCGAACTCGGAAAGGTTACCGAACAGCTTGAAGTGTCTCAATTTACCGGGGATGCGCTTCGGATTTCTTTTAACTCCAAATATATGCTCGATGTGTTGAAAGTAGTAGAGAGCGAGCAACTGCGTATCTGTTTTACAGGCGCTATGAGCCCGATTATTATTAAACCGATGGATGACAGCCAAAGCTTGTATCTGATTTTGCCATACCGGACTACGAATTAATCAGATCTGTAAGTGATGAAAGGAAGAACTAGGCAATGAAAACGATTAGTATTTCCAGTGAATATATTAAGCTTGATCAATTCTTGAAGCTTGCCGATTGTGTTTCGACTGGAGGCATGGCCAAGGCGCTGTTACAAGAAGGCGATGTAAAGGTGAATGGCGAGGTTGAAGAGCGCCGGGGACGGAAATTATATCCGAATGACATCGTTGAAGTGACGGATTGTGGTTCCTTCAAGGTAACTGGAGGCAATCAAGAGTAAGGCTCCCTGAACCTGAATGAGCGGAGGGGAAGTAAGGAGGGCCTGAGTAATCGTGTTTGTTAAAACATTATCTCTGCAGCATTATCGTAATTACGAGACACTGTCTCTTGATTCATTCGGGAATGTAAACTTAATGATTGGGCGCAATGCACAGGGCAAGACCAATCTGCTGGAAGCATTGCTCGTTCTGGCATTAACCAAATCGCATCGTACAGCAAAGGATAAGGAACTGATTTCTTTTGGCAGCAATAATGCTGCCGTTTCTGCTGAAATAGAGAAGAAATACGGGACCGTAAATTTGGAGCTGCAATTTTCGAACCAAGGTAAGAAGGCTAAGCTGAACGGTCTTGAGCAGCGGAAATTGAGTGATTTTGTAGGGGCGCTTAATGCGGTTATGTTTGCACCAGAGGATTTGGAAATTGTAAAGGGAACTCCTGGAATAAGGCGGCGTTTTCTTGATATGGAGATTGGGCAGGTTCAGCCTAGCTATCTGTTCCATTTACAGCAGTATCAGAAGGTGCTGTTGCAGCGTAACAATTTACTTAAGCAAGCTTTCGGAAAAGGCCCGGAAATAACAGTAATGCTGGATGTCTGGAATGAACAGCTCGTAGAGCATGGTGTTAAAATCATTAAGAAAAGGAAACAATTTATAAGAAAACTGCAGAAATGGGCTCAGGGCATTCACGAAGGCATAACTGGAGGCGGAGAAAAGCTCCAATTATCTTACATTCCATCCTTTGGAGAAGCTGATGAGGAAGATGAAGCTGTCTTATTGCAGCAATTTATGATAAAGTTATCACAAATGAGAGATCAGGAAATTCGCCGCGGGATGACTCTCTGCGGACCACATCGAGACGATCTGGCTTTTCATATTAACGGTAATGAAGCCCAGGTGTATGGATCTCAGGGACAGCAGCGAACGACGGCGTTATCACTTAAATTGGCGGAAATCGAGCTCATTCACGAAGAGATTGGAGAGTATCCAATTCTACTGCTTGATGACGTATTGTCCGAGCTGGACCCATACCGACAAACTCAATTGATTGAGACATTTCAGAGCAAAGTGCAGACGTTCATAACGGCTACGGGAATCGAAAGCATTAACGCAAGCCGTCTTCAGGACGCCAGCATTTTTCATGTCCAAGAGGGACAAGTCATTAGGTAGTATGGAGGAGGCAGGCGATTGTACATTCATTTGGGTGGAGAAAAAGTAATCCAATCTTCAGAATTGATAGCGATTTTTGATATATCGATCGAGAAATCATCCAAGATTTCCAAGCAATTCGTAAGTCATGCTATTAAGGACAAGAACGTATTGAGGATCGGTGAGGAAGAAGCCAAGTCTATTGTTGTGACCAAAAACATGGTGTATTTTTCGCCAATTTCCTCTGCTACGCTCAAGAAGAAGACCAGCATTAATTTTCTATCATAATTCCATTGGCATATAAGTTGAATTTAGAGAAGTAGGTGAAGGCATGTCTATGAACGAACAACAATCGTATGATGAGAGTCAGATACAGGTACTGGAAGGGCTTGAGGCCGTTCGTAAGCGTCCTGGTATGTATATTGGATCTACCAGTGGACGCGGCTTGCACCATTTGGTCTGGGAAGTTGTCGACAATAGTATTGACGAAGCTTTAGCCGGTTTTGCGAATAAAATTGATGTCATTGTTCACCAGGATAACAGCGTAACGGTCGTTGATAACGGACGGGGTATCCCGGTAGGTGAACATCCGAAGCTCAAAAAATCAACACTTGAAGTCGTTATGACGGTTCTCCATGCCGGTGGTAAATTTGGTGGAGGCGGATATAAAGTTTCAGGCGGTCTTCATGGTGTAGGTGTATCCGTTGTGAATGCCCTATCTGAGAAGGTAGTTGTACAAGTAAGCCGTGACGGGGAAATATATCAGCAAGAATACCGCCGCGGTGTGCCCCAATATGATGTGAAGGTAGTTGGTAAATCAGATATTACTGGAACAAGAACTACGTTCCATCCGGATCCGGAAGTGTTTACTGAGACTACTGTTTATGATTACAATATTTTGCTGTCACGGATTCGTGAGCTAGCCTTTTTGAATAAGGGCATTAACATTTCTATAACTGATGAGCGCACAGGTGATTCTGATTCATTTCACTATGAAGGCGGCATCATGGAATATGTTAAATTCCTGAATGGGAACAAGGAAGTTCTGCATGAACAGCCGATCTATGTTGAAGGCGCTCGTGATATGATTCAGGTTGAAGTTGCTCTGCAATACAATGAGAGCTATACAGAAAATATCCTTTCTTTTGCGAACAATATCCATACCCATGAAGGAGGGACTCATGAGTCTGGTTTCAAGAGTGCGCTGACCCGGATCATTAATGATTATGCTCGCAAGAACAATATCATTAAGGATAACAGCTCCAACTTGACCGGTGATGATGTACGTGAGGGATTGACGGCAATTATTTCTGTTAAAATCCCGGAGCCGCAATTCGAGGGTCAAACAAAGACAAAACTTGGAAATAGTGAAGTTCGCGGTATTGTTGAATCTCTGTTTGCTGAGAAGCTGCAGGAATTTATGGAAGAGAACCCTGCGGTATCACGAAAGGTTCTTGAAAAATCACTTCAAGCTTCCCGTGCTCGTGAAGCAGCTCGTAAGGCGCGTGAACTGACACGTCGCAAGAGTGCGCTTGAGGTTAGTGCTCTTCCTGGCAAACTGGCGGACTGTTCTTCCAAAGATGCATCTATTTGTGAGCTGTATATCGTCGAAGGTGACTCTGCAGGTGGATCTGCTAAGCAAGGCCGGGATCGTCACTTTCAAGCGATTTTGCCTCTGCGTGGTAAAATTCTGAACGTTGAAAAAGCTCGCTTGGATCGTATTCTCGGAAATGCGGAAATTCGTACGATCATTACGGCCCTCGGTACTGGTATTGGTGATGAATTTGATATTGAAAAAGCTCGTTATCATAAAGTCATTATCATGACGGATGCCGATGTCGATGGAGCGCATATTCGTACTTTGCTGTTGACGTTCTTCTTTCGTTACATGCGTAAAATTATTGATGCTGGATATGTATATATCGCTCAACCACCACTCTTCAAAATTGAGCGTAACAAAGTAATACGTTACGCAGGCTCTGAGAAGGAACGCGATGAGATCATTGCTGAATTTGGTGATAACGCGAAATTTAATATTCAGCGATATAAAGGTCTCGGAGAGATGAATGCAGCACAGCTCTGGGAGACAACGATGGACCCTGAGAGCCGTACGATGCAGCAGGTATCTATCTCTGATGCAATCAAGGCAGATGCTATTTTTGATACGTTGATGGGTGATGACGTAGAACCACGCCGTGACTTTATTCACGAACATGCAAAATATGTTAAGAACCTTGATATTTAATTTATTAAGTGACATAACATGTAGATAAACCATTTCAAAAAATACCGTCATTCGCTGACGGTATTTTTTGATACTTTTGAATATAGACTAGGCTTTCAAACGTCCATAAGCAACGGCGTAGCGACGTATTTTTTTATAAATATCCTTGTTCTGCAAGGTTTTGAAAGGGAATAAGGCAGGGAGGGTATTTACTTCGAGAATCCAGATTTTGAATCCTTGATCGATTGCTATATCAAGTCCGATTTCTTTTAAATTGCGATACTTACGGGCCAGAGTTGCTGCAGTATGGACACCTACGTTTTTCATTTCTTTGTACAGAGAGGCAAATTCTTTTGGTGTAAGGTAGGGACCCAGCAAATCCTCTATCGTCATAATTGAGCCACCGCCATGATGGTTGGTAATTATTTTTTGAGGTGCGGCAAGACGTCCAATAAATCCTGTGGTTTCCCAGGTACGTTGTGGAGTCAGTTGGACAAGTGCACGAAGATCAAATTTACGGCGCCTATAGGTAAGCATGTCGATTCCTTGTTGGATGAGGTTTAGCTTCTGTCCTATTTTTGCAGATATAGATGCATGAAGCTCTTCAAGGGTTGGAAATAGTTCACTCTCGATTCCATATCTAAGCTTATATTGTCTGATAGGTGCGGGATCTAGTTCATCAGTCCAGTATTCCGCACTCATTACTCCTATACCATAAGTCCCGAGATCCGGTTTAACATAAACGGTCCCATATAGTTCAAGCATCTCCTTTAGATGTTCTAAACTATATTTTCGAGTGTCGGGAATGTAGGGACGAAGGTATTCTCTATGCTTAAGGATTATTGTCTTTTTCCATTTGCTCGCAACTCTTTGAATTGGCAACTAAAGCTCCTTCCTTTCTGAACCCCCGGGTGCTTTCATATGATGCTGAAAAACATAGGACAGAAGAGATAAACAATGGTATAATAAAAAGATATGGGGATTTTATAAGTTTTTTGAGAATTTCATACACAATTTTGTTTCTATTCAAGTTCAAGAACTCCAAAACGACTATAAAAATGCCTATATGGTAGTGTATGAAGGAATGCATGAATGTGAATGGACACATCCCCATTTTGTAAATGCTTTGGGATTAAAGTAGGATAACGTCACGTTTAATTACACTAGTTTTGTGAAAGTAATATAATGACAAGTGGCGGTTTTCCTGCCCAAACAAGGGTTCATGGATAGATATTGAAGGAGGTCCAGCATGGCGGAAGAAAATTTCTCGCAAATTGTAGATCGGGACATTAATGTGGAAATGCGCGAGTCCTTTATGGATTATGCGATGAGCATTATTGTCAGCCGTGCTTTGCCGGATGTTAGGGATGGTCTGAAACCGGTACATCGACGCATTCTTTATGCAATGTCCGAGCTCGGTATGTATCCCGATAAGCCGTACAAAAAATCGGCTAGAATCGTCGGTGAAGTTATTGGTAAATATCATCCTCATGGGGATTCCGCGGTTTATGAAACAATGGTGCGGATGGCTCAGGATTTCTCTATGCGGTACATGCTTGTTGACGGTCACGGTAACTTTGGTTCAGTAGACGGTGACGGCGCAGCGGCAATGCGTTATACAGAGGCACGTCTTTCCAAGATAGCAATGGAAATGTTGCGTGATATTAATAAAGAGACGATCGACTTTATGCCGAACTATGACGGGGAAGAGCGAGAGCCGGTTGTACTTCCTGCTAGATACCCTAACCTGCTTGTTAATGGTGTGTCAGGGATAGCTGTTGGTATGGCGACTAACATTCCACCTCATAATTTGGGTGAAGTTATTGATGGTGTACAGGCCATCATTGAAAATCCTGAGATTGATTCACTTGATTTGATGGATTATATCAAAGGTCCTGATTTTCCTACTGGCGGTTATATTATTGGCAGAACAGGTGTCCGTCAAGCATATACAACTGGTCGCGGCTCGATTACAATGCGTGCGAAGACAACGATTGAAGAGAATAATAACAAAGCCCGCATTATAGTAGACGAGCTTCCTTATCAAGTTAACAAGGCACGACTCGTTGAGAAAATTGCCGAGTTGGTTAGAGAGAAAAAAATCGATGGTATTACCGATTTGCGCGACGAGTCAGACCGTAATGGTATGCGCGTTGTTATCGAACTGCGTAGAGATGTAAATCCAAATGTTGTCTTAAACAACCTGTACAAGCATACAGCGTTGCAAAGCACATTCGGAATTAACATGCTTGCTATCGTGAGCAATGAGCCGAGGATCCTTACGCTGAAGGAAGTTCTACAACATTATTTAGACCATCAAATGGTAGTTATTCGTCGCCGGACGGAATTTGAGCTGAAGAAAGCAGAAGCACGCGCTCATATTCTGGAAGGCTTGCGTATTGCTCTGGATCATTTGGATGAAGTGATCGCACTCATTCGTGGTTCACAGACCACAGAAATCGCCCGTAACGGGTTGATGGAACGTTTTGGACTTAGCCTTGAGCAAGCTCAGGCGATTCTGGATATGCGTCTGCAACGTCTGACAGGACTCGAACGTGAGAAGATCGAGAGCGAGTATCAAGAACTGCTTCAAAAAATAGCAGAATACCGTGAAATTTTGGCTAATGAATCACTCATTCTTCAAATTATTAGCGATGAGTTAAATGAGATTCGTGAAAAATTCTCAGATGATCGCCTTACTGAAATTACAGTGGGTGAAGAGAGTATTCTGGACGAAGACTTGATTCCACAAGAAGAAGTTGTTATTACGATTACTCATACTGGTTATATCAAACGTCTGCCAGTTACTACTTACCGTAGTCAAAAGCGTGGTGGCCGTGGTGTAGTTGGTATGGATACCAAGGATAATGACTTTGTGGAGCATCTATTCGTGACGAACTCTCACCATTACCTGATGTTCTTTACGGATCGAGGCAAGGCTTATCGCCTGAAAGCATATGAGATCCCAGAACTCGGCAGAACGGCTAGGGGGACTCCGATTATTAATCTGATTCAAATCGAGCAAGGGGAAACCGTAAATGCGGTAATTCCAGTAGAACGGTTTGATGAAGATAAATACCTCTTCTTTGCAACACGTCATGGTATCGTGAAAAAGACACCTATCGAGGATTATATTAACATCCGTAAAGGCGGTCTTATCGCTGTAAATCTGCGTGAGGATGATACACTGATTGATGTGAAGCTCACAGATGGCCAGCAAGAGGTTATTATGGGTACATCTCAAGGGATGTCGATCCGATTCTCTGAGAGCGATGTACGCTCCATGGGAAGAGCAGCAACAGGAGTAAAAGGTATTACTTTAGATAAAAATGACCAGCTGATTGGAATGGATGTAGTCGTTCCTGAGCAGGATATTCTAATTGTAACTACTAAAGGTTACGGTAAACGGACGCCAGTATCTGATTACCGGATTCAAAGCCGTGGTGGTAAAGGGATCAAGACGATTAATGTAACAGATAAGAATGGTCCTGTTATTGGCCTTAAAGTTGTTAAAGACGATGAGGATCTGATGATTATTACAAGCAGCGGAACCTTGATTAGAACGAGCATGGAAGGTATTTCGACTATGGGTCGTTATACGCAGGGTGTGAAGCTGATTAATATTCGTGAGGACGATTCAGTTGCTACAGTGTGTCGGTCCGACAAGAGTGAAGAGGAGCCAGAGGATCAGGAATTAACAGATTTAACTGGTGAAGAAAAACTGTCAACTGATTCACTAAATAACGGAAATACGGATGAAGAGGACTCTGCAGAGGGTTCTGAAGGTACAGAAGAGTAATTTATGTGTTATAGTGATTGCGGGCTTCCTATACGGAAGTCCGTTTTACTATTTTTATACATAGGGTTTAAAAAGAAGGATTGTTGGTCAATGGGTCTCGTAATATAATGGAAATAGTTAGTAGTGCTTTATCACTATTAGGGAGCTTACCCTAAAGTTGGACGATTGAGGAGAGAGTGAATATGGCAAGTATCTCAGTAATCGATGTGAAACCTGGAGTAACTATTGCAAACAATGTATATACCCTGATGGGTGGACTTTTGCTTAGAAAAGGAAAGGTACTGTTACCCAGAGATCTGGATATTTTGCGTGCCTTCATGGTTGAAGAAGTGGAAATAGAGGATTACCAGATACATAGTGAGAGTGAAGCGGCAGCCTCTCAGGAATCGGTTAATTCTTCTGCCACGGCTACAGCTGATCTTTCTCGAACGGGTCAATTTCAAAAAGAATATGACCGCATGCTCCATTTGATAAAGAGCGCTTTTCAATCTGTGCTTGCATCTGATTTGCCTATTTATGAATTACGGCATCAGTTGGAGAATCTAATCAAGCAATTGAAGCATTATAATGTCCTGACATTTGTACCACGCAATATGAATGAATACGATTATTTGTATCATCATGCCATTTTATCGTCATTAACCTCATATATCCTTGCTCAGTGGCATGGACTTCCTAAGCGGGACTGGATGCAGGTAGCCTTTGCCGGGTTGCTGCATGATATCGGAAATACAAAAATAGATCCACAAATATTATACACACCAAGACCGTTAACTGAATCAGAAGTAGAAGAAATGCGTATGCATACTACTTACGGTTACCAGCAATTACGCAAGACTGCAGCGATTAACGAAGGAGTGCGTTTAGCGGCATTGCAGCATCATGAAAAAATGGATGGCTCGGGTTATCCTTTTCGTCTCACAGGTGAAAAAATACATATCTATGCAAGGATCGTTGCTATTGCAGATATCTTCCATGCAATGACTTTAAACCGTAGATATCGTAAAGCGCAATCTCCTTATTTGGTATTAGAACAAATAAAGCTTGAAGCATTCGGTAAGCTCGATCCAAACGTTGTACAGACATTCGTCGATAAAGTTACTCAGTTCCATAATGGTATGAGAGTGCGTCTCAGCAATGATAAGATAGGAGAGATTGTATTCTCAGATCGCAATCACCCGACTCGGCCTATGGTGTCGATTCAAGGTGAGATTATCAACTTAATGCAGGAAACCCAGTTGCATATTGAGGAAGTTATTTCCTAAGGGTTGTATTATAAAGAGTATTGGGGTATAATATTAATCACTGCTGCGGAGGCAAGTAAAGTGAAACAAAAGAGTTTTAAAAATATTTTTAAAAAACTCTTGCATTATACCGCAGTACGTGATATATTATAAGAGTTGCTGCTGAACACGGTGGTCAACAAAAACGAAGTTGATCTTTGAAAACTGAACAACGAGTGAGTAT
>NZ_FNBG01000048.1 GCF_900102215.1 Fontibacillus panacisegetis
AATATTTAAAAGATGCCATTGTAAATAACAAAAACCAGGTGTACACATATCATTACAATGATCAAGAAATAGAAAAATACTTCATGCCTCTTACAATATATACACCTACATTATACCATTAGTATGGACACTGTGATTGAGAAACCGATAGACGGCATCTTTGCCAGGCAAGGCTTCACCTTTGGCACTTTCGAGTAAGCGAAACCAGTTCTTCTGGTGAAAGAGCAGAACAAAGACGAGCATGAACAGGTAGGAGCAGGTATAGCTGAAAGCCCTTTGGAAGCCTGATTTCCTCAGGTGCTTCAGTACACCTAGCTCTTGAAAGGCAGGTCTCATTTCAGGTGGGAGTTGATCTAAGGATGATTTTTGCTTTATCATAGGGAGGACACCTCTTCTGTGGTTTAGTGGATCTCGACAATCTCACTTTACCAGACGAAGCGGTGTTTTTCTATTTAAGCATAAAATCGAGGTCTCGATGAGTCTTTAATTCCCAAAAAAACCATGTGATCCGATCCATCAGGTTCGATCGTTTCTCATGTACGCACCGACTGGTTTATCCGGCTGCACTCCTTCCGCTCGAAGGATTCACGCCAGCGCCGGTTTGCACGTTCATTCAGCTCGTCATACGTCAACTGCTGTTCCTCGAAAACGACTGCGAGAAATGCTCCTTTCTATCTCCAGTATATAAGATCCGCCGTTTGGATGTCTTGCAGAGCGGGTAAAAATGATTTTTCGTTATCCACGTACAGCTCGGTATCAAGATAGTACAGCTTTTTATCATCCAAACACTGCTTGATGTAATCTTCGTTCACGATACTTTTGTCTTTGACATTGGCTGCAAACGCTTGGAGCTTGGGAAGTGCGGTTTGGCGATAGTCCAGCCACGAATGATGAAACCCAGCCGGTTCTTCCAGGCAGTAGATGTCTTGATAGAGCCCTTCGGCAATCCCCTTCTTCCTTAGATAATCCCCTGAGAAAGGCATGCTTCTGAAAAATCGTCCGGTCATCGCAAAGACGCGATAGCTCCAATGAGGAGCACCGTGATTGGAACGGCAGAATAGATTCAGAAAAAAGACGGAATAATGCATTTTGACGGTAATGACTTGACGTCTTTTCACCTCCGAGACAATCCGGTCAGCCATCCGGCTATCGATGATCTCGTCAAAATCGGCCAAAATGATCACATCGTCATCCTCGACCCTCTCCCGTAAGATGTCAGAACATCGGCTTCTCTGATACGATTCGTTGTGAAATGCGATGTTGTAGCTCAGCAAGCGCCAATACCAGCGATCAAAGTTCGCCGCATGGCAAGTTTCCGGGTTAAAATATAATTGGTGCCGCTCCGGCTTGCGAAACACGTTGTCAGCATGAAGTGGATGGTAAATTACCTTCGGACCAAGATATGCCGGATCGAAGTTCCGGAGCTTATCCGCATAGCTGAATGTTTTGTTGGCCTCGATCACGTGAAGTTCGTCGATCCATCGGGCATCTTCTTTCAGTTTGATCTCCGCGACCCGGTTTTCGTTGAAAAACGGGCAAAATTCAAAAATTTTCATGATCTGAAGCTCCCTTCTCTTATCCTGGTGAACGAGTTAACATCGATGCATTGGTGCAAATGTTTTGCAAACCGGTTCACAAGCTCAGTCATTGTTTGTTCTTCATAGTGCAGCGTGCTGTAATAGCAGGTCAAGCTCAGCTTGTCTTGCTTCAAGCAAGCCGTCATGTTTAACCAATAAGCGGAATGGTTGTCCGGCGCACTTGTATTTCCGTACGGAAGGGTCAATGGCTCAAAGGAGTCGTCGGATTGCCAAGAAGTTTCCTCCGATTGATAATGGAACAGCATGCGGCTTTCATCGATAAGCGTCTCCGCCTCCAGATGAAGCTCCGGTACGATATGTCGCAAAGCAAAATAGTCCATTCCTTCATTAGGAATATCTTGCAGCATCCGCTTGATATGCTCCAGCAGCGCTTCAGTATCGACTGCAAGTTCCTGCTTCCCGATGCAGATTCGTACGGGATACGCCCCGGCAAAAAAACCGATCGTGCGGTCAATCGCGATACCCGGCAAAAAAGACTCGCGCTGGTAAGACATCAAATGCAGCAGCAGATCCGGTTTCTTTTTCAGGTCGAAGCAAGCCTGAAACAATGCCATTAACAGAACGCCGAGCGGTGTGGTTTTCCGCTGCGCTGCCAATGCTTTCAACAAGCCGACCTGAGCGGTGCCTTCCAACAAATCATGGGTGATCGTCGCCATATGACGGTGAACAGGCCATTCCTGTGCTTCCCAATCAACTTGCAAGGACTTGCCGCCTCCGACAACGCTTTTCCAATAGGCTTCCAACTCGCTCGGAATGCCTCCGAGTGCGTATTGTGTCAACGCCAGGCACCAATCACGGTAGCTGCTTCCCGCTTCCCTATCGAGCTCTCCATTAGCCCCCATGTAGAGAAGCTGTCGGAAATCTTCCAAAAAGATGTTCATCGACATCCCATCAAAAATCAGATGATGAAACAAAAGCAGCAACCCCTGTCTGCTTCCGCCGTCATAATGGTCAAACAACACGGCCTTCCACAAAGGACCGTCCCCGATATCGAATTCATGTTGAAGCCTCGAGCAGTACTCCGAGATAAACGTGTCATGGGACACTGTGGCCTCCTGCAGATCCACATACGTTAAAGCCAGGTCGATATCAATGTCCTGTTCATACTGGTACCATTCCCCGTGATCGAGCCGGGCAAAGGTCAGCTTCAACGCCGGATGCCGATCCACCAGAAACTGAAGGACGCGGTTCATCTCTTGCTTCGTGGTCCTCTGCTTGAGCAAAGCCAGATAAGGCACGTTGAACATGTTGCGGTTCTTCAAGTCGCGGTTGAAAAAACGTCTCTGCACCGCTGACAGCGGAAATCCGTTTTTCGGGTAGATGTGTTGTCCCAAGGTCGTTTCCGTATCTGGGCGGGCCGCCAAAGCCGCTCCGTTCAAGGAGCGGGCCAACCGTTCGATCGTTTGCTCCCGAAAGATTTGGTTGACCGTCACCGGGTAGCCGTTCTTTTGCAGCAGGCTGACGATGCGTAGCGCATGCAGCGAATGGCCTCCCAACGTGTGAAAATCTTCATCCTTGCGGATGTGATCGAGCTTCAGTACGGCGCGCCAGATCTGCTCCATCAGTTGCTCCAGCGCGGTTGAGGTACCGGGTTCGGACGCTTGGCTGGTACGCCACGCTTCAGGCAAAGGTAATTTTGCCCGGTCAATTTTCCCATTAATCGTTAACGGAAGCGACTCCAGCCGAACGTAACGGAAAGGAAGCATATACGAAGGCAGACTGTCGGCCATAAAGGCTTGAAGCTGTTCTTCCCGAATATCCTGTTCATCCATCTCTGATGTATAATAAGCGATCAGCCTTAGCTCCCCATGGAGCTCACGGGCGATGACGAGGCTATGCTTGACAGCGGGACAGCAGCCAAGACGGTGCTCGATCTCTCTCAGTTCGATCCGGAAGCCGCGAAGCTTCAGTTGGCCGTCGCTCCGACCCATGTATTCGATGTTACCGTCCGGAAGCCATCTCCCGAAATCTCCTGTCCGGTACAGTACCAAATTTCTTCCTTTTTCGCGATCTTCGGCAGAAGCGTAAGGATTCGGAATAAACGCCTGCCGCGTCAGCTCCTCCTGCTTCCAATAGCCGCGCGCGACGCCGTCTCCTCCCACGTAGATTTCTCCGACGGCTCCGATAGGCTGGACACGTCTCCTTTTGTCCAGAATATAGCAGGTCGTATTGCTGATCGGCTTACCGATGGGGATGTTGCGTTCAAAGGTTCGCTCGATCGGATAGCTCGTCGAAAAGGTGGTGTTCTCCGTCGGACCGTAGGCGTTGAGGATTGTAAGCGCGGGATACCTTTGCCTCAGACGATTGATAAACTTCGGCGATAACGCTTCGCCGCCTACAAACAGCCAACGGAGTCCAGCAAACATCGTTTCGTTCGCCTGTATCCATTGATTGCATAATGCGGCGCTGAGCCATAACGCGTTGATGTCCCATGCTTTCATTCTCTGCTCTAACAGATTGACGTTTATCAGATCGTCTTTGGAAACGACGAACAGGCAGCCCCCGTTCAGCAGTGTACCCCAGATTTCAAATGTGGAAGCGTCAAATACCGGTGAACCGGTATAAAGTAGCTTTATATCTTTAGAAAACTGGAAATAGTTAGTATTCTTTACCAGACGAACGATACTGCGGTGTTCGATCATAACCCCCTTTGGTTTACCTGTCGAACCGGACGTATACATCAGATATGCAAGATTGCAAGCGTCCGCAGGACGAGTCTCTTTTTCTTCCTGACCCACAAAGGTCATTGTGTCGATATCATCGGCGCAGATTAGCTTTAAGCTCACACCCATCCAAGTTTTCGCAAGGCTATCCGCTTCGCTGCGCGAGGTGATGATCGTATCCAGTTCGGCATCCCGGATTATGTCGTGTATGCGTTCCGCTGGAAAATCGGGATCAATCGGCACGTAGGCGCAGCCCGCCTTCAAAATACCTAGAATGGAAACGATAAATTCGATCGAGCGCGGAAGACAGATGCCGATGAGCTTCCCGCTCACCTGCGCATCCTCCGTGAGCAAGCTCGCCATATAACGTGACAATTTATCAAGCCGTTCGTAAGTCAAGACCCTGTCGTAAGCGATCACCGCCAGTTGGGAAGGCCGGAGTTGGACCTGTTCCCCGAACAGCTCGGGAATCGAGCTCTCCCTTGGGTATTCTGTGGACGTACAGTTCCAATCGTAGACAATTCGGTCATAATCGTCTGTAGTCATTAAAGTAATGTCTCCAACAGGGCTATCCGGATGCTCTACCGCATAATGGAAAGCATGACGTAGATGCTCCGTCAACCGACAAACCGTTTCTTGCTCCAGCCGGGCGACATCGTAAATGAGTTTGATGACGATCCGGTCTCCGTCGTTCGTGATGGTAATAGTGAGCGGGTAATTTGTTTTCTCTCGTTCCAATATCGCCGACATATTCAGTCCACTTGCTGGCTGACAATAGTCGTTTAAATAATTTTCGAAAGCAATGATGCTGTGGAACAACGTATGGCCTTGAGCGGAGCTCCAATCCTTCAATTCGTTCAGGCTGACGTAGCAGTAATCATTCAGCTTTTGAATCGTGTGATGAAGCTCCTTCACATAGCTGGCGACGGACTGCTCCGTATTCCAATGCATCACCAAAGGAAGCGTATTAATCAACAAGCCGGTGATACGGTCAGCATTGGCAAGATCGGACCCACGTCCGGATACGACCATGCCAAATACGGTTGTATCCGCATCATGAAGCACTTGCAGTACTTTTCCCCAAGCGAACTGCACCAAGGTATTGAGCGATATTTTAGTTTGCTGAACAAACGCTGTCATTCGCCCGGTAAAGCTTGAGTTCAATTCCAACGTCTCGGTCTGCTGCATGCGAATCGGATTGTGCGCATCAAATGGCAAACCGCTTTTCTCCATCGGCAGTGGGGTCGGTTCGGTAATGTCAGCCAAATGAGCCTTCCAAAAGTTTTCGGCTTCCGTCCGGTCCTTCGCCATCAGCCATCGAACATAAGGTTCCAAAGGTAACGATGGATTGCGGTAAGGCGTTATGCCCCGCAAGCTGCATTCATATAGATCATGTACCCGATTGAGCAGCAGCGGAAGACTCCATCCGTCCAGCAAAATATGGTGGTAGCTCCAAACTACTATCCATTCCTCCGGACCACTGCGAATCAACGCAAAGCGGTACGCGGGCCGTCGCAGATCGAAGCGGCGTTCGCGGTCCAGCGTCATCCACTGCTCGTAGTACTCTTGCTGTCGATCCGAAGGTAGTGAGGCGATATTCTCTACTATCCAATCCGGTTCCAATGTTTGGACGACACACTGTACAGGTTCGTCCAGCTCTTCCCAGATGAAGCCTGTCCTTAAACAATCGTTCTCGGCAACAACACGCTTCCACGCTTCCCGATAACGGGGAACATCGAGCCTGCCTTCGTATTTCCAGCTTGTCTGCACGAAATATTGGTCGGAAGATGGGTGATCCATAAAATGGAAATAAAGTCCTTTCTGCAGCGGACTAAGCGGCATGATTTTATCCAAACCGTATTGTGCATGGTATGTATTTACGATTCGGTCAAGTGAAAGCTGATCAAGCAAAACCAGTGGAAAATCACTCGGCGTAAACTCTTCGCTCTCTTTTCCGTCGCAGTGTTCAATAATGGAAAGCAGATATTTGATGAAGGATTCGATCAACCCGGAAATCGTCGCCTCCTCGTAATGACGTCTGCTGTATTTCATAAACATATACAACTGGCCATGAACGATGGAGCAGTTAAGCTCCAACAGACTTGTTCCGTGGTTCCGCTGCGAACTATAATCCTGTGCGGCATCGCTCGTGAAGCTTAACCATTCGTTC
This sequence comes from Fontibacillus panacisegetis, assembly GCF_900102215.1. GTDB lineage: Bacteria > Bacillota > Bacilli > Paenibacillales > Paenibacillaceae > Fontibacillus > Fontibacillus panacisegetis. The sequence goes on from NZ_FNBG01000048.1 coordinate 6,432, forward strand.
GCTTCCCCAGCTTCGGCTTGATCAAACTGACCCAAATAATTGAACAGCGCCTGCGGCTCGGTAGCAGTCAAGGTCGTTCGAACGGTCTCGTCCGGATGGCAGTACCGCAGCGTTCCGTACGAGATGCCCCGATCAGGGATGCGGCGCAGCTGCTCCTTGACGGATTTGATCGTTTCTCCCAAAGAAGAGTCAGCCGACAACCGGATACATACGGGAAACATCGATGTGAACCAGCCGATCGTTCGGGTCAAGTTCATATCGGATACTGAATGCTCCCGTCCATGACCCTCCAACCGGAACGCGACCGTCCCCTGTCCGGTCCAGGCGGACAGCATTAGCGACCAGGCGGTAAGCAGCAGATCGTTGATCTGCGTGTGGTAAGCGTGAGCGCATCGATGAAGAAGACGCTGCGTATCACTTGGCGTCAGCGTTGCAATTAGCTCCGCGGATTCAGCGCTACTTCTGTTATCCTCGCATCGGTCTACGGGTAACTGGAATGCGACGGAATCGGCCAGCACATCGGTCCAATCCCTGATATGGTCGCGTAGGTCCTCTTTTTGCGCATAGTCCGCGATCGCAGCCTGCCATTTTTTATACGGGCTTGGAACCGGAGGCAGCTCAGCACCGTGATACAACTGATACAGTTCTTGAAGCAAAATCCTCCAGGAAACTCCGTCGATGACCAGATGATGAACGGTAAGAAACAGACGAATTTTATCGTCAGGGTGGCCTTTGATCAACCCGGCACGAAGCAACGTTCCCGTCTCGTAGTTCAATTGACCATGCCACTTCACGCAGACGTCGGCAATTTCCAGATCGGGGTGTTCTGTTTCCCGAATGGTGTGAGAATCGAGCTGCACGACGGCATCCGTTCGGTAGCGCTGCACATACGTATCCCCCCGTTTTACGAATTGCACCGCCAGCTCCAGATGCAACCGAACCAGCTGGTTGATGGCATTCTCCAGCCTCGCAGGGTCGCAATGGTTGAGCAGCAGCATATGCGACTGATTGAAATAGTTCGGCTCTTCGAACTTCTGCTCGAAAAACCAGTGTTGAATCGGCGTTAGACCAAATTCGCCCGCCAAATCGAGTGTATGCTCCTTTTGCTTCTCACCAACCACCCAAGTGGCTACTGCAGCCAAATCCTTCACGGTCGGATGCTCCGCCACTTGTCTAGGCGTGATGACAATCCCGTGATCCCTGGCAGTAGATACCATCTGAATGGCGAGGATGGAATCCCCCCCAACGGCATAGAAATGATCATTGACCCCGATATTTTGCCGTTTAAGCAGGTGCCGCCAAATGTGAAGCAGCCGCGTTTCCATTTCATCTTCACCTGTTTCCGACGCCCTTTCGGTAAAGTGCTTCCACATCGTATTCGGATGAGGAAGAGCGGATCGGTCCACTTTGCCATTCGTATTCAAAGGAAACGATTCCAGACGGAAAAAGTAAGATGGAACCATGTAGGACGGTAACACGGAGATCAAGTGCTGCGCCAATTCAGCCTCTTCCAGCTCTTGGGGAGAAGTATAGTAAACCGCTAGCTTCTGATAATTTCCTTCGTGCCAAGCCCGGACCATGCATTGACGAATGCCCGGATACTGACGAAGCTGATACTCGATTTCCCCAAGTTCGATGCGGTAGCCTCTTATCTTGACCTGATCGTCACTGCGGCCTATAAATAATAATTCCCCGCCCGGCGTCCATTTGACGATATCCCCGGTTTTATATAACCGCTCGGTTTGCGGAGCATGCCCGTCGCCCATCACAAGCTCTTTGTTAACGAACCGTTCCTTGGTTAACTCTTCCCGGTTCAGATAGCCTCTAGCCAGCCCGACGCCGCCCACCCATAGTTCGCCGGAAACGCCGACTGGAACCGGCTGACCGAACGGATTCAGGACAAAGAGCCTTTTGTTATAAACAGGCCGCCCGATAGTCACTTTTTTACCAGGTCGGCAGGTCCCCACGGAACAAACAATGGTCACTTCCGTGGGACCGTAGGCGTTCAGGAATACCCGATCTTTTCCCCAATTCTTCACAATATCCGGCGTACAAGCCTCCCCAGCTGACACGATCGTATGCAAATCGGGCAAGTCACGATTTTTCATCGTTTTTAATACGGATGGAAGCAGCATAGCAATATGAATATTTTTTTGTTCAAGTACGTCCGAAATATCGGCATAAGGAGGCAATTCCTCTTCCGACAAAACTACGAGCGTTCCACCGACTGTCAATGTTCCAATCCATTCGTAAACCGATGCGTCAAAGCTGATGGAAGCGAATTGTAGCACTCGCGAGTCAGAAGTCATCCCAAACCTGTCGATAAGATAAGGAATCAAAGCAACAAGTCCGGTGTGTTCAATAAGCGCTCCCTTCGGGTTTCCGGTGGATCCGGACGTATAGATGACGTATGCCAGATCGTCGGGCTTGACCTCAACGTTCAAGTTGTCAACGAAATCGCAAGGCTGCGCAAGCCAGTCGTCGATGCAAATAACCGTCGGCTCCTTCATACCGGCTTGAGAAATCACCGACTTCAGCTTAACGGCCAATTGGCTCGTTGTCATGATGAGTTTGGCTTGAGCGTCTTGCAAAATAAACCGAATGCGTTCCTCCGGATATTGGGGATCGATCGGAAGGTAAGCTCCTCCCGTCTTCATCACTCCCAGCATGGCCGGGAGAACATCCGCGCTTCGATCCATCATTATAGGAATCAGTGTCCCTCGCGGTAGATCGCTCTGCTCGTTACTCAAATATGCATCCACAATGACGCGGGCGATTCGGTTAGCTCGGTGGTTTAATTCGGAATAGGTCAACTTCTGCTGACGAAATTCCAAGGCGACCGCCTCCGGCGTCTTGTTCGCCTGTTCCTCTACCAATTGATGAACAGTTTTATGCACACGATACGTCTTGTCCGTATCGTTCCATCGGATGAACTGATTCCCTTCCTTCCAAGTCAGGAAGGGGTGGAAAAGCACGGGCTTCTCCGGGTCTTTCAATGCGTTGGTCAGTAGTACCCCGAAATGTCCTGCAAGCCTGAAGATCTGTGTTTTGCTGAAGCGACAGCTATCGTATTGAACCGCACATTCAAGTTCGTTGCGCCTGTATCGATATAATAATGCGATCGTCGGGTGCTCCATTTCATGCAAAGAAACAGACGCCTTCATGCTGTCAAACGTTTTCATTTCCTTTGCCTTTACAATGCCGAAATTGAGAAATGTCCCGGGTTCTAGCGCCACATAACCTCCTTCGACTTGCTTCGTAAACGTTTCGTTCCATACACCGCCGCTTCTTTTATCTAATAACATCTCGACCTTATGAACTAAATCAACAAAGCTATCTTCTTTTTGTATGTCTATGAGAAGTGGATAGCACTGGCTGCGGTCGTCTCCGGCTTCATCGTGCATGATAGAATATAAAACGGGCACCTCGTATTGATCAGCGTAATGGGATAGTAAAACGGACCACATTGCCGTTAAACAAGAAGACATACAAAGATGGTGCCTTCGGGCGAATTCCATCATTGAACGTACTTGTCTATCATCTAAACGAATCATCTGAAAACCGTGATCACACGCAGGTCCGTCTTTTGCCTTATTATTTGAAAATAACTGTATTCTCTTTTCACGTCTCATTGTTATATCAGCCCCTCATTCTGCTAGAGTAATAGGAATAGGTCTATATTTCATATAAAACACTATTAAGGTCCCCCCTCTGCAGATGCTGCCTTGAGAAAAGCCATCCTAACTTCCTCAACGTCAATCTTGTAGCTACAGCGAAAAGAGAAAATGAACCCATCAGCGTAAGATGTTGCGATACAGTTAAACAGTGAATGGATCGGCAGCGGATTCGACTGCTTAACGACCGTATCGTCGTAGTTTTCCGACAAATTACCCTTGGCGCTATTGCCCAAATAATTAAACATGAACAGATCAAGATGCTCATACTGTTCCCCAAATTGGACGAACCTCTTGGTTCTGGACCAGTCGTAACGACAAGCAGCCTCGGTGAGCAGATGCATAAAATTAAGGTTTTTATCCTTCAAAAGATCCAGCCGAGCTCTGACGGAACGCATTGTTTTATCCTGACTCCACCCTGCATCGATGAAGAGTGGTACAAAATCAATAAATTCGCCTACTGTATTGTAGTATGACTCTTCTTCATATCTACGTCCGTCGTATAAGAACAGCAAGGGAAAATGATCCGTCTCCAAGTAGGCCTGCAGGCCCTTGGTATAAATGGAAAGCGCATGCCACAAGGAATGTTCTTTGGCCGGAATAGAAACGTTGAACAAGAAAGCTTCGCCACTCGTTCGATGCTCAAACCGGCTTAAAATATCCTGCTTGCTCCGGTGAAATGCCTCCAGTTCAAAGGCCGAAACCAATTCTTGTTCTGAGATGCCTTGCGGGCCGTTTTGAATTTGCTTGACATACTCAAGATAAGGCTTCACTTCGTCAGAAGGCGGAACTTGATTTAGCAGAAGACTCCTGTAGCAAGAAACCATCTGCCGCTCGATGACTTCTGTTGTCACACGGTCGCAAAGAGCATGATGTAAAAGTCCTATCACATAATGCTCGCGCAGGTTTCGTTTCAGCAGGAACATTTGATACAAGATGCCCTCCCCGTCGTACCGAGTATTGTGAACAAAATCCTGCAGCATGTCCATAAACGAACCGCAAGAATTATAGCCCGATACGTCGATCAGATAAAGCTTCGGTGGACGTGAGGAAGGAAAGGCGTATTCTTTCCAGCAACCCCATGGTTCTCCTTGGACGGAAATGCTTCTCAACAAACCTTGGCGCAGCACGAGTTGAGCGTAGGCCTTGTCCAGTAGCGTATAATCCACGTACTCATCCAGCTTGAAAAAAACGACGCTAGGTGGCGTTTGGAACTTGATTTGCATCTGTTGTATCGCCCCAAATGGATATTCCTGATTCACATCCGCCGTTTTAATCCACTGATCTGTTTGAAGATAATCATCGAGAAGCCGCACGCGAATGTTTGTTGCCTCATCCGGGCCTATTTCGTTTAAACCGAGATATCGGCAAAAAACTTCTTCATCAATGGTTTCGTTCGGATCCAATTCGATCCTTTGATGCAGATGCGCGATATAGTGTGGCAGCAAATTTTTGGCGACCTTCCCGTTCATCATCTGTACGAGGCTTTCGACGCGATTTTTTTCCACATCGTCGCTGTATAGAACGTTAATATTTTTCGTTTCATTGAAGATATCTTTAATTTGATAAGAGACCAGTTCATACTCGTCCTCCGTTCCCCGGTACAGCCAGGAAACGAGAGCTTCTTTCGTTTCGATGAGCCCTTCCTGCTCTTTGGCAGATTGAAGGTAAAGGGCCAGCGCTCGAATCGATTTATAGTGAAAAATATCTGTTAAAGTAACACTGCATCCTGCCTGTTCCATTTCCGACATTAACACCAGCGCTTTGAGAGAATGCCCGCCGAGGTCAAAGAAGCTGTCCAGGACACTGAGGCTTGAAACACCTAATACACCTTGCCAAATCCTAACCAGCTTGGCCTCTAGCTCCGTCGCGGGCATTGTTTGTTCTGCTCCGTTCTGCAAGCTTTCTTCCGGAAGCGGTAGCGCTTTGCGGTTCACCTTTCCGTTCGGCGTCAACGGAATCCGTTCCAGTAGCATCAGTCGCGATGGCACCATGTGAGCCGGAAGGACGTTGTGCAGGTACGATTGCAGTGCAGAGAGATCGAAGGTTTCTTCTGTTACGGCATAGCCACACAAATATTTTTGTCCCCGATCATCTGTCAAATCAGTAACCACGACTTGACGTACGCCAGAGAAGCGCAGCATGGCCGATTCAATTTCTCCTAATTCGATGCGGTACCCGCGAATTTTCACTTGATGGTCGATCCTGCCGATGAAGTCCACATTACCATCTGCCTTCCAACGCGCAATGTCACCCGTTCGGTACAACTTTTCACCAGGTTTATACGGATTGGCGATGAATTTTTCAGAAGTAAGTTCCGGCCGGTTCAAATAACCGCGAGCGACGCCTGGTCCACCGATGCACAACTCGCCGTCTACACCGATAGGCACCGGATTCAGGTTCGTATCCAAAATATAAAGGCGGGCGCTCGAGATTGGTTTACCAATCGGTACGTTGCCGGCAACCGGCAGTTTCGTAAGCTGCTCCTCATAGAAGCTGGATTCGATAGAGGCTTCCGTAACACCATAGCCGTTAATGATACGGACTTGCGAACCAAAGCGCTCCTGCAGCTTCCGGTAATCTAGCAGGCTGCAGCTGTCCGAGCCCGTAATCAACAGGCGCAAGGAAGAAATATCCAATCCACGATTGGCAATATACTCCATGAACGGAACAATTAGTGCAGGTGTCGATTCAACAACCGTGATCTGATAATCGCGAAAATAGCCATATAAGCGTAGCGGATCGATCCGGTCTTCCTTTGGACAAATGATCATGGAGCCGCCGTTCAGAAACGTCCGGACCATATCGAGGGTAAAAACATCGAACGAAAAGCTGGCGAGTTGCAAGAGACGGACGGGAAACTCAGTAAACTGATAATCCTTGCGATTAGCGACCGCTGTGCTCACCAAGCTACGGTGTTCGATCATAACCCCTTTCGGACGCCCCGTCGTTCCCGAGGTGTAAATGACATAGGCCAAATCCTGGGGTTCATTAACAAAAGGCTGATCAAACGAATCTCCCTGATAAATCGATGCATCGTCAATACAAAGTATTGCACGAGACGTTTGTTCCTCCGCTTGCTGCTCGGACTGCACCAAATGTAGCAAATGTGATTGCGTCAGAAGCACAGCTACTGCGCTGTCTTCCAGCATGAAATGAATGCGGTCGGCAGGATAGTCCGGATCGAGCGGGACATAAGCTCCGCCGGCTTTCCAGATGGCCAGACAAGCTACGATCAGCTCCACACACCGATCTGCCAGAATGCCCACGGCCGATTCCCGACCAACGCCGAAACTACGTAATTTTACAGCCAAACGATTAGCCTGCTCGTTCAAATCGCTATAAGTCAGCTTTTGGTCCGCACAGATTACTGCAATGTGCCCTGGAGTACGCTGTGCCTGCTCTTCCACATAGACATAGAATGGCTTCTCTAGTAATTGCTCCAGGCCTTCGGCTCCTTTACCGCTGAACTCTTCTAGCAAAATGCGTTTCTCCTGAGCGTTCACAAGGCTCAATTCGCTGACCGGAACACTTGCATTTTCCGTAATTTGCTCCAACAGATGAATCAAATGCCCATGAATGCGTTCGATGCTTGCTTCATCATATGCCAAAGCATTGTAATCATAATCAATGCGGATATCGTCGCCAGGAATGACAGACAGGTTGAAATCGTAATTTGTTTGCTCGTTCATGGAGACGTTCGATATCGTAAAGCGGTTTTCTCCGTCGCTGCCTGACTGTTCCATGCTCAGCTCAACCGGATAGTTCTCGAACACCATGATATGATGGATCAAATCTTGTCCCTGTTCTGTTAAAGCTTGAATATCATAAAGCGGGAACGTTTCGTATGCACGCGAATCAAGCATCTGTTGGTGATTCCATTTCAGCAGATCGGCGAATACCGTCTCCGCTTCGCAGCGTATACGTACCGGAATCGTATTAATAAACAGTCCGATCATCGTTTCAATGCCCAGAATATCCGCCGATCTTCCCGACACGACGCTGCCGAAGATAACATCCTGTCTGTTGCTATATTTCTGAAGGATGACGCCCCATACGGTCTGCAGCAAAGTATTTATCGTCACTTGCTGCTGTCTGGCCGCCAAGTTCATCCGTTCGGTAAGCTCCTTGCCAAACATGAAAGTCCTTTTGACCGATTGATACCCTTCTGCGCTCTTGACTAAATCAGTTTTTGGCAGTACTGTTTGCGAGTCGTACCCTTCCAGATATCCGCTCCAGTATTCAGCTCCTTCCGAACGATTCTGCGACTCCAGCCATTCAATATAACGGCTGTATGGCGCAAGCTCGAGGAGCTCAGGATGGCGCTGTTCCAATATGGAGAAGTAAGTATCGAACACTTCTTTCACCATTAATGAAATGCACCAGCCATCCATAATGATATGATGAAAGTTCCATAGTACGTGATACGCTTCGTCCCCAGTGCGCAGCACCCTTACGCGCATGAGCGTGTCCTTCGTCAGGTCGAAGCACTGGCGTTTATCCAGATCGGCGGCAGCGATCTTCAGCGCTTGGCGCTGTTCATACTCATATCCGCGTAGATCCTCGATGAGGACCTCGACTTTTTTGGAACGGAATACGACCTGCAAAGGCTGATCTTTCCATCCGTTATTAAAATTCGTACGCAGAATCGGATGGCGTTGTATGAACGCATTTAAGCTTTGCTCGAAGATATCGTTGCGGAAAGAGCCGATCAGATCGAAGGAAGCTTGTTGAAAGTAGGCTCCCGATTGCGGATTCATGAGCGAATAGAAGAACATTCCCTTTTGCATCGGGGAGAGCGGATAAATATCTTCAACTTCACCAATTGGATGATTCGCCTCCATGAAGTTGTCCAACTCTTCGATCGTAATCCCTTTAAGCGTCACGTCGCTAGGCGTAAGCTCAGTGCTCTCTTGTAATACGCAATGCGCAATGATTTCGCAAAGTCTTTCCTTGAAGCATTCGGCCAAACGTGCCATTGATGCGTGATGATACTGTTTCACACTGTAGCTGATTGTAAATGTCAATACGTTATTCGAAATCATTCCGTTTAAATCCAGAACAACATGTCTGCGTGCTTGACCACTGACGAATGATCCTGCGGAATAAGGAGATAACTGTAGGTCGCTGCTCGCAAGTTCCTGATCAATCTGCCCCAAATAATTAAATCCGATCTCCGGTTGAAGACCGAAAGAGAGTTCGCTGGCCCCCGCCAAGTACCGCAGTATGCCGTAACCAATCCCTTTTCGGGGAATTTGACGCAGCTCTTCCTTTACATTTTTGATCCGCTTCGCGATGCTTTGATTCGCTGTCATCTCTAACACAACAGGAAATTGGCTCGTGAACCAGCCTACAGTTCGTGATATATCCAGTTCCGGGATGATCTGCTCCCTACCGTGTCCCTCCAGGTTAATAGCAATCCGTTCACCCCCCGACCAGTCGAGCACCGCTGAGGCCAGCGCTGTCAGCAGCAAGTCGTTGACATCGGCACGGTAGGCACGATGAGTCAGTTTCAATAACTGATCTGTTTCCTGTTCGGTCCACTGTACAGTCACAATGGCGCTGTCATTAACGAAATTGTCTTCCTGCTCCCCATCTTTCGGAATCGCCGGAAAACCCGATTGAAGTTTATTATTCCAATATGCGATTTCAGCTTCAATGTCCGTACTACTCGCATAGCTAACCAATTGTTCGCTCCATAATTGATACGAATCCGATTTCAGCGGAAGGCGAGGTTCTTCTCCTTTGGACGCATATGCGTAGCTGTTCGCCAAATCTTCGATCAATATGCGCCAAGAGACGCCATCTACAGCTAAATGATGAATAACAATGAGCAGATGGTCCCCGTCTGTACAGTGGAACAGCCCCAATTTCATCAGCGGTCCTTCGCTCAAATTGATGCTGCTTTGCAATTCATTTGCTTTTGCCTCCATCTGTGAAACGCTATCCACTGCGTCTCGAAGATCTATGACGTCGAGACTGAACAACGCCCCGTCATTCACGCCACGGTCCCAACCTTCAAAAAATCCGGAGGCGGCTTGTCGGAAAACCAAACGCAGCGCGTCATGATGCTCTGCAATCTTCTGCGCCACTGTACGCAATATAGCCTCATCAAAACCTTGATTGCTAGTCAGCATTAACGCTTGATTGAAGTGGTGCGATTCACTCGGCTGCTGCTCGAAGAGCCAGCGCTGGATCGGAGTCAACCGAACCGCTCCCACGATCTCGCCTTGATCAGCCGTCCAGCGAATAGACTGAACTTTGTGGCTTAACTCGGAAATGGTCGGATACTGGAAAAAGTCCCTCGTCTCCAGCTTGTATCCTTCCTGAAATAATCTGGAGACGGCTTGAATCGATTTAATCGAATCACCTCCGAGTTCAAAGAAGTTATCGTAAATACCGACAGATTCCACACCAAGCACCTTTTGCAATATATTAGCCAACAATTGCTCGATCTCTGTGCGAGGTGCCACATATTCGTTGCCTGATTGCGTGTTTACATGCGGAGACGGCAGCGCTTTGCGGTCGATCTTCCCATTGGGTGTAAGCGGCATTTGCTCCAGTTGTACGAAGTAAGATGGGATCATATAAGCAGGAAGCACCTGCGCGAGATGAGCCCGTATCTCACCTGATGGCACATTTTTGCCTGCAACGAAATAAGCTGCCAGCTGTTTCTGACCCTGTTCATCGTCAAATGCGATCACGATCGTCTCCTGCATGGAGTTCCCCTTCATCATCTGCGCTTCAATTTCACCCAATTCAATCCGGTATCCGCGAATTTTGATCTGATGATCGATTCGTCCCAAATATTCGATATTACCATCAGGCAGCCATTTCGCCAAATCACCGGTTTTATACATCCGTTCGCCCGGAACAAATGGATTCTGCACGAATTTCTCCGTCGTCAAATCAGGATGGTTCAGATATCCTCTTGCGAGTCCGACTCCTCCAAGGCATAATTCTCCCGTTACACCGATGGGCAACAGTCCGTTACTCTCATCGACGATATATACGTAATGATTGCAAATCGGACGCCCGATCGAAACTGAATTAGCGCTGGCGCAATCCTCTTTTTGGGACCATACAGTGGAACAAATCGAATCTTCAGTAGGGCCATATGCGTTGAAGTATTGTACATGATTTTGCCATGCTTGGACAAGCTTTGCTGATGGAGCGGAACCAGCTGTGATTAACTTTTTCAAGCTCGGCAATTGCATCGGCTCCAAATAAACCAAATAGGTTGGCGGTAAAAGCGCAACTGTGATCTTGTTATCCGTCATAAAGCGCGTAAATAAACTGTAGTTCATGATTACAGACGAGGACGGAATGTATAAAGTGGCTCCAAAAAATAAAGCCATGTAAGTTTCCCAGATGGAAGCATCAAATGATAAGCTGGCAAATTGGACGATACGATCATGCACGTTGATAGCCATCTCTTGCTCAAAGTAGGTCCTCAGATTGCCAATCCCTTGATGTTCGACCATAACCCCCTTCGGCTTCCCTGTCGTTCCGGATGTATAGATTACATAGGCCAAATTGTTGGCCTTCGCAATGTGTTCCAAATTCGATCCGTCTTCATGGTAGATGGTAGCATCGTCCAGCGAGAGGATACTCCCACCATAAGCCGTTTGATTGAGCAAATGTTCCTTAATCAGCAGAAGCTTGGCTCCAGAATCCTCCAACATAAATCGGATCCGTTCTTCCGGATATTCGGGATCGATCGGAATGTAAGCGCCGCCGGCTTTTAAAATCCCTAGAATACCAACAATCATGTCCAGAGAACGATCCGCCATAAGTCCGACTAATTGGTCGGGTCCTACGCCTTCGACACGCAGCGTTCTGGCTAACCGGTTCGCTTGGTCGTTCAATTCCTGATAAGTCAACCGCTCTTCCTCATAGACAACAGCCCATCGATCCGGTGTCCGCTCCACTTGTTCTTCGAACCATTGATGAATCGTCTTTTCTCTTGAAAAAGGTACATGTGCCCGGTTGAACAAATGTAGCACTGTTTCCGCCTCATCTTTGCCGATCAAAGTCAGCTGTCTGATTTGGTTCTCCGGCTGCTGCGTGATTTGCTCTACCACGTTCAAATACTGTTTGAAGATATGAGAGATTTCGCCCTCGTCAAACAATTGAGTTCTATAGTCGATATGTAAAAGAAACTTCTGATCATCCAGCATCTCAACGATATGCACATCAAAATCGTTCCCAGTATGTCCTGCGAACGGTGCCTCTGCTTGGTAGTTAATTTCTTCAATATCCAGCAAACTTATTGTCTGGTATTGAACCGTTATGCCAAAAAGCCGCTGAATATCTTGATAATTATAAATGTCTTTCAATTCCTGAATAAGCTTGTTATAAGGATAACGCTGATGACGGAGAATAGATGCTTGCTCCTTGCTTAAGGTCTTCATGAATGCGAGAAGCTCTGTTGCTGGATCGACCAATGCGCGTGTTGCAACCGTACTGACGTACATGCCGAATGTTTCTTTTTCCTTCTTTGTCGTGCGGTTAGCATACGCAGTCCCAATTGCGATGTCATGAAGATGGGTTACTTTATGCATATAGATATAAAAAGCTCCAAGGAAGAACGTAAACAAGCTCACATTATACGTTGCGCAAAATTCTTTGACACTTTGATACATATGATCTGGGATCTTGACCGAGGCCCTCGCGGCTTCCGTACTCATAGCAACAGGATTGTATAGCTTTAACCCGAGTACTTCCGGTAACGCACGAAATTTGTCAAACCAATAAGCTTTATCCTTTTCATACCTCTCCGATGCTTCGTAATCCTGTTCGGTTCTCAGGTAATCCAGATAAGATGGCCGGCTGTCCTCACTATGGTCAACACCTTTTAAATACTCTAAATAGATCTTCATGATCTGATTGACAGCAATATTCATGGATACACCATCGGTAACGATATGATGTACTTTGATATTAAACCAATGCTCTTGCTCGCTGATTTTAATAATAACGAATTCGAACAAATCCGAATCCATCATCGCTATCGGTTGCTTGATATGCCGGGTCACCCATTCCATTGCGGATTGTTCACTATTCTCTTCGTTCGAGTGATCGAACCAAGGGAACTCCTTTGGAGAGTGCGGTTCTACATATTGCTGCAGAGTATCGTTTATCGATGTAATCCGAATGCGAAATGCTTCATTTTGCCGGATAACTTCATTGATAGAATAAACAAGTGCGTTCACTTCAAATCGGCCACGTATTCGGATCGTCCCGGAAATGGTCGAGATACTCGTGCCGGGATTCATGATATCCATGTACCAGATCCGTTGCTGTGGCTGCGTTAATGGGGATAATTGCAGCGAGTTATTGCCGATGCGTTTATTGCTTGTTAACCCACGACTCATAATACGTATGCACACTCCCGTCTAATTTTACTATTGCATCAACATCAACCAATACATTCTCTATTTATGAACAATCCAAATAGTAAATCTTGATACTCGTATCCTTTATGTGATAGTGCGCTAGTCCTAGTTCCTTATTTTCACCCCACATTCTATACTAAAGATCTCAACAACTATCTAAGTCCGGGTACTTAGTTAAAATATTAAATAAAGCTCCAAAATAAATATCCTGGAGCAGAATATAACTGTTATTCTGAAAAATTCGAAATGCGGTTTTTGATTCTAAGTCAATGATTAAAGTGTTTAATAATCCCTAGCAAGCTACAAATCTCTAGAATGGATTGAACATTCAGCGTGAGTTTAAATCAAGCATTCCTGTACATATTATTGGTTAGAAACTACATCAATTTATGTAATTTTTACAAACATTATATTATATTATAAATTTACTAGAATTAATATTGATTGTCAAATAATAGGAATAGATACCCATTGCCGACTGGAAGCCCCAACGTATTTGTAGTGCTTCATTTGCGGTTTGTCAATGTAATTGCCAAGGATAGCTTTTTTGAGGCAAAAGAAGAAGAAGCTGAATTAGCTGGAACAACGGAAGACGCTATTCGCGGTCAACATTTGGGGTCCTTACCTGTTCGGATCATTGCCCGAGGGCTGATGCAGGATTATACCAAAGCCGGTATTTCGGTGGAAGGTGGACATATGCTGGAGTCCATCTGGCAGACTGGCCAGCGAAAGATGCTGGAGATTTCCACGGACAGCCAGCTTATTGTTGCTGAAAAAAGCGGCCATATGATAATTCACGATCAGCCTGAATTGGTAGTGGAAACTATACGCAATTTATTGAAGTGAATTTTATAGCACCAATCAACTCTTCCTTCTGTCCTCCTCTCTAGTTCGCAAAAAAAGAGTGTAGATTATACATCATTTGTTAGGTAAAATTATCTCTATGAATATTTAGACATAGTTGTTACTGCAGAAGGGGAATTTTTAATATGATTGGGTTTA
>NZ_FNBG01000010.1 GCF_900102215.1 Fontibacillus panacisegetis
GTGCCCTTCTATGATTTCCACTCCCTTGTACTTACATAATCGTTTGAAGATTTCAATTAAGTCTTTCCTCACTTGATTATAGATCTCTTTCCGTCTATACTTCGGGGTGAATACAATGTGGTATTTGCACATCCACTTGGTGTGCGCTAGACTATAGTTCTTGTTTGCCATCTATGACCATTCCTTTCCATTGAGCCTGAACATCTCAATTCTATCGGAATGGTCTTGTTGGTCAAACCCTCGTTCCCTCCACCCGCATAGCGGGTGGTTTTTTGTTTCGCACGCTTCGCGAGCTCAACTGGCTAAAGCCTAAATAAAAAAAGCCGCCAAAAGGCGGCCTGCGATTGTCAGTTCAATCGTGGTAATTTGACAATTCGAATCCTACTTGGATTCGATTAATCTCACCAAGTCGTCCATGATTTTAGTTCCAGCGATCTGACCATTGTACAGCCAACTGCTCGTGGAATCAAGGTCAAACACATTTCCATTCTTCACAGCCGGAATGTTTTTCCACAAAGCATCTTCCAAATTACCTGCCTGCCCTTTATCACTGTTCACCAGGAAAATATAGTCTGCATCCAGCTCAACCAACTTTTCGAGAGAAATCGGATTCCAGTTTGCAGTAGCTTCAGGCAATACTGCTAGGACATTAGGAGTCTTCATGCCCAAGTCACCATATAAAACAGCTCCGCTTGCAACTTCACCGTTAACAACGTAGAAGTTTTTAGACACAAGCCAAATAATGGCAGCTTTTTTATCTCCAATTTTTGCCTCAACTTTAGTTTTTGTGTCCGCTACCTTCTGTTCATACTCCTTCAAAGCTGCGTCAGCCTTGTCAGTCGCATTCAGCAGCTCACCCATAGTAGTGAGTGTTTTACGCCAGTCAGCTGAGATTGCGTCACCAACTACATAGGTTGGAGCGATTTTTGAATATTGCTCATACAACCCATTCTGAACAGTGGCTTCACTAGTAATAAGAATAAGGTCTGGATTAAAGCTGGCCACTGTTTCCGGTGGAAGATCATAAGAAATCGTCGGGATACCGGACAATTGATCCTGCAAGTAATCCTGAATACCATTAGCAACTGACCATTGAGCTACTGGTTTATGTCCTAGCACGAGCAATGGGTCTTCTAAATAACTAGCAATGATCCGCTGCGGGTTAGCAGGAATTGTCACTTCATGTCCCATTGCATCCGTTACAACCTTCTCAGTTGCTGTTTGCTCTCCTGCCTGATTTTCAGCCTTAGTCTGCTCTTCCTGAACTACGTTTGAAGAGGTATTCTCTTTATTTTGCTCTCCTCCACAGGCGGTCAGCATTAATGCAAAGACCATCATAATCATAAGGCTTATCGACCATTTACTAGCATGTCGTTTCTGTAATTTCTTCATCTTGTTTCCCTCCATTAATTGTCACAGCGAAGCTCAATGTGTATGTATGCCAATCATCATATCCTTGTAAGCATGAAGATTTGATGTGATTAGTGCAACAATTGTATGATAATGATAATTATTATCAATGTCAAGGAAAACAACTTCACTCGCATAGCGAAAAAAAGAGGCTCTCCCAAAAGTTATCCTAAGTAAACTTTGAGGGATGCTTCTTGTTTAGCAGTGGAAAGACAAGATATCAGGAAGAGGATGCAAAAATACAGTTTTTTTAAAGTAGCCATGAAAGGATGAACAAAAGCGTGCAAAAATGCAGCAATATGGTTCAGAATAGACTAGTTTGAAGAGAATCCTTAGAGAAAGCCTGCACATTTGCAGCAATTTAGAGCATTTAGTAGATTTACATGATCAAAACCTGCACATTTGCAGGAATTGCAGCAATTCTGCGTCATGACACTATTACACATGAGATACGGTCATAGCATATGGCGGGATCAAGCGGTGCAGAGATCGTCTTCCTTGCACCGCTATTTCTAGTTTTGACAGTAAACCTACTTTTGGGACAGCCTCTTAAAGTCACCTACCGACTCTGAATCGCATCCATTTGCACTTTATGATGTGCATCATGATCAATAAATTCCTGGATTATATAAATCAAGCTATATGGAGTTCCTGTATACGGACAATGACTTACTCCATTAGTGGTCGTAGGCTTATCGATAATTTCTAATGAATTCAACAATAACTGTGACAAATCATTTCTCGTATTTCTAAATTCATCTAATAACTGATCTTTAGTTACACTCCGGGCGTATTCATATGCAGTTTTATTAAATGAATCGAATTCCGGGAATACTATGCCTTCATTATTGGCTACCGCAGGGATCGCACTGGATATCAGGTTAAGATCCCAGTACAACAAATGACCGATAATCTCTGCTATTGTCGCCTTACCTTCTGAAAGAGAACAATTCCATGATGAATCACTAAAGCTATAATCAACCCAGTAGTTCTTGTATGTATCAATGATGTTCAGAATTTCCTCATTACTATTTGACATGTTATGGGCCTCCAATTATTTTTTCTTATATATTACCATATACCCGCACAAATAGGAACAAGTGTTCTCGGACGATTCTATATTTTATTTATTTGTTTAATTTTCCAAACACTAATGACAAGCGCACAGGTAAAAATGATAACAATAGGTAAAATGGAGGAAAATTCGAATTTGCGATTGCACAAATTAATGAATCCCCAAGTTGCAGGAAATATCATTCCTATATATTCCAGAGTTTTCGACAGCATGTTTACAGGAAACATAATTCCCGACAGCATAGTAAGCTTTGAATGGCTTTTAACAAATACGCCTAGAAAAGTTCCAATCATTGTACAAGCTGCTATGAAAATGACGAGCATCACGATGTAAGGAGTTAAACTTTGAGGAGTTGAAGCATCGAAGGCTAATGGAGCTGTAATTAGTATAATTATGCTTATCAGAAACAAATGGACAACTCCGGAGATAAAATTGTTTACAGCGACAGTCCATAAGGGTATGTTCCCGATTCGAAACGCTTTTTTCATTTCACTACCATATAGCTCTACCAGTGGTGCAGGAGTTCATAACAGAGTCCCCATACTAACCCCGAATACGGTCATCGACTGGATCAACGTTTGCTTGGCAAGCGGATCGATCGAAGTGAAAATCCCGCCCATAAAGGCAAAGAACACAAGAGGAACCACGTAATACGTCAAAACTACATTTTTATTGCGAAAATCAAGCTTCCATTGTAAAAAAGCCCCATATGCAAAAGCCTTCATTGTCCATCCTCCTTTGCAATATCCAGAAACTGCTGCTCCAGACTGGAGTGCTCGATCTTAATATCGTAAATGCGAATACAATGGGCTTTGGCATACTTAGCCAGCTCGCCAACCAATAAATAATCTTTGATTATCAACAAATGTTCACCTCCATGCGATCATTATATGTGACGTTAGGTCACAAGCAATAACGAAAAACAAAAAAAACTGACAGCCAAAAGGCTATCAGCTATTTATCATTTTGTTTCAACTATTATACCTGCCAAGGATACGAACATGATGTCCCAACGTCTCCAGAATTGTTTTTGCTTTATGAATCATCATTTCACTACAATTATTGTTGGCCTCCAAAAAAAATCGGTAGCACCCTAATTGATGCGCCGTTGGTCGAGATTCAATCCAAGACAAATTAATGTTAAGGGCAGTAACCACATTCAATATAGCAGACAACACTCCTGGTTGCTCCTGATCTGGGGTAATGACAAACATCGTTTTCTTAAAATCCCCATCTGTGTTCATATGTTCACTAATAATGATAAATCGTGTCTGATTATTCGGATTGTCTTGAATATTCCTATCGATAATATCTAAATTCAATAAAGATGCCAATGATTCAGAGCCAATTGCTGCCACATCTAATCTTCCACTGCTCTTTAAAGTTTGGGCGGCTGAAGCCGAGCTATCAAACTGCAGGCTCTTAACACTCCGTTGTCTTATGTATTTCCTGCATTGAGTAAGTATCGGAGAGATTGACCATACCTCATGTACTGAGGAGAGCTTACATTCCTTGTTAGCTAGAAGGTGCAAGGCAACCGGAAGAGTGAATTCTCCTTCGATCATCAGCCCTTCACAGGACACTAAGGTATCTATCGTCATGTTAATCGTACCTTCGATAGTGTTTTCTAGTGGAACGATGGCTTTTTCTACTCTACCTTCCCCAACCGCATCAATAACGTCAGGAATAGTATCGTACATGAAAAACTCCACTTCATCGTGATTAAAGTATCGTTTGGCCGCTTCCTCAGAAAATGTACCTTTGGGGCCAAGATAAGCTACTTTCATGGAATTATATCTCCTTGGATTTGTTTTGTTCTTTATTGTAGCCGTTAATAAATTCAGTATATATCATCTTTCTGTATGACTCATCCCAATATAAACTGTGGCCAGCCTTTACGATATGGATTTCTGAGTTACTTAACTTAGAGCTTAACCACTTGGCACCTTCGAGTGGAGCAGAATCATCATCTTCACCATGCCAAATACTGATTGGAGCATTGACTTGAGCAAAGTTAATGTCCCAGGGTTCCGTTATCATTCTAGTTTCTATCACACTTTCCTTTACACCCTGTCGAAATGCTTCTATCAGTTGAACATCGTTCACCTTTTTTGAGCGAACATTCATTGCTTTATAAAGTAAACTCAGGATTGCAGGACAGGATTTGCTTAAAGTGAAACCCATTCTATTTATTCTATTCATTTTCTTTTTGTGATTTGACATGTTTATCCAAGCGGGTGAAGAAATTAAGAAGACTCCTCGTAATTTCTCTGGAATCATCTCAGCACAAGCTAATGCATAAGGAGCACCTCCAGATATACCAGCAACCCCAAATTTATCGATTTGCAAATGAGAAGCAAGTTCTAATAAATCTAATGGCCAATCCCTGAATGTTCTATTTTTCTGCTTATCCGATAAACCATAACCTGGACGATCAACACTAATCATTCGCAAGTTCAAATCTATTGCTACATCATCTTCAATCTCAAATAATAACCGTGAGCCAGGTGATCCATGGAAAACAAAAAGAGGTAGCCCATCCGAAACACCATATTCGGCGTAACCCAAACGTCTTTTATCTTTCAAAATAATAACTTTGCTCCTGTCTCGAGTCATTGTTCTCTCCTTCTCTGATATTTTTGTTTAATACGAATCGATTTGTTTAAGTGCACAAAATTATGTCTGGTAGCTGGCATAAGCACCAACCCTGCTTTAGTTTTCTTTCCCCAATAGTCCAGTAACCAGCTTTCTTCTTTTTTAACAGCACCTTGATCCTCGAGTTTTTGGAGTTTAGCAGGGTCTACTGCTTCCTTTAATTGCCCGGGTATCATCGAGCTTATGATCTCACGTGTCTTGCGTCCCACCTCTAGTCGATAAGATAACAGTGCATCAATATCTATCCTGGAGCTTAATTCTCCTACTTCTTCCTCAGACATCCCGTTACCGGAATGCATAAAATCTACTTTAAGTTGATTATACCAATCTCCTGAAAAGAGGATTTGATCACCGTTATGTACAAGAGTATTCATAGTCATATCCTCAATCCGGGTAGTATGCCATAAATGCCAAACTATAGAATTTTTTGTCCCCGGGGTTTTAACAGGATATTTTCGAAGTGCTTCTTCAGTTATGTCATTGAATAGTTCGTCCTCTAAGGTAATAAGCTGCGAATAAGTCATTTGGGATGAAAATAATAACGCATGTAGATGAAGAAACAATTCTACTGCACTTTCATGTAAATCCGGATTCAGGATACAATTGCTCAATTTCTTATGATTCTCACTCCATAGTTTCCTTTGAAATGATTCCATCCAGTATCATCCTCATAAATTTTTTCTATTCAATGACCCACACTAATTTAATCCTACCAAGTATTAGTGACCTTCCTTTTACGCATTAATGCATAAACCAGATATACCCCATATATCAGATACAATATATTTAAAATAGATACTACTAGCAGTTCTTTGTCTACATTATCCGGGTTAGTCATTAGTGCAAGAGCATCATACAAAAAATGAAAAGCGATGAGCGGGATGATGTTTTGTGTCAATTCTATAAGAAGAGCAAGAATGATTCCTATCAGAAACGCATTGATAACTTGAGATACAGTTTGTAAGATGTCTTCTCCGTTAAACGCATTCGCCATATGAAGAATACCAAAAAATATAGATGAAAAAACGATGTAAAAAACAGGTCCCTTAATTTGCAGTCGTTCCTTGATGATCCCTCTGAATACCGATTCTTCTGTATAACCTACAAAAAGAGAGAAAATCACAATAATACAAACCTCTGTTAGGGAGATCTCTAAGTTAAACCCACCGAATAAAGGCTGTATCCACGCAATAATAAGAAGCGGAATATAGTATAGTGCTTTTCTTTCTCTACGCCCATCGAGTTTTTTGAATCCAAATTGTTCAAGTGATCGGTCTCTCTTCATCATATACACAGTCACAATCACAGCCATAATAAAAAATGCTACCCCTTGGGCAATCATGATGCCAGTATCATTTAGTTCCATAATCGATGCAACTGTTGATGCTACAACAACCAATAAAGTAAGAACTATTCCCAGCATGATCGAAAATAATATGGGTCGTCCTTTTTTTTCATTGCTTTCCACTGATTCAGCTCCCTTTCCTCAAATGCGATAATTATTCTTAAGCTCTTCATCCGTCCAATTACTCATTTCCAGCAATGTTAAGTATGGATCGCCCTCAAGCTGTAAAAGGTTTGCGAAAGCAGGCTCTGTTTTTAACCCTTCTCTCTTTAATTTGATAATCTGTTCTTTAAACTGCTTTCCAAAAAGCTTCAGCATTCGATCTTCAATTATCATATGTATAAATCCATTTTGCTCATGAGTTGGTTTGTTCTGACCAAAAATTTCAATGGGCCAACCTTCAATCGTAAAGTTGATTTTGACTCGTTCTATGCCTTCAACTACTCTTCGAATGAATGAGAAATCGGCTAGATGTTTAAAATGTGCCTTTACTGCTTTCTCAAACTTTTCAAAGTTTCTAACTTCACAAATAATATCAAGATCGCTTGATTGAATGTGAACCCCAATAGGAACTGTACCAACTAAAATTGGACTATAGTCTTGAAGTAGCTCTAGCAGCTTATGTTTTTTTAACAACTGATAAACTTCCATTTGCGTTGGAGTTCCTGATTTAAGATACTCTATATTCTTCCATTCATCGATCATGCTCGTTATCTCCTTGTTGCAAAATATTACATATCCTCATTGTTAAACTCTTTAAGCTTTATTAGTTCCTTCTTTCCTCTGTTTCCTTTAGTCGTTACAACCTTTCCATTCTCATCCGTTATTTTGATAATATAATCCCCAGTAAGTAAGTTATAATCCTCCTCATCAGCAGACGCAGTCATCGTATGATGCGAACCCGTTGTCGCTCCAATCAAATACCAATCATTATCCTGAAATCTGAATCTATATTTGTTATACCATCTCCAGTTGCTTCCACCATAATCGCTATACAGAACCGATCCTCTATCAATAGTCAGACTATCAAAAGGATCTCCCCAAGCTCCTCCCTCATCGGCCGTCAAGACTACATGTTCTGCAACGATGGAAAGAGAATACGTATTCTCTTCCGTACCAAAAGCAATCAATATTGCACGCTGCGGTGCTTCTTCTGTATCCGATGAAGTTTCTTCAATGATAGCAGCAATATCAATAATCCCGTCTTTATTTAAATCTCCTTCTGCTGTTGCCGGTTCTCCTTTTACGATCTCAAACAAACGCCAGCCAGATGGAATTATAGAAGTTATGTCTTTTGGTTTCTGTGGTTTTTCTTCTTTTGCTGGAATTATCTCATCAGTAACTGTTTTAATATCCAACTCATTTTTACTTTCACTCTCTTTATTGTATACGTTTGAAGTATTATCGATACTTTTATTGCAACCCGTTAAGGTAATAGATAATAAGATTAATAAGATTATTTTTTTCATGATATGATCCCTCTGCAAAAGTTTTCCTTACAAGCCTACTCCCTATTGAATTATGCTTTATTCAAACATTGAAACAACTGTACCTTCGTTTATATCTACAGTCAACCAGTCAATTGTATCCGTCCCGCCGGATCCAGGGTTATACACATGATAAACAAGATTTTCATTATCTTCGTGGTCAAATTCAACTAAGGTTAGGTCTTCAACATAACCATTTTTACTTAAATATGTACTTGCATATGTTTTTGCAAGCGCAAGCCCTTGTTCCTGTTCTGTAGTTAATTCAACAATTTCATTTTCCGGTAAATCGTCGCCCTCCAGACAATTTCCCCCGAGTAATTCACAAACGATTTCTTGCGTAAATGGATTCACGTGATACCACTCCATCACACTGGTTGTAGCTTTACTGGATTGTGTTACTATGTAATTTCCATCCTCATCAGTTTCATATAGATTTAAGGATGAAATTTTTAATGCTTCCTTGCCTAGCTTGGACTCCACTAGCTGTAAGGCTTCCTCTTCACTCAGCATAGCAGGCTCATTTTGTGTGCTAACTTCGGATTCTGGCTGTAACTCATATTTTGTTGGAAGTTTTGACGGAAAGTCAGTTATTGAAGAACTAACAGAACAACCAACTACCGCTAGATAAGATATAATTATAATGATTGCTTTCATAATATTGGTCCATTGCATCTAAATAACATCTCCAATAATTCACTTGATCGAATAGTATATTCGACCATCCGTTACACCCAAGAAATATACCCTGATTTTCGCAAGATAGTTTCTGCCATTATATTAATTCCTTCAATTCGTTGCTCTAAGCTAAAATATTTTAACTCCAATCCTTCATCATCTTGGATCTCGGGTATACCCATCGTGTCCTTAGTTTCATAGACTACAAGCGCGTTATATACTTCATCCCCATGAGGGTATTGATAGTACATATCCTTACCAGATAATAAGGTGATATATTGCAAGTCGTTTGTCCTTAGTCCCGCTTCCTCATAAAGCTCTCTATGGGCAGCCTCCTCAAAGGTCTCCGCTAATTCCAGTGCACCTCCAATAGTTCCCCAATCTCCTGAATCTGAACGTCAGCCTTTATTATTCCCACCATTCAAAACTATAGTTGATGCACTTTCTTTGGTTATTGGTTTCAATCTATTCCATAAATGCAAGCAAGCATAGATCAGCCCATAAATAATAAAAACATCAAAGAAATAATAAAGTAATTGAATGCCTACCCCCTGAATAAACCATTCAGTACTTTGATACTGTATAAAAAACCTGAATGGAAAACCATATTCGATTCGAGAAGCACCCTCCGTTGGAACTTTACCTGGAATCAAAATGATCGTTAACAGAGCTAGCCAAAACGAGATATTAAATATTATTATCCTTTTTTTCATCATATCTCCCTTTCTCCAAAAAGTAGCTAGACATACTGCAATAACTCTCTTATATCCATTAAATCTGCACTCGGAAAAACACCCATACTATTCATTTTTAAAATATCCCCGTGATATGAAATAAACTGGATTCCAGCTTCTGCTGATGCCTTTCCATCGATCCAGGAGTCTCCGACCGAAATCCAATCTTTTGACGAAGTTGAGTTATATCGGTTCAAAATATATTGAAAACCGTCAGGCAACGGCTTTAATGCTCCAACCATTTCTCTGCCAACGATACAATCAAAATAATCATAAATATTATTATCTTTTAGTGCAGCTTCTGCTGCTTCAAGTGCGTTATTGGTCACAACGACCAATCGATACTTTCCCTTCAATTGTTCAAGCAACTCAATAACTCCGGACTCAAGCTTAGCATTTTGCATCCCTGACACTTCATATTTCTTTGGAATCGCCCACAATTCCTCAAGCAGTTCCTCCGTCAGTTGGTTAGTTCTAACAGCTTCCTCAATAAGAGTTGAAGTTGTGTGATTCGTCAGATTAAGCTCTACAGGAAGTAATCCTCGGGTAACAAGAAAATGGAAGGTTTCCTTCTTCATCCCGATAAAATCAATTTTGGAGCACAATAATGTATTATCCATATCAAAAATAATTCCTGTAATCTTATTCATAAGCATCACCTCTTTACAACAATATACCGAAGCAAATATTCTTTACTCCGATTGTCATTGTAAGTTAATGTTTCACAGGTAGTTCCTGTTTCAATCACTTGCAGCCCTTCAAAATGTTCGATCAAATCTTCTTCAGTAAAAAAATGAGCGTACTTCCCCTCAACATACCCAAATGTACCTTCTTCTAATTTGCCGCCTACTCCATTGTTACGATCCTCATCTGAAAAACATGTAAAATACATTAACCCTTCTTCATTAAGCTGTTGAATACAATTATGTATCAATCTTTGTCTATCCTCTTGTAAAAATAAATGCAAGACATCATAGCAATAGATTGCATCATACTTTTTATCCCCTGCTAACTGTTCTAACACTGAGCCCTGAATAAATTGACTCTTAGGGTCCCATTTTATTGCCATACTAATAGCATCAGTAGATAACTCAATTCCATCAACTCGAAAAAATGAGGACAAAGCTTTTGTATTTCTTCCATAACCCGAACCCGGCACTAGAACAGTTCTAATAGTATGCTTAGAATTCTGAAACAACTCTAAAGCGTGGTAGGCAGTTTTACTGGGAGCTTCTCCCCAAATCATTCCTTCATTACTAAATCTATCATCCCAATATGTACTCAAATTACTCATCCCCATCAGTCCTATTCATCTTGAATCTCATTCAATGTATAAATGATGTTAAGCTGCTCATAATCCTCTTTACTAAATATCAACTCAGGGATCTTATCCAACCATTCTACTTCTGTTCCTATATATTCTTCATAAACACATGATTCATCATATCTGCTAGTGTCTACACCGATCCGTTTCCATTTCACAAGCTTCTCACTAACTTCGACCTCTGCAACAATTAAAGTACAGGCTAAATCACAATCATCCGGACACATTAATATAGGTAAAATATGAATTCCTTGACTAGTATTAAAACGTCTTTGAACTAAATATGCTTCTTTTCTTAATATCATCCAATCCACGATGGTTGGAATGAGTCCTAAAAAGAATCGGTCTGGATATTGCTCATCTATAATCTTGTCTAAGGAAATCCCATCAACTAATATGATTGGGTGCTCTGCTTTAACGTATTTACTCTCCATGTATACTACATTTAGTTGGTTAATGATAGGACACATCCTGTACTTGGATTAGAATTCCTTAAGATTATTACAAAAATATGTAATACCCCAGCCAAAGATAGCTCTTATCATGACTGGGGCACTAGGAACTAGTTGCTAACTAGGCTATCAATAACAGGATATGAAATTAAGTTCCTATCTCTGCAGGTTGAAGTAATAGCATCGAAATGAGTGCTTAATATTCCTTTTTGTAATATTACTGGTTTAAAGCCTCTTTCAATTGCTCCATTGTAAGTGAATAATACGCAGTGTTCTGCTGCAAACCCTGAAATAATCACTAATTCAACTTCATGATTCTGCAGTAACTGCTCTAAGTCAGTTTTCCAAAAAGCGTTCGAATACTCCTTCTTGATCACAGCATCTCCTTCATCAATCTGAATCTCTGTGATAAAGTTATACAGATCACTGTTAGCTTCCTGATTATCCATACCTTCAATGTCCTGAATATGTACAACCAGATGACCGTTAGAGCGAAGGGAGTAAGCAACATAATTGATATATTCGCAAGCTTGATCTACCGTCTTCTTCTCAACTTGATCCTGTAAAAATATCTTTTGCATATCTATTATTAAAAAGCCTATTCTCATCAAGAGCCTCCTATTTTTGTGTATCATTATGATCTACTTTATAATAAATAATATCTGGCTTCCATCAGATATGGAAGAAAAAAATGAAATCCGAGAGAAGTTCTGGAAAGGATATTCTATGAATAAATGGCTTAAAGCACTCTTATTTCTTGTAGGTGCAGCTTTTCTAACTAGGTTGATTCCATTCTCTAACTGGTTTCGTATACTGGATACAATGATTCATGAGCTTGGGCATGCCGTGATGACGCTCCTGATGTCCGGCAGCGTACTCCGCATTGAGCTAAATCCGGATCACAGCGGTGTTACCTATTCCATGCTATCCGCAGGTTGGAGTCAGGTTGCGGTATCCCTATCAGGTTATATATCAGCTTCTTTGTTTGCGATTGCCCTGTTTTATGGCTATCACAAGCAAAAACAAACGATAGGTCTTGTGATCATCAGTATACTCGCCATAACCATGATCATCTTTTTTGTACGCTCAGGTTATGGACTATGGTGGCTCATCATTTTTATTATTGTGAATTTGCTGTTTTATTTTATCGGTGGACGAATTCAAAATTTCTATTATTTACTGCTGTCTTTTCTGTGTCTGGAGGAGTCGGTCATGGGACCAATCACACTGCTGCTCAGATCCTTCACCCATCCAGATCATGCAGGAGATGCCACAAATCTGGCCAATACAACGATGATACCCGCTTTTGCATGGGCACTGCTGTTTGTTGCCATTTCTTTTTGGTGTGGGAAGGCAGCACTGCAGTTGTATTGGAAGGACAGGAATCCAGTCCGACAGTCAAAGGAAAATAGTCAGTAAAAAGTAAAGTGCATCTGATTCAGAACTACCTGTCTCTGAAAAAGATGCACTTTCTATTTCTACTACTGGTTAGTTATTAAAATTAAATTCTACGATCGGATTGCTGGCATTAACGGTAAAGCTATGATTTTGACCTGATTCCCAAACCACATTGTTGCTGCCATCCTTCTTAATTGCCTTGAACTCGATAGTTGCTCCTGCAGGAAGATTAATCGTTAATGTCCATGTCGGATAGTTCGTACTTGAGGCAGGACCAACTGCATTCTGAGGACTCCAATTGCCCAGTTCAGCAATGTTACCCGTTATATAAATATTTTGCCCCACATTAGTAGTTGCATTTTGAATATTAAAAGTTACAGGAACGAGCGTGTTATTTTGTTCAGGAGCTGTATTAGAAACTACACCATCTTTGACCCATGAGTTAGCTGTAACCAGGTAACCAGCCTGACTTGCTCCAGGTGTCTGTTGGCCGTTGCTATTGAAAATAACGTTAGCTTTATCCCAACCTGAGATTGTATAGGAGTACCATCCATTTCCTTCATCTTGCATAGCTGTTCCAGGCCATGCTGCATTTTCCTTCTTAGGTGATACTGATTCATCGTAGAAGTAAATGTTTGGTGTTCCCCAATTGTCGGGTTTATAAAAATGAACCGTAAATGATTCCGTATTCGGCAGTTGCTTCGTAAAGGAGTAAGTCTTTGTTGTATTGGTTCCTGAATTTGATGCCGTAACATTCAAGGTGTATGTACTGCCGTCCGCATCCCCTGCACCGATTGTAATCTTTGTACCGGATGTGAAACTAACAGGAGCTGCACCATTTAATGTATACGTCGCATTATTGGCTCCTTGATAACTAATTGTAACGTCCAGACTATCGCTGTTAAACGTACCCTCAGGTTTATCAATGGAAATCGTAGGTATCGTGACATCTGGATTGTTAGGGTAAATTGTACCGTCTTTAATCCACTTTTCACCGGACACTTGATAACCAGGCTGACTAGCACCAGGAGCTTGATTGCCATTGGAGTTGAATATAATTTTTGCTTTGCTCCATCCTGCTATAGTAGCTGAATACCAGCCATTGCCCTCATTCTGCATAGCTGTTCCGGGCCATGCTTTTCCAATCGTTGTCGGAGTTACACTATCGTCGTAATAATAAATATTCGGGGTTCCCCAGCTTGAAGGCTTATAGTAATGAATAATTAATGCAGCGTTAGGGTCCGACTTTGTAAATGTGTACGTTTTTGTGGTTTGACCCGCTGTAACTTTTAACAGGAATGTAGTTCCATATGCGGCGCCAGCTCCAAGAGTAACAGTAGAACCTGAACTAAATGATGTTGGAGATCCATTGTTCAGGGTATAGGATGCATTGCTTGCACCTGTATAATTGATTGTCACAGCCAAGGAATCACTATAGAATTCACCTTCTGACTGATTAATAGAAATCTCAGGTGCATTTGGTGCCGCTTCATACAGGACTGCGATTTTACCGCCACCGATATTTCCAGTTATTTTACCGTTAGATACTGTAAAAGTACCGCCACCAGTAGCCTTATTCGTATAAGTACCATTTGCTAGATTGGTATCGGAATTGATAGATGCATCTCCACCAAGATTAACCATCGTCATCCCTTTATTGCCGCGCTCTACAAGCATGATTTCATTACCTTGAGTTCTTAAATGCTCTCCTTGCCCAACCATTGCATTATGAAATTTGTTAACAGCCACAATATCTGCATCTTGCCACAGGTTGTTACCAGGAGTACCTAAGCTGCTTGCAAATTTCCCGCCGCCCGCAGGTCTATTAAAAAATAATGAAGTAGTCTGAGCACGGGAAGCGATGATCGCCCACCCCATTTTAATGTGCCAGTCGTTCATGTACGTTGATTCGTTGCCGTCATTTGCATAGCTATCATGGGATTCAACCCATGTTACTAATTTCGATGGATTTACACCATTCGCGTTGAAGTCTTTTGCATTATTCACATTTTTACTGCTATTAAAGCCTACTGAGTGTCTGATCGCATCTCCGTAGTATGAAGTTGTAAGGCCCATGTAATTCGCATATTTCGAGTAAGCATCTGCTCCACCTTGAAGAACTTCACCATAAATGTACAGATTCTGCTTATTATTCAATGAACCTAATACCCGCGGCCAGAAATTTGATCCTCCTGGATCATCCGGCAACTCAATATGCTTCGCTGCATCAAATCGGAAGCCGTCAGCACCTAAAGAAACAGCATCGTTTAAGAAACCAATAATCTTATCTTGCAATTCCTGATTGGATGTATTCAAATCAGGCAGACGAATTCCTAAATGAGTCACCGGCCATCTTTCATTCCAATTATCTACACCTCTGAATTCATGCCAGAAATTTGGATTGTTTCTGATCGAAGGATCAACATTGTATGCCGGAGTATACTCTAAATTCCCTCCACCAGCATTTGCTGTATGATTCGCAACGACATCCACAATGATGCTAATGCCGTATTTCTCTGCCTCTTCACATAACCGTTTAAATTGATCTCTGCTTCCAAGCTGTGCGTTACCGATGTCAAAATTGATAGGTTGGTATAATAGCCACCATTTGCTACCATCCATTGTGCCTTCTTTAGTTCCTTGGATAGGAGAAGTCTGGATGGATTTGTATCCTGCCGCCGCAATTGCTGGTATATTATTCGTTATGTTATCAAAAGACCAGTTCCATGCATGAAAAATAAGTCCATCTTTTGTATTTGCCGGAAGTCCATAATTTGTCGAACTTGCCAGCGTACTAACATCGCTGCTTATCGTAACGTCTGTACTCTCTTGTGCTGCTACTGAAATGCCTAACGTTTGCATTAACAAAGCTACGAACAGAACTATACTCCATAATCGTCTTGCCTTTCTCATTAATCAACTCTCCTTTTTCATTTTTAGAACAGACTTAATTAAATTGCCGTAAAAACAGGGTTAGAGTTGACACAAATAATATTCCATTGGTGCAGTAAGCGCTTTCTGAATACGCTTACATTATGCGGTAAAAATAATTCGATTTTTGTCGATCAATCTCTAGCCCCTATCACCGTTCGTACAAACGCTTGCACAGAACGGCAGGTTTTTACTTCAGCAATATTATGTCATCAGAAATTATTGATGTCAATTCATATTATTTTTTGTAAAACTTTGATACAATACTTTTTAAATCTCTTTTTCCCAATCATTAATATAATAGATAAAATAAGCCAATAGAGCTAGTACTAAGCTCTCTTGACTTATTCCTAATCACTATTAACCCGAATAATCGATTATTAAACTATGCTCTTGCTCTTTGTCTACGAGTCATGACGTCGAAGATAACAGCTAAGGCCAGCACACCGCCACGAATCATGTACTGATAAGATATTCCGACACCTAACAAATTCATACCGCTGGATAAAGATGCCATTACAATCGCGCCGATAATAGAGCCGGTAATTTTACCAACTCCCCCCGCTGCAGATACGCCGCCTACATAAGCTGCCGCAATCGCATCGAGTTCAAACAGTGTACCTGCTGTTGTTGTTGCAGATTGCAAACGGGACGTGAACAGAATCCCTGACAATGCGGAGAGCATTCCCATGGAACAAAATACGATGTAAGTAATTTTTTTGACACTGATCCCGCTTAAATGAGCTGCTTCCGGATTACTTCCGACTGCGTATATATGACGTCCTATTACAGTTGAAGTCGTCAAGAAATGGTAGATTACGACAACAATCATCACGATGACTACCGTCCACGAGAATCCATTATAGCCAGCCAAAATCCATGTGATATACGCAATAATCGCAGATATGAACGTTATTTTTAGAGCAAACATTCCACTTGAGATCACTTCAAAATTGTATTTAAGCTTGTTCCGTCTCTTAGAAATTTCAAAATAAATGAACAAGGCTATAATTACTACACCGATGATCATAGAGAGTAAATTCAGTTCACCAATCTTCGCGATAGCTGGGATGAATCCATTACCGATTGCGTTGAAATGCTCGTCTTTAACGATGATCGTACCTGTTTTTTCAGTTACACGAAGCAGTGCGCCTCTGAAAATCAACATTGCTGCCAAGGAAGCTACGAACGAAGGTATCCCCATTTGAGCAACCAGGAAACCGTTAAATAAACCAACGATGATACCTAGGACCAAAATAACTGGAATTGTAATATAGACGGGTACTCCTGCCTGAGTTAAGAGAATTGCCGCTATTGCTCCCAAAAATCCCGCCGCAAACCCTACAGACAAATCAATATGGCGTATAACTATGACTAACGTCATACCAACGGCCAATACTGCAATGTAACCTGTGGCATCGATCAAGTTGCTAATATTTCGGGATGACATAAACAATCCATCCGTCATAATTGAGAAGGTCAACATAATAATGAATAAAGCAATGTACATTCCATAATCACGAATATTGACGGAAATTAACGATTTTGCTTCCTTAAGTAGTTTCACCGGTATTCCTCCTATTGCGTTGCAAGCTTCATTATTTTTTCTTGATCCGCTTCATCTATAGGCAATTCACCTTTGATTTGTCCTTCAGCCATGACATAGATTCGGTCACTCATGCCTAACACTTCTGTCAATTCGGATGAAATCATGATGATGCTCATGCCTTCACTGATCAGTCTGTTCATAAGCGTATAAATTTCATATTTAGCACCAACGTCTATGCCCCGAGTAGGTTCATCCAATATGAGTAACTTGGGGTTAACAAATAACCATTTGCCCAAAGATACTTTCTGCTGGTTGCCCCCGCTTAGATTTCCGACCAGTTGCTCGACTGAAGGTGCTTTGATGTTAATAGACTGTTTATATTCATTGGAAATCTTGACTTCCTCATTGTTATTGATGACCCCTTGAGAAGAGATCGCATGAAGGTTAGCAACCGAGATGTTCTGCTTGATATCCTGAATCAAAAACAACCCGTCACCCTTACGGTCTTCTGTAACATAGGCAATACCATCGTTAATCGCTTCTTTAGGATTTTTGAACACTTTTTTGACTCCACCGGAAAATAATTCTCCTCGAAGCTTGTAGGATTTCGGATTGCCGAAAATACTTTGAGCCAGCTCCGTGCGCCCCGAGCCCATCAAGCCTGCGATCCCGACGATTTCACCTTTTTTCACATGCAGACTCACATCTTTAACGACATCACGCCCAAGCTTGGGATCAAATGCCGTCCAGTTTTTAATTTCCAGCACCGTGTTGCCGAACTCTTTTTTGTTCCGTTTTGGATAAATATCGTCAATTTCCCGACCGACCATGTTTTTAATAATGACGGCTTCCGAGATTTCATTCTTGGATGCATCTAATGTGCAAATCGTCTGTCCATCCCGTAAAACAGTCACCTGATCAGCTATAGCAATAACTTCTTTCAGCTTGTGCGAGATCATAATGCAAGTAATTCCTTGGTTTTTCAGCTCTCTGAGCAGTTGGAGCAAGTTTTCACTATCATCTTCGTTAAGGGCAGCTGTCGGTTCATCCAGAATAAGCAGCTTCACATCTTTGCTCAAAGCTTTGGCGATTTCTACGAGCTGCTGTTTACCTACACCTAGATCTTTGATCAGCACCTCGGGATTGACGTTAAGCTTCACTTTGTTCAGCATTTCCTGAGCTTTGATGATCGTCTGATTCCAATCGACCACAGAGCCTTTCTTCACTTCATTCCCCGCGAAAATATTCTCGTAAACGGTCAGATCAGGAAACAATGCGAGCTCTTGGTAAATGATCGCAATGCCTGTTTTGACACTGTCACTAATTTTACTAAAGCTTTGAACCTGACCTTCGTACACGATATCTCCTGAGTAAGTCCCATGCGGATATACGCCGCTAAGCACTTTCATTAGCGTAGATTTACCAGCGCCATTTTCACCGATCAGGCAATGAATTTCTCCCTTATTTACTTTAAAATTTACGTTGGAAAGAGCCTTTACACCCGTGAATTCCTTGGAAATATTATTCATCTCTAGAATGTATGGATTCATCATTTGATTACTCTCCTTACCAAACAAATCGTAGAATAACGGAAGTAGTGATAGAACCATCTACCACTACTTTCGTCCAAACTATGTTTAATTCAGACCTGTGAATTCTTTTGCTTCATAGTACCCGGAATCAATAAGCGATGACTTCACGTTCTCTTTGTTGACGACGATAACATCGGTTTGTTTTGCCTGTACATCATTTTTACCGTTGTTGTAGGACCCTGTAGTTTCAGGTGATTTTCCATCCAAAATAGAAACTGCCATCGCGATAGAATCTTTAACAAGGTTACGAACATCTTTAAATACAGTCATGGATTGCTTACCGTCAATGATATATTGAATGGATGCTTTTTCTGCATCTTGCCCGGTAACTTTGAAGCTGCTAACCGCACTATCCGAAGCGAATACGTCAGCGATTGAACGAGCAGTACCATCATTAGGAGCCAAAATAGCTACATCGCCTTTTTGATCCGCAGAAGCGGCAGTCAAGTGAGTTTGTGCCTTGTTCTTAGCTTCGCTAGCATCCCAGTTTGTAGTAACCTGGCTAATAATTTTACTTAGCTGATCACGAGACAACTCAGCGCTGTTCTGCAGAGCTACAGCCTCGCTGGAGTTCGCTATCTTGAAAGCACCTTCAGCGATTTTGGGTTGAAGCACCGACCAAGCGCCTTGGAAGAACAGAAATGCGTTATTGTCAGAAGCGGCGCCAGCGTAAAGATACAATGGTTGGCCATTTCCTTTAGCGTTATCTACTAAGTATTGAGCCTGCGCTTTACCTACAGCGACACTATCAAAAGTTACATAGTAATCAATTGCATCTGTGTTCGTAATCAAACGGTCGTAGGAAATAACTTTAACACCCGCTTTTTTAGCCGCTTCAACTGCAGCTGCTGCAGCGTCACCATCTTGAGGGCAGATAATAAGTACTTTAATACCTTTTGCGACCAATGCATCAACATTTTCTTTTTCTTTAGCGGAAGATCCTTGGCTGAACAAAATTTCTGTCGAGTACTTTGTTTCCTTCAAAGCGTCTCTAAATCTTTGCTCATCCTGCACCCATCTTGGCTCATCCTTAGTAGGCAAAACGATCCCCACATCAACCTTGCTGCTGCCGCCATTACACGCCGAGACTAAGGCTGCCAGCATCATTACTACGAGCAATAACGGAATCGCCTTCAAAGACCTTTTCATTTTGTAAAATCCTCCCCTTCATTAGGTAACATCCCTTTACAACACGATATTATCATTGGGGGTTCGCGCTCAGAATAGAAAATTCTGCTTTAAATCTTGAATATACTCACATGTATTAAATTCATGGAACGAGGGGCATAATTCACGGATCGGATAAAAAAGAGGTCGCCCGAAAGTAGGTTTACTAGCTTCATGAGACGGTTGGCCTGATAAAAAGACGTGTCAAAACTAGAAATAGCGGTGCAAGGAAGACAATCCCTGCACCGCTTGATCCCGCCACATTCCATGACTGTATCTCATGTGTAATAGTGTCATGATGCGGAATCCCTGAAATTCCTGCAAATGTGCAGGCTTTGTTTATGTAAAGTCTCAAAATGCCCTAAATTGCTGCAAATGTGCAGGCTTTCTCTTAGGATTCTCTTCAAACTAGTCCATTCTGAACCATATTCCTGCATTTTTGCAGGCTTTTGTCTCATCCTTTCATGGCTACTTTTTTAAAGCTGCATTTTCGCAGGCTTTTCCTGATATCTTGCCTTTCCACTGCTAAACAAGAAGTGTCCCTCAAAAACTTCGGTCGGAGATACAGGATCTATCGGTGCTGTTGATTGTGAAGCAGCAACTCCGGTTACTTTTACGTCCTTGGCAGTAAAGCTTTCTGCCTTTTGTACAGATACTCTTGCCTGGCTATTCACTCTAATAAATGATGAATCCGTATGGTCATGATTAATAAAACTGGACGTTATAACATCTGCTCGAAATACTCCATTAGTGTAATTAAGTTTATTAGGCTCAGCTATAATGACCGTACCCTTGGAAGACACAATGGCAAATGACATATGGTTTCTTTTAGGCATAGGTGTTGTGATGCATTTGATCAAGGTTTTGCCACTCGTATTGTTTAATGTATCCGTATCCCATTTAAACTCCGCTTTTTTCGTTTTCGACTCGTTTGTTGCTGCTGAAGAAGTTGCCTTGGAAGTGCTGGTATTGGATTCGGTCCCATTCCCCGATGGCTTGTATTGTGTTTCGTTATTTCCTTGTGAGCAGGCTTGAAGTGAAGACGCAAATACGATCAACAAACAGATTTTTATAAGCAGTGAATTTCTTTTCATTTCCTGCTCCCCTTTACTACCAAGCTAAGTTATTGAAGATAAAAACATTCTGTTTCCTTCATATTCTCCAACTCCTGTTTATCCAAAAGCAAGGAATTCTCTTTTTTGAGCTCTTTGATACTCAAGGCGTCAAGAATATATTTACTAGCATCCGTATTGTATTCGGAAGGCAAAATAATTGAAGGATGTAATTGTTGAATAACTTTCAAAGTAGTATCCTTCTTCAAGTTGTATTCTGCAACATCTTTAAAACCTGCAATAAGGACGTCAACCTCACCTAGCTGCTCCAGTTGTTCCTTCGTAAGTTCAAGTTGACCCAATGCTCCCAAATAAGCGATGCGCAAATTGTCTATCTCATACAAGTAAATCACCTCGGTAGGTGAATCCACATTTATCGGTTCAGTATTAGCCGAAGCTGCAATTCCTGTTACTTTCACATCTTTAATAGAGAAGCTTTCCGCAGTTTTCATTGATAACCTTGCCTCCGGGTTAGCTTTCTGAATCCCCGGGTCCGTATGATCATGATAAGTAACACTTGAAGTAATAACATCGACATGAAAAACCCCGTTTTCGTAATTGAGAAGATCGGGTTCTGCTAAAATAACCGTTCCCTTGGCTGATACAATGGCAAATGACATATGATTACCTCTAGGTTTAGGTATGGTAACCGATTTAATTAGGGTCTTGCCTGTAGTATTTTTCAATTTCTCCGTATCCCACTTCAATCCGTCATTTTTAGGCTTTGAGTCAGTCTTGCTTGACTCATCTGTATTTTTTTTCGCTTGCGTTACAGTTACTTCCTTCGACTCCTGCTTAGTGATTTGTGCCGTATTCTCTTTAGAACACGCTTGCAATACAACAATAATAACAACCCACATCCAAATTCTCAGAAGCTTTCCCTGTTTGTTCATGTTCTTCCCCCCAATTTTTGTAAGCTTTATAGATATTGTAGTTTCAAAAAAAATGTTCGAACACAGAGAAATGGAAGTGAAAAGCTGAAAATCAGAAATACTTGTGATAAAAAGAACAATAAAAAAAGTCTGCCTAAAAACAGCAGACTCCATGGGTTTCCTATATATTTTTTTTCAACATCCAGCAAAATTGCGTTCTATACTCAGACGGAGTATATCCCGAATATTTACGGAAATTACGAATAAAGTGTGCACTATCCTGAAAACCCACCATTTGCATAATTTCACTAATTAGTAAAGTAGTGTTCCTCAGCATAGATGCCGCCATCTGCATTCGAATGGAATTCAGATACGACATCATCGTATGCCCGACAGCTTGCTTGAACTCAATGTTTAAGGTTGTTTTATTTGTGTGAAAAGTTCTCGTAATGTCTTCTACTTTAATTTTCTGACGATAATGTGTATGAAGAAATTGGACGATTGGCTTGATTTCATCATTTGTCCAAGAATCTACTGTATTAGTACCTTTATATGATTGGTCATATACTCTGCGTACAAGCGACAATAACTCAAACATATAAGAACGACTTCTACAAGGCCATGATTGGTCAGGCTGCTCGGTCAATTGCTCATGGATTTCAGTCATTATTTGCGATAAATGCCTGGCATAAATCGGATCAATAGGAATACAGCTTGATCTATCTCTAAATGAACTCATGAACCATAGATCCTGCAAATCCGTCTCCGTCAATTCCTGCCTTTCTTCCTCATCAAAAAATAAAGGAAATTCATACTTTCGATTTACGATCTGAGGATGGAAGTATACTGACTTTGCTTTGATTTCTGCCCCGGACAGAGGGATTAGTGCATCATTTTCGCTTAAGTAAATCACGGACGGAGCCGTAACGGAATAACATTGCCCTCCAATTTGCAGCGCTCCCCCTTCTTCATCTATTAGAATAAATCGATATCTTGTCTTAAGCGGCTCCGACTGTACAATTTCGTCTTGATCAATGACCTGTATAAGATGATGGTATCCTGGATAGAAATCTCTCCCAATCGTAGTCCACTTCACTATAAGCTCACCTCCGAAACTAAATAAATCAAAGACACCATGGAACGCCAACTGTATGATTCGTCCAGTCAGAAGTCCATAGCATTTGTATTATTGTCGTTTATAGGACACTAGCGTTCCACAATATTCACATTTTACAGGTTGATTTGGTAGTACAGTTGCCTTTGAACCACAGCCCGAGCACTCCACAGAAACCGGTTCATTTGTCTCCTTAGTTTCATTCATTGCTTTTGATTCATTACCATTCACATATTGGTTTTGATCTCCAAAGTTAAAGTTGATGACATTAACATGTTCCTTTGTACCCGATGAATTATTTGAGTTAGTAGTATAGAGATTAATAGTCTTCATTCCATCTGAAGATGATGAGGAATTTGGTGTTGGCGGAACCGCAGCAGCTTCCTTGAAAGTACTCGAATACATACGGATACCCACTGTTAGTAAAATAGCTCCTGGAATTAAGAACAGAACCGCTATAAAAATAAATGTACCTATTTTCATATTTTCCGTAAGCGCCACAAAGAGAATTAGAAAAAATAGCAATAAAAATATTGAAAAAACGATCAACAAAGCGGAAAGTACTTTTTTCATTTGTGTTATGAAACCTCCTATGCCAAGTCTCTCTATTTATTATTTCGAAATCAATACCTGTTCATTTCGTGCAGCAAGACGATCCTGAATATCATTTATGTATTGGATGATCACAGTTTTTGCAATTTCATGATCACTTGATAATGCCGCAGTAATTTCAATATCCAATGTGCTTATACTATTCATGATCTGTTGATTCATGTACAAGAGTGAATCTGGAGTAACGGGATCACTATAGTGAACTTTTTCAATAAGTCGGGCAATCAGGACATTAAGCTCTTCCATTTGTGAAGAATGGACGGATTTCATTTTTATTTGTACCTGCTTTAAAGCAGATTCAATCTCATAAAGCTGTGCGATATGAAATTTCGTATTTTGTTCGTGCTTCCCGTTGTAACGAATAAATAATATTAATAACCCACAAAGAATAATTGCAGTAACAAGAGTCACAATATGAACAGATACATACAATCCCAAGGCAAAATGAGCGATCCCCCTAAAAAATGAATACAAAATTACGGCCAACCAATAGAGAACAACGACAACCCCGATGGCCATATAACCAGGAACCGATTTCTTAACATCATCCACATGGCCAATCACAAAAATACTATAATACCAAATAGCTGTCTCGGCAATAAGTATCGCAATAAGGGATACCCAGAAGGACGAAAACACTAAGGAGTCGCCCAGCAATGTAAAAAATATCATCATTGTCGTAATCAATGCGATCACGTAAATACTTGTTACAATTTTTATTCCGCTGTGCTTAAAAGTCATTTCGCACTCCCTTCAAGAAGATTACTTCCACACTCAAGACAAAACTTCTGATTTGGTTTTACTTCATGCCCGCAATTTTTACATTTTTGAACCAAATCCTCACCACAATTACCACAAAATTTAGTATCGCCCATGACTTGCTGACCACATTTTGGACACTGCCGTGGTAAAGCTTCTTTGCAGACTACACATACTTGACTATCTTCAGCATTATCTGCTCCACATTTTGGACATGAATGATATTTATCTCCACAATTAGCACAGAATTTTGAGCCCGGCTGTAGAGGTGATCC
Source organism: Fontibacillus panacisegetis (assembly GCF_900102215.1). Classification (GTDB taxonomy): domain Bacteria; phylum Bacillota; class Bacilli; order Paenibacillales; family Paenibacillaceae; genus Fontibacillus; species Fontibacillus panacisegetis. The sequence goes on from NZ_FNBG01000010.1 coordinate 24,542, forward strand.
ACACGAGTTACAAGCTACTAGTTTTGCTGTTGGTGGAGTAACCTTAGGTGGTTCTGCTAACGATCCACCACATCTGCTACAAAATATCGATGCCGCAGGATTCTCATGCTGACAATTTGTGCAAATAAGAGATTGAGTCGTACCGTTAGTGTTCATTACCTTAGAAAATTGAGACATTTCGCTAGCGAAAGTCCCTCCCATCCCGTATGCCATAGCAAACCCTAGACCTGCACCCATCGTACCCGCCTGCGCGCTTCCTTCATTTTTAGCAGCACCTTCCAATGTATCAAATGTGCGCTCTTGCTGATAGTTATAGCCGATAATATCCATCTCAGCCTTACGAGCCAAAGCTTCTCTTAATCTCTTTACAGACTGATCATCTTCTGGCAAATTCACATTGTGGATATACAAGTTTAGGATTTTTATACCGTATTCCTCAAACTCGGGAGCAATTAATTGTTCAAAGTGTTTGGACATTTCAGGAATAAAAGCATTTATTTCAAGCACGCTAATTTTTTTATGTACTAAATAAGAGGTGAGCATAGAATTAATGTTCATTCTAATAAGGCCACGGAAATATTCGGCTAATCTTTCTTGATCAAATACAGGCAATGTGCCAACAAGCTTGAGTAGAAACTTGCGAGAATCTTCAATTTGAATGCCAAATTGTCCGTATGCTCTAACTGGCACGATAATATTATATTTTGGATCCTGCAGTTGTATAGGACTGGCTGTTCCCCATTTGATATCCAATGCACTGATTTTGTTGACATACCAAACCTCGGCAGCAAACGGAGAATCTCCCCCAAAAGGCAAATTAATTAGGTTATTCAATATCGGAATGTTGGGCGTACTTAAGGCATGACGTCCAGCACCATATAAATCAAGAGCTTTTCCATCCTTGAAGAGAATCGCTTCTTGAGATTGATTAACGATAAGTTGTGTCCATGTTCCTAATTCATTTTCCGGATGCTTCCATGCAAATACGTCAGGTGAGCCATCGTACTTAATTACATCTATGATAGCCATTTCTAAATCCTCACTTTATGAATAATTTGTCCTACTTAATTCTACATCCCCTACTAATATCCTGCTTTTGGAATTTCGTAAAATGGAGGGTCAAGTCATTGGATAGGTAAAAGTCGATCTGGAAGCTCTCTATCAAGAATCCAAGCATTAACCATCTCGTTAAGAAATTCTGGTTCCGAGAGCGGCACTCCATGTCCGACATGTCATTATTTTTTTCTCATGTGCACCTACAGTGACGAGAACCTTTGACTTTGCTTTATTAAAGTTTTCAGGAATCTGAAACGACATATTTTCTTGTAAAATATCGATAAAAAAACGATAAGAGAACCTTCCTTGTTTCCGGATTCCCTATAATGCAGCTTCATAATCGTGTTCCCCTCCGGCCGGCCCAATAATTTACCGCTTTATATAAACCATAACCAATCAAAAAGCCCACTGAGTTTAAAATAAAATCATCAACATCAAAACTCCCTCTTCTTGTCAGCAGCTGTGTTGTCTCTAAAATTAAAATCCCGCTCAAAAATAGAATCCATGATCTGATTAATCCTCGCTTTAAAATCAAAGGAATCAGAATCCCGAATGGTACAAAAACACCTATGTTTCCAGCAAGATTAATGATCTTGGCCCCGCTTAATCTATCCATCTGAAGGAAATGACTAATCGTAGAGAAGGGTATGATATTGTACATATAATCTGACCGAGGCTCTCTTCCAAATCCCCAGATCATCCAATAAGCTAACAGAAAGGTGTAACCAATTAAACCCAGTATGGCAACATTTTTAATTATGATTTTCATGGGAACTCCCGTATTATTTATTAATAGATTCAAAAGAATGAATTACAGCATCCTTATCCGTTAGCATTTCTGTTACCTTTGTCCAATCGTTGCTCATTAAGTTCTGTTCATTAACATCTGCATCAACCACTGTGTCATTCAAAATACAAATGGAACAATCCGTTCCTGTATATGATACATATTTGATTGATTGAGAGGTTCCAACCTCAGATATGCTATCTAAAGAGTCCATAGAATCCAAGATCGATGATTCCGATGCTATAGAAAATAAATACAAGCCTCTTACAGTCGAATATTCATCATCTTCATTTTTACTCGCCATACTTTTACCAATAAAATACACGTCGATTCCTGTCTCATTATCTTGATCTACAATACTATAATAGTCTTTCCACGAGATAGGAAACCTTAATGAGAATCCCAATTTATTGTTGGTATACAGGATATCTTCCTGCGGTGTTGGGGTAACACTAGATTGTTCACTAGGTTGTTCACTAGGTTTTATACCAGTTATGATCTCGCCCTTTTCATTAAGACCTCTAAATACAAAATTACCTACATCGCCATTATTCAATTCATTGTAGGAAGCTGCAAACCCATCTTTTACATTTAACTCTATAACAAGTGTAGAATTCCCCCTGATTTCATTTAAGTCCTCCGGGATAAGATCATCCATTTGGTCGTTGCTTACTATTACTTTCTTAATATCCGGGTTTACAACTTCCGCCGCAAAGATAGTGTCATACTTCTTTTTAGAATTTAAGTGAGCTGACCAGGTTCGTTTGATTGGATCATTTGGTTCGCTTGAGCTTAACTCGGAGATAGCTGATACACGGTGAAAAATACCCCATTTAGTTTCTACCAGCTTTGCATAATTCATTTGTTCCGTTTTCCAAACGACTAGTTTTTTATTGTTGTTAAATTCTTGTTGGTAAATGACTTCTCCCTCTATAGATGGATATGAATTCCGGATAACATTACGTTCTGTTAACGAATATCCGTTTATTTTTCCTATGTAGAGAAGCAAAAGCAACAAGAGCAATGAAAATATCCATATCACTATTCGCAAATGTTTTCGTTTCATAATGACTTGCTTCATCCTTTTCCCCTTTTCCAAAGCTTTCGTGATCAGGTTATATCTCTGAAAATGTCGAGAGCTGTCTTCATTTTTCTCAAGTACTCCTCAGAGTGGTTTGAGCACAAAAATTTAACATCATGCTTCCCACTCAAATTGCATATTGAATTGGCATTTAATATTTGAGTCAACCTTTTGATTGTTCCTTTACTTCCATCCACGATCTGTATATGTTTCGGCAACAATTTCATTAGAAATCGTTTGTAAAATGGATAATGCGTGCAGCCAAGCACAACTGTCCCATATTCATTCAAATCGTAGTTTTCTAGCTTCTTAAGAAAATAATCGTTGATTACATTGTTATCAAAGTTTAATGCCTCACAAAACTCTACAAGCTCAGGTAATGGCAAAGAATCAACTATATTTATGTCATCTACACGACGCACCAGGTCAATGTACTTGGATTCCTTCAAAGTTATCGCTGTAGCGAATACCAGAACTCTTTTACCAGTAGGTCGATTGATTTCAACGGCAGGCTTTACTGCTGGCTCCATACCAATAACAGGAATTTCATACTTGTCTCTAAGCTCGGTGATAGCCAGACTTGTAGCAGTGTTGCAAGCGATTACTACAGCTTTTACATCTTCCTTAACAATTGTCTCTATAGATTGATGAATGAATCTCTTCACATCCTCTGTTTTTTTAACACCATAAGGAACATGAAGCGTATCGGCAAAAAACAGAAAATCTTCATTAGGCAGCTCATCCATAGCCTTTGATAACACTGTTAGTCCACCCAAACCTGAATCAAAAAAAGCTATTCTCTTTGACATGTGTTCACCTATATATCTATAAATTTTGCAGCTGGTATGATCCTTGTTCGTCTACCCACCAAACAGTATGTCTGAAATTCTAATATTTATCACCCTCTCTACCTAACTTACTTAGCAATAGCTGTGATAAGCTCAACTACTTTGTTAACTGCATTAGTGCTTTCGCTGCTTTCCATCCTCTCAATAATTGCATATCTCTTATCAAATACATTTCGAATTGCTTCATTAAAAGTATCATCATCCATATTTTCTTCCAGTAAAATTTCACAGTAACCAGATGACTTAAACGATAACGCATTTAAAACCTGGTCTCCCCTACTCGCTTCTTTTGATAGAGGTATTAACAACATCGGTTTTTTTAGTGATAGAAACTCAAAGATCGAGTTTGATCCTGCACGTGAAATAACAATGTCAGTCATTGCTAAAATATCAACCAATTCATGATGTACATATTCAAATTGTTTATATTCACGATAAACGCTATACGAATTATCTATTTGTCCCTTACCACATATATGAACAATCTGAAATTTATCAATTAAATGATGCAAATTTCTGCGAAGTATCTCATTAATTCGTTGTGATCCAAGGCTTCCTCCCATACAAACGATGACTGGCTTATTTCTTGTAAAGTTACATAGGGTTAATCCTTTAATTGAACTCCCGTGCATAAGCTCTTCTCGGATAATTGCCCCAACATGTAACGCCTTGTCACTCTTAATATATTTTTTGGTTTCAGGAAAGGTTACGCAAATTTTTGAAGCAAAAGGAATAGAAATTTTATTAGCCAATCCAGGAGTGATATCTGATTCATGAATAATAACAGGTATCCGGTTCAACCAAGCTCCTAAAACTACAGGAACCGAAACAAAACCACCTTTTGAAAAAACTACATTGGGCTTCATTTTTCTTATAAGTTGATAGGCTTGATAGACTCCTTTTATTACCCGAAAAGGATCTTTCAAGTTTTCCTTGTCAATATACCGTCTTAATTTTCCCGTTGAAATGCTTAGGTATTCAACATTTCCAAGTTTCTGTATAAGCTCTGCTTCTATACCCTGTGCTGAACCCATGTATTTTATATCCCAGCCCATATCAACAAACTTAGGAATTAAAGCTACATTAACAGTCACATGCCCTGCAGAACCACCACCGGTAAATAATATTCGCTTGGACATCATTACCACCCACATCATTTTTATTAAACAATGCATTGTTAACTAATGCTTATACCCCGAAATCGAATTACTGGAGTCCACTATAAGCTTTGTTAATACAACGATCTGACCTGTATGATAACCATAATGCTCACATACCTGATATAAAATGATTTGTAAATCTCTTGTATAGCCCGGATCAACGGCTTCTTCTGAACTTCTATCCTGCATTGAGGTCCAATCATCCACTGAATAATTTACTCTAATTGGGTTTTTTAAATCTCCTACCTTGACATTTTGCAGGATACTCATTGATTCATTTCTAGTCCTTGTTAGCAATTCTTTTAACTCATTTTTTGAGTACAGTCTATCAGATGTAAATTCCATTGATCTTTTTCTTACATTAGAATTGTTCCCAATTCCGCTTACAAAATGCTGATACTCATTACCCGCAAGATGCAAGCAGAGATTCCCAATAGAATTCATGTTTGATTTAAAACGATACCATACTTGATCCTCTGACAACATATCTAGGCAAGTGAGAATTCTGTTTAATTCAGTATTCATCGTTCGAATAATCTCTTCCACATACCCCATCGCTACAAACCTCCAAATTTATTCAGTCCATATTCTTCTTACTTCAATTAGCTGTTCATCCTTTAATTCCAGTCTAAATATATCTGGTTTTGAAGTCTTCATTAAAAACTCATAATCATAATCACTATCAAAGTAACCCATCATTAACGTCATAACAGCTCCATGAGTTCCTAATGCTATTTTCTGTCCTTTGAATTCTGTTAGTATTTCTTTCAAAACTACTACTGACCGTTTTTGGCAATCAGTAACAGATTCTCCACCTTGTAACGAAAAATTCCGATCAGAAAACATCTTCTGCACGGCAGGATACAATTCCTGATCTGGTATTATCTTATCTTCATTTGAAAACAGTAGTTCTTTAAGATCCTCATATATTATTACTTCTTTACCTGATAAATGAGCTAACTCCTCTATCGTCAAAACAGCTCTTCTATATGGACTTGAAATGAAAATATTCAGACCTTCCTCCTTTAATAATTCAGTTACTTTATTTGCATCCACCTTCCCCTTCTCCGTTAACCCACGAGTACTATCGTTCCCTTCAGTTTTAGGCGATTCACCATGTCTAATCATGTAAATGTATGTATTCATAATTCCTCCAGAAATATCTTACGTTCATTTGTGCACAGTTCCTACCAAGATTTCTATTAACTCCATCGAATTCACTCATTTTGCCTTTTTCTATTTATACATGACTAAAATTTTCGATACCAAAAAATTGCTTTTTCATTACATGTCGGAAATTTTGAATATAACAAATTATCAACTCCACCGATCACAAAATAGTTGTTAGCATAAAATCGGCAGCCCTTCCGATCCCTTTATGTCTCCAATTTTGTACGACAGCAATATCCTCTATAAAAGCATAGCCATTCCAATGAGAACTAAGCATAATACGTCCAATACAGTTATCGTCATTATAATATAAAAAAACAGCTTTGCTTTTTTCATCAATATAGCTTATGTCGATTTCCACATGGTCATATTGTTTAATATATTGTTCAGAAAATATCTCCTCTGTATATGTCCAAGTGTCGTTTTCGTATTTAGGAATAATCCGGCCAATAACATTAAAGCTCTCATTTGGCGTGTTAAGATCCCTAATATTTTTATGTGTCATTTTAATGATCATAGATGTCCCCCTATTACCATAAATACTCCATCTGGCACATCGAATTGTTTTAATTCTAATCCAAACTTTCTAGCTTGTTGAAATCCAAGTCATATCCATACATTCATGAAAAAGTACTCTCCATAAATTATCACTTTTCAATTGCTAATCGGAGTGTTAAAAAAGTCACGATTACTGTTATTGGCCCAAACATTAGTTTCTCAGCTGAAACATCGGAAGCAAAATTCGCAATCGTATTAAGCAAAAAATATGCAAATATAAACCATACACCAAAATTGCTGATTTTTCTAAACTTCTTTATATAACCGATTTTTATTGAGATAACTAAAATGAATAACAATGTTAAAAGCAACGATATAGATTCAAAAATTATTAAGGATTCAGGATTGCTTATTTTCCCACCCCATACAATATCATTGGGGATCATCCCTACTAACAGGAGTACATGAAAAATAAACAACAGGATCAAACAAGTAACAAGTATATTACCTGATAATTTTGCACTTATGAGTTTTTTCATATGTCCCCCTATATCTAATAAATCGAATTTATGGTTTCATCCTTAACATTCAGAGTTTCACAACGAACGCCCACCTTAGATAGTTATTATCTTCGATGGGCGTCTGTGTTGCTAGGTTATCTTCTTCCATGATTATACATCTGACATCAAAAAGGCGATAGACCTGCTTCATGAATACGATGTTAGGCGAAGCTTTTTCACTTTTTCTGAGCGATTACTGTCAATATTTCTGTCTCCTCTTCATAAGCTCTTCCAGTTACATCTGAAAAAAATTCAATGTCTTCAAAGCCTGTACGGCTAAGTAATGAAGAAATCTCTTCAACAGTGTATGTCTTGTCCCAAATATTGTAGACCTGCATATCTTTATGATCTTCTACAACGATGGTTTGTTGTAAATGTACTCGTTCTTCTGGATACCAATAATTAGAGTTCAAACACAAATGTGGCTAGCCGGATTCCTGCTTGCTGCATCTGTGTTTGGATCTAAATGAGCTTCTAGCATTTGTTGTGATATATACTCATCAATCCACATTTGTGAACTACCCTTCTCAAATAACAATGGTTTTTTTGATTTCTCTATTAATTCATATATCTCCATGAAAGTATCCTTCTTTCTAAAATTAGCATTCTTACACCAATATAATATCAATGACAAATTTCATCTACCTGCACACGTCCCTCGGAGATCGCTCTTTCCAACAACGGGCTTACCGTTCCGACGTTATACAGCTGTAAATGGTGCATAGCCCGGGTGCAGGCGGTGTAAAACAACCGCCGTAAGCTCTCGTATCCATAAACCCGTGTCGAAGCATCATAAACGAGGACCGCGTCAAATTCGATGCCTTTAGCCAAATAAGCCGGGATGACTACCACGCCCTGCTTGTATTCGATCGAGTTATGAGTCACTAGCTTAAGCTCGTCGATTCCGCTCAAAGCCTTAAACGCGACCGCGCTTTCTGCCGCGGATTTGCAGATAATCGCGATCGTGGTATAGCCTTGTGACTTCAACTCGACAACTTGGTCCGAAATGCTGCGGTGCAAAACCTCGTGATCTGTCACCACAGTCAGCACCGGCTTGTTTCCGTTCCGTTCAAATGGCTCGATCACTTCACCTCCGGGAATAAGGCTCCGCGTAAACTCGACGATAGGTTTGGTCGACCGATAGCTTCGTTGCAAGGTGATTGCCTCCGTTTGGTCCGACCCATAAAGATGGGTCAGCACGTCGAAATCAACCGCTTCAGCGGCATGGGCAAAAACTGCTTGGTGAAAATCGCCAAGTACCGTCATCTTCGCCGCAGGAAACAATCTTTTAATGAACTCGAATTGGAGCGGCGAATAATCCTGCGCCTCATCGATGAGGACGTGTCGAATCGAAACGTTACTCTGAAATCCAAGAATGAGCTCGTTCAGCAGTAAAAAAGGGGTTGTGTCCTCGTAAGATAGCCTGCCTTCGTCCAAATTTTTTACCGTCAGTTGGCAAATGTCAGCCCACGCATCCGGAACTTTCCCCTCCAGCCATGGCCCAATGTGCAGCGAGTCCTCGTATAACCTCCTGTAAATGTCAGTCAGATTGACGAACTGCAGCGTTGAGATCTCTTCGCGCAACGGCTTCAACTTCTTCCGCACGATCATCCGCGTAAGCTCCGCGGTAAGGTGATCCCCTTCGACATCTTCCTCTGAATCTTCCTTCAGGCCCAGTTTTTTCCGAATACGTGCATAGGCCAGTTCATATTGCTCATTGCTGAGCAGCTCGATCGCTTCCTGTACCCACGGCTTGCGTCGCTCCAGCTTCTCGGCTTCGTTGATTCGCTCATTCAGCCACGTTGCCAGCCACTCGATCCTCCCCGAAAAACGAAAGGAGGCGTCTTCTCCGTAGAATTTTTTCTCCATCTCCTCAGCGGAAACCAGTGTTTCCCCCCGGAATCGCAAACTTTGAAACCGCATGCCGCCTTTTTCCAACGATGACCTGTAGGCCTGGATCAACTCGAAAAAAGACACAGATGCTTTAAACCGGATGGCAGCCAGCCGAGTTTGATATTCGGGGTCATCCGAAGCCGTTAGCACATACTCCAGCTGTCCGTAAGGATCTTCGACCTCATACGTGCCGCTTAACCTGTGATCCAGATACTCCTGGAAGGTCACTTGCTGCATGTTCTCTTCCCCGAGCTCGGGAAGCACGTTGGAGACATAAGTTTTAAACATCGCATTCGGCGAAAATAAAACGATTTGATCAGCCGTAATTCGATCACGGTATTTATATAGCAAATAAGCGATGCGCTGTAGGGCGGCAGAGGTTTTACCACTGCCGGCAGCGCCTTGGACGATAAGCAGACGACCGTCGTCATGCCGGATAATCCGATTTTGCTCCTGTTGGATGGTCGCTACAATGCTGCGCATGTGTTTGTCTGCGGATTGGCCAAGCACCTGTTGCAAGACCTCGTCGCCGATCGTCAAAGAGGTATCAAACATCGATTCGATCTGTCCGCGGCGAATGAGATATTGCCATTTCCTCTTTAGCTCCCCGCGAATCGTACCGCCGGGCGTTGTATACTCAGCCGGGCCAGGGGTGAAATCGTAATATACACTAGAAACTGGCGCCCGCCAATCATAAACTAGAAAATCGTTCCCGCTAGGGTCCATCAGAGAGGAAACGCCGATATAAATTCGTTCCGCTTTCGGTAACCCGTCTTCTGCAAAATCGATTCGTCCGAAGTATGGATTCTCCTGCATACGGCGCAGCGAAGCCAGGCGTTTGGAGGATTGACGGTGGCTGCTTTGGCTTAGCGAGAGCACCTCGGCCTGCTGGCGCAAGCTGATAATGGTTTCAAGAAGATCATCGAAATTATCCTGATTGACAGTAACGTCCTCCCAAAAATACTTACGGAAATCAACGACCTCTTTCCTTTGGCGTGCGGCATCTTCCTCCACCATGCCGATTTGTTCGGCGAGGATGTCCATGACGTGAATCAAACGCTCCTGCTCCTGACGAAGTTCCTTGTCCATTAAAAGCACTCCTTTTTCAAAAAAATAGGGGTTGACTGAGGTTGGTTTTTTTTGTACAATAAAGTTAGGGATATTTTAAATTAATACAAACGAAATGTATGCATGCTATACTAATATAGCACGCTTCTTTTTGTTTATCAATAAAAACAAGCTCATTCAAGCCCCGTCAACGCCGTGATCTGCGATGATTGACATTTTCACGAACTCTCACTGTCTTAAGTGCAGCGTAGCAAAACAGGTCCGATATACTTAATCTTCAAAAAAATGTTTTCGATATCCTTCGACTTTTTCATCTTTAAATCCTAACTTTTCGTAAAATGCATGGGCTTCCTTTCTCTGTCCACCAGACACAAAAATAATATAATAACAATTTCGGTCCCGAGCTATTATTTCAATCTTTGCCATTAGCTTTTTTCCAATCCCTTGTCTGCGAATATGATTTGAAACTATGACATTCTCGATTACCATAAACGGTCTGCATTCCCCTACAATGTCCTGACAAATAATCCCCATAACTGAACCTACTAATTCACTATCTTTAAAAGCTCCTAATATATAATAGTTATCATTACTTTTTATTGTTTCGAATACTTCAACTAATTTTTTATAATTTGTCTTCTTATCAATAAGATCATCGTATAGTTGACTTAAGTCTTTTAAATCGTCCCTTGTTATTTGTCTTATTGTTATCATTTAAATAGATGCTCCAATCTAAGATAGTTTATTTACCTCTATAAAAATATTGCATATTGTATTCATTTCTTCTAACGTTCAATATACCTATCATTGCCAGATCCTTATGCAATAGCAACTTACTTTTCTCATATACACAAAATGACCCAGCCTTAGATAGCTCTTAAGTTAATGTGTATATTTAATTCGTTCTAAAATCATGAAACCCTTTATCTACGCATATTTAACGTTTCTTCAAGTTTTATTAAGCACGCAAAAGAGGTTGTCTTTTGTGGGCAAGTTGTGGGCAAATATAAAGCACCGCCAGATTATTGGCGGTGCTTTATATTTGCCCAATGCCTATCACTCGGCACGCTCACCAACGAAATAATAACATCAGTGAAAAGTAATACTTAGAATGCTCTTTTCGGCGCGTGCCAAAGAGTAGAAAAATAGTGTTAATAAGGAATGCGTATATAGTAGCAGATTATCCTGGAACTTGCAAAGTCTATCTCAAAAACATCGCCATTCTATGATCCGTCAATGAAATTCTATCAACATATCCGTTATCATCAAATTCTATGAATAATGCTAAGACCTTTTCATAGTCCTCTTCGTTATCCTTAGCCAATTCTTCTTCCTTCAAAAACGATTTTTTAACTGTATCGTAATAGTATCTTAGATTAGTGTTACCAGCTTCTTCAGATAAATAACCTTCCCCATATATTTCGGTTACTTCACTTTTGAGCATCCCTATTTTTGTTCCACCTATTGCATCATAAATACCTTTAGTCTCTTCATCCAAAATAACCCCTGCCACCTTATCATCGCGGTAGAGCACTTTCACGCCGTGTTCATAATCATACCCAAAACTAGATTTTTCACCTATTCCTAATATCTTTTCTGCATCTACTCGGCTCATACCATATACTACCTTGGTCTTATTGTCATCCGCCTTCTTGATCCCTATGTCACTCTTCGATAAACCTGACTTTGAATTGCACCCAACTAGAATAAAAATGATCGATAACAGTAAGACAAAACTTTTTGATTTCATTGCTTGCACCCCACTTTTTTACCTAAATTCTAGCAAAAAAGGTGAAAATAATCTATCCAAATTATAGTTATTTATAAGAATATATCCAGATTTCGGCAATGAGTATATAGCAAATGGAGAAGGTAAACTCATTATTGAAGATGATATATTTATCCGAAGTTGCAAATGCGGGTTTGAAATAATAACAGATAAGAATGGAAATCAGATCATAAATAAAAGGGGGGGGTGATCTCCTTAAAGGAGATGGCAAATAATAGTAAAAAGGCAAGATCATAACCGAAGGAGTGATAGCTTATGGGATTACAATATACGATATTCAATAAAATGCCTTGGTATCACAAGCTCTGGTTAATTCCACTAATTCTAACCCTTCTTTGTATATTTGAAACATGGTCATACATCAAAGAGAAATTAGGTCACCCGTAGGCGGCTTTTTTATTTTCTTAAAAACGGTGGTGATAGAAACTATGCAAGAAACTCTCAAACAAATACTATATGACTTCCTAGCTTATAAATATAGGGCAACAAGAGGTAATGAATCAGTCAAAAAATTGGTTGGGCAAATTCTTTGATTTTTAAGCATACATTTCTATCAAATTCTTTATGTTCATCAGTGTAGTTGCTAACTTTCATCGTCGCCTTTGTATCAACCCATTCCTCTTTTTCAGTAGTTTTTTTAATTGGGCCAAGAAGTTCAATCTGCTTGCGGATCTGATTACAAAATGAACCTAATGCTGCAGTGTGGTCATCGCGAGTGCTGTCAAATCTACCTGGTGTGATCCCCAGTAAATCAGTTGGTAAATGTAAGTCGCTATTATCTGATGGAGAGACAAAGAAAACCCTCTCATTTCCAATTCCGCCGATGAAAAGTCCTGTTTCAAATATTACATTATCTCGGACAGTCGACTTCTCCTGATTTCTCATTTTGGTAATATCATCTTGTCCAAATACAAACACAGCAAAATCGTTTGTGTGCACTTGATTCAACAAACTGGTTAATGCAGTTTGAGATAAATCGAAGACACCTTGAGTCCATACAGTGCAATTAGCATCATAATCTAAGTTTTCTTGTATAGCAAAAGCAATCTTTCTTGACTCTACAGAAGAGCCTATGAATATTTTGGGTTTCATGACCTATCCTCCGATTTCTTATGTACTCGGAATCTATTATAAAGTCGAAACCCACATTCTTCCACATAAAAAACAAGAGTATACTTACGAATTAATTAGAGGGTACTTATCAGTAATGAGGATATAAGTACTCATGTTCTCTTACAACATCTCTTCGACCTGACCATATAGTTCAGATCCAGAGTTTTCATCTTCAACCGATGAACAATTAAATATCCTTATAAAAGAAAAGAGGCCAAGGAAAATTTTCCTTACCTCTTATTAATCATTTATTTATATTTGAATACATAATATCATCAGTTTATTACGTCGATACTGCGATGTTATCGAATGTAAACACGTTCAAAATAATACTCGTCTGTATTGTTTTTTAAAGAAATATTTATTACAACATTAGCCTCGTCGCTGTCCTTTCCGAGTTTAACCAAGGTATGCTCGAATCGATCTAATGAAAATTTATTCAAGAAATCATCTGCTAGAGTTAATCCATCTTCTATGGATTCTTCTTCTGTTTTCAATCCGCTTGGAACAGTATCAAAAAAGCTTTTTGCGACAATAAAACTGGTTATTTCTTCCTTTGTAGCCCTTCTAACTTTCTCCTTTGTTTTATAGACGAGGCTGTATTTATCACAAATTGAAGGACGAATATACTCTCTGAAAGCTACGTACTGCATTATTTCATTTGGATCATCACCGTACAAACTAATGTACCCTTTGGGATTTTGAAGGATTGATCTCTCGAACGAATGATAGTCTTCATCTAAAAAGTTAATCGGGTACTTGCCCTTTGGAGCCACTATCAATAATATGTGCCTCTTACTATTTCCTTCAAGCCTATCAAGATATTGAACGATGCTCATAGTATCCTTCCTCTCGGTATAGTATTGCTGCATTTTTTCAGTTCCTCTTTATTGTAACACCTCCAATGCCTGGAAGCATCACACGTTTATTAGTAGGAGGACGTCGTAATCTCATCTGATGGGCTATACCATACCCTAAAACTCTATCATCTTTGCACCCGCCAACCGTCCCCTTGCCCATAGCCTGTGGTTTTCTTGCCCTATTACGGACGAAAGTCTTCATTTCTCCGATTAAGTTGGCATCATTGATTTTCCAAGGAGCAACTGGCTAAGGTAATATCTGCAGCCAAGCAAAAAGCTGAACAAGCTGCTTCTCCAAGCGAAGCATTTGAATAGCGGCAATTTGTAAGAGCTATTTATATAATGGCGCACACGGGCATTCGTATAGGAGAGCTTAGCGTACTAGAGCCAAGGAAGATTAATAGTAACAAGTTAAAGATTAGAATTAGCGCTACACTGTATGACAAAGATGGTCTAGGCAATTATCAAATTGGTCCTCCTAAAACTAAAGGATCGCGCCGATTAGTCGATATTAGCGAAAGAGTCGCAGGAGTTATCGAAGCACAAATAAAAGATGTAAAAGTCTTTCGGTTAATGATCGGACCCAAATATCACAAAAATAAAGATGGTAGAGAATTTGTTTTTGTAAACCCTACCGAGCAATTACCAGGATACCCACTGAGACCAGCTAGAGTAAACGAGATGTTAGATAAAGCACTTATATCAGCTGGTTTTATAAGTAAATTTATTACTGCACATGGTTTGCGTCATACCTATATAAGTCTCAGTGCTGAAGTCGGTGTATCACTCGATGACATACGAAAGCACTAGGCCACTCGAAAGATGAAATGACCACCCGAGTTTACCTCCATGTGACCGAGGCGCGTAGACGTGCGAACGTCGATAAGTTGGACAGCCTAATAGGGGATTTGCTATAACTTTGTGGGCAAGTTGTGGGCAATATCCCCTATAAACCCTGTAGTAGTAAGGGTTCAAACTTAGATAGCTCTTATCTTAGGCTGGGTCATTTGTTGTCTGAGCTACTATTTCAAACTATTTCTTCGACTTGAAAATTCTTTTCAACCTATTCGAAAAACCTTCTTGTTCTTTAATTACTTTAGTTTCCCAGCCATCATAATCTCCATCAAATTCTTGTGCCACATTTACTAAATAATCGGTTACATCACTGATAGAATGAATTTGAACAAAGTCATTTCTGGAAATTCTCAATGAATACTTATTATCCTGAGCAACCTGATCTTCAATATGAAATCCATCTTTTAGAACTTTCTCTTTAAAAAAATTACGTGACTCTTCGGAGCTGAAGTAAATCCAGTGATTCACTGTTCGAGATTTTTCTAAATTATCTCCAAGCTCAATAAGTTTATCTACCAACTGTCTGTTTGCCATTCGATGCCAATCGGATTTATTTGGATATAGAAACTCATGATAAAAGGCTCTTGGCTTCTTTTCTTCAATGCGGTTAATACCGTACTTATAATTTGTCAGAAACTTTCCGGCAAGACTTTCCAATTTGCTTCCATCCACAGATTTCGTATAGTAAAAGAAATCTCTCCTACCATCGGTGGTGATCCTTCCGACAAACATATAATTACTATCTAAGGAATCATGGATTGAATCCTCAATACCATACAAAACTTCTGCTTCTTTTTCGCAAGTAAGTCCATTTTCATTCGGTTCATTTAATGTAACTCTAAGCCGATACAAATGGACTAACAATTCGTTATCACCATTTTCCCATGGTTCCAAATCCAACAACAATGAAGCTGGTTTATTATCGATGAAAGTAAAGTAAGTATTCCAATTGTCTGACACTTCTGCACCGCCCCGCCTAACAAACTTTTAATTTCAAAGCCACACAATCAATTATTCGACAAATATCCACTAATTTCCTACCGCGTTGTTATGTAAGATAACTATTCTGCACATCCAGTGGTTCCATTGATCTCAAATCCTTAAATAGTATCTTCATTATTAATAAAAAACTTTGCTTTAACTCCCTCTATTGAATTTTTCCCGATGTTTTTAACGAAACGGCCCCGCATAGAAAGCTAATATCTTAGGCTGGTTCACTACTTACATTAACAATCTCAAGCTATCTAAATAAATGTTGTTAAATTAATTATTATCTATACTCATACTTATCAAATTAATAAATAAAATATATATGGGATATAGAAATAACGCTCCTATCGCTATTAAACCTGTAACTGGATTGGGGTCATCTCCACCATTTGTAATTGGGAACAGTAAGGAAAAGATATAAACAAATAAAATAAAAAAAGGTATCCAGAGTATAATATTAATGTAGTTCAATTTACTTCTACCTAGCCATTTAGCTGTTAATAGATAAAAAATTGCTGTACCCAATATAATATCAACCATAAGAACTATAACATTTAAATTGTTTACGGTTTTGATCTCCCAACCAGTCACTCTACTAATTCTGTACACATTAAGCATAAGTTCGATCGGAATAAATATAAATAACGCATACAGTACACTGACTACATTGATTCTAATAATATGGTTCATTATGATGACTAGCTCCCTCCCAAGTTATTGATTATTTCCTTTTGCCAAAAAACTTTAAGAACTTATTGAAATTGTATCCCAAGAAATAACCTCTGTTATTGAAGGCAAACAAACCTTTGACGAGGCGCTTCAACATATCAGAACAATAATGGTCATATTTAAAGCACTAGATACTCATGTATCCGGTGCTTTTTTGTATGAAGAAGTGTCAAAAATAATAGTAGGTTTACTGTACCACATAATGGGAATAATTAAATGATAGCACACAATTAAATTAATTGATTTGGAGGGTATTTATGAAGTTAAGACAAATTACATGGATAGCTATTATGGTTGTGCTCATGATTGCAACAGGTTGTGAAGTCCAGGATGCCATAGGTAAAATAACAACCACATCCGCCAATGAATCATCCGGAGCAGTGAAACCGATTATGAGCGACATTATCAATGAAAAGGGAGATAAGATTGGAACAGCTACGTTTACACAATTAGCGAAAGGAGTGCAAATTGATGTAACTGCTTCAGGGTTAAAGCCTGGCCTACATGGCATTCATATACATGAAACAGGTAAATGCGAAATACCGGATTTCAAATCAGCCGGAGCACATTTTAACCCGACAGCCAAACAGCACGGATATGATAATCCCTCAGGAGAACACGCGGGTGACTTATCTAACTTAGTAGCAGGAACGGACGGGAAAGCACAAGCCCAATTCGTAGTAACGACGGTAACGCTGCAAAAAGATGTACCTAACTCTCTGCTTAAAAGTGATGGAACCGCTCTGATCATTCACGAGGATCCGGATGACATGCATACCGATCCCTCAGGCAACTCTGGCAATCGAATCGGATGCGCGATTATTCAATAAGTGCAGGCCGAAACGAATAGGCTGGTGATATGATCCTGATTGATGTCAGCAACTACTTTTGCTTTTAAAGATTTTTTGCCAATGTTCTAGTTCTTTCCCATAATGGGTTTTCATACAGTTGACTCGCAATTGCACGAAAGGTGTCGAATAAAAAACGGCCGCAATAGTCGGCCATAAATTGATGTAATTTATTGAAATTATGCAGAGCTAGAACATCAGCTATGCCAAGCCGCCACGATAATGTGACGGCTCCTTTGTTAGCCTATAAGTGGGTGTTTTAAACATAAAAAGACCTCCAATCACATAACTGCCATTGGAAGACAGCTCTTAAAAACCGCAATTTCAATTTACTCGATGGGGAAATAAATATCGATTTCAGAGTTCCTATCATTTGCTTCGGTGAACCTTTCTGTATAACACTCAAAATCGTCGCGATTAGCAAGTTCAAAACCGCTCTTAGGGAACCAAACACCCCAAATGTAATGATATGTCTGTATTAGAGTATCTATCGTTCCTCTATGGACAAACCTTGCATACTTTCCACCACATAACTTTTTTCTTTGCATATCATTTAAAATAGGATAGTTCTCCGAAATTTCAATTCCTACAAAAGCCATACTTTCGCTATCGGTATTAAATATATCAGCGGAACAGGTTTCACAGGTCTCAAAAACTCCATATCGTTTATTGGCAAAAAGCGCAGGGGGAACTTTCTTGTTAAACTGTTGCCACATGGTAACAGTTTCATTTCCAGAAACAGTTGTTTTAAAACGAATCCCCATGATATATATTTCAGGCATTATAAGGATTTCTGGGGTTGAACCAGCATATGTAATGATAGTCTTATCAGAATTCTGTGCGGATTGCCTGTTTCCAATTAAAACATCTATTCCGTTTTTTCTGTATTCAGATGGTGTAATGGAATACCTATCCTTAAAAGCTCTTGTAAAACTTTCGGCTGTTTCAAAATAAAGAGAAAGTCCAACATCTAACACTTTTTTATCACTGTGAACCAAATCCCAAGCCGCTTGTGTTAAACGTCGGCTTCTGGTATAGCTTCCTATTGTTTCACCCATAATAGCGTGAAAATAGCGGTGAAAGTGATAGTAGGAATAGGAAACTGCCTCAGCAACATCACTCGAAACAATCGGTTGATATAAATTGTTCTCTATAAATACAATGGCTTTGCCTATTATTTGTTTGTCATTCAAAGACGGCCCCTCTTCCTCTTTGATAAATGCTTATTACATTAGTTGATTTTGTAAAAATCTGGTCTTGTTTTTTCTTGCGGCAACAACACTTTCATTTCATTTATGTCAAATGTTCCAACAGAAAAAGTATGCCATTCATTGGCTTGCGGAGAACCAAACGTCATTTCTATTGTTTTATCAGTTGTATCAAATATCATAGAGCGTAGCGTACCAAAAAATTCACTATAATAATGGCAACAAAGCCCATTTGGATATGATGTTGAAAGCAGTTCTTTTATATTATTCTTTGAAATTCGTCTATTTCTTTCAAATAGACCAATAATCATATCATTGCGAATTACAGAGTTTTCAATAAGCATTTTTTCATAAGGCTTTATATCGTCCAATAGCACATGATTTGTGGAACTAAGGTATGTTTCATCAGTGTTTCCGTCCAAAATTTTGTAAGCCTTATGGCCATCGACACATTGAAGTAATGCTATTTTGTTATGGCTATCAGCCAACATCAAATTAATATTGTAACCGATGGGCGCATCCATTGTCCATTTGATTGCTTCGTCTACATTTTTGCAGTTTTCAAGTATGCTACGAACAACGATCCAAAAACTGAATCCTGTAACTCCTGCTTTTTGACCGCCCTCAAAATTTCCGACAGGTAAACCGTTGGACGCCTTACACACCGCAAGACCGTGTTCATTCATTCCATCACATCTACCAAATAAATTTAAGGTAGAGCCAATATACTGATATTTTCCTTTAATATCAGTGAAAGCAAAGCACATTTCTTCCATTTTATCATTAAAGTCATAATTCCTTGCCATTACAGTATGGCCGCTTTCGGTCTTTTGCGGCAATGCTGCCATTAGGCTACACCCTCGTTCCAAATAGGTCATTGCGTAAAAAAGCACCTGTTCTTTGGAAACTCCAATCGTATCTGAAAAACCTTTGATTTCCTCATTGATACCTTGGCAATAACAATCCAATAAATCGAAAATTTCAACAAATTTGTCATGAGGATAGGCGTTGGGGGGCAGTAATACTTTCTGCAATAAATCAGGCGTAGATAAAATCCATTTTCCTATTTGTGTTCCTACTTCATAACTTGTCCCGATTAAATTTTTAAAATATACCTTTGTCTCTTCCATTTATGTCACCGTTCCTTTCACAAATAATATAAATCTATTTTGCACCTTGAACTTGATATTTTTTGCTGTTTACCAAAACACTATTGTTGGCCCGAAGCTCCGCTGTCCAGATACAGAATACCGCCCATCTTGTCTAATTGGGCGGTATTCTGTGTAATGTGCTAGCTCATATTTTATTTGGGCTCATATGTTAACCATTTCACATCAATTATTTTTCGGCGTATTCTTCAAAACTTTGCTTATATGCTTTTAAAAACTTCTTGGTCTTCAACGAATTCATATTGATTCATAAGTACTTCTGTAATATTATCTCATTCCATCTACCACGCTTCAAAGTAGTTGTTAACCAGGTATTTTAATTCATTAACAGTACTACCTTGTATTACTTACCTGAAACGAAGGGGGATAGAAAAGCTACTTTTCATCGCCTTGTGTATGGTTACGGCAAATCTAGAAATATTTATAATACAAATCATAGTTCGGAGTTTGGGCTAAACATTTCTGTACCGCCAGCCCGGAATTTTTCAAGGGGAAATCCCCAAAGGAAACGGCGGTGACTGTACTGTCCCAACTCCGTGACCGAGGATACCGCCTGTCAATTTGCTCCATCGCTATCCCACCGCCATGAACCGCACTTCGAATTCCCA
This sequence comes from Fontibacillus panacisegetis, assembly GCF_900102215.1. Lineage (GTDB taxonomy): Bacteria > Bacillota > Bacilli > Paenibacillales > Paenibacillaceae > Fontibacillus > Fontibacillus panacisegetis. Next base: position 44,832 of record NZ_FNBG01000010.1, read on the forward strand.
GCATTGGCACGCTCCCCGGCACTTCGGGGAAAAGCACCCCTGCCCCGGGCGGTTACAAGCTGCCCCGTTACCTCCGAAAGGGATACCACCCGCAGGGGAAGCTGGCGGGATACAGCCATGAATGTGGCCTTGACCATACAGGAACGGTTAAAGGATTTGCGGGTGGAACGGGGCCTGACGCTGGAGCAGTTGGAACAGCGGACGGGCATTTCAAAATCCGCTTTGGGCAACTATGAAGTGGAAGATTACAAGGACATCAGCCATACCAGCATTGTGACGCTTGCAAACTTCTATGGCGTGTCCTCTGATTATCTGCTGGGGCTGACGGAATCAAAAAATCACCCAAAAGCAGACCTTGCGGAACTGCATTTGAGTGATGGTATGATAGAGCTATTGAAAAGCGGGAACATCGATACCCGGCTTCTTTGTGAAATGGCGGTACATAAGGATTTCGTAAAGCTGCTGGCGGACATTGAAATTTATGTGGACGGCATTGCCAGTATGCAGGTGCAGAACCTCAACGCCTATATCAATCTGGCGAGGGACACCATAGAGAAGAAATACCGCCCCGGCGAGCATGACCGCCATATCCGCATATTGAACGCCGCCCACATTAACGAGGACGAATATTTCCGTCATGTGGTGCATGACGATATGGACGGTATCATTAAAAGCATTAAAGAAGCCCACAGACAGGACACCACCAGCGCACCGGAAACTGACTTTGTGCAGGAGCTAAAACAGGATTTAGAGTTTGTTTCCAGCATTGAAGGGAGCGCACAGAAGAAACAGGTGGCCCTGTATTGCAGGCGGCTGGGAATTGATTATACCAAGCTGACAGATATTGAGTTTGAGGTGATGATGAGGGTACTTCAAAAGTCCAAGCATTTGAAAGGGCAGGGCAAAAAGCGGGGCAGGAAGAAGAGAAAATGACAAGATTTTGTAGTAAGGAACCAAAATGGTGTAAAGTTCGTCTAATTATAAATTAGGGGGTGATATTGTGAAAAGAATACTTTTAATATTTGCGGCGGTTATACTGACTTTCCTCTCGGCCTGTGCAAATCAATCTAATGATTTTTCCATAGAAATGCTTCCCGATAGTATTGAACAAGTAACGGTCAGTCACTATCTCTCAGGAGAAGAAACCGAATGGGCGCTAGAGGCTGATGGCCTTGAGAAATGGAAATCATGGTTAGAGGGCCTTTCGGCACGTCAGAAAATCTTTGAAGAAGGAAACACACCAGGCGATAGTGATGGAGGTGAAGTTTATTCCTTTACCATTAACAATGGGGAAGCAAGCATATCATATGTTATAAATGGTAGTGATGAATGTTATGTCTTATGTGAAAGTGAGTGGCATGCTGTATCCAATCCAACTAATCCTTTCTGAAAAAATTCTATTTATAAATAATTGATAGCAAAAACCAACCGGAAAGGTCATATAAACTGATTCGCCGTTCCTGCTCGCTTGCTCGTAAAACAGCCGCTATGCCTATCCAGCCAGTCAAGGCGGGTAGTATTTTGCTATCGCAAAATCTCCACCCTTTTTCCTTGACAGTCTGGATTTTTGCCGTGGCATTTCGCCGCCGACAACGGGGAACTGGATAAAATCCTGCCTCGTTGCCGTCCGCTCCATTCTGCGGCAAAACCGGCTTCGCTACGTTGCGATAATCGTTAGTTTTTTCGGTGGCTCTGCCCCCGCACCCCCGGCCTCCTCCAAAGAACAGGTGAAAGGCGTTGTCAACGGGAATGTGGAATAGCGGACGGAGCAGAGCGAGGGAGCATATGCTGCAAAAGCCCATTGACATAAGCCGAAGCCCACACTAAACAGAAAGGTTCCCATGTCCTTTCACATGGGAACCTCTGCCACACGGCGAGTGGGGGGAGTTTCAGAGGGGGAACGCCTCTGGATACCTTGCGGGACTTCGGGCCAACTTGGCCCGAAGTTCGGACGATAGACGAGGGGTTCATATACACCCTGTCCGCTGATGAAATCGGACTGTCATTTGCGGCTCCACACCGCAAATTCCCTCCCGCTTTCCTGCCGCTTCAAATGCCCTTGCCCTCCCCGGCGGCAACGGCATTTTCACGGCAACGCTGACATAGCGTATAACACACTACACTTTGCTCCGCAAAGTCGTGTGCCAAGGGGTAAGCCCCTTTGGAATCCCCCACAAGAAAAGACGGTATGCAACCCCTCTGCGGGGTACATACCGTCTTTTCTTGTTATCAGCCCTCCGGGCTTTATTGCCACAGGCAAGGTAAGCGTGAGTTGTAGTGTGGTATCTTTAACTATGTGAAACTCCGCTTTCCCATTTTGATATTGCAGTTCTGGACACAAATAATTCTTCTGCGAGTTGTTCTTGTGTCATGGACTTTTCTTTTCTAAGCTGTTGCAGTTTTCATTAAATTCCATAGATAGACCTCTATTCTTAGAAATCCCTTGCGTTGCATGGAAACTCTTATATTATTATACATTTCCGACTGCTAGCTGTTTATCCTATAATTAGTGTATCAGGTAGTTGCTTCCTTATAGACACTGCCCATTGTGCAACTACTTAAAACAAAGGAAATAATAGAATATGAAGTGGTTTTGCAAATTATTGACTTGTCATTTGAAAACCCACTTTCAAACATCTTATATTCCTCCCGAATAAATATCACTTAGCTATCGCATTGAAATTATATGTCTGTAGATTATGCTTTTGATCAATAATTATTACATAATCTAAGCCTGTTACATCCACTGTGATATCTAAAGGGTAAATTTCATCTGTTGGCACTACTGTTGATAGGATTGGATTGCCAATCGACTCTCCGTCTTTCGTGGATTCACATATAATGCTTACTCCCTCCGAACCGCTACCAGTTAAAATGGCTTTATTAAAAACAGAGTATTTCAGAGTTGAAAATTGTTTATTTAAATGAACAACAATGTTGTTTTCTGTATCTTCCGGTTGATTAAAGATTTCATAGCTATGACCGTCCGCATCCATAAAACTGTCTGTGACCGTCACTACTAAAGGAGCTATTTTCGCTTTAGCGATATCTACTATATCTCCAGAATTGTATGTATTGCTTGGACTATTCACACTTTCAGTAGTTGCTGTTGGTATCGAACTTTCGTTAATAACAGTTGTTGCTGAATCTATCGTATCCTTGTCCTCAGTCAATTTAGCAATAAATGTACCGCCAACAATTCCGAGGGCAAGCATAACAACAGCAATTATAACAACCGTACCTTTACCTTTCATACAATCACTCCACTCAATATCATGTTAATTCCAATATTTGGTTTTAGAAATACTCCATTGAACTATAATATCTCATAATTCATTCCTTAGGACCTCTTCAATCCATAGGATGTCGTTGGCCAAGCGATGAAGATCAACTATATTGATATTAACATATATGCCTATACCAAAAGACAAAAATAACAGGCCACCACATGGCGGCCCATTATTATTTACTCTAACCTTTTTCATATCTATTTTCTAACTATTCCTTTATTATTCCTTACCTTAATTACTCCGTCGCAAACCATTTTATATTTAACCAATAAATATAGTTGGAATTATATGTTGAATATAGATATAATAAGTGTTAAATTAATAACATTCAACGAACCATTGAATCGACTAGAGAAACTAGAGATTCAGCGAGTGACGAAACGACCCATGTCACCTTGCTGGATCTTTTTTTATTTTATTCAGGAAGGAAGAGAAACATATGGTATCCACTTTAGAGATTAACCAAGTTAGCAAAACGTTCAACAACGACAACGGAGATGTACACGTACTAGATCATTTAGACCTGTCTGTTCAAGAGGGGGAATTCGTGAGTGTTATTGGCCCCAGTGGTTGCGGAAAAAGCACCTTGCTCAAGCTGATCGCAGGTCTTGATTCAGATTTTCAGGGTCAAATCATGGTTGGATCTCAAGAAGTGCATGGCCCCTCCATCGACAGAGGCTTTATTTTTCAGGAGCATCGGCTATTTCCGTGGTTAACAGTAGAAAAAAATATCGCTGGCAATCTGTCCTTCAAAGATCCTGATGTACGTTCCAGAGTCGATCAATTAATTGCGCTCGTGAATTTAAAAGGATTTGAAAAAGCGTACCCGCGTCAATTATCCGGCGGGATGTCCCAGCGCGTCGCGATTGCCAGAGCACTGCTGCGTAATCCCAAGGTTCTGCTGCTGGATGAACCATTTGGTGCATTGGATGCTTTTACACGTACTCATCTGCAGGAAGCACTACATGACATTTGGGAGACTAACAAAACAACCATGGTCCTCGTTACTCATGACATTGACGAATCGGTCTTTTTATCCTCCAAAGTTGTGGTGATGGATGCGAAACCAGGTCGAATCAAAGCCATTGTTCCGATCGATCTTCCTTATCCACGTGCAAGAACGAGCAAGGCATTCCAGGAATTCAGAACCGTTATTCTGGAGCAGCTGGCCGTCATTAATCCGCCGCCAACTCTATAGCTGCCTCTGCGGCGAGATCACGTACGAATTCAGGAATCGTTAACCGCACTTCCTTCAGCACTCCACTGAAAGCGAACGGTGTGTCATATTGATCCGACACTGCGGTGTGTGCACTTTTCCCGATGGAGAAAACCCCTGGTTCTACTATGGCAGCTGCCTTCAAAATTGCTCCAGTCCCAACATGCCGGTTATTGATCAGCAGTTTTCCCGTTTGTTCCTTCGCATCATAATCGAATCGTACGATTACAGGACCTACAGGCAATTCCTCTGAGGACACTACCAAGTAATGCTGTTCCCCGATATTGTTGGAATGGTAGACGAGCCGATTATTCTGTACATACAGTGCCCAACCGCCAAATTTCCCGCCATGCGCTACAATAGTACCTTCCTGATCAATCGAGTTCCGATAAAAATCTGCTTCGATGCGGTGAGATAATTTAGCATTAAATGTAACATAATGATGAAAGCCTTCCGGCCCCGGATAATATTTCATTGTCTCATCTCCTAAATTGATGATTTCATAGGCAACAAAAAAAGAGATCCAATAAGCAAGGGATAAATTTCCTCCGCTTATTGAATCTCTGGATTTCCAGTCGATTTCACAATCGATATAAAATTGTCGCTCCACGAACTTCTCTTTGAGAAAATATTAACAGCTAATAAGTTAGCGTGTCAATCACTATCTATTGAAACAGGTATGCTCATAATTTCACCAATAAACTGGAATTCACTATACACAATTCTCAAATATTGGTTCAATATATTTTTTAATAAATTCCATTCTATCCTTGACCTTTGGCACAAAAAGAGAAACAATAGAAACTACTATTTTTTTCTTTGTATTGACATAGATCATATTTCCTCCATCTCCCATAGCTGCATATCCATTCCCGTTCTCTACCCACCATAAATATCCATATGACAGATTGAATTTTTCCCATCGGCTATGTTCCTTTGTACCCTCGTCTATCCATCTTGCCGATACAATTTGTTTTCCATTCCACATTCCGCCATCTAAGCACAATTGACCTATCCTTGCCATATCCACAGGAGAGAGAGTAAGACCCCATCCTCCTGTATTTACTCCAGCCGCGTCAGCAACCCAGCCACTGATACTTTTAGATTTATTAAATGCGCGTTGTTCCTTTGCACTATGAAAAATCACATTACTCTCAACAGTAATTCCGAGTGGCGAGAATAAATTTTCTGTTGCGAAATCAAACACAGATTGTCCAGTTGCTTTTACAAGAATGCCCGACAAAATATCTGGACCTACGAGGGGAGTGTATCTGAATTTCCCTATCTGCCCCTTACCTCCCAATAAATCAAACGTAAATTTTACCCAGTCATCACTCATGAAATACTTTATGTAAGTGTAAGGTGCAAACTTATATTTATACGGAGCTGTCATTGTCAGCAAATCCTTAAGTGTAACATTCTGTATTGTTTTTTCTCTTCTTTTAACTATGTAATCCGGGAAAAAATCCAATACCTTCTGGTTGATACTTTTGATGTATCCTTTGTCCATGGCGATCCCAATCAGGATGGAAATCATACTTTTTGTTACTGAATAAACATGGATTCGGCTAGCAGCAGTGCATTCATTAAAGTAATTTTCATATCGTGTTTTACCGTCTTTTAGTACAACCATACCTGCAATATTGCTATAATCTTTGTTTATTTTCTTTTCCAGCTCTGTCACTATTTCTTGATTCATTAAATTACCTCCTTCATCTAAAGGTTAAATTGATTAGAAATATTTTACAATACCTAAATATTTGACACTTCATTGTACCTTTATTTGATTATCTTCTTTTCACTAAAAAAAGATGCCCTAAGGCATCTCAATCTCAATTCTTCGACTCGCATATCAAACATTATTGACCTAAATTGAATTGCCAGCCAATACCGTATTTATCCTTCAAGGAACCGTAGTATTCAGTCCAGAAGGTCTCTTGAAGCTCCATCTCAACAACCCCGTCTTGCTTTAGCTTATCCCAATACTTTGTGAGCTCCTCTTTACTGTCACTGACAACTGCCAAACTAATATTATTCCCTTCTACAAAAGGCATCCCGGGAAAAGTATCAGAGAACATAACCGTGCTGCCACTGATAACAAGCCTGGTGTGCATGATCAAGTCTTTGGCTTCTTCTGGCAGAGGAAACTCTGGATTCTGAGGGGATTCACCAAAAGTCATAAATTTCGGTCTTTCCGTCTCGAATACGTCAGCGTAATATTCTACAGCTTCTCGACAGTTACCACTAAAATTGAGATAGACTTCAACTGCCACACACTCCACTCCTTCAATTAATTGATGTGATTTTCATCTCAACAATATTATAACCTACCTCTTCATGGCAATTCACCATACTTCTTCTTTTCCATGGATAAAAACAGGACTAATGGTGATACTACTGTCAGCTAACTATTACATACATTAATTATTACCTATTGGAGAATGTTATGAACCAACTGATTAGGAAATTGTCGCTATCCATGCTCATCATCATACTGGTATTAATGATAAGCGACATCTTTTCGATACAGCCAGTGCATGGAGAACCTTCTTTGCCCATCGTATCCGAAGAAGGGATCTATTCTATCGAAGTGTATCCATTACGCCACGAATTGATTGTTTATGCACAGGGAAATCGTTTTAAAACATATCGGGTCGCTGTTGGCAATCTCTCCACTCCTACACCTGTTGGAGAATACAAGGTTATTTATAAAGGAAGAGACTGGGGTCCTTCGTTTGGACCACGCTGGCTAGGACTCAATGTCCCTTGGGGCATTTATGGAATACACGGAACCAACAAGCCTCAATCTATAGGACAGCATCAGAGCCATGGATGTATTCGAATGCGAAACCGGGATGTTATGGAATTATTTGATGTTATTCCTGTGGGAACCAAAGTGACTATTCATGGTCATCTTTTAGGCGATCCAGCTCACGATCCCCGTGCACTGGCAGAAGGCGATGTCGGTGGTGATGTGCAGCTGATTCAGTCACGCCTGAAGAGTGCAGGATATTTTCAGGGAACAATCAACGGCAAGTTCCGCTATGATACTACATTAGCTTTAAAGCAATTTCAAAAAGACCACGATTTGCCTGTAAACGGAGTGGTCAGCATTTCAGTATATTATGAACTAGGACTATATGAATAATGGCCGACTCCCCGCAAAAGGGAATCGGCCATTATAATCAGTTATTCCATAAACAATTCTTCAACGACAATATTGCGTTCAACTGACAAATCACGAAATTCTTCACCGACTTGAACGAGTGGCTTGAAATAATCCGAAGGATTGTTCCAAATAATCGTTGCTGTTTCACCAGAGCTCAAGCGTGCCCTTTTCCCAATGAAGTTTGGCAATAGGTTCCGTGTAAGCGCCTGTACTGCTTTCTCATTTAGCTCACCAAATCCTAGCTCATATACTTTGCGAAGCACTGTCAAGAGTCCTGGTTTGGGACTGCCTTCCTTCGGAGCAGTCAATCCTACATAAGTATTCGCTACTGCAACAATTTGCGCATAAGGATGAATATCATCTTTCTTTAATTCGTTAGGATAACCTGAACCATCTTCACGTTCATGGTGCTGGAGAGCAGCCAGAGCGATTTTTTCACTTGTCATAGATTCGCGAATAATGTCATATCCATACGTAGTATGGCGTTTCATTTCCTCACGTTCTTCCTCATTTAGAGATTCCTCGTGATTACGAATGGATTGTCTAACCTGACTTTTCCCAATGTCATGAAGATAACCCGCTTTACTGATCTCTTCACATTCCTTCTTGGAATATCCAAGCCATGACGCTATATAGTATGACAACAATCCTACCTGCAGGGAGTGATTATAAATGTTGACGTCTTCCTGTCCAAACGTAATCAGGAGTGACACAACGTCCTTCTTCTGATCGATCACTTCAAGCATCGGTTGAAGTTTATCCTCAACCATGGATTGACTGAATTTACCAGTTGTCAACGCTTCAAGAAAGACACTTTGAAATCCTTTGACAGCGATCTCAAAGTTCTCCTGCAGCAATTGGCTAAAATCCTGTCGTGTTGAGCCTGCAACCGGAACTAACTCCTCACGTGTCTCTATGTCAACATGGTTAATGCTCTGCCTGATAAGTAAAGCGATTTCTTCCTTATGTATACTGGTCCCTCTTGGGAGCACATGAAGCCCTGCCCTATTAAAAATATCTGATTTGAGGCGGTCTCCTTCTTTAAGATCCATAATATGGGTTCTCACAGAATTGACCTCCTTTCCTAGGTTTTTCATTTTCGCACACTGTAATTATAATATCGAACAAATAAGTCCAATATTAAATAGTTCCAAAGTCTGTATTTGTCGAAGAATAAAACTGACCCATAATGCAAATCTTTAATGTAACACCTAAGATTGGCAAGGAGGTAATAATTTGACGATTTGGAGCAGATTATATCGTGGAATTCACAGTATACACAAGGCCTCAAAATCTTCTGCAAGCAGTTCAAACGAACAACCTCCTGTTGGCTCAAGATCAAACCATGTTTCTTATAATCCTAGCCTTAAAGTACGTCTGGATTGGATCAAAGCTCAGTTTAATGATTGCTTCGATGTCATATATCGACAATTTGTTCTAACCACAGGACATAGCTGCGCAGTAATATATATCAAAGGCATGATCAACCAAGATACGATTCAAGAATTCATTATTAAAAGTCTGCTTAATGAAACTGCTGGCCTCACGCACGACAATGTCTATGAACTTCTGTTTGAGGACAATTCGCTCTCCGTATCGCAAAATCAAATTATTACTGATTTAGATAAAGGCTTAAGTGCAATCCTGGATGCTGGTGCCCTGCTTCTCATTGATGGCGATATCAGAATGCTGACCTTTGCCATTTCAGCTTATCCCACAAGATCAATTAGCGAAGCACCAAATGAATCTGTGATTCGCGGACCTAGAGAAGCGTTTATTGAGGATCTGGATACGAATATTACTTTTTTAAGAAGGCGAATTAAAAACAAGGACTTGAAAATAGAATCCATGATAATAGGTCAAAAGTCGCAAACCAAAATAGTACTCGCATATGTTAACGGAATTTGTAAGCCTGAACTCATACAGGAAGTGAAAAAAAGGTTATCCTATATTGAAGTTGACGGAGTGCTTGGTACTTCTTATTTAGAAGAAGTCATCGAAGATAACCCCTATTCTCCCTTCCCGCAACTCCAATACACTGAACGGCCAGATGTAGCGTGCGCCTCAATGCTTGAAGGGCGAATCACCATCTTTGCTGACGGAACTCCGACAAGTCTTATTGCACCAGTCACTTTGCCTATTCTGATGCAGGCTGCTGAAGATTATTATCAGCGTTATACTGCTGCTACATGGATTCGCTGGATCAGATACTTCTTTTTGTTCGTATCACTGCTGCTGCCGTCACTCTATATTGCGATCACAACGTTTCACCCTGAAATGATTCCTTCCCAGCTTCTGATTACTCTTGCAGCTTCCAGAGAGGTTGTTCCTTTTCCTGCCTTTCTGGAAGCAGTGATGATGGAGCTCGCTTTTGAAGCCCTTCGAGAGGCATCGGTTCGGATACCCAAATCGATAGGACAATCTGTCTCTATTATCGGAGCGCTCATCATTGGAACAGCAGCCGTTCAAGCGGGAATCGTCTCCGCAGCCATGGTTATTATCGTTTCCCTTACTGGGATCGCTTCCTTTATTATTCCACATTATGACCTTGGCCTTACGATCCGACTGCTGCGCTTTCCGATCATGTTTTTTGCCTCTCTCTTCGGATTGTACGGGGTAGCTTGCGGAGTAATTCTAATCTACATCCATCTGATCAATCTAAAATCATTTGGGCTGCCTTATCTATCTCCAATTACACCATTTGTAAAGGATGAAATGAAAGATACGTTCGTACGTGCTCCTTGGTGGAGCATGCTGCGACGTCCGTTGCATCTGACTAGAAACGACACCAGGCAAAAGAACAATTCGCGACGTTGGTCGCAGCAAACAGGTGAGCAGGAATGAACATGCTAAGAAAAAGACTGATCACAATATGTTTAGCGCTTTTCCCCCTTGTAATCATTAGTGGCTGCTGGTCGGCTTTCGAAATCAATGACAGGGCCTTCGCTACAATCATACTCCTCGATTTAACTGATAAAGGGGAAACCGAGCTCTCGCTTGGCTTTCTCCTGCCTAATCGAATGACCCCTGGAACGACCGGAGGAAGCGGCGCTCCTAAAGGAGAACCATTTACGTTTGTTACAAAAGCAGCAGAAAACATTAGCCAGGCATACAGTAAAATAAGTGTAGACATATCAAGACCCATATCCTTTGGTCATACACAAGTTATTGTCATCGGTGAAAAATATGCCCGACAAGGCGTTTTGCCGATTATTCAATTTGCAGAACGTCAAACAGCATTTCATTTAAGCTCAAATATTTTTGTTACCCATGGGAATGTGTCAAAGATTACGAAGACGCCACTAGTATTTGAACCATTTGTTTCGACCATTTTGTCGAAATATATAAGACACCATTATACACTTGATTCAACTGTCAAGGATGTCATCATAGCATCGTATAAAGGAGGAGATATTCTGCTTCCCTTCCTAAACTTTACTGAGAAACCTGAAATTGAAGTAGATAACCCTAAGAAAAATCAATGGATAGGTACAGATGGCGCAGCGATTATAAGTGGCGGCAAAATGTCAAATATTAAACTTAATCCTGATGAATTAAGAGGCTCATTATGGATGAGTGCCCAAATCAAAAGCACGATTATTACAGTGGCTTCACCGAGTGATGGCAAAGAAATAAGCTGTGTCGCGCAAGACGTTTCAACCAATTTTGACCCTGTCGTTAAAAATGGCGAAGTTTCCTTCAAAATTAAGAGCAAAGCAAAAGCATTCATCCTCGATAACAAATCTGATATCGATTTAAGTAAAAGTGACACACTCATTCAAATTAAGAAAAAACTGAATGAAGCAGTTAAGAACAATATTGAGCAAGTTTTGATCAAAACACGAGAGGCCAAGTCCGATGCATTTTTGATGAGTAATTATCTGGATTGGCAATATCCAAAAGCATGGAAAAAAATAAAATCACGCTGGAAGGATTACTACTCTTCGAGTCTTCCTATTGATATATCTGTTGATATTGATTTAGATCGAACTGGAGGGAATTATAGATCCGTTGAAGTGGAAAAAACAGATTAAGCGAGGGGTTGGATATGTTCTGGATCGGAATCACATTCATCCTGATTATAGGGTTTGATTGGTGGAAACAAAATAAAAGTCAAAAAAAAGTGAAGCTTAGAAACAAAATGATCCCCATGATGTTTTCGTTGGTGTTTTTCATATTATCACTCATTCTGTTTGCTTTTAAAGACAAAATGACTATAGCGATGCTGGTTAAAATGCTTAGCATTTCAATAAAAACCTGGTTGTTCGGCAAAAATTGACTGGAGGACTGCTCTATGCTAAAAAGTGTAACTTCGTCACAAATATTTTCACTTTTCAATCTATACATATTCACCACTGTAATTGCTTTTCTTGCAGGAGCTTTAATATCAGGCAGTAATTACTCCACTCCCGTCGCTACGCTCATTGGAAGCTTCCTAGCCTTGCTGATGATGTATCCTTCTTACAGAGTTGGTATGTCCCGACCGGATCAATTTCTATCTGATTATGGCAGAGAAATCGTTGGCTCGACTTTACACACTATTTTTATCATACTCATTGTAATAGCCAATTTTGCACTAGCAGCAGTAAATCTCAGAAATTTATCCGATTTTTTGCTAATGGAATATCTTGTAGGCACACCCTCGTGGTCTGTTATATTGTTGTTCTGTATCTGTGTCGCTTACGCCGTTCGTTCGGGTCTCCCTACCATTTTTCGGGTTGCCCAAGGCATATTCATAATAACCGCTATCGTGTTCTTCGTTATTCCATTCCTCTCAGCAGCAGAAATTGAACAGGATATGTTGATTGCCTTAATTACCCATCTGAACTTTAAACATTTAGGTGTAGGTACATACATCACCACTGCCGTATTTGGTGAATTGGCTTTTATTTATCTTGTATTTCCATATTTACATGCCCCAGGAAAACTATATAAAACCTTTTTTACAACAACGATCTCATCACTCTTTCTAATTTTCACACATCTGATCCCCATTCTTCTTGCATTCGGACCAGATTTAGCGGCAAATTTAACCTACCCGGATATGGAACTGATCCGATTCATAAGGAATGGTTCCTTTTTTGAAACATTAGACCCTATATTGATTATTTTATGGCTTACAAGCCTTTTCGTTAAAATCGCCTTCACCATCTTTATCATCGTTTCCTGCCTGTCTCAGCTTACCAAAACGAAGGACCATAAGCCTTTTACACTGTCCGTCACGGCTTTTGCAGCCGTTTTATCGTTGACCATAGCACGATCTCAGCCCGAATTAAATGAATATATAATGGTTGGAGCCTTGCCTATTTTATTAATAACTGAGTTCATTATCCCCTGGATATACTGGATCGTTGGTGCATTCAGATCTCCTAAAAGGGCAAGCAATAACCAACCAAATAAAACCTAGAATGACACAGGATCAACAATGGAATCCAATGCCTATTCTAGGTTCTATAAACACATTATTGATTCGTTAAAGATTGAATATCGATAAACGGTGTAGCCCCTCCTGTAACAGTAGGCAGCTTGCCGTCCCATTTCTCAAGAGCCTTTTCCTGGACCTCGATTTGCTTCAACTGAACCAGTTCAGGAGTTACTTCCTGCTTTTTCAGCTTCAATGCTTCAGCTTCTGCTTGTGCCTGGGCTACTTTTTGCTTTGCTTCGATCTCAATTCGTTTTAAGTCGTTGCTTGCCTTCAGAGCCTGCTGTTGGGCGACTTGCTTCGCTTCAATTGATTGGTTGAACGCATCGGAAAATTTAAAGTTTACGATGTTAATCTCATTTACGATCAGATCATATTTTGCAAGACGTTGGGTCAGATGCTCACTGATTTCCCCAGCTACCACATCCCGTCTGGCGATTAGATCCTCAGCTTGATATCTGGCGGTGACTTCTTTGACAATTTCCTGCACCGCAGGATTGATAATAATTGAATCAAACGATCCACCGATATTGTTCATAAGGTTGTACGCGGACTCTTTGTTAACCGAGTAGTTCACTGCTACATGAGTAGATACCGGCTGAAGGTCTTTGGACGAAGCTGAAGTATCTGTCTCCGCTTTTGTTACCTGTGTATTTACTTGGATTACATTTTGAATGAACGGTATTTTGAAATGAATTCCCGGTGATAAAACGTTGCTGTTCAGTTTACCAAATGTTTTATACAACCCTACATGGCCATATTCAACTTGTGCATAACTGTTCATACCAACAATAACCACTAAGACGGCAACTACGATTGTCGTTGTTAATCCACGCATTTTTACGCTATTTTTTTTCTTTCCCGGATTTGTTTCTGTCTCCATTTAAATCCCTCCGCATAATCTATTTATGCCGATTTCCACCCGGCTTTAATAGGTATTACGCGGCTTCAACGAAAAAGTAACAACATTCCATAAAGTATTTACTTACGCGACAGCCATGCGCGCTCACGATTCCAGTCAAGGTTTACCGGCATTTCAAAAAAGTCTGTCAGATCCTTACTGTTCAGAACCTCTTGTGTTAGTCCCTGCATAAATACTTCTCCACGACGTATAAGCAGACTGTGAGAGAATATAGGAAGAATTTCTTCCGTATGATGCGTTACGTACAACATATTCGGTGCGTCAGGCAATCCAGCCAGCTCATAGATACTGTCCAAGAGCCCTTCCTTCGAGATAAAATCAAGTCCATTCGTAGCTTCATCCAAAATAAGCAGCTTTGGTGACGCCATTAGCGCTCTTGCGATAAGCAGCTTCTGCTTTTCACCTTGCGAGCAAGTCTGATAAGTGCGATCCTTCAGATGCCCACAGCGTAATTGCTCCATGAAAGCACCTGCCCGATCATAGTCCTCATCCATTGGCTTTTCATACAAACCAATCGAAGCAAATTTGCCGCTGACTACAAGATTTTGGGCCTTCTCATTCCCATGAATTCGCTCTTGAAAAGAAGAACTAACCCAACCTATCGATTTTCGCATTTCTCGCAGGTCTACTTCTCCATATTTATGACCCAATACTCGGATACTTCCCGTCGTAGGCCAAATATATCCGTTTAGTAAATTCAATAGAGTTGTCTTACCTGAACCGTTAAGTCCCAGAATCGCCCAATGCTGTCCTTCCTCAACCTGCCAACGGATATCCTTCAATACCGCTTTTCCTTCTCGATACCAGCTGACATCGTTTATCTCTATACAATTTTTCATCAAGGAAATCCTCCCATATGATTACAGTAACTACAAGCTACTCTCCTGTAATTCATTTGTCAAGAATACGATGATCATGATTAGTCATTCCATTTAATATAAGATAGAATACTTCCATAAGCTTATTATTGAATGGAGAGTGCTACATAGATGATAAAAAACATGACTTGGGATGATGTTCTGCAGTTACAGCAATGCTGCGAGAAAACTGACGGTATATCTCTAAAATTGAATTGGGATATGCTGGAAGAACATGCTATTGATGATGGAACTCACTTGTTTGAGATTCGTGATGGAAAATTGGCAGCTTTTTTGGGGAGATATTTTTTCGGAGGCAAGCTTGAGATATGCGGTATGGTTCATCCGAATTATCGCAGAGCGGGGATTTTCACTAAATTGCTGCTTAACGGACTGGATGATGCTACTTTGGCTACAACTTCAGAAATATTGCTAAACGCACCCGCCAACTCTCTTTCTGCGAAGCCATTCCTGGACACCGTCTCTTGCAAATATGAAATGTCTGAATATCAGATGAAGTATGATTCAGAATCAGACAAATTAACTACAATCAATACAGATGTAAGTCTTCGTCAGGCTACCGAGCATGACACAGAACTTCTCATTCAATTAGACAGCGATGGATTTGAAGAGTCGTACGAGGAGTCAAAGGCTATTTATGATGAAATGAGCCCCACTCAGATTTGCGAAAATGAATTGATCCTCCTTCGCGGTGTGGCGGTTGGGAAAATACGTGTTACAAGAATTCACGGTGAGAGCTGGATCTATGGATTTGTTGTATCCAGGTCATACCGCGGACAGCGAATTGGCAGCTCCGTGCTCAGAAAAGTCATTGACCGTGAAGTCGCAGCAGGATTTGAGCATTTAGGACTTGAGGTGGCATTAACAAACCCGGATGCCATGAAGTTATACACGACAGCCGGGTTTCAAGTTACTTCCTCTCAAGACTACTATAAATACATTGGGCATTCTTCGTAATCCGCTATTGCACACCGAATTGAGCTTGATGAAGCCTGCTATAATGTCCGCCAGCAGTGACTAACTCCTGATGGCGGCCTTCTTCTGAAATACCATCCTCTGTTACGACGACAATCCGATCCGCATTTTTAATCGTTGCAAGTCGATGCGCTATAACCAGAGTCGTACGCCCCGCCGACAGCTCGGAGAGGGATTGCTGGATGGCCAATTCAGTCTCCGTGTCGAGTGCAGATGTCGCCTCATCGAGAATGAGGATAGGTGGATTTTTGAGGAACATTCTGGCAATAGCCAGTCGCTGCTTTTGACCACCAGACAGCTTCACACCACGTTCACCGATAATCGTATCCATACCAGTCGCTTGAGCAAGAATGAACTCTTCAAGCTGAGCCCTTCTAGCCGCCTCCCATACCTCCGTATCAGAAGCACCAAGCTTGCCGTACAAAATATTTTCGCGAATCGTACCTGAGAACAAATATACGTCCTGCTGCACAATACCGATGTTGCGACGAAGTGAAGACAATGTCATGTCACGAATATCAATGCCGTCTATCGTAATTTGACCCCGGTCTACTTCATAAAATCTTGGCAGCAAGCTGCATAAAGTCGTTTTCCCCGCCCCTGAAGGGCCCACAAAAGCAATTGTCTCTCCCGCACGGACGTTCAGATTAATATCCTTAAGAACCTGGGCACTCCCTTCATATCCGAAAGTAACTCTGTCAAATTGAATATCCCCACGTAATACACCAGCATCTTCAGCATGCTCAGTATTCGCCACATCGGGTTCTGTATCTATAATCTCCACGTATCTTTTAAAACCGGCAATGCCTTTCGGATAACTCTCTATAATCGCATTAATCTTCTCAATTGGACGAATAAATACGTTAGACAGCAAAAGAAATCCAATAAATTCTCCATAGGATAATTCTCCACGAATCACGAACCAAGTACCGCAAATCATGACAAACAAGGAGACAAGGCGCATTAGCATGTAATTGATCGACAAACTTCCTGCCATTATTTTATACGCCATCATTTTTGTTGCACGATACCGCCCATTATTCTCGGCGAACAGCTTCTTCTCATGCTCCTCATTAGCAAATGCTTGGACTACACGAATACCCCCAATATTCTCCTCTACACGTGCATTGAAGTCCGCAAGCTCAGAGAAAAGACCACGATATGTAGAAGTCATTTTTCGATTAAAATAAAGTGCTGTCCATACTAGTACGGGTACGATCAGAAACGTAAGTACCGCAAGCTGCCAATTAATCGTAAGCATAAGTATAAAAGATCCAATCAGTGTCATGCCCGCGATGAAAACATCCTCAGGTCCATGATGAGCCACCTCTCCAATGTCATCCAAATCACGCGAAATTCGTGACATGAGATGGCCTGTCTTATTGTTGTCATAGAATCGGAAGGACAGCTTCTGCAGGTGCTCGAACATTTTTTTTCGCATATCGGTCTCGATGTTAACGCCTAGCATATGGCCCCAATACGTTACAATATAATTCAAAACCGTGTTCAATACATAGATTCCAAGCAAAAGTGCACTAGCCCATATGATCATAGACCAATCTTTTCCCGGCAACAGCTTATCCACAAATTGATTTACTGCTATAGGAAAACCAAGCTCAAGCAGCCCGGCGACAACGGCACAGGTAAAATCAAGAATAAACAAATTACGGTAAGGCTTATAATATGAAAAAAACCGACGCAGCATGATATCCCTCTCTTTATGTAAAAATTAAAACGTTGCTGATTAGACTACCATAAAAACGGCTCCAATCATAGTGTTATAATTGTTTTTTCCATAAAGAATAAGGTACAATAACAACCGTATGCGAAAGTGACCGTTTTACGCGGAAGGAAGGAATAACAAATGTACATAGCTAATGATTGGCAGGATTACGAAGTCATTGATACCGGAGACGGTGAAAAGCTGGAGCGTTGGAACGATGTAATACTCCGTCGTCCCGATCCGCAAATTATTTGGCCGATAAAAGACGAGAATCGTCAGTGGAGAGAAGTTCACGGCCATTATCATCGCAGTTCTTCAGGTGGTGGTCAATGGGATATGAAGAAGCAATTGCCTGATCGCTGGACAGTATCCTATGATCAGCTCAAGTTTTATATTCGTCCGACAAACTTTAAACATACAGGTCTGTTCCCTGAGCAAGCAGCTAACTGGAGATGGATGATGGACAAAATCTCGGCAGCTAATCGCCCGATTTCGGTCCTCAATTTGTTCGCCTACACCGGAGGTGCTACTGTTGCAGCCGCCTCGGCGGGAGCATCAGTTGTACATGTGGATGCTGCGAAAGGCATGGTATCCTGGGCAAAAGAAAATCTCGCATTATCAGGACTTGAAGATCGTCCGGTTCGATTCATTACCGATGATGTGTTCAAGTTCGTTCAAAGAGAGCAACGTCGCGGTAACCGTTACGATGCCATTATTATGGACCCTCCATCATATGGACGCGGACCAAGCGGAGAAATGTGGAAACTGGAGCACAGTTTGTATCCATTTGTAGAGTCCTGTCTGGAGATTCTTTCGGACAAGCCTCTCTTCTTCCTCATCAATTCCTATACAACAGGCATTTCACCTACGGTTCTCAACAACATTTTGTCTATGACAGTCAAGAAACGTTATGGGGGTAAAATTTCTGCCGGTGAATTGGGTCTTCCTATTACCAGATCCGGTCTAAATCTTCCTTGCGGCATTTTAGGCCGTTGGGAGGAGGAATAACGGATGGGTTCCGAACGATTACGGACATCGGGACACCCTAGTATGTCGATATTATTCGAGGACAACCATCTGCTTGGCGTGGAAAAGCCGGTGAACGTACCCACTCAAGAGGATGCAAGCGGTGACCCTGATATGCTGACTATTCTTAAAGATGACATTAAAGAACGCTATTCCAAGCCAGGTAATGTCTTTCTTGGACTAGTGCATCGGCTTGACCGTCCCGTTGGCGGAGCCATGATCTTTGCCAAGACGTCGAAAGCAGCATCCCGTCTATCTGAAGCTGTTCGAAGCCGAAGCTTTGACAAGTCGTATGTTGCCATCGTACGCGGTATTCCCAAAGGACAAAGCGGTAGACTTACAGACACACTACTTAAGGACGAACGTACCAACATCGTCTCTATAGTCTCGAAAGGTACTCCTGGCAGCAAGGATGCGATTCTTGATTATCAAGTGATTGGAACTTCAATTGAGGATAACCTTTCCTTGGTGCAAATCAAATTGCACACTGGAAGACCTCATCAAATACGAGTACAAATGAGTCATATCGGGTGTCCGCTATACGGGGATCAGAAATATGGGTCGGCCTATAGCAAACCCGGAGAGCAAATTGGACTCTGGTCGTTATATGTTGGGTTCCCTCATCCAGTGAGTAAAGAGCCTGTAGATCTCATCTCAATCCCACCTCACCAATATCCGTGGAATCTATGGGATCAGCGAGTCTACGACCAACTAGCTGAAAATATACAATCAGGATGGAACTAAGTCCTGAGATATAGCATTAAAAAAACGGTATTATAGAGCGATTAATCGCTCTATAATACCGTTTTTTCTTTTTTTACGTCCTTACTTAGCTTCAACCTTAGCCGGAACGCCAGATATTTTACCTAGCAAATAAACTAACAGCTGCTGATTATGTGTAGATATACGATCCAAAATGCCGCTTAAATAGCTGTTGCGAACCTCTACTCCACGCACTACTTCATGCTTGCCCTTCTCCGTTATTGACACCCAGACAATTCGACGATCTCCCTCATCCCGAACTCGTCTTATCAATTCCCCGCGTTCCATACGATCTAACAGCATGGTAACCGCTGCTGGTGTCGTGGATAGATATGGAATCAGATCAGAAGGCTTTAGCTGATCCTGCTGCTCCAATAGCTCCAATACAGTCAACTGAGATGTAGTCAACGTCGGCGAGAGTTCCTGCTCCATATGCCCTTGATACTCTTTTACGATGACTTCTAGCAGCTTGGCAAATTCATGAGTATGCACTTCTCTTCCTCCCTATTTGTATTCTATTTATGTGCATTCCATATGTAATAGTTATTTACGTCATTAATTATTTCGACAATCCGTTGTAATCTCCTCCTTTTTTCACAAATAAAATCCATATACATCCAATTTCATCCTCTCAAACTCCTTTGCGATTCTACTTATAGTTAGTTGGATGTAATAATTATATTACATTTCCTAATTTTAGGGTTTTACCGATATAATAGTAAAGGAAAATATTACAAAACATAGTTTTCTATTCAAAGGAGAGATGATCGTAACATGATGAAGAAGTTTTTGTCAGCTATGACAGTCCTGTCCGTACTGCTTAGTATTTTTGTGGTACCGGACAAATCTCAGGCAGCAAGCAATTACCTGATCAATCGAGCGACCGACGGAACGGTAACGGCTGGCGAGAATCAAAGTTCGGACCCACCGGAGAACAAGGAGAATGTTTTTGATGGCAACGCCTTTTCGAAATGGTTTGTTAATCAGCCATCAGTCTGGATTCAGTACCAATTTTCAGGAAATCAAGCTTATGCTATCAACCACTACACAATCCGGGCAGCTAACGATTATCCGGAACGTGATCCGCGAAGCTGGACATTGAAGGGCTCCAACGACGGTGTGAACTGGACGCCGCTGGATACACGTGACTCTCAAGATTTTACGTATCGTTACCAAATCCGTGATTATACCTTTTCCAATTCGACGCCTTACAACTACTATCGATTCGACATTGAAAATCATAGCGGCCAATCTCTCCAGTTAGCAGAAATTGAGCTGTTCGACGGAACGCAAGGAGAATACACAGATCTGCAGCCAACCATCACCGCCAGCGGTGAAAACGCCCCTCATGAAGGCATTGCGCAGGTTTACGACAGGACAAGCACAACAAAGTGGCTTACGTTCGAGAACAGCGGCTTTCTCCAATTCGATTTTGGACAGGCCATCACACTGGACGGATACGCGATCACGTCCGCTAACGATGCGAGTGAGCGCGATCCAAAGAGCTGGACACTTCTAGCCTCCAACGATGGAAACTCCTGGACGACACTGGACAGCAAAACCGATGAATATTTCGATAGACGACATCAAAGAAACTACTATTTGCTGACTAGCAATCAAACTTCTTACCGTTATTATAAATTTAATCTGCAAAATCATAGCGGGAACATCCTGCAAATCGGAGAGATTGAATTTTCCTACAAAGAAGACAAGTGGCACGCCATCGCACCCGCCATTGTTTTCAATAATTACGACCCTACGAGCAAGGGAGCCTTATTCGAACAAGCACTTCCTAATGTGCAAGAAGAAGCGGCAGCTATCGTGCGAAAGCTGTGCTCCATCTTGTACGAAAACCCTAATGACATCCGATTGGGACCTAAGGTGATCCGGATCAGTATAAGAGACATGAACGGCGTCGCTCATGCCGCAGGCAACTCTACCGAAAAGGAAGTCTCAATCAGTTCACGTTATCTTGAAGCTGTCAATAATTCATCCACCCCGCTGCGCCGGGAGATTATCGGAATACTGTATCATGAGCTTACTCATGTATACCAATATGACGACAATGCGTATGGCCAGATCGGCTACCTGATTGAAGGAATGGCGGATACTGTTCGCTTTGAGGTGGGTTATCATGACAGATACGCACAAACAGCCGGCGGAACATGGCAGGACGGTTATGGTAGAACAGGCGACTTCATCCGCTGGATCGACGAGCATAAGCATCATGGGTTTATAAGAGAAATGAATGCCAGTCTTGATCCTTTTGACGGTACGAGTTGGAATGAAAGTATTTTCCAGCAATTGACGGGGGAAAACGTCCTTTTATTATGGAACCAGTACCAGGCTTCTCTGGACCATTCATCGCCGACTATACCTCAAGAACTAACTGCCTCCAATGTAACCCAATCCAGCGTCAATTTGTCCTGGTCGGCATCCACAGATAATGCTGGTGTCGCCGGTTACGATGTCTTTGTCAATGGTGTTAAAGTGGGGTCCTCTTCAAGCACAGACTACACAGTTGACGGTTTAACAGCAGGAACGACCTATACGTTTTCAGTGGCAGCCTTCGATGCGTCAGGTAACGTTTCCGCATTGAGTAATACAATCACTGCGACGACGCTGGCGCTAAACGATGCGGTCATTCTTAATGTATCGGTTCCGTCCAACACCCCTTCCAATGCAGCTGTGTATCTCGCAGCGAACATTAATAATTGGAATGCGGGTGATGATAATTATCGTTTAAGCAAAAACTCTGATGGAACATATCGTATTGAATTGAATGTACCTGCTGGAACGACGGTCGAATTCAAACTGACACGAGGAACTTGGGGAAGCGTGGAAACGAACAGCAACGGTACGGATATTGCAAACCGTACGCTATTAATAACGGGCGAACCCCAGAACGTGAATCTGACTGTGCAAAAATGGATCGATTTATAACCATCAGAAGATCGACAGAATGAAATAGAGGAACCCTCCCTCAAGGTCGCAAAATAACCTTAAGGAAGGGTCCTCTATTTTTCACTTTTTACTATATTGCAGACTAGCGTATTTTTATTTAACGACTTGGCGCCAGCCAAATGGATCATCCAGTGTACCGCGCTGAATTCCAGTTATGGAATCATACAGCTTATGAGCGCATTCACCAATCTCGCCGCCAGCAATTTCAATTTGCTGCTCTTCCCATTTCATCGATCCAATTGGAGAAATGACGGCAGCTGTACCTGTTCCGAAGGCTTCTTCCAATTGCCCCTTCTGATGAGCCTCAAACAATTCCTCTACCGAAATTTTGCGTTCTGTTACAGGAACTCCCCATGAACGAAGCATCGCGATCACGGAATCACGCGTAATTCCTGCCAAAATACTTCCCGACAGCTCTGGAGTAATTACTTCACCATTTACTTTGAAGAATACATTCATACTGCCCACTTCTTCAATGTACTTGTTCTCAACACCATCTAGCCACAGTACTTGAGAGTAACCCAGATCCTTAGCAACCTCCTGCGCCTTAATACCTGCTGCATAGTTGCCTGAGGTTTTTGCTGCACCCGTACCTCCGCGTACCGCACGAACATAATGATCTTCTACGTAGATCGAAACTGGATGAATACCTTCTTTATAATAAGATCCTACCGGGGACATGATGACAAGCAGTTGATACTGCTTAGCCGCACGAACACCGAGGCAAGGCTCTGTAGCAATAATAAATGGACGAATATAGAGTGATGTCCCGTCTCCTTCAGGAATCCACTCCTGATCGATCTCGATCAGCTGCTTAATGGCACTAAGTACATAATCAGGATCTACTTGAGGAATTGAAAGACGAGTACTAGATTCATTCATCCGCTTCACGTTCATATCCGGTCTAAACAGAACGATGCCTTCCTTTTCTGTCTTATAGGCTTTCATACCTTCGAAAACTTCCTGACCATAGTGAAACACCATTGCTGATGGATCAAGCGAAATAGGGCCGTAAGGGACAATTCTGCCATCATACCAACCTTGCTCAGTCGAATAATCCATAACAAACATATGATCAGTGAAATATTTGCCAAAACCTAGCTCACTAGCCTTCGGTTTAACTTTAAGTTGTTCTCGTTGTATGAATTTCAAATTGGAATGACTCACTTCATTCGCTTCCTCTCTTACGCGTCGCGTTACTTTTCCACTACTATACTCGTATTTTTAGCATTGATCAATACTATTATATCAATAATAATCATAGTCTACATCTATAAGTTTGGATATGGGGATGGGTAATCAATTGCTCTGTGTGGGCTTTATAACTCCTGATTTAAATTCGAAATTGCAGCATGAAGACAGAAATATATTAAACCTCTCTTCGAAGAACGGAGAGTTTAAGGCTTGCGTTGTAAAGTTACCTCGTTAGCGAGCCCCTCTTATTGTAATGTAACGAGCAGCCTTGCTGAAGCAAAGTTGCACGTTTATTAAGTAATTAATGATGAGTTCCACTTGGCAAAAATAAAATCATTACTTTACTTTTGAACATTTGGAGGATTTTTGAGTTTACGCCTAAACAGAAGTAGGTTTAATAGCTTCATGGGACGGTTCGCCTGAGAAAAAGACGTGTCAAAACTAGAAATAGCGGTGCAAGGAAGGCGATCCCTGCACCGCTTGATCCCGCCACATTCTATGACCGTATCTCATGTGTAATAGTGTCATGATGCGGAATTCCTGAAATTCCTGCAAATGTGCAGGCTTTCTCTAAGGATTCTCTTCAAACTAGTCTATTCTGAGCAATATTCCTGCATTTTTGCAAGCTTTTGTTCATCCTTTCATGGCTACTTTTATAAAACTGCATTTTTGCATTTTTTCCTGATATCTTGCCTCTCCACTGCTAAAAAAGCGTCCCTCAAAGTTATCCTAGATAACTGTTAGGATAGCCTCTTTAAATCAATTGCTAACGATTTAAATCCATTTATGCCTTTTAAATACTTCAACGGGTATTCTGACAGAGCTCAATTGAACGAATCTTTTATATGTTTTTCAAATTATTGTAATCATTCTTACTGTATGATTTATCATAGAAATTAGCTATGATAAATACTGAAAGTTACATACCCATACCTGAATGCTAAAATACTTAATGGAAAATAGCATAAGTTGCATAAGTTGGATAAATCCCACTATTTAGGCTAGTACTATCAAGTCTGTTCGAACAAATATTACTATTATTAGCAAAGGAGTGCCCCAATATGGAGAATCGTCTTCTCGATTATTTTATCGCGGTTGCTGAAGAGCTTCATTTTACGAAAGCCGCTGATAAGTTAGGCATATCGCAGCCTACTCTCAGTCATCAAATTCGTCTTCTTGAGCATGAGCTTGGAACCTCATTATTTCATCGTTCCGGCAAAAAGAATCACCTCACACAGGCCGGTATGATTCTGCTGGAGCATGCCAGACGCGTCTCCTATGAACTGGATCAAGCTAAGCTGGAAATCGGTGAGCTCGTGGGTATGCAGCGTGGTCGTCTGCGAATTGGGTGCTCAGGCAACCACCTTTTAACAGATGCACTGATTTCTTTTCACAGGCAGCACCCTGGTATTGAGCTCATTGTTATTGAACTTGCAACAGATGAGACACGCGATGGACTACTGGAGAACCGCCTGGACCTTGGTGTCGTGTTCCTGCCGCTTCAGGATGAACAGCTTGTCTGCCTGCCCTTATTTGAAGAGGAATTAGTGCTTGCTGTATCCTCTGATCATGAGCTTGCTGCTCAAAAAAACATACAGCTGGGACAATTAGCACAGCTTCCGCTTGTTTTATTCCCACATAAATTTCTTGTAAGACAGATGATTGAGTCCGCTTGTCAAAACATTGGTGTCGTGCTGAAACCAGTCATGGAGCTGTCTACCATGGAATCACAGCTGCAAATGACCGCACAGCAAGTTGGAGCCACTGTTCTTCCCAAATCATATGCCGACGCAACACAACTGGGTGATCACATCACATTCATTCCTTTTACTGAACCATCACCCAGAAAAAACGTAGGAATTGTCTATCGCAGGGACATTTATATGGATTCCACCATTCAGAGCTTTATACAGCATCTGACTAAATAACAACAAGCTTCGCGAACGGTACTCATATACCGACTGCGAAGCTTGTTAATTTTGAGCTTTTTATTTACGGTCTAATTACCAGATCCACAATCGCATCCTGTTTATCCAGTGACACTACATGTTTTCCAATTGATTTTCGATCCGAAAGCGGAGCATTCTCAGAGCTAAAGTCAAAGACTGCGCCTTCTTTCGTCATCGCATGGAATGTGATCGGTTCCTTACAATGGAATCCATCAATAATGATGTTGCCATTAGGTTTAACTCGTTTACCCTCTTTGAATTCGAAGGTTTGAACACCTTTACCGCCGCGGCTTTGCAACGGATAATCCAGCAATAAGCTGCGCTTGGCATAGCCAAGATCGGATACGACGAGAATTTCCCCCTCTTCACCTTCTACCCATAACCCGGCAACCACTTCGTCATCATCCTTAAGGCCAATTCCGCGAACACCTGCTGAGACGCGACCCATCGCATTTACCTCTTGTTCAGCAAAGCGAATAGCCATCCCTTTTGCTGTAATCAGCAAAATTTCCTGATTGTTCTGACTAACCGTTACCAAGATTACTTCATCTCCATCAGCCACTTTGCAGGCAGCAACAGCATTTGAACGCTTCGTCTCATATTCCTTAAGCTCTGTTCGCTTAACCTGTCCTCTCTTAGTGATGAAGACAAGACTCTGATTCGTTTCCTCGAAGCTCTTCATCGGAATCACGCTAACGATTCGATCCTCTTTTGCCATCGGAATCACGTTCACAATTGCTGTTCCGTTATCCTTCCACTTAAATTCAGGAATTTGATGGACAGGAAGCAAGAAATATTGCCCCCGCTGCGTGAAGATCAGAATATTTTCCAGCGTATCAACATCCAGCACATGCTTGATGTAGTCGCCTTCCTT
Organism: Fontibacillus panacisegetis; assembly: GCF_900102215.1. Classification (GTDB taxonomy): domain Bacteria; phylum Bacillota; class Bacilli; order Paenibacillales; family Paenibacillaceae; genus Fontibacillus; species Fontibacillus panacisegetis. The sequence goes on from NZ_FNBG01000010.1 coordinate 71,196, forward strand.
CACACCAGAACCTTCACGCTCGCCACCGGAACGGGTGAACGACAGCATACTCGTACGTTTGATATACCCTTCATTCGACAGAGTAACAAGTACGTCCTCCTGAGCAACTAGTACTTCCAGATTTACCTTAAGTTCTTCTACCTCACCCTGAATTTCAGAGCGACGATCAATACCATATTTATCACGAATTTCGAGCAATTCTTTTTTAATAACAGCAACTAACTTCTTATCACTGTCGAGAATACCACGTAATACCGTAATCTTCTTCAGAATATCGTCAAGCTCTTTCTGAAGTGAAGTAATCTCCAAATTTGTAAGACGGTATAATTGCAAGGTCAGAATAGAATCCGCCTGGCGCTCAGTAAAGCCGAACATCCATTGCAGGTTGTTTTGGGCATCCTGGCGGTTCTTGGATGCTTTGATCGCAGCGATCACTTCATCCAGAATGTTCAAGGCTTTAACCAAGCCTTCGAGAACATGAGCACGATCCTCCATTTTCTCCAGCTCAAACTGGGTCCGATGAGTAACAACCTCACGCTGATGGGCGATATAGGCATCCAGCATTGCTTTCAAGCCTAGCTGTCGAGGTGCTTTGTTCACTATAGCCACCATATTGAAGTTGTAAGTAACCTGAAGATCTGTCTTCTTCAAAAGGTAAGCCAGAATCCCGGTGGCATCCGCATCTTTTTTCAGTTCTACGACGATTCGGAGACCGTTACGTCCGCTCTCATCGCGTACTTCTGCAATCCCGTCAACCTTTTTCTCAAGTCGAATATTCTCCATCGCAGTAACGAGACGTGATTTCACGACCTGATAAGGAATTTCCGTAACTGTGATCTGCTGTTTACCACCACGGAGCGTCTCAATTTCTGTCTTGGAGCGCAAATAAATACGACCTTTGCCGGATTCGTAAGCATCACGGATACCTTCTTCACCCATGATGATCCCGCCGGTTGGAAAATCCGGTCCTTTGACATATTTACGAATGTCCTCCAGGCCTAGTTCAGGGTTCTCCATCACAGCGATACAAGCGTCGATCACTTCCCGTAAATTATGGGGAGGAATCTCTGTAGCAAAACCTGCGGAAATACCACTTACCCCATTGACTAGTAGATTAGGAAAACGCGAAGGAAGTACTACTGGCTCCATTGCCGTATTATCAAAATTGTCCTTAAACGGAACCGTACGCTTCTCAATATCACGCAGCAGTTCCATAGCAATCGGAGACAATCTGGCTTCCGTATACCGCATTGCAGCTGCCGGGTCATCGTCCTGAGAACCCCAGTTACCATGACCGTCTACAAGCACATGTCCCATTTTCCATGGCTGCGCCATCCGTACCATACCTTCGTAAATCGAGGAGTCGCCGTGAGGATGATAATTACCCATTACGTCCCCTACAGTTTTCGCTGATTTTCGATATGGCTTATCCGGTGTATTGCCCGAATCGTACATCGAATAAAGAATCCGGCGCTGTACTGGCTTCAAACCGTCGCGAACATCTGGAATAGCGCGGTCCTGAATAATGTATTTGGAATACCGTCCAAAGCGGTCTCCCACGACTTCTTCCAGAAAGGCCGGCAAAAAGTTTTCCATTAAACTCAAATCAAGTCACCTTCTATTCCTCATACTCCGTAAAATCAACATTTTCAACAATCCAGCGTTTTCGAGGATCTACTTTATCTCCCATAAGTGTAGATACTCGGCGCTCTGCCTTGGCCGCATCCTCAATTTGAACCTGCAGCATTGTACGCGACTCAGGATTCATCGTCGTTTCCCATAATTGCTCAGGGTTCATTTCACCGAGACCTTTGTAACGCTGCAGCTCAAAATTTTTGCCAAATTCCTTCAAATAATTTTGCAACTGCTCGTCACTCCACGCATAACGCACCGTTTCCAGCTTGCCGGAACGACGAGTAATTTTGTATAGCGGTGGCTGAGCGATATATACTTTGCCTGCATCAATGAGCGGCTTCATGTAACGATAAAAGAACGTAAGCAACAATACCTGAATATGCGCCCCGTCCGTATCGGCGTCAGTCATGATGATAATCTTCGAATAATTGCTGTCCTCTACGGCGAATTCTGTTCCAATACCTGCGCCAATAGCCGAAATAATCGCACGATACTCATCGTTCTTCAAGATGTCAGCAAGCTTCGCTTTTTCCGGGTTCATCGGCTTACCCTTTAACGGCAAAATAGCCTGAATTTTAGAGTCGCGTCCTTGTTTTGCTGAACCGCCTGCAGAATCACCTTCGACGATGAACAGCTCATTTCGAGTGAAATCCTTCGACTGTGCAGGAGTAAGCTTGCCGCCCAGATTCGTGCTTTCACTCCTCTTCTTGCCAGTGCGCATCTCGTCTCGAGCCTTGCGGGCAGCTTCACGTGCACGCGAAGCCTGGATTGCTTTCTTAATAAGCGTCTGAGCCACTTGTGGATTTTCTTCGAGGAAGAGCGCCATTTTTTCAGAGACTACAGTATCAACAGCACTTCTCGCGGAAGCACTACCGAGTTGATCCTTTGTTTGGCCGACAAACTCGACTTCAGACATTTTGACGCTGATGACTGCCATCATGCCTTCCCGCAGATCGTTGCCTTCCAGATTTTTATCCTTTTCTTTCAGAATGCCGTTCTTACGCGCATAATCATTCATAACACGGGTGTAAGCCGTTTTAAACCCCGTCTCATGCGTACCACCGCCGCGCGTAGGAATCGAGTTCACAAACGAAGCCAAGGTTTCCGTATAACCAGCGTTATACTGTAAAGCTACCTCTACCTCGATTTCATCCCGCTCAGCATAAAAATGGACTACATCATGCAGAACATCCTTCCCGTCATTCAGGAATTCAACAAACTGACTGGCTCCTCCTTCATAGAAGAATTCATCAGCACGATCTGAACGTTCATCCTTAAGTGTTACTTTAAGACCCGAGTTCAGAAAAGCGATCTCCTGCAGACGCTCAGAAAGTGTGTCATAATTGAGTCCTATTCCGTTAACAAATACTCGAATGTCTGGTTTAAAGGTTACTTTTGTTCCGGTCCGATTCGTATTTCCCAGCACCTCAAGCCCAGTAACAGGTTCCCCGACATGCTCTACACCCTTCTTATCAACCCAGTACTCGAAGCGCATGCGATGGATTTTACCTTCACGATAAATATCGACCTCAAGCCACTCGGACAGCGCATTCGTTACTGAAGCGCCAACGCCGTGCAACCCCCCGGATTTCTTATAGCCCGATCCGCCAAATTTACCTCCGGCATGCAGTATCGTATACACCACCTGCGGTGTTGGTATTCCTGTCTTATGCATTCCTGTCGGAATGCCGCGTCCATTATCAAAAACGGTCACAGAACCGTCCTTGTTCAAGGTAATGTCGATTTTGGAACAATACTTCGCCAAATGCTCGTCGACAGCATTATCAACAATCTCCCATACCAGATGATGAAGTCCCGACGAGCTCGTACTACCGATATACATACCTGGTCGTTTGCGTACCGCAACAAGCCCCTCGAGCACTTGAATGTCGTCCGCGTCGTATCCCGAAGCCGCAGGGCTATTCGTGGCCTTGGAGGCGTCTTCGAACAAATCGATTTGTTCCGCCATTCATGCTCCCCCTTTATACTTCTTTATGTAGTTTCCTACACTCATAATGCAAACAGATGTTTTGTTATACTTGTCCATTTTAATTCAATATATCCTGTTTCGTAAAGACAAGGAATGAAACAACCAAAGAACAAGCTCCCCAAATCGAAAGAACTGCCAAGGAAAAACCGAGTGTCATTCCTTCAATCGGTGCCGGAGTTCCAGCCAAATAATTCGTCAATCCAAGATTAACCATAAATAAATATTTAGCGCTGGTCCATGCAGAAGCCATATTGGACAAAATGCTGCCCGCTATCAATGCCGCCATCATAATAACGATGCTTGCCGCTGTACTCCTTACGAGAACAGACACCATAAATGCAAGTATCGCCACAACAATCCCAACAAACCAGATCAAGCCGGTCTGCATCAACAAATATTTCCACTGCGGTACACCATGTACAGTTGACATATCCACTTCTGAGCCATTCAATTGAAATCCAGTAAACACGGGCATATTGAACCCGCCATAACCGAAAAACAAACCGGAAATCAAATAGCAGATAATCACGGTACACACAACAGTAAGCGAAACGAACATGAGCAGTGTTATTAATTTGCTAAGCAGCACCTTCCACCTTCGAATCGGCCTTGTCAGTAGCATTTTTACCGTTCCCATGGTTCGCTCCGATGACACAATATCAGAGCCTATCCCCATGATCAGTAGAGGAATAAACAGCGAAGCTGCATTGTTTAAAAATTCCCTTGTAAAAGATACTCCCCCCGGCTGCGCGGGATTGACATCATGCTCTAAATAATATTTCAGCTGTTGAATGTATATTTTGCGGTATTTTTTCCATTCCTCAGGAACCCTGTCGCTTCCAAGCGAGTTCTGATTATCTGTAATCGCCTGCTGTACCTCTCTTCTCCAGTCTGTACCGAACTTTTCCCGTTTGCTCTCCGACTCCCTTAGTTGGGCATAGGCAAATAGCGGTACAAGCACAAGCAGCACAAGCAGTACGACGTAAAAGCGCTTTTTACGAATCATTTTGATTGTTTCATTTTTAATTAAGAGCAACATACTACTCAATACTCTCACCATCCGTCATTTCGAGGAACAATTGCTCCAATGTTGGAGAAATTTTCTGTATAGCCTTGACTGAAATATTACGACCTACTAGCTGTGGAACGATATCCGTGACATCATCGGGAGACATTTGGGTAACAACTGCGTTACCGCTGATAGCTGCAATAGTCGCATGGTCGAGTACCCTCTCGGCGTTCTCAACGATAGATGCCCCGGCTTGACGAAGCAGCTTTTCTCCTTCTGAACGCGGCTCCAGCTCCCAAATAACATAGCTTGAGCTGCCTTCAATCAGTTCTTCTACAGTACCAACGGCAAGAACCTTCCCGTGACTAATAATCGCCACACGATCACACAAGAGCTGAATTTCGCTGAGTAAATGGCTTGAAACAAATACTGCCATCCCCTCATCAGCCAATTTACGAATAAAACCTCTAAGCTCATGTATCCCTTTGGGATCAAGACCATTTGTGGGCTCATCGAGAATTAGCAGCTTGGGCCTGCCTAGCAATGCCAGTGCTATACCCAGACGCTGGCGCATACCAAGTGAATACGTTTTGACTTTATCATGTATCCGCCCATCAAGGTCCACCAGCTTCGTCACTTCTGAAATACGTGATTCATCCACATTCGGCATCATCCTGGCGAATTGCTCAAGGTTCTCCCATCCAGTCAAATAGCTATATACTTCAGGATTTTCCACAATCGAGCCAACATATGCAAGTGCACGCTCCGGCTCTTTATGTACCTCATAACCACATATCGTAACTCGTCCTTCTGTAGGAGTAATCAGATCGACGAGCATTCGGATCGTCGTAGTCTTGCCCGCACCGTTTGGTCCTAAAAATCCAAATACTTCGCCTTCCTTAACATCAAAGGATACGTCTTTGACTATCCAGCGCTTTCCGATCCTCTTCTTCAAGGATTGTACCGATAACACATTCTTTCGCTCAGTTACGACTACCTGATCATCAGTAGACATAAGCTTCACTCCTTATGCACATTCATTTATGAGGAATCGCCAACCCTTGTATGATTCGATCAGCAATCAACTGATAGCTGTCACCATTAGGATGAAAATGATCGCTCGACAAATAACGAGCACTGTTGTTCATATATAAATCGTATGTCGGAACGATAAGAGAGCCTTCGTATAGATCCATGACCTCCATCGCTATCAAATTCCAGGAGCTTACCGCCTTGTTCCCAATATCCCTCATACCTTCAATTTCAGTAAAAGGATTATACAGACTGACATACACGAGTCTGGCATGCGGGTTGATTTGATGCAGCTTCTCTACAACCTTACTTAAATTTTCTCCTGCTTTCTTTACAGCAGCTTCGAGATCCAGTTCCGTTGGAAGATCTCCTCCGTTTACCACTGAATTCCCGTCAAAAAGATCATTTCCGCCTATCGACAATATAATGATCCCAGCTTGTCTTAAAGAATATTGGACGCCTTCTTCATCCAGGAGCGGAATGAGTTTAGCTGTGGTCAGCCCATTAATTCCTAAATTATTTATCAATTTGGATTCGTTACTATTGTTATTGATCAACTCAACTGTCCTTTTTGCAAAACCAGCACCGGTATCATCGCCAGTCCCCTTAGCTAATGAATCACCAATCGCTGCCACATCATAATTGTTACCCTGCGGTGGGTAATTAGAAGTGAATTCTTGAGACAAATGGGCCTGTTCCTCTCCTTGTGCAGGCTGAACAATATCCTTCACAGCATATAGGAATCCCAGAACCAGGATCACAGTAGATACAGCCGACAACAGGCCGGTAATCCGCCAAATTCGGGATGTTGTATTCATTGTGTTCCTCCTTTGTTGGCATATGACAATAACATAATCCTTCTTCGAGCAAGATGCAAATGACCTGCCTCAATTAAAAAGAACCTGCCCTTTTGGGCCAGGTTCATAAATTCATAACATGCCTTATCGTCGGCCCCGCCTTTTGATTTTTCCGAATCCAGATTTCTTTTTAGGTGTAGTAATCGATTTTTTCGGTGAATCAAACCAGCTGGAGCTGCTGTCTTTGGATTTTGAAATACTACCTCGGGATTTATCTTTACTGCTACTATCACCAGATTGTCTGGAGAAAATACTACCGCCAGAGCCTACTGAATCCGAGCTGTCTGTTCCCCTTCTAATCAGGCTACCTTTCTTATTCACGGTTAATGGTGCTGTAATTTTTTTATCTACATCTGTAGCCTGTTTATATGTTCCCTGCTTGGGTTGATAGACATCTTTACTAGAATATCCGCGGTATTTGCCCCCGCCGTCAAGTGAATCGAACAAGCTTCCAATAATACTCGCCGTGATGTATCCTTGCAAAAAGCTGTTATCATAGTTGTTGCGCACATATTCCTCGGAATCTACCTCAATGAGCGTATCCTCCGGTTTATCCGGATCACGCTGCAAATGGTACCATTCATTACTGTATACGAGAAACATCCGCTCCGGATCTTCCGCAGAAATTTGCTTCGGTGATCGCTGATCTTCCAGCGCTTTGGCAACCTCAGGCACAGTCTGACCAGCAGCACGATACACATAGGATGTAGCGTTGCCGTCCTTGTTCACTGACTCCAGCGGGTATGATTCACTTATTGTTGACGACATCCCGCAGCCACTAAGCAGTGATATTATTAAACTAATTGAGAGTAACCACTTTATTGACAAAGCCGAGCGTGCTTTCATATGAACCACTCCTAGTTCGCTCTAATCACTTTTACGTCTGCAGAGATTATTTTTTCGCCATCATATAGCATAAATCTCCCATTCATCCATTCAATTCTTAATAGAGCATTGCGATCTGATTGATACTGCCAGACATGCTGTTCTCCACCTTGCATAAAAGGAGTTCGGCCGCTGACATCTACATGACCAATAAACTCTTCTTCCATAAAATATAAAGTATCATCAAGCTCCAGTTCCGTAGGAACCTCAGCAGGATTATCCAGACGCCCATCTATCGGATGATAGAGTTGATATTGAAGCGTTTCGCGTTCCTCAATATGCAAATAACTGAGATCCTTGCCGTCCATCAACGTGAGCATCACCGCATTGCGACTGCGGTTATGAACTCTGCCAACTACCTCGTAAGTAACGAGAGAAACCTCGCATATATCTCCAGGTGTTAAGCCTAGCATGCTTTTCTCAGCCTTGGGCGGCTCCTGCTTCGCAAATATATTTTTAACCCTTTTCCATACGCTTCCCATTTACAAAGCTCCTCTTCTATTTTACGTAGACTATCGGCTAGCAATCTTCTTACAGACAAGAGGAAATAATCAGTGCCCCAACGATATGTAAAGCTCCAGAGAATAGGCCATATCCCAATTTCCCCTGCTGTGTTCCAGCTTCAAGATCAAACTTGGCTACAATTCTGAGTAGATAATGAACGAGATGCTCAATCACTAACAAGATAATAAATGACACAACGGACACGACGATCGCTTCAAGCAGATCATTTGAAGTCGAAATGGAGGAGGACAATATATACCCCTGCGCAAACAGCTTCATGATCATTCTCGATGTCACTGCCATGTTTCCGTTTTTTACTTCCTCAAAATCCCGATATTTAGTAAATAAGGAGTCAACAAACATTAGTACAAAAAGAAGCACAGCCCCCACCAAGGTCCATACCGTTATACCCACCAAAATATTAAAATCCATATCTTCTCCTCCGTGATCTCGGTATATTATTCAAACAAAAACGAAGGAGACTAGTACGAGTTCCCCTTCGCTTCTGGATGAATCACATGCAGGCTCGATTATTTGTTATCTTCGTATTGCTTCATCAGTGCTGCGAGCTCATCTTCAACTGCTTTATCTTTACCAAGCTTCTCAAATTCGTCGTCCAGACTAGCAGAATTTGCATTCAGTTCATTGCTCGCTTCTGCCTGCGCTTCCATTTGCAGCATCTTATCTTCCATTCTTTTGAGGCCGCTGGCAGCGGAATCCGAACTGAAGCCTGTCATTGCTTTGTTAATTTCAGTTTGAGCCTTGGCTGCATTATAGCGGGCAACGAGCGTTTCACGTTTATTTTTCATTTCCGTCAATTGCTTGCGCATTTCCTCGAGCTTGCCACGAAGCTGATCTGCAGATGATTTGTTGGAATCATAGTTGACTTTGTATTCATTCATTTTCGTCTCTGCAGCCTTCTTCTCTTCCAATGCACGGCGAGCTAAGTCAACGTTCTGAGCTTGTGCAGCTGTATGAGCTTGTTCTGTACGTTTTTTTACGAGAGCTTCTTGCTCTTCGTACAACAGTTTGAACTTTTTCTCAATCGCAATTTGAGCCGCTACCGCTTTCTCTGCATCCTCCAGATCTTCCTGCATATCGCGGATGTACTGATCTGTCAATTTGATTGGATCTTCCGCTTTATCAATGAGAGCATTAATGTTTGACATCGTTAAATCACGCAATCTTTTAAATATGGACATGTAACCGTTCCTCCTAAAAAAGTCAGATTATGAATTGTTTTATGATTAATGTTTACGTAACAGCTTTAGCAAGGTTTCATTCCTCGTAAAAAAACTGCTGAATAAATTTAAAACCGCCCAAGCTTATAGCTAAAAGCGGTTATCTTGTCATTATTTAGTTTTTATTTTCCGATAAACTCCTGAACCCAATATCCATTATAATAGCCAACGCCTATCAAATTATAATTGGCATTCATAATATTAGCTTTGTGACCCGGGCTGTTCATCCAATCCTCAACAACTTCTTCAGCACTTTTCTGCCCCTTGGCGATGTTCTCACCAGCATAACGGTAAGTAATGTTATAAGCGTCCATCATATCAAACGGGGAACCATACAAGGGAGATGTGTGGCTAAAATACTTGTTTTTGAACATGTCAATTGCTTTATCCTTAGCCATTTTCGATAAATTGGTATGAACGGTTAGCGCTTTAAGTCCCACCGCAGCTCGTTCCTTGTTCACCAGTGCAACTACTTTTGCCGCGCGTTCGTTCTGAATTTGGGCATAGACAGCTGCCATAGATTTTGAAGTTGCTGCGCTTGCATTTCCACTCCCGGATGGTACAAAACTCAGTGACGCCGAAAAGAGAGAGAGTACCAAGCCTGCTGAAGCCCATCTCATGGTTCTCTTCTTCATGTTACTTCTCCTCCTTATGCTTGTTTAGCTCATATGAGAAGGCCTTGTCACATCATAACATGAGTGCATGTCACCCTGCATAAGAAATTTGTGGAAATTTAATTTTTTTTGCTTCATTATTTCTTGTAGCTAGTCGCATTTTCCTTTGTCAGTTTTTGATAAGGTATCCAAATATATTGACTGTCTGTAATTTCGAAACCTAAACTTTCTTTTGTAATTTCACTTCCTTTTGCTAATAAAGAAGCAAGCAATACAGCAGCTTTTCCTTGATTGTCAGAATCATTCAAAACTGTACCCAGCATAGTTCCTTGCTTAAGGGCTTGCAGAGCAGGCGCTGTAGCATCTACACCTACAACAGGCATATACTTGTCACCTGTAAAATATCCAGCTTCCTTCAAAGCATCAATTGCTCCAAGCGCCATGTCATCATTGTTCGCAAAAACTGCTTCAATCTTGTCTCCTTTATCTTCCAGGAATGAAGCCATTTTTTCCTTTGCTTTTTCACGGACCCACATCGCTGTATCCTCTTCCAATTTCTCTACTCTAATACCCGCATCTTCTACTGCCTGAATCGAATATTGCGTACGAAGCTCCGCGTCCTGATGGCCAGGCTCACCTTTTAACATGACATACTGGAGCACATTATCTCCGTTCTTATCTGCCTCTGGATGACGATTCCAATAGTCCACAATAATCTGGCCGGACATCGTACCGGACTCTTCTGCCTTCGCACCGACGTAGTATACCTTATCCCATTTCTTCATATCTTCAGGCAGCGGCTCCCGATTCAAAAATACGACCGGGGTATCCTTTGCCTTCGCCTTGTCGATAATGACTCCTGCTGCCGTGCGGTCAACCGGATTAACGATCAGTGCATTCATCTTCTTCGATAAAAACGCATCGATTTTACTATTCTGTGTTGGCTGTGAATTTTGGCTGTCTGTGATATCCAGCTTTGCAATCCCACTTGCATTCTTTTCAATCGATTTACGGACAGCAATCATAAAAGTATCCTCAAATTTGTAAATTGCTACGCCGATTTTATTTGTTGATCCCCCACCGAGTCCTTCATCATTACCTTCATTTGAGCACCCTCCCAGAACAAAAGCAAGCGCTGCGGTAGCCAACATAACAGAAGCAATTTTTTTCATATGTTTGACCTCCTGGAGTAATTCTCGGTTTCTAAATTTTCTCTAAGGATACGTTTCATTATGTCTACATTTTATAATTCTGCAAATCCAAAATTCTGAGATGTTCTATTAAAATTCTAACTTACTGAAATCCGACCTATTTTACAAAAGGAAAAAGCAATTTCTGATTTTCCGGCCACAGCATGTTGTCAAGATCGATCAGCTTTGTATCTGTTGGAATTTTATCCTCCAGCTTTTCTCCATTTGCGGCCTCTACAGCAGCCCGAACAGCCAAATATCCATTGTTAAAAGGATTCTGCACAACCATTGCCTGAACGGTCTGCTCCTGTAATAGCTCCAGCATCTCGGGCGGGTTATCGAAGGTGATCATTTTTATTTTGCCACCGAAGCCCATTTCCTTGACAGCTCTTCCCGCTCCGATCGATGACTCGGCATTTAACGCCACGATACCATCAAGTCGTGGATAATTGCTCAACATTTCTTTTGTTTGGGTATACGCAACCCATTCATCTGAACCACAGTATTTGATATCGACCACTTTTATTTCCGGGAATCTGGCAATATAGTCAAGAAAACCTTCCTCCCTCTGATCAGCATTCCGAGCACCCAGTACATAATTAATAATCCCGATGTCCCCTTGTTCATTAGTAAGCTGCACTAGCCTTTCAGCTGCCTTCTGTCCTGCTTCATAATTGTTCGTCCCGACATACGTCTTCACTTTGGCAGAAGCTACTTCAGAATCCATAGAAATAACCGGAATATTATAATACGAGGTTCTGTCTGTTACTTGTCCTAATGCTTCATAATTTGAGGCCGACAAAATGATCACATCCGGTCGTCTCTCTATTGATTGCTCCATCAGTGCTATCTGACCCTTAAAATCCATTTCATTCTCAGGAGCGATAAAATTCAGTTTTACGTTGTATTCCTTAGCCGCCACCTCGGCACCCATTTTGATCGTATTCCAATAATCTCCCCAGTCACGTTTAACAATCATATCAACCACCAACACCTTGCCCTCACCCTGCAGATTAGAGCCAGATGAGCAGGATGCCAGCACAAATATGGACAACAGAAGCAGCATCAAGGTGAAAATACGACAATTTTCATTTTTTCTTCTCATTGATTACTCTGCCTCCCCTGATTGCTCAGCTCTTTCGATGGGGATTACAATTGTTACAATCGTACCCTCTTCAGGCTCACTCTCATAATGCAGTCCATAAGACGGTCCATAATAAAGGGATATCCGCTCCTGTACGTTACTTATACCAACACCAGATCCTCTCTCACTTCGGGTATCACCTGACAGTAGCCCTTTTAATGTCTTTTCATTCATACCAATCCCGTTATCACTAATTTGGAACTCCACATGATCGTCAACAATAGATGCCGAAATCTCAATGTATCCAGGTTCTGCCGATTTCTCAATACCATGATGGATCGCATTTTCAACTAACGGCTGAAGGATCAGCTTCAAAGTTAGATGTTGCAGCACTTCTTCATCCGCCTTTATCTCGTAACGGAATTTATTTTTAAATCGAATCGTCTGTATAATCAAATAATGCCGGATATGCTCTAGCTCGTCACCTATCGAAATAATATTGTTACCTTTACTAAGACTAATTCGGAAAAATCGGGAAAGCGATGTTATCGTCGTCACAACCTCTTCATTTCGGCCCATTTCTGCCATACGAGTAACCGAATTAAGCGTGTTGTACAGAAAATGAGGATTGATTTGTGATTGCAGCACATTCAGCTCGCTCTTGCGCTTGGCCTCCTGCTCTTGAATAATCTGATCCATCAGCTCACGAATACGCCGAAGCATCAAATTAAAACGTTTGGATAATTGCTCGACCTCATAAGCTCCCTTAACATAGACATTCGTTCCAAAATCGCCCTTCTCCACCATTTTCACAGATTTCTCCAGTCTTGCGATCGGCTGCGATATTTTCGCGGAAATATACAGATTGATAATTAAAATTATAGCTAATGCGACTAAAAGAAACCTATACAGAAAATCTCCAAGCTCTTGTTTTGTTGTCAAAAATTCATCTGCATAAGCGACACCGACAATTTTCCACCCGGCCGGCTTCACCTGCTGAATCGTAATGATTCGTTGCTCACCATCCATATCATCCTGATAACTGCCATAAGTATAATTAAGAACAGGCTCCAAATTTTCGTATTTTAAGCCTGCATAGATTAACTGCTGCTGCGGATGATAGACTATATTTCCTACTGCATCGATGATATATACATATCCCTTTTTCCCTAGACTGACTCTTTGGCTAAACTCATCAATCGTCCGGAAATTGATATCTATAACAAGAACGCCTTGCTTAATTAATGAATTATCACGATAAGTTATCGTCTTGCTCATGGATACGACCCAGCGATAATCCGATTTAAACAAGTTTTGAATGTGTGGAGGCGTAAATTGTAAGGCTCCAGGGTTCTGCTCCGCCGATTCGAACCAGACCTGCTCTGTTAATTTTGTGTTTTTTCGCATAGGCAGAGAAGGCGTATTATTCACGAGCTTGCCATCCTTAGTAAAAAGGGCGATAGATACGAGATCAGCCCTCGTATTTAAAATCGTCTCCAGTTGATCCCCAAGCTCCTGATCATTTCGAATATCAGATACCTGACTTACCTTAGCCTCAACTACTTCAAAAATATCCTCCATGCCCGTTACGTACAATTCGAGGTTGGAGGTTACCTGCTGAATAATCTGGCTGATTGTCAAATAAGTGTTCTCCTCAGCCGCTTTCGAGAATCGATCAAACAGTAAAGCGCTTACCAAAATAACGACCAACAGAGTAATCGTAATAGAGGAAACGGAGATCAATACCTGAATTTTACGAACATGAAACCTTTTGATAAATCCTGAAATTGCTCTCCACCATTTCATATCGTTTTCGCTCCGCCTCTATACTCTTTCGGAGATATACCAAACTTTTTGCGAAAGCAGAAGCTGAAGTAATTCGGGTCTGCAAAACCTACTTGATCAGCGATCTCAAAAGCTTTAAGATCACTCAAGCGCAGCATATTTTGCGCCGCTTCCATCCGAACGTTCATCAAATAATTGACAAAGGTCATCTTCGTCTCTTTCTTAAAAATGCTGCTGAAATATCCCGTACTTATGTGCAGGTGCTTACATACTTTTGTAATCGAGAGATCCTGTTCTCCATAATGTTTATTAATATATGCCTTTGCTTCCTCTACCAATAGGTTATAGCTGCTCTGCCGATGATAAGCTATGGAATTCTTCAGCTTCATTGACATGTTAATGAACCATGCTTTCGCCTCTTCAGCGTTAGTAAATTTCGATAGCTGAGAAAGGAAGACAACACCACCATCGAACAGCTGATCCAAATCCACGTGCACGTCCTGAGCAGCCTTTATAACCGCGGTTAGCATCATCAGTAAGTATACATGAAAATCCTGATAGCTTATCCCACTATCTATCAAGCCTGCGAACAACTCTTCGATCAGATCTGTAAGCTCTCTATCGCTCCCAACCTTCAGGCAACGGATGAGTTCTTTTTCCCTGGTCTCATCAAAAGTTATCGCAGGAAAAGGTTGAGATTCTACGTCACCTATCCAAATCACTTTATTGCTGCCCAGAATCATTCGATAATCGAGTGCTCGCTCGGCCTCTTGAAAAGAATTATACACACCCGCTATATCAGATATGGTAGAACCGACTCCAATCGTTACCGTAAGCTTCAAATAACGTTCTATACTGTATCTGATCTCTTCCAGAAGATTCAATGTAGGTGTTAAAGCATTACCCATTTCATCACTGGTAACGTTCCCATAAACGCTCAAAAGCACCACTTCATCATGGTGAATAAAAACTTTGTCTTTTGGGTTGCGATGCATAATTTCGTCAACAATATTCAGTATCGCAAACAGCTTCAGCTGTATATCCTTCGTATCTCGCAGTGAAATAGTCGCCACTTTAGTTTCTGATCCTGAATAAATATGGCCAGCACTTCCGTACGAATCGATTCGAATTACCGAAACCACATAAGCCCCGCCATGCAGATCCAGATCATAATGCTGGCACTTCTCCCGTATTTCTTGCTGCGGCAATTTTCTCGTGACGAGTGATGAGAGGAACAAGCTTTGAAGTATAGGTAGATTTTTACGATAATGCTCCGTCAGAAGCTGCACATTTTCTTTTGCAGACATTTCCTCATCCAGCTGTTTTTTGACTTTATCCAGAATGCTCGCTAGTTCACGTGCTGAAAATGGCTTCAATACGTATTCATCTATACCTAAACGAATGGCCTTTTGGGCGTATTCGAATTCTTCATAGCCGGTAAGAATAATGATTTTCGTAGCAGGATTATGTTCCCTGATCCATTCCGACAATTCCAGACCATTCATAAACGGCATTTGAATGTCTGTCACAACAACATCCGGAATGTGCTTCTCCACTAATTCAAGGGCTTCTCTTCCATTTTCAGCTGTATCCATAATCTGATATCCGAGACTCTTCCAATCAATGAGATCAAGTAATCCTTCTCTAACATCCTGCTCATCATCTACCAGAATTAACTTATACATGGAGACTACCATCCTTTTCATCGGGCTAGTTCGCAAGTCGGAATGACTATTCACCGCAATTTCACCCCGATTTTATCCTATAGACTGTCAAAAGTAAATTACTAGTATTCTTTTTCACTACCTTACCTCGACCTAAGTCCAGTTGAATTTCCGTCTTGAGACTATTCCAATATTTCACTAAAAGCGTTACCATAGTATTATCTAATGGAAATTATAACGAAAAAAGTAAATGGCGGGTTGAAAAGATGAAAAAAGACCATCAAATCTTTATATTACTAAGTAACCCTACAACGATTATTGCAAAGATGATTGGCCTATATACAAAAGCCCCGTACAACCACGCTTCCATCGCATTTGATCCTGAACTTCGGGAGTTATATAGCTTTGGCAGAAAGCATCCTATAATTCCCGTAATTGGCGGATTTATTAAGGAAGATATTCATTCCGGTTTTTTTGAGAGGGCAACTTGTGCTGTATATAGCTGTTCAGTCAGCAAAGACACTTATGATAAAATGAGGTCCTACGTCAAGCAGGTTGAAGAGAATAACGATATGTACGGTTACAATTTCCTTGGCATTTTAGGAATTGTGCTAAATTTAGAGCTTGGTGGAGAAAGATCGTTTTTCTGCTCCCAGTTCGTATGCAGCGTATTTCAAACGGCTGGTGTTCAGCTGCTAGACAAATCCGCAGGTCTGACTACTCCAGAGGATTTGTCAAACAGTTCCTATTTAAAACTGGATTTTCGCGGCAATATGGAAACGTACCGAAGAATTTATTGTTATCGCACTAATGTGGCTAGCCCAATTGACAATCATTCGTTATACATTGCAAATTAGTTGTTTATTCGTTCAGGGATTTTTAGGGATCAGCACACACCCTTACATACATCCGAACCGGAGATTATAAGACGAGTAGCTACGGAACAGCAAAGAGGGGCAGTCTTGACGGTAGTTCGTATACGTCAGGACTGCCCCTATTAATATAATTCAAACAAATTCTACAAAAGAGCTTTGCTCAATCGATAACCAAAACATGTAAAGCCATGATTCTCGTAAAATGATTTGGCGTACTTTCTACCTTCTTCTTTAGCAATAGAAACAAAGAGCTCAGAGCTTCCTCTCTCTTTACCCCAAGCTTCCGCCTTATCAATTAAACGTTCACCAATACCGGATCTGCGATGGTTTTCGTCTACTATTAGCGCGGTAATGCGCGCTACAGGATCTGTCATATCATGTGTCTGATGCATTCCAAGGAAGATTGTACCGACAACGACCCCATCCAGTTCAGCAACCAAGCTGCACTGTGTTGGATGACTCTCCAGCATCGTGAGGCGCTCTTTAAGCACACTCTGTGTAGTTGGGTAGCGAAGCTGTCTCATCAGAGATAGCATAGAAAGCACATCTTCACTGCAACTTTTACGGATTACTAACGCTGGGGCACACACCTGACTACTCAATTAGACCAATCCACCTTTAATAGATTTGCCGCTTGCTTCGCGCGGCTGCGGGCTGTTTCAACATCATCGGCTGCACTAAGTGCAACGGCCATCCGTCGACCCGGTTTACTGAGCGGTTTGCCAAATACCCGGATTTGTGTTCTTGGCAGGCTTAGTGCCTCGTTCATACCGGAAATTTGAAAATCCTCTCCTTCACGATCAGCTTTTAGAGTAGCTGATGCACCGGGAGTCAACAACTGCACAGACGGAATTGGAAAACCTAAAATAGCACGAACATGAAGTGCAAATTCCGACATATCCTGCGTCACCATCGTGACCATACCTGTGTCATGCGGTCTAGGGGATACTTCGCTAAAAACGATACCGCCTGTGGTCACAAACAACTCCACCCCAAACAGCCCATACCCTCCCAGTGCATCGGTAATTTTCTTCGCGATAGATTCTGCCTCGCTCAATTGCTCTGGACTCAGAAAATGAGGCTGCCATGATTCTACATAGTCACCATCCTTCTGAATATGACCAATCGGTGGGCAGAAAATAGTTCCGGACGCAGAACGAACCGTTAACAATGTAATCTCACTGACAAACGGCACAAAAGATTCTACGATTACTCGCATCTTCTTCGCTCTTGCCCCTTCCAGAGCAGTATTCCAGCAAGAAGCAACATCCTCCTGCCTTCTACATACACTTTGACCTTTGCCAGACGAACTCATCAACGGTTTAATTACACAGGGAACTCCAATTTCCGCTACAGCGGCCTCAAGCTCCTCTAAACTATTCGCAAAAAGATACTTGGCGGTTGGTAATCCAAGTTCTTCGCTTGCGAGCCTACGAATGCCTTCACGGTCCATCGTCAGCAATGCTGCCGTTGCCGTAGGAATGACTTTAAAACCATCCTTCTCCAACTCGACTAGAACTGAAGTTGCTATGGCTTCAATTTCAGGGACGATCAGGTCCGGTGAAATTTGTAGGATGAGTGATTTCAGTGCCTCACCATCTAACATATCAAGCATAAATGATTCATGCGCAACACCCATTGCAGGCGCATTCTCATAGCGATCAACGACAATTGTCCGCACACCTAAACGCTGTGCCTCGATGACCACCTCTTTACCAAGTTCTCCGCCGCCAAGCAGCATAATGCTCTTGGCGTATTTCGATACAGGAGCACCCCACATGAGTATTGAAATCCCCCTTGTTATTGAGTTGATCTTTTTCTATTTTCAGGTTTTATGACGAATAAAGCAAGTACCTGTCGACGAATTTATCTAAAATTGCAGAAAAAGTTACAAAAAAACGAAACTGTGCGGTTATAGTACCCTGGTAGTCTTCCTTATATTGCATCTATTGTTCAAACGATCCAATCTTATTAATTGCTCCGTGCTCTAAAACAATAATTTCTTATACATCACAAAAGGTAAGAGCAATATTTAATGACGCTGTGTCAAAAGGTCAGACGGCAGCTGTTAGTACAGAGTAGCGGAAAAAACTTCCCTTGTTTGTTGAAAATGTAATATTTATAGGAAAATAAAGGAAGTACTTTCCCTTATTCCTACCGTAACTGCTCCAAAATGCAGAAAAACAGTAGATTAGCAACAAAATAGCGGAAATAACTTCCCTTACTTTATGAGAATGGATTATATATAAGGCAATAAAGGAAGTATTATCCCTTAATCCTAGCGTTACTGTTCCAACAGCCCTTTGTACAATTCCATCAATCGATCAGTAATACTGCTCCACATTTCTTCGTCCTCATTATTATCCGTAAGGGCTGACATCCCTGCTTCCCATTCATCCCACTCTGCTTCAAAAAGAGATGCTATGCTAGCAAATCTGCGAGCCATCTCCATACGATAGTAACTATAGAGCTTGGCTCCAGATTGCTCTACCGCCTGTTTGACCTCAGCTTCAAGATGATTGCCTAATACATCTCGAAGACGTTGTTTTCCTCCACCTTCGAAGAAGGCTTTAGGATTTTTGAAGTATGTGACATAATCGCTGCTTATTAAGCTATGGTCTAGCATCCCTTCCGCTATTTCTGGAGTAGCCCACGCCTCAGATAATTCAATAGATAGCGGCGGGTACAGGCTGAGCTCTTTGCTTAAGCTGACGATCCATTCCTTGGTTTCATCACTGAGCATACTCTGACATTTCGTCTCCATTCTCAGCGATGTAGCCTGAATTTCACGGGATAGCTCAATGGACAGCTGAGCTAAGTAGCCATGGAACGTTGCTGCAAATTTCCGTTTCATATCACCGCCGGTTTCCTGCAGCAAGGAAGGATGGAAATATTCATGGTACCGGTCATTAGCCAGATACAGCAGGCGTTGACGAACATGAAATAATAGCTCGTCGATTTCCTGATCAATCTCAGGAGTTTTGTTACACTGTGATAATAAGACCAGCTTTTCGCCATATTTCTGTCGATTATCGTAAAGGGTTTGACGCTGACGTATCGTATCTTCTTGACCTTGTGCCAGCAGAGAGCGCCGCTGCTCAGCACGGTCTATCCATTTCCTCAGATCGTTTGCGGCAGACTTAATGGTGAGTCCAGCTAATTCCTTATCGATAAAATTCAAGAAGCTGTCTTCAAATCTGGTAAAACCGGAATCTTCAAGACGTTCTGAATCATTGCTCCTTTTAGCCTCAAGCGCGGTATGGCTGGAAACCCCGTATATTTGTGGCGATTCAATACCTGCTCCTCGCAAACCATCCTCGACGTGATTTATGACTGACTCCAATTCCTGAGGTGTAGAGGCAAGATCAGACGCGTTAACGATAAAAAACATCTTATCAAGTGCAAAGCTTCCCTTAACACGACCGAGATGAGCGAGAAACTGCCGGTCTGCTCTAGAGAAGGCATGATTGTAATATGTTACGTACAGCAAAGCATCACAGTTTTTCATATATTGGAACGTAACTCCAGTATGGCGGGCATGAATGGAATCCGCTCCGGGTGTATCCACGATGACGATCCCTTGTTCGGTTAACGGACAGGAATAATACAAATCCACGCTATCCACAAAACAGGCCATACTCTCTTCTGCTACGTATGGTGCAAAATGCTCCAGCTTGACTGTCTCCTTCTCGCCTAAACGAGCAGCATTCATTTCCCAACCCGCAGCCGCAGCCTTCAGGAAGCTGTAATGCGCCCTGCCCGCTGATGGGATATCGCTCGCTTTTAGCCTGCCTACATCCTTCTGCCAGCTTCGGGAATTCCAAGCCCCAAGCTGAAGCGAGTCAAAAGAATACGCAAGATCATTCTCCAGCGCATCCTGTGATTTGAACGTAATCACAGCATGACCATGCGGGATGCCATCCACAGGGGCAAGGATGCGATTGATCGCCGCAGTCGTTGGATGCGGCGATACAGGCAATACCTGAGCCCCAAGCAGGGCGTTGGCGAAGGAGGATTTGCCTGCGCTGAACGCACCGAACAGCGCAATAGTGAATCGACCGGCGCGCAGACGAGTCGCGCGGTCGGTAAGCTCACGTACACCCGACCCCAAGGACGGGTACGGAGCCAGCTCTGCGGCTGCGGCTTCCAGCACAGCGGCCGCAGCCTTTAGCCGCCCCCGGCCAGGAGCCGGGGCGGCTTCGCCGCGCCGCTGCGCGCTGCCCAAGCCTTCGGCTGGGGCAGGCGCCTGCGGCGCCGCTGCCGCCGGGCCCGGCTGGGGCCGCGGCGGCAGTGCCGGCACGTCCCTCACCTCCGGCAATATGCCGGGAGGGAGGGACGGCGGCGCGCCGAGCAGCGCGTGCAGCTGCGCCGCGCGCTCGCGGGCTGCGGTGCGGAGCGCATGCGCGCGCTCCGCTGCCGCGGCCCTCGCCAGCAGCTCTTGCTGCTGCATGGCGAGGGCTCCCTGCGCCTCAGCAAGGCGAGGCGCAAGCACCTCCAGCAGCCCGTCGGCTAGCGACAGGGCTGCGCGGCGATAGCGGCCGGATATTTCGGCCGCAACATCGGCGGAGTAGCGGAGCGTATACTCGCCGGACACAACCGCCCCTGCCCGCGCCGGGCCGGTAATCCACGACTCTTCGCACCGCGGAAGCTCCGCATCCATCCGGTGCTCCCAATCCGGGCCCCAGACTCCATGTGTTTTGCCGAATTTACGTAGTAAATCCCTGACATGCCAATCTAATTGAGCCGATGTCTGTTCCTTAAGCCTTTCAAGAAATTCGACCTTACGTTTGTCTTGTTCGCGCCCAGTTTTCCCTTTTTGAAACAACAAACCTGTCTTAAACCCCGGCTGTCTGCTCTCTAGAAAAAGTTGGGCCGCTTCACGCAGTCCAGGAGTCATCAACTGCACACTACCAAGTAGCGAATCCAAATCATCTGCCAATTTCTTGCGCAAAAAGTCTCGTTGACTCCCGTTCTCACCTAATTGAAGCTGCAGTTCTCTTAGCTCTTTATGTATAGATTCTAGATTGTCCTCTCCTCCAGCATTTTGCATACAGTTTTCATATTCCATCGTCTCATCAGCCTGTATTCTCTCTAAAAATTGCTCAACCCCATGCTGAAGAGAACGGGCGATACTATACTCTAACAAACCCCTTTGTTGCTTCAAAAGAAAAGTTACGGTATCCCTCAAGCTGTCCAACATATTCAAAGGATGCTCTGACTCTTTTAGAGAAATATAAAAAATCCCGGCCGAACCTATACCCCATAGCTCAAACGCCGACTCTACCGAGCTCCGATAAGTATCGAAGGATAACTCCTCTTCCCTATGCTTATCGATTTGATTAACAACCAAATATAAAGGCTTGCCCCAATCAGCCAGCACTTTAGCAAACGTAAGATTGCTCTCTGACAGGACATGATTATAATCCATTACATAAAACACTACATCAGCCAAATGTAATGCTGAATTTGTAGCCAGGGCATGTGCAGCATCTCCGGAATCTACTCCCGGCGTATCCAGTAGCACTCCGTTTTTCTCTAATAACGGAATGTCATCCCATATTTCAATCATCGAATACATCGTTCCATCTCGACAGTATTGGTCCATTTGCTCGCTTGAGACAGCGATTTTCCCATCGTTGGAAATCAATCCACCATCCTCTGATGCCTCATGCATATTGCCTGGGGTTAACAGCACTTGACGCTTTCCGTTGCGCAACGCTGCTACATTGGCTGTCGTAGGCATTGGTCCAGAAAGGAGGACGCCCCTTCCACACAAATTATTAATTAGACTTGATTTCCCCGCGGAAAAATGACCGCAGAATGAGAGTGTCAATTCATCTTTAGACAGCTTATCCAACAAATCATGAATTTCCAGACTGGCAATGTCATCATCATAAGAAGCATACCAACGCCCCATCTCTGCAAGCTGCTCTTGCAAATGACTTCGACCACTTGTAGACACCCTGTTCATTCTGTTACACTCCTTCTCTCCGAACTTCATCGACGTTTGCTAACAACCCGGAAAGCCCTATCTTGAATTAAATTAATTTCGATAAATTATTTAAAATTTTGACTTTTCCCTATGAAATATATCCATTTTACCCTACCTGATACTGACTTGAAAGTAGTCATCTGCAATTCCTTTAAGTTGTGCATACCTTATTGACTATAAAGCAAGGTCATAATATAGAGTTTTTCGGACATAGGAGGTCTTATGTAACCTGATCGGTTCTCATCTAAATTAGCTTAATAAAAAAAATCGGCTATTGGATGATCACTACATCCAATAGCCGATTCTAGTACTTACATATTACAATGAAGCAGGAGCTGCTTCGGAAAAGTCAAGGTCACCCTCTGAAGGAATCAAAATTTCAAATACTTTACCGTGCTGCAAAATCATAACGCCTTTATCACGGTCCTTCATTACAACAACCTCTGGTTTAACAGACATACGTTCCAAATAATGAGCAGGGACCTCACCAGAGTCACTAACCAGAATACCTTCCAGCTCTTGCTCATCATTTTCCTTCAAATCAATTTCCATCACCTTTTCAAATACATCTGAAAACATTTCAAAATTGTCCGTATACACAGAAATACATTTCATGAAGTCTTCTCATCCTCTACTATCGGTTTCTTTTTCTTTTTGTGTCACTAACTTCTATCTTTACTGACTTGTGACCTTTTCATACGTTTCTTGCCTTCACGGCAAACATCAAGAAGCGGGCATACCTCACAATTCGGGTTCTGGGCCTTGCAGTGATATCTGCCGAAAAAGATCAATCGATGATGCGTTTGTGTCCACTCTTCTTGTGGGATACGCTTCATCAATTTCTTCTCGACCTCCAGAACGGAATCAATCCAGCCAGCCAGACCGAGCCGCTTGCTGACACGCTCCACGTGCGTATCTACAGCAATGGCAGGCACACCAAAAGCATTTGATACGACAACATTTGCGGTTTTTCTCCCTACCCCTGGAAGCTTGACGAGCTCACTATGCTCATTTGGCACTTCACCGTCATACTGATGTATCAAAATTTGACACAGGTTGTGGATATGCTTGGCCTTACTTCGGAACAGTCCTATCCTGCGAATGTCCTGCTCCAGCTCTTCCAAAGGGACGGAGATATAGTCTTCAGGAGTTTTATATTTCTTGAATAAATCGACCGTCACCTTGTTCACCGTAGCGTCCGTGCATTGCGCAGATAGCAAGACCGCAATTGTAAGCTCGAAAGCATTGCTATGGTTCAACTCGCAATGAGCATCAGGGAACATTGCAGCAATCGTATCCAGAATATGACGAACCGCAGCTGCATTCATACTCCTATACCCCACTTTCTTTGAAGCACTGCTTCACCATTAAGATCGTCTCAACAGCAGGCTTATTCAGCAATACATCATCGCTCAAAACAGAGCACGCGCGTTTCCTTGAACCCTGATTCTGTATCCTCTTCAAAAAAACCGTCTCGACCGGGAATGATCCCGTATCAAGACGGTTATTCGCACGAAAACGATTATTGCTTCTCTACCTCAACTAGCTTGTCGCCAATGAAATACAGAACAATTTTATCATTTTCTTTGAGTGATTGCACGGATAATGTAGTGTCACCTTGGTGAATATATGTTTCTGGTGTCACAACAAATCTGTAATTGCTGTCTGTCAGGTCGGAACGAAGCACTATAATTTCTTTCGTAGTACCATCATAACGAGAAAATTTCCGTTCCAAAGGTGCAAGAACTTTAATGATTAAAGTACCATCTGTACCTTTACGAATCTCAACATGATCTGAAGTAGTCAGGTTGGTTACACCTGTGCTGACAGAGCTGCCGCGTACTACTTTGACCCCATTAGCCAGCGAAAAGGATTCCTGCGAGCCAGTAAATGGTTTCACTGTTACTGTTGAACCGTCCACATTTGTTACCTTACCCACTGTGAGCTTCACCACTTGTACAGAAGCAGCAGTGTTACCGTAAAAAGCTACATTGATAGTTTGTCCTGTCTGAATATCAGACACTTTAATTGCATTGCCATTTTCAGATAGTAAAGCAGCTTTATCTACATAAAAATCACGGGTGATTCCTTCAGACACTGCTCTAATACGGCTCTTTGAGGTATCAACAGATACTACTTCAAATTGAATAGCGGATTTAACAGCTAGTGTCAGAATTGCATCCTGATTAGTGCTAAGTATTGCAGTGACAGGATCTCCGACTTTCAGATCTGCAATAGTTGCTGTGCCTTTACCATACAATTCAATAGGTGGCGTATTCCCCTGATATGGCAGGGTTACATTTTCACCGTTACTAAGCTTGATAACCATTTTTTTGTTGTTCGTATCCGTTGATACATAAGTTCCCTCATACTTATAAATAACTTGCAGCGACAAAACTCGTTCGCCGATATGCGTCATACTAATACGTCTTCCCTCTGTCAGCAAAGATTCTGCACCAGATAGAGTTGGGGTTGCCGAGTTATATTCAACTTTGGTTTTTTCATCCACCGTAAAGGTTTGAACCTTTTTGGATGAATCCACAACAATTAAAGCCTTGTATTTGGGCTCATATTTTACAACCGTCAAGTCGGATGATTGCTCGGATTGCCGTCCGGTTACAACAATTTTTGTAATTTGATCACTTGTGTTAATAGTAAGCTCAACTTTGTCGCCGCCCTTAACATCAGCGATCAAATCCTCCAGCTTTGGCTCAGCAATACCGCTAATTACGATACTTGGCTTATCAGCCAGCTCCTTAATTTCTGCTTTCCCGGATGAATTAACATAACTGAGCAGCTTGCTGCCTTCAACACTAAGTAAAGTACCTGTTACAGTACGCTCCATGGCTTGCGTGATTTCGAGTCTAGTAATGACATTATTCTCAACCGAGTATTTTACCGTTGAACCACTCTGAATTTCCCCGGCATTATCGAGCAATTGGTTCTGGTAGAGAAGAATTGAAGCATCGTCATATTTGAATGACTCTACATTACCTGAAGCATCCTTAATACTAATATTTTTTGTACTCAAGTTAATAGAGTCAACAGTACCATTACCTGATTTGTTCACAATCGCTGATTTAACTTGAATAATGATCGGCTTCTTCTCAGCAGTATAGGTCTCCCGCTTAACAATCAGTGTACTGTCCTTAGTCAAACTATCAACGCTGATAGGATTACCGTTCTGATCAATGAAGCTTGTGTTCGCATCATAGGTGTATGTCACTGAATCATTATTGACCAGTAGCAGCAATCGGTTGCCAGTTAATTTAGTAAGAAGTGTTCCCTCAGTACTTTCAAGCTGTGGTTTCGCATCTCTTATCTCTACATAGGCTGCAGCACCTACCTTATCTACAACCAGAGCTTTAGTATACAATTGCAATGCGCTCTTCGAAATCTTGGCCTCGGAGTCTTTGGTAAAGTACACCGAACGAGAGTCCAGGTTGTAGCTCTTCGTCGTGCCATCAGCAAACAAGGTTATTTTGTTATCGGTCAATTCTGTAACGATACCTTCAACTACATTGTTATAACCCGGAGTAACATATTCACCACCACGGCTAAAAAATGTAGCAAGTTGAGCGCGCGTTACTTTGCCAAGAGGATCAAAGCGATTTCCTTCAATACCTTTTGTTAATTCCAGTTGTACTGCTACGTTTACATAACCGCGAGCAGATGCGGTAATTGTGTTTTGATCGGAGAAGCCTGTAGAAGCTCCAGCGGCAGCCTTAGCTTCAGTCTCCTTGCCTAGCGAGCGAACCAACAGTTTAGCAATCCATTCACGGCTAGCTTTCTTCTCACCCCATGACTCTTTAGCGCCAGTTGCTGCAATTTCCTCAGTTTTGTTTATCAAATTTTTCTTGACAGCAAGCTCCAAATAAGGTTTAAAGTAATTGCCCACTTTAAGCTCTGTTGGAGTATCTGTGCCACTGCCTAGCTCCGAATTCAGATTCATGAACCGAATGGCCATAGTGATGGCTTCCTGCTGAGTAACACTATCTCCAGGACGGAATTTCCCGGCATCACCGAGTAAAATACCTTCGGCTGCAAGCTTGTATATATGCTTTTCAGCCCAAAAACCATCCTTAACATCACTAAAAATTAACGCCGTAGATCCTGTTTGATTAGCAGTAACTGCCGGTTGGCTCTGATCAGCAAAAACCGCTGCTCCACCACTCATACACATCGCCGTCACTAACATGGTAGAGACTGCCTTTTTTGCGCTGCGTCTATAACTACGTTTATAAGATGACATTATAATTCTCCCTTTCTGAAAAAAGATCTCCTACCTATGTTCGACAGACAGTATGATAGTTCCTCCATTTCAGATTAATTTCGTGTCATAGGATGTTCCAGCTCTTCATGCCCCATCAAGGTATCCATCTGCTGTCCATCTACGAGAAGCTCAATCGATTGAACCTCGGAAAATTGGAACATTGTTTTCTTCAGAGCGTCCAGAGCTAATACCTCGCCCCCTGCGCCAAGCCGTGCTTCATCGGGAAGCGTAATATCAATCGTTAAAGCCCCATCTTTAAGAACGGCTGAATGGAAGTTGACCTTCCCCCACAACGGGAACAAATCAGGGTTACTACTGCTTTGAAGTGATTGCAATGCAGTAATATATTTATCTTTCTTTTCTTTATATGTGATCTCTTTAGCTTCCTTCACAAGCTCCATCATTTGATCATCTGTAAAATAAACCTCGATTGATTGAGTAATCTTATCTTCAGATTTATCACTATTGTTACTACTATTACTTCCGGTATTGGAACCATTGTTAGAACTATTCTGTTCAGGAGTAATTGGCGATGAATTATTGCCATTACCATTTACATTTGTCTCACTTTGTTGTTCTGGTGTAGGAGCAGCACTTTGAGGCTTTTGTCCACAGCCAGCGCTTATTGCAAGCAGGAGAACCAGCATCCCTGAAATCCAGATCTTTCTGTTCATGACCCATTCCCCTTTACTCTTTATTGTACACTCTGGTTGATTTCATTTAAGAGCTACATTCCAAGATACTCTTTGATCCCTTTCGCAATTCCTTCAGCAACACTGTTCTGAAAGTCTTCGGTAAACAGCACAGCATCATCTTTACTATTACTTAAATATCCGCATTCAAGAAGGACAGCAGGCATTGTAGTTTCGCGGGTGACATGGAGACTTTTGGTACGAACCTTGCGATCGCTAAGACCAGAGGATTGTACAAGATATTTATGCATCACATTTGCAAGAGCGAGGCTATCACTTTTCGTATAATAAGTCTCTACCCCACTAGCAGTAGCTGAACCGGCGTTCGCATGAATGGAAATAAAAATATCCGCATTTATACTATTTGCAAGCTTTGCTCGTTCCTGCAGCGTTGGATAAGTATCACTATCACGAGTCATCACAATCTCAATATTTGGTTCATTTTCAAGCAACTTTTCGACTTTTAATGCAACAGCCAGATTAAAATCCTTTTCCTTCTTCTTGGTAACACTGCTTGCACCTGGATCACTTCCACCATGCCCAGCATCAATAACTACCAATTTGTTGCCGTTACCAGAATTGTCATTCGAATCGGCATTCAAATCTACTATAATCAATCCGTCATTGTTATTAATTAAAGTGTAGTTTTTAGCATTGTTCATATCAATGACAACCCTGATAGTAGAAGGATTGTTATTAAAAAGCGCATAGCGAACTTTAGATACGTCAGGATAATCCGTCACATCAAAAAAGCCATTCATCGTGCTGTCCAGTGACTGGTTGCTCGAAAAAGCACTCGCGAACTGAGTATAAGGCAAATCAACTACGAGCCGATTTGGCTCTGACATTTTGAAAATATTAGGCTTCACGTTCTTGTCAACAGCGATCATTAATTGATTGTTATTGAAAGAAATCCCGGAAACATTGGCTAAATTCGCCGTATCATTTACATTCGAATCAGAACCAGAACCATCAGAACCACCATTGTTATTTCCGGAACCATTGTCTGAACCAGAATCTGGCGAGGTCAAATATACCGTTTTCGACGTATTTTCCCAACCAACACTCAGACCCATTTGTTCGCTGACAAAACGAATTGGAACAATTACCGTATCCGTCATTAATTTTGGGGCTACAGGCAAACTAACCTTATTCCCGTTTACTGTTGCCGTGCTCTGATTCACGACCAATTTCAATTCTGTATCGGACTGCTGTATGGTTACCGTGCGCGTCTTTGTATCCCAATCGACGTTAAAACCCAGCTCCTCTACGACGACACGAATAGGAATCATTACATTTCCACTCATGTTCTGAACCTGTGCATTTTTAGACAATTCTAACGCTTTACCATCCAAATAAATGCCAGTGCCACCTCCGGCGGCATGTCCAATTTGAGGGAATAAGAACATGACCATGACTAAAAACATAAAACCCATCCAACTACTTTTTTTCATCCGTCACCCCTACCATCCTAGTATTTTGAATCATGATATCCCGAAAAAAAAATAAGCCTATGGGCCATCATCAGACGACATATTAGACGTACAAATGCCTTAAAAGTTGCGATATTATGCCATTTTTCTTCTCATAAATTTCTACTTCATGAAAATTTACGACAAAAAAAAGACCCTCGATTATTATTCGAGGATCATTTACTTAGATCAACTAATTATTTCTTAATAGGATGTTCCAGCTCGACATGTCCCATTAAAGTATCCACTTGTTGTCCATCTACAGTCAACTCGAGCTGCTTTACTTCGTCAAATTGGAACATCGTTTGTTTGAGGGCATCAATCGCCAGTGACTCACCACCGGCACCTAGTCTGGCTTCGTCCGGTAACGTTATATCCACAGTAACTTGACCATTTGAAAACGCAGCCGATTTTAAAACAACTTTTTGCCATAATGATATTTTACCCTGCTCTGGTGTCTGAAGCGCCCCAAAAGCTTTTTCATATTTTTGGGATTCATCAACAAAAGTAATTTGGCGTTCTGCCGATTGCAGCTCCATTAAGTCATTATCTGTAAAATAAACTTTTATAGATTGTTTAATCTCATCAGGAACAGCATTATCTTTGTTAGTATCATCGGTAGCAT
Organism: Fontibacillus panacisegetis; assembly: GCF_900102215.1. Taxonomy (GTDB): domain Bacteria; phylum Bacillota; class Bacilli; order Paenibacillales; family Paenibacillaceae; genus Fontibacillus; species Fontibacillus panacisegetis. The sequence goes on from NZ_FNBG01000010.1 coordinate 100,615, forward strand.
CTACCGTTTGATTACTGTCCGTTCCTGTATCAGGTGCTGCTGTCACTGGATTTTGAACTACCTGGTCTGGAGACTCATTTGAGCCATTTGGAGCGGCTTGCGGCTTCTGACCGCACCCGGCAATAATGACAACAAGCAGCAATAACAATCCTGCAATCCATTTTCTATTCATTGAACTTCCCCCTATAGCAGCTAGGTTATGATGCTGACTTTTATAGACCTAGATACTCCTTAATTCCTGCGACAATTCCTTCAGCTACACGCTGCTGGAATTCTTCCGTATACATTAGAGTTTCATCACCAGTGTTGCTGAGATATCCAGCTTCCAAGAGTACCGCCGGCATCACCGTTTCTCTCGTAACATGCAAGCTGCTGTAGCGAACTTTGCGGTCATTTAATCCGGTTGCTGCAACTAAATGCTTATGCATCACATTCGCGAACGGAATGCTCTCGTCTCTTGAATAGTATGTCTCGGACCCGGTAGGGTTATTGCCTGTTTTTATAGTATCCAGACTGTTTCCATGAATGGAGACAAATAGATCTGCTGCCAGATCATTCGCTACTTTGACACGATCCTGCAATGACATTGTAACATCCGTCGTTCGTGTAAGTACAAAATCAATCGATGGATCCTGTTTCAGTATGGTCTCAACTTTGAGAGCTACACCTAGTGTAAAATCCTTCTCTTGTTTCTTAGTTACCCCGATCGCGCCCGGTTGACTCCCGCCATGACCCGCATCAATGACGACAAGCTTTCTGCCTGTGTCTCTTTTCTCCTCCAAGTCGATAAATACCTGACCTTCACCGGAATTCGTAACCGAATAGAGGCTATCTTGATTCAGAACCATTACAACACGAATAGTTGAAGGTGAATTACTAAAAAGAGAATAGCGAATCCCTGAGATTTTGGTATCGTCAGTTATAGAAAATTCACCTTTGGATTGATCATCTAATGAGAGTGTATTCCTGAAGTTATCAGAAAAAGCAGCCTGAGGAATATCAACTACGATTCTAGAAGGTGCTGTCAAAGTAAATACCTGCGGTTCAATGTTGCCAGTAGCCGAGATAACTAGTCTGTTGTCGCTATAGCTCATTCCTTCTATTTGAGCCAAATTAACATTAGTCCCATTAGGAGCATTGTTTGTATTTGGTGTTATTGACTCACTCTGCTCCGGTTGATTGACTACTGTAATTACCTCCGTTGTAGATCCCGGGCTGGAGCTGGTGCCACCGTTAATTATCTCACCGTCTGTTCCTCCATCAGGGCTATACAAATATGCCGATTTATCAGCATTATCCCAGCTTACCTTCAGCCCCATCTGCTCCCCAACAAACCGCAGAGGAACCATCGTCGTATTGTTTTGTAGAAAAGGTGCAGTTGAAAGAGTAACTTTGCTGGAATCTACTACTGCCTGATCACTATTTACAACCAGCTTGAGTGATGTTTTATTTTGCGAAATAGTGACAGATCCCGTCTTTTGCTCCCATTTCACATCATACCCAAGCCCTTCGGCAATGACCCGTAGCGGAACCATGACATTACCTTTCACATTGTCGGCCGCTGCATTGTCAGGCTGCTGCAATTCCACACTATCCAAATAAATATGTGTCGTCGATGGCGCAGCACTGCCCATCACAGGAAATGCAAGGAGAAAAAACATAAACAACATGAATGATCCAATTTTTTTCACTTGTATCCCTACCTCTACCATAGGTTGCTAATTACTTCCATAGTATCAGATTATAGCCCTTTCTGATAGACATATATTTTCATAGAGAGACAAGTTCAGACAAAAAAGCGGATTAATAAAGAAAATCTCTTATTTAAAAGCCAGATTTTTGAACTCGAAGAGCTCCATCATATCCAGGCTCCCTCTAAAAAATGCAAAAAAAGCCCTGGTAAACTTATTCAGTCTATCAGGGCTTACTTCTAAAATAGGTATTAGGCAAATTTCTTTTTCTCGTAAGCGGCGATGAGATCTTCATGTTGAAGAGTAAGACCGATGTCGTCCAAACCTTGGAGCAAGAACTGACGGCGGTGCTCATCGAGATCAAATGCAATGTTCAGGCCATAATTGTCAGTGACCGTCTTATTCTCAAGATCAACCGTCAACTGGTATCCATCATTGTGAGCAGTACGTTGGAATAGATCCTCAACTTGCTCTTCAGACAGTTTGATTGGCAGAATACCGTTCTTGAAGCAGTTATTATAGAAAATATCTGCAAAAGACGGAGCGATTACACAGCGGAACCCATAGTCAAGGATCGCCCAAGGCGCATGTTCACGAGATGAACCACAACCGAAGTTAACGCGTGAGATCAATACAGATGCATCTTCATAGCGTGGCTTGTTAAGTTCAAACTCCGGATTTACATTTCCTTCTGTATCAAAACGCCATTCATAGAACAGAAATTGTCCAAATCCTGTACGTTCAATGCGTTTCAAAAATTGTTTTGGAATAATTGCGTCAGTATCGACATTTACACGATCGACTGGACCAACAACACCCGTTAGTTTTTTAAATGCTTCCATGGATCATTTCTCCTCTCAGGCTTGATTAGCTTACGATATCCCATTCACGAACATCGACGAAACGGCCTTTAATCGCTGCCGCTGCCGCCATAGCTGGAGATACTAGATGAGTTCTACCGCCGCGGCCTTGACGACCTTCGAAGTTACGGTTTGAAGTAGATGCGCAACGTTGACCTGGTTCGAGAACGTCAGGGTTCATCGCAAGGCACATACTGCAGCCTGCTTCGCGCCATTCAAAACCTGCTTCAACAAAGATTTTGTCGAGGCCTTCTTCTTCAGCCTGGATTTTAACACGGCCTGAGCCAGGTACTACTATAGCAGTAACCTTATCTGAAACCTTGTAGCCTTTAGCAATTTCTGCCGCTGCTCTCAAGTCTTCAATACGTCCATTAGTACAGGAACCGATAAACACATAATCGATTGCGATGTCAGTCATCGGAGTACCAGGGGCCAGACCCATATATTCAAGTGCTTTTTCAGCTGCTTTACGTTCGTTATCAGATTCAAAATCCGCAGGATTAGGAACGTTCGCATTAATGTTAGTACCCATTCCCGGGCTTGTTCCCCAAGTTACTTGTGGGATCAACGCATCAACGTCGAAGTCTACTACACGATCAAATTCAGCGCCCTCGTCAGTTGTGAGATTCTTCCATTCAGCAACAGCTTGCTCGAATGCTTCACCTTGAGGTGCATGCTGACGACCCTTCAAATAATTAAAAGTAGTTTCGTCAGGAGCGATCAGACCAGCTCTTGCACCAGCTTCGATGGACATGTTGCAGACCGTCATACGTTCTTCCATTGTAAGCTCGCGAATGGCTTCGCCAGTGTACTCAATAACATAACCTGTAGCAAAGTCAGTGCCGTATTGAGCAATTACGCCCAAAATCAAGTCTTTTGCAGTAACGCCTGGTTTGCGTTTACCAACGAAACGAACTTCCAAAGTTTTAGCTTTAGCTTGCTGCAAGCATTGAGTTGCCATTACATGCTCTACTTCACTAGTACCGATACCGAATGCAAGCGCACCAAATGCCCCATGAGTAGACGTATGGCTGTCACCACAAACGATCGTTTTACCCGGATGAGTAAGACCCAGCTCAGGACCCATAACGTGTACTACGCCTTGATCAATCGTATCGAGGTCATAAAGAGTAACACCAAAATCGCGGCAGTTTTGAGACAAGGTGTCAATTTGCTGCTTGGAAATAGGATCTTTAATGTTGAAGCGATCCTTTGTCGGTACGTTGTGATCCATTGTCGCAAAAGTAAGCTCAGGGCGGCGTACTTTACGTCCGCTGAGTCTCAAGCCTTCAAATGCTTGCGGTGAAGTTACCTCGTGTACAAGATGCAAATCGATATACAGAATACTTGGCTTGCCCTCTTCTTGATAAATAACGTGATTGTCCCAGATTTTTTCATACATTGTCTTTTTAGTAGTCATCAGAATTCCCCCCAAACAAGGATTCAACTTTAACGAATTGTGATCTGGTAGTGGAGCATGCTAGATTTACTATCACCTGTCACTTAACCAGTACGCTAACTACAACTCGTATGCTGAAACTAATATATCATTTTCGACTTCATTGTTCCAAGATATAATATCTATAAAAGCGATAGGTTGAAACTATAAGTCAAAAGAAAAAGCCATAATAATATTATGGCTGCCACTTATGATTGCAGTTTCTACATTTATTTACCGGCTTCTTCATAAAGCTAAAAACAGAAATAATGATTGGTACAAAGGCTGCAATGAATAGCGGCCAGTATATAAGCAGACCAACCCATAACAGACATGCTGCAATCGCCAACCATAACAAGAAATAGTATAGCTTGTTTCTGGAAACAACTTCATTCGAGCTGCATTTCGGACAAGACTCCCATTTATCACTCATACTACTTTCCCCTTTGTATTTTATGTAAGAGCTCTGTATTTCTTTAAAACGAGTCGATTCCCATTACATGATCTTGCGGTACTGGCCCAATACTACGACTGTCATTACTGTGGTTACGATTATCACCCATCACAAAGACATGACCCTCAGGAATTTCCCATACCTGATCCGTACCTGTCACCATAGGCTCTTTGATATAAGGTTCGTTAAGCTGCTCTCCATTACGATAAACATTACCGTTCTTCACTTCAATTGTATCTCCGGGCAGGCCAATTACTCTTTTTACATAAAAAATTTCTTCGTCACCCTTACCTGAAAACAGATTAATGATCGGATGCTCCATAAAATCATCCATTAAGCTGCGGTCTCGTTCAACCCGGCTGTCAATAATAACAATATCTCCGTAATCAGGGAGTTTGTCCAATGTATGATTTATCTTCCATGCATATATCCGTTGCGTGTCATTTAAAGTAGGCTCCATCGAATACCCGTCAACCTTATATGGCTGAATTATAAAGATACCGATTACCATACTAAGTACAAAACCGATGATGATAGCGACGCTCCAGCTTTGAATCTCTTTTAAAATCTTTTTCAAGTCCATACCTCCACTTTATATCATTTGGTTCTATTATACATAGAATCTTTCTCACTTCTCAAATATAGGAATAGTATAATACTATTGTGTTATTCGCATAATAAAAACTGATAGAGGTGATACCATGGAACTTAGACAGCTTCAATATACACTTCAAATTGCTGAAGAGCGTAATTTCTCACGCGCTGCTGATAAACTGCATATCGCCCAACCTTCTCTAAGCCAACAATTATCCAAGCTGGAGCAGGAACTTGGTGTCAAGCTGTTTCAACGCAACACAAGCACAGTCGAATTAACCTATGCTGGAGCCAGCTTTATTGAACACGCGCAAAAAATAATGGATGCCGTTGAGCAGCTTCGTCAAGAGATGGATGACATCTCACAGCTCCGAGCTGGACGTGTCGTAGTTGGCAGTATGCCGATCACAGGTTCACATTTGCTTCCTTATGTACTTCCGGCCTTTAAGGCAACATATCCCGAAATTCAGGTAAACCTCTTGGAGGATACTTCTCTGAACCTGGAGAAACTAACCGCTGGCGGGGGAACTGATCTCAGCCTCCTCTCCCTTCCTTTACAGGAGCCATCGCTTACCTTTGAGCCAATTGGCGAGGAAGTTATTGATCTTGCCGTACCGCCGGAACATCCTTTAGCCAAGCTGAACCATCACAAAAATGGCGTATCTATAGACATGCTAAAGGACGAACCGTTCATTGTACTTAAAAAAGGACAAGGCTTCCGAACGATGACGATAGATTTGTGCAAAAGCGCTGGTTTCGAGCCAAATGTCGTTTTTGAGAGCAACAATATCGAAACCGTCCAATCGCTCGTAGCCGCCGGTATGGGTATCACATTTGTTCCAAGATTCATTGCCAGAGCCAAACGGAGCGAGTTGATTCCTGTATATGTTCCATTAGCTGATCCGGCACCTAGCCGGACGCTGGTCATCGCTTATCGCAAAGGCCGTTACTTGTCAAAAGCAGCCGAAGCTTTTATTGAGACGTTCAAAGAAGTACTTACTCATCGTATAAACTAATTTTATAGCTTATATAAATGCGGTCTACGATCATCAAATACAGGAATTTTCGATCTAACTTGGTCAACCAGTGACAGATTAATGCTTCCGGTAACAATCTCTTCATCTTCGCCGCCTTCGGCAACAATTTCACCCCAAGGATCGATGATCATGGAGTGACCGAAGAAGGAATCTTTACCGCTAGCCCCCGTTCGATTGCAGGCGACTACATACATTTGATTTTCAATGGCTCTTGCCATAAGTAGTGTCCGCCAGTGATGCAGACGGGGATGCGGCCATTCCGCAGACACAAACAGTACCTTCGCCCCTAGTAATGACAAGCTTCTCGCCAGCTCTGGAAAGCGGATATCATAACATATTGAGGCTCCAGCCAAAACTCCGTCTAATTCAAAGCTGACAATTTGATCCCCGGAAGTTAAATGCTTCTCTTCCTCCATCAAGCGGAAAAGATGGATCTTGGAGTATGAAGCTGCTTCCTCCCCTGAGGCAGAGAAGATTCTCATCGTATTAAAAACTCCAGCATCTCTTTTTTCAGCGATTGACCCTGCAACTACATGAATGCCATGACTTTTCGCAAATTCAGCAATCCATTCCCGACTTTCCTCACCGTTCGGATCAGCAATTTCATGGATGATGTCCAGCGCATAACCTGTGTTCCACATTTCGGGCAGTATGATAACATCAGGTTTAACTTCACTTGATGCTGCGATCTCCATTTGATTCTTTAAATAGTCCCTGTTGCGGGAAGGGTCACCTAATGTGATATCAGTCTGTATAAGTGCAATCTGCCATGTTTTTGCCTGTTCGGTCATGTTCATCATCCTCTCCTTATTATCCGATCTAATCTGAATACATCATAATGGCCTCTTTCAGGCTACGCAAGACAAGGAAACGTTATTTCGAGTCACCCTCAAATACCGTCTATACAGCTCGGATAAATCGTGATAAATTTAATTTAACATATTTTTTTGACTGGAGTGTGAACATAAATCTATGAAATCCAACATCCCAGACCCGGAAAAATCCCCTTTTACTATAGAAGCTGCTGATATTATGCACAAGCTTCCCAAGCAGTTTTTTGCAACACTGGTCCAGAATGTGAACCGTGAAATTACGGCCGGCGCAGGATGGCGTGTCGGATTCGCTCTCGGTAACGAAAAGATCATCTCTCTCATTAATCAGCTTCAAGATCATATATACGTCAGCCTGTTTGGTGCAATACAAGAAGCGGCTAAGATCGCTTTAACAGCATCTCAACAAAATGTAGCTGATCTCGTCTCCCTCTATGAAAATAGAAGGAATACGCTTTTTAACGCACTAAATGAAATTGGCTGGGAAGCTGCAAAACCAAGCGGGTCTTTCTTTGCATGGCTACCTGTCCCAAAGCCATGGGATTCGGCCGCATTCGCTCAAAAGCTGCTTGAAGAAGCCAAAGTTGCGGTTGCTCCTGGCATAGGATTCGGCCAACATGGTGAAGGTTATGTAAGAGTTGGACTGCTTAGTGATCCCGAACGACTCAAGGAAGCCGTTATGCGGATCGGCAAGCTTGGATTATTTTAACTATGTAAACCATTTTCTTTTGCAAACCCAATGCGTGCATGTTATTCTAACAGTAATTCGAAGTGTTGAATCAATGAACGATAAAACGTGAAGACGGGACCATTAAGAGAAGATAGCGGCGTCCAGAGAGCGATTCCTTGGCTGTAAGAATTGCACCCGCCCTCTCCGAAACCTACCCCCGAGCGGCCAGCGCATGCTGGACAGCGCCCCTGTTACCGGGCTATAGAGTCGGATGATTTAATCATCAATGAAGGTGGTACCGCGGAAGCCAAACTTTCGTCCTTTGCATGCAGAGGCGGAAGTTTTTTTTATAGGCTCTCATTGACTCGTTCGTTATTATTACACACCATTACAGCCACAAGGAGTGATCTCCATGCAACGCCGCATCGTTGTTAAAATCGGGAGCAGTTCGCTTACCTCACCTGAGGGAGGATTAAACAAAAGAGCTGTCGCCTATTTTGCTGCAGAGCTCGCGAGGATAAAGGCCGCTGGTCATCAAGTGTTGTTAGTTTCCTCCGGGGCCGTCGCAGCAGGCTTTAGAGAAATTGGATATACAGAGCGCCCGAAGCTGCTTCATGAGAAGCAGGCTGCTGCTGCCGTTGGGCAAGCTTTGCTCATGCAGGTCTACCGGGAAGAGCTTGCGGATCATGGCATCTCGGCTGCCCAGGTTCTGCTTACCCGTACAGATTTTCAAAATCGAAAAAGAATGGGCAACGCCAGCATGGCCCTTGAGGAGCTGCTCGTTCGCAACATTATTCCGATCATAAATGAAAATGACACCGTCTCTATAGACGAGCTTAAATTTGGAGATAACGATACCTTATCCGCCCTGGTTGCGAATTTAATCAAAGCGGATCAGCTTATAATTCTGACTGATACAGATGGCCTCTACACTAAAGATCCTCGCATTGATCCTTCTGCAGAACGAATTGAACGGATTCAGGAAATTACAGATGATATTTACTTGATCGCCGGAGGAGCAGGATCTGAAGTAGGCACAGGCGGCATGCGTTCCAAAGTAGATGCTGCCAAAATCGCAACGCGTGGTGGAGTTCCTGTATTTGTAGGTAAAGTGAATCAACCAGGTGAATTGATCGGAGCTCTTGAAGGAGCAGGAAGAGGTACTTATTTTGAAACTCAAAGCTCCTCCCTGCCTCGTAAAAAGCAATGGCTCGGATTTCTCTCGACCCCCTTTGGATCTTTAACTGTCGACCAAGGTGCAGAAGATGCGCTCATTCATGGTGGAAGAAGCTTGCTGCCTGTAGGTGTGCGCAAAGCAAAAGGACATTTCCATGTTGGAGACGTTGTAGAGGTTGTCAACACAGACGGAGAGATACTGGGGCGCGGTATCATCAACTATGATATTGAACAGCTGCTCGAAATACTGGGATTGCCCAGCTCTGAAGTAGTTAAGAAGATCGATGTTGCCCATCGTCTGGAAGTTATTCATCGTGATGAATGGATATCACTTAAATCATAATTTAATTTTTAATTAGGTCGAGGAGGTATTTGTATGAGTGAAGTACGACAAAAGGCTGAGCTGGCTGGCAGAGTCACTTCTGTTCTAAGCAGCTTGTCAACCGAACAGAAAAATGCAGCACTTCTTGTTGCTGCACAGGCGTTGATTAATGCTAGTGATGACATTATTGAAGCTAACAAGGAGGATTTGCAGCGTGGCCGGGAAAACGGAACATCGGAATCGCTGCTTGATCGGCTTGCTCTTAATAAGGGGCGGATTGAAGGCATTGCGGAAGGATTGAAACAGATCGTAGAGCTGCCAGATCCAATCGGCGAGACGCTTGAGACAATAGATCGTCCTAACGGTCTGCATATAGTCAAACGTCGCGTTCCCCTCGGTGTAATCGGAATCGTCTATGAAGCTCGCCCTAACGTTACAGTTGATGCGATCGGGCTCTGCCTTAAAACCGGCAACGCTGTTGTTCTTCGCGGGGGATCTTCGGCCCTTTCCTCAAACCGAAAAATAGTTGAGATTATCCACGAGGCTCTTAAAGGTACAGCCGTTCCCCGTGATGCTGTCCAGTTGATCGAGGACCCAAACCGTTCCTCTGTAGACGAAATGTTAAAACTGAACGGACTGCTTGATGTTGTAATTCCACGCGGCGGCAGCTCACTGATTCAGAACGTTGTACAAAATGCCACCGTTCCTGTAATCGAGACAGGCGCTGGTATTTGCCACACTTATCTTGACGCTTCCGCTACTCCTGAAATGGCGACAGCTATTTCAATTAACGCCAAGGTTCAGCGTCCTTCTGTCTGCAATGCGATGGAGACGCTGCTTGTCCATGAGGATTATGCAACGGCTCATCTTTCCGACCTTGCCGAAGTATTCAAGGAAGCCGGAGTGGAGCTTAGAGGCGATGACAAAACTCGTTCTATTGTTAATTGGGCTTCTGAAGCAACTGATGAGGATTATGCAACAGAATATAACGACTATATTTTAAATGTAAAAATCGTAAGTAACCTGGATGAAGCTCTATCACACATTCGCCAGTTTAGTACAAAACACTCCGAATGTATCGTTACAGAAGACCGTGAGAACGCGCTGCGCTTTCAGCAGGAAGTGGATGCAGCCGCAGTATATCATAATGTTTCTACCCGATTCACAGACGGCTTTGAATTTGGATTTGGTGCAGAAATCGGAATCAGTACGCAGAAGCTGCATGCAAGAGGACCTATGGGACTCCCCGCTCTGACTTCAAGCAAGTATATCATTGACGGCAACGGGCAAATTCGAGAGTAATACGACAGGAGGTCATACTATGAATTCAACTCATCAAGCAAGTCTAGGTTCAATCTGCTTTTACGGTGCAGGATCAATGGCTGAAGCAATTGTCCGCGGGCTCATCCATAAAAGTGTGGCTGCTCCGAAGCAAATATCGATGCTTAACCGCAGCAATCAAGAACGCCTTACTTACTTATCACAGCAGTACGGCGTGTTTACTGGTAATAGCGAGCAGGACAAGAATAAATATCTTACTGAAGCCTCGATCATTGTACTGGCTATGAAGCCTAAAGATGCCAAAGAAGCCCTCACTGAGCTTGGTCCTAAGCTACAGGAGGGACAATTGATCGTATCTCTGATCGCTGGCATCTCCATTTCCACACTTCAACAATTGCTGGGAACGAACGCTCCGATCGCACGCTCGATGCCTAACACATCGAGCTCTATCGGGCTTGGAGCTACGGGATTATCCTTTTCCGAGGAGACAACTGACGACCATGTTCAGCAGGTTCTGTCCATGTTCCAATCCGTCGGTATCGTCAGTGTCATTCCCGAAGAACAAATGGACATTTTGACGGGAGTTTCCGGAAGCGGTCCAGCATATATCTACTACATGATCGAAGCGATGATTGAAGCTGGTATTGAAGGCGGACTTACACCTGACCAAGCTCGTAATCTGACGGTACAAACCGTGCTGGGTGCGGCTTCTATGATGCTTGAGACTGGAGAAGATCCAGCGAAGCTGCGTAAGGACATCACGTCGCCTAACGGATCTACTCAGGCCGCATTGGAGGTGCTCGCAGACAAAGACTTCACCAATACAGTTAAAGCAGCCGTACACCGCTGTAAAGAACGGTCTTTCGAGATGGGACAAGCTGTGAAGGAGGCGCTTTAATGACCTGCTGCACAGCAAAATATAGACTTTTGATCCAACGGCTGATTTTGAAGGAGCAAAGCTCGCTGATCGCATCTATTCACGTGCTCGGCTTACAGAAATATGCCAGAAGCTTGGCATAAAACATACACCTTTTGAGACTTTTACAGATATTAGATCCGACTTCATTAGGCTGGAGGGAGAATAAAAATGAACTTTGCCGACATTCCTTTGGAAGAGAAACAAGCTGCCCTTCATGATTTACGGGCGGTCAAGGAACAATTAGCCGCTCGCGGGTGGTTCCCCGGAACAAGCGGAAATCTTTCTATACGGGTTGGCGACTTCCAGCCTGATCAGTTCTATTTCGCTATAACATCCAGCGGTAAAGACAAATCGGTTAATACACCGGAGGATTTTCTCTTTGTTGATGCAGCTGGAGAACCTTGTGAGACAACTGAATTGAAGCCAAGTGCAGAGACGCTCATCCATTCTAAAATCTACCGGATGACTGGCTGTGGAGCTATTTTCCATGTTCATACCGTATTCAACAATCTGCTTAGTGAGCGATATGGGAATGACGGATTTGTTCCTGCACAGGGGATTGAGCTCATTAAAGGCCTCGGCATATGGGAAGAGAATGCTGCCATTCGCATTCCTATCGTTCCAAACTATGCCGACATTCCTTCAATCGCCAAGCTGATACCTGGTGCAATTCAGTCAGACATTCCCGGTTTTTTACTCCGTAACCACGGTATCTACGTGTGGGGCCGCAACGCCTTCGAAGCAAAACGTCATTTAGAAGCTTTCGAATTCATACTTGAGGTAGAATATCGCAGACTCGCACTAGGAGTGTAGATAGTTTACATGTAAAGGAACCACTGGACAACAGTTGGTACACATTGCTGGCCGAACATTACTCCAGCGGTTCTTTTAAATATATGCACTCAAGTCAAGGCACAAGAGGCAATTTTGTTCTAATAGCGTCTCTGTAATTCCTGCAAAAGTACATCTTCTTAATCTCATGGTTCCGGCAATCTCATAATTCCTGCAATAATACATCTATTTCGGGCTAAATCTCCAACTACTGAACAAAACTTATGTAATTCCTGCACTTATGCAGGCTTTGAACTTGATTTACTCTAACTACTCGATAATTCCTGCACTTTTGCAGTTTTTCCTTCTACAACGTGCTGGGAAGGGACTAAGCTTACTTTATAATGCAGACGGACATATCAGCCTTATTTACACGAAAATGAAGGTCATTTTCTCCAAATAGTGCACCAGCCCACCAATCCATAACAAAGGCCGCCCCACTAACAAGAGTGGGACAGCCTCTACTCAAACCTTATTAAAAAAAGATTACCCAAATGACGATCGCTAACACAATTCGATAAATAGCAAAAGGCACCAGCTTGATTCGGTCAATCAGCTTCAAGAAGAAACGAATTGAGATAAGTGCGAACACAAATGCACTAATAAATCCTGCAATAAAGAACGGCAAAGCATCAAGGGTAAAATACTGCCAGTTTTTTAGCAGTGATAATGCACTTGCACCAGCCATCACCGGCACAGCCATAATAAAGGTGAAATCTGATGCGGCACGATGGCTTAAGCCGAGGAGTACACCTCCAGAAATCGTCGACCCCGATCGAGAGAAACCTGGCCAAATAGATAGACATTGAAACAAACCGATGGAAAAAGCTTGCTTGTAGGTCATTTGGTCAACACTTTCCACCTTCGCCCGCTTCGGTCTCAGCTTATCAGCAAAGATCATCAATATTGCACCAATCACTAATCCAATCAGCACTGTATATGTCGAGAAGAGATACTCGTCTATAAAATCTTCAAAGAGCAAGCCCAGCACACCCGCAGGAATTAACCCAACGATGACCTGCCCCAGCTTTAGGCGAGAGCCGGCATGTTGTATCTGGCCCTTATTTTTACGAGTGAACCTCGATAACCCAAGCAAATCAATAAACCGATCCTTAAATACGACTAACACGGCCAGAATCGATCCAAGCTGTATAACTACTTTAAATGTATTAGCCACATATTTCGATGATAAAAATTGCTCGGTCTTCAGCCACATATCATCAACTATGATCATATGACCAGTTGAAGAGACTGGAGCAAATTCAGTTAACCCTTCCACCAAACCAAGAATAATAGCTTTTATGATGCTAATCCAATCCATTTATTACGTTCTCTCCTTCTAGTTGTCTCAGAGCTTTCTTTTTTTGAAGTTGCGGATTAAGAAATAACCACAGACCAGCGCAATGACCGCAAGGAATACGTACGCAATATTGGAGTAAATATCCATGAATTCAAGGATTGTATCCCATGAGCCTCCAAGTGCAGCTCCAACAGTAACGAGTATAATATTCCAAGTTAACGTGCCTATAGTGGTAAATAGCAGAAAAAGACCAAACTTCATCTTTGACATCCCCGCGGGAATCGAGATCAGACTACGAATAACAGGAATCAGCCGACAAAATAACACTGTCCAGTAACCGTAACGATCAAACCATTTATCCGCTTTGCGAATATCTTCTTTTTTCAGACGTAAGAAACGACCATATTTCTCTATCCATCTCTCCAACTTGTCAACATTAATGAGATACCCGATGCCGTACAATATTACTGCACCTAAAATTGAGCCTAACGTAGCTGAAATGATAACTCCTGTTCTCGTCAAACTAGTATAAGTCGTCATAAAGCCGCCAAATGTCAATATAACCTCTGATGGTATTGGCGGGAATACATTTTCAAGAGCAATCAGCAATAGAATTCCTATGTACCCGAACTGCTCCATCGTATCTGTAATCCAGTTGTCCACAAGCTGCCTCCTATCCCTTCCTGTCCAGTACCAAACTCTCTATTAAGTTCGTTCGCAAACTACAGTTCTTCGTCATCCCAAAGCAACTGTTTTTTATTTTTGCGTGAGATCAGTTTAATACCACCACCGATAAGAATAACCGAGACGAGCGCCGGACGCAAATATTCTTGAATTCTGTAGTAGATTCGCAAATCAGGATACCATCTATCAAATGTAGGAACGAGCAAATTCATCACGATATAATAAATCCCTAGCAGAACCAAAATAATCCCCAGCCAATGCTCCTGGTTAGCTCTACCTTTTATTAAAGGAATATCCTCCATAGGCAGTATGCCATAGCGACTTGTTTGCTGTAATCCATCAAAAAAGCTGTAGAACCAAATAACTGGAACGATGAATAAAAACACCGACAGTCTCAACACATCGATTATATAGAAGCTGCTCAAAAACAGTACCATTAGCTGCAGACCTCGTTTTTGAAGTCCTAAATACATTTGTCCCGCCCCAGGAAAAGCTGATAATAATGTAGCAAGCACTTTACTGCGTCTGCCTTCAATTCTACCGGATTCCCATTCATTAAAAAGAGTACGATCTTCAAGCAATTCCCCTGCTTGTTTGCGATGAATGAGCTGCACCGCGTCAAACATACAATACAGCCATATGATCGGGAGCAAGCCTAAAAAGAGCAAAAATACAGATTCATGCGTGATGCCCGTGACAAAAAACATCATAGTGATCAAGCCGAAGAACATAATAAGGAAAGATAGTCCTCTTTGCATCAAGCCCATTTGAAAATGTCCCAGACCCGGAATGAATGATAGCAAAATTGTAAAAAACCGCTCACTATCAGCTTCTCCCTTTCTCATGGCAGGTACATAACCTAGTTCCTGTCCCGCGTTCTGTAAATTTACAGGGTGCCGAAGCATAGAGATGAACAAATCGATCATACTGATCACCCAGAGAATACAAGCTAAAACCAAAGCAACTAAAAATATTTCCCCTTCACTACTCATCGCAGCCAGCACACCGCCCATAAATAGTCCTCCGAAGAACATGAGCGGATAGGTAAAACCTCTTCCTTTATTGCCCCAATATAAATGACCGAGCCCCGGCAAAAAATTCAAAAGGAATGCCAGCATTCTATTTCGATAATATTGCAAAATTTATCATCCTTTCTTGTTCTACTTTTTAGGCGAAGGGTCTCTTAAGGAATCCATCCATTTAGAGGTTACATTCATCCATTTATCGCTTATCGATACCGTTCTGTTCCTGTCCATCGATTGACCCGCCTCTACTGACAACAAATCAAAAAATCCACTTCCCATGAGCAATAAAGTGATAGATGCAGCAATAAGATAGTGGTAGAAAGGGAGATTCCGGCTACTACTGACTTTCGATTTCACAGCCTGCTCAACGCCTCTCTTTTCACTAGAAGGAAGTGCAGAAATGATACACTGAGTAAACAATTCTTGATTGCCGAGTGTAGGCAGCTCTCCCTTAAGTTCCTCCAGCTCATGCAAATACATCTGAAAAGTCTCTTCATCCTCAATCAGAAGATTTTCAAGCTTCTGTTCTTTTTCAGGAGGTAATTTCCCCAGTATGTAATCACTCCACAAAGCATTTTCTCGATGTCCTCCTTTACTCATCTCCATTCCTCCTCCTTCCAATGCTCACGCATCCAAGCCCTTGCGCGGTACAATTTAGATTCTACTGTTTTCACCGTCACATTTAGTTCTGATGCTATTTCCTCATAGCTTTTTCCTTTCAGATAGAACGAAGAAACTATGATTTTGTGTCCTGGCGGCATTGCAGCGATTTTATTTCTGAGCTCCTCACTTTGCTCAATATCTATAATTCCTTGAACCACCTCTGGCTTCTCATCAATCACTTGAAGATCGACGTCTATCGGATCCCATTGTTCTTCACGTCTGCGATCCTTCTTTCGCTTGAGATCTATTGCCTTGTTTAAAGCGATTCGAGTCATCCATGTCTTGAATCCTTGAGAGCGGTAATCGGGGAGAGATTTGTACACCTGGAGAAAAGTTTCCTGTGCTGCGTCTTCCGCTTCTTTTTCATCTCTAAGCACTGAGAATGTTACTTTAAAAATATAGTCCCCATACCGTGTGACAAGCTCTCGAAAAGCGTTCCGCTCACCTCTCCTGATTTTCAGGATTAGCTTCTCATCATCAATAACTCTCCCCTCCTTCCCTATTAAATAGACGTATCAAAACAAAGTTACCCCTGCATTAGTTTTAAAAAAATATTGAACTTTTTTCTACGCTATTACGTTACGTTTGTGTTAATTTAAATAACATTAATTTGTTATGTATTTAGAAACTAGATATATAAATTTTAATATAAAGCAGGAAACCGGCGATAATATAAGGTTTAATCGCTTTCATCATAAAATATGAGTTTTGTTATTATATCTAACATGGATATATAATCACTTCAAGGAAACACAATCCGAGTCACATAAAGTTACATAATTCTCACACATCATGGAGGCTGATTCAATGCAAAAATGGAAAACTAACAGTTTAAAATGGATTCTAGCAACAGGACTTGCGGTAACCGCCGTACTTCCAAACTTGTATGCATCTCCAGCATCTGCAGCTACTGTCAATACAACTCAAGGTTCTATTGTAGCAGAAACGGTTAAAAAACTGCCTAAAGTACAGGTTATCGCAACTGGAGGCACGATGGCCGGACAATCCGTGGATGCAACGAGCTTTACCAATTATAAAGCAGGAACTTTGCTTATTGAAGACATGGTGAAATCATTACCGAACAAGGATAAAATTGCCGAAGTAAGCACTTATCAATTCGGAAACTCTGGGTCAAGCGCATATACAATGCAGCAATTATATGAGTTGTCTCTCAAAGTGGATGAAGCTCTTAAAACCCAGGATGGTGTAGTAGTTACTACCGGAACAGACACCATGGAAGAGATTGCTTATTTCCTGGACTTAACGGTTCGCAGCCCAAAACCTGTAGTCATCACAGGATCGATGAGACCGTGGACAGTCATCGGAACGGATGCTCCTGCCAATCTCTACAATGCTATCAAACTCGCCGCTAGCGGCAAGACAAAATATTTCGGTACAGTACTTATGCTCAATGATGAGTTTCATGCAGCTCGAGATGTAACCAAGAGCAACTCCTACCGTACTGATACATTTGTTACACCTGAAATTGGTGCATTAGGTTACATTGACGGTGACGTCATTTCTGTATATCGTGCTCCATTCCGAGCACTAAAACCAGCAACCTCATGGGCTACACCTTTTGATTTGACTAAAATCTCCAAATCAGATTTAGCCAAAGTTGAGATTGCGTACTCCTACCAAGATGCTGGAGCGGGTGCTATTAGCGGCTATGTTGCATCAGGAGCTAAAGGTATCGTAACTGCGGGTACTGGAGCTGGAGGGATCTCGAAAGCGATGAGCGAAGAACGCAAAGCAGCCATTGAAAAAGGCGTGATCTTCGTAACGACGACACGCACCGGATCTGGCAGCAACTACAGCAGTGGTGAAGGCATCATTGCAGGCGGCAACCTTAATGCATCTCACGCCAGAGTTATGCTGCTCCTTAGCCTTTCGTTCTCCAAGGATTTCGAAACAATCAAAGGTTGGTTTGAAACCTATGGGTATGGACAAATCGAGCTCAACAAGTAAGCGATCATGACCAGTTTCATAGTTAATACCTGATTTTACTTAACTCGTACGTTCTTAACCATGTTATCCTCTCCCCAATATATATATATTTGGGTCAGCCCAGTGATAATGTTTCCTATTCTTCACTGATGGCTGACCCCTTTTTTTATTTTTCAATTAATATGCTATAACCAGACTTAAAATCGACTCAACCTCACTCTTAGAAAATTGTATATCTCTTCCGCAATGTTTACATTACAGCATGACTCCAACCCTTCAAACCCGGGTGAAGAATTTGCTTCACATATTTTATAGTGCTCCCCGTCAAAGAGCAAATCAATGCCGGCGATATCGAGATTCAAAAGTCTGGCTGTTTCAAGAGCCAGCCATTCAATTTCAGGATTGATCTCATAGGGCTCAACCTTGCCCCCGCGTGAATAATTCGCTTTGAAGCTATCATTCCCGGAGAATCGCTTCATCGCTGCAACGGCTCTTCCCCCAATTGTAAGCACACGCAGATCCACCCCTCTGCTTGACTCTACAAATTCCTGCAATATCATCGTAGCATTCTCTTTATATGCGTTAATCATTTCAATTAAATCAATAAACTTTAACTTCGTCTCAGCAAGAAAAACTCCATTCCCCTGTGATCCTGATATCGTCTTCACTACTACAGGGAATCCCAAATGCTTTTCTACCAAGTCCACATCGACCTTCGAGCGTATCAGCATCGTTTTCGGAACAGGTAAATTGGATTCTGCTAAAATCTGTTGAGTATATAGCTTATCTTTTACTGTATCAATACTCTGTGAAGAATTAAATGTACGAACACCCAGACGCTCCAAATGACGGATCAGTGCCAGTCCAAAATAATTAGTGCCCGCCCCCATCCTCGGCAACACAAAATCAGGAAGCGGCAGCACCTCCCCATCAACCATAATACTCTTGCGATCATCTCTGGTTACAATCAGTTCGAACTGTTCAGGAGCGAGCACACGTATATCGATCCCTTGCTTCTCCGCTTCATCAATAAGCCTCTTAATCTCAAACATCTCAGGCTTGACCTCATTCACTAAATGCTTATATATAATCCAACCGATCATAACAACTCCACCTTCACAAAATACTATTTTTACACATTTTAACTTTATCATTGATTCTACTAGATTGTATGATGATAAAATCAAATTGATGTAAAAATATTACACGCAAAAAACGGCCTCAGCAGGTTGTTCGCTGCGGCCGTTTATATTGCTAGTATTTAGTTCTAGTATGAGTCAATGAGTATAATGTTGCTATCTCATCCCGCCTCTGAATCTCTGGGTATAAGCTTTGGCATCCTCTACAGTTTTCACACGATTTCGGCTCCACTCTAGCAGAATGCGGTCAATATAGCGAAAGTGTACTTTGCCAGCAAACACCGCTTCCTTGAGGGCAAGCAATATCAGTTCATCGGGATATCCGTCCTCATCCACCCATCCCGAAATAGTCTCACATTCCATTGGTGTTAATGGACGTGCAAATTCCTTTTCAAAAATGACGAACAAATTACGTTCCTGTTCATCTCTGGATGGCAAAGGCGCTTCCTCCTGCTGGGTCGGGGTAGTGCCACGACGAACCGAAGAACGCTGCTCGGCCATATGCTGTCCGAGCTTTGCATACATCCCTGAAAGATTATAGCGTTCAATTTGAATACCCGTTCTTTCATCCAGATCCTCATCAATCGATATCCATCCGTCCTTCATCAGACGTTGGATGACTTGCGGAAGCTCTCCGGGAGCCGTTCCCATTCTTGACTCCAGCTGATCCATTGACGGAAAATCGCTCTGCTCACTCTGTCTAAATGCAAGCAGTTGCATAAGCAGCATCACTTCCATTTCCGATAAGCGAAGTGCTCCGTAATGCGCCAGTAGTGCATAGGGAACATTCACGGTCCCAGACTCCAACCCGTAAGAGATTCCTTTTGCCCATACCTTCCAACCTTCGCTCATGGCCATTCGCTTCTCTACCTTTCTTATGGATAAAGGCGGTACAGCATACGAGGGAAAGGAATCGTCTCCCGAACGTGATCAAGTCCGCATATCCACGCAACAGTACGCTCCAATCCAAGACCAAATCCGGAGTGTGGAACTGAGCCATATTTACGAAGATCCATATACCACTTGTACGTCTCTTCGGACAGATTATGTTCCTTAAAGCGTTCTTCCATCAATTCAGGATCATCAATACGCTGAGAGCCGCCAATAATTTCTCCGTATCCTTCTGGAGCAATCATGTCAGCGCAGAGCACTACTTCTGGACGATTTGGATCAGGCTTCATGTAGAAAGCCTTAATTCCTGCAGGATAATGTGTTATAAATACAGGTTTTTCATACTGCTCTGCAATCGCAGTTTCATGCGGTGCACCAAAATCCTCACCCCAAGGAATATCAAAGCCTTTAGTATGCAGGAACTCGATTGCCTCATCATAAGTTATACGAGGGAATGGAGCCTTAATACTTTCAAGCTTGCTGACGTCTCTTCCTACGGCCTCCAGCTCATCCTTGCAGTTCGTCAGAACAGATTGTACTACATGTGAAATAAATTGTTCCTGCACCTTGAGGCTTTCCTCATGATCTGTAAAAGCCATTTCCGGTTCGATCATCCAGAACTCAATCAAGTGACGACGTGTTTTGGATTTTTCAGCACGGAAGGTAGGTCCGAACGAATATACTTTCCCAAGCGCCATCGCAGCAGCTTCCATGTAAAGCTGACCACTTTGCGTCAAATATGCATCCTCATCAAAATATTTCGTATGGAACAGATTTGTTGTTCCTTCTGCAGATGTAGGTGTCAAAATAGGCGGATCGACCAATGTAAAGCCATTTTGATCAAAGAACTGCTGCACCGCACGAATGATCTCCGCACGAATAACCATAATCGCCCGCTGCTTGTTGGAACGAAGCCACAGGTGACGATGGTCCATTAGGAAATCAACGCCATGTTCCTTCGGTGTAATCGGATAATTTTCCGTTAAATGTATGATCTCCAGATCAGTAACTGTCATTTCGTAGCCTGAATGGCTTCGAGGTTCTTCACGAATAACACCTGTCACATACATCGATGATTCCTGAGTCAAACTTTTGGCATTGTTCCAAGTTTCTTCAGAAACCTCACTCTTTACTACTACAGCCTGAATATAACCAGTACCGTCGCGAAGCTGCAAAAATACGATTTTTCCACTGGAACGCTTATTATTAAGCCAACTGCCGATCACGACGGTTTCGTCGACGTGCTCATTAACCTGACGGATCACACTTTTGATCGCCATGTCTATCTCTCCTCTAACATACTATGTGGTTTATTATTGGTTTTCCTGAACGATACGATAAGTATCGCGAGCAATCATCAATTCCTCATTCGTTGGAATGACCAATACTTCGACTTTGGAGTTAGGTGTTGAAATGCGGCGAGGTTCACCAGAGCGTATTTTATTCAATTCCGGGTCCACTTCCACGCCAAGATAAGTTAGGTTCTCACATACTTTTTCACGAACTACTACGGAGTTCTCACCAATACCTGCAGTAAACACGATAACATCTACTCCATCCATAGCTGCAGCATAGGAGCCGATGTATTTGCGCAAACGGTATTCGTACATTTCAAAAGCTAACGTTGCGTTTGGATCACCTTCAGCCATGCCGTCCGTAATGTCACGCATGTCACTGCTGGAACCAGAGATCGCAAGCAAGCCGCTGTGCTTGTTCAGCATGGAATTCACTTCACTTAAGGATAGCTCTTCCTTGTTCATAACAAACGTAACTACAGCTGGGTCCAAATCACCACTACGAGTACCCATCATTAGACCTTCAAGCGGAGTAAGCCCCATTGATGTGTCCATGGAAACCCCACCTTTAACAGCAGTCAAGCTACCGCCGTTGCCGATATGACAAGTGATAATTTTTAAATCTTCGAGCGGACGATCCAAATATTCAGCCGCTACTTTACTGACATATTCATGAGAAGTACCATGTGCTCCGTAACGACGGACATGATGTTTCTTATACAATACTTTAGGGATTGGATACAAGAATACCTTCTCTTCCATCGTTTGATGGAAAGCTGTATCAAAAGCTACGACTTGAGGCACACCTGGCATGTTCTTCTCAGCCGCAGTAATACCCAGCACGGCAGGTGGATTATGAAGTGGAGCCAAATCGAAAAGACGACGAATTTCTGACTTAACCTCTCCAGTTACGAGCGCTGAGCCCTTGAAAACTTCGCCCCCGTGAACAACGCGGTGTCCAACAGCCTGGATTTCATCTACTGACGCGAGAACACCACATTCTTTATCAATCAATTTGTCTAGTACTTTACGGATTGCCGTTGTATGCTCCAGAATTTCACTGACTTCAGTTACTTCTTCCTTGCCAGTAGGTTTATGTGTAAGAATGGAAGAATCCATACCAATACGTTCAACTAAACCTTTAGCCAAAACAGATTCGTCTGTCATGTCATACAATTGATATTTTACTGATGAACTACCAGCATTAATGACTAAAAGTTTCATATCCGGTCACCATCCTTGTCGTATTTGAAAAATCCTTCGCCTGTCTTCACACCCAGTGAGCCAGCACGAACCATTTTCTTCAAGACAAAAGAAGGCCGGTATTTCAGTTCGCCAAATTCACGGAACATACGCTCAAGAGCTGCCAGTACCGAATCCAGACCGAAACGGTCTGCCATCTCAAGAGGTCCGTATTGGAACTGATAACCGACGCGCATAGCATCATCGATATCTTCAGGACTTGCAACGCCTTCTCCAAGCACATGGAGAGCTTCGTTAATCATAAGACAAATAATTCGGGAAGTAACGAATCCCGGAGATTCATAAACCATGATTCCATGCTTATCAACGACTTCTTCAACGAAACGTTTCGTTTCTTCAAAAGTGGTATCCGATGTTCTCAACCCCCGAATAATTTCGACTAAATTGATTTTCGCCACAGGATAAATGAAATGCATGCCTATTACACGCTCAGGATAAATAGTTGAGCCTGCAATTTCTGTCAAGCTAAGTGTAGACGTGTTGCTTGCCAAAATAATGTTGCTTGGACAAACCTGGTCAAGCTGCTTGAATACTTCTCTTTTTGCATCCAAATCCTCCGAAATGGTCTCGATCACCATATCACAGGTACCGAGTTCGGCAAAATGAGTAACTTTATGAATTTTCGATAAAATTAATTTTTTCTCTGCTTTCGTAATCGCCCATTTCTCGAGCTGCTTGTCGAGGCTCGTTTCTATCATGCCATAAGCATGGTCAAGTTTCTCCGCTGTTTCTTCTACGAGTAGTACATCAAGTCCTTTGGCTGCAAGCATTTCGCTTATGCCTTGGCCCATAGTACCGCCACCAATGACACCTATTCTTTTAAAGTTCATGGTCTTCTCGTCCCATCCTTTCGCCTTCATCTGCATCATATTGTTCCTTGATGTCGAATAATACATTCTTTAATACCCAACTTCTAATAATACCTTAGCACGAAGAAAAAGTAAAAAAAATAACCGGCATAAATTTTTATGCCGGTAAATTGCTTCTGTCACCAAATTGACAACGGAATTGCTCACCAGAAAGCCGTTCTTCCCGAAGTAGTATTTCTAGCGAATGATCAAAAATTTCAGAATATTCCAGCAAAATCTGTTTGCTTCTCGCTGCTAGATTCTCTAAAATTGTCGAATTTTCTTTCATCAGCACTTCTGTTGTCACCATATCCATGTTTACTATTCCCAGAGATGTCAGTCCTGATGTCATCATGGTGTGAACAATATTTAACGCTTGTTCAAAATCATTGCTGGACCCTGTACTGCGTCCCCCATAATATATCTCTTCAGCGGCCGCTCCGGCCAAAGCAACAATAATTTGGCCCTCCAGGTATGCTTTGGTATATAGATACTTCTCATCCTGAGGATTGTGACGTACATATCCAAGCGCCCTGCCACGAGGGCTGAGAGCTACCTGATTTACACTGCCTGGCGAGACTGCTTCCGCAGCAATCGCATGTCCCAGCTCATGGATCGCAACACGACGTTTTTCTTCCTCTGTTGATTCGCGGTCCGTCTTTTCACCAAGCATCACTTTATCAATAGCCAGAGACAAATGGCCCTGCTCAATTTCATCAAGTTCATCCCTCATGGCATAGATCGCCGCCTCGTTCATGACACTTTCTAGCTGTGCGCCTGAGAAGCCATATGACTCGTCAGCTACTTTATCAAGGCTAACATCCTTACTTAACGGTTTATTAACCGCATGCAGCTCCAGAATATGACGTCTACCCCTTTTATCCGGAAGGTCCACCTGAATATGCCGATCAAAACGACCAGGTCGAAGTAATGCACTATCAAGCATCTCCTTGCGGTTTGTTGCAGCTACAAGCAAAATTCGCGGAGAATCGGATGTATAAATACCATCCATTTCAGTTAGGAGCTGGTTCAACGTCTGATCATATTCACGCTGTTGACCCCCTTCACGTTTACCTCCAATGACATCAATTTCATCTATAAAAATAACCGCACTTTCCTTATTCTCCTTAGTTGCCCGGGTTTTTGCTTCTCTAAAAAGCTCACGGATTCGACTAGCCCCGACACCAATATACATTTCTACGAACTCACTGCCTGAAGAGGCTACGAACGCAGAATTAGTATATTGCGCAGCTGCTTTTGCTAACAATGTTTTACCTGTTCCCGGAGGACCTGTTAACAGAATACCTTTAATCGGACGAATACCGAATTTTTTGATTTCTTCATGACGAACCATAAAATCAAGGGCTTCACGCAGCTCCTGTTTGGCACTCTCCTGACCGCCAATTTGATCAAAAGTCAGCTTATTGGAAGTCGCGATCTTTCGTTTATTCTTTTGCGGAACCAGTGCAGTAATTCCACCACGCATTTTGATGGCAGCATACATCACGCCTGCCAATATGAGGATTGCTACTAAAGGAAATACATTGACCCCAATGAAAGCCAGAAAAAGAACGAATACAGGTAAAAACCCGATTCCAATCTCAAGAATCCATTTTCGCATCACAGCACCCCCATTTTTTGAGGAGCACGAGGTAAAATAATATACTTGCTGCCCTGTGCATCCGTAAGAGTGACGTATACGTTGTTTTCGTCCATATCCGCACTAGCTGTTACTGAATTGTTCTTTGTTTGCAGCTTATCAAGCGTTGTTGTAATTTCGGTGTACTGTTTGTTCTCCATCGCTTGCGCAACTGGGAACAAAGCTTCTTCCCACAGATCGTTCAGTGTTTCCGGAGCATTATCCTTTACTTCTACCTTGAGCTCGCGATCTCCGATCCATTGTTTACCGTCCTTCTCCATTTGACGTACGAGCTCACCCAAGTTGCTTCCCGTAGTCAATTCCAGCTTAGCAATTACCTGAGTCTGATTGATATCAAGCTGTACTTGATGAACACCATTATAGCTCTCAACCATTTTCTCGAACGGGCTCTCCACCGCCCACTGTCGATAGGCATACAAACCACCAAACAACAGTAACGCCGAAACCGCCACGCTCACAACAATCGGTACTATACGCAGTTTCACGTGTTATCCCCCTTATATAATAATATATCATTCACGTATATACTAAACACAATAAATAGTATATCACAGAGTATATACGATTTGGATTAAAATCAGCAATGATTACATCTATTTATCTGGTACTCTATCCGCAAACTTGTTGTGTATCTAAATGTTAGCAGATATCGACACAAAAAAAGATCTTGTCACCATCCAGATCAACATCCGGTAAGCAACAAGACCTTTTATATAGATTAGCGATTCGGCAATGTAAACACTTCTGAAAGCGGAGCACCATCACTAAAGCTGAAGAATCGATAGTAATGATGAGCCTTTTCTTTATAGAACAATTGCCACACTTCTTTGCCCTCATAAATTCCAGGAACCAATCTGATGATATCTACTTGCGGGAAATCCTTATGAATGATACTAAGAATACGACTTTCTGATACACCTTCGCTAAGCAATTTCACCGTAGGCTCCTTGCCTTCAAGCAGCCATACCACCACGTCCTCGCCAGCTTCATTCTTACCTTCTACAACCCAGCATACTTCGTCCCAGACCGATTTCCATACCTGATCGACTTCAACAATGCCAGCTTCGCTTTTAGCCCGTTCCATAGCGGCTTTCTCACCCTGCCACAAATCCTGCTGTATAAAAATATAGAATCGATGAAGGCCAAAGATTACGAGCAGGAGGATCAGTATGGATAACAAGATCCATTTCGTTCTCTTCTTCAACCTTCTCTTCCTTTCCAGATCCATGCGATAAACGGTATTTTCATCTTAATTATATTTATACTATTCATCTTATCGAGAGAGCAAACCTTCAAACGCAGATTGTGCTTCAAAACGTACACGTTCCTCATCCAGTGTCAAGCATTCTCCGTTTCTGACCACTTGTTTGCCGTCAACCCATACATGTTCAACATCCTTAGGACCAGCAGAATACACTGCATGTGAGACGTAATCCGTCCGGGGTAGGAAATGAGCCTGCTCTGTGTTCACAGCAATAAAGTCTGCTTTCATTCCAACTGCTAATCTACCCGTGTTATCCAGGAAAAGAGACTTCGCACCATAATCTGTACCCATCAACAGTGCTTCTCTTGCTGGAACAGCCGTTGGGTCTCCTGACACACCTTTATGAATAAGGGCAGCAAGTCTGATCTCCTCGAACATATCAAGATTGTTGTTACTCGCTGGACCATCAGTTCCAAGTGACACAACTACACCAGCCTTAAGAAGCTCTGGTACTCTGGCTATTCCACTAGCCAGCTTAAGATTACTGCCCGGATTGTGAGATACTGTTACCTTATGAGCTGCGAGTACTTCAATTTCTTCGTCTGTTAAATGAACAGCGTGAGCAAGCAGCGTTGGACGTGAAAACACTCCAAGGTTCAATAAATGCTGCACAGGGCGAACACCGTAATCATCCACATTTTGCTGAACTTCTGCTCTAGTCTCCGACATATGAGTATGCAAAGGCAAATTCAAGTCGTGCGCAGCCTGAACTAATTTCTCGATATAATCTGGCGGGCAGGTATATGGCGAATGCGGTGATATCATTGTCGTAATTCGTCCATCTGCTTTCCCATTCCAATCCCGAGCAAATGCAACAGCTTCATCCAGCTTTTGTTGCTGTACCTCAGGCGGACATAAACCAATTACTCCACGAGTCAGCACTGCGCGCATTCCTGATTCTTCAACAACTTTACCTACTTGATCCATATGATCGTACATATCAAGGAATGTCGTCGTTCCACCCTTCAGCATTTCAAGCGCAGATAGAGCCGTCCCCCAGTATACATCTTCACTGGTAAATTTAGCCTCCATAGGCCACATTTTTTCTTGAAGCCATACTTGAAGCGCTAGATCATCTCCATATCCACGAAGCAAGGACATAGCAGCATGTCCGTGGGTATTGATAAGTCCCGGAAGAAAGAGCAGACCTTTACCATCAAAAGTTTCAGCCCCTTCTACTCCTTCAGGCCGTTCCTCACCGACATAAGTGATCTTATCTCCTTCTATCAACATGTACCCGTGAATTACAGGTTTGTTTGTATCCAGTACTGCAAACGCTCCATTTTTGATCAACCATTTACGACTCATCTACTGTTACTTCCTTTCCAGCATTCAAATAATACGCCAAGCTCATCAGATCGGTTGTGAAATCTGCCGCATGAACACGCACATCTGAAGGGACCTTAAGAATTGTCGGGGCAAAATTCAAGATCGCGCCAATCCCCGCCTCCACAAGCTGATCTGCTACACGCTGAGCCTCGATATTAGGTACAGTAATTATACCGATTCGAACATGATTTCGCCTTACAGTATCAACCAACTCTTCAATGGGCTGGACTGTAATGCTGTTAATTTGGGTTCCGATTTTTTCTGCTGATGTATCAAAAATAGCAACAATTTTCATGTTGTCCTTAAGATACGCATTGTAATTGGATAATGCTTGCCCGAGATTACCTGCCCCAACCAGAGCAACATTGATTTGTTGGTCAAGATTAAGTATCTGGCGAATCTTCTCAATCAGATATGACACATCATATCCGATGCCTTTACGGCCAAAATCACCGAAATAGGCTAGATCCTTACGTATTTGTGCAGGGTTGAGGTCCAGCTTTTGACCTAGCTCCTGAGACGATACCGTTGGAACTTCACGGCGGCTCAATTCATTAAGATAACGCAGATATACCGGCAGCCTGCGCACTACAGCATCCGAGATTTTTTCTGATTTCATAGGTCTTCCCCCTAAATTGGCACAATTTAAAAACGACATGTATTCGTACTAGGATGGTTCAGTATCCAACCATTCCGAAATTCGAGGAATCATTTGCTCAAGTGGCATATGTTCCATCTTTGGACCTGGCAAAGAGTATAGAAAATATTTTCCATAATAGGATTCCAAAATCCTTGTATCATAAACAACCACAATTCCACGATCTTGCGACGAGCGAACCAGACGACCGAATCCTTGTTTGAAACGAATGACCGCTTGTGGAACGGACAGCTTCATGAATGGATTCTTCTTTTCTCTCTGAAGACGTTCACTCTTTGCTTCAACCAATGGATGGTTGGGGGGCTGGAACGGCAAGCGGACAATAGCCAGACTTGTCAGCGCTTCACCAGGAATGTCGACACCTTCCCAGAAGCTGCTTGTACCAAGAAGCACGGAAGCATTCTGGCCTTGAAAACGGCGAGTTAGCTTACTCCGGCTTCCACTATCCATACCTTGACCGATCACTGTAATGCCTTCAACTAATAATCGCTCTTTCAGCGGATCATATACCTGACGCAGCATCCGGTAGGATGTAAACAATACGAGCATACGACCTTTAGTAGCTACCGCAGTGTCAGCCAAAGATTGAACCAGCGTACTGACGAAATGCTGATCCCCTACACTGCCTTTGACACTTGGAAAATCCCTTGGAATAACCAGCAATGCTTGCTCCCTGTAATTGAAAGGTGATGGAAGCATGGAAGTCATCAATCTATCCTGGGCCGCTGCTTCCAAAAGACCTAACTGCTCAATCATATATTGAAATGACTTATCAACAGATAACGTTGCAGAGGTCATCACTACACTTTTCTTCTTATCAAAGAAATAATCCTTTAATTGTGCACTAACATCAATCGGCACTGCAAAAATTTGTAAAGATTTACTGCGATAATTACCATTTCCTTCGAGCCAATATACATTATCCTCACTTTCAAGCTTCATGAAAAATCTGAGCGAATCACGCTCATTTCCTAAATCTTTGAATAGCCCGCTAATATCCGTAAGCAAACTTTCCGCGCCGAAATCATTTTCTTCCTCTCTAATCTCATTGATCATGCGCTCACCCTTGCGCAGAACATCACCAAGAGAAATATGAATTCCGTTCTCGAGAGCAGTGAGCTCATCCCAATTTTTCGGTTTTTTCTGAGGCAAGAGCCTATATACAAATTGTCCGGGATCTCCAGGTGCTGCATCGCTTCGTTCCGGCATAAGTGTGAACAATAATTCACTAAGCTTATCCCAGCTTTCCTTAGTATCTAACAGCGAAGAATAGATGTCATCAATTATTCTAATCCATTCTCCGGCCTTTTTATGAAGTGAATGCTGAAGCATCGCTCTTAAACTCGGAAGCTGTCCGTTTTTACTATCCTTGAACAAGCGAGTTAATGTATGGACTACCGTAAAATATTTCATATGAAGACCTAAATGCTTACCCGCAACATCTTCCAAATGATGCGCTTCATCAATTACAAGACGATCATAAGCCGGTAAAAGCTGATGTCCTGCCTGAATGTCTGTAAACAGCTTGGAGTGATTCGTGATTACAACATCGGCAACTCCAGCTTCATGCTTGGCTTTATGATAGAAGCATTTACGAAACCACGGGCAGTTTCTACCAAGACAGGAGTCGGATTCACTTGCTACCGTCTCCCAGAAATCACCGCCACGGTTGCCCATATTCAGTTCCTCATCATCGCCAGTCTCAGTCTGGGCCAACCAGACGATCATTTGAGCGGCCGTCATCACCTCATCTTTAGGTGTTGTGAAGTCTCTTCTGTTTATTTTATGTTCAAATTTGCGTAAACACAAATAGTGCTGTCTTCCTTTGAAAATCGCTGCGCGAAACGGAAATGGAACCACTTCAGTAAGCATTGGAATATCCCGCTCTCTAAGCTGTTCCTGAAGATTTATCGTATGGGTACTAACCATCACCTTCTCTTCCTGCTTAACACTGTGATAAATAGCAGGTAGAAGATAACCCAGCGATTTCCCTGTACCTGTCCCCGCTTCAATCAGGAGATGCTTATCCTCTTCAAAAGCACGAGTAACTTCGCCGAGCATGATTTTCTGAGCCTCGCGTTCTTCATACTCCGGCAATTTCTCCTTAAGCCTTTCCTTCACCTGCTCCATAAACTGCTCAAAAGAAATGTCCTTAAGGGGATTCTCAAGCATATGCTCGCGTGCCGGGGTAATATCCATCCAATCATCCACTTGCAGAGCAAATTGCCGATAATACGTAAACCCTTCTTGACTCTGTTGAGATTCCCGTTCTCTTTCATGTAATACTGCATCAAAAAACCAGCCAAGATCGCTATCTTCTCCTGCAAATAAATCGCTTAATCTCTGCAGGGCCAGAAGCGGTAAGCTATCTATCTCCTCCAGACATTTCAGGAAAATGAGAGCTGTCGCCAATGCGTCACTGTCCGCTTGATGAGGACGATCATGCTGTACATTGAATTCATTAGCAACAAGACCGAGCTGGTAAGTCGTCAATGAAGGAAACAATATTTTCAGGAAATCCATCGTATCTAAAATACGCCCTGTGAAGGGCAGATATCCCGTTTGATCCAGAGCACTCTGTAAAAAATTGAAATCGAAGGCCACATTATGTCCTACGAGAACAACATCTTCCAGCAGAGGAACCATCTCCATCATCACTTCGTCAAGCTCCGGTGCATCCTTAACATCATCTTCTGTAATGCCGGTAAGACCCGTAATGAATGGCGGAATTGGTATTCCAGGCTTCACGAACGAACGATAGACCTGAGAAACCGTTAAATCATGATCTATAATGGCAAGTCCTGCCTGAATAATTTTATCAGAGGACTGGTTACCCGTGGTTTCGAAATCAAGTACTGCAAATTTCATTTGTAAAGTCCTTTCGTTCCAGTCTCTTTTACAGCATAACAGAAGAAAGCGAATTTGAAAATTATACCCAAAATATGTCTTTAAGAAAATAAAGCGATGTACCGCCCAAGAGCGGAACATCGCATCATTCATAAAATAAATTATAGCAACGATGTCAGTTCAGTTCCATACTGTAATTTCCCTGAACATTGCATGCATACTTCAAGATTAGCTAATGGTTCGGCCAGTGAAGGATCATGGTAATGAGCCAGCTTGAAATATTCCTCCGCCTTGTCGCGTGCTCCACGATTAGCTTCAATACATCCAAGTGCATTGTATACAATCGAGCGCACCCGCTTGCTCTCAGCTCCCTCAAGTACTGCCCAGAAATGCGTTATTGCATGGGACATTTCCTCCATATGCATATGACACATTCCCAAAAAAGTTCGTACGAGAACACTGTCAGGAAATTGCTCCATTACAACTTTAAACTGGCCTAGTGCTTGCGGGAACATCAGCAGCTTATAATATCCCTGTCCCTTAATAAAAGCCTCGCATTGCATTTCAGGCAGCTCCACTGCGCTATTACCGTCCGGCGTGTTCCAATTCTGTCTGATGTAGCCCATTTTCTCCTCAAAGCAGAGCCATTCTTCAATAATACCGTCGCTCATTTGCTTCAACATATTCCATTGCTGCACCAGCTTCTTCTTTTGCTCCCCTTCGGCCATTTGATAAAATCTGGCGATCTCATCCAACATCTCATTCATTTCGGCAAATATATGGTGAAAAATCATTCGCACTCCACCCTTCGAGAGATGAACTTTAGCGCGAGCCTTGAGATCATTTTTTGTTCCTAAGGCACTTTTCATTCCCGAAGGGATTAATTGCCGAAGCTGCTTAGCGAACCGTCGCGTGAAGCTCTTGTGTTGCCTTCTCCATTACACGATTATCCTCATCCACAAATACAACGGTTGGTCTATGGCTTCTAAGCTCTTCAGCTGACATAGAGGCATAAGAAATAATGATGACGTTGTCGCCTGGCTGTACCAATCTTGCTGCCGCACCATTCAGGCAAATGACACCACTGCCGCGCGGCCCGGTAATTACATATGTTTCCAGACGTGCTCCATTGTTGTTGTTTACGATTTGCACTTTCTCATTTTCCAGCAGATCTGCTGCTTCCATCAATTCCTCATCGATCGTAATACTTCCTACATAATTCAAATCCGCTTCTGTTACCGTTGCACGATGGATTTTGGATTTCATCATCGTTCTATACATGAATAGCCTCACCTTTCTTAGTCACAATAATATTGTCGATCAATCGCGTATTCCCAAATTTTACAGCGACGGCAATTAGAACCTCTTCTTCGGCTTCAGCCAGTACTTGTCCAGGCTCCATTGCCGACAACCCGGGGAACGTTACTATTTCTACATAATCGATGAGTGCTCGAGGTTCAACCGAAATTGTATGGATGATATCCTCACTCGCTTGACCAACGGTAACAGCTTCTCCCGCTTCAACCTTGGACTGCAGAGTCAAAAGACTTCTGGATAGCACCAACGCAGCGTTTCGGTCTTCCGGGCTCAAATAGACGTTTCTGGAGCTTAGTGCCAGGCCGTCTTTTTCCCGAACAATAGGGCAAGGTACGATTCGAACATCGAAATTCAGATCAGCCACCATCTGTGAAATGACCGCTGCCTGCTGAGCATCCTTTTGTCCAAAATAGGCATTATCCGGTTGTACAATGTGCATCAGCTTGCTCACGACAGTTGTCACCCCATCAAAGTGACCCGGGCGAGAAGCTCCACACAAACGACTTGTCAATTGCTGTACTAAAACTTTAGTTTTTGTAGGAACTGGATACATTTCTTCTACACTGGGCAAAAATACAGCATCAGCACCCTCGCGTTCTGCGAGCTGAAGATCATTCTTTTCATCGCGCGGATATTTATCTAAATCTTCATTTGGTCCAAACTGAATCGGATTAACAAATATACTCAGAACTACCAGATCATTCTCTCCTCTGGCCTTTCTCAGCAGACTCGCATGCCCTTCATGGAGATAACCCATTGTAGGAACCAAACCGGTTTGAATGAATTTTCCTTGCCGGGCTGAAGCTAGCCGCTCTGATTTCAAATATGTTCTTAGCTCGTTAATCTCTCTGAACACCTTCATACTGGCTGCTCCACCTTTCCTTTGCCATACAAGTTGTCCACTACACCATCTTCAGCGGTAAATACATGCTCAGGTCCGGGGAATTGACGTTTTTTCACATCAGATACATACTCTGAGATACTGCTGCGAATTTGCGCACCAATATCAGCGTAGGTTTTAACAAAACGCTTGTCACGATAATCCGGGGAATACTTAAGCAGGTCGTGAAAAACAATGACTTGACCATCACAATCCCGCCCCGCCCCGATACCGATGGTTGGAATAGACAGCTCAGATGTGATAATAGAAGCTACCTGCTCAGTTACAAGCTCCAATACAATCGCGAAAGCACCTGCTTGTTCTAAAGCCTTGGCATCTTCAATAAGTCTCTTAGCATCGAGTTCATCCTTGCCCTGGACACGGTATCCTCCAATCTGATTTACTGATTGTGGAGTCAGACCAATATGACCAACTACAGGAACACCTGACTGCACGATGGTCTGAACAGTGGCAGCAATCTCCTTGCCGCCTTCCAGCTTCACAGCATGAGCATGTCCTTCCTGCATGAGTCTGCGAACATTACGCAGCGTTTCATCTATACTGCCGTGATAGGTCATAAACGGCAGGTCAGCCACTATAAAAGTAGACTGTGCCCCCCTTGCAACCGCCCGGGTATGATACACGATATCATCAATAGTGACCGGAATGGTTGAATCATACCCGAGCACTACGTTGCCTAATGAATCCCCAATCAACAGCATATCCACACCAGCCTCTTCAGCGAGTCTTGCTGAAGGATAATCATAGGCTGTCAGCACCGTAAGCGGAATTTTGTCCTTTTTCATCTTTTTCATCTTTACAATGTTTAAGGCTTGTTTGCCCGCCATACTTCTCCATCTCCTTTGATTTCTTGTGCTGGAGGCTCAAATACCTGATTATGTGCACGACAAAAAAACCTTCTAGTTACACGCATACACGCACTAAAAAGGTCCGAAATCCAAAGAAGAGTCACTTTCTCGTCCCTTCTGTCTCGGTCCTCTTCGGCTCAGAGCAGAATCCAACGTCACCGGTCAATTACTATAACTGACCGGGGGACATCACACAAATAACGCGTATAAATAACATCATCCACATAGAGTGCAGCTCAAAGTATCAGATACCGCCTCATGTGGACAGTATAACAAATTAGATTACATATTTCATCAATTAAGTTGTACTTCTCCCGAAAAAATCGTGTACATTTCTCCACGATCATCCATTAGAGTCAGTGCACCTGTAGGATCAAGCGCTGTAGCAAGGCCGCTTTTCTCCCCTTGCGGTGTTCTGACTTTTATTCTTCTCCCAAGCGTGACAGACAATGCCTCCCATAAGTGACCAATCGGTGCAAAGCCTTCCGCCACGTACATCTCATAGAGCTGCTCCAATTCATTCATAACTGCGCCAATCAGAACTGCGCGATCAATTTCCAGGCCGCTTTCGATTTTTAGGGATGTAGCGATTTCCTTAAGCTCATCCGGCACATCGGATTCATCGAGATTAGCATCAATACCGATTCCTACGATACAGTATTTGATAAGCTCGTCCTCTCCGACAGATTCAATCAGGATGCCGCATATTTTTCGTCCAGCCACCAGCAGATCATTAGGCCATTTGATGCCCGCTTCAACACCACTCACCTTACGGATCGCGCGGCATACAGCCACAGCAGTTAGGAGGGTGAGCTGTGGAGCAAATGATAACGGGCAGCTCGGACGAAGCACCATGCTCATCCATACCCCTTTTCTCGCAGGGGAAAACCACCGTCGCCCCTGTCTGCCTCTTGCCCCTGTTTGTTCCTCTGCAATGACTAGAGTGCCAGATTGAGCCCCGGATTCTGCCAGCATTCGCGCCTCAACCTGCGTAGTTTCAGTTGTGTCCAGCAGCTTGATTTCACGACCGAATTTAACAGTAGTAAGTTTCTCCTGGATCTCCGATACTGCCAGCTTGTCCGGAACCCGAAGCAGCCGATAGCCCTTTCGCGATACCGCCTCAAATTCATAACCATCCTCGCGAAGTTTGTTGATTTGTTTCCATACTGCAGTTCGGCTTATTGACAGACGGCGGCTTAGCTCTTCGCCAGATAAAAATTCACCAGCATGCCGCTGCAGCAATTCCAATAGTTGATTATGATTCATTTTGACTATTCACCACAACTTTCGCATGATCCAATATGGCTTCTTTTTCGTTTGGCAGATCACCGTATGCTACACACATCAAAAGATTTTTCATTAAATGTCCGAGCCAAGGTCCACCCTTACGTCCCAAAAATGAGATAACATCTCCACCGCTAGCAGCTAAATCCGAAATGTGATAGAGGATCATATCATGATGCCATTTCCATTCCAAGGGCTGTAACCTAATTAACTCTTCTTCGTTCATTAGCGGGTTCAGTACATCCTGACGAATTAACCAGTTGGCAGCTGCAGCTTTTCCATAACGCAACTCCAGAGTGATCCAGCCTCTACGTAATCCATCTATTTCTTGGGACTGCGATGTAGTTAATACCATTTGTCTCCATGCCTCATCAAAGTGAATAAGGTCGGATGTAGTCTGCATAATAACATTAGAGAACGTCCAGTCACGCATCATAGTTAACGTTTCTTCTCCATGCATACCAAGTCCTTGCAGAAGTAAAGACCATCTCAGTTCAGGAGACTCTGAAGACACTTTCTCCAACCCTAATAAATAAACTTGCTTAATATCTTCTTGATTTGGAATTGGAGCTTTTGCAAAATCCAGCAACCTGCTGCGTCGAAGTATCTCCAGTCCTCTAAGTGGATGCGGTCCCATAATCATTCGTTCGAGCTCTGCCCTTATTCGTTCCATTGCTATGTACGACAACTTGTCTCTGTCTTTAATAAGTGCAGACCATAAACTCTTTACAGGTCGAAAAGCGAATACTGAAGCAAAACGCACCGCCCTCATCATTCGAAGTGCATCCTCATCGAAGCGATCCTCTGCTTTACCGACACAACGGATGATACCATTGGCAATATCCTGATGTCCCCCATAAGGGTCTGTTAGTTCCCCTTTAATATTGCAGGCGATCGCATTCATTGTAAAATCCCGTCGCTGCAAATCCTGGACAATACCCTCTACGAATTGTACATTCGAAGGACGGCGATGATCCTCATACTCTGATTCTTTGCGAAATGTCGTTACTTCATAGCTGTACGTATCCATCAGTACGGTCACCGTTCCATGTTGGAGCCCTGTCGGTACAGTCCGAGGAAATATTGATATTACTTCCTCCGGTTTCGCTGAAGTCGCAATATCCATATCGTGAACAGGGCGTCCCATCAGCTCATCGCGAACACAACCTCCAACAAAAAAAGCTTGATGTCCGTGCTCCAAAAGAAGATGAAGCACTTCTTCCCCCTGACGCTGCATCAGGGGGTTTATCTGTTTCCATAAATTCATACCTTGCAGCCTCCAGGGGGAATAAAGTGAAATCACACTATACCGTTACTTCTCTATTTAATACCCGGTAGTATATCGATTCGTATTGCGACATAATTCGCTCACTGCTAAAATCGTTTCTTGCTCTGGCTAAACAAGCTTCTTTCATCACCTTCATGAGCTTCGGATTATTCAGCATCGAAACGCAATAATCCGCCATTTGACGCGTATCTCCAATCGGAGCCAAAAAACCGGTCTCACCATGGGATACAAGCTCTGGAATCCCTCCTGCAATCGAGCCTACCGTTGGAATTCCGCAAGCCATGGCTTCCAAGGCTACAAGGCCAAAGCTTTCTTTCTCTGAAGGAAGCAGAAGAATGTCAGCCATTGAAATAACATGAGCGATATCATCTTGTTTACCAAGAAAATGAACCTTGTCTTCAAGGCCCATCTCTTTGATTTTCCATTGAATTTTCGGCAGATCAGGACCTTCTCCTACAAATAATAGTCTTGAAGGTATTTTCTCATTCACCTGGCTAAAAATATCTACGACATCTCCAACACGTTTGACCGGTCTAAAGTTAGATATGTGCATCAACACTTTTTCATCAGGCTTGGCGAAGTCCTCTCTACATTTCTGCGCATTACGAGGATAATATATCCGCTGATCTACAAAATTGTAAGTCAGATCTATATCTCTTGTGATATCCAATACTTCAATTGTCTCCCTCATAAGATCACGGGATACTGAAGTAACCGCATCGCTCTCATTGATAGCCAGCCTGATCAAATCTTTAAGCGATTCATCCTGAGCCAGCACCGTGATGTCAGTTCCATGCAATGTCGTTACAACCTTCAGATTGTCGCCCACCATTTGTTTAGCCAGAAAAGCGCATACAGCATGCGGCACTGCATAATGAACATGAAGTATATCGAGATTTTGCGCCTTGGCTACTTGAGCCATTTTGGTCGCTAATGACAAATCATAGGGAGGATAGCGAAATACATAATAATCACTAACCTCGACCTCATGATAAATTATATTTTTATGAAAACTGCCTAATCGAAATGGAACACTATGAGAAATGAAGTGAACTTCATGGCCTTTCTCAGCAAGCAGCTTGCCTAGTTCAGTTGCTACTACTCCTGAACCCCCGAGCGACGGATAACAAGTAATCCCTATTTTCAAAAACGGTTCCATATTACGGGGGCCTCCTTTATTGTTTTAGTCCATTACAACGCTATTCCGAGACCCGAATATATTTACGACATAAGGTGTTTTGACTGCAAATCCCTCAGCATACGGAATGAGCTTCCGTTGTCCTAGCAGAGCATCTCTGGCTTTGACTCGTTCAACATATCCCTGATTTAACGGAGTTGGGGCTACGTCCTCATTCTCATTCATGGAAGATTGTCCAAACTGGGAACGATAGCACTCGAGCGCCGCTTCCTTCGTCATATAATAATCAGTAACATCTACAAGAAGATCGGGCGTTCTCCAGTCATTAATAAAGTAAAAATACAGATCAGGAGCTTGTACAGCAGGCTTGTCCGGCATATAACGACGTAGCTTGGCATTAAAGGCCGCTTCTTCTACCAGCCTGCTGCATGCAATATGATCCGGGTGACGATCCTCCCAATAAGGAGCAAAAATAATAGACGGTTGATATTTGCGAATCACTTCAGTTACCGCAGCAATTTGCTCCGGATTAACATATAAGCCACGATCTGGCAAGCCCAGATTATGTCGTACCTTTACACCTAATACTTTGGCAGCTTCAGCAGCTTCCTCTTTACGGAGAACAACATTGCCGTTGGAGGAAAGCTCAGCTTCTGTCAAATCACAAAGACCTACAGAATAACCAGCTGCCACTTGCTTGGCTATGGTTCCTGCCATTCCGATCTCCGCATCGTCCCCATGTGCGCCAAAAATTAATATATCCAGCTTATCACTCATTACGCGAGCCCCGGTTTATTCATTTCAACCAGCTCACGCCATCCAAAGTCGCCACGATCCAGAGCTCGTACAAGAATTTCTGCTGAAGCCATATTCGTAGCCACTGGTATGCCGTGTACATCGCACAGGCGAAGAAGTGCTGTAATGTCCGGCTCATGAGGCTGAGCTAGCAGTGGATCACGCAGGAAGATGACAAGATCCATCTCATTTTGAGCAATAAGCGCACCGATCTGCTGATCCCCTCCTAATGGACCCGACAAGAAACGGTGAATTTGCAGGCTGGTTGCTTCCATAATACGTGCTCCAGTTGTTCCGGTAGAGTACAATTTTTTATCTTTAAACACATGTTCATATGCGATTACAAAATTAACGATATCTTCTTTTTTACGGTCATGAGCAATAAAAGCAATGTTCAACATATTCTCTCTCCCCTATCAGTCCACAAAATGATCGAATCCGTAAACCATTCCTTCGTATTCCAGCACTTTCTTAATAGCCAAGTTAACACCCGGCATATATCCAGCTCTTTCATAGGAATCATGGCGAATTTTCAGAGTTTGGCCAAATCCGCCAAAAATAACTTCCTGCTGAGCAAAAACACCTGGAAGACGCACGCTGTGAATTCTGAATCCATTGTAATATCCGCCACGCGAGCCTTCAATTGTCTCCTCCTCATCCGGATTACCCTGACGAAGTTCTTCTCTATTCTTCGCGATAAGCTCAGCCGTTTTGACCGCTGTACCTGAAGGAGCATCAAGCTTCTGATCACCGTGGTACTCGATGATCTCTAAATGAGGGAAATATTTAGCTGCCTGAGCGGCAAATTTCATCATCAGAATAGCACCGATCGAGAAGTTAGGTGCAATCAGACCACCGATCTTCTTCTCCATGCACTGCTTGTCCAGATCCTCGATTTGCTCCGGTGTAAACCCAGTCGTTCCTACGACCGGAGAAACACCGTGCTTAATAGCAAGTTCCGTATTTACATAAGCAAATTGTGGTGTTGTAAAATCCACAAGCACTTGAGGTTTGCCTTCAATCAACGCCAGCTCAAGATCATCAGTAATGGATACGCCGCAGGCAGGCAAGCCAACGAGTGTACCTGCATCCGAACCAACATGAGTCATATTGATTGCAGCGACCAACTTAAGCCCTTCATCCTCCAACACCATTTTTACTACTTCCTTACCCATTCTACCGGCAGCGCCTGCAACAGCTACTCTAATTTGTTCTGCCATAACTATTCCCCCTCACATTCTCTAGGATGGTGATTGATCCAAGTATTTAGTAATTCGCTGTTTCAATTCAAGCAACTGCTTTGCTATGCTGTCATCTTGTGGCAGCGTAGACGCTTCTCTAACTGAGCTTAGCGCATCGTGATATCTCCCAAGCTCGATGTAAGCTAGGGCTAACCATACTTGAGCCTCGATGGATAAAGGATCTAATAGAGCGGCACGTGTCAAGAGTCTCTCAGCAGATTGAATCGCGTTTAGATCAGCCTTAGCATCATCACTCTCGGAATGCTCCTCCACCAGCTTTTTCGCCATGAGTGTAAGCTCTTTGGATTGAAGTCTGTCATAATGAATTTTATACTCTTCTTGCGAGGATGCAAGAGCTGAAGCCAATCTGGCATGTGTTATCGCCTTTTCAAGTCGATTGCTGCGGGCACAAGTGATGGAGTAACGATAGTGAATATCCCCATTATCCGGCTCTATAATAAGCGCTTGCTCAAACCATTGAAGTGCCTGTTCAAAATCATTTTCATATATGCTTCGATATGCTTTTTTCAAATACTCCTTCGCCTTCATCTGCCGTCCCCCCGGGCCAACTTATAGGCTATTATTACTTCAGCATATGAAGACAGAGTTAAATAGGTGAGCTTAATCTTCGTCCTTTTTCGTCCAACGATCAGCATCACGAGTCGTAAACTTATGCATTACCTTGTCATGAGCTTCTGTTAAATCAATACCAAGCGAATTGGCGAAACATATCGTAATAAAAAGGATATCGCCCAGCTCCAGCTCGATCGAATTTTCAGCTTCATCCGCTTTTTTCGGCTTTTCCCCATATGTATGATTCACTTCACGAGCAAGCTCGCCAACCTCCTCACTCATCCGAGCCAGCATAGACAACGGGCTGAAATATCCTTCCTTGAACTGGGATATATAACGGTCTACTTCTCGTTGCAATTCTGCAAGAGACTTTTCCATAAACTTATCCCTCCGTCTGTTGTCATTTTACCCCTATGTTATCGTAAAGGTGAATTGAAAACAAACAATTTTTATATAGTCAAAAAAAAGGTATACTAGGAAAGTATGCTCAATTTAGTACTTTATCCATTCTGTTTACTGGTGAGGGATTCTGATGAACACTTATAAAATGACAGGCTATTTAAAAACAATACTCCCTATACTTCTAGGTACGGCAATTTATGCTTTCGGTATTTTATTCTTTATTATTCCTAACCATCTCATGGAAGGCGGCGTTACAGGGGTTACGATTTTGCTGAAATACGCCTTTGGTTTGTCTCCGTCGCTTACGAACCTGCTACTCAACATTCCGTTGTTCCTCTTAGGCTGGAAAGTGCTTGGCGGAAGGCAGATCATTTATACCGGGATAGGAATTGCTTCCCTGTCACTTTTTCTATGGATATTTGAAAAAATGATTCACCTCGGCTGGATCGTCCCCTTCGAAACAGACTTCATTCTAGCAACACTGTATGCCGGAGTCACTCTAGGCTCAGGCCTTGGTATCGTCTTTCGCTTTGGAGGAACCACCGGAGGCTCGGACATCATCGCTCGCATATTAGGCCGAAAATACAGTTTCAGCATGGGACAGGTTATCTTGACTATTGACATTGCGATTATTGGATTATCGCTGCTTTATGTGGATAAGGAGAATATATTGTATACACTGGTTGCCGTCTTTATTGCGTCTAAGGTGATCGATTTCATTCAGGAGGGTGCTTATTCTGCAAAAGCCTTTACCATTATAAGTGACCACGCGCCCGAGATTGCCGATATCATTACAAAAGATATGGAAAGAGGAGTAACGCTCATTCCGGCGATTGGCGCTTATTCCAAGCAAGCGAAATACATGGCATATTGCATTGTCTCAAGACAGGAAATTCGTCGTATCAATGAAATCGCGAAAAAGGTTGATCCACGTGCTTTCATTATTATAAGTGATGTAAACGATGTTCATGGGGAGGGCTTTCGCGAGGATAAATAGATTTAGAGGGGATTGCCGTTCATTCATCGGGATTTATTATTTATAAGCCAAAAGGGGTTCCCAAAAAGCAAATGATGTAATGGGATGCCCCTTATTCAAGCTCACTTATTCATTCGGGCTTAATACCGATAGCTATCCGCTCTATCTCTCTTGTCGTGCAGCGAGGTTATGTTCTGATTGGCATTATACTTCCGATAGGCTGTATAGATTAAAGCGACCACAATCCATGCTCCGATTAGAAGAGTCCAATACCAAGGACTACTGTAGCCTGTAATTGGCAAAAATACCGGTTCATCCGATTTCCGCCCGAATAAATCTTTTATTAACTGATCTCCATGACTCATGACATCTCTTATAGCATTTTCGTCCCAAGTTTCGGTACGCGTAAGTCCAGCAACATAAGACATCCAGGAATCAAACTGATTCATATCCGAAGGGTCTCTACGTATTGCAGCAGCCGGCCTAATCACATCATAATGACTCTGAAGAGATTGGAACCCCTTTTTAAACTGGGCTGGGCTTCCTCCTGCTCTTGCTTTATTCATTACTTGAAGATCATCTGCCATCACCTTATAATACTGGAGCCACAACGCCTTTTCCTTATGAGTAAGACTGTTTACAGCAAGGCGCAGTCGCGCCGAACTAATAACCCAATCCTCAGGATCAAGCTGGGCCCTGACGACCGTCTCCTTGGCATCCATGATCGTCTCTGCCAAAGCATGAATCCCCTCAACCGAAGTTAATCCCTTAAAGGACAGCCCCTCCAGCGCATCTATGAGTTCATTCATCTTATTATTCGCATCTTGGGTATTGCCCTGCTGCATGTCCTGATACAATTGTTCAGAAATTTGTTCAAACTGCCTTAGCCGTTCTGAACGCTGCTGTTCACTTTGCTTCGTATCTACATTATGCTGCTCAGTGGTCACAGCCTCTACTATAGGACCCGCCTCCACCGCCCCCACCTTTGGCATAACAAGAAGAACAAGAAGAATAAGAAGAATAAGTAACGTCCATTTCTGCCTAAGTCTCTTCACGGACATCCCTCCTTACCTTCATGGTATGAAGAGTTGTCCGATATTAGAACAAGCTTTCTTAACGTTTGCGGAATTTAAGAGCAAGCCATCCAATAAAAATACTGACCAGAGTTAAAATAAATGTAAAAATCATGACTTCGTTCACATTATCCCACAATTTCTCCGGCAACCAGGGATATACACCATAAGTATAATCAACCGTGTCATT
This sequence comes from Fontibacillus panacisegetis, assembly GCF_900102215.1. Lineage (GTDB taxonomy): Bacteria > Bacillota > Bacilli > Paenibacillales > Paenibacillaceae > Fontibacillus > Fontibacillus panacisegetis. The sequence continues at coordinate 143,557 of NZ_FNBG01000010.1, forward strand.
TAATAAGGTCCATACTCCTGCACAAATTAGCATCGTCGTGCCGAACTTATACAAGCGAACAAAAAGCAGCGCTTCAACTGCCATAGCCAAATGGGATGCAACAAGCATCCAATCCTGCCAGACTAAGCCCCCACCTTGAAATGCGCCGGCAAATATCATACTGACCGCCCACACTCCATATTTCACGCTTGTCACTACTGCCAGTCCCTCAATCAGCGTGCGCAGCATATATAGCTTACCTAACTGTTTAGGGAACAATAAGAACAGTAACGAAAGCGTAAAGAACAGACTTGCTGTAGGACTGTCAGGCACAAAAATAATTTGCCAGTGTGGGTGATTAAGCCACGTATACTTCAATTGTGAATCATACCAGATGTACCCGTACACTGTCCCAAGAAAATTACAAATGAAAAGCAGCCAGAGCACGAACCGGGTTGACAAAAAAGCTCGGCTCCACAAATATGACAATCTCAACCCTATACCTCCCTGTATTAAAAACACCTGATCGAATCAACCGATCAGGTGTTTACATTCATTATAATTTTACTGTTCTGTCTTCTGTTTCGCAAGCCATTCAGCTAAATGATCGATATCCTGATCAGTTAAACCAGCATTAGTGGCAGTTGTATACATTTCAGGCATTTTTCCATTATAGCCTTCTTTAATTATAGATAAGATAGCATCTTTATCATGTACGTCACCTATGCCTCGAAGAGATGGCCCAGCGCCTCCCTTTAAATCGGCTCCATGACATGATATACATGTAGCCTTCTTATAGGATTCCATGGCTGGATCATCTTTATCAACGATGGCCACCTCTTTTTGCTTCGTTGCATTGGATGTTGGAAGACCCCGTTCACGGTTCTCACGAGCTTTCTCTTCACGTTGGATATGCTCCGGTTCTTGACCTGACGCTTCAAGCTCGTGCTTATAGTGAGTCCAAGCGAAGTTAGTCAAATACACTACCGCTGCAAGCGACAAAAGCATTAATGAAGAAGCAATCGGTCTCCGATAGAAACGACGTTCCTTACCGCGATCTAAAAACGGTGCAAGCAGCAGACCACCAAAAGCAACAGTCGGGATTCCAAGTGTACCAAGTACTACAAAATCACCGGAAGCATATGGGTATTTCAAATATTGGTACAAGAATAAGAAGTACCAGTCCGGCATCGGAATGACTGTTGCACTAGGATTTGCAGGAAACCCGAGCGGCGCCGGCTCTGAAATCGTCAATACCAAAAAGCCGACAAGAACAACAACACCTACCATCCATTCCTTTAACAAAAAGTTAGGAATAAATGCTTCCGATTTACCAGGATACGCTGTGTAGTCAGGAGGTGTTATAAATCCGTTGCCTTTGCGTACACGCGAATCTCCGACGAATACAACTTTTTCTTTCGTTTTGTCTCCGTGAGCCATATCAATGCCTCCCTTCTATAAATTGTAGGGCGATCTAGGATCGTGATCAAAAGCTGAATTTTTGAACCCCTTCTTTGAGCTTTAGAGCGGTCCAGAAATCCCCTGTCTACGAATCATAATAAAGTGTCCAACCAGAAGGGTTAGCAGTACAGCCGGAAGGAAGAACACATGAATAGCGAAGAAACGAGTAAGTGTTTCAGCACCAACAATCGTACCGCCTTGCAGTAATTCTTTAATAACAGGACCTAACACGGGTACTGAATTAGCAATTTCCAGTGTAACTTTTGTTGCAAAGTAAGCTTTGTTGTCCCATGGAAGTAAGTATCCCGTGAGACCAAGACCGATCATCACGAAAAAGATCAGCATGCCCACTACCCAGTTCATTTCGCGCGGCGCCTTATATGAGCCGGTGAAGAACACGCGTAAGGTATGTAGGAACATCATAACGATAACCAAGCTCGCACCCCAATGGTGCATACCGCGTACGATTTGACCAAAGGCTACCTGTGTCTGCAAATACTCGACACTGGCATAAGCGTTAATAATATCAGGAACATAGTACATAGTAAGGAACATCCCTGACAGGATTTGGATAACCGTAATAAAGAACGTCAATCCGCCAAAGCAATACACAAATGCGGAGAAATGGTGTGCAGGGTTAACATGTTCAGGAACCTCATGATCCGCAACGTCTCTCCAAATCGGCGTGATGTCAAGACGTTCGTCTATCCAGTTGTACACATTTTTAAACATCTGAATCTACGCCTCCTTATTTCACAATCGTATTCGGAACAACTTCCCCCAAATAAACCCAATCATCCTTCAGCATTACCTTGTACTCATCCAGTGGCTTGGATGCAACAGCCAGCTGCTTGCCATCCTTAGTGTAGTGCGCTCCGTGACATGGGCAAAGGTATTGATCAGGATAATCCTTGCTCGTGTTCCAGCCGATTGTGCATCCCAAATGTTTACAAATCGGTGAAAGCGCATAAATATTTCCGCTCTCGTCCTTACGAATCCAGGCAGTAAGCGACGCTGTGCTTGAATACCACCCGTCCTGCTGCTGCAGTTCAAATGAGAATTCTTGCGGCTCGCTGGTAATTTTACTGATCTCCGCTACTTTTACGAAAGCGCCTTCGCCTTTCTTTTGTAGAATCGGATCAACAGCAAAACGTACCATCGGAAGCGTCACACCGCCTACCATAAATGCGGTAGCGCCTCCCAATGTATATGTAAGAAATTGCCGACGGGACATTTCCTTACGTATGGGCGGTTTGTGTGATGATTCGTGCTCGTCATGTTGATTGCTCATACAGTCTTCAACCCCCTTTGCAGACCATTCATTCACCATTTCAATAACATTAATCACATTCATGCTCAAGACATATTAATAATATATTAGAGGTTTAAGAGCGTCAAGAATTTGACACATCTTTTCCACGATTTGCACATTTTCCTTTTAAAATTGTCGTTATTTTGTCACAAATTCCTTCACCCTTTTCGCTGCCATAATTCTTGAATTATTTCATGTGTAAACTGTTGCTTACCACCCTCTGGAAATTCCGAGAAAGCGCTTGGCGTAAGGATTAGATCCGCATTATCCAGTTGTACAGCATTGAGGTTTACATCTGCTGAAATGACAATAACATAAGCAAATCCAGCCCGCTTGACATTGTGACAAACTTCATTTATGTACTGAGCTATTTCTTCTTTTCCATATTGAAAAGACGGATAAGTTACTATTCTTCCCTTAAAAGGAATTTCAACCAAATCCATCATATCTCTTAGTCTTTCTAGAGCTCGTACTACCTCATACGGGGACTCTGTTCCGTTTAAGCCTGTTACAGGAATAAGGCAAGTGTCCAAATATAGACATAATTCTCCCCAAGAATCTTTATTAATTTCACTAAATTTCATATACAAATAACAACTCCTTCCTATTATCTATCTCATTATATACACCTCCTCTCACGTTTAAAAGATGCCCTTGACAGGATTAATCCCATATATCTATAATCAATCTGCATTTCCAGCTTGAGCATTTTAAACACGATTTTATAGCCCTCATTAACAAATGGGAAGCGATGGATACGGACACTAACGGTCTCGAATACGGTGTTTCGTTTCAAATGGGTCGCTTAATGGACGAAGATCCGGGACATTAGTCCCGAATAAATCTAAGTAGTAAACGAGGTGTCTCATGGAATTACAAACATCACGTACAGCGAACAAACCTAATTTTTTATCCCAGTATGCTGCACCGTTTAGAACATCCAGGGCTTTTCCATATTTATGGCTGGGACAGTTGATCTCATTCCTTGGCAGCAGTATTACAATGATTATTTTGCCTGTCGTTGTCTACACTCTTACTGGCTCCACTAAAACGATGGGGTTTGTTATGGCCGCTTATATGCTTCCAAATGTTGTTATGCTTCCAATATCAGGCTGGATTGTTGACCGTTACAATAGAACGAACATCATGCTTTTTACAGATGTGATCCGATTTATCGTAATGGGCACAGTAGCAGCTTTGTTATTTTCAGACAGCCTGACAATCCAGTTTCTGTTTATCCTTGTCGCTATATACGGTACGATGGATGGATTGTTCCAGCCAGCGTATTCCGCGACTCGGGCAACTGTATTTACCCCGGAAATTCGTAACTCTGCCAATGCGCTGACCCAAATTAGCAATCAGGCTGTTAGACTCATCGGACCCTCGCTCGGAGGTGTGTTGGTTACCTTCCTGTCTGCAGGATGGGGTATTACAATCGATGCACTTAGTTATATCGCCTCATTTTTCTGCTTGTTCTTCCTTCGGAAGCTGGTTCCTTTTCATAAAAGAGAAGTAAATGTTCACGCTGAAAATGAGCAGCAAACTAGAAGCAATCTTCGAACTGATTTTGTTGAGGGTTTGCAGATACTAAAAGGGAATCCCTGGCTGTGGATTACGATAGTAGCTTTTTCATTTGTAAATATTTGCTACGGCGGACTTACCGTTGTGCTTATTCCATGGTTGTTCAAAGTGCATCTGCACCTAAGTCCTTATGTCTACGGAGTTGCTATCACCTGCTCTGGAGCAGGGGCTATTCTAGCAGGATTATTATTCGGAATGCGAAGCGGTTGGCGCAATCGTGGACTATTAGCTTACGGAGGGGCATTACTTAGCGGAATAGCTCTTCTCTTCATGTCGTTTACAACATCCGCGATAGGCCTATGTGTACTTTTTGCTATCGAAGGGTTTGGTCTAATGTTATTCGGATTAATCTGGGAGACAAGCCTCCAGGAACTAGTTCCACAAGAAGCCTTCGGAAGAGTTGCCAGCCTTGACATGCTTGGATCTTTTGCTCTTCTTCCGCTCGGTTATGTTGTTGTCGGTTGGCTTGCTGACGTGATCGGAGGCACTCAAACAATGATGATATTTGCGACTATAGGAATTGCTTCTATTATTTTCGTGCTAATGATTCCATCTATTCGTAAATTTGATTAACGAAAGGGGCTGTCCCAAAAGTAGGGTTAGTGTCAAAACTAGAAATAGCGGTGCAAGGAAGATGATCCCTGCACCGCTTGATCCTGCCACACATTCTATGACCGTATCTCATGTGTAATAGTGTCATGATGCGGAATTCCTGAAATTCCTGCAAATGTGCAGGCTTTGTTTATGTAAAGCCTCTAAACGCCCTAAATTGCTGCAAATGTGCAGGCATTCTCTAAGGATTCTCTTCAAACTAGTCTATTCTGAACCATTTTCCTGCATTTTTGCAGGCTTTTGTTCATCCTTTCATGGCTACTTTTAAAAAACTGTATTTTTGCATC
>NZ_FNBG01000065.1 GCF_900102215.1 Fontibacillus panacisegetis
GCCCTAAATTGCTGCAAATGTGCAGGCTTTCTCTAAGGATTCTCTTCAAACTAGTCTATTCAGAACAATATTTCTGCATTTTCGCAGGCTTTTGTTCATCCTTTTATGGCTACTTTTAAAAAGCTGCATTTTCACATGCTTTTCCTGATATCTTGCCCTTCCACAGCTAAAAAAGAAGCGTCCCTCAAAGTTATCTTAGATAACTTTGAGGGACGGCCTCATTCCACTTTCTATGATATATGTTATTTCTTGCTTACTAGGTTAATGAATAGATATCCAATGTATCATTGGACAGCCTCATCAGAGCATGAACAATATCAGGATCAAATTGGGTTCCTGCGTGACGCAGCAGTTCAAGCTTTGCCTCACTTATATTCAGTCTTCTACGATATGTAAAATTTGATGTCATCGAATCAAAAGCATCTATTACAGCACATATACGAGCAAATAAATGTATTTCCTCGCCTTGAAGTCCCTCCGGATATCCCTGTCCATCCCATCTCTCATGATGTGATCGAACAACAGCCGTAATCTGTGGAGCAAATCCCGGATAACTCTCAAGCAGCTCTGCCCCTAAAATCGGATGTAATTTTATAAGGTCCCACTGATCATCATCCAGCGGTCCACGGTTCAGAATGACATCTCTAGGAATCATGATTTTTCCAATATCATGTACAAAGCAGCCACGTATTAACTGCGCTGTTTCCGACACGGGCAGTTCCAGAGGAACTGCGATTTTCTCAGCCAGCATTGACACCCGAACAGAATGTTGATAAATCTCTGGATGCTTATTAATAAAAAGGGTAAACCACTTGTCAATTTCCGTATGATAATCGTTAGGTGATATCTCCTGTTCATGGCTTGGATCTTCTGTATTTGACACCCAATTATGCCTCCTAATCCCAAAGATGCATCTAATTCGCTGCATAAATAATCATATATTTTTATTATATTACCCTTTAGCATTATAGGTCAAAAGGATAGCACTGTATAGAAATAAAGTATCAAAAGTAGATAAAAGGTATCATTACTATTTTACTTCTATCAAAAAATAACTTCTTTCACTGAATTATCCTTAGGTTAATTTAATTTTGTACAATCAGAACCCTTAATACTGAGCCAAGCGTTCTTAATTGAAGTTTTGATGCATGTCCGCATAACAAAAAACCCACCACCTTAAGTAGCAGGATTGTCATGCACAGCAAATCATGAATTCAATTTTACACCGAGACCTTGAAGCACAAACCGAGCAGCCTGATCTGGATAGGAATCTGGAATGAAACCATCATGGTTCTTCAACCATACATTAACTGAGTGGAATCTTTTATGCGATAAGGTTACCCCCATCACTGTTAAGAAGGCTACCGTAAGTGAGTCAAAATGGAACACCCCTTCTTCCTTACCACGTTCTAGAAGCTCCTTAACCTTGAACCACACCGGACTTAGAGAGGCTTGAACCGTTTCCATACGAGGCGATTGCAGTGTTAATTCCTGTTGAATAATATCACTTAACTCCTTATCGTTAATGGTAAACGCAACAATTTCGCGAACGATGAGAGTTAGTCCCTCTACCGGGTTCTTCAACTCATCCTCATACTGATTAAACGCCTCTTCACTGCCAGGGTAAAATTGTTCAAAAATAGCCTCAAACACCTTCTCTTTTCCACCAAAATGGTATGAGACCAACGCGATATTCGCATTTGCTTCTTCACATATCTGACGGACACTTGTACCCTCATATCCTTGTTTTGCAAACAACCTTTTAGCCGACAGTAATATTCGAGTCTTTACATCAGTATCATTCAGCCCCATACACTTGCTCCCCTTAAATATACTAGTCTCATTATGGAGCTTTCATGACAGATGCGCAAGGCGACTCTTCAGCACTTATGGAAAAAGCTATAAATATATAGTACTACGATACCATCTCTACCCTGACACTACGATAATTCCTTGCGAGCTCTGAGACCAGACCGATTATCAAACTTATAATACCAATACCAATCAGCCAATATACATTTGCCGTTTCAATGGATCCGCCAAACTGTAAATTCATCAGCCCCTCTACCGCATAGGTCGCTGGCAACACCTCGCCGAATGAACGGTAAAAATCGTTTAGCAGGAACCGCGGAACTAGAGCTCCCGATGTTACAAGCTGCAAGGACAACATCGCAATGTTAAACAGCATACCCGCCACTCCGAATAATGCAAGGAACATTTGCGAGAAGAACAGAAAAGTTGCAACGAACAGAGCCTGGAACATCCAAAAAGCGATAAACCCATGCTCCATTTGCCCTCCTAGAACAAAAACCAGTGAAGTCCCTATAAGAGAAATAAGGAGTGATGAAGTCAGGTTAATGAGAGAACGAGCACCAAACCGTTGCCATAGAGACGTCTCACTTCTTATTGACAAAGAGGCCTGATATAAATTCATACCCATAATCATCGTTCCGACAAAAGAGGCCAATACAAGCATCATTGGCACCATCTGATTGTTCATTCCATCGACAGGATGGATGGTATCTACATTCGACTCTACTTTTCCTGTTATCTCTTTAGCGATGACCTCCACCTTCTCTGCTGGCATAGACAAGCCTAACAGCAGCTGCGAAGTTCCTTGCTCTATCGCCTGTTTATTGATAGATTCCGTTACACCTGCCGCAACACTCTCCATCATACTTTTCACCATAGCTGGATTAGATCCGTTGATCGTATAGCTTAGCATCGCCTTATCACCAGAGGTCTGAAGCTTCTGGCTAAAATCTGCAGGAATGCTGAGCATCAATTGAACTTCGCGGTTCTCCAGCTTTATTTGTCCTTCCTCCGTCGACACATTCACCAGTTCAAAGGGGAGCCTATCCTTCAATCCTGAAACAATGCTTCTCCCAAAGCCTTGATCCTCATTCACTACTGCAATCTTCATTTGATCCACACGATCATTGACCCCGTCATACGCTGTCATCCATATAAGAGTGAAAATGACCTGAAACATAAGGGCAATAATAATGCCAACTATGCTCTGCGGACTCTTAATAAAAGACTTTATTCCTTTGAACATTCGAATACATCTCCTTTATGAATGTTAAAATCTTTATTAAACGATTGTTTAAATCATATGTTTTAATTCGATCTATGTCAACTTTATTTAGTTGTTTAGATTATTTTGCAACAAAATAATTTACAATATATTTCAAAAGTGATATCATATAAATATCAAATCAATATGTAGTTTAAAGGAGTTGTCTCGACATGTTTAAGGAAAAAGAGATTTCTTATCTAAATGGCTTTGTCGCTCTTCTGTTCATTATCGCCATTGGGGGAGCAAGTGGATACCTCATCAGCCTTCAAGAAACATTACCTGTTCTCATCGGAATTATGGCTGGAGTAATCGCATTGATACTACTCACTGGGCTTACTGTCGTACAGCCAAATCAGTCTAGCGTAATCACGTTCTTCGGACGTTATCTTGGTGTTATCCGCAAGAGCGGGTTTTACCTGTCTATTCCGTTTTCCAGCCGCAAAAAGGTTTCTCTGCGTGTACGCAACTTCAACAGTGCTAAGCTAAAGGTCAACGATGTCAGCGGTAACCCGATCGAAATTGCGGCGGTCATTGTTTTCTCTGTTGTTGATTCAGCCAAAGCGTTGTTTGAAGTAGACGAATACGAAACATTCGTTGAAATTCAAAGTGAAACAGCGCTCCGTCACGTCGCTAGTAAATATCCTTATGATCAGCCTGAAATTAGCGGTTTCTCCCTTCGCGGCAACACCGAAGAGATTGCTCTTGAGCTTACCGAAGAGCTTCAGAAACGGCTTGCAATCGCAGGGGTAAAAGTGACTGAATCGCGCCTGACCCACTTGGCTTACTCCACTGAAATTGCCAGTGCAATGCTGCAGCGCCAACAAGCAGAAGCGATCATTGCTGCTCGCGAGAAGCTCGTTGATGGTGCGGTTACGATGGTACAAATGGCTATCGAACGCCTTCAAACCGACAATGTAGTTGAGCTTGATGATGAACGCAAAGCAGCTATGATTAACAATTTACTCGTTGCAGTCGTATCAGACCGTTCAGCCCAGCCGGTCATTAATACGAGCTCGTTGTACTAATTAGGGAGATACGTTAGAATGGCCAGCAAAAAAAGCTTCCCGTTGCGACTAGATCCGTCCCTGTATGAAGCTTTGGAACGCTGGGCTGCTGACGAGTTCCGAAGCGTTAACGGACATATTGAGTACCTGCTGCGGGAAGCGCTCCGAAGAGAAGGACGTCTACCTTCGCCACGTGCTCGGGATCATGGAGGTGGAACCAAAGATGCAGACTAAGACTGTTCGTAAAAGCATGTTGGAGTCGAAGTCGTCGATCATTTTGCAAGAGTATGCCAAAGCATCTGGTGGAACCTATGTGCCATCCTCATTCAAGGGATGGAAGTATACTTCTCATCATGTCAAGGTTGAACTGGCTCATGGATTAGGTGGTGTCATCATAGCAACCCTGTCCGATAGCTCGAGCTCCTCAAACAGCATTCCAACAATTGAGCTAACATACAAATATCGACCTCGGCGCAAACTGGAATGCTATCTATGTTCTATTAAGCGCCCGATCTTTCTACCATTTCAGAGTCACTTAAGACCTGCTTCAATGCCTAATTCGGCAGTCGGCAAGCTCTTTCATGCCAAGTCATCACATCCAAGCGTTCTCCGCTCTGTTCTCAAACATGATGGACTGGACCAGGAGCTGCTTAAAACTCCAAAAGCCACGTTCAGAATTTCATTAAAGGGTCAAGCGGCTACCTTAAACTATATCGAATCATGCAAGAAGCCTGATGTTGAGACGCTTAATTCCAGTGTAAGACTGATGAAATTATTCATCCGTTCTCTTCAGGAACAAGGAATTATTTATGAATCAGCCTCTTAACTGATAAGAATACAGCAAAAGCAAAAGACTACCTCGATCCATCATTACGATGAACTAGGGTAGTCTTTTATTCAACTATGATTATAGTTTTACACGTTGGAGTCTTAATGCATTTAATACAACGGATACCGAGCTCAGTGCCATCGCCGCACCAGCGAGCCATGGAGCCAAAAATCCGGCTGCTGCGATCGGAATCCCTACACTGTTATATGCAAGCGCCCAGAACATATTTTGCTTTATGTTCCCCATGGTACGCTTGCTCATCTCAATCGCGTCAGGAACACCTTGAAGATCACCGCGCATTAATGTTACGTCTGCCGCTTCAATCGCAACATCTGTTCCTGTGCCAATGGCAATACCAACATCTGCAATGGCAAGCGCTGGAGCGTCATTGATACCATCTCCGACCATCGCAACCTTTCTACCTTGCTCCTGAAGTTTCTTCACCTCAGCTGCCTTACCTTCCGGCAACACTTCAGACAGAACCATATCTATACCGACTTCACCAGCTATCGCCCGCGCAGTTCTATCATTGTCTCCAGTAATCATTACAACCTGAAGACCAAGCTCCTTCAATCTCGAAACTGCCGCCTTCGAAGTATCCTTCACTCGGTCACTAACACCAACCATACCAGCATATATACCATCGACAGCGATCAGAAGCACTGTCTGACCCGCCTCTTCCTTCATTGACATAACATCCTCATAAGAACCAACGTCAATGCCCTCTTTGGCCATTAAACGACGCGTTCCAGCCAGTATACGACGACCTTCTACAATTGCTGAGATACCATGACCAGGTATCGCTTCGAATGCAGAAGCTTCAGGTAATGTCAGTCCGCGTTCCCGCGCCCCTGTCACTATAGCTTCAGCTAACGGATGCTCAGAGCTGCGCTCAGCTGAACCTAGCAAAACAAGCAGTTCCGCCTCCTGCATCCCGTTTGCCGGAACAACCTCTCTTAGCTCAGGTTGACCACGTGTGATTGTACCTGTCTTATCCAGCACAATCGTATCAAGGCTTTGCGCAGTCTCTAAATGCTCCCCGCCCTTAAACAGAATACCATACTCGGCTGCTCTACCAGATCCAGCCATTATGGATGTAGGCGTTGCGAGTCCAAGTGCGCAAGGACAAGCAATGACGAGAACTGCAATAGCTTTCTCCAGCGCCTCTGAGAAGCTGCCTGGAGCTACAAAGAAGAACCATACTAAGAAGGTGACCACCGCAATACCTACAACGATCGGCACAAATACCCCTGAGATCACATCTGCAACACGTTGAATCGGCGCTTTGGAGCCTTGCGCCTCTTCAACTACCCGGATGATCTGAGCCAGAGCTGTATCACGTCCGACTTTCATCGCCCGAATACGCAATGCACCATTTTTGTTGACCGTTGCTCCGATCACGTCGTCTCCGACTTTCTTCTCTACCGGAATACTTTCACCAGTCAGCATTGATTCATCTACCGCCGACACTCCGTCCAATACCTCTCCATCTACCGGAATGCGTTCGCCCGGCTTAACCAGAATAATATCGCCCGGAACAACCGCATCTATTGGTACACTTACCTCTTCCCCATCTTTAATGACCGTAGCCGTCTTAGCCTGCAATCCCATTAACGTCTTGATCGCTTGTGAAGACCGCCCTTTAGCCAGTGCTTCAAACCATTTGCCAAGCAGGATCAAGGTGATCAGCACCGAGCTTGTTTCATAATACAGCTGGGGGGTATGCCCATGTGCCATAGACAGCGACTGTATGCTTAAATACAAGCTATAAAAATACGCTGCTGATGTACCTAGAGCAACCAATACATCCATATTGGCACTGCGGTTGCGAAGCGCTTTGTACGCTCCAACATAGAATCCCCAGCCTACAATAAACTGCACCGGTGTAGCCAATATAAACTGGAACCAGGGATTCATGAGTAGATCAGGCGTCCAGATAAAAGCTGTAAAAGAAAAATGTCCTGCCATCGCCCATAGCAACGGAAAGGTTAGCACAGCAGACACAATCAGCTTCCGCTTTTGTTTTGCAATTTCCTCTGCCCTTACCTGATCAGCTTGATCTTGAGATTGCTTCAATGCTGCAGAATAGCCAAGTTGACTTACTTTTTGAATAATATCATTAAGCGATACCTCTGCCGGCTCGAAGTGGACCTGCGCCGTCTCCAGCGCAAGATTCACATTTGCCCCAGCCACACCTGGCAGTCGATTTAAGCCCTTCTCAATTCGATTGGCGCAAGCTGCACAGGTCATTCCTGTAATTTGCAACGTGGCATGATCACCACTAGTCTCATGATTTCCTTCACTTTTCAGTGCTTTTTCCATAGGAAAATCTCTCCTTCTTGTCAACCTATATACCCATTGGGGGTATATTAGAGACAGCAGAAAATGATTCTGCCTTAAACTACGTCATAACCTTGATCTTCAATCGCTTCTTTAATCGTTTCTAGGGACAATTTATTCTCATCATACGTTATTGCTACGCTCTTCGATCCCAAATCAACTTTCGCCGTTGCACCGATTTGTGACAGCGCACCTTCAACTGAATTGACACAATGACCGCACGACATTCCTTCTACTTTCAAAGTAACATTTTGCATAACTATTTCCTCCTTATTATTTCATTAATTTATTAACAGTAATAAGCAGCTCGTCAACAACTTCCATCTCGCCTGCCTGAATTCGTTCAATCACACAACTCTTCATATGACCTTCCAGCAAAAGCTTGCCGACGCTATTAAGTGCAGACTGCACCGCCGCAATCTGATTAAGAACATCATCGCAGTAGGTGTCTTTCTCGATCATTCCTTTTATCCCGCGAATTTGCCCCTCAATACGATTCAATCGACTAGTTAAATTACCTTTTACCGCCTCGGAATGATGACTTTGCCTGGGGTGCTCCCCACTGGTACATCCTTCTCCTGAAGCATTGGTACAATGTCCTGTGTCCGTATGATTCCGATCAGCCATAACAACCCCTGCCTCCCTAACTTTCATACTATTTACTTCCACACTAGGCATTATTCAGCCGTTATTTAATAGTGGAGTGGTTGATGAGTTCATTATAATATACCCCATAGGGGTATGTAAAGGGATGATTAACATTTTTTTGAATATAATTTAGCTGCGATAAAAAAAACCGCCACAAAAGTGACGGAATAACGTTTTTCATTCTATACATATTCAACCAAACAGCCCCTGTATCTCTGGCATTCGCGTCATAGCCAAGTCATAACCATGCTGGCAAGAATCCTTAAGTATATTGATATCCTTCTCAAAACTACGCAGAGGTCTTTCTGGACGAATGATCACGGCTTTCCCTTCACTCTCCAACTGTTCGCAAAAGGATACTGTTTCATTATATTTCTCATGTCTAGTCAGCAATATTTCCTCGAGCTTAGGATATTTACGTTTTAACAGTTTCCCCGCTCTTGCATTTTGTTTACTGAACTCCTTAATGTACCCTTTAGGTTGAGTGAGCACGATCAGATGCTTATCATTACCGTCTGCGATTGCTTTACGAACAGGAATGGGGTCAGTCAGTCCACCGTCATAATATTTATATCCATTCATCTCAATAGCAGGAAAAAACATAGGCAGAGCACATGTTGCGCGCAGCATAGTCCACTTCTCGTCCATCTTTAATCCATCCATATATTCAGGCAATCCCGTATGGGCATTAGTAACTCCGACCAGCACCTGTCCCTTATAGCTCTGGTAAGTTTTCATATCGAATGGGATCAAGCTTTTTGGAATTTCTCCAAACACAAAATCCAATCCAAACAAGCTGCGGTTGCGCAGGAAATTCCGATACCCTATGTATCGAGGATCATGGCGGTATTTCTCCAAAATTTCGAGGTTTCTCCTTTTTTGTCTGGATATATATGAAACTCCATTACTAATTCCAGCTGATACGCCTATGCAATAAGGAAACATTACATCGTGATCTAGCAAAGCATCCATAACACCTGAGCTAAATATCGGTCTGAGAGTTCCTCCCTCTAAAATTAAACTTGGCACGTATGATCCTCCTTAAATCTTAGAAATAAAATCCCTTTTCTTTCTAATCATAGTCTAGTGCCCACAAGAGATATAAGCAAATCGAAACCTAATAAAACAACACAAGGGAGCTATCCCAAAAGTAGGTTTAGTGTCAAAACTAGAAATAGCAGTGCAAGGAAGACGCCCCCTGCACCGCTTGATCCTGCCGCATTCTATGACCGTATCTCATGTGTAATAGTGTCATGATGCGGAATTCCTGAAATTGCTGCAAATGTGCAGG
>NZ_FNBG01000008.1:0-1228 GCF_900102215.1 Fontibacillus panacisegetis
ACCAACTAGCTAATGCGCCGCAGGCCCATCCGTAAGTGACAGATTGCTCCGTCTTTCATTATTCCACCATGCGATGAAATAAATTATCCGGTATTAGCTAACGTTTCCGCTAGTTATCCCGGCCTTACAGGCAGGTTGCCTACGTGTTACTCACCCGTCCGCCGCTAACTATCAGGAGAGCAAGCTCTCCATCAAGTCCGCTCGACTTGCATGTATTAGGCACGCCGCCAGCGTTCGTCCTGAGCCAGGATCAAACTCTCCATTAAAGTGTTTGACTTGCTCATTTAGAAAAACTGACGAGAATTATTCATTCTCATTTTTATACTCACTCGTTGTTCAGTTTTCAAAGATCAACTTTGTTTTTGTTCACCTCCGTGTTCAGCGGCGACTTAAATAATATATCATGTTGAAATTTAAAATGCAAGAACTTTTTTTCGTAAAACTTTTGAGTTAATTGTACTCATTCTCTCCCACCCAAGTCATGAGCTTGTTCAATGGGATATTCAATATATCATAAAGTCACCATTTGCTCAACCCATTATATGATAACATCGAATAGACAAAGCAAAGGCAAGAACTCACTTCGCTTTGTCCACTCGCTTTTTTGTGATTACATGCTACTCATTTATCCATAGAGTGCGGCGCCCTGCAGTTCTTCCTTTTTCCGCTTCTGTAGTCACACGCTTTTTGTTTGAAATACTTCCCGAATTGCCTCTTGCTCTCTTAGTCGTATTTTTAGTAGATGTTGACCCAGATACTTTCACTTCTTTTTTGGTTTTTGTTTTAGCTTTAGACTTGCTGTTCACCTCAGCTTCAATTCCAGCATCTTCATTTGATGTTGCTTGAATGGTTGCATCATTTGCATTTCCTGTAAATTGAGAATCACGTTCGAAGAATCCCTTTACTTCATCTGCACCTCCAAATCCACCTAGGGAAGCTCCAGGGACATTAGGCTGTACCTGAAATCCCGCCAAACCATAGCCATCAGGATAACCTGTATACACTCCTGCAACCTGTTGTGGATACAAAGACTGAGCATCGACATACGGATGATAACCACCGCAGCATGTGGATGGCATATGCTCCTGCACAGGAGCTTGCATATTCGGCATACCCTGTACGTTGGACATACCTTGCACGTTCGGCATTCCCTGCATGTTTGGCATTCCATGTATGTTGGACATACCTTGCACGTTCGGCATTCCCTGCACGTTCGGCATTCCCTGCA
>NZ_FNBG01000008.1:1553-158370 GCF_900102215.1 Fontibacillus panacisegetis
GGCATTCCCTGCATGTTTGGCATTCCCTGCATGTTTGGCATTCCATGCACGTTTGGCATTCCTTGCACGTTCGGCATTCCATGTATATTGGACATATCATGCATATATGGCTGACCCCAACAAGGATCATACATATGATATGGGTAACATGGGTGGCATGGATAACCTCCCATTTCCATTTCTCCCATCATTAGTGGACTTGTATATGGAGCACTTGAGAGCCCAGGATATTCGCCATCCTGCATTCCCGTTCCAGCCGCATTCCACAATTCCTGAGGAGCTTGAGGAAAATCATAGTAAGACGATACAGCCTCTGCAGGCATCTGATATTGATAAAATAAATGACTATCAGGTTGAGCTTTGTTACCCGAGCACCCACATGATGATTGAGGATAGAGAGGTGCTGTGTTAGCCATCTCTTGCGGTTGATAATCATAATATGGTGATATCGGTAATTCAGGACAAGGGCATTCAGTAGCCTGAACGCAAGATGGTTCCTCATATTTTACTGGTTCATACTTTACCGGCTCATACTTTACAGGTTCGACCTTTAAAGGTTCATAAGTAATTTGTTCAATTCCAATTTCGACTTGAATAGGTTGAAGTTGTATAACCTCCGTTTTGGTTGGTTCAATTTTTACAGGTTCAACATTAGGTTTAGTTGGCTCAACTTTTACAGGTTCAGTGTTAGGCTTTGTAGGTTCAACTTTAATAGGTGCAGTATTCGGTTTAGTCTGTTCTACTTTTCCGGTCTCTGCCTTAGCAGCAGTATTTTTTTTCCCTGTTGGACCTGGATTGGCCGTAACTCCACCTTGACCTGCGTTTACATTTGATTGAGTTCCTTTTGCTGGGATATTTACAATTTCTCCTACCTTAAGTACATTTGGATCACTTAACTGAGGATTCGCTGCGATCAGGGTTTCAAGCGGAATCCCCCAAGCTTTGGACAATTTCCATAGTGTATCACCTTGCTTGACAACATGTTTATACACTCCACTTCCACTACCGCTTCCATTACCGTCTACGGACACTGCGACTGTTGGAATTTTCACCTTATCCCCAATGTTCAATTGATCGGGATTCGCAATTTGCGGGTTACTTTCAATCAGCTTCTGCAAGGGCACATTATACTTTTTTGACAGCTCGTATAAAGTGTCGCCTTGTTTTACGATATGAATTTTCACGCGTCATAAACCTCCTAGGTTTCTTCTCCGGTAGGTGATTCTATCGCCCGGGGCCCATTTAATACATCCTATGCAGAAGCCCGGTTTTTGACATCCATGAAGGAATAAAAAAAATCCCACCCACCTCTTTCGAGATGAATGGGGTCTAGTCTATTTATCAAATTACCAAACTTTAACGCCGTCCTTATCAACGATGCTGCGGAATTCGTCCAGAAGCTTAAGAGTAATAGGCCCCGCATGACCTTCACCGATAATTCGACCATCAACTTCACGCACAGCAATAACCTCAGCCGCAGTACCTGTAAGGAAGACTTCATCAGCAACGTACACATCGTGCATGGAGAATGGTTCTTCCTTGATTTTGTAGCCTTTATTGTTGCAGATTTCGATGATAGCCTGACGCGTAATACCATCAAGTGCACCCAAATAGCATGGAGGTGTAGTGATTACACCATTTTTCACGATAAAAATATTGTCTCCAGAGCCCTCTGTAACATATCCTTGAGCATTCATCATAATCGCTTCCCCCGCACCAGCGAGGTTGGATTGGATTTTTACCAAAATATTATTCAAATAGTTCAAAGACTTGATCTTTGGATTTAAAGCATCCGGAATATTCCGTCTCTGCGATACAGACACCGTTTTCAGACCAGTCTTATAAGCTTCTTCAGAGTAAATTGCAAGTTGCTCAACGATAATGATAACCGATGCATTCGGACAACGATTAGGATCAAGGCCTAAATTTCCTGCACCACGTGAAACTACCAAGCGGATATATCCATTACGCAGCTCGTTACGACGTAAGGTCTCAACCAGTGCGTCTTCCATCTCTTGATAAGTAAGTGGAATATTCAGCATAATTGATTTTGCCGAATCATACAGTCGATCCAGATGCTCTTTGCATTTAAAGATGTTACCGTTATAAATGCGGATACCTTCAAAAATCCCGTCCCCGTATAAAAATCCATGATCATACACTGATACTTTTGCGTTCTCTTTAGTTACAAATTGTCCGTCTAGATAAATCCATTGCTCAGCCACTAGTACCGCACCTCCGTTTTAGTTCCTTCAAAAGTATAGCTTGGATAGCTCCCAAGAGCCCGTACATGACATCCTAACGCTTCAATTTCTTTAATAGCGGAGGATAACAGAACAGAATCTAATGATTCGAGAACATCCATGTAAAAATAGTAATTACCCAGACGCTTCTTCGTTGGCCGTGATTCAATGCGCGACAAGTTAAGCTTGCGCCAGGCGAAAGCAGATAACACCTGATGAAGTGCTCCTGGAAAGTTCTCTGGCAAAGTGACCAGAATACTTGTCTTCGCTTCTGAACGCCCCCCTGAAATTTTGACCTGTTGATTGAATGGCTTTGGTCCAATAAGCGCGAATCTTGTATAGTTATTGTCATGATCCGTTACCTTATCCGCCAAAATATCTAACCCATGCCGCTTAGCGCCCAGCGCCGTTCCTACCGCAGTCCATCCTTCATCAGGATGCTTTTTCACCAATTCAACTGCCTCTGAGGTGCTTCCAACATGCTCCAATTCAGCGTTTGGCATCCGGGATCTGATAAACTGCAGACACTGCGCCATCGCAACAGGATGGGACAACACTTTGCCTATTTTAGAATAATCGATATCACCCGTTGAGCCAACAAATTCCTCGCGTTTGCCTATCAAATTCTGCATTGAAGGGTATACCCATTCAATTTGCATCGGGATGTCCACTTCATGAACTAACCAATCCATATGCAGGCTTACAGAGCCTTCAATCGTATTTTCCATTGGAATGACACTGTAATCAGTCTTCCCATTTGCAGTCGCCAGAAAAACATCGGAAATTTGTTTGAAATGATGCAGCTCCACAGGTTCGTCTCCAAAAAGATGAAGAACTGCCTCATGGGAAACCGACCCTTCCGGCAACAATGCTATTCGTTTCATGCCATGACTTCCCCTCTAGCTCTGTTTTCAAAAAGTCAGATTAACTTCATTCTGAATGAGATCCAGAAATGAATCCTCTGTCTCCATAGTAATCTCCGTTACACCATCCCTGCAAGGCTTCAGCCATAGTGTCTTTGCAGTAATGTTGTGTTCACCAAGTACACTCAGAAGAAACTGCTCCAGCTCCGTTCCCGCAGAAATTCGTTGATCTGCAAGAGCTAATAACGTTGGACCTGCACCACTCAGAGCAATTCCGATAGCACCATGATCCGTAGCCTCCTCAAGTATTCGAGACATTCCCGGCACAAGAGAAGCTCGGTAAGGCTGATGCAAGCGATCGGACATACATTGCGAAATCAAGTCCAATCTGCCTGATGCGAGCGCAGCGGTGAGCAATGAGGCCCGACTGACATTGTATACTGCATCGCTTAAACTTACCTGCTTAGGCAATACTTCACGCGCTTTAGTTGTTGACAGTTGAAAGTCTGGAATGGCGACCAGTACACCAAGATCAACTGGCGGTTCAATTCGAAGCGATTCAGCGTGAATACCATCCCACACCGCAGTAATAATCCCGCCATACAATGAAGCTCCAACATTGTCGGGATGATGCTCAAGAGCAGTCGCCATATCAAACAGCTTGGCTTTGCTTAGTGGAGAGCCGATAAGCTGATTGGCAGCAAACAATGCCCCAACAATCGCCGAGGCACTGCTACCAAGACCGCGCGTAAGCGGAATATCTGAGTACATCGAAATTTCCAGCTCCAGCAACGATTCACCAGCCTCAGCGAACACGGATTGTGCCACTTTGTATATCAAATTAGATTTATCCGCAGGTAAACCCTTTAAATTATCGCCATACAAATGAAAGCTTGTCGTTTGGGCAGGTTTCATCTCTATCCACGCATACAGAGATAACGCCATACCTAGTGTATCAAATCCTGGACCCAAATTGGCAGTACTTGCGGGTACTTTAACCCGGACTCCGTTAGTTCGTATCATGATGATTCACACCCCTAAACCCCTTCTGTTCCTAATTTATCCCTCTACTCGATATACACTCTTAACGCGGTGTATAACATCAAGCGACTCAAAATGGTTCAACACTTTATCCATGTTGGCTTTACTTGCGTTATGCGTCACAATTATGATTTCTGCATCCGAGGTATTCGCATTTGGTGACTGTACGACTGATTCCAAGCTTACATCATACTCTGCAAATACTTGAGTAATTTGTGCAAGCACACCAGCTTTATCAGCAACGTTCAGCAAAAGGAAGTTTTTATATGAGATTTGATCATCACTTTTTAGCTTTTTCGGTTTGTACGGTACAATGGCTTTCAAACCGTTAACACCCAGCTTCAGATTTTTCACAACAGCAATCAGATCAGCGACGATCGAAGTAGCAGTTGGCATTTCTCCAGCTCCGGCTCCATAGAACATCGTCTCACCTACTGCTTCACCATATACATACACCGCATTAAATACACCATTAACTGCCGCAATTGGATGAGTGCTCTTGACCATCGTTGGTTGTACGCTGATGCTTACTTCTTCTTCCTCTCTGTCAGCGATTCCAAGCAGCTTTAATTCATAACCCAATCTCTTCGCATGTACGATATCTTCTTTCGTAACCGACGAAATCCCGCGAACCTCAACATCCTTAAGTTCAATATCAGTTCTAAAACCAAGTGTACCGAGAATGGTCATTTTTCGAGCGGCATCAAGACCTTCCACATCGGAAGTCGGGTCTGTCTCTGCGTACCCAAGCTGTTGCGCTTCCCGAAGCACGTCATCGTATGAAGCACCTTCTAAACTCATTTTAGTCAAAATATAATTTGTTGTGCCATTTACGATCCCCATAATTTTCATAATTCGATCAGAGGAGAAGCCCTCGATCAGTGTACGGATAATCGGAATCCCCCCCGCAACACTGGCTTCATAAAATACATCACACTGTTTTTCTTGGGCTTTAGCCACAATTTCAGACCCATACAGCGCCATTAAATCCTTGTTTGCAGTAACGATATGCTTGCCGCGATCAAGCGCCTCAAGAATATACGCTTTTGTCTCATTAACCCCGCCCATAACTTCAACGATTATGTCAATCTCAGGATCGCGAATAACATCCCAAGGATTGTCTGTTAGTTTACTGCTCTCAATCTCAATATTTCTTTTCTTATCCAGACTCCTTACGGCTACTTTTTCAATAACGACAGGTGAGCCTACTTGTCTGCTCAAATCTTCCTGGTGACCTTCTACAATGCGAATAACACCAGTTCCAACTGTACCCAGTCCAAGCAACCCTACCTTCACAGGTTTCAAATTTAGTCCCCTCCTAGTTGTTTCTATCGTTTACCATTATCTATCTTCTTCTATCTTCTATCCTTGACCCACAATCTGGGTCTTCCTTACACCGGGGATACCCTGCAGCAGTTCGATCATCCCATCCAGTTCTTCTGTGAGACGTGTGGTCTCTACCGAAATGACGACATTCGCCCTTCCTTGTAGTGGTATACTCTGATTGATCGTCAACACATTCCCGCCAGAACCAGCAATAAGTGCCAAAACTTTAGATAGAATGCCTGATCGATGCTCCAAATCAAAGGATATCGTGACAATACTCTCACGTTCAATCTGATTCAGAAGATGGATGCCGTCTTTATACTTGTAATAAGCGCTTCGGCTCAGTCCTACCTGTGATACAGCTTCATGGACCGTCCTGACATCGCCAGAGGCCAGCAGTTCCTTTACCTGCAGTGTCTTGATGACAGCTTCAGGCAAAATATCCTCGCGAACCAAATAGTAGCGTTCCTTCACAAACGTCCTCTCCTTAGAGACTGTTGTATTCGTATAGTGGACATTATAACGGAATCCATCCTTTAAAACAATCCATTTTATAATCTTTGTGCGCGGATTTTTCTATTCTAGCCGTATAAAAAAACACGGGCACAACATCCTTCTAAGGACTGCACCCGTTGGTATGATCAATATATTGTCTTAGTAGTAATAACTGCTGCCTTCTACAAATTCAAATTCGAAATCCCCGATCCGTACAATCGTTCCGTCCGTCGCACCACGTTGTCTAAGTTCTTCATCTACACCCATATGTCTAAGTGTGCGTGCCAGCTTCAAAATTGCATCATGCGTGTTAAGCTGCATCCGTTTCATCATACGCTCGATCTTTACGCTCTCAACAATAAAGGTCTCGTTTTCCCGTTTTATTGTAAAGCTATCATCTTCTCGTTTATCCAGCTTGTAGACTTTTCTTTCCTCTAGCTCTGTCACTTCTTCAATGGCAGGAGCTTCTGGAATCTGATCCAGGAGATCCGTAGCTCTGTACAGCAATTCCTGTACTCCCTGACGAGTCAGTGAGGATATTGGCATAATTTCAAGATCAGGGCGTACCTTGCCTACCTGCTCTTTAAATTTTTCTAAATTGTCAGCCGATTCAGGCATGTCCATTTTGTTAGCAGCTACAATTTGCGGACGATTCTCAAGATCGGCATTATAGAGACGAAGCTCATCGTTAATCTTCTGCCAGTCATCAAAAGGATCCCGTCCTTCCGAACCCGCCATATCTACAACATGAATAATGAGTCTTGTCCGTTCCACATGGCGTAAAAACTCATGTCCTAGTCCAACGCCTTCATGCGCGCCTTCGATTAATCCAGGCAAATCGGCCATTACAAAACTACGGCCTTCACTGACATCAACTACGCCAAGATTCGGAGTAATTGTAGTGAAGTGATAAGCACCGATTTTGGGCTGTGCAGCGGATACCACCGACAATAAAGTGGATTTGCCGACACTCGGAAACCCAACCAGACCAACATCGGCCATTACCTTGAGTTCCAGCACAATCCAACGTTCTTCCCCCTCCTCGCCGTGTTCGGCAAGCTCAGGTGCAGGGTTGTTTGGCGTAGCAAAACGAATATTACCGCGTCCACCACGACCACCTTTGGCTACTACGACCTGTTGTCCATGGCGTGTTAAATCGGCCAGAACTTCTCCAGTATCATCATCAATAATGACTGTGCCTGGTGGAATGCGAACGATCATATTCTCGGCATTAGCGCCATGCTGGCTTTTATTGCGTCCCTTCACACCACGTTGCCCCTTAAAATGCCGTTGGTAGCGAAAATCCATGAGCGTCCGCAGACCTTCATCAACTCTAAAAATGACGTCAGAGCCCCTCCCGCCATCGCCTCCAGCAGGCCCTCCTTCTGGAACATACTTTTCCCGGCGGAATGCGACGATACCGTCTCCTCCGTCGCCTCCTTTTACATAAACCTTCGCTTTATCTACAAACATGCATTCACCTCATTTTAATTTCCGCAAGCTATCCTGAGTCTAAGAGAGGATATTTCCGAATCCAGCCGTTCGGCTACAACCCGTTTTTCTTTGTCCCAATTCTCTAATAATTGTGTAAGTGTATCCACACTTCCTGAGCCTTCCTGTTCAAAAATTGCGGCCACCTCATTACCTTCAAGGCAAAAGGACAGCTTAAGCCGCACTATTTCTCCCCATGATGATCGGCCGCAAAATTGATAAGCTCGTATAGTCTCCGTAATCGCCAAGGAGAACTCTTCCCCATCCTCAGTTAGCAATAGATCATCCAGATGAAGATTTTCCTGAACATATATCTCCAATTGAATGGATCCGTTCATTTCCCGAAAAGATTGCAGATAGAACACCAAAGATGGAATACCCAGTCTTGCGATTTTGCCCTCGACTGCCATTCTTTCCTTTATTCTTTCCACACAATCGGCAAGTTTATCATATTTTCCTAATTGAATATACCCATACAAAATTTGCAGATCATTCATCCAATCATGACGATGATGGCCTAACGTTGCAGTAGCTGTTCTCTGTACCGATTCAAGCAAAATTTTCCGTTCATTAACTGCCTGCCGATGTATATATCTAATATACCACCAGCACAAAATGAGTAGGCAACAGCTAATTCCAACATAGCCGACAAGCGAAGAAATGAAATAATTAGCGCTCAGACAAGCTATAGACAGAATAACTACAATAGCTGGTACCGTGAACCGATACTTCATGACTTTCCCCGTTCCTCTGACAGATTGGGTGAACTTTCCACCCTGACATCATTACACAGTATATCATAAAAATCCTTGTGAGAATGCAGGAATTACAGCTTCTCTATTGTATACAAAAAAGCCCCCGGCACTTACATGCCAAGGGCTTATGAAGTCTTACCAGTATAAAAAAATCTTAAGCTTCTACTGCAGCCGCTACAGGAGCGATTTCCACAGGGTAGACGCTCACTTTTTTACGGTCGCGACCCCAACGTTCGAATTTAACGACGCCATCCACTTTAGCAAACAGCGTATCATCCTTACCGATACCTACGTTAGTACCTGGATGAATTTTAGTACCGCGTTGACGAACTAGAATGCTTCCGCCAGTAACGATTTGACCGTCAGCACGTTTAACGCCAAGGCGTTTCGCAATGCTGTCGCGTCCGTTCTTTGTGGAACCTACGCCCTTCTTCGAAGCGAACAACTGAAGATTTAATTTCAACATTGTCCATCTACCTCCTTCTTCAAATAATAACGTTCTGTATTTTAATATACTTTCCGTATGATCCTTCGATACTTGTAAGCATAACAACCATGGAGGCAAGCAACAGCTGCACTTGTTCTATAGCCTTCGGTTCGACATGAGATGGAAGATTGGCATTTAGAAAACCATGCTTCATCTCAGAGTCCAT
This sequence comes from Fontibacillus panacisegetis, assembly GCF_900102215.1. Taxonomy (GTDB): domain Bacteria; phylum Bacillota; class Bacilli; order Paenibacillales; family Paenibacillaceae; genus Fontibacillus; species Fontibacillus panacisegetis. Next base: position 10,421 of record NZ_FNBG01000008.1, read on the forward strand.
AACAACTCCCGTTAGGGCCTCAATGGAATTGACTGTTCCAACAGTTACAGCCGAAACTCCAGCACAAACGATATCTTCACCGGGTTTAGCATAGCCAGCATGACCTGATACTTCAAATCCAGCAATGGTGTTATCACTATGGCGTAAAATAGAGACGATAATCAATTACCGCACCTTCTTACGCTTGGATTTTCTCGATAGTCACTTTCGTGTAAGGTTGACGATGACCTTGTTTTTTGTGGTAGTTCTTTTTAGGTTTATATTTGTATACGACTACTTTTTGGCCTTTGCCGTGTTTTTCGACTTTCGCCGTTACACTTGCACCAGCAACCAATGGAGCGCCTGCTACCAAACCTTCACCTTTAGATACTGCCAATACACGGTCGAACGTTACACTTGTACCGTCCTCAGCGTTCAATTTCTCGATGTAAAGAACATCTCCCTCTTGAACACGGTATTGTTTACCACCAGTTTCGATAATTGCGTACATTTACTTGCACCTCCTCATGTCTCAGACTCGCCTGATTTAGGTGCTGCTGCCTAAGCTGCAGACTTATCAACCCGATCGGAGCGGTTACAGCATGTGTACGAGGTATTCCCATAACACATACCATAGTATGATAGCATGCCCTCAACTAAAAATCAATTTATTTTTGACAAGCAAAATGCAATCATTTCTAGATCATTCACTAACCGTAACCACATTTTCATTTCTAATTCGCTTACGTGTCATTTCCAGAAGTCCTAATTTGGTCCAACCTAAAATGTGATGCTGAGTGCGGTCTCCTTTAAAAGATTTCTCAAGAGTATCCAACACTCCAGCGCGATGTTCTTCACTATTCATATCAATAAAATCAACAATAATTATGCCGCCTGTATCACGTAAGCGTACAAGCCTGGCGATTTCTCTGGCTGCTTCCAGATTCGTCAAATACACGGTATCCTCAAGATTGTCTCTGCCGGTAAATTTGCCTGTATTGACATCAATAACTGTCAGCGCTTCGGTTGTGTCCCATACGAGGTATCCGCCACCAGGAAGCCACAGTTTTCTCAGAAAATCCTTCTCTAACTGCTGCCTGATTCCATAAAAATCAAAGATAGGGGAGTCCTTCTTATACTTCACAATATTTGGCGATTCCCCGGGAAGCATCGTAGCGAGAAAATCAGCAGCTTCTTTGGCTTGCTCAGAGCTATCCATAATAAGCTCGTCCGTCTCAGGACTATACACATCTCTCATTAATCGCTGCACCATACTGAGATCGTGATGCAGCACACAAGGAGATATACCAGTATCACTCTTGCTTAAAATAGTATTCCATCGCCCTCGAAGCAAGGTTAAGTCCTCCTGAATCGCCTCACTTCCAGCATGCTCTGCATTCGTTCTTATAATGAGTCCTTCTTCTTCCGTACGCAGCTCTTCTCCTATTACTTTCAGCCGTGATCTTTCTTCTTCAGATCCGATTTTCTTAGAGACTGCCACATACCCTGCGTTCGGCATGTAGACTAACCAACGCCCTGGCAATGAATAGTGAGTCGTTACTCTCGCTCCTTTATTGCCGATTCCTTCTTTTACTACCTGCACTATCAATTCGTGTCCCGGCTTAAGCAGCTCTGTAATTAGAGGCTTCTGCTTCGGCTGCTTCTCTAAATGAGGATGCAGCAGATCATCGATATAAAGGAATGCATTCTTCTTCTGTCCAATATCCACAAAAGCAGCCTGCATACCTGGAATCACATTGACAACCTTACCTTTGAAAAAACTGCCTACCAATCCTCTTTTCTGAGAACGCTCCGCCGCATACTCCACCAGCTTACCCTCTTCAAGCAGCGCGAGCTGGATGGAATCGACACCGCAGTGAACAATCATCCGTTTCATGATCTCACCCTTCGTTTTACGTTCTGTCAGAAACATTTCTCCTTTATTATACCATGGCTAATACTATCAGTCAGATCCCGGGGTTCCCTCTTAAATAAGAAGAGATCACCCTCTGTTCAGGCACTACGGCAACTATATTCCCTTGCTGATTAACCACATAAATAAAATGATACTTTTCCCTCTTAAATAGACGCAAAATATAATCCAAAGGTTTCGATTTATCAGCAACAATTGGCTGAGCAATATTACCATTATGCTGCTCTGAAAAAAAACGTTCTCTGTTAACTAGGAATCGTAGAAAACGATAAGGAATATTTCTATAATCACTCCAATTGGAATACAGCAAAAATGAGCCTACAAGCAATAAATTAAGCTGTACTGCTCCTTGTCCAAGCAACTGAGGAATAATTGAATATGCGATGAGCATGATGCTAAATAAAAGACTTATCCGGTGACTCCAAATGAGAGTGGCGTGATACGGGAGCAGGAGAGTGCACAGGGATTGGCTTATTTTCCCCCCATCAAGTGGCAGTATTGGAAGGAGATTAAACAGAGCAATCAAAAGATTGCTATTAATAAAATATGAAAGAAATGGCCCGTCCCATAGCCCAACAGCATGAAAAAGCAATGATAAACCGATAAGCACCATGTTCTGCAGGGGACCGGCCAAAGATATTAGGATTTCACGACCTGCTGTCAAATGACCTGTATCTTCCATAATCGCAACTCCACCAAAAGGAAGCATTTGCACTGACAGCACCTTTACCCCGAGAAATCTGGCGGCGGCGACATGTCCCAGCTCATGAATGAACACGATCACAAAAAGTGCTAGCAGCTCTAATAAATGTCCTGTTAATAATGAGGTCAGCATAATGATGACAAAAAACGGATGAAAAGAAATAACGATCCCATTCCATCTAATCAAACGAAATCAACTCCGCCGGATCAATATACCGATCATTAATTTTTAGCGCAAAATATAAAGTCGCATATGGAGGTGATGATTTCGATGGTAATACTCCAATTACATCTCCACTTTCTACCCAATCTCCCTTTTCTACAAAAGGTTCATCCAGATGCCCGTAGAGGGATTCATAGCCACCAGCATGCTGGATCACTACAGTCATACCGGTTAGCGCGTCTCGCGATACACTTACAACCCGTCCGGTCTCTGTACTTTTCACCTGCACACTGCTTTCCCCCTCTTGATCAGGGATAATCTCCACACCCTTCAAGCTTAATGCAAACGAACCTGCCAGCGTTCCTTCCATTGGAGTAGAGAATCCGTTACTTGATCCAACCTTCAAGCTTTTATCTTCGTTATGTTTAAATATCGGAATAAAAGATGGGGGCCCTCCAAAAGTACGTTCATACCAAACTTCTGCTGCCGCAAAATCCATCTCTTTAGTAAGAGCATCGGCCACGAATATTCGAATGGGAAATGCCCAAGCAGGCTCATATTGATTAATTCCCCATATGCCAACGAACAAAGCAGCACTGATGACAAGCTTGATAAACATCATGCTCCAAAATGAAGAATGCTTCCGTTTCCGTCCTCCATCCTCTATATCCCTTGATCCATAGGAGCTAATATCCGTCCAGCGCCCTTGTCCTCTTTTCCATAGAAATTCTGGATCTGACTCAGTTGCTTCATCATGTTCTGTAGCAGGTGTAACTGACATCCATTTTGAATCTGTCCCATTGCCATTGCTCCATCCCGGGAGGGCAGCACGCGCTGCATCCGCAGCTGTAAGTTGTCTGATGCGTTCTTCCCGCCGCTTCTTCACATTTGATTTAACATTCATTTTGCTCTTCCCTCCCAAAGCTGCCTTCTCTATACGTAATATTTATGAGATGTATAGGACAAATATGTACGGGCTTACAGGTCCAATTATGGAGCTTATAAGGTCCAGGCAAATAAATCCTGCATAGGATATATAGGTTACACCAGTGGCCCTTACAATTTATTTGAACAGGAGAGATCGGTGGGATGAGAGAGAAAAAACACCGTAGCGTATTATTGAGCAAGTGGACCAAAACGAAAGCTCTTCTTGGTAGTAGTGAGGTGCGTCGGTTTATTCTGGACACTCGAAAATTCAGTAAGCCCAATCTTAAAACCATGCTAGAAGCCTACAACATGATATATATAAAACCTGAGATTGGCACATATGGTAAGGGGGTCACTCGTGCGGAGAGGCTAAATACCGGGGAGTACACTTATCAAATTGAGACAAAAGTCAAAACATTTCGGGATTTCGAAACATTTCACCGCTCTCTACTAAAAATCAAGGGTAAAAAAAGCTATCTTATCCAGAAAGGCATTCACTTGGTTAAGTATAATAAGCGACGTTTTGACATACGGGTTATGGTGCAGCTTAGTCCTAAAGGAATATGGGAGACAACAGGACTCATTGGGCGGGTGGCACAGCCGGGAAAAATCGTTACTAATTATCATAACGGGGGGAAGCTTATGGATGTTAGACGCTTATTTTCCGCACATCTAACATCCACTGATATGGAGAGGGTGATTCATACTTTAGAAAAACTAGGTGTCAACACTGCAAAGCATCTGCATAAAAAATATCCTGGATTCCGCCAGATTGGCCTGGATGTCGGATTTGACCGTTCATGGACCCCTCGAATTATTGAAGTAAATACGAATCCAGATCCTTATATATTCAACAAACTATCGGATAAAAGTGTATATCGGAAAGTCATGCGTTATAGACGGTTGGCTAAAATTTAGATTTATTGCCTGTTCCAAAAGTAGTTTTCGTTGACTAGTAGCTATTACTTGGAAAAAGCAGCGAAATAGGCACTATATCAGTCAACAATTCCAGGAATACCGCATCACAACACGGCTACACTTGAGAAAATGTTATAGAATCAGGAGGAATCAAGCGGTACAGGGAAGGGATAAGCTTTCTTGTACCGCTATATCTAGTTCTGACATACGAAGCGTCCCATGAACTGAACAAGCCTACTTTTGGAACAGCCCCATGATCACATATATTTTTTTCAAAAGTTAAATTCACTTTCCCAATCAAAATCACTCGACTGCTCAATGCTCTTTGGCCAGTGTCTGCACCAATCAGGAACACCTGGTGATTCGACCCGATCAAGGCTTGGGGTATACGGCTTTAAATCAATAACCGGTGATCCATGATTCGCATCAATATAAGGAATTCGAATTATACCTCGGTCTTCATCCACGTTAATGATTTGCACTACAGAGAGAGCAACCGGATTGGGTCTGATTGGAGAACGTGTTGCAAAAATGCCCATTTTTTGAGGAGCTTTTTTATAAGGAGCTTCCACTTCTACTATACTTCTCGCTTCTACATTGTCAAAATCGTCGAACCACCAAATCACATTAACATGACTAAATCCGGTCAGCTCTTTTAACGCCTGCTTGTACTTGCTTTCGACAATGATAAGTATTTCGTCTTGATCCACAGTGATTTTTCCGATTGGATTTACATTAAACATCCTCATCATAACCTCCTGAATTTTCATTTACTACAATTTCACTGTAAAACCTACCACCATGTGAGAGTCAATTCTAAAAAAAAACCGACAGTATATTCTGTCGGCGGTTGGTATTAATCTCCAGTATTGAGCTGACTTTCCACGGGAATTTGTATTTCAGTAAGATAGCGATCAGGATCCTCTTCGTTCCATGGACCCCTATGACAAATTTGCCTGTTTCTACCTTTCATTCTATATTGATTATGCTGCTGAAGCCAATGAGCAAACGACGAGTAACCAGAAGCAATATTTTCAAACGGACCGTATACCCAGGTATAAGCCATAGTATCGACTTTTTCGGTCTGGCGAAATGTAAAGCCATCTTTGCTGATTCCTGATTGATTTACAACGACGCAGACCTCTACATCAACATTAGCCTCTTTATACTCATCATCATGATATATAGCAAACGAACTACTATTTTGTGAAATATTCAATCCTTCCTCTTCAATAAAACGTGTAAGTTCTTTCCATAATAGTTCCTCAGAAAAATAATCAGGAATGATCTTTCGCAAGGAGAGCACCTGTAAGCTTGGTATGCTCTTAAGAGAAACATCGTAATGTACCCTCGTTTTTCTTTCTGTTAAGTCATGAAGTGCAGTTTCAATTTTTTTTAGTCTCTCTTGTTCTCTTGTAATGGCACGTTCGATTTCCAGATATTTGTCCTTAAGCTGATCGGTCAGGAATGCATCTTCCCAACAATTTAATGTAACTGCAATTTCAGACACCGAAAATCCCGAATCACGCAAAAAAATAATTTTATGTAAATGAGATATTTGTTCAACAGAATAGAAACGATAGCCTGTGAATTTATCTATTCGCGCTGGTTTTAACAGGCCAGTCTCATCATAGTATCGTAACATTCTTATAGAGACCTGAGTTAGCTTTGAAAATTCTCCAATTTTAAAAATAACAATACCTCCCCTTCCTTTAATAAAATTATCAATCACTATAACATGGATGAGCTTTCGTTCACTATAAGAAAGACCACTGGAGAGATTCACTCCAATGGTCTTATCAAGTGCTAATCCACCTTATATTTCTCCTGATGCAGCTTAATGCTGAACACTAGCCCAATACACAGCATATTGATCAATAGGGAGGTTCCCCCATAGCTGATAAATGGCAACGTAATACCTGTTATCGGCATTAAGCCAATCATCATACCAACGTTCTCAAATATTTGAAACAGAAACATCGCTACGATGCCTATTATGATATAAGCGCCTCTTTTATCAATACAACGCATTGCAATCAAGATCATCCTGTAAATAAACATGAAATAGAGCAGTAACAACAATGAAGATCCTACAAATCCAAATTCTTCACCTACAACGACAAAAATGGAGTCCGAATAAGGATAAGGAATGAACTTCTTATTCTTCAGCTCGCCATTCATGTATCCATCACCTAGAAGCCCGCCTGAGCCTATTGCCATTTTAGCGTAGCTGGATTGATGTCTTTCATCGTTGGATGCTTGATCTGGATTAATAAACGTGTTGATCCGCTGATACCAGTGTTGCTTGTTATTCTCTTCTAAATACTCACGAATTTCTGTATTAAAAGTATTAAATAATGTAACGAAAAGAATGAGCGCTCCCAGCAGGATGGTAAATGCAATGACCACATGACTGTACTTGGCATTACCGATCCATAGCATAGCTACAAGTATAATCAAATAAATAATGGCGTTACCAAGGTCAGGCTGGATAACCACGAGTACAAAGGGTATGAGGGTTACTGCAGAAATGGGGATAATATCCCTGCCAAAACGCAAATGTTGTTGTTCTCGTTGTCCCAATAAATATGCAGTAGTCAGAATCAGGATTACTTTCACGAGCTCGGCAGGCTGGAACAATAGGTTACCAGGCAATTCAAACCAGCTTCGGGCACCATTTTTTACGGGAGCAAAAAGATAGACCAGGATTAGCATCAAACAACCTGCTCCATAAATAAACCAGCTGTATTTCAAAATTGTACGATAATCTACTAAAGACATGCCAAACACAACGATAAATCCTATAACATAGAATACTAACGTCTTAAGATCATAGGCATTAAACTTACCCTCATACGGAGCAATCGCACTTCGAACTAATAACGAACTAAGCACCATAAAAATGACAAGAATGCCTACCATAGGCCAATCTACTTTTTTCAGCTTAAAAAACAACGAATATCAACCCATTCCAAAAAACTTTTTGAAACGCGTAAACATGCCTTTCTTCTGATCGATTAACATTAGGGGCACGGTATCTCCCAAAATTCTTCGCGCAATGTTCCGATAAGCGATAGCTGCTTTGGAATCGGGATTCATTACTGTGGGTTCACCTGAATTTGCAGCTTTGATCACAAGCTCATCATCGGGTACAATACCGATTAAATCGATATTAAGCACTTGCAAAATATCCTCAATATCAAGCATATCCCCGGATTTCACCATGTTAGGCCGAATCCGGTTTACAATCAATTTTGGCGCAGCCACATGCGAGCTTTCAAGCAAACCGATAATTCGATCGGCATCACGAACAGCAGCATGTTCCGGCGTTGTAACAACAATAGCCTGATCAGCACCTGCGATTGCATTTTTGAAGCCTTGCTCAATCCCGGCAGGACAGTCGATAATAACGTATTCGTATTCCTTCTTGAGCTCCAGGATGATGTCCTTGACCTGTTCCGGTGTAATGGCATTTTTGTCTTTTGTCTGTGCTGCAGGCAGCATGTACAATTCGTCAAAACGTTTATCCTTAACAAGAGCCTGATTTAATCGGCAGCGCCCTTCCGCTACATCAATCAAGTCATAAATTATTCTATTCTCCAGACCCATCACGACATCCAGATTACGCAAGCCGATATCCGTATCGACCAGACACACCTTTTTACCCAGCAATGCAAGTGCCGTACCAATATTGGCCGAGGTTGTCGTTTTACCTACACCGCCCTTGCCTGATGTGACAACGATAGCTTCTCCCATAATTCACACCCCTTTAAACACATTAAAATCCGGTCTGATCCGGAACATATTGGTCATTTTGTCAATTTGCATCTTTCCATCACACAAAAAAGCAAATTCCATGCTTGTCTCACGATTTTCCCATTCATCCGGCGGTCTGCTAATAACTTCGGCAATGCGAAGCTGCGTTGGAGCCAAATAAGAAGCTGCAATCACTGCCCCTTCGTTACCTTCTATTCCTGCATGAGCCATTCCTCTTAGTGAACCAAGAATAAAAATATCCCCAGTACAGGCAATTGTTCCTCCTGGATTCACATCACCCAAGAACATCAGGTTCCCATTGTGGTGAAGTACCTGACCAGAACGAACAATTCCGCTCATCGTGGTCAATATTTCTTTAGTCTCTGACTCTTCATGGAGTTCAGGCATCTCGAAAGAACGGATTAACAGATTGCCCTTTTGCTTTAATATATCAAGAATCATCTCTTTCTGATCTTCCGTTACGATTCGCTCACCCAGCTTCACATCTACATGAACGATCGGGCCAGTCAAAATATTTTGGTGGCTGTACTCCAATTTATAACGAAGTTCCTCAAGGAGAGCCGAAAATTCACATGTATCGTCTAGCAGGAAAACCAGGCCATCTTTGATGCCTTTAATCGTAACGTGATTGGATTTAACTGTCATAAGCCTGTACCTCCCTCCTATTCAATTCGCGTAGAAGCAGACAAGTTCCTGCTTGCTATGATGAAAAGTCATAAAGAGTCAGGCTTTCTCCTCAGGAGAACGACGTCTTGTGATGATCTCCAATTCCCGCCGGAGCGGCACATAAACGATGAGTGCAAAAATAAATTGAATAAAAAGGTTGGGAATAATATGATTCATCAATGCCCATGTATAAGGTTGATGAGTAAGCTCAAATAATCGATATGTCCCGAACAATATGGAATCCAGAAGCATACTTCCAACCATGACGACAATCATCATAAGCGGAAGCGGGGCCTGGCGCACGCGGAATATCAGACCCATCAAATAGCAGGATAAACCCATAGCAAAGGAGTAGGCTCCTATCAGTGCTCCATAGTAGACAACGTCTTGAAGTAATCCGAAGCATAATCCGAGAACAAGGCCAGTATGCCTGTTATCGTAAATCGAAATAAACAATATAGCCACGTACACCAGATGAGGAAAAATTCGAGTCTGCCATGAACCCGGAACAAGCCAAGGTACTATGGCCCCCTCAACAACAAACAACAGAAACAGCTGCAGAATCAGGATATATTTACGCTTCCTCACTCTTTTTCAGCCTCCGGAGTAAATACTACAAACAGCTCTTTCCAATCCGTAAAGGTAGCTGCCGGTTCAACGTATGCTGTATAAGTCAGGCCGTATTCACCTACCTGAATGTCAGTCACCTTGCCAACGACAATACCACGCGGAAATACCCCGCCTACTCCCGAAGATATAATCGTATCACCCTTAGCAATCGGAGTGGAATCTTCGATTCTGCTCATGAGAAACGTACCGCTTGTGCTGTCATATGATTCAATGACTCCAAACACGTCATTCTCCTTGCCCTGAACAGTAACGGCAATACCGTTGGAGTTAGGATCTCTGGCATCCATCGTAGTAGCCAACTTCACTGTTGAAGTAAAATTGCTGACACGACTGACCACCCCTACTAATCCTAAATCCGACGAAACAGCCATTCCTTCTCTAACACCTTCTCGACTACCAATGTCAACTACAATTGTATTAGTGACCGGATCATTGTTTACACTAACGACCTGGGCAATTTTCCAAATGTAATCATATTGTTTCTTCTGGGCTTCCGTAAAATCGAGCTTCTGTTGCAACCGTTTATTATCCTGTTCAATCACATTAAATCTCGCTTTATCTCTAGTATAATGAGCCAAAGCAATCTTCAGCTCCTCATTCTCTTCCTGAAGCGCATGCAAATCTGAAATATCTTCAAACAAGCCCCCTATATAAGCAGCGGGCTTGTAAAACACATATTGCACAAAGCCAACGGTATCCTTCACGAACTTCTCCGGCCAGGACAAGCCGGCCCTTGCTCCAAGAGTAACGCCCATAACCGCTATAAATAGAATAAGTCCAATAAGCAAAATAAACAGTCTTTTATTGCCAAGCAACTTAAACAGTTTAAGCACCCTCCAACCTTACAATATTCTCCCTAATCCCGAAGAAGGGATCGCATACAATAAAACAATCCAAAAATAAGAGAAAACGGTCGGCCGTCCTACAGGACGGCGCCGCTTATCATCAAGGTTGTATTCTTATAGTTTAGCGTTTGGAACGAAGGGCAGAACTGCTTTTTGTTTTGAATAAATGAATGTTGTCTAACGCTCTACCTGTTCCGATAGCTACGCAATCAAGAGGATTTTCTGCAACAATTACAGGCATTCCTGTCTCACTAGCTAACAGCTTATCAAGATTACGAAGCAGCGCTCCACCACCAGTCAATACGATTCCACGATCCATAATGTCTGCAGCCAATTCCGGTGGACATTTCTCAAGAGTAACTTTCACGGCATCAACGATTGCGCCTACTGTATCGCTAAGTGCATCGGAAATTTCGTCAGATGTAATTGTGATTGTCTTAGGAAGACCTGATACAAGATCGCGGCCGCGAATTTCCATCGTTTCTACTTTTTCAAGAGCCAGAGCAGAACCTACGTCCATCTTTAACTGTTCTGCAGTTCTTTCACCAATCATTAAATTGTATTGTCGTTTGATATATTGAATGATTGATTCATCCATTTCATCACCAGCAACACGTACAGATTTGCTCGTCACAATACCGCCAAGAGAAATAACAGCTACCTCTGTTGTACCTCCGCCGATATCTACGACCATGCTGCCAGTTGGCTCCCATACCGGCAAATCTGCTCCAATTGCTGCTGCGAATGGCTCTTCAATTGTATAAGCTTCACGTGCACCAGCTTGTTTCGTTGCATCCTCAACAGCTCTTTGTTCCACTGCCGTAATCCCTGAAGGTACACACACCATTACATTAGGATGACGTTGGAATAATGAACGCTGCTTCTGTGCCTGACTAATAAAATATTTGATCATCGTGGCAGTCGTATCGAAATCAGCGATTACTCCATCCTTCATAGGACGAATCGCCCGAATGTTCCCAGGAGTTCTACCGATCATTTTCTTGGCAGACTCACCAACTGCGACAATACCTTTAGTATCGGTGTTAATAGCTACTACTGAGGGCTCTCTTAGAATAATTCCCTTTCCGCGAGTGTAAACCAGAGTATTCGCCGTCCCTAAATCAATTCCTAAATCTTTCGTAAAGCCACCAAACATGCTGTAATCTCCCTTTCCATCTGTATCTAATCTATTATATTAGAGGTTGTTCAAAAAGTCAGCTTTTGATCGCTAAGCAGACTAATGAAGCATAATCGACTTTGAATCACTGAAAACCCGACTTTTTGTACTCGCATTATTACATCAAGCCTTGCTCCTTCAAGCTAACAAATTCCCCGTCTCCGATGACGATATGATCTAGCACATCGATACCAACAATTTCTCCAGCCTCGCACAGACGGTTCGTTATGAGAATATCCTCTGAACTTGGTGTCGGGTCTCCGCTGGGATGATTGTGGGCGCAGACGATAGAAGCACTGCAACACTTGATCGCCGCACGAAACACTTCCCGTGGATGAACAATCGATGCGTTAAGGCTTCCAATAGAAAGCGTCTCCTGAGCAATGATATGATTTTTCGTATTCAAAAATAGACACACAAAATGTTCCTTTTGCAAATATCGAAGTTGTTCCATAACGATGTCCGCAGCATCACGAGGACTGCGAATAATTGGTGCCTCGGGCTGGCGTGACACTGTCAAACGTTGCCCAAGCTCGATTCCAGCCTTGATTTGTACCGCCTTGGCCGGACCGATTCCCCGCATCTTCGTTAATTCTTCAAGACTAAGGTCCATAAACCCTCGAATTCCGCCAATTTCTCCAATCATGCGTTGAGCCATATGGATGGCGGATTCTTGATGAGTGCCTGTCCGAAGTAAAATGGCTAGCAGTTCAGCCTGACTGAGCACGCCTGCTCCATACTTCATCATTCGCTCTCTTGGTCTTTCCTCATTAGGAATGTCACGCAGCATATAGGTTGTTTTTCCCATACTTCATACTCTCCCCCGAATGTTAATAAACATCTCGGAAGGATATGCTTTATCTCTTCCTAACGTATGACTTTATCATTTGGTTAACAAATCGCGTCTGTTACTTTTTTCCATTATCCAATATCCTGATACCGAAATGTTCAAGCATTTGAGCAAGCAATGATAATGGTAGTCCAACTACATTAAAATAACAACCTTGAATCCCGGTCACAAGTGTCGCACCAAGACCCTGTATAGCATATGCCCCGGCTTTATCAAGTCCTTCCCCGCTTCTAGCGTATGCAAGAACCTCTTCGTTCGATAAACTTCTCATCGTAACCTCAGTAGAGCGATAATCCACCAGCGTCTCCCCAGTATTACTGTCTATACAAGCTACTCCAGAATACACGGTATGACTTCTACCTTGAAGCGAAGAGATCATCGTGGCTGCCTCATCTTCATCACTTGGTTTGCCCAGCACTTCTCCATCCCTTACAACAATCGTATCACTGCCAACAATTACTCCATCTGGGCTACTGGAACCGGATGACTTCAAAGAGCTATAGACCGCTTCAGCTTTACGCTTGGCGAGTTCTGTCACAATTTGATCTGGACTCCAATTCTCGGGTGTGGTCTCATCAGCATGACTTGGTACGATATCGTACGGAATATTAAGGGAAGCTACAAGTTCCTTGCGTCGCGGCGAGGTCGAAGCCAGTATAACACGACGTAATGATGGGGATGCCAAGTTAAAAACTCCTTTATAACTATTGTAATATTAGACGGTATAACAGCTTTACACTGTCATCCTCGCCATTTTTTGACACTTTATTATTATAAGGTTAATTCACCAGCAATACAAACAGAAAAAAGCAGGGGGAAATATTGCCATATCCCCCTGATCATTATTTCCTCAAGGACCATTTTTCACCGAACTATTGAAGCATACTTTGCTGGGCCATAATATAGCGCATGATTTCGTTTTGAACTTCCCACAGCAAGGTTTTAGCACCTTTTTTGTTATACTCCCCCATCGCCTCAACCGCACTATTGATTGCCTTCTCCATCTCATTCGCATTAGTCTCCAAGGCTGATGATAAATGTCCTCGCACAGCCGCCGCACTCTCCGTCCATTGTTGATGACTCTCACCAAGCGTCTTAGTCTCGTCCGAACTCAGCATCTTGGGTTCCGATTCAACAAGGCGAGAAGCTGATGAAGCGCTTAACTGCTTAACAAGTTCAGCACTCTGCGTTAAGTATCGCTCCAAATGTGATTTGTCTCCATCATATTCTACATTAGCTGATGCAGGCAGCGAAATCTCATGTAAAATGAGATGAACACCTGCCGACTTAAGCTGGCTGCTAAGCAGCTTGGCCTGTTCCCGATCCGTCGATACTCCTGCATAGACCCTTTTTGTATCCACAGTATCTCTGGCAGCAGCAATACCGGAATCCTGCAGCTCCTTCTGAGCCAGCTCTACACCTTCAGCAGTACTGAATACCCCGTATTGTAAAAAGTGATAGGTTTGAACAGGTAAACGAACCTCAACCTTTGTCACTATTTCCTCCGCAGGCAGAAGAGCTGTTTCCTCCGAGATTTGCCCGATTACCGGGATATCCGCTGCTCCGCCTTCTGCCGACTGCTTGGATGTGCCGATTCCTGGAACAGGAAAGGTCACTTCCTGATTAAATAACGATAATACCACAAACCCGAACAGAGCCCCTGTCACAATCGCGCCCGTTATTGAACCGGCGACTTTCCACCAGGAAGTACGAGGGGAGGTTACGGAATATGCCGGAACCATTGTTCCTCCGGTTTCAGTATAATCTGTAAAAGGATCTCCCCAATCCTGATTTTGTTCAACAACTCGGTAACTATTATTCCACAAGTCCTCATTATCGACATTAAATGCCTCTAGCGATGCTTCATCTGTTATATAACGATCCTGATTGACAGGACCTTGTGATGAATTACTTTCACGTCCATGCTCATCAAATCGGAATGTCATTCTGCCCTTATTCACTCCAAGCACGCTCCTTGTCCATTCATCTACCATATCCATATGAATTTCAAAGAGCTTATATGCTAGCTATGCAATCCGTCCAACCAAAAATATTGTGTCATCAGAGTAAAAATAAAACGACCTGCTCATCGAATCTATCGATTCGTGAAAAGGCCGTCTATATATTGCTTACTTCAGCTTCTTACTTCTTCAGCTTCTTAGCTAGCTCATATCCAACTTTCCAAATGTCACCGGCGCCCATAGTAAGCACCAGATCGCCAGGCTGAAGCCGATTCTGAAGTTCGCTTAGAACATCTTCCTTAGTCGGAAGATATCTTGCTCCCGCGTTGCTATTTTCCTTAATCAATTCTACCAGCTTCGAGGAATTAATTCCTTCAATCTGCTTCTCACCTGCTGGTGAATAGATATCCGTAATAATAACTTCATCCGCTTCTCCAAAAGCACGACTAAATGCATCCAGCAAAAAGAACGTACGAGTATAGCGCTGCGGTTGAAATACGGCAATAATCCGCTTGTCAGTCGCCTTGGCAGCAGTAATCGTAGCTTGAATTTCTGTAGGATGATGAGCATAGTCGTCAATGACAAGAATGTTGTTGCTCTCTCCGAGCACTTGGAACCGTCTCTTTGCACCATGGAATTGTTTGATTGCAGCCGTAATGTCCTTAAACGGAATTCCCGCTTCTAGACACACAATAATGGTTGCCATCGCATTATAGACATTATGTCTGCCAGGTACTGAAAGCTCAACAGAACCTAGCTCCTCAGTTCCCCGTTTCATCGTAAAAGCTACACGGCGATCTCCAAGCGTAATTTGATGAGCCGAGTAATCACACTCGTTCTCAATACCATAAGTGATCACGCGACTGCTTAACTTAGTTAATAGCTCACGAATGTTATCGTCATCGCCACATACAACGGCTACCCCATCAGGCTTGATCTGGTTCAAAAATTGGACGTAAGCTTCTTTGAGCCGCCCAAATTCCCCGCCGTAATTTTCAAGATGGTCTGCTTCGATATTGGTTACAACACCTAATGAAGGATGGTACTGAAGGAAAGAACCGTCGCTTTCGTCCGCTTCCGCTACGACGCATTTTCCTTTCCCTGCCTTTGCATTCGTACCGATATCCATAATTTCGCCACCGATGATATATGTCGGATCGGTTCCACACTGCTCCATAACGAGAGCAATCATTGAAGACGTGGTAGTTTTCCCATGAGCTCCGGCCACAGCTACTCCGGTACGTTCATTCAGCAATCTTGCAAGCATCTGTGACCGATGCAAAATCGGAATACCTTGCTCCTCAGCTTCAACTCGCTCCACATTGTCCTTTGGCAATGCTGTAGAATACACGACTAAATCAGCACCATGTACTTGTTCCGCCGTATGACCGATATAAATTTTTGCTCCTTTTGCTGCAAGTTTCTCTGTAAGTTCTTGAGCTGCTACATCTGATCCAGTTACAGTATAGCCCATTTCAAGCATTACACGAGCTATTGCACTCATGCCATAGCCGCCTATGCCTATAAAGTGTACATGTTGTTCTGTCGTATTTAACAATTCATTTCACCAGCCTTTTTCAGAATCGGTTTGATGCAAAAGGGTCGCACGCACATCGGAAATCATGTACAAAGAACCTGCTACTACCCCAAGATCTTCCCGTTCCGTTCGCGACTGAAGCAGCGTTAGCGCCTTTTTCCAGTCGCGTTCTACAATAATTTCCAAATCTGTTTTCGCATATGCTTCTCTTAATTGTTCAACGAGGGCAAAGAGTGCCTCGGCATCCAGCTTCCTACGAAAATCAGGCTCGGTCAGAATCAGTGTATCCACTATAGGTAATATATGCTGCAAGTATGCACTATGATGCTTATTAGCAAGCATCCCCATCATCAAATTCAGCTTACGATAGTGATATACCTCAGGGATTGTTTTCGCAATAGTTTCTGCCCCTTCAGGATTATGTGCACCATCCAGCACTATACGCGGCTCATCCGTCACTTTTTCAAGACGTCCTGCCCAGAAGGTTGCACGGAATCCTGCCAGAACATGTTCGTCATCCAATACAAATGCCATGTACTGTCGCAGCACTTCGAGCACCATCATGACACCTGCCGCATTTTTGCTTTGATGTTCTCCCAACATAGCTATATTAAATTCCAGCTCACGAAAAGGCCCACGGAATCGCACGCCTTGTCCATCTTCACTCACCTGAGTTCGTTTAAAGGAAAACTGTTCTCCCAATAAGTATAGTGTGGAATTTTTCTCTATTGCGGTCTCTTTTAATATGGATATCGCCTCAGGCTGTTCTACACAGCTGACGACAGGAATTCCCGGTTTAATGATCCCCGCCTTTTCACTGGCGATTTGTTCGATAGTGTCACCAAGAACGTCCATATGATCATGCCCAATATTCGTTATGAGAGATACGATCGGCGTTACAATATTGGTTACATCCATCCTTCCCCCAAGACCTGTCTCCCATACTACAACATCAGGATAACATTCCTCGGCAAAATAAAGAATGGCAAGCGCAGTGCTGACTTCAAACATCGTAGGAGAGCCTTGTTCACTCTCCGCCATCTCCTGTACCAAAGGAAATAAACGACCAGCAATTGAAAGCAGCGTATCTTCCGGAATATCCTGATCGTTGTACTGAAAGCGATTCGTAAATTTAGTGATATAAGGGGACGTATATGTCCCCACACTATATCCGCACTCCATTAATGTTTGAGTCAAAAAGGCGCAGGAGGAGCCTTTACCGTTCGTCCCCGCGACATGAATAAATTTAAGTCTACGGTGCGGGTTGCCCAAACGTTCCATCAGAAGCTCGATCCGTTCCAGACCCGGACGTATTCCGAACGGAATCAATCCGTTTATCCAATCAACCGCCTCTTTATAATTGTGAAACGGTATCTGATGATCCCCTTCAGTATAAGCCCTCATGTAGTTCACCTTCATTTTGAATGTTAAATTACTTATCTTTTGAGTTCTTCAATGCGAGTCAGTACCTTGTCACGTTTATCAGCATAGTCAGCCATCTTGGCACGCTCTTCTTCAATTACTTTCGCAGGTGCTTTAGCGACAAAGCCCTCATTAGCCAATTTCTTCTCAACGCGCTCAACTTCCTTATTAAGGTGATCAAGCTCTTTTTCAAGTCTGGCAATTTCCTGGCTAATATCGATCAAACCGGAAAGGGGAAGATACAGCTCTGCCCCTGTTACTACTGCAGTCATCGCTTTATCAGGCACAGCAGCATCCAGAGACGCTTCGTATTCTGAAGTGTTACAGAAACGACGGATGTAATGACCGTTGCGGTTCACAATGTCCAGCATATCTTCAGATCCTGGTTTTACGATCAATTCGATCTTTTTGCTCATCGGAACGTTCACTTCGGAACGGATATTGCGTACAGCTCGAATCACATCAATCAGCAGATTCATTTCCTGAACTGCATCTGGTGCTTCAAGTGCAGCATCGTACTGCGGCCATTCCGCCACAGTAATCGATTCGCCACAATGCGGCAGATGCTGCCATATTTCCTCGGAAATAAACGGCATAAACGGATGGATCAGCCGCAGCGTGCGATCCAATACATATGCAAGCACAGATCGGGTCTTGCGTTTGGATTCACTATTGTCACCATAGAGAGTTAACTTCGCGAATTCAATATACCAGTCGCATAGGTCATCCCAGATAAAGTTATACAGTAAACGTCCTGTTTCACCAAATTCGTAGGAATCGATCAGACGTGTAATATCGCGAGCTGTCTCATTGAATCGATGCAAGATCCAACGATCTGCAGTAGACAAGTCTCCACTGATGTCGATGTCATCATAGGTTACACCTTCCAGATTCATTAATGCGAAGCGGGAAGCGTTCCATATTTTGTTAGCAAAGTTGCGTGCTTGCTCAACACGTTCCCAGCGGAAACGAAGGTCTTGCCCCGGTGTGCTGCTCGTAGAGATCATATAGCGCATGGCATCTGCACCATATTTTTCAATAACCTCTAGAGGGTCTACACCGTTACCGAGTGACTTGGACATTTTACGTCCTTCGCTATCGCGAACCAAGCCATGGATCAGAACATCCTTGAACGGAATTTGCTCGGTAAATTCAAGCGACTGGAAGATCATACGTGCTACCCAGAAGTAAATAATATCGTACCCTGTAACGAGTACATCTGTTGGGAAGAAACGTTTGAAGTCCTCACTGTCCTCATTTGGCCAGCCAAGGGTAGAGAACGGCCATAGAGCGGAGCTGAACCAGGTGTCGAGCACATCATTATCCTGTACAAGATCATCGCGTCCAAGCTTCGCTTTAGCTTCTTCCTCATTGCGAGCTACAACCATTTCTCCTGTGGATTCTGAGTACCAAGCCGGAATACGATGGCCCCACCACAATTGACGGGAAATACACCAGTCGCGTACATTTTCGATCCAATGCAAATATATTTTCTCGAATCGGTCAGGGACAAAGCTTACGCCCTTGCCTGTTTTTTGTGCTGCAATTGCTGCCTCAGCGAGCGGCTTCATTTTTACGAACCATTGTGTAGAAAGGTAAGGTTCTACAACTGCCCCGCTACGTTCACTATGACCTACCTGGTGCACATGATCTTCAATTTTGATCAAAACACCCATATCCTGCATGTCTTTAACAATTTGCTTGCGACATTCACTGCGATCAAGTCCTTGATACTTACCGGCAGCCCCGTTCATTGTTCCGCTCTCATCCATTACAGTGATTTGCGGCAAATCATGACGAAGACCTACCTCAAAGTCATTCGGATCATGCGCTGGTGTAATTTTAACCGCACCGCTGCCGAATTCCTTCTCTACATATTCATCGCCGATGATCGGAATTTCCCGTTCGATAATAGGCAGAATTAAAGTTTTGCCGATCAGATGGCTATAACGCTCATCCTCTGGATGAACAGCTACAGCGGAATCACCAAGCATCGTTTCCGGACGTGTTGTCGCGACCGTAATATAACCACTGCCATCCTTGAGAGGATATTGCAAGTGATACAGATGGCCGTTAACTTCTTTATATTCAACCTCAATATCAGAGAGTGCTGTACGAGCAGCAGGGTCCCAGTTAATGATATACTTGCCGCGATAGATCAAGCCTTTTTCATACAGCTTTACAAACACTTCACGAACGGCATCGGACAGACCCTCGTCAAGTGTAAAACGTTCACGGGAATAGTCAAGTGAAAAGCCCATTTTAGCCCATTGCTCATGAATCGTTTCCGCGTATTGATCCTTCCATTCCCATACTTGTTCAAGAAATTTCTCGCGACCCAAATCATAGCGGCTAACTCCCTGTTCACGCAGCTTTTGTTCTACCTTAGTTTGTGTAGCAATCCCTGCATGGTCTGTCCCAGGCAGCCATAATGCATCGTAACCCTGCATCCGCTTAGTCCGGACTAAAATATCCTGAAGTGTAAAATCAAGCGCATGGCCGATATGAAGCATACCGGTTACGTTAGGCGGTGGAATCACGATCGTATACGGCTTTGCATCTGGTTTTTGCCCGGCTTTGAAAAAGCCGCCTTCCATCCAGTGACGGTACCATTTCTGTTCCGCCGACTTGGGATCATACGTTGTCGGCATTTCCGCTGAAGAATGTTGTCCTTGGTTTTCTGTCATTTGTGTCAACCTCCGTTACAAATAAGCATAGCCTTGGCGAAAATAGGCTAATCTCCCTAATGGGCATGGCCTGCTTTTTCGTCTCAAGAGCGGTAAAAAAACAAAAAAAGCCCTCGTCTCAAAGGACGAAAGGCTTTACTTTCGCGGTACCACCTTTGTTTCGCAGACTCTCAAGCTATATTTCCCACCGGGAAATATACAGCGAAAGCCGCGACACTCTAATGCAGATAACGGCTGCAACCGATCCGTTCTAAAAGTAAGAAGGAATTCATACTGCTCAAACGGACGACTCCCGGGCGACTTCGATCAGCTATATCCTGCGGTATCTTTCAGCGACACAATCCCGCTCTCTGAAGGGTTTACTGCCTACTCTTCCCGTTCCAAGTCTTTAATAAAGACATTTTCTAAAGTATATCTACACTATAATAACTTGGAAAAGAACAGTAGTCAATATTGCCCATCATATTCGCACTTAAGAAACAAAAAACTGCGCATAGACTGCGCAGCAAAATTATTTTCTTAACATCATGGTATATATAGCACTTGACCTTCAGCCAACTGCTGCTCGGACAAGCGATTATATAATTGTAATTCTCGCGAGCTCAGATGGTATCGCTGTGCAATATCCTCCAGCGTCTCTTCCTGCTGAACGATTACAAGCTTCAATTTACGGAATGGCTCTTGTTCTCCGCTTCGAATAAAGAGCTTTTTCCATTGCAAGTCCTCTGCCTCTCCTCCACCAGTTGCTGCAAGAGACTCCTCATCCTGTTTGTTCAATAGCTCCAATTGACTTTGATTAGGTTCATTGCCGATCCGATTGCCGGTTATTAGATTCGTTATTCCAAATCCATCGTTCGGTACATCTACAGTATTCTTTTTACTGCCAAGAGCAATTTTGAGTTCCTTCTTCTCTTCCAGTTGCGGACGGCTTGGTTCAGATTGTTCATCCAGCACCTGAGCCTGTTCCAATCCATCATCTAAGCCAATTTCACCAGAAACAGGAAAACCAAGATCAGGTCCATTTTGAAAATCATATGTTTCAACTTCATTCTGTACAACAGCTTCAGCAGACACTTCATCAGGGGAATTCTGTCTCTTCTCAAAATTCTGGAACCAAACATGTTGTTCCTCCTCAGGCAGCTCTTCTGGATCTCTAGAAGTTACTTCCGATTCCAGAACAGCCTCAGGCTCCTCATTATCCTCAAATATCGCTGGTGTTTGAGCAGAAGCGAAGCTATTATTCCATGACAGTGGTTGTTCCTGCTCGTCCGTATTCGAGACTTCATGCAGCTCATTCACTTCTTCAGACCTGATCCACTCGGAAGACGGGTTATTCGCAGTCTCCTGAAAAGGCTCATGCGCTACAACATACTCTCTGTCATTCCAGCCTTCTGTATCTACTGCTACAGAGGAAGTCTCAATTCCCTGCAAGGATAATACACCTGTAATGTTTAGACTACGAGCACTAAGCAAATCTACATCAAAGGTCTCAATTTCAACTGCGATATCCTCCAGTTTATTCACCCGACTAAGAGGAATCGTAATTTCAACTGGAATCCAATGCTCTAGCTCACGTGTCTCACCTTCTCCCAGGTACAATCCGGATAACAGTAAATGACCCCGCAGCGCCGCATAATCATCGCCGGGAATAACTTGGATTCTTGGAAAAAGTTCTATTTCCTCCAATTCTTCGATGCCGACCACATCTTCCGATAAATGAATGCGCTCATAAATATCGAAACGCAGGCCGTAGGATTGATCAACCAAGAGCGTTACCTCCCTTCAGCATATCCAAACATGATTTTGTATCCTTAATAACACATGATCCAAATCATCGCTCGTTTAATCTATATGCTTGGAAAAGGAGGGCATTCCTGCTTTTTTTATATTTGCTTCATAGAGAGCCGCTTTTGTACATCATTCCATGCTTCCGGCCAGGGATCACTGATATGTAGCAATTCTCCTGACAAAGGGTGCTGGAAAGAAAGACTTTCACCATGAAGCATTTGATAGGGATATAGCTTCGTACTACCACCATATAAAGTATCACCAATCAACGGATGTCCCTTGTGACTTAAATGAACACGAATTTGATGAGTTCTGCCCGTTTCAAGTGTAAGCCGGACAAGACTGGCATTTTGATAGGCTTCTATCAGTTCTACATGCGTTACAGCTCGTTGACCAGTACGAGACACAACTCTTCGAGAATTATGATGACGATCTTTGCCAATTGGTTCATCAATCACATGCAAGGAAGGATTCACAACTCCCTGAACAAGTGCAACATATACTCTCCCGATATCCTTTTGGGCCATCGCGGCATCCAGTTTTAGCTGAGCAAAAACATTTTTAGCATACAGCACCGGGCCTGAAGTATTTTCATCAAGCCTATGGATATGCTGAGGCGCGACTGATTCACCTCGACTAGAATAGATCGCAGAGACCATATTAGCTAATGTTGGGACATGACTTCCACCATCGGGATGTACTTTCAAACCAGCTGGCTTATGAACTACAAGGCAAAAATCATCCTCATAAAGTATTTCTACTGAACGCTCTCCGCGCACTGTCGGCTCGTATACCCCAATATCCGTTGGCTCGTATTGAGAAGTTTTAGGTGGAAACAGCTGCAGCCGGAGACGATCTCCGGCCAGCTTAATCCCGCCATCGTGTTCTAATCTACCCAGCAGTTTGGCAGGCACACCTAACACTCTCTCAAGCCATAGAAGAGCCGCTTCGTAACGCCCTCCGCCTTCAGGGACAGGAAGCTTGCCGGGTGTAAGCTCCAGCCATTCTCCGCGGCGGTTTCCAGAAATACGCTGACTCACAGCGATTGCAGCGCGCGGCGCTGCGCTTCAATTGTTGCATCAATATCAGCTTCAGTATGAACTCCAGAAACAAACATTCCTTCGAATTGAGAAGGAGCGATGTTAACCCCTTGTTCTACCATTGCCGCAAAATAACGGCGGAATAAATCCAAATCACTGCTCTTGGCAACATCGTAATTGATCACAGCATGATCCGTAAAGAATGGGCAGACCATCGAACCTACACGATTAATTGTGCATGGAATTCCTTTTTCCTTAGCATTAACTGTAAAACCAGCTTCAAGTCTTGCAGATAAAGCCTCCAGCCGATCGTATACTTCAGGTGTAAGAAGCGATAACGTTGTGTAGCCTGCTGTCATAGCAAGTGGATTACCACTCAAAGTACCCGCTTGATAGATTGGACCTGATGGGGCGATTTGCTCCATAATTTCCTTTTTACCGCCATATGCTCCTACTGGCAGCCCTCCGCCAATAACCTTGCCTAGACAAGTCAAATCAGGAGTGATACCGAAACGTCCTTGGGCACAGTTCAAATCCACACGGAATCCGGTCATAACCTCGTCGAAAATCAGAAGACTGCCATATTGCGTAGTTAAACTGCGCAATCCATCCAGAAATCCCCGCTGCGGAGGAACGACACCCATATTGCCTGCAATAGGCTCAACTATTACACCAGCAATTTCTTCGCCATAGCGTTTAAATGCCAATTCCACAGATTCCAAATCGTTATATGGAACGGTAATCGTGTTGATCGCTGTTCCTTCCGGAACACCGGGACTGTCAGGAAGACCTAAAGTCGCTACCCCGGAGCCTGCCTTGATGAGCAAGCTATCCGCATGTCCATGATAAGAACCTTCAAATTTCATAATTTTGTTTCTTCCAGTATATCCACGAGCCAGACGAATCGCGCTCATAGTCGCTTCAGTACCGGAGTTTACCATCCGAACGATATCAATCGAAGGTACACGTTCAGCTACTAGCTTTGCCATTTTCGTCTCAATCAGCGTAGGCGCTCCAAAGCTAGTTCCTTTTACTGTTGCATCCAACAATGCTTTTACCACTTCTGGATGAGCATGTCCCATAATAAGCGGTCCCCATGATGCAACATAATCTATAAATTCATTGCCATCGATATCAAAAACATGTGAGCCCACACCATGATCAATATACATCGGGGTTAACCCGACGGATTTAAAAGCGCGTACAGGACTGTTAACCCCACCCGGCAAATATTTTTTGGCTTCATCAAAAGCTTCGCGCGACAGCTGTTCACTGCGGCGTCCGATCCCTTCACTCATTCAAGACACTCCTTATCATTTGACGTATTGATATATCAATGTTCAATTATTTTCCTTCACGAAGCCATCTGGCGGCATCTTTGGCAAAGTACGTAATAATGATGTCTGCTCCCGCACGTTTCATGCCTAGCAGCATTTCTGTCACAATCGCGCGCTCATTTATCCATCCTTGCCGGGCCGCAGCTTTGACCATCGAATATTCACCACTGACATTGTACGCTACAAGCGGGAGATCAAATTGATCCCGCAGCATACGCAAAATATCCATAAATGCGAGCGCCGGCTTGACCATCAGCATATCCGCACCTTCCAGCACATCGGACTCCGCTTCACGAAGCGCTTCTCTCGCATTGGCCGGGTCCATCTGATACGTTTTGCGATCACCAAACTGCGGTGCTGAATCAGCCGCTTCACGGAACGGGCCATAGAAAGCCGAAGCATATTTTACTGAGTACGACATAATCGGCACATGGCTGACCCCATTTTCATCAAGTCCTGCTCGAATGGCCTGCACAAAACCGTCCATCATATTCGATGGCGCAATAATGTCAGCCCCTGCCTTCGCTTGGGATACTGCGGTACGAACTAACAAACCAAGAGATTCATCATTCATTACATCTCCGCATACATGACCATCACGTTCAAAGGTGTGAACCATCCCGCAATGACCATGATCCGTAAATTCACACAGACATGTATCTGCGATAACTAGCAAATCGGGATAAAGCGATTTGATCTTACGAGTAGCTTCCTGTACGATCCCATTCTCTGCAAAAGCAGAAGAACCTACGCTATCCTTGCTCTCTGGAATACCAAACAGAAGCACCGCAGGAATCCCCAGTTCCACGATCTCTTTAACCTCTTCCTCCAAATTATCGAGTGAGAAGTGAAATACACCTGGCATTGAAGAGATTTCCTTCTTGATCCCACTGCCATATGCAACAAATATCGGTTGAACAAAATCATCTACCGTGAGCACTGTTTCGCGTACCATACCACGAATAGCCGCCGATTGACGTAAACGGCGATGTCTTACTATTGGAAAAGTCATGATGATTACCTCCTGAATTTCAAACTTACACTAGTTGTTTTGCAGCTTCCACGCACATAAACCGGCAACCAAGCTGTCGATTGTTGCTTCTTCAGCAAGAATGTCTACCTCAAGGCCGGCCTTCTCTGCAGTATTTGCAGTAACCGGACCAATACATGTTATCTTCACTCCGTTCAACGCTTGAACCGGATTTTCAACACCCATTTGAGTTAATGCCGCCAGGAAATTGGTTACTGTTGACGAGCTTGTAAAGGTCGCAGCATGAATTCCACCCTTATGAAGCAGCCTTAGCAACTCATCATCTTCATCATGGGTAGGAACGGTCTCGTACATTATGGCTTCAGTGACAGACAAGCCCTTCTCTATCAAAATTTCAGGGAGCCAGGATCTCGCAAGATCCCCCCGAGGGAGCAACACCTGCTGCCCTGCCTTCAATAAATCTCCAAACGCCTCAATAAGCCCTTCAGCCTGAAACCTTCCCGGCAGTTCCTCCGAAACAATACCATACCTTCTAAGTGCCTCTTTTGTCGCTGGTCCTACAGCGGAGATACGAGCTTTATGGAGGCTGCGAATATCTTGTCCCAGTCTCTCCAGATGATGAAAGAAATACTCTACCCCATTTACGCTTGTGAAGAATACCCAGTCATACTCTGATAAGCGTTGCAGAGCGGCGTTTGTTGCTTCAAGCTTCTCTTTAGCCGGCATCTCTATCTCAATAACAGGGAACTCATACGTTTCCCCGCCTAAATCCTCAATCTTTCTAACCAAATCGCTGGCCTGAGTACGAGTGCGTGTTACCAGGATACGAGTACCAAAAAGCGGCATATTTTCCGCCCATTTCAGCTTATCACGCTGATTCACCACATCACCAACAACAGTAACCGCAGGCGGCTTGAAGTTTGCCTCTTTAACTTTTTGTTCAATGTTCCCTAAGTTTCCAATCAAAGTATCTTGTTCAGCACGTGTGCCCCATCTGATGAGAGCAACAGGTGTATCCGAAGGCCGACCGTGCAAAATAAGCTGCTTTGAAATGTGTCCAATATTGGCGACCCCCATCATGAACACCAGAGTCCCGGTTGCGTTAGTTACCTTCTCCCAGTCTATCGACTCATCAAGCTTATCCGGACTTTCATGACCTGTAATAATTGACATGGAGGAGGCAAGCTCCCGGTGTGTTACGGGAATGCCTGCATATGCCGGAACCGAAATAGCCGCAGTAATACCCGGAACGATTTCGTATGTTATTCCATGCTTACGTAGCATCTCGGCTTCTTCCCCAACACGGCCAAAAATCGTAGGATCACCGCCCTTAAGGCGGACCACATTTTTACCGGATAACGCTAAATCAACAAGGAGCTGATTTATTTCCTCTTGCTTGAGCGTGTGCCGATCCGTGCGTTTACCCACATAAATTTTCTCCGCTCCACGCTTCATCTTCTTTAACAGACTTGGATTAGCCAGACGATCATATACAATAACGTCTCCCTGCTCTATGCAATTCAAGCCTTTTACTGTAATTAGTCTCGGATCACCAGGACCCGCACCTACCAAATAGACTTTTCCCACCATCTCTATCACTCCTTGGCAGCTGCCAATATTTCGTCCGCTCCTCTTGAAATCAGTGCGTTAGCAACCGCCTCCCCAAGACGAAGTGGATCATCCCCTCTAAGACTTTCCTTCAAAATAATGCTTCCGTCCGGAGAGCCTACCATTCCTGTTAATACGATACCCCTGCTACCTTGTATTTCAGCATCCGTCTTTCGATCATCTACCAAGGTAGCATAAGCACCGATCGGAACCTGGCAACCCCCATTCAGCTTCCAGAGAAAACGACGCTCTGCCGCTACGGTTAGTGCGGTATCGCCATCATTGTACAGTGATAGCAAATGACGTACCTCATCATCGTTCTCACGGCACTCGATGCCAAGAGCTCCTTGGCCAACAGCAGGGAGACAAACCTCAACCGGCAAATAGGCGGTGATCTTATCCTCCCAGCCCATCCGCTGCAGCCCTGCCGCAGCTAATATAATTGCATCAAAATCCTCTGTCTCAAGCTTGCGCAGCCGAGAATCAATGTTCCCACGAACAGGCTCTAAAATAAGATCCGGACGATAAGCACTCAGCTGAC
The DNA here is from genome assembly GCF_900102215.1 of Fontibacillus panacisegetis. GTDB lineage: Bacteria > Bacillota > Bacilli > Paenibacillales > Paenibacillaceae > Fontibacillus > Fontibacillus panacisegetis. The sequence continues at coordinate 37,900 of NZ_FNBG01000008.1, forward strand.
TTGAACGTCTCAGACTGCTTGTGCCCACTTTAGCTCTATGAGGAAGCTCATCAAGATTAAGCCCTCCTTTAGAAATCAACGCATCCCTTGGATCAACCCGCAGCGGAATAGCCCCACTCATCAATCCATCCGGAAGCTCAGAGGGCATGTCCTTCATACTATGTACTGCAAGATCAATTTCTCCAGCCAGCATTGCTTGTTCAATCTCTTTAACAAACAAGCCCTTCCCGCCTACCTTTGATAAAGTAACGTCCAAAATACGGTCGCCCTTTGTCACAATTTTACGAATCTCGAAATCAAACGGAAGTTTATGCTCTTCACAAATTGCAATTAACGCATCAATAACCTGCCCCGTCTGGGTTAAAGCCAATTGACTCTGTCTTGTACCTACCACTATTGTACGCTTTGTCATCTCATTTCCTCCTGATGTTCTGCAATCACTTCTTCAATCCAGCATCTGATCATGTCCTGATCCCAATTATGAAAAGTTCCAGCAGAAATTTGTGACAATATGTCCAGCTCTGACAATAACCTGAATATTTTTTTCCGTAGTCCTTCATGATGAACCATTCTCTTTACTTCCGATCTAACACTACTAAGAAAATGTATATACATCTCATAATCATCGCCATAATGCTCATTAATAGTACGACATAAATCACGAGAAGCTCCTGGACCCGCACCTGAAGTGGATACGGCCACAACAAGCTTCTCGCGACGCAGAACACTAGGTGTTATAAAAGAACCTCTCTCTCCATCACCTGTATGATTAACCGGAATGTTAAGATAGTTAGCTTCCTGAACAACAGCGTCATTAACCTCAGCTTGGTTTGTAGCTGCAAAAACTAGAAAAGCTTCATTTAGATCTCCGCGCTGATAATTGCGATTCATCCACAATAATCGTCCTTCTTCATATCGATGTCGCAGCGTTTCTGTCATCTCTGGACTAATTACAACAATCTCAGCTCCGGCATCAACCAGTGAGCTGACTTTACGCTCTGCAACATGACCCCCGCCGACAATAACGCAACGCCTTCCATGCAGGTCTAACATGACAGGAACATAGTATGCCAATGGTTATCACTCCCCGGGAGACAAAATCGAATGATCTGCATATAACTCCATACAGTAATGCATATAGCATACTCTAACCTGCTTGATTTTTCCATTCACAGCTCACCAAAAACAACAAGCCCTGCGCTCATCCGCTTCGATTCCTATCCGCATGATCTGCAGCATGGAAATAAAACAGAAGGCTCAGGGCATATATTTCACAGCTCTACCTTATACCGAAACCTGTACTAAAGGAATCTTTGACTGTACCTCTTGCTCTTGAGAAGGCTCTGTCTCAGGAGGTATATCCTGTATAGCATACATCTCCTGAGAAGCCCCGCTCTCATTATGACCTTCTGCCATAACCTCAAGCTGCTCTTCCAACGCAAAAATATGAGTGAACATATTTAGCGCATCAGAACCATGCTCTTCTCCGGCAAGCTCCTTAATACGATTAATCGGATCATGCATCATTTGATTGACAATACTTTTAGTTAGACGACGAATCACTTTCCGCTGATGTTCATCAAGCTCCGGGAGCTTGTTAAACAGACTATCCAGCGTGTTCTGATGAATGGTCGAGGATTTCTCCTGAAGCGCGCGAATGACCGGTTTGACGCCTAAAGTCTGCAGCCATTTACCGTAAGCAGCAATTTCCTCTTCAATCATTTGCTCGATTTTGACTGCCTCTTCCCGCCGCATTTCAAGATTACTCTCTACGATTCCTTCTAAATCATCAATATCATATAAGAACACATTAGGCAGCTCACTAATTGCCGGTTCAATATCACGAGGCACAGCAATATCAATCATAAATAACGGACGATCCTGACGGGACTTCATGCTCTGTGCAACCTGGGATGATGTAATAATGTATCCTTCCGCTCCAGTCGAGCTGATGAGAATGTCCACATCAGATAATCTTTGCATTGCCTCTCTCATTGTACACGGCGTTCCGTCAAATTTAGAGGCAAGCTCCTGTGCACGACCAAATGTCCGGTTAGCTACGATAACCTCTTTAGCCCCACCACCGCTAAGGTGTTTTGCTGTCAATTCACTCATTTTCCCTGCACCTAGAATAAGAACTCTCTTATCTGTAAAGCTGCCGAAAACTCGCTTGCCAAGCTCAACTGCCGCATAACTAACAGATACTGCACTTTCTCCAATAGCCGTCTCGGAATGCGCACGTTTGCTAAGTGTAATAGCCTGCTTGAACAATGTGTTGAACCATTTGCCAGTTACATGATGGCTTTGGGATAACAAAAATGCACTTCGAACTTGACCTAAAATTTGTGTCTCACCGAGCACCATTGAGTCAAGTCCACAAGCCACCCGAAACAAATGACGAATTGCATCCTCATTCTCATACATATATAAATGCTTGGTAAATTCCTCTCTCGGAACCCCAAACCATTTCTCCATAAAGGAACGTACATAATAACCACACATCTGCAAACGATCCACTACAACATATATCTCTGTGCGATTGCAGGTCGCTATAATAACGCCTTCCAATACACTTGTAGTGCGTTTAAGCTCCTGAAGGGCTTGTGGCAAATCCTTTTCCGCAAAAGAAAAACGTTCCCTGACTTCCACAGGCGCCGTTCGATAGTTCAAACCGACAACGACAATGTGCATTGTAAGTTCACCTGCCTTTATTTTCATGTCAACAATAAGCATGAATCTCCAACAAACTATGTTAATTATATCACAGGGTTTGTCCTATCCCTTGTGATTTGAATAATATTTTTATGAATTATTTATGAATTGTAAACGCTCATCCTTGAAAAAAAATAACCATGGAGTACCTCCACGGTTATCTTATTCTTCCCAATTATTCAAAAACTAAAAAGATTTGAACAATTAAGTTTATCATTCTTTATACAAGTTCCACCTGATTCAAATCAGGTGTTACTACTTCTAGTTCACCTAAGCCGCGAATGAGCTTCTTCGCGTAAGCTTTCTCCGGTCTCAAAACGGATACCAGGTAATCAATCGCCAATTGCGGATCTACATCCTCCCCGCAAGTGTAACAATCAATAGCAGCAAACCCTCTCTCAGGATACGTATGAATCGAGAGGTGGCTCTCCGACAGCAAAACAAGTACTGTGGCACCTTGTGGCTCAAACTGTCTGGATTGCATCGACAACACTGTAGCTCCGCAAGCTTCGGCAGCTTCTACCAAATGGGCTTGCAATAGCTCCGCATTGTTGAGCACATCAAAGTCTACTCCCCAAGTATCAACAGCAACGTGTCTTCCGAAAGTTGAATATTCCATCTTTCGGTTCCCCCTTCCTAGGAATAAAATGTTTGAAGAAATTTCATCCGCTAGGACCTACGTCATTCACTTCTCGAGGGAAAAATCTCTCGCAACATGTCCATGTCCTGAGTGAATCCTGGTTCCTATATTCTTTTCAACGAGAATAAAAATAACATCTATCCATGACAAATGCAACTCTTTTTTTAAAGCACACACATTATTGCCACATAAAAAACTACCCTCATTAAGGGTAGTTTATACAATTCACATTATGCTGTCATTCTTCATATGGTGACAGGTAACTAGCTGCCCATTGTTCAGGCTTCGAGAACAAACAATCTCCGCGTATGCTGCCGAAGTTCATCGTCAATACCGCTTACTTTTGCATGATCATTCGTTACAAATCGTAAATCCAGCAATGCATTAATGCTTTTTTGGATCAAAGCTATTTCTTGCTCCACATCATTGCTACGGAAAATCCTTTGCAGTTCTCCTGCCGTATCCTTGAGTTCAAACACAAGCTTATAGGAATCACGAGAATATTCTACAATTTTACGAACACGGCCTTCTTGATAATAATACATCATCATGAATCCATTATAAATTCTTGTAACCATACCCGATCCCTTAAAAGCAGCGAATAGAAGACGCATTACATTAGTTAGGTGGGGTTTTTCCAAGCGGAAAGACAACTCGCAGACATAATAACCGTCTTTGCGGTCAAAAGGCAGATGGACTTCATCACCGCCGTCATCCTCCAGAACCACTTCATGGCCACCATTCTCCAGCACTTTTACCCGCTGTTGAACATGAGGATCATACACTTTGTGAACAAACTGAGACATCTGAACTTCCGACAAACGCAAACTGGCATTAACATACTCTGTGGCTAACCGCTGAGCCATAAAAATCTCCTCAATTCTCTTTTAACAATCCTTTGTAAATAATTATACACTAGACCTCGAAGCATTTGCTCAGCGACCAAAACGTGAATTCCCGCCATATTTCAGAAAAAAATGGATTAAGACGTTTTTATCTGCAAAAATCCCCCTGCATACTCACTTTCCTACCGGAAGTTCTTTAAATCCCTTCTGTATCCATCGATTCGTGATAGTTTTCCGTTTCCCCTGTATGCTGCATTATTTGGTTCCACAGCTCGTCCTTTCCGATCCCTTCCTCGGAAGAAAACATGACAAACGAATCCTGTGGCCGCATAACCAAAGCATCTTTAATAATTTTCATATGCTTTTGCCAACGCGATTTAGGAATTTTATCCGCTTTGGTAGCTACTACGCATACGGGAAGATCGTAATGCTTCAGCCAATCATACATCAGCTCATCATCCTTGGAAGGCGGATGGCGCAAATCGATAACAAGAAGAACAAGCTTTAACGTATCTCTTTCAAGCAAGTACTTCTCAATCATACTCCCCCACACTTGACGTTGCGATTTGGATACCTTCGCATAACCATAACCCGGAAAATCGACGAAATACATGCTGTCGTTAATCCGGTAATAGTTCAAATGCTGTGTTTTACCCGGGGTTGAGCTTGTACGGGCTAAGTTTTTACGATTGATCATACGATTGATCAACGAAGATTTGCCCACGTTCGAACGCCCTGCCAGAGCAATCTCTGGCAAGGCATCGTCAGGGTATTGATCAGGGCCTACGGCGCTAATAATAAATTCTGCCTTTGTTACTTTCATCGTTCCAAATCCTCTCTAATGCACCCCTGGTTGTTCCACAAGCGCATGCTCCAGCACCTGATCCATATGCGATACAGGTACAAAGACAACATCTTCTTTTACACTGTCCGGAATGTCACGCAAATCGCGCTCGTTGTCTTTTGGAAGCAGTATTTTTTTGTATCCCGCACGATGGGCTGCCAGAGATTTCTCCTTCAGCCCTCCAATTGGAAGAACACGTCCGCGCAAAGTAATTTCTCCTGTCATAGCCACGTCCTTTGAAACATGACGCCCTGTCAGAGCAGAAATTAACGCAGTTGCAATCGTAATGCCAGCGGAAGGGCCGTCCTTTGGAATAGCTCCCTCAGGAATGTGAATGTGAATGTCATTCTTCTCATGGAAATCGGCTGAAATTCCTAGCTCTTCCGCTTTGGAACGGGTATAGCTGAATGCCGCCTGAGCAGATTCCTTCATCACATCACCTAGCTTGCCCGTTAGAGTCAGCTTGCCCGCACCGGGAACTACCGTTACTTCAATGACAAGAGTCTCACCGCCGACCTCTGTCCAGGCAAGGCCTGTAACTGTACCGACCTGATCCTCTAATTCAGCTACTCCATGACGGTATTTTGGAATTCCTAAATAATCCTTAACATCCTCAGGGTTAATGATAATTTGTTCCTTGTCCTCAGACACAATCTTTCTAGCTGCCTTCCGGCACAATGCCGCTACCTGCTGCTCCAGATTACGAACACCCGACTCACGTGTGTATTCACGAATTGTCCGCAAAATAGCATCATCCCCAATTTGAAGCTGTTCCTCTTGAAGTCCATGCTCCCGCTTCTGCTTAGGAAGTAAATAACGAGTCGCAATTTGCAGCTTCTCAAGCTCCGTATAACCCGGGATATATAACATTTCCATACGATCCAGTAGTGGGCGCGGGATGTTATGCACCGCATTTGCTGTCGTTACGAACATTACATTGGACAAGTCAAACGGCACTTCAATAAAGTGATCGCTAAATGTGTTATTTTGTTCTGGATCAAGAACCTCCAACAGAGCTGACGAAGGGTCGCCGCGGAAATCGGAAGCCATTTTGTCAATCTCATCAAGCAAAAATACCGGATTCAGCGTACCGGCTGTTTTCATTCCTTGGATAATGCGTCCCGGCATTGCCCCAACGTAAGTACGCCGATGTCCACGAATTTCAGCCTCGTCACGAACACCGCCTAAGGAAATACGAACAAATTCTCTGCCAAGTGAGCGGGCGATTGAACGGGCAAGCGAGGTTTTACCTACACCCGGAGGCCCTACCAGACACAGAATTGGCCCTTTCAGCCTCTTAACCAGCTTTTGAACAGCCAAATATTCAAGCACTCGCTCCTTCGGCTTATCAAGGCCATAATGATCCTCATTCAGCACTTGTTCCGCCTTAGCCAGGTCGAGATCATCTTCAGTTTTATTGTTCCATGGCAAGCTGAGCAGCCAATCAACATAATTGCGAATTACGCCGCCTTCCGCAGAGCTCGCAGGCATTTTTTCGAGTCGATCAATTTCTTTAAGCGTCTTCTCGCGTACTTTGTCAGGCAGACCTTTCTCTTCAAGCTGTGCACGAAGCTCTTCAACTTCACCTGCACGGCCTTCCTTTTCACCCAGTTCTTTTTGAATGGCTTTCATTTGCTCACGAAGGTAGTATTCTTTCTGCGTCTTCTCCATCTGTTTCTTGACACGTTGACTAATTTTGCGTTCAAGCTCAAGAACTTCACGCTCATTGTTCAAAATATCAAGCAGCTTTTCCAGACGCTTTCTGACATCAATCAGCTCCAGAATTTCCTGTTTATCCTTGATTTTGAGTGATAGATGGCTCGTAATGACATCCGCAAGCCGTCCTGCCTCTTCGATATCAGATACCGCGGCCAGCGTCTCAGGGGTCACTTTCTTGGATAAATTGATATAGTGTTCAAATTGTGCAAGAACCGTACGCATAAGGGCGTCCACTTCAGGATCATCAGTTTCCTCTTCTGGACGTTCCTTCGCAATTACTTCGTAATATTCTTCATTGTCCAAATACTCTACAATTTCGGCGCGTTCCATTCCTTCAACCAGCACTCTTATTGTACCGTTGGGAAGCTTCAGCATCTGGCGTACTTTCGCCACTGTACCGATCCGGAATATATCCTCTTGGGTCGGTTCTTCAATGTTCACCTCAGATTGAGAACACAGGAGAATTAAATTGTCGTCGACCATCGCTTTTTCCAGCGCTTTGACCGACTTTTCCCGACCTACATCCAGATGGAGCACCATACTTGGGTAGACGAGAAGGCCGCGCAAAGGCAATAAAGGAAAACGACGACCTTTGGATTTATGGGGTCCCATCGCTTTCGCACCTCCAGAAGTTCTCGGGTCAATATCATTCCTATTTTAGCAAATGTTACATGAAAACACCAACGAAGGGCGACTGCATGATGACAGCCGCCCAATTGTTACATTACGTTATTGGTAGACGGTGATTCAGCATGGAGAAATGAGGTTGGGGCCGGAGTTGATGCTGGAGCCGGAGCAAACAGTTCCCCTCCCGGGGCCAGTCCGAAATTTTTCTCGGCTTCTGGACCAAATACATGCAGGAATACTTCGCTGACAGCTTCAACCGGAATAACACGCAAACCATCCAGCCCTTCAAATAGTGTCTGCCAGTTATCCTTCGGAATAAGCACCGTCTTGGCTCCAGCCTGAAAAGCTGCTTCAACCTTAGCAACAACACCACCAACCGGCTTCACTTTACCGTAGATGCCCAGCTCTCCAGTCATCGCAATCTGATGATCGACAGGCATGCGCTTTATCGCTGATGCAATCGCGGTAGCTATCGCCAGACCAGCCGAAGGACCATCAATCGGTGTTCCGCCAGGAAAATTAATATGCAGATCATATCCGGAAGGATCTAGTCCAATTCGCTTCAACACAGTGAGTACGTTCTCCACAGAACCCTTAGCCATGCTCTTGCGGCGCAGCGTCCGACTGCCTCCTCCAATTTCTTCTTCATCAACAACCCCGGTAATGTTGTACGTGCCTCTCCCAGGTTCTACCGGAACTGCAGTCGCCTCAATCTCCAGCAGAGTGCCCATGTTGGCTCCGTACACCGCAAGACCATTCACTACACCGATTTCCGGACCGGCTGGAATTTTGCGATCCGGACGCGGTGCTAGCTGACTGCTCGTTGCAACCCATTCAAGATCAGATGCCAGAAGATGGTCCCGTTTCTCGGTAAGCGCGAGTCCAGCTGCAAGCTGAACCATGTTGACTGCCTCCCGGCCATTGGTCGCGTATTTTTTAATGACTTCAACTGCCTCTGGACAAGGCTGAAATCCTATTCTTTTTACTGCATCCTCAGCGATTTGCGCAATTTCCTCTGGAAGAAGAGGACGGAAATATATTTCCATGCAGCGAGAGCGAAGCGCTGGCGGTATCTCTTGAGGTGAGCGGGTGGTGGCACCAACAAGTCTGAAGTCTGCTGGCAATCCATTTTGAAAAATATCATGAATATACGCCGGAGTTCCCAAGTCCTCCGAGTTGTAATAGGCGCTCTCAAGATATACTTTACGATCCTCCAGCACCTTAAGCAGTTTATTCATCTGCATCGAATGCAGTTCACCGATTTCGTCGATAAATAAAATTCCTCCATGCGCCTTGGTTACCGCCCCTGGCTTCGGCTGTGGAATTCCTGCAACACCCATAGCTCCTGCACCCTGATAGATTGGATCATGCACCGAACCGATCAACGGGTCCGCAATGCCGCGCTCGTCAAATCTGGCAATCGTCGCATCAATTTCCATAAATTTTGCATCTCCCTTAAACGGGGATACCGGATTTTTCTTGGCCTCCTCCATCACTACACGCGCTGCCGCAGTCTTCCCTACTCCTGGTGGACCATAAATGATCACATGTTGCGGATTGGCACTGCAGAGCGCAGCTTTTAGAGCTCGAAGACCATCCTTCTGTCCAACGATGTCATTCATCGTAGACGGCCTTGTTCGCTCGGCCAGCGGTTTAGTCAATGACACTGCTCTAAGCTTGCGCAGCTTTTCCATTTCTTTCCGCGATTCACGGTCCACTGCTGTCCTATTGCCTTTTTGACTACGCAATTGATTCCAGAAGTAAATACCAATCACAACCGCAAAAAACATTTGAACTGACATCAGGATAATATTCAAATCCATATGACTGAACCTCCCCATTTTAATGACAATTAGAACCAGCTCTTTAACTGATACTTGGTAGTATAGCCTTTTCAATCCATCATAAAACGGGGTAATTAACAAAAGTATGCTGAACAATGGTGCATAAAGCTGCCAAAAGAAAAACCGCAGGCTGCTTAATGCAGCTTACGGCTATTTAAAGCGAAACTATTATCTAGCAAAATGTAATTATGATTACGCTTGTGCATGATGCCCACGGTGTTCTTTTCGGCCTGGAATTTCACCCGTCTCTTCATACACCTTAACAATGTGGTCGATTTCTTTTTTGAGCTCATTCAATAGCTCTGCTTCAGGAACTTTACGGATCATCTCTCCATAACGGAACAGAAGTCCCTCCCCACGTGCACCGGCGATACCGATATCTGCCTCACGCGCCTCACCTGGGCCATTAACTGCACAACCAAGCACCGACACCTTAATGGGTACCTTCAGGTTCGAGATGTACTCCTCTACTTCATTAGCGATGGAAAACAAGTCGATATCAAGGCGCCCGCAGGTTGGGCAAGATACAAGAGTGGCCGCATTCGTAATAAGTCCAAATGTCTTCAGCAGCTCCCGAGCCACTTTCACTTCTTCAACCGGATCTGCACTAAGCGAGATACGCAGGGTTGAGCCGATACCCATAGAGAGAAGTGCACCAATACCCGCAGCGCTCTTCACCGTGCCTGTAAACAATGTACCTGCTTCTGTAATCCCTAAATGAAGTGGGTATGGGATAACTTCGGCCGCTTTTTTGTAAGCAGCAATTGCCATAGGCACATCCGAAGCTTTTAATGACACAATGATATCGTGAAAATCCAGCTCCTCCAAAATCCCGATATGGAACAGAGCACTTTCTACCATAGCTTCTGGGGTTGGATAACCATATTTCTCAAGAAGATGGTTCTCGAGCGAACCGGCATTTACGCCGATCCGAATCGGAATGCCACGCTCTTTGCATGCTTTAACTACGGCTTCCACTTTTTCCCTTCGGCCTATATTACCCGGATTGATCCGCACTTTATCAATGCCATTCTCAATCGCAAGCAGAGCCAATTTGTAATTAAAATGAATATCAGCTACAAGTGGAATATGAATTTGTTTCTTGATCTCTTTGATCGCCGCAGCCGCCTCTTCATTGTTCACCGTCACACGCACCAATTGGCAGCCTGCTTCTTCTAAACGAAGAATCTCGGCGACAGTAGCGGCTACATCAGCCGTTTTTGTTGTACACATGCTCTGAATGATCACTTCGTTACTGCCGCCGATCGTCAGATTACCGACCCTCACTGGCCGCGTATCTTGTCTCAAGAATGTCATATCAGGTCTCTCCTAATAACGCCAAAGCTCCACCCCCACATACGGAATCACACAACTTCTGCGTCCCGTTAAGCAAAGGTGGAGAATTTGACATCTATTTTGTCGCGTTGCTTGTCACTTATGACCTCTTACGCGCTCTCTTCTTGCTTCTTGCTCTTTGTCGTTTCGAGCTCCGGCAGCGTCTTTTCCTGAACGACCTTTTCCGTAATAACACAGTCGGAAATGTCATCACGGGAAGGAACCTCGTACATCACATCCAGCATAATACTTTCAATGATAGCCCGCAGTCCGCGCGCACCTGTGTTGCGTTTGATCGCTTCACTTGCAATGGCTTCAAGAGCTTTCGGTTCGAATTGCAGGTTCACATTATCCAGTTCCAACATCTTCTGATATTGTTTAACCAGAGCATTCTTAGGTTCGGACAAAATACGAACGAGCGACTTTTCATCCAGCGGCTCCAAAGTAGAGATCACTGGCAAGCGACCTACAAATTCAGGAATCAGGCCGAACTTAAGCAAGTCCTCTGGAAGTACCATAGACAAGTATTCGCCTGGCTTCAATTCCTTTTGTCCATCGTTAGCCGTGTTAAAACCGATTACTTTCTTACCGATCCGACGCTTGATCATTTGCTCAAGTCCGTCAAACGCACCGCCGCAAATAAACAGAATATTCGTTGTATCAATTTGAATAAATTCTTGATGAGGGTGTTTACGTCCACCTTGTGGCGGTACTGAGGCAACTGTACCTTCAAGAATTTTCAATAGAGCCTGCTGAACGCCTTCACCGGATACATCGCGTGTAATGGATGGATTCTCGGATTTACGAGCTACCTTGTCAATCTCGTCGATGTAAATAATGCCGCGCTCAGCTTTTTCAACATCATAATCGGCAGCCTGAATCAGCTTCAGCAAAATATTCTCAACATCTTCCCCGACATAACCCGCCTCTGTAAGCGATGTTGCGTCAGCGATAGCAAAGGGTACATTCAAAATTTTGGCCATTGTTTGTGCCAGCAAAGTTTTACCTGAACCCGTAGGCCCTAACAGCAAAATGTTACTTTTCTGCAGCTCAACATCCTCGATTTTGCTCTGCGTATTCACCCGTTTGTAATGGTTATATACGGCTACGGATAGTGATTTTTTTGCAAAATCCTGTCCGATAACATATTGATCCAGAATATCGCGGATTTCTTTTGGCTTAGGAATTTCTTTCAGATCAAACTCTTCCTCATGCCCGAGTTCCTCTTCCACAATCTCTGTGCATAGTTCAATACATTCATCGCATATATAAACGCCGGGACCGGCAACAAGCTTACGAACCTGTTCCTGCGACTTGCCGCAGAATGAGCATTTTAATTGTCCTTTTTCGTCGTTAAACTTAAACATATATACACCCCTTTATCATTTAATGGGCTTACTGATTACCTGGTCTATAAGACCATAGTCTTTAGCCTCTTCCGCGCTCATGAAGAAGTCGCGGTCCGTATCACGCTGAATTTTATCAAGGGGTTGACCCGTCCGATCCACATAAATCTGATTCAGTTTTTCCCTTGTCTTGATAATCCAGTCGGCATGGATTTTAATATCCGTCGCCTGGCCTTGAATACCTCCCAGCGGCTGGTGAATCATAACCTCACTGTTAGGCAATGCAAAACGCTTGCCAGGCGCTCCTGCAGTCAGCAAAAGAGACCCCATGCTGGCAGCCATCCCTACGCAAATGGTAGATACGTCAGGCTTGATGTATTGCATAGTATCATATATACCCATCCCTGCAGTCACAGAACCACCAGGAGAATTGATATACAAATGAATATCCTTCTCCGGATCTTCTGCTGCCAGGAACAATAGTTGGGCTATCACGAGATTGGCTACATCATCGTCAATCGCGTTACTGAGAAAAATGATACGATCCTTGAGCAGTCTTGAATAAATATCGTAAGACCGTTCTCCTCGGTTTGTTTGTTCTACGACCATAGGTATCAGACTCATGTGACCAACCTCTTTTCCTTTTCAATTAACCTGCACTTACAGATTCCATTCTATCACGTTTAAAAACGCATGTCATTTTTCACACTATACAGTCTATGACCTTCGAAATACAATATATACCCCATCACTCTCCAAGGATAATATGGAAAAAATTGTATATGTAAAAGGTGAAAAATTAAGACACGCATTAGTATACGTGCCTTAACATTAACTTGATTTATGTGTCAACTCGATGTCAGTTGAAGACATGTATTGTATGACTAAAAATCAATCATTCGATTATTCTTCAGTTGCTTCTTCAGCTTCCTCTGTTGATTCAGCTTTAGTTGCCTTTTTTGTCGCTTTTTTAGCGGATTTTGCTGAAGCTTCTTCCTGGGCAGCAACTTCCTTGCTATTTTCAACGAGGAATTGAACTGTTTTACGAAGAGTCACATCTTCATTCAAGCTACCGAGCGAACCGTTAGCTGCAAGAATGTTGTGAATTTCATCTGTAGTACGCTTGTAGGCACTCGCCATATCTTCGAGTTCCTTGTTGATTTCCTCTTCAGTAGCTTCGATTTTCTCAGCCTTGGCTACTTGTTCAAGAACAAGGTTGTTACGAACGCGTTTTGTAGCGTCATCCTTCATTTGTCCTTTCAGATCATCAACAGTTTGACCGGAGAAGGAAAGGAACATATCAAGGTTCATCCCTTGGGAACGAAGACGGTTGTCGAAGTCGCGAACCATGTTTTGAACTTCGCCCTCTACCATAGCTTCAGGGATTTCAACTTCAGCGTTCTCGCCTACTTTGTCGACAACAGCTGCTTCTTTAGCTCCTTTAGCTTCTTGTTCCTTACGGGATGCCAATTGTTTCTTCAAATCTTCTTTATATTCATCCAATGTATCGAACTCACTTACATCTTTAGCGAATTCATCATCAAGTGCAGGAAGCTCTTTACGTTTGATTTCATGAACTTTCACATTGAAAACGGCTTCTTTGCCAGCCAAGTCTTCAGCATGATACGTTTCTGGGAAAGTTACAGTTACGTCCTTGAAGTCACCCGTTGCAAGACCAACTACTTGCTCTTCAAAACCAGGGATGAACGAACCGCTGCCAAGCTCCAGAGAGTAACGTTCTGCTTTACCGCCTTCAAACGCAACACCATCAACGGAGCCATCAAAATCGATAACTACAGTGTCACCATTCTTAGCTGCTTCATCGTCAATTACAACGAGTTCAGCATGGCGTTGTTGCAGACGTTCGAGCTCTTCGCTCAACTCTTCTTCGCTTACTTCAACGTTTACTGCAGGAACTTCGATTCCTTTGTAGTCTCCAAGAGTAACTTCTGGTTTAACAGTTACTTTAGCCTTGAATTTGAACACCTGTCCTTTTTCGAATTGCTCTACGTCAATTTCAGGACGATCCACTGGGAAAATCTCAGTATGATTAATAGCCTCTGAGTATACCTCTGGAAGCAGAATATCGATAGCGTCCTGATATAAGCTCTCCACGCCAAAACGAGATTCAAAAATACTCCGAGGTACTTTACCTTTACGGAATCCTGGTACGTTAACTTTCTTTACTACTTTTTGAAAAGCTTTATCCAGTGCAACAGATACACGATCTGCTTCCACTTCAACCTCGAGTACGCCGAGGTTCTTCTCTATTTTTTCCCAAGTTGCTTTCATTTTATGCTTTCCCCTCCAAATTTCACTATACTTAAAATACTGAAACCAAATCGCGATAAAGCAGCTATCCGGGTTCCAGTATAGCTGTCCTTAGTCCACGTTCAGAATAACCATTATATTATAAACAACAATACATCTTTTTACAAGAGCCGTTAAAAGCAGGATTACACATGAGCTATTTTAACTATGGGCACCGGCAGCTACAAACTGACGCATTGAGCGACAAGCCTGCTCAAAACGGAGTCTCAGGCTATCTGTAATCCCGTATAGACCACGGATTTCCTCATCTGTTATTCCACCAGGAAGACTGTCAGAGATCATTTGATGAAGCGCTGCCGCCCAAATATCGATCACTGCGTGATCTTCACTCATCATGGAATTATAATCCATCGTGCCATAGACAGCCATAACAAATTGAGTCCAAAGCTCCTGAGCAAAATAAAACAAGGTTGGATCATGCACTTGAGTTTGTGCCCCTACTCGTTCCAGAACGCTCTGTACCGATTGGGGAAAATCCTCCGGCTTTAAGGGCACTGCCTCAATCTCGATATTTACAAGCTCTCCCCTGCGATACAAGGAGATTACTCCCTGTGTCCCTCTTCGCTTCAATATTTGAAGAACCCGGTATTGTAGAAGCGGGTGCAATGAGTTCTGTGTAAGCCACTGGATAAGTTCATCGTCAACTTCAGATCTATCCAGATAAGCCAGCTGTTCGAGTGCCAAAAAAGTCTGCTCCGACAATGGTTTGTCCATCACAGTCCTTAAGAGTTTATCAGCATAATCCTGATCTTCAGCAAGCTTGGCTTCTACATGCTGTCTAGCCAAAGCCTCCTCGTCGTCGTCATCGTCATGGTCAAAACCAGCATCCTCAGAATCACTTCCCAGCTTTGGAAATGCACTGATTAGCCAATCGAGTAGCGCCTGCCATTCTTCATAATGCCTGGGATCTTGCCCCTGACATTGAAGCAGAAATCTCAGCAGATCAGCAGCTTCCCCATATCTTTCAGTCTCCAGCATTCTTGTTAATTCTATCTGATATAAATCAAGTGTTTTTGGAAATAGTACGATGTTGTCCACGTTATCCTTCTCATCAGGTCGATAATTGCTAATACGGGCACCTCCTTCCAACCGAGTTAAGCTTACTTGAAATTATAACATAGTGGTTATCGAAGTAAAAAATCTCACCCCGTGTTGGATTAAACTATTAGAAGATATTGCATATCTTCATTTCCTGTGGTAAACTATTTTTTGCTTGCGTTTTATTTAATATCATATGTCCCAGTAGCTCAGCTGGATAGAGCAACGGCCTTCTAAGCCGTCGGTCGGGGGTTCGAATCCCTCCTGGGACGTAAAGTAAGAGGCTCTCCTTTTGGAGGGCCTTTTTACTTTACGTCAGGGATGAGAACCCCATGGGGTTCGTCGGAGTGAAGGTCACCGCGGTTTGCGGGTGGACTGAACGGAGTCTCGCACTGGTAGCACGAGTACGCGACTGGGACGATCAGGGGGCTGTCCCAAAAGTAAGTTTACTGTCAAACCTAGAAATAGCGGTGCAAGGAAGACGATCCCTGCACCGCTTGATCCTGCCACTTGCTATGATCGTATCTCATATCTCATGGTAACAGTGTCGTGATGCGGAATTCCTGTAGATTCCTGCAAATGTGCAGGCTTTGTTTATGTAAATCCTCTAAATGCCCTAAATTGCTGCAAATGCGCAGGCTTTCTCTAAGAATTCTCTTCAAGCAAGTCTATTCTGAACAATTTTCCTGCATTTTTGCAGGCTTTTGTTCATCCTTTTATGGCTACTTTGAAAAAAACTGCATTTTTGCACGCCCTGATATCTTGCATCTCCACCGCTGAAAAAGAAGCGCCCTCAAAATTTACTTAGTAAACGGCCTCTTTTTACATTACGTCAGTGGATGAGAATCCCATGGGGTTCGTCGGAGTGAGTCACCACGGTTTGCCGGTGGACTGAACGGAGTCTCGCACTGGTAGCGCGAGTACGCGAAATATACCCAATTTTCCGGACACAGGAGGCCTCATTAATTAATATTTCAGCTGATTTATCTCTATTTTGCTAAATAAGATCATCCCTTTCCGTCAACTAATTCCGACCGACTGATCGATATCCATATCAAAAATGCTGCTTTCTCGCATCACGAACGAGCAAATTCTACTATAAAATACTACAAAATTGAGATTTCTTCATAAAATAGAGTACAATAACGTTGATCTGATTATGACTATTAAACTGAGGGAGGTTTGATGAGATGAGTTTTACTTTGGCTCTTGGGGCTAAGGCTCCTGATTTTCGTTTACCTGCAACTGATGGCGCTTCATATTCGCTCGATCATTTTTCCAACAAGCCTTATCTAGTTGTATTTTTCACTTGCAATCACTGCCCGTATGTCATTGGATCAGACGAAGTTACACGACAAACAGCAGAGAAATATCATGATCGTGGTGTGGCTTTTGTAGCTATCAATTCAAACAGTGAGAACACGAATGCAGATGATTCCTTTGAGCATATGGTGAAACGGATGGAAGAGCATAATTTCCCATGGGTATACCTTAGAGATGAGGATCAAGAGATTGCAAAAACTTATGGTGCTCTCCGTACTCCGCATTTTTATGTTTTTGATAGTGGACGCAAGCTTGTGTACACAGGCAGAGGTGTAGACAGCCCTCGTGATACGTCCAAAATGACTATAAACGACCTTGACAGAACGCTAGAGGAGCTCACTTCAAATCAACCGATTTCGACTCCAGCAACAAATCCGATCGGTTGCAACGTTAAATGGGAGGGACAGGATGCCCACTGGATGCCAGCTGATGCCTGTGATTTGGTGTAAGAGATGAACATTTACGATATCAAGGTAACTACCATTGATGGCAAAGAAACCTCACTTGACCTCTATAAAGGCAATGTCCTACTCATCGTTAATACCGCGAGTGCGTGCGGGCTGACGCCGCATTATAAGGGACTTCAACAGCTGTACATTAGCTATCAGGAGCAAGGTCTGGTTGTTATGGGCTTTCCATGCAATCAATTTGCAGGACAGGAACCAGGTACTGATGAGGAAATTCAGAGCTTTTGTGAATTAAACTATCAGGTTACCTTTCCTATGTTCAGCAAAATAGATGTTAAAGGCGAGCACGCGCACCCCCTTTACCAATACCTTGTGGAAAACACTCCAGCTCCCTACAAGACAGGCGACATTGAATGGAATTTCGTGAAATTCCTAATTGATCGTGATGGAAACATCGTGAAGCAATTCAGCGCACGTACGGAACCTGCCGAATTAGAGGAAGAGATCAAACAGCTTCTATAAAATTAACTAAATTCAAGCCAACACAAACAACCTTCAACCCCACTTGTTCCGTGGTTTGTTGAAGGTTATTTATTGTTAGAAGCTCTCTATTTTCTAACATTTCGTTTGTTAAACCATAAAGGCACCCGGAACACGAAATTAATCAAAAGCACAACGAACACAAGCACGGCTGCTGATTTATCCGCAATTTGGCGGGCATCCTCCACGATCGCTTCGGATTGTACATACCACAAATGAACAGCTAACGTCTCACCAGGCGAGAAGAGATTAAAATCCCACATTTCTCCTGAAGTACTTAATCCAGCCGTCAAGATAATAACCGCGGATTCACCAAAAGCACGTCCAGCCACCAAGCAAATACCTGTAATGATCGCTTCCATAGCTACAGGAATAACGATCGTTTTTATCGTCTGATACTTCGTAGTGCCGAGCGCATATGCAGCGTTGCGCAAATCGTTCGGAACAGCGCGTACAGCCTCTTCCGTAACTCTTGCAAGCATGGGCAAATTAAGGAAAGCCAAGCTGACTGCACCACCAAGAATCGTTAGGCCAACACCAAAATATTCAGCAAAAATGGCCAGGCCCAACATTCCGAACACAATCGATGGAACCGATGAGAGCGACTCTACACAAATCCGAAGCATCTCGGTAAATTTATTCTTTGGTGCATACTCAGCCATGTAAATGCCTGCACCAAGTCCGATCGGGACCGAAATCAGCAGAGACAGGATTAATATATAGAAGGAATTAAACAGCATCGGCCCGATACCGCCACCAGCAGCAATCTCTTCCGGCAATTTAATCAGAAACTCCGGTGTAATATCAAAGAGTCCCTTGCTCAAAATGGTAACCAGAAGCCATGCTATAAATAAAAGAATCAATGCACCAAGACCATAAAAACATCCCGTTGCAAAACGGTCCATGAACAAGGCGCGCGCGTTTTTTTGCGTTCTGGCAAAGCTATTCATGCTTCATTACCTCCTTTTCTGCCCAAATAACGAATGAACAGAATCAGAATAAATGAAATAATGAGCAGCAAAAATGCCATCATATGGAGCGCATGATTCCAGGTTGAGTCGAATTCAACATTTGAAATCTGCATGACGATGTTGCTCGTCAACACGGATGCAGGGGAGAATAAGGATTTTGCCAGCTGAGCCGTATTTCCAATAACCATAACAACAGCCATCGTTTCCCCGATTGCTCTTGTCATACCTAAAATTATCGATGCAATAATCCCCCGACTTGCCGCTGGAAGGACCACTTTAAAAATAACTTGTAATCTAGTCGATCCAAGGGCATAAGCGGCTTCGCGATATTTTGTAGGGACAGCTGTAATAGCATCATCACTTATACGGCTAATCGTCGGAAGAATCATGATCGTAAGCACTAGCGCAGCAGCCAATATACCGTCACCCAATCCTTCTCCACTTGCTTCCCTAAGGATCGGAAGTAGAATGGTGAGCCCTAAATACCCGTATACGATCGAAGGTATTCCTACGAGCAGATCAAGGACGGGGCGAATGAAATTTCTCATCCACTTCGGTGCTATTTCTGCAATTAGAATGGCCATTCCTACAGAGATGGGCACCGCAATAATTAATGTCAATGCAGTAAGAAACAATGTATTTATAATAAATAAAGCTGCTCCGAAATACCCTTCCTCTGGAGTCCAGTTCAGGGAAAAGAAAAATTCAGCGATTGAAACTTCCTTAAAAGTGAGAATTGCAGTTCTGCCAATAAAAAAGATAACCATCGCAAGGACAAAGCACAGCATTAAAATGCTGAGCAAAAAATAGTTTTTAAACAGCCCATTCATGAAGTTGGCCCGGGCTTGCCGCTTGGTGAATTTTCCACCAACCTTAAATTTTGGCCCTAACTCCTCCTGTGAAAGTGCTTTTTGGACTGACATGCTCACTTTTGCTTCCTCCTATACAGCAGCCAGCCCTGAAAATATAGGGCTGGCCGGTTAACGACTTTTACTATTTCATCGCTGAAATCGGGATAAATTTCAACTTTTTAAGGGAACCCTCCTGGAACTTTTTGCTTTGTACATATTCAATGAAAGCTTTCGTTGCACCAGTTGGTTCACCCTTAGTCATGTAGTACCCATAGGACCAAATTTTATATTTACCGCTAATTACGTTTTCTGTCGTTGCGGCTACTCCGTCATGCTTTACTGCTTTGATGTCACTGCCGCTGATGTAGGTCAAATCGATGTAGCCAATGGAGTTAGGAGTTGTAGCTACAGCTGTCTTCATATCGCCGCTGGAGCCAACCTCCTTGTAGTTCTTTTCTTTCTTAACGATGTCACCGCCGCCAAGAGCTTTTGATTGGTAGTTAACACGTGTACCAGAACCAAATGAACGGGTAATAACTACGATATCTTTATCTTCACCGCCAACATCTTTCCAGTTCGTAATTTTACCGGAGTAAATTCCTTTTAACTGTTCTGTCGACAAGTCATCCACTTTAACACTTTTATTTACGATAGTAGCAAATGGAATTACTGCTACCTTGTTAGCTACTTGACCGGAAAAAGCTTTAAATCCAGGTACATCAACGCTTGCATCCCAGTCGCATGCACCGATATCAGCGATCCCTTTTTTGACTGCTTGTGGACCAGTAACTGAGCCTTTACCGGAAGCCGCGATCTTTACCTTTGGATGCAGCTTTTGGAATTCTTTCGAAGCTTGAAGCGTAAGCGGCAGCAATGCCGTAGAACCGTTAACTGTAATTTTCCCCTTCAAATCGTCTTTTGCCATTGCAGGTCCTGCGATCGCTGACGTTAATACAAATGCCGATGCAAGCGTAATAAGTGATAGTTTTTTAAAAAATTTATTCATTAAATTTATAACTCCCTTCAATCCTCATTATTATTTTGTAAGTTCTGTGTTTACTCCACCTTGTACCAGGACAACTTTTCCCTCTTCAATCAGGACGATGCTTCCGGTAGAAGAAACGGCAAATTCACTAACGCTTTGCTCTGTACTATATAACTCTGTCTTAGCTCCGGTGGATGTAACTTCATAAATTTTGCTGTTGCCATTAACTTCTGCCAGAACGATCAGCTTGCCGGATACCTGCTTAGCAGAAATTACATCAATATCGGCTGCCAGATCCGACAGCTTAGTGCCATCAGTAGAAATGACCTTCAGTACACTATTTTCAATGACGCCATCTGGATCGGCACTCACATAAACAATCTCACCACTGCTTAATAGCGATAAGAAAAGCTTGTTATCAAGTTTGTTGGTTAATTGAGCTGGCTTAGCATCCTTTTTAGTAATATCAAGTGAAAACAACTGTGTTCCAGCTTTAGAGTAGTCGATTTTCAAAGACTCCTCAGTTCCCGCTTTATCCGTTTCTGCTGTTCCCGTTACATTTACGAAATAAACTATTTTACTTTGATCTGCTGACACTTGAACTTCGGATTTATTCTCGACCTTATCAGCAAGCACTCCTGTTACTTTCCCGGTTTCTACGTCTATGTATGCGATCTTCTCTTGTTTGTCGCCTTGGATAAAGTAGATTTTTTTACCGTCTTGAGTCCATGCCAAGTCCGTTTTTACCGTAGTATCTGATCCAAGCTTGCTAATATAGCCATTTGACGTATTCAGAATGAATAGCTCACCTTTATCATTTGTAAAGGCTGCCTTTGTACGATCTGGTGAAAGAACAGAGCTAACTGCATTTTCATTAGATGAGAAACTTTCATAGTCTCCACTTGCCGATGTATGGAGCTTAACCAATTGTGGAATTTCCCCATCTTCTTTGCTAACTACTACATTTCCACTTGCATCGAAGAAAGGATTAGCAAATTCGCCTGAAAGACGACTTTGGCTTTTTAATTCACCACTCTTTGATAAAAATTCCCCTCCAAGAGCTTCAACTACGGATGCCAGTTCAACATAAATAGCATTATTCACATTTTGCGGAGCTGTAATAAATGAAGCAGAACCACCATCAAGCTGATAATTTGTGGAACCCGTTTGAAGATTAAGAATGTGTTGCCCATGCCCGTCTTGCACTGCAATTTTCCCGCCATTATTTGGTTTAACAGCAGCACCAAGCGCATCTGCCAAATCTCTTAACGAATACAATGTAGTTTTACCTACTAGAACAGTTCTAATAGAAACTGTGCTTCCATCAATCGTCAGGCTTCCATTTACAACCTTCAATTGACTTGCTATTGCATTGCTTACAGACACTTTATTTGTCTGATCTGCAGCAGCACTCGCACTTCCTACAGCAACAGCAGAAGTCACTAGTGCAGATGCAAGGAAGATCCCAACCATTTTGTTCTTCTTCATTCATTTCACCCTTTTCATTGAATAAATAGCTATGAGTAGATTGTCATATAAATTTGTTAATTCAATTCTCGTGATTTGTAATAGTTTGTAAAATATTTAGAAAAGATTTCCGTTCTCCTTTACTTTTATAAATCATTCTATATAATTAAAAGTGAGTACTCACTCATTTTATGTAAAGGAGATTTTATAATGAGTCCTATCCCTTTAAATCCCGATCCTGTTATTGTCGCCAACCACGTTGGTAAAGCTTTTAGCAATAAAACTGTTTTGACCGATATTAGCCTTACGGTGCATAAAGCCGAAACTTTCGGCCTGCTCGGTCCTTCCGGGTCGGGAAAAACTACACTTGTAAAGCTTCTGACCGGGATTGATGAGGTTTCCTCAGGAGAGATTACAGTACTTGGCAACGTAATGCCCAAGCTTTCAGTTTTTCAGCAAATCGGGTATATGGCGCAATCAGACGCCTTGTATACCGAACTGAGCGCACAGGAGAATCTGGAGCTATTCGCCGCATTATACGGTTTAAAGGGAGCTCGCCGCTCTGCTCGTATTTTAGAAGTCATGGAGCTTGTCTCACTTCATAATGATTTGAACAAAAGAGTGGACCAATATTCAGGAGGAATGAAACGACGTCTGTCGCTCGCTATCGCTTTGCTGCATGATCCACCTCTCCTCATTCTTGATGAGCCGACCGTTGGTATCGATCCATTGCTCCGGCAATCTATCTGGAATGAGCTTAAAGCGTTAAACGCCAAAGGAACAACAATTCTTTTAACGACACATGTCATGGATGAAGCCAGTAAATGCGATCGTCTTGGCATGATTCGTGACGGACGTTTACTCGCCGTTAACACTCCGCAGTCTCTCATTGAAGAAGCTGGGCAAAGCTCTATTGAGGAAGCTTTCATCTATTATGGAGGTGAGCAATCATGAGAGTGTGGGCTATTATCCTTCGTATATTAAGACAGTTTCGTCGCGACAAAAGAACTCTGGCACTCATTTTTATAGCTCCAATATTTGTACTGACTTTAATGAACTTTGTATTTAACGGAAGCGATTATAAACCGAACCTTGGCGTAGTAGATGCTCCTATCGCCTTGACTCAAGAAATGGAGAAAGAAGGAGCACGGATTATCGAGTATGCTAATCTGGACGAAGCTGAGCTAGGATTGGATGAGCGCAGCATTGACGCTATAATAAGTACTGAGACCGACACAGGCCAGCTGCAGATTAAGCTCGAGGGTAGTGAACCAGCAGTTAACAAAGCCGTGCAAATGTTGATACAAAAATCTGGAGAAAAGCTACGACCTGCATCCAGTACGCCAAGTATGAACGTTACCTATTGGCACGGTTCAGAAAATATGAGCAGCATTGACCAATTGGGTCCAATTCTCATCGGATTTTTTATTTTTTTCTTCGTCTTTCTTATTGCCGGAGTATCATTTTTGCGAGAGCGGACAACAGGAACATTGGAACGGCTCTTATCTACACCATTAAAACGATGGGAGCTTGTAGTAGGTTACGTGGGTGGATTTGGTATTTTCACAGTAATTCAAGCGCTTCTGATCTCCTGGTTCTGTATCAAAGTGCTTGGAATTATGATGACCGGGTCGTTCGCCTATGTTATTCTGATTACTCTGCTTATGTCGATAACTGCGCTAACACTTGGCACACTGCTGTCAGCATACGCCAACAATGAGCTCCAAATGATCCAGTTCATTCCTTTAATTATCGTGCCGCAATTATTCCTTTCTGGACTATTTCCTTTAGATACTCTTCCTGAATGGCTGCAGAAGTTCAAAGTGATCATGCCACTCACCTATGGAACCGAAGCATTAAGTGACATTATGATTCGCGGAAAAGGCTGGGACGCCATCTCAATTAATGTATGTATTCTTATCGGCTTCACTGTATTATTTATGCTTCTCAACATTGCAGCACTTCGGAAGCATCGTAAAATATAACTTGCAGGAGGATTAGCCATGTCGCAACAGGAGCCTATGGAACAATGGATTCGGGAATTAGCAAAGCTCGACGATCCGGATAGTAAAATGACAGAGAAACAGTTCAAGATCATTCAAGCCGCTGTTGAAATTTTTGCTGAAAAGGGATTTGCCGGTTCTTCCACCAGTGAAATCGCCCAAAGGGCTGGCGTAGCAGAAGGCACTATTTTCCGTCATTACAAAACTAAAAAGGATTTGCTTATTTCTATTGTTGCCCCAATGATGAGCAAGCTGATCGCTCCATTTGTATGGAATGACTTTAAGGATGTTCTGGAAAAAGAATATACCTCTCTTGAAGAATTCCTATACGAAATAGCCGTCAACCGATTAAACTTTACTCGCAAGCATCTAAAAATCATTAAAATCTTGCTGCAGGAAATCCCGTTTCAGCCGGACCTTAAAGATGCATTTAAACGGCAGGTAGGCATGAAAATTTTTCAAAAGATCTCTGAAATCATTGAATATTTTAAGAGCAAGGGTGAAGTCATTGATATGCCTACACCGACTTTGGTTCGTTTCCTTGCCTCGTCTTTTATCGGTCTATTTGCTACCCACTTCATTCTTCTTCCAGATCAACCATGGGATGAAGAAAAAGAAATTCGGGATACGATTCAGTTCATCCTGGATGGTCTATCCACCAAATAGCTATCATGGTAGCTCACATTCGTTGGATTTCTGCAATAGGTATGCTATAATGTATTGGTCGAATTTATTGCGGGTGTAGTTCAATGGTAGAATGCCAGCTTCCCAAGCTTGAGGCGAGGGTTCGATTCCCTTCACCCGCTCCATCATGAGATCATCAAACCCTTTGGATAACAAAGGGTTTTTCTTTTACATATAAGGTGCTTGTTTTATTTTCTTGCTCTTAAGTACGGTAAAGTATCGCAAGTCGGTCCAATCGATAAGCTAAGTGTGGTCATCGCCGTTATTCTGGCATTCATTTTCCTCGGTGAACGAATTTCCTGGATTAATGCAGCTGGAGTAGTGCTGATTGCGGTAGGTGCGTTGTTGGTAGCAGTGAAATAATAATATACCCGCCGAAAAATAACCCCCGTTATCCGATAACTACGGATGTACGGGGGTTATTCATTGATTACATGATACGAGTCAGTTCCCCATTCGCTAAGCGCGCTTGTCTTAACGACTCGCCTTGGTTCGCCCGAAGCTCCAGCTTCTCATCCAGCATCACAAAACGCTGCGGATAAGCAGCATAGCTGGTAATGATCCAACTATCGCCGTCCTGAGTCAGGTATCCATTTACACAATACAAACGGCCCTTCAAATCTTTATACACATAAGCCGTGGTGCCGAAACCGAGCAAATAAGCAACCAGCTCTTCACCCATATCCCAGTCATCTCCAGCAACATTGGCAAATAGAGAGGCGAATAGCGGATCGCTAGCTTTTCGGAATACAGATTGGCCGAAACGATTACGTGATAAAGTCGGCATGTTCAAATTAGGAGCTGCTACGCTGAACGTAGAAGCGGCTTCACCTGGCTGCAATCGGCGTGGTGTCGAAACAACATTCCAATCATAGCAATTAAATATAGCCATTGTTGAGCGATAAGCTGCTTCCAAATACCGAGGATCACCAAAATGCTCATATGCTGTTCTCGCTGAAGAAGCAACCATGCCCCCCCACAGCGAATGAATCATATAAGACAGAGCCTCCCACCAACGATCCGGATTTTGTGCGCGATAATCATTGCTGAATCCAATGTTGGCGAGAATCAGCTCTCCATATTCACGCGCCTCATCCTCCTTGCCCAGAAGCAGGAGCGCTTCACAGGTTGGTCCAAATCCGGCGTTGTCGTAGAAATGCTCTGTAATGGCTCCGCCGTACTGACGACTTTCCTGTTCCATCCTCTTACCAAACTTGTTCCACAAATGAAGCAGCTTCCGATGCCATTCGTGCAGGTTCGAATCTTGTAAATCTTTCAGAAGGTCATGAACATATAAAATGAACACCCCGTTTAAACCTGTCTCATCTTTTTCCCGTTCTCCCTGATGGCAATCCGGATTCAGTCGAACGACCATCACTTCCGCAGCCCACTGCAAATATGTCTCCGGTGAATTCAGCTTTAGCATTGAGGCTGGCATGCAGGACAGCAAATAAAACACATGGGCGATATAATCAAGATCAAAAATTCGGTAAAACGTTCCATATAATATTCGTGGCTTCGCAAAATCCCCATGTTCAAACCAATGACGCTTCATATCCAAAACTGCCGAGGTTTCTGCTTTCTCTACCTGTTCCTCAACCGCTCCGGTCAGCTTATTTTTCATAAGTAAAAACGTCAATTTGCCAAGCGATTCTCCTTGATTGGACAAGGGTATAAAAGCATGTGGACGGCCCGCTTTCCCATCAGGATCGTAATTATGACTGCATAGCCATTCCGCACGCTTCTCCAGTATTTCATCGATCGGTTCAAGTACATTCCATACGAGTACATCCTTGCGTCCACTTTCTAAATGAAGCTCCAGCTTGTGTTCTCCGGGTTGTTCTCTTTTCAGTGATAATATGAATACTTCCGGCTTACCTTCCTCCTGTATCAAGTGCTCCATGACTGATTCTTTACTAATGCTCTCACCATCACGTGAAGCGGTAATGAGTAGAAGCTCTTGTATTTTGTCACCTCTTGCCAACTCCAGTTCTGCTTCAAAAGAACCTCCTTTGGTCAGAACCGGAGTATAGGACCAGCGTGGATGTCCATACTCTCTTGCTCTTTGGTAGAAATCTTCTTGATCAGCAACTGGCGCAAATACATATTCCCATTCCAGTTCTTGAACAGCTTCAAGCTCGACCGGGCCATATCCGTCCTTATAGATCCAGTCTACAGCCGCCGATTCAGGCATGGAGCTGCCATCTTCTATCAGCGATATTCTATGGAACAGTAGCCCATCTAGCGAAGGAGATACCTGCTCCAAAAAACGATTCTCATACCGGCAAAGTGTTCCCAAAGCCGCCGCTCTGCCTTTTGTACCATAAATTCCTAAATGCGGAGCTTTATTGCTCCGACGCATAGCTGCAAATTTGGAATAATCTCCGCCCATATGTGCAAAAACTGCACACGACTGCTCCATATTACGTATGACATCATCGTCACGGAACATAATGTAAGCCAAGGAAAACCAGACATGAAGTCCGTTAATGGTCAGTTTTTTGTCCGTACGATTCACACATTTCACTTTCCAGCGCAGTTGATTATCTTCCAGATCATATTGGAGCCCAATGGATAAACCATTAGCATCATAAGAAATTACAGCACGGTTTACGCCGTTTACATTGATTTGAGGTTCAAGCTCGGCACTACGTACCGTTTGTCCATCCACCGTAGCAGTCCACTCACCAAACAGCTTGTCTCTATCCTCGTAGCCTGCCTTCAGTAAATAGGCGGGGTCCACCACCCAGTTCATGGCACCTAAATCTTCCTTCATTTTGAAGGATTGTACAGCCCCTCTTTGATCAAATATAAGTTCAAACTTGGAATTGCTCAGTATGTTCAAAGTCTCCACCCCTCAGTCTTGTCGCTTGTATTTTTTTACTTTTTGACGCCGCTGAGCGAAATGCCCCCTAGAATCAAATCTTGTGTAAAATAGAACAGTGTAGCCGGAAACAGAACCGATAAGCAGGATACAGCCATCAGCTTTTCATATTCGATGTTAAATGCATTTTTGAAGAGGTTTATTCCTAACGGCAGCGTGTACATGCTCTGATCATTGATAAAAATGAGCGGAGTCAAAAACTCATTCCAGCACCATACGAAATGGAAAACCCCTATAACTACAACGATCGGTTTACATAATGGCAAAATGATGCTCCAGTAAATTCTCCAGCGATTACAGCCATCAATCTCAGCAGCCTCATCCAGATCCCGCGGAACCCCCATAATGAATTGCCGCGCCAAAAAAATGAAAAAAGCAGAGCCGAAAGCCCCCGGCAAAATCATTGGCCAAAGCGTATTAATTAGACCAAGCTTGTTGTATTCGATGTATAGCGGAATTGCGGTTACATCCCAAGGAATGACCATCGTCCCGATAACTAATAGAAAAAGAGCATTCCGCCCCCAGAAATTAATTCGGGCAAATCCAAAGGCAACCATCGTAGCTGACAGCATTGCAAAAGGAGTTGAAACCCCCACCACGATAAGTGTGTTCAGCAAAAATCGGCCAAAGGGCTGTGCGTTCCATGCCTCTCCAAAGTTGTCGAAGTGCCATGAGTCGGGAATCAACTGCGGCTTTGGCGTAAAAATATCCTCTGGTGCTTTGACCGCAGTGGACATCATCCATGCGATTGGAAATAAAAATGCGGCAGCAAGTAGAATAATCAGAACCATAAATACGATGGACTGTGTACGTTTATTGCGTTGAATTGTATGCATCAGCGTCCACCTCCGTCAGCTTCATAATGTACCCAGTATTTTGACGATTTCAAAATAAGTCCGGTCAATACAACAATTAATATGAACATTGCCCAAGCCATAGCTGAGGCGTATCCCATCTTGAAATGAGTAAAGGCGTTGCGGTAAACGTGCAGGGAGTAAAAGTAGGTCGAGTTAGCAGGGCCGCCTCCGGTAAGCACAAACGCCAGAACTATGGTCTGGAATGCCGAGATCAGACTCGTCAAAATGTTGAACAGAATCGTCGGAGTAATCAGCGGAATCGTAATATTTAAAAATTTTCGAAGTGGACCCGCACCATCGATATCAGCAGCTTCATAATATTCTGAAGACACGGATCTCAGCGCCGACAGATACAGCACCATTGGAGAGCCTACACCCCATAATGCAATAAAGATCAGAGCATACAAAGCGACGTTCGGATCGGTGAGCCAATGAACTCGCGGAAGCCCAACAAGCTCCAGCATGTAATTCACAGGACCAAAATCATCGTTTAGCATCCAGCTGAAAATCAGGGCCAAGGTAACACCTTGAATAAGGGACGGCAGATAAAATATCGCCCGGAAAAATCTGATTCCATACGTGGCTCGATTTAGCAGTACAGCGATCAGAATCGCAAAAATCACCTGCAGCGGTACCATAATAAATACATATTTGAACGTTACGATCATGGATTTAAAGTAAAAGGGATCGCCAGTAAACATTTGTACATAATTATCAAAGCCTATAAATTTCGGGCTTCCTACCATGTTCCACTCTGAAAAGCTGATGACCAATGAGAACATTAGCGGGAAAAACATTAATAACAGAAATCCGATCAGCCACGGAGATATAAAGAATAAACCTGCCACATTTTCGCGTCTTCTTTTTCGTCTAGCGGAGCGGCGCATCATTGCTGCATCCGAGTTTGCAATTGCCACTTTTCATCACCTCTTTGGTGGAAAAAGGGAAGCGGCTAAGCTTCCCCGTTCCTCCATTACTTTAATACTGATTGAGCCTGTACCGCTGCTTGGTCGAGCGTTTTCTGTATATCAGCATTACTATAGAAGATAGCCTGCACACCTGCGCGAATCATATCTTCGGCCTCACTCCATCTTTCATTGCGCATGCTGGCAATCAGCTTATCAGAACCCTCAAGCTCTTTAGCAAAGGATTCCAGATAAGGATCTGTAGCATAGCCATTTTCTTTATCGATAGAGATAACCGGAGAAAAAGCGAATTTATTGGCCGTAATAATTTTGATACCTTCTTCACCTGACATAAATTTGATCAGTTCCCATGCGGCTTCCTTGTTCTTTCCAGATTTCGGCATAGAGTAGCCGGACGTGTGAATAATGCCCTTCAAGCTTCCTCCTTCAGGAAGGGGGTGAGATACCGTACCGATATCCAGCTTGCCTTCCTTCAAAATATCTCCCAGCGGCCACATGCCATTGTCAAACATAGCGATTTGTCCAGTTTGGAACGATTCAAGACCATTGTTAGTACTAAATTTGCCTGCTGAATTGATTTTGGATGATACGTCATACAGCTGCTTCAAGAACGTAAATGTCTTCACATTTTCAGCACTGTTAAGTATTCCGTCAACTTGTTTGCCATCTTCGCTGACCATGTCTCCACCGTTGCTCCACACATACGGCTGCATAGTCATGACATCATCCGGAGTCATAATAAATCCGTATTGTCCTGGCTTAGTGAGCTTTTGGACGGTATCAACAAATTCATCCCAGCTCCATCCATCCTTTGGATATGGTACGCCAGCTTCGTCAAACAGCTTCTTGTTGTAATATATAGCGCGTGTCGAATATGTTGTTGGCAGCCCCCACAGCTTGCCGTCATATTTCATGTAATCCATCAAAATCGGATAATACTTACCTAATTCATAGCTGTCTTTATCTACCCAAGTTTGCATGTCTTCAAGTGCTCCTCCCGGGACATACAACGGATAGTTCCATGCCATAAACACATCAGGAGCTGTTTCAGATGCTAGGGATGTCAGCAGCTTTTGGTCATAGTTATCTGGTACGGATTCCACTTTGACCTTGATATTAGGGTTTTTTTCCATAAAAGCGTTGATTGCATTTTGATATGGCTGAAGCGTCTGACCAGAATCCCATGTCATAAAACGAAGTGTTACCTCATCATTTTTTGCCCCACCATTCTCTGAGGAGCTTCCATCATTGGTACCGCTTTCATTTTTGCCCCCACATGCGGACAATAGGCCTAAACATAATGCCACTATTAAAGATAATGCTACCCATTTCCTGTTCTTGCTTGTTTTCACATTAACCCCTCCTTAATGTATGAACAGCTTATATGTGAATTCACTTGACCACGATAACTTGTGGTTTTTGTGAAACGTCACCATTTGGACAAAAATCTAAACGTTTAGATTTTATTGTGTACTGAGAACCATTTTGCAATGTTTACTCAGTTATGCGGCGGTGAAGACACTGAATCACGCTCAATTAATCTGCATATTGGCATTTCAGGACGCGCACGCAGCTTGCCTTGCATCAGATCATGCAATATTTCCATTGCCTTATAGCCCATTTCGTGCAGGGGAAGATCCATCGTTGTAATCCTTGGGGTTAAGTAATCGCTAAATTCCCGATTGTCAAAGCCAATAACGGATAAGTTGTCTGGTACTTGAACACCAAGTTCCTTAGCCGCTCGAAGCACTCCTACCGCCATCACATCGTTCATCACAAGGATCGCGCTCGGCGGGTCTGGCAGTTCAAGCAGTTCTCTGGTTAACCGATCGCCAGATTCCCGTTCCCAATCCCCCATTTTGATATATTGAGGATCGAAAGGAAGCTCGTAATCAGTGACTGCTTTATAGTAACCATTCAAACGCAGACGTGACGGAATAGAATCCATCAGTCCACTGATTATAGCTATTTTACGGTGCCCTTTTTCAACTAAGTAAGACATAGCCTCATACGATGCCTTCTCATCATTGTATTGAATGGCGATATCATTATGTGTATAGCCGTAAGTGTACACAATGGGCTTGCCTTCTACATCGATTAAACCTGTTAAATCCCGGGTGTGAACTCCAATGTAAATAATTCCGTCAACCTGCTTGCTTAGAAGATCGGACACAGCATTAACCGCGTACTTCCTGTATTTCTCCATATTAGAAAAATCCCGTCCAATCCTTTTGTCCAGCCGAAGGTTCGTAAGAATAATGTGAAGATCATGCCGATCACCGTATTCATTAATTCCGTCAATTATTTCAGGCGTGTTAAAAACTGTAACATCTTCGGCGATTACGCCAATCGTATCGGTTCGTCTGCGTTTTAAGCTTTTTGCGATGTCATTCGGCTTATAGTTGAGCTCTTCGATCACGTCAAGCACACGCTGTCGGGTTTTAGGGCGAACGTTACGTGTCCCATTCAGTACATATGAGACCGTGGCTGTTGATACATTAGCCCTTGCGGCTATATCTTTAATGCTGATGTTAGACATAATCCACCTCCCGGAGTGTTGCTTGTTTTATAAATTTAAACTCTAAACTGTTCTGAATTAGAAATCAAATGGTATTTCTCTCGGGTAACATATGTCGAGCTATCAGAAATCTAAACGTTTAGATTTACTCCTTTTATATCATACTGTCTTCAATAATTGCAAGCGTTTTCTTAAAAAGTTTGACCTCAAAAAGATTCTATTTCTCTGAATCGGCTAAAGTCTCGAATAATAAGATTTTTTTTAGAAACTGCTGCAAAAACAACTATGACGTTCAGGCGTCACCACCTAGAATGAAAATAAGAACCTCCAAATTTCCAAATTAGATCGAACACAATAGAGGAAAAAACCTCCTTTATTTTCGAAAATGAGATGATTTCAAAGAAAATAAAGGAAATATTTTCCTTTACCCTTACTGAAATTGCCCTAAAATACGAAAAATCAGCGTTTAGCACCAAAATAGAGGAGTTAAGTTACTTTATTTTATGGTCTTAAGCGAATCCTGATAGAATAGGGGAACCTTTTTCCTTTATTGCTACCGAAGTGCTGATACAGGCTGAAAACGCCCAACTGGAGCCCATGATGCTTCTTTTTAACACGACACGAGCCTAATCACGATTACTTGTGGCATACTCTATATTTTCGTATAAAGTGCATCTTATTATCGAATGTCCTAATCAATACTATGAATTCATGCGATAGTGCATCCTTTTTGAGTCAAAACGCACGTTGTTGCTAAATATGAATATAATGGAGTGGTTCCTGGGTTACTCGCACCTTAAAACACCTTAGACGCAAAGTAAAAGAGACTCTCCATATAAGAGAGCCTCTTTATTTACGTCCCAGAAGGGATTCGAACCCCCGACCGACGGCTTAGAAGGCCGTTGCTCTATCCAGCTGAGCTACTGGGACACATAGTATGTAAAAAGGATGCGTTATTTATTATAACGCATCCTTTTTATTTTTCAAAGAGGTTTTATTTGTCGATTATTGGAATATGGTGGAAGTACTGCTTTTAGCTTTACAGAAAGATCAGGATGAGCCAGCAAATTTAATTTGAATTGTTCGCGCTGCTTGGCTGGTTCTGGCCAACCTTCATCACCAAACTCCTCCTCTTTGATTACATGAAATGCTTGATGCATACTGTTATCGAACCAATCGATGTCGAGACTGGCATCGCTTTTTAGCATTTTTATGATTTCATACTGTTCTTCATCAGCTGCTCGAGCAACATATACGTACAAATCAGGTGCAAGCGCAGCTCCCGGACTTACAATAATTTCAGCACATGGAACACCTTCATGCTCGGTAATCCTGCTAAATTTCGCATCTTTAATGTAATACATTACGGCGCATCCCTTCTTAATACATTAACTACGTTCTAGTATTACTCTTACCTGCTGCTTTGTTTCTTCGCTTCCAAGTCTGTAAATTTCATGGTACAGATCATTCATCAGACTGGAGTAATTGGCATTTACCCATTCCTCCGGGGTGTCGGGCCAAGGATAAGTAAACGCTAAAAACTCACTATCCTCTGTCTCTCCAATTTGCTCCAACATATGACTTATCGTGTCAGCTTCTGACTCTGTGGCATGAATGACCCATTCATAACTAGCCTCATCCTGATTATCAAGCAGAGAACGTCCCTGAACGGAGACGTAATAAGTCCTTTTTTCCACGCACAATCCTCCTCACTAAATAGTCTTACAATTCCGTTTGGAATGATCAAATCATCCCTTTTAGTCATAGTTTTCCTTAGAGGACAGACATTTTATGCCCACTCTAGGCATAATTTGTTATTACTTTTCAACCCGCCAAGGCTACGGGAACGGAAGTCATCATAGAGAGGAGAAACCAAAATGTGCGGAATTACGGGTTTTATCGAGTGGAATCGGGATTTAACGCAGGACCTTGATCTGGTGCTGTCGATGACATCCTGTTTAGAAAAGAGGGGGCCGGATGCCCAAGGAACATGGATTTCCGGCCCTTGTGCTTTTGGGCATCGCAGGCTAAGCGTAATGGACCCTGAGAACGGAGCTCAGCCTATGGTCATTCTGGAAGAGGATGCCACCTATACGATTGTCTATAATGGAGAAATTTATAACGCTCCTGAATTAAAGGATGAGCTTCGCAGACGAGGACGGACATTTCGGACGAATTGCGATACGGAAGTACTTCTGCAATCCTATATCGAATGGGGACCGGATTGTGTTGATCGGCTAAATGGCATTTTTGCATTTGGTGTGTGGGATAGTGTACGGAAGCATGTTTTTTTTGCCCGGGATCGGCTAGGTGTTAAACCTTTATTTTATAGCGAGGTGGAGGGCACGCTAGTTTTTGGTTCTGAACCAAAATCATTACTCAAGCACCCTAAAGTTGAACCGGTGATCGGTGCAGACGGGCTAGCAGAAATTTTTGTCGTTGGACCAGCCAGAACACCTGGGCATGGAATCTATCAGAATATGAGGGAGCTTAAGCCCGGTCATGCCATGATTTTTAACCGTTCCGGGCTTCGTATCCATCCATATTGGAAGCTCGAAGCAGATCAGCATTCGGATAATCCTGATGAGACTGCTGCTAAAATTCGGGAATTGCTACAGGATACGATGGATCGACAGTTGATCTCGGATGTTCCCGTGTGTACGCTTCTATCTGGCGGACTGGATTCCAGCGCCCTAACCGCCCTTGCCGTAGACTATTATCGCCGAACTGGTCAAGGTCAGGTACACACTTACTCTGTCGATTACGTAGATAATGACAAGTATTTTCAAGCACACAGCTATCAGCCCGGTGCTGATGAGCCTTGGATCAAACGAATGATTGAGGAGCTGCAAACGGAGCATCACTGGATTTCCTTCGATACTCCTGACCTTGTCGCGGCTCTACCAGACTCAACCCTAGCTCGTGATCTGCCGGGTATGGCTGATGTTGACGCATCACTCCTGCTCTTTTGCAGAGAAATTAAGAAGGGCGCTACCGTAGCTATTTCCGGCGAAGCAGCTGACGAAGTATTCGGAGGATATCCGTGGTTCCATCGCAAGGAACTGCTCGAATCCGGCACGTTCCCATGGTCCATCGCTACTGATCTGCGAGCCAGCCTCTTATCACCGGAAATTAGAGCCTGGATTTCTCCGGAGAAATACGTTGCCGATCGTTACGATGAGGCACTAAGTGAAGTTCCTCAGCTTCGTGGAGAGAACGACGAACAAATTCAAATGCGAACAATGTCTTACCTTAACATTACGCGCTTCATGCCGACCTTATTAGATCGTAAAGATCGTATGAGTATGGGGGCTGGACTTGAAGTTCGGGTTCCTTATTGCGATCATCGTCTCGTTCAATATGTATGGAATATCCCTTGGGAAATCAAAACATTCGGCGGTCGCGAGAAAGGTATTTTGCGCAAGGCGCTTGAAGGCATCCTGCCGGAAGATGTGCTGTATCGGAAAAAAAGTCCGTATCCCAAAACACATAATCCTGCTTATTTGAACGCTGTAAGAGGACAAATGCTAGATATTCTGGATAATCCCAATTCTCCTATTTTACCTTTAATTGATGCCAAAAAAATACGTGAGATCGCTGCTTCACCAGAATCTTCCTCTAATTTGCCATGGTTCGGCCAGCTTATGTCTGGACCACAATTGTTCGCTTATTTGACTCAAGTAAATTACTGGTTACAAGAATACCACGTTACCATTCGCTGAGTTTAAAATAAAAAAGAGCTCCAGCAGCGTTCCTTCAAGAAGAAATGCCGCTGAAGCTCTTGTCATGATTAAGCTGATTTGTTCTCACGATTTTTAAGACAGCGTATGAGTTTCTATGTATCGGGGAAGGTTAAATTATTATGTAAAAAACCCCGAAGGCTAAGCCTTCGGGGTTTCCGATCTTATTTCAAATAAGCTCCATCTACTCCGATTTTGCCAGGAGCAGGATTGTTAGGGAGATCTTGAACATAAACACGCAGGTTGCCTTTACCTGATACAGTAGCAGTGAGTGTTCCATTGTTTACGTTTTTAACATCTCCAGTGACAGCATCCTTGTAGACACCGTTAGGAATACCTGTGAAAGTAGCTGACGAACTCACTGTAACGAGTGCAAAGCTATCCACACCTTTTGCTGTATCGGTAAAGCGGCGTTTATACGCAATGTTACCGCTAACTCCTTCAGTTGAGTACTGGCCTTTTTGCAGAGCAGGAATTTTGCGGCGAATTTGGTTGAGACGCTGCACGTGCTTAACAAGTGGATGATTTAGTGTTTGTGCTACTTGACCTGTTGCAGATTGAACCACACCGAAGTCACTTGCCACAACAGTTCCTTCTATATTGTCTCCAAAATAAGCACGTCCTGTAGTTTCGAGCGGGCAAGTAGGACCACAATCAATTTTAGCCCCTGCCTTGAACTCAATTTCCGAACCATAGAAAAGAGTAGGTATTCCACGGAAAGTCCACATAAGGCTCATATTTTCTGCCCATGCTGCTGTCCCACCTGTATAACGCGTACCCGATTTATTCGGGCCATAATCATGGCTGTCAACGTATACCACGTTATATGTTGCATCATTGTAGCTATCATCCGAATCCTTACCATTCCAGAAAGCATTGCCGGCATCACTGAAGTTCATGTGCATACGCATATCAATAACGTTCATACCAGAGAACTGACTGTGATCTGGAGTATGATAATTGTTGCCATTCATGAATGCATTGGTAGATGTCGGTTGATTAGCTGTGCCCATCACAGAATTTTCGTATTGATACATTTCTAAAGCTGCTGCTGCGTCGTCTGCACTGTATTGTTTACGTTCTTTCCATGTGAAGAATTGGGCAGAATGGTTAACCGAGCCACGGTTCCATTTATCATTTACGAAGGAACCAACCTCACCGAACATGAAGAAGTTTTTACCCTTGTCTCCGAACTTTTGGGCAGCATAGTTTTGAGCATCAGGTAAAAATTCTCGGTTCCAAGTTGTACGAGGGACATGCACCGCTGTATCAATACGGAAGCCATCCACACCC
Organism: Fontibacillus panacisegetis; assembly: GCF_900102215.1. GTDB lineage: Bacteria > Bacillota > Bacilli > Paenibacillales > Paenibacillaceae > Fontibacillus > Fontibacillus panacisegetis. Next base: position 74,630 of record NZ_FNBG01000008.1, read on the forward strand.
ATATCAATAAAATTACGATAAACTTCTTTTAAGAAATCCTGAACCCTTTGATTCTCTGTGTTAAAATCAGCAAGATCCTCGTGAATCCAGCAGCTTCTGGAATCCTCACCTTCCCAGTTGCCTATCCAGCATTGATGGAACAGCTCCGATGGAAACATTCCAGATGTCGGATTCGGCCATTGGCAATTATAAATTCGATATCCTTCCTTGCTATAGAACGAAGTCGGTTGTCCCCAGTTACGGCAGGTATTTCCGGCTGGTTCTTCGGTTGACCAAATATCGCCATTATAAGCTTTACCCATCGGGTCGTTTCCATTGAGTCCATCATATTCCTTGCCAGGTACAGGTGTGTCATAGTACCAGCTCCATTGACTGTCTTGGACACCATAAACAGTTGGTGAGAACAGATTCTTCTCACCCCAACGACTTGAGTGGTTGTACACAACGTCTTGAATAATTTTGATGCCTTTGTTATGAGCTTCATTAATCAATTCTTGATAGCTTGCACCTTCTGATTCTAATCGTGGGTCAACCCGATAGAAGTCCCAGCCATGGTAGCCATGGAAATCATAATCAGAACGGTTTAGTACGACTGGTGTAATCCAAATTGCGGAGAAGCCAAGTGCTTTAATGTAATCTAGTTTTTCAATCAGACCTTTGAAATCGCCTCTAAACATGGGGTCATTGTTAGCAGCGTTTCCAGAAGATACATGGAATTGGCCTCCCCGGTTGTTGGATGAATCCCCATCAAAGAAGCGGGCTGTCATAACAAAATAAATGGAATCCTCCCGCATGTCTGTACCGATTGGTTCTCCACCCGGAAGTGGTGTTGGTGCATCTCCTGTTTTTGCTGAGACTGAAGCGCTGCTTGCAGATTTGTTTGAAGGTTCTGCTTTGTCATATGCCGCTACTGAATAAGTATATACAGTTTGAGCATCAAGCCCTGAATCTGCGTAAGAATTGGTGGCAGATGTGAATACCTTTGTACCTTGAGTACCGCCAGTACGAGTAATTTCGTACCCAGCTACACCGCGTCCACCCTCATTATCTATAGAAGCAGTCCAAGTTAACGCGATTCTGATTCCATTCGCTATAGCACTAACATTTGTTGGTACAGAAGGAGGTGTTGTATCTGGAATAGGAGGAATACACGGGTTGATCGTGTTTGCAGTTACAACGCCATCCTTGATGGTCGTTATACCAGGCCCTATGGAATAATTCACTCCACCATGATTGTCCCAAGCTCCATTACCGTTATTGAAAACAACGTTTACTCCGGTGGCTGTACCTAAATTAATTTTCTTTTTCTTCCAATCCGTACATGAAGTTGCTTCCATAGCTTCTCCAGGAACAGTCGTCCACGTAGAACCATTGATTTGATAATGAATGTTTACTGAGCTCCAGCCTCGAGTTTTCGTATAATAATAAATTTCAGCTGTATTTTCACTTGTTGGATCAGCTGTTGTAACTTGCAGGGCTGTGGACTGTGCTGATTGATTGCCAGCAGCATCTTTAGCTAGAACAGTATAGCTGTAAGTTGTTGATGCAGTTAAGCCAGTATCGGTATACGAAGTTGTGGTTACACCGGCTTTAACTAAATTTCCATTGCGATAGACATCGTACCCAGTAACGCCAACATTATCTGTTGATGCTGTCCAGGAAATAACAGCGGAGGCACTAGTCACTGCACCTTTGCTTAGTCCAGTTGGAACACTTGGCGGGGTAGTATCCGGTGTACAAGGACTTGCTGCATTTACCGTAACGACTCCATCCTTAATCGTTGTAATCCCTGCTCCAATTGTATAATTAGAGCCGCCATTGTTATCCCAAGTTCCAGAACCATTGTTAAATGCAGCCTTTAATCCTGTTGCTGTACCAAGGTTAATACTTTTGGCAGCCCAATTTGTACAACCAGCATCGTTCATATTTACACCAGGAGTAGTGGTCCAGGTAGAACCATTTATTTGATAATGAATATTTGCCGAGCTCCATCCACGAGTTTTTGTATTGTAGTAAATTTGAGCAATATTGTCGTTGGGGGCTTCTGAAGTAGTCACTTGAAGTGGAGCCGATTGAGGGGATTGGTTACCAGCAGCATCTTTTGCCAGAACTGTATAACTGTATGTTGTCGATGCTGTCAATCCGGAGTCTGTATATGAAGTCGAAGTTACATTGGATTGGATTAGTGTACTATTCCGATAAACATCATAACCAGTAACACCGACATTATCTGTGGATGCTGTCCAGGAGAACATGGCTGATGTACTAGTGACTGTGCCTTGGGTCAGATCCGTTGGAATGGTCGGTGGTTCATCTTCGGATATACCACAAGGGTTTCCAGAGGAAATGATACCGCTTTCAACTTTAACATCACCAGTACCAAGCAAGTAGTTTTTCCCACCATTATTATCCCAGGTGGAGCCATTGTTAAATGTAGCGGTTAATCCAGTTGCTGAACCAAGAGCAATCGTCTTTTTCTTCCATAAACTACAGCCCTCATCCATCGCTACTCCAGGAGCGGTGGTCCATGCTCCGCCAGTTGGAGAATAATGAATATTTACTGTCGGCCAGCTTGCATTAGACTTGTAGTAAACGGTAACTGTATTATCATCTGGAATCTGACCACAGGGATCACCAGCATTCGCAAAAACTTGTCCATCTTTCACTTGATGTATTCCGCTAGTAAGCGAGTAGTTATTTCCACCGTTGTTGTCCCAAGCTCCTGAACCATTATTGAATACAGCTTGAAAACTAGAGGTACTTCCTAAGGGAATTGTAGCTTTAGTCCAGTTTGTACAAGCTTCTTCCATCGCTACACCCGGAGCAGTAGTCCAAGCCCCACTCCCGGTATGATGAATGTTGACGGAACTCCAGTTTTTATATGGGGTGTAATAATAGACGATGGCTTCATTGCCACTAGTTGATTCTGATTCAGCTGCTGCCGCAATGGAATATGAAGTGCTCCCACTCATGCTTCCAAGAAATGAAAAGAAAAAGGTGATGCAAATTATAAGACTGTTCCACTTCTTTAAGTGCACAAATCTCCTGGTCATTAATAACTATCCTCCTATAAAATATTTTTACGTGTTGCGCAAATACGTAATGCCTCCTCCCTCTATTTATGCAATCGTTTTCATTTGTTCTGATTATATTATCTCCATCAGCCAATATTTGTCAACGTTTTAAGTGTATAAAATTTAAAATTGATAGTATCGACATAAGTGATGTAGTGAAATAGTCTTATCAAGAAGGGACTGTCCCAAAAGTAGGGTTAGTGTCAAAACTAGAAATATTGGTGCAAGGAAGATGATGCGGAATTCCTGAAATTCCTGCAAATGTGCAGGCTTTGATCACGTAAAGCCTCTAAATGCCCTAAATTGCTGCAAATGTGCAGGCTTTCTCTAAGGATTCTCTTCAAACTAGTCTATTCTGAACCATTTTCCTGCATTTTTGCAGGCTTTTGTTCATCCTTTCATGGCTACTTTTAAAAAACTGTATTTTTGCATCCTTTTCCTGATATCTTGCCTTCCACTGCTAAACAAGAAGCGTCCCTCAAAGTTATCTGAGATAACTTTGAGGGACAGCCTCTTCTTATTGAGCACTCATCTATTAGTTGAGCTCTTCAATTTATCCACAAGCTCACGAAGTGCAGCTCCTCGATGACTAATTGCTTGCTTCTCCTCAATGGTTAGCTCTGCCATAGTCTTCTCATAGGGCGGCAAATAAAAGAGCGGATCATATCCAAACCCACCGCCCCCAGCCGGTTCAGATGTGATCCATCCCTCGACCGATCCAGAGGATTCAACAAATTGTCCGGTTGCAGGATCATATAGAGCAAGGTGGCAAACGAATTGGGCTGTGCTAAGAAGAGGCTGTTCGGTATCCTCGCCTTGCTGAAGCTTCTCAAGCTCAGCAAGCAGCTTGGTATTGTTATCAGCGTCCGAAGCCCCTTCACCTGCATATCTTGCGGAATATACTCCAGGATCACCGCTCAGCTTATCAACGCATAATCCGGAATCATCAGCCAATACAGGCTGTCCGAGCAAATCACCTACGGTTTTTGCTTTTTTACGAGCGTTGTCGGCAAAGGTTTCTCCGTCTTCAACCACTTCAGGCACATCGGGATAGTCATACATACTTTCAACCGATTTGCCTGTAAACTCCAAGGCATGGGCGAATTCTCGCATCTTTCCTTTATTTCGAGTTGCTACAATAATTGTAGATCCATTCATGTCCATTATACGTTAGCCCCTGCGTCACCATTAGGAATTTTTAGAGCGATCGGACCGAGAGCTTCTCGCTGTTGGGCAATCATCTCTTGAATCCCTTTCTCAGCAACTGCAAGCATTTGGTCTAGCTGACTTCTGGAGAAAGGATGCTCTTCACCTGTACCTTGGACTTCAACAAATTGTCCTTGTCCAGTCATAACGACATTCATATCCACCTTAGCCCTGGAGTCTTCTTCATAATTCAAATCAAGCAAAACCTCCTGGCCTACAATTCCTACACTAACAGATGCTAAATAGTCGGTAATCGGGAATACGGGAAGAGAATGCTTCTGAACAATTTTGTTCATAGCAATGGCCATCGCGATAAAAGCCCCTGTAATCGAAGTAGTACGTGTACCTCCATCAGCCTGCAGTACGTCGCAATCGATCGTAATAGAACGTTCTCCCAGAGCATGCAGATCAACAACAGAACGGAGTGAACGCCCGATCAATCTTTGGATCTCCATCGTTCTGCCGCTTAGCTTACCACGTGCTGCTTCACGTTGGTTACGGGATTGTGTTGCCCGAGGCAGCATGGAATACTCTGCTGTAATCCAGCCTTTTCCCTGCCCCTTCATAAACATAGGCACTTTTTCCTCTACTGTCGCTGTGCACATTACTTTCGTATCGCCAACTTCAATATATACAGAACCTTCTGCATATTTATTTATATTTACAGTCAAACTCATCGGTCTGCGCTCATTAGCCTCGCGTCCGTTTGTTCTCATCATTCACTGCCTCCTACATTTCATGCTGTCCTTATATGCTTTTCCTATTCTACCAAAGTGTAGGCATAAAAGCATCTTTTGAAACCCATAATCTTGTAAGAGATGATGAGTGTTCCTCAAGTGTCCTGCGTAGTACATTGAACAATGCGCTAAATCGGGATTTCGTTAATTACTTCCGGTCTCGTTACCGGTTCACCGTATTTTTGATCATCCATTCCAACTACATCCTTTTGCCCGTTAAGCCATATACGAACTTTCCCTTCTTTCGTGTTCTGCGTTACTGTAAGTACCAAGGATTGCATCATTTGTGCCGGAGGTTTCTCCCCGATATTGAACATATCATCTTCAATCGATACCGTGATTACTCCATCCTCTGATACCTCAACAGCTTTTAGAACCGACTGATCCGTTAAGACTCTCTCTAGTCCTGAAGCTTTGGAAGGACCTTTAATTAGCTCACCAATCGCTGCTGTTACAGGACTGCTCTCTGACGAGACAAATCGGGTAACTGGAACATAATATTGTACCCCTTCCGATGTTGAAGCCGAGAAGAAAACAGTGACGGGCCTAGTCTGTGATAAATTCGTTCCTTCTCCCAGTTCGAGATTGATTCCTAAATTGCTATTGAGCGGGCGATCGAGCGGTGTGCCGTTGATTGGCATTTCATTTAACTTGGCTCCGTCCATCCATAACTGAACATTTTTAATTTGAGGGTCACTGAGTAAAGTCCAAGTCACCGCTTCAAGCAGCTTCCGTTCATCACCTTTATCATACTCGCCAAAAGATTTGTTGAATTCCACAATGGCAAGCTGCTCGTCCTGCTTAATTGTAACGGCCTTGACCTCAGTGTTTTTCGGAAGCACCCCGCTAAATCCCGTTGGAATGTAATTGCTGTACGTGCCGTCCTTCACCAGCATTTCAAGCATTCGCGTATATTTGCTTGCAGCATCTCCTTGCGGTAAATGTAGTGAGACCGGAGCAAGCCAACCATGTTCATCTTTTAAAAATACTGTCGACAACGCTTCTTCTGTTAGCAGGCTTGTCTTGTCAACAGCTTCAAGAGATTTCAGCATCTGACTCTCAATCTCCGTCGGCGGCGGATCAATCTGTGCCGAAGGGCCTGTCCCAAACAAACTGCAACCGGATAATAACAACGGAATAGTTAATACACTAACTGCTGCGGTATTGCGAAATTGCCGGTTCCATCTCATCCCTATAGTTCCTCCCTAACATTTTTCTTGAGTTTGTATTACTATATATACGAGCCCTCTTGTGAAAAATAACTTCTGAACACACATTATTTAGAAGTCTGTGCTCGCTCTGGATTAAAAAATATTGGGTAAGGGTGATATGAATGGAACAACAACCAAAAGATAAGTTACCTTACAGCCTGAACAGTAAAAAGGTTGCTGACGCAACCAGAATGTGGCTTCAAAAACGCGGAGTTACTATGGAGGAAATAGCTGAGCTTGTATTGCTGCTGCAGAAAAAGTATTATCCTGAGCTGACTATGGAGGAATGCATACATAATGTAGAGCAGGTGCTGAGCAAAAGAGAAGTACAAAACGCAGTACTTACCGGTATCCAGCTTGATATTCTCGCAGAACAAGAGCTATTGATTCCTGAGCTTCAGGATATGATCTCTCATGATGAAGGCTTGTACGGAGTAGATGAAATTCTTGCCTTCTCCATCGTTAACGTATATGGAAGTATCGGTTTTACGAATTATGGTTATGTAGACAAATTGAAGCCAGGTGTTCTGGAAAGATTGAATGACAAGAGCCTTGGTCCCTGCAATACCTTCCTCGATGACATTGTTGGCGCGGTAGCGGCTTCTGCAAGCAGTCGGATCGCCCACCGCAAGCAGACTGAGCGTGAACAAGAGCGCGGAGAAGATACGTTAGGTCCTGATATTGTTCGTTAGCTGATATTGTTCGTAAGTATATGAATTTGCCTCAGGGCTTGGGGGATCGCTTTTTTTTGACCGCTAGGCTAACCCATATTTCTTGAAATTAAGGGTAAAAAAGGACTCTATTCCTCAGATTCTATCCAATCTGCAGAGCAATAGGGTCCTTTTGGGGTTCTATATTTTCCCTTAGTAATAAACCACTCTTCAGGTCGGTCTGTAACCTACACTAGCTTAAAAACATCGGTCTGCCTGTCGCTGCCTTCGGAAATTTGAACTTGTCCCAATCGAATCAGCTCAATTACATGGGCTAAAGTCTCTGACATCGCAAAACGCATCTGATGTATTCCAAGCTCATTACCAAACAATACAGCACATACCTCATAACCGGTCATCGGCTGCTCCGCAAGCATATTTACAATTCGTTCCAATCGTTCTTCATGATGCTTGATCAATAACCGGGTTCGTTCCCCAAAGTAGATGAAGGGATTCCGATGCCCCGGAAATGCAATATCCACCTCAAAAGCGCTTAGCTTGTCCAGTGAAACCATAAAGGTATGAAGCGGCATAGGATCACTGCCTGGTAAAAAGCTCACATTGGGAGAAATCTGCGGCAGTACAGCGTCTCCACAGATCATTATTTTTTGTTCGGTATGGTAAAAAGAGAGATGCCCTGGCGCATGTCCCCCCGTTTCTATTGGAAGCCATATTCGTCCTCCCATTCTAAACCTGCTCTCTTCTGACAAATAGGTCACCTCAGGAACTGGTGTAACCTGACTGATGAAGCTTTCCATATGAGCTGGCAGTTGCTCACACCAGGCTTCAGGCAGCCCGTTTCTGCTATATAGATTCAGAAGCTCCTCATTCATTGTACTTGCTGCTCCCCACATTCGCCGGGTCTCTTCATGCGCTCTTTCCGACATAAAGACAGGGGCGCCGCTTAAAGACTGCATGTATCCGGCCATCCCATAATGATCCGGATGATGATGGGTGACCACAATAGCTGATATGTCTGCCGCTGATATTCCTAACTCAGCGAAGGCCTCACGCCACTCTCCCTCTGACACATTCGTGTGTGGTCCGGGGTCTATGATCGTTATCCCTTCGTCTCCGCGCAGCACATAGCTGTTCACCCATCGCAAAGGAGGCGCCATAGAAATACGAACTAAAGCAATCTCTTCCCGGTCCCATTTCTGAATCCGTTCCGTCGTCATATCGCAGTGCCAACCATTATCATGCGTGGAGAGTAAGCCTCATCATATTCCTCTTCATCGTAATCTCCATGGACCTTGTCCAGTCGAAGCCCTGCCGCATGCAGCATCTCCGTCAACTGATCTATCGAATACATTTTAATTCTCTCCAAATAGTTACGAGGCTGTTGAATGGAGCCATCGAGACTTCCACTGATTCGATGGTCTGTAATCGTAATTTGTTTCTTCACATAGCCGTCCTCAATCACCCGGTTTTCTACGATCAGTTGTCCCTCGTCCACCCGCTCTGAATGAGGGATCAAATGGGATATGGTATATTGGGGATTGAGAAAATCTATAATAAACCGTCCCCCCGGCTTTAACATCCTGGAGATTTCCTGTAACACTTTGACATGCTCCTCATCTTGTTCAAAATATCCAAACGAAGTAAACAAATTGACGACGGCATCAAATCCACCCTCAAGAGGCAAGCTTCTCATATCACTTTGAACCCAGGTTACTGTGCCTTCCGGATCATTGCTGCGAGCCTCCTTAAGCAGCACTCCCGACAAATCTATCCCTGTTACCTCATAACCTGCTTCATGAAGTGCCATCGAATGACGCCCCATTCCGCAGCACAAATCCAGCACCTGTGCTCCCTTCGAAAGTCCAAGCCAAGAGATCATCTTATGTACTTCACGTTTAGCTCCCTGTATATCTCTATGTTTATACACTAGCAAGTAGTCTTCTCCAAAGCTTCGTTCATACCATTCTGCCATTTAGCCCACTCCTTCCCCGATCATGATCATACGCTCTTTGTAACCGTACGTTCAGTTGCATGCTTCTTATTGTACTGCCTGTCAGTTCTAAACTCAAAGGATGCTTTTTACTAAAAATAAGCTTCCACACGAAAAAAACGATAGCAGCCAAAGCATATCTGCTTATCTGCCATCGTTTTTTTAATATAATTTATCCGTAATCGCCTTAGCCGTTACTTCCCTAACCTTCAATGCATCTTCCTTCATTTTAAAAGTAACGCCAACATTTAAAATATCAATAAGAACAAGCTGTGAAACCTTAGCTGATAATGAGCTCCCCTGCAGCGGATTTTCTCTTGCAACCATCAACAGTACAATATCAGCAATTTTAGTAATTGGAGAGCGGGCATTGCTAGTAATGACAACAATTTTAGCACCGGCTTTTTTAGCCAGACTTAAGTTGTCAATGGTATCCTTGGTGCTGCCTGAAATCGAAATTCCTACGGCGACTTCATTAGGTCCCATCAGAGAAGCCGCCATCGCTTGAAAGTGCGTATCTGATCTGGCCATCGTTCTTTTTCCGATTCTGGAAAAGCTGTGCGCAGCCTGAAGGGCAGTTAAGCCCGACGAGCCTACGCCGAAAAAGTGTATACATTCCGCATCATGCAGCACAGAAATTGCCTTCTCTAATTGCTCGTGGTTTACCAATTCAGAGGTTTGCTCCAAGGAGCTGATATGCATAGAGACCACTTTTTGCTTTACAGTGGACGCATCGTCCTCTTCAGTAACTTCGTTATACAAGCGGTCAGACGGCTTGACCAAATCCTGAGCTAAAGACAGCTTGAAATCCTGGAATCCCTGAAACTTCAGCTTGCGGCAAAAGCGCAATACCGTCGTTTCCCCGACATCTGCTCTTTCTGCAAGCTCTGTGACGGAATGATAAATGATATCTTGAGAATTATCCAAAATAAATTTAGCTACCTTTTGTTCTGTTTTGGTTAAGCCGTTCAAATGACTGCGGATCGACAAAAGCGTTTTTCCCATTCCTTGTTCGTTCGACAAGTGAATCCCCTTTCTTTCAGGCAAGGCCTTACAAACCTTTAGACCGTATTCCATTTCCGACATACGGACTGTATCCATCACATATGATGTTCATAAATATAAGTAATACATAATTAATGGAAAATGGCAATCCTAAAGCCTTTTCTTTAGAAAATAAGACGCTACTGCTCCTACCACTCCACCGTCGTCTTCCAATGCGGCAGGTACAATATCAATTTTTGTCTCAGCAGGCAGCTCTCGAAACACTGGCAGCAATTGTCCGTAAACCTGTTGACGTACCCGTTTCAACAGGAAATCTCCCTGCTTGGTTACAGCTCCGCCGATTACGATACCTTGAGGATTAAACAAATGTATTAAATTGGCTAAACCAATAGCAATATAGCTTGAATATTGATCTACCAGTTCAACAGCCTGTAAATCCCCTTCTCTCGCAAGGGCAAACACTTCTTCTGGATTATGATACTTAGTACAATCTACGCCGGATTCCTGAACGATTCTCATCAATGCGGTAACCGAAGCATACTGCTCCCAACAGCCAGCTCTACCACAATTGCATGGATGTCCATCTGCCTGTATGACTTGATGGCCTATTTCACCGGCAAACCCATCTCGTCCACGGTAAGGCTGCTTATCAATAATAAGGCAGCCCCCGACTCCTGTTCCGAGTGTGACGCAAATAAAGTCCCGCCAATTTCTGCCCGAGCCTATCCACGCCTCGCCATAAGCCATTGCATTGGCATCATTATCTATAACAACCGGGAAGCCAGTTAATGCATTAAGTCTCTCTCTTAGCCTCATGCCTGCCCAACCGGGCAGGTTTGCTGTCGCTCCCATCACAATTCCTGCTTCAGCATTGACCTGACCTGCAGATCCAATGCCAACCCCTTGGATTTCCCAATCTTGTTCACTAGCGTATAACTGCAATTTTTCCACGATGGCTGCGAGGTGTTCAAGTATTGCCTCTCCACCTTTATGAGCATTGGTGGGCACGCTAATACGATACACGACCCCTCCCTCACTCGTAACAATTCCGGCCTTTATATTCGTTCCTCCAAGATCAATCCCTATGGCATACTCGAGAACACGGTTCATTCCCCATGAACACCTCCCATTTGGATGGCGAACCCTACTTCAAACATCCTTTTCCATGGAAGCTCTACATCAACTACCTTCATTGGCTTCAAGCCTTGTTCCCATAAATATTCCTCAGCGAAACGGTTCAGCTCCACCTCAATCAATTCACATACTTCATCGATAACATGTGATATTTCAAAATAACTGGCTCCTAGACCCGGCAAGTTATTCTCACAGATCTGCTTTCGTACAAGCGCCTGATAGCCCCAATCCTCAATCAATCTTGAAATGTAGAACGATTGGCTGCTTATATCGTGCGCATCCTGCTTTTCTGAAGCATTAAACCGGTAGTAGGAAGCAATAACAGCATGTGAAATTACTGTCCCCAGCGAATTTCCCGATGTGTTCCAGGCCGCATACCCGCTAAGCTGCCCCAGCAATCCCTGTGCATGAATCAATCTCATTAGTTGATGATCGCCACCGTTGCATAGCGCTACATCCGCCAGCATAACTAATTTTTCAGCCTTCAAATAATGCTTCATGACCTGTACAAATTCGCGAATATTGATTTCAGAAAAGTAAGAGCGATGACGGTCCTGAAAAGCTGTATCTGTCTCTGCCATTTCGCTTTGTCCTACGGCGGGTGAATGCACCATCAATATAGCATTTGCATCGCTCGAAGCATCGGAAATAATAGCTCCGGCAGAAGTTACGTGCGCCTTAATACTTTCAGCAAGACTGCGGTCCTCATATTTTGGAATACACAACGGTCCTTTAGTAGATGAGTATCTTACGAACAGAGATGGATTATAATTTTTAACCTCACAAAACACACGAGAGAACAGAGTACAGCCTATTTCATCCGCACCCGGATAAATAGCTACTTTATCGCTTAGCCCAGACAGCTCAACACGTACAGTTAATGTTTTTTGCTCCATAGCACTAAAGCCAAATTGGGAATTATCATCAAGCGGAATAATTAAATAGTCGATAACGCCTGATTGCACAAGATCTATAGACATTTGGTTTACTTGAGAATTCACATCTCTTCTCGCCAGATAATCACGGAGAATTTCAGCAGGTATCGCTGCTGTAATATTCTTCAGTCTTATCTCCTCACTCTCCGTGAGGCCAACACTGTCTCTTTTATCAGTGAACCAACCTAGCTCATATAGCTCACGACCTACTTGATCGTAATAATCCGGTTCTTCCTCACTGCTGGAGTAGGCAGGAACGCGGGTTATTAAATTGAATGCATAAATTTTCAAAAGCGGGTTTGCTTCCTTCAACGTCTCCAGCATCCTAATTCTGTCATGACACCGTTCTGCGCTGTCATGATGAAGACGGGAAGGTACAATACCGCCGTGAACCAGCATATCTATTGATACAATCAGTACGTTTGCGTCTTTGCATTGCTGCATAAGCCAAACGCTAAGCTCCTCACAATCTGCACTTTGCTTCTTGCTGCCAAGCTGATCCATACGAGGAACAATCATTTCCAAATCGGTCATTGCTGCCAGCTGCTGCGGATAAAGCAAATTGCAGGGTCTCTCATCTAAAGGTAAATAAACCACTCTAGTCGCCATCTTATTATCACACCTACCTAAAGAATATGTTCATATTCATACTTAACAAGCTATTCTTTGACCGCACCTGCAGTAATTCCTCGAATAAATTGCTTCTGCATAAGAAGGAATAATATAATCATTGGAATTAGCGACATAACCGAACCTGCCATAATAGCCGTCCAATCAATGTCTCTGGATGATTTAAAAAGCGCCATCCCAACAGGAAGAGTACGCATCTTTTCACTGTTGGTAACAAGCAACGGCCACAGCAAATTGTTCCAGGCAGTATTAAAGGTGAATATGGCCAGCGTAGCCATTACACTACCATTCATAGGCACTACAATATGCCAAAACTTGCGCATTTCCGAGCAGCCATCAATTTGTGCAGCCTCCAAAATAGCATCCGGCATAGAAAGCATAAATTGACGAACCAGAAATATACCAAAAGCCGTCGAGATTTGCGGTATAATCAGTCCCTGAAAAGTATCGATCCAGCCAAAGCTGGACACCATGCGAAACAAAGGAATCATTGTCGCTTGGAACGGTATCATCAGCGTAATTAAAAAGAACATAAACAGAATGTTTCTACCCGGAAATTTCATTTTTGCAAAAGCATATCCTGCCATCATGCAGAGTAAAACCGTAATAAACGTAATTAACAGAGCTGAAAGAATACTATTGAGGTAGTATCTTTCAAAAGGGATCATTGAGAATACCTTTTTGTAATTGACAAGTTCCAGAGAATCCGGTATCCACTTTGGCGGAAAACGAAACACTTCACTTCCCGGCTTAAATGAAGTGGACAGCATCCAGGCTAACGGAGCTAAGTTTAAAATCAAGCCTGCACTCAAAAATAGATAAATGAAGAACAATTGAATTTTCTTTTTTCGAAATTCTCCCATATCGGTTACCTCATTCTTCCTTCTTATATATCAGTTTGAACTGAATAAGAGAAATAATTAATAGCATGAATAAAAAGATATAGGATAACGCAGAGGTGTAGCCCAACTTCAAATATCTAAAATTAGTGAAAATCTGAAAAACAATGGTTTCCGTTGATTTAACGGGTCCGCCTGCAGTCATCACATAAATTTGATCGAATACATTAAATGCCCCTATAACCCCATATATAAGAAGAAACGCAAATGTATCCTTCAACCCGGGAAATGTGACATTCCAGAACGATTTAAATCCACCTGCACCGTCAATTTTCGCAGCCTCATACAAATGCTCGGGAATTTTTTGCAATGCGGCGAGAAATATAATCATCGAGAATCCCATACCTTGCCATACACTAGTAAATATGATGGAATACATCGCAATTTTTTTGTCGGTCAGCCACCCCACTGGCTCAATGCCCATAACTCCGATGAAGTAGTTGAGCAAACCCTTCTCGTTGTAGATCAATGACCAAACAAGTGATACTACAACCATCGGAGTAATAACCGGAATGAAATAGGTCACTTTAAAAAAGTTTTGAAGGCGTGTTAATTTGTCAATACCCAGCGCTAGAATAAGCGCAACTCCCATACCTGCAGCAAGACTCACGATCGAAAACTTAACTGTATTCATCAGTGCTTTATGAAAATCCTTGCTCTGCAAAATGTTCGTATAATTCTCGATGCCAATGTATTTCGGAGATTGAAGACCGTTCCAATTCGTGAAGCTCATAAAAAAACCATACAACATCGGAATTAGACTAAACACGATCAGCAAAATGAGAGGAATAAGGATAAACCCGTAAGCTTCCTTGCTTCGTATCATCTCCCTGAAGATATTAGGCTTACGGGAAACTAATATGCGATCAGGCTCAGTCGTAATGTGTCCACTCATATTTTCCATCCTTTCAGTTAAAGGCAGGTATAGTTCACCCATACCCGCCTTAAACATTCAACAAACTTCACTCGAAAAAGATGTTTAGAAGACTACTCCTGTGCAAGTATGGAATTTACAATCTCCGCAGCCTCGTCAAGCGCTTCTTGCGGTGTAGCTTCGTTGTATACTGCTTTGGCTACCGCATCGGAAATCGCTTGGCTAATCTCCTGCCAGGAACCAACGATCGGGTTAGGAGTTCCTTTCTCAACAGCGGCCTTAAACACGTTCATAGGCACTTCGTTTCCGAAGAAAGGATCTGGAGAATTAACTTCCGTCGATTCTAATGCCGGCAAATATCCTGGAGCTGCACCGGAAGTTTTGTAAATCTGAACAGCATTTTCCTCACGGCTAAGGAATTCAATGAATTTCCACGCTGCTTCCTTATGCTGTGATTTCTCAAAAATACTGAGGTAAGTTCCGCCAATATGCGTACCATATTGTTTATTGCTTAACGCATCAGTAATTTTCCACTTGCCTTCTTGTTCCGGATTGCTGTTTTTAATCAAGCCCATCACGTACGGACCATCCTGAAACATAGCGATCGTACCGTCCTTCAGACCTGCTACATAACTGCCACGGTCAGGAGTCCAATTGACACCGATTTTATGTTTGTTCACGAGATCGGAATAGAATTGCAAAGCCTCCACACCTTCCGGGCTGTTAAAGGCTGCCTTCTTGTTGTCATCTGTCAGCACCTTGCCGCCGTTGGCATACAGGAATGGTTCATAGTGATACCAATCCGGCATAACAAGGAAAGCAAACTGATCTGTTTTGCCATCTCCGTCCGTATCCTTGGTTAGCTTTTTGCCAACCTCCACAAGCTCATCCCAGCTTTTTGGTGCAGCAGTGACTCCCGCTTCCTCAAGCAAATCACTTCTATAGTAAAGTGAGTATGCATCGAAGTCATACGGAACACCAAACAGACCGCTTTCTGTAGTTGCTGCTTCGATCATACCTTTACTGTACACAGAATTGATGTCATTGCCGTTAACCTTGCCGCCAGAGAGCCCGTTTAGGTCAGCAAATAGACCAAAAACCGTATATTTAGGGTTCCACATCATACCAGTTGTAGCGATATCCGGCGTTTCTCCCCCTGAGGCTGCTGCCGCCATTTTGTCCCAAAAGTTATCCCAAGGCTGCTCTTGAAAATCTACTTTGATGTTAGGGAACTCCTCTTCAAATTTGGGAATCAAGGGTTTTATCGGCGTAGTAGCACCATAGTTATCCCAAATTGTAATCGTAACTTGCTCATTTTCATTTTTCTGTTCGCCAGCAGCTGGCTGATCTGCCGCATTCGAATTAGAGCTACCTCCTGAACAACCAGATAGTACAGCAATAGATAACAAGATGGATGATAACATAATTGACATTTTACGCTTGTGTTTCATAATAACCCTCCTTAGAAATAAATCATTTTTTATCCTTGTGATTCCTTGAAATGAAGTTCCATCACCCCTTTCAATGCAATCCTTGTCAGCAATGAATAAATTTCTCCATCGCTTCGGTATATTTTTTCGTTATAGCATGAGGGCGAGTAATTGCTCCTCCAATAACTACAGCATAGGCCCCTTCTTTCAAGCACTGGATTGCTTGTTCAGGAGAATGTATCCTTCCTTCCGCCATGACAGGAATCTTAACACTTCTGCTGAGGTTAGCAATTAATTGGAAATCTGGTTCTTCTCTCTGCGGACTGTACGGTGTGTACCCTGACAAAGTCGTTGAAATTACGTCAAATCCCAACCGCTCAGCAGCTATACCTTCCTCAAAAGTAGATACATCAGCCATTAGCAAGACATTAAAGTTTCGTCTCACTTCCTGTACGATCTCGGCGAGATTCATGTCACCAGGACGATCTCTGAAGGTCGCATCCATCGCAACAATATCCGCTCCAGCTTCTATGACACATCTTACTTCTTCCATGGTCGGTGTAATGTAAACCTCATATCCGTCATAATCCTTCTTCCATAACCCGATTAAAGGTAACTTTGTTACTTTACGGATAGCCATAATATCTGAAGGTGTATTGGCTCTTATACCAACTGCATTGCCTTTATCAGCAGATATCGCAAAACGCGCCATAAATTCACTACCGAAAAACGGTTCATCCTCTAGAGCCTGGCAGGAGACAATTAGTTTGCCTTTTAAAGATTCGATGATTTGATGAGACATGAGAAAACCTCCAAACATTATTGTGTATATAGGTATAATTCTTCAATTAATATTATAATAAAGAATATATTCTCCACAATAGCTTTAAAAAAATAAAAGGGAAATTTTCTCCTTTTTTTTAATTTAAATCGGTGTTTTTCTCTATTATAAGAATACTATTATACTTTGTAAATAGTTTTTTTAAGAAACATCGCATTTTTATCGATTTTATGTAAAAAAACCTGACACATAAATAACATAATGAACTAAGCAAAATAAAAAACAGTGGGAAATGACCATTCCCCACTGTTTTTTATTTAAAATTATTTGTTTGTTGATACATTACCTGACACATTGTCAGCTGAAGCAGCATCAGTCAAGGTGTTTTTAATTGTAGCCTTGCTCTTCTTCTCTTCAAGCCATGTGCCGGTCAATTGGGACACCTGTTGAGCGACAAGACCCTCACGGATTTCTTCTTTCTTCTCTTCCAAAGTAGCTTCATGTGCTTCCTTACGATCTGTCAGCTTAATAACCTCATAACCTTGGCTAGTCTTTACAGGTTCGCTAATCTCATCTTTTTTTAGCTTGAAGGCAGCATTCTCTATAGCTTCTTCTTGCTCACCACGGCCAAAGAAATCAGTGTCGCCACCCTTATCCTTAGTTGCAGTATCAAGGGATCTACTCTTAGCGAGCTCAGCAAAATCAGTTCCTCCCTTGAGCTGAGTAATGATATCCTTGGCTTCCTCTTCGGTCGCTACAAGAATTACAGAAGCACGCACCTGCTCTGGAGTATTAAACGAATCTTTATAGCTATCAAAGGTTTGTTTGATTTCTTCGTCAGTTACCTTAATTTGCGGTTCAAGCAACTTGGTCAGCTTCAGGTTGAAATCAATATCTTTGATCAGATCTTCCTTCGTCATGCCATAGGATTCCAGCGCCTGATTCAGATTTTCCTCGGAACCAAATGATTCCGTAAAACTCTTCAATCTTTTATCAATATCAGCTTGTGTGACTGCAATATTTGCTTTTTTAGCTTCCTGGTTCACAAGCTCTTTTCCAATCATTTCGTCAAGTGCTTGTTTCCCGGCACCTTGCACCAGCTTATCGTAAAAATCCGCTTTGGAAATTTCTACGCCGTTCACAGTAGCTACGGCCTCTTGCTTACTGCTTGCAAAAGGGGGCTTAATTAACACAATGATAAGCGCTAGAGCGAGTACCAATGACACGATTGGCCACACTTTCCCAGACTTCAAGCCACTTGGATTTACAGGAGCTACCCCTTCATTGACTACTACATTTTGATCGTCCAAGGCTTGTTCAGGTTGTTCCGAAACCTCTTCTGTTTGAGCTTGTCCGGATTGAACATTCAGTTCCGAATGCTCGGAATTTTCTACTGTGGAATCCTCATCTTGCCTCTGGTTATTACCTAACTCTTTGTTATCCTTATCATCCATTTAAACTTTGACTCCCTTCTATTTATAACAACTTGTGATAACTTATTTCCTTCTTAAGACTTTATCAGAGTTTGCATGAATAAACCTTAAAAAAATATAAAAAATGGCTTTTATTTTTAATATTGCTTTAAGAATTAAAAACAGATACTAATCAGTAAGCTACAATTCGTGTTATTGGTCAAAAAGTAGTAAAATATTCAAGAGAACATGTTCTGGAGGCTTAAACAACGATGGATTATACCACTTATTTTCAAAATCACAGAGAATCACATTTAAACGAATTGGAAGAACTTCTGTCCATCCCGAGCATTTCTGCACTATCCGAGCATAAATCTGATGTAGGAAAAGCTGCAGAATGGATCGCTGACGCACTACGACGCGCTGGTATGGAATCCGTTGAAATTCACCCGACTGAAGGACATCCTATTGTCTATGCAGAGCATTTACATGCACCGGGCAAACCGACCGTTCTGGTGTATGGTCACTATGATGTACAGCCTGTAGATCCGTTGGAATTATGGGAGACTCCTCCATTTGAGCCATCTATCCGAGACGGTAAATTGTATGCTCGCGGAGCTACTGATGATAAGGGCCAAGTCTTTCTTCATATTAAAGCGGTTGAAGCGATTTTAAAACAAGAACAAAAGCTCCCCGTTAATATCAAGTTTTGTATCGAGGGTGAAGAGGAGGTAACCAGTCCAAATCTTCCGGGCTTCCTGAAAGCTAACAAGGAAAAACTCGCAGCCGATGCTGTCCTTATTTCCGATACTGCACTCCTTGAACCTGGCAAACCTGCGATTTGCATCGGGCTTCGTGGACTTTGTTCCCTTGAAGTCACTGTTGGAACTGCCAATACTGATCTTCATTCAGGAACCTACGGCGGCGGTGTCTCTAATTCATTACATGCGCTGGTATCTTTGCTTGCATCTCTTCATGACGAACAAGGTCGTGTTGCGGTCGCTGGCTTCTATGAAGGTGTCCATGAACTTACTGCTGCAATGAGAGAAGAATTTTCCAAGCAGCAATTTAATGAAGACAAACTGAAGGCGGATCTGGGTCTTGACACACTTTATGGTGAAGAAGGTTATAGCTTTGTTGAAAGAACCGGAGCTCGTCCAACCCTTGAGTTAAATGGAGTATACGGCGGATTCCAAGGGGAAGGCTCAAAAACAGTTATTCCTAAGGAAGCTCATGCTAAAATTACTTGCCGCCTCGTTGGGGATCAAGATCCGCAGGATATGCTCGACAAAATTGAACGTCATTTACGCAATCATCTTCAACCCGGTGCTAAGCTGAAGATAGAGCAACTTGAAAAGGCCCGGGCCTTCAGCTGCGACTCTACTAACCCAATGCTCCAAAAAGCAGCTGATGCTTATGAAAAAGTTTACGGCACTCGCGCTTTGTTCACACTAGATGGCGGATCTATTCCGATCGTAGAGCAATTATCCTTCGTGTTATCCGCACCAGCGGTCATGATGGGATTTGGCCTTCCTGACGAAAATCTTCACGCTCCGAATGAGCATTTTAATTTGGAAAATTTCGATAAGGGATTGCTAACAATCGTTGAATATCTGAAATCTCTGTAAAATGCATTTGTACGAAAAGCCGTCCTGCCGGGCGGTTTTTTTGTTGCAATAATCCTTCTTGCTAAGTAA
Source organism: Fontibacillus panacisegetis (assembly GCF_900102215.1). GTDB lineage: Bacteria > Bacillota > Bacilli > Paenibacillales > Paenibacillaceae > Fontibacillus > Fontibacillus panacisegetis. The sequence continues at coordinate 94,316 of NZ_FNBG01000008.1, forward strand.
GTTTAGTTCTAATATAATAAAACAAAATAATAGTTCTATATTCATAGAACTGAATGGAGACGTGTTCCACAGATGAGTTGCAAAGTTGAAGTAGATTTTGCTCCAATATATGAATGTATGACCAGCCTAACCGCTTTTTTTAGCAAGCAAAATCATAATGCCATGGATGCAGGGAAACTCTGGGTACGGGAAGTTCAGGGTCTTTTTGCACCTGTTATTCTGCAAAAGATGAAAGGAATCGTCAAATCGCTGGAGGATTTTAGTCTCTCCCCGTACATTTGGAGTTGCCCCGGCAATCGATCGGTATCGGAGTTTCTCGATTGGTTTGATGATTTATCCACAGGCCAGTTATATGAAATTGCCGCCAGTTGCGGACTGTCCGTTCCTTCTAACCTTCCTGAGCTGAGAAATCTGACTTCAGAAGTTTTGAGGGAGTGGGATTTACGTTATTTCAGCAGTATTACACTGGCAATTATCGAAGGGTTAACACAAGAGGCTTTAGCCCGCCAATTGCTATTGAATGAGATGGAAGATATGGAGGTCTATGAACAAGCGACCGGAGGAATGAGGCTTTATCCCAATGATCTGCTGAAGCGGGTAATTCTCGTACCCCAATATCATTCCCGTCCTTTGGTTAGCTCCAATATTTATGATGAGATCATATTCACTCATTACTCCTGTGACATTATTCCTCCAGATCAAGGGCATCCCGCCCCAACTCTCCTTCGCCTCACACGGGCACTGTCAGATGAGACTCGGTTATGCATTCTTCGCCTGCTGTCACAGAAGCAAATGACCTTTACGGAAATCGTCCGGGAAATCGGATTATCCAAAAGCACTATTCATTACCATCTAATCGCTCTACGGGCAGCTGGCCTCGTCATCGTGCATTATTATTCCAAAAGCACAGAGTCCAAAAATATAGAGTACAGCCTTCGATTGGAGGCGCTAAAAGATCTGCCCCTTCAAATCGGTCGTTATTTAACAAGCTGATTCAGCCGGTATTGTGAAATGATGAGGGGTGATCATCTGTGAAAAAACGTAGTTACTATGGGCTACTGGTTACTATTGCCCTTAGCGGCTTTGGGGATGCTTTTGGCTTACTGGCCATGGAGTGGCTGGTATATGAGCTGACTGGCTCCAAATTAGCGATGGGTGCGCTGGCTCTCTGTTCCGGTGTCCCTGAACTGGTTCTTCGTCTGCTCGGCTCTCCACTCGCTGACCGCTTGCCTCGCGAACGGCTTATGGCAGGACTCGCGTGCATGCGATTAATTGCTATTGTGCTGCCACTGGCTGCGGGCTTAACTGGCCAATTACAACTATGGCATTTATTCCTCGCTGCCGGATTAAGCGGCTCCTGTGCGGCACTGTTTATGCCGACGGCTATGGCCTTCATTCCAAGTATTGCGGACAGTAAGAAGCTGGTACGTGCTTTTGCTATCATCGACGGCTGCAGGAATGCTGTCGCCTTAATCGGACCTGCCATAGCAGGCGCAATAACTGCTGCCAGCGGTGCGCTGCCTGCGCTTGGGATTAATGCAGCTTGTTATATAGTAAGCATATTCACATTACTGTATCTCCCTAAAACACATGGTCAAGTTAAAAAATCAGCCGACTTCTCCATCTCTGCCTATGTGCGGGATATTTTTGAAGCCTTCTCTTTTTATAGACAATTTCCCGCAATGCTGACCATTATGTGTATGGTTTCAATTAGTAATATGAGCTCTATAGCCATCTGGACGATGATGGTCCCTTTTGTACGCGAGGTATTGCATCTAAATGCTGCTGCCCTGGGAACCTTGACGACTGCCTCGGCTTTAGGTACATTAACCGGACTCGCCATCATTTCTTTACTTGGAGAAATCAAACGACGACGGATTGTGATGCTCTGCAGTCTGGCTGCAATGGGCTTCTTTAATTCCATCCTGGGTTTAGTACACAGTTTTCCAGTTGCGCTGGTTGTATTATTTGCCGCAGGTGCTGCTGGTCCCTTCTTCGGCTCACTGAGCTCTACATTGCATGGAAAGCTTGTTCCCGATCATCTACAGGGCCGTGTCAATTCAATTCGCTTTCTAATCGGCGGCGGACTGCAGCCTGTGGGAGCATTAGCAGGTGGAGCAATAGCACAGCTCTATGGTGTTCCTGTATTAATCCTCATCGCGGGCTTACTGCCGCTCATAAGTTCAGTTGCCGCAGCTTTGTTTCTTTCCAGTTTAAAAGCGCTTGACGGAAATCTGCAAAATCTTGAAGTAAACATTCATCTTTGACAATTGAAGTACCGTATATTATTGAGCTTTGATGCTTGTAGAAGTCTTAAAATCCTGGCTGGAAAATCAGGTTGTAGTTATTACAGGAGGATCTAGCAAGACAAAAAACCTCCTCTCTCTATCTGCTGGCGCAAGATGAAAAAGAAGGTCTCCGTTTTTTTAAGCTCATTAAAAAAACGTCAGATTTTTAACTCCCCAAGCTTAATCAGCTCAACAACCGCTTGTGCACGGCCCTTGACATTCAACTTCTGCATCACATTCGAAATATGATTTCTTACAGTTTTCTCGCTGATAAACAGCTGGCCCGCAATATCGCGCGTCGTTTTATCCTGCACGAGGAGTTCGAAAACCTCCCGTTCACGATGAGTTAACAGAAATTTGCTGTTACGATCGCTGCTCTTCAAAATGCGTCACCCCTCCTTGCTCGGGTTTTGTGGTTTAACAAGGTTAAGGGATACAGTCAACACATACTATGAAGAAACAGGGTTAATGGTGCGATCATCCAGTAAAATGGGCGACTCAACAGAATCTTATTTAAAAGCCATAGCCGCATGCACAGCCTTCTTCCATCCGTTATAAAGGGCATCTCTGTATTCCGTCTTCATTGCCGGTTCAAAGCTATGTTCCAGACTCCATGTCCTGCACAGCTCATCGCGATCATTCCAATATCCGACAGCAAGTCCTGCGAGGAAGGCGGCTCCCAAGGCTGTCGTCTCGCGGATAACTGGTCTTTCTACCGGAATGTTCAGAATATCACTCTGAAATTTCATTAGGAATTCATTCGATACAGCGCCGCCATCCACCCGCATCTTTTTCACTTCAAATCCGGAGTCACTTTCCATTGCACCTAAAATGTCTTTGGTCTGGTACGCCAGAGATTCGATTGTTGCGCGAATAAAATGCTCTTTGCTAGTGCCTCGTGTCAGACCAAAGACAGCACCTCTGACCTCACTGTCCCAATACGGACTTCCCAGCCCTACAAATGCAGGCACGACATATACTCCTTCTGTAGAAGCCACTCTGGATGCATAAGCTTCGCTGTCTTTAGCATCACGAAACATACGCAACCCATCCCGAAGCCACTGAATCGCCGAACCAGCTACAAAAATACTTCCTTCGAGTGCATATTCAACCTTTCCGTTGATTCCCCATGCAATCGAAGTAATAAGACCATGCTGTGATTCTACTGGCTTCTCCCCTGTATTCATCAGCATAAAGCAGCCTGTACCGTAAGTTGACTTAACCATCCCAGGCTCAAAGCAGGTCTGACCAAACAACGCCGCCTGCTGATCACCAGCCACTCCGGCAATCGGCACCTCTTCCCCGAAAAAATGATACGGTATCGTGGTTCCGTATATCTCGGAAGAAGAACGAACTTCTGGCAGCATCACCTTTGGTACTTCTAATAACTGCAGCAGCTCATCATCCCAACACAGCTCATGAATGTTATACATTAATGTGCGCGAGGCGTTCGAATAATCTGTAACATGCAGTCTTCCTCCCGACAGCTTCCATATAAGCCATGTATCAATCGTACCGAAGAGCAGTTCCCCTTTCTCCGCACGTTCCCGTGAACCCGGTACATGATCGAGAATCCACTTGACCTTCGTACCTGAAAAATATGGATCGATTAGTAAACCTGTCTTTTTTCGGAATATTCCATCATATCCTGACGATTTTAATTCCTCGCATATTTCCGAAGTCTGCCGTGATTGCCACACAATCGCCGGATGTACCGGATTCCCCGACTCCTTTTCCCATACGATCGTCGTTTCCCTCTGGTTCGTTATCCCGATTCCGGCTATTTGCTTCGGTTTCACTCCCGATTCGGACAGACATGACGCGATGACTCCAAGTATAGAACCCCATATCTCATTAGGGTTATGCTCAACCCAGCCCGGCTTTGGAAAATACTGCGGAAACTCACGCTGAGCTGAATGTACAGCTTCCCCTTGTTTGTTAAATAAAATAGCTCGCGAGCTTGTCGTTCCCTGATCCAATGCCAAAATATATGTTTCCTTAATACTATCCATGATGACCCTCCGATCTTTCATCTAATGATAACCTGTCTTAACATAAATTGACTATCCTCGCAACTTCCATTCTCTTAATTTTCTTATTGACGCGGTAACGTATCAGAATTATGATGTAAAACGATAGTGATAATCATTATCACGAACTAATGAACGGCCATCCTGTTCTACGTATGCTATTAAGTATATTATTTCAAAATTTAAATTCTACATTTTAGATTAATAAGGAGTGTACTGAATGAAATTCAATTATGCTGTTCCAACTGCTATTCTAAGCGCAGCTCTGCTGTTAACTGCCTGCAATTCTAATGAGGCAAATACCTCGAAAGAAACCCCTACCGAAGCAAATTCAACAACAAATACGGCTGCTGCCAACAATAGCGCTGCGGCAGGAACAGCTGAAGCTGATTTCCAGCAAGCTATTGATCAATACCGTGCCTATGTCATCCAAGAATGTGATGCTTTCGTAACTGAGACAGGCAAATTCGTAGACGCGGTGAACAGCGGAGATATCGAAACTGCTAAATCACTTTATGCACCAGCTCGTATGCATTATGAACGCATTGAACCTATCGCTGAAGCACTTGGCGATCTTGATCCTAATATCGATGCACGTGATGGTGATGTTGAGGCAGCGGATTGGAGAGGATTCCACAGAATCGAAAAAGCACTTTGGGAAGATAAGACAACAGAAGGTCAAAAGGAATATGCTGATGGCCTGCTGAGTGATGCCAAGCTTTTGCGTGCTTTAGTAGAAACTGTTGAAATTGAGCCCTCCCTGCTAGTGACGGGAGCCGTCGAATTGCTTAATGAAGTATCCACCTCCAAAGTAACCGGTGAAGAAGAACGTTATTCCCACACCGATCTGTATGACTTTGCAGCCAACCTGGAAGGCGCTAAAAAAATATATGAACTGCTTGAACCACAATTATCCCAAAAGGATGCTGATCTCGATAAACAAATCAGCGATCGCTTCGTTGCTTTGGAACAAGAATTAGCTCCATTTAAAGACGGAGAGGGATATGTTACTTACGACAAACTTAAAGAAGAAGATGTTCGCAAGCTGAGTCAAAATCTTGACGCACTGGCCGAGCCTTTGTCCCAAATGGGCAAATTATTGGGAGTGTAAATTCATGAAGGATAACATATTTAATAAGCGGGTTAGTAGACGCGATATATTAAAAATTGCCGGTGCAGGTAGCATCGGCTTATTACTTGGTGGCGGTACAACAGGAATGCTTGCGGCCCAAGGTAAACTTGGAAATTCCTCTAACAAAAAGAATTCCTCATCCTCAAACCATGCGGTTGAATTTTACGGCCAGCATCAGAGTGGAATTATTACACCTACTCAGAACTTTATGGTCTTCGCGGCATTTGATTTGACGACTTCTTCGGTATCCGATGTTCGCAAATTGTTCCAATCCTGGACTAAATCAGCTGCAGAAATGAGCAGTGGGCAACTAATCGGCGAAGACAATAATAACTTGAATTTGCCTCCATCCGATACTGGAGAAGCTGCAGGCCTGTCCTCTTCTAACTTAACGATCACGTTTGGAGCTGGACCATCCCTGTTTAACAGTCGATTTGGCCTATCCGGGAAACGCCCTGCCTCATTTGAAGACTTACCGAGCTTTCGTGGTGATGCTCTCCTTCCGGAATGGTGCAACGGCGATTTGGCTATCCAGGTATGCGCTGACGATATGCAGGTCGCCTTTCATGCGATTCGTAATCTGGCTCGTATCGCACGCGGAACAGCAGTTTTGCGTTGGACCCAAGAGGGATTTCAACGCACTTCACAAGCCGATCCACATCAAGGAACACCACGCAATCTTATGGGATTCAAGGATGGAACAGGCAACCCTGATGTCAACGACAGCACCTTAATGAATGAGGTTGTCTGGGCACAAAGCTCTGACGGTGCAGGCTGGATGCATAACGGAACCTATATGGTAGCTCGTCGTATCCGAATGCGGATTGAAGTATGGGATCGTTCAACACTTGATGATCAGGAGCGCACCTTTGGACGTCATCGGGATTCAGGGGCTCCACTCGGAGCAACGGATGAATTCGCACCACTTGATCTGGAAGCAAAGAATGCTTCAGGAAAGCCCGCTCTTCCTATGGACTCTCATTCACGCCTGGCTCATATGGAAGGCAAACTTAAAATATTACGCCGTGCTTATTCCTACACAAGCGGCATGGACTTCAAGACAGGTCAGCTTGATGCCGGGCTGTTCTTCATTTCTTTTCAAAGGGATATTCAGAAACAGTTTGTGCCAATGCAGAAAATGCTCGCAGCTAACGATAAATTGAACGAATACATTGTTCATGTCGGTAGTGCTATATTCGCTTGTTTCCCTGGAGTTTCTAAAGGCGGCTACATTGGGGAGACACTTTTCTAACATGAAGGAGGAGTAGAAACGATGTTCGTTTCACCCGCTATAAAACATAATCGGAGGAAGGAATGGTATCATTTCCCGATCTCCCTGCTTATAGGTATTCTGTTGTTCACATTCGTTTTCTCATTTAGACCTCTATTGGTACAAGCCGAAGAGGACCCTTCTTTGCAATCGTTGCTGCCTCTCGTAGGTGGGGCCTTAGTAGAAGCTGGAGCACAAAATTGGGACAAAGCATCTTCTGAGCTGGAGCAGTTTGAGGTGTTATGGAGCAAAATAGATGCATCGGCTTCGCCTGATCTCAGCTCCACCATTCAAAAGCAATTAGCATCGGCTAAAGAGGCAGTAGGCAGTCAAAATTCCGAGGAAGCCAGCGCTTCCTTGTCACTTCTCGCAAAGCAGGTCAATCAATATGTGAAGGATAATGGGGAAAAGAGCGATTCACCTGATGGCAAGGAAGTCGCCCGTGAATTGCTGGAACAGGTCAAACAGACGCTTACTCCGCTAGAAAGCGGTGATGTCAGCACCGCCCAAGCTCGATACAAGGACATCATTAACGGCTGGAGTAAAGTAGAATCCCCTATACGGAACGGAAATTTTGGCGTCTACAGCAACTTGGAAACCCATATGACGATGATCCGTGTAGCACTTCAGACCGATCCGCCTAAGGCGGAGCAAGCGGTCAAGGAATTAAGCGATCTTATCGTTCTGCTTCAAAATTATATAGATGGGAAATTGGACGACCAAAAATCAGCACCCGGGACCAATTCTGACAAAACCTTGGCCGATGCTGTGGCGCTGCTCCAGCAGGTAAAACAATCGGTTGAGGGGCAAAACGGTAATCAGGCTTCGGAGCTCATGCAGCAATTTATTGTTCTGTGGCCCTCTGTTGAAGGGGAAGTCTCCATTTCTTCGGCTACATTATACACAGCTACAGAGAACAGCATAACCGAAGCACAGAGCTATCTGGTCTCTGATCCGGTTGATTTCATTAAAGCCGCGCAGGTAATCGACGGAATGATCAGCAGCCTTGAACCTCTGACGGAGCGCACTTCTTATTCAGCGTGGGATGCAGCAGTTATCCTGCTCCGTGAAGGTCTGGAAGCCATCCTCGTGCTCGCTGCATTGCTTGCGTTTGTAAACCGCACTAAAGATAAGACGGCTCGGAATTTTATATGGGCAGGTGCAGGTACAGGCTTGTTATTATCCGCCGTCATAGCTGTTCTGCTTACTTTCGCAGTATCGCAGGCGGTAGCTGGTGGAACCCGAGAGACGATTGAAGGCTTTATCGGTCTGGCAGCCGTAGTGATGATGCTGGCAGTTGGTCATTGGCTGCATAATAAATCCAGCGGCAAGGCCTGGAGCAAATATTTAGCCAAACAAGTTGGCGGTGCTTTGGAACGTGGAAGTCTATGGTCGTTGTTTGCTCTCTCTGGCCTTGCTATTTTACGAGAAGGTGCAGAAACTGCCGTGTTCTATATCGGAATGGCTCCGTCGATTGAAAATTCACAGCTAATAATTGGTATAGCCAGTGCGCTAGCTGCTCTATCAATTATTGGTTTCTGTATTATCCGTTTCAGTGTCAAGCTGCCTATTCGGCCATTCATGCTGGTAGCATCCCTGCTGATTTATTATCTGGTTATCCGTTTCATGGGCGAAAGCATCCATGCCTTGCAAATCGGCGGGTTGCTGCCTGCTCACAGCAAAGCATGGCTGCCGACTATAAGCTGGATTGGCGCTTACCCAACTTCGGAAACCTTTATCTCTCAGCTAGTCTTACTAGTGTTTGTCATTTGGCAGTTGATTACTGCTGAGCGTAATAATAAAGCTGCTAAAGCCGCATAATATGCAAAAAACCGTTCGGATCGATATGTCCGGACGGTTTTTTATATCACAAGACTTATGGGTGTGAATGCGGGAGTGGATGTGGATGTCCTTCCTTTTCAGCAAACTTCTCGATAATATTGAACAGCACATCTAATTCCTCAGTTGTTAATTCTGAAAGATAGGACCTCAGCACCTCGCGTGTCTTATCCCTTGCTTTAGTACACACTTCTTCCCCAAGCTCTGTTACAGATAACAGCACAGCCCTGCGATCATTTTCGTCATGCCGACGCTGTACATAGCCACTCTGAACAAGTCGATCGGTCATTACTGTTATCGCACTTGGTTTAACATCAAGCATTTCTGCCAGAAAGCTTACATTGCAAGTCTTGTTCTTGGCGATCATAGCTAGCATATGAAACTGGGGTCCTGTTAACCCTAATTCACGATGATTCATAATCTCACTTTTCATCTTGCGAACAGTTCTTGTATACGCATGTTGGAGACGCTCTATATATTTGTCACTGAGCTTGATATCCAAGCCATTCTCCTCCTCAAACGTAATCCATCATTTCCAGTGTATTATTTTAACATCGAAAAGACAAGGCAACTATCGAATCTGACCAAATATACCTTGCAATCAACAGCAGAATCATCTATGATGAAATCAAAATAATTTTCAAATATTAATGATAATACATGAAAATAATTTTCACTATCTGAGGTGATCCTATTCTTACTCCAATTTTGCACGCCCTCTCGACCCATCTTGAGACTCTTGCGCCTCAGGAACGTCGCCTTGGTGAATATATTTTGCAGGACCCGAATTCAGTCATTCATTTAGGCATTACCGAGTTAGCCAATATGTGCGGGATCAGTCCATCAACAATAACCCGCTTTTGCAAAACCTTTCACTTCAAAGGGTTTCCCGATTTCAAAATGAAGCTGGCCGGAGAATTGGCGAACAATCCTCATTCTGCGGAGGCTCATTATCAGGATGTAATCGCAGGCAATGACCTGGGCAAAATTGTACAAGCGATTGAAGCCAACCATCTTGCCTCTATTACCGATACGACCCGACTATTAGATATGGCTCAGCTCAAAAAAGCAGTGGATGTTCTATGTGCGGCAAAACGTATTGATCTGTATGGCATAGCGACATCTTCGATCATAGCGCAGGATTTTTATCAAAAGCTGGTTCGGATCGGAAAAAATTGCACTGCTTTTGCCGATTCCCATATGCAAATTACTGCCGCATCTACGCTTGGTGAAGGAGATGTTGCTCTCGCTATTTCTTATTCGGGTGAAACCCCTGAAACGATTGACGCGCTTCGTTGCGCTAAAGATAGTGGAGCAATCACCATCTCCCTGACTCAGTATGGCAATAGTCAGCTTGCTTCTTTAGCTGATGTATCTTTATTCTCCTCCTCTTTAGAGGAAGGCATGCGAAGAGGCGATATGGCGTCCAGAATCGCTCAGCTTCATGTCATCGATATCCTGTTTACGGGAATGGTAAGTATGGAGTTCCATGATTATATTCCTAAGCTTGAAAGCTCGTATCAAAATGTCCGGATCTACAGAAAACACAGGGAGGGTAAATAGGACATGATTAACATCATAAAAGTCAACAACGAGCAGCAATTTAATGAGACAGGCGCTGGTATTATCGCCAGCTTGCTTCAATCTAAACCAAGGGCTATCCTCGGTCTCGCAACCGGAAGTACTCCGGTCGGTGTGTACGGGAAGCTTATCGAGCTTTATCTTGAGGGTGTAGTCAGCTTCAAGCAAGCGAGCAGCTACAATTTAGATGAATATATTGGTCTGCCAGCCAATCATCCAGAGAGCTACAGACAATTTATGAATGATAAGCTATTCAATCATATCGATATTTTACTGGAAAACACACATGTACCGTCAGGAAATGCAGTTGATCCCGATAAAGCAGCTGCCGATTACAGTGAGTTGCTTGAAAATGCAGGCCAAATCGATCTTCAACTGCTTGGACTTGGCCATAATGGACATATCGGCTTTAACGAGCCCAGCGACGAGCTACAGGGTCCCCCTCATATCGTAACCTTGGATGAACGAACCCGTCAGGCGAATGCCCGTTTCTTTAAATCCATCGACGAAGTTCCTACTCATGCTATTACAATGGGAATCGGTTCGATCCTGCATGCCAAACAAATTTTACTTATGGCAAAAGGAGCAGATAAAGCGGAGATCGTAGCACAAGCTCTGAAAGGCCCGATTACAACCCAATGCCCAGCTTCGTTCTTACAAACTCACCCTAATGTTGTTGTACTTCTAGATCAAGCAGCAGGGAGATTAGTTTAATATGAAAACAAACAATAGAAGCTTTACCATCGTTCATGCAAATGTAGTAACGCCTACAGGAATCATTCATGACGGAGCCGTTACTGTTCAGGATGGAATCATCAGCTATGTAGGTTCAACATCTGGGCTAACCCGTGCTGGAATTGAACCTGTCGAAATTGTCGATGCTGAAGGTAACTATGTTATGCCAGGGTTCATCGACATCCATGTTCATGGAGGTATGCTTGAGGATTTCTCTATGCCTAGTCAAAAAGGTCTTGATGCAATTACGAAGCTGCATTGCAGTCAAGGAACAACTTCAATGCTGGCAACAACGATGACCATGCCTAAAACTGTCATAGAAAACGTACTTGAAGAAGTACATCAATATATGAGTGGAGACATGCCTTACACACAGCTGGTTGGCGTTCATTTGGAAGGACCCTTTATTAGCCCCAAATGGCCGGGTGCTCAAAATCCAGCTCATATCGTCCCTCCGAATAAAGAATGGGTTGAACAATGGGAGGAACGTTTTCCCGGTCTCATTAAGCAAGTAACCTTCGCCCCGGAACGTGAAGGAGCCTATGAACTAATCGCCTTTTTACGCAAAAAGGGCATCGTTGCTGCCGCAGGGCATACAGATGCAACCTATGACGAGATTATGTCTGCGGTTGACGTTGGTCTGCATCATGTCGTGCATATGTTTAATGCGATGACTCCGCTGCATCATCGTAAGCCTGGTACTGCTGGAGCTGTTCTAAGCACTCCGGCGATCAGTGCAGAAATTATTGCAGACGGCATTCATGTTCATCAGGCAGCCATCAAGCTTCTTGCCAGTGTAAAGACAAATCATAATTTGATCCTAATCACGGATGCCATGTCCGCTGCCGGACTAGGTAATGGTGAATATATGCTTGGGGATCTGCCTGTAATTGTTAAGGATAACGTATGTACGCTGAAGGAAAGTGAAGGAACGTTAGCCGGTAGTACACTTACGATGATTCGTGGCTTCCGTTATCTCGTTCAGGAAGTTGGTCTCTCCATTGAACAGGCTTCTGAAGCAGCCAGCGGTAATCCAGCCAAACTCATTCGTATAGGGCATCGTACAGGCTCCATTGAAACAGATAAACAGGCTGACTTGCTATTAGTGGATCAAGATCTTGAATTAAAGCAAGTTTGGATCAAGGGCCGCCAAATAGAAAATTAATTTTATTAATAAAATGCTTCCTAATAAAAGGGACTGTCCCAAAAAAGTGTCAAAACTAGAAATAGCGGTGCAAGGAAGATGATCCCTGCACCGCTTGATCCTGCCGCATTCTATGACCGTATCTCATGTGTAATCGTGTCATGATGCGGAATTCCTGAAATTCCTGCAAATATACAGGTTTTGATCATGTAAAGCCTCTAAACGCCCTAAATTGCTGCAAATGTGCAGGCTTTCCCTAAGGATTCTCTTCAAACTAGTCTATTCCGAACCATATTCCTGCATTTTTGCAGGAATATGGTTCATCCTTTCATGGCTACTTTAAAAAAACTGTATTTTTGCATCCTTTTCCTGATATCTTGCCTTTACACTGCTAAACAAGAAGCGTCCCTCAAAGTTATCTTAGATAACTTTTGGGACAGCCTCTTTTGCTGAACTATTTTGTGCCCCTGTTATTGATCCTATCTAGCGCGTTACACCACCCATAAAGCCATCCGTAGTAACTCCACCACGATATCCATTTGTATTCACGTTACTCGGAGTTGTTGGAGCGTAGCCGCTTGGACCTGTCATGGTACCTGTTCGACCAGGGAAAACACGATTAATCAAGGTTTGAAAATCAGCCGTCAAATTGTGAAGAGGTGCTCCACTACGTGATTTTGTTCCGTAGTTCCCCATCTCCGTTACAAAATCAGCGTCTTCTGATACGTAGACGTTACGAATGTGTGGAGCGGATTTTTTTACGGTATGAGCAATAGAATCCTTTAACTTTTGCGGAACCCGATCCGTTACACGTCCTGTCGTTCCTGTCCCCGTTGTAGTGTTCATTCTATGAAGAGTTCCGTCTGTTGTTGTACCTCTTGTTGTATAACCAGTTCCCATGTTATTTCCTACACCTACAGGACCTAAAATCCCTGTACTACTTCCAGCGAGTCCATTGTCAGCTATTCCACGTGTACCATAATTAGCCCCATACGGACCAGAAACATTGGTCGTCCCCCGATTATTGGTTACACCATTAGCTATGATACCGTGATTTGGTGATACCAAACCGTTGGAACGTGTAGTCAAATGAGTACCGTGAGTGGTTACACCATTGCCATGGCGCGTAATCGCTACATATGCATCACGATCTGTAACAACTACATGTGCAGCCTGCACTTCTTTAAGCTGCGCTACTCGGTTACTTAACGCCGCACTGTACCGCATAGAATTAATTTTGTTATGATGACCATTCGTGTTTCGGGTGAACATACGGTTCTGTGGAAGTGAATTTACGTTGTATTTGCCATCAGGGTGTCTAAGGCTCTGTGTCTTCACATTGTTTCTGGTCGTTCCACAAGCTGTCAACCCAACTGTTCCGGCAAGCAATGCGGCAGATAATGATAAGCTAACTACTTTGGCTCCACGCATGTAGTCATCCCCCATCAAATTTAAAATTTTATGATGAACAGGAGTTATCATGCACTGATTCAAAGTAGGCCATTCAGGTAAACTTACCCGAGTGTAATAAACATGCACGTGATATAAGTGTTCACTACAGTGCCTCCAATAGTCGTCGAATCATTGCCCCGTCAGGAATGGAATACGACCCAGGAAGATGAGATGGCATAGATGGCCAAAACAAATCCCCCCTGTTCCAATATAATGGCGTCAAGGAAGCTTTCTCTAAAATAAATTCCTTTCCTAATAAGGTCGGATCAAGAGTCATTAGAAAGTCTGAATCGGGATATTTATAGCCACCAGGCAACTTCTCCTCAAAAATGCTCCACATTTCTGTATGAAGCTTCTCAGGATTACAAATGCTAAATATCATTCCCTTTCACCTTCTCCATCGCCTTATCGTAAACCGCAAGCGTTCGTTCCAATAAAGTATTCGAAGACCAGTGGATTTTTGCCCATTCTGCAGCTTGTTGAGCTATGACCGATCGTAATGCAGAGTCATTCATCAATTTCGTCAATTGCTCGGCCAATTGCTCCTCATTTCCAACATCAAACAGAAGCCCTGTTGATTCATTCTGAATCATTTCAGGAATTCCTCCGGCATTTGATGCAATGATGGGTATTCCAGCTAATTGTGCCTCCATAATGGAGAAAGGCAAATTATCCTGAAGTGAAGGAAGCACCATGACGTCGGATTCCCGCAAAATTGCGGGTACATCTTTACGATCTCCAAGTAATGTAATTCGATCCTTAATCCCTGCATTTTGAATTAATTGTTCGATCTCTGTACGCAGTGGACCATCTCCAAGCAGGAAACAATGCCAATTTGCATTCCCCTGTATCCGACTCAGCGCCCCGATCAGCGTCTGATGTCCCTTTACTGGAACCAATCTTGCAGGACAGCTGATGATGAATGAATTCTCCTCTGGCATCTGAAGAGGTTGAGAAAGCGGCTGATGCGTTTTCAATGCAAACTCATCAATGGATAACCCGTAGGGTATAATGTCGAATATATTAGACGGAACCTCAAATTGCTGCATTTCACGTACCAACCATTCCGTAGGCACAATAGTAGCATCCGCTGAAACGCATCCGTAATATTCTTCATCAGCAACATATTTCCACGCCAAGCTATTCTTATTTTGGATATCACCAGAGAACATATGCTCTTTGGCAAGCAGTCCGTGAATCGTGGCGACTAATGCAGTGGATGCTGGCTTCACCCGTGATAAGGCCCGGGTAGAAATTATATCCTGTGTATGGATAATGTCATATTGCTCAAGATCAAATAAACAAGCTGCCAGCTCAAAGCAATATCTCTCGATTTCTCGATAACGGACCCAAGGATCTACATGGGACAAATATCGTTGATAAAATTGAAATACCTTTTCGTAAACCACACTTTTGATCTGCCACTTATTCACCTTTTTCTCGCCATCGACCAAATAATAATGAGCCATATCAGGATGATGAGCGAGCACATCCACATGATGGCCTTGTCTCACTAATTCCTCTTTCAGTAAACGAACATAGACGTCTACTCCGCCAACATGGGGAAGATACCAATAGGTCGTCAGCAAAATCCGTTTTTTAGAGGAAAATGATTCAACAGGTTCAGCACTTAACGAATGAACTTGATTTTGATCTTTAGCATCGTGAGGAGAAGCTTTTTGAGAATGAAGGGGAGGAGACATTGACAGAAAATACACGCTTCCCGACATCAGTTTTTTTCGATTGCCTGCTGAAACAGCCCCTATCGCGATACACGGGCCTACTGTTGTATCCATACAGGAGAAAGCATGGCCGAATATCGCAGCCTCTTCCCCATTGAATTCATGCACGACTTCGCCATTTAAGTCCAGCAAATAAACAGCTCCGGTATGTGAACCCGCCAAGACCAACGGCTGTTGTCCGTCCATACAAAACGACAGCACTTTCGATCCCAGCTCCTGCTGCCCAAACCACCCATTTTTTTTCAAAATGGTTCGATTCTGTACGATGGATATGATCCTGACTTGCCCCCCGCGGGGATACTTCCCCCCCGTTCTAGGAGAACCAATGATCAAGTCAGCAATTCCATCCCCATCCATATCCCCAAGCGCTAAATTTCTGCCTATTTCGTCATATGAACGCTCACCTGAATATTCATTAAGAAGACCTTCTCTATTGTAAATAAGCACTCTGCCATTCCGTGTCAATCCCTGACTAGAATGCCGCGGAGCACCCATAACTAGTTCATCTTTACCATCGCCATTGATATCACCTGAAACAAGAGATACCCCTAGACCCTCACGATCGCTACCCATAAATTCTCCAAGAATACTCCTGTCACGCCCCGAATAAATGGTGACTCTACCGTCTCGTTCCTCCCAATTCGGATCTAAATGATGAGAAGACAAGGCGATATCTGGAATGCCATCCCCATCCCAGTCAAGAATGCTTATAGATCGGCCTAATGAGGCGAAATCTTCCCTACCGCTCCATTGATATAACAGTTGTCCGCTCTGTCCCGAATATACATAAACCTCACCACATTGTATCTTGGTCCCGCTGCTGGCACGAGGTGCTGTCACAATAATTTCTGGGATACCATCCCCATTCAAATCTTCCAGAGCTATAGATGTTCCGAAGCAATCCCCATGCTTTTGACCGTTCAATGTAAATAACAATTGCAAATCGTGACTATATACATAGACTCTGCCTGTATAATAATGGGGAATCGGATTTACTCCATCTTCATCCTCAATATAAGTTGCTGTGCTGGCAGAAACAATCCATTCTTGCCATCCATCTCCGTTAATGTCTCCGGATAAAATTACGTCTCCAAACCGGTCATGCTCCCTCTCGCCCTCTAATCGTTTCCATAAAAAAAACGGTAACTGATTGCTCAAGCCCCATCCTCCTCTACACCATCACATCTACTGTTATCGGGTTAGCTGTAACAGTAATTTTTTTCGTCATCATCCGCTTTAAATCACGGGTCCATCCCAGTTCATAGTTGCCAGGCTGAACGTCCTGAAATTCAAAGCTGCCGTCTTCATCACTCTTCATGCTGCGAAGAACGAATCCAGAAATATCTATAAGATGTACCCAAACATCTTGGACAGGGGCCATCGCTACTATATCTGTAACGATTCCCTTCAAAGCTGTTACCGAGTCTTCTACGTCTTCAGCTCCACCGAGCTCTGGGAAGTCATGATTTAATCGAGCGGAGTACTCCTGCTCCCACAACGGAGAATGACCTCCGTCCTTCATAGATTTCTCATATACATCAATGGTTTGATCTATCATGATCGAATCATTCCATATCGTTAAGGCATGTTTCCTTGCTTCTCTGGATTGCTCTTCACGCAGAGCCGTATCCTCTACCAATAACAACAATTTTTCAAATAAATCTTGAGCATTTCCCGGTTCTACAAGTTGGCCATTTACTCCGTCCTCTATCATCTCTACAATGCCCCCAACCCTTGAGGCTATTACCGGTTTACCAAGACTCTGAGACTCAATGATAGAAAAAGGAAGATTATCCTGTAGAGAAGGAAGCACTACAATATCCGTTTTTGAGATAAGTTGGGGAACATCAGTACGATTTCCGAGAAGCATGATATGCTCCTTAAGCCCAAGCTTCTCCGTTTGCAGCTCAAGATCATTTCGCATCACTCCGTCTCCGATCAGCCAGCAAACAACATCCTTTCGAACATCAACTAACATTCTCATTGCCTTCAATAAGTAATTCTGACCTTTTATAGCTACCAATCGAGCCGGGCAAGCGATAATGATTTGTTTGATGGAGGAATCGGATGCACATGAGATTTTGTCAAAATACTGCTGGTTCAGACCATACTGAATAATATACGAACGAGGATGATTAACTTGAAAATTCAGAAGACTGCGAGATAACCAACGACTAGGGAGAATGAGAAAATCAGCGGACATCGAACCATAATATTCTTCGGCCGATAAGTATTCACGCTCTGCCTGCGAACGAGCCACAATCTCATTGCTAGCAATCCATTCCGTAGCGAGACATCCATGTATAGTCGCAATGAGAGGGACATGATCCGGTTTGGTCATTCTGCATACGAATGTCGAAATAATATCCTGAGTGTGTATCACATCGTATTGATCAAACGCAATTTCACGGCACACCAATTCAAAAGCGAATTTCTCGCTCTCTCTCCACAGCATCCACGGAGTTGGTTTGATCTGGTCTCTCTCAAATCTTAGCCTCACTTCTCTTTCAGCCTTGGCAAGGAAGGGTTTCTTATCTATATGCATTCCGTTTTTCAATAAATAATATTTTGCTAGACTTGGGTGCTGCGCGAGCATTTCCACCTCATGCCCCATTTCCTCCAGACGGGACTGAAGAATCTTAAGGTATGTGAATACTCCCCCCGTATGTGGATATGCCCAATAGGTTACAAGTAATACCTTCATTTCATTGATTCGCCCCCATTCTTCTAGCGAGTTAATCCATGCAATTATTCGATCCCTTTTATTTCAATACATCATCAATATATTCAAAACGTTGCATTATGCTTTATGCTGTTGTCTTAATTCGATAGTAAAAATGTGTTTGGGCAGATGGAGAATCCATAAAAAAGGAGCAAGCTCCAGGGCCAGCTAGCCTCGAAGCTCGCTTTTTCAGTGAATCAGGGTGTCAGCGAAGATGCTTATGTTATTATTGTTCACACATCTTCAGAATTTCGAACCTGTTGGGCAAGTAATGCTATTGTGTCTGCATTGACTATAGTACCTACGGATTCATCTACATTGAGCCTGTTCATATCTGGATTTAGTTGATGATCGGAGCCTGCTTCAAGAGCTAGCAAATTAGCAAATGCAGAATCAGGAGTAATTTCAGCACCCATAATGGAGTCCCTTAGTTTGGAATCTGCGGCAGCCTGTTCATATAAATTTTCCGTAGGAATGACAGCTGCCGGGATGTGATCCTGTACTGATTCTGGCACTACTGCTATTGGCGCACCACCATGAAAATGATGACCCGGGTGGTCTGGGACACATATTTCATCCGGTGAAAGAGGCTGAGGAGTATGGCGAATATCAGGCGCTAAAAGGTTTGACATCAAGTCGCCTGGATTAGGATGTACCGGTGCTGGAGCTGCAATAGGCAATTCCTGTACTGGATTGTTGGGGCGCTGAGTTGGATGCTTGTAATATAGCTTTCTCCTCATATATTTATATTTGATTTGTTTTGTTCTGCGTCTTCTGGATTTCAGTTTTGAACTAGGGGCTATTCTGACCTGATTGTGCTTTCTCTTTCTTTTGACAACCTTATAACGTTTCTTGACTGGCTTTGAATTTCTTGATGATCTTGTGCTTCTTTTCGGTTTTGATGATCCCGGTTCCGGTTTTTCACATGGTCCCGGTAGCGGCAGCTCCGGTCTTGCAAACCACCCGACCTTCTTCATTACAGGGCCTCTCCTCACGAGTGGAATCCGGGGTAAATGTCTCCTTGCACAGTTGGATTTACTGGAGGGATTGCATTTTGTCATCAATTCATTCTCCTCCTTTAGTTACGAGGTGCTGATTAATTACTGAGGAATAGACATCCATCGTTCTCTGCATCAAGGTATGAGTTGACCATTGTTGAATTGCCCACCGTCTAGCTTGCTCTCCTATACGTTTTCTCAAATCTCTATCCTCCATCAATCTGAGAAGATTCTTAAACATTTGCTCACTCTCTCCAACTGGTGAGATCAAGCCTGTTTCCTCATGTGTAACCATTTCCGGAATTCCGCCTGCATTTGAGACTACAATCGGCTTTCCTGCAGCTTGTGCCTCCATGACAGAGAACGGCAGGTTATCCTGTATACTCGGGAGTACAAAAATATCTCCTCGCCCAAGAATGGACGGAACGTCATTACGATCCCCCAAAAACTCAACATGCTGCTCTAAGCCAAGCGCTTGTCTTTGGACCAGCAATTCATTTCTGCATGGACCATTTCCCAGCAAAAAGCAAATCCAGTCGCTGCGAACCTGTTTCAGCCTTGCCAGAGCATCTAACAAATATTTATGTCCCTTAATCGTTACTAACCTTGCAGGACAAATAAAAACCTTATGACCTTCTTTTACCGGCAAATCCACATGCTGCTGCAGCCGTTTTTTAAATGACTTGATATCGATCCCATACGGAATAACCTTCAATTTATGTTCTGCAACTCCAAATTCGTCAATCAATAGGTTCTTAAGCCATTGCGTCGGCACGATGGTCATATCGCTTGATACAGCTCCGTAGAATTCCTCTGCGGCGATATATTTCCACTTGAGCGTATCCTTCCCGGTAATCTCACCAGTATAGAGAAATTCTTCGGCAAGACAGCCATGAATCGTCGCAATCAATGGTGTTGATTTAGGCTTTACCCGCCACAATGCCCTGGTGGATACAATATCCTGCGTATGGATCAGATCATACTTTGTAAGATCAAACGCTGCAGCAGCCGCTTCAAAGCAATATCGCTCAATATCTCTCCACCTGATCCATGGGTCTACATGCTTCATGTTCGTATCATAATATCCGTAGATCTTGTCATAAATAGGGTCCTTTAGCTTTGCTTTATCCAAATAACGTCCATTGTTGGGCATATAGTACTTCTTCATATCCGGATGATGCGCGAACACATCTACATGATGACCCATTGCCTCCAGTTCTTTGCGGAGTACATCTACATAAGTCGAGAGCCCTCCTACATGAGGCAAATAGAAATACGTCGTTAGTAATATCTTCATATCCCTCGCCCTTCCTTCTGTACAATCCGCTACATTCTATGCTATCCCCCAGATCAAGGTAAGGGACAATAATCCAATTGTTCAGGATAACTGTCCTTAGGCTTATTTCTTGCAAGCGGCACAAGTATCATAGCTTCCAAACCTATAATCTTTTACCTAGTTTTCATAGACCAAAATTTGAGATTAGTGCCGAAAAAGTCTGATTTAACGGCGTGATATTCTTCTATATTTTCTATCACGGGTACTTTCATCTATACCATTACCAGACTCACTGAGTAGGATATACAAACCATCTGAAAAGGAGTGAGATTGTTGAACGAAGTAAAAACTAGCATTGCTGTTATCGGTTTAGGCTATGTAGGGCTTCCACTAGCTAGTTTATTTCTCAGCAAAGGCCATACAGTGTACGGCATTGACCTTGATGTAACAAAAATTCAAAAACTGAGAAGCTATCAAAGCTATCTGTCCGATTTCTCCGCCAAGGACATTAGAAAGCTATTTGAAGGTGGGAGATTTCACGTTAGTGATTCCTTCTCTGATATAAGCCATGCCGAGGCTATTATCATTTGTGTACCAACACCGCTAGATCAGGATCACAACCCGGATTTGACCTATGTAAAAGGTGCTATGAGTCATTTACAGCCCTATTTGCATGAAGGACATCTGATCGTACTGGAGAGCTCAACATACCCTGGAACTACTGAGGAAGAGCTGCAGCCAATGATCGAATCTACCGGTCTCATTGTTGGCAAAAATGCATATCTTGCATATTCGCCTGAGAGAATAGATCCTGGCTCCCATCACGATCCTCTGCAAAACATTCCTAAGGTACTTGGAGGAGTGTCTGCGGAATGTACAGCACGAGCAAAGCGTATTTACGAGAGTATTTTCAGCAAGGTCGTCGTAGTATCGTCACCTCGAGTCGCCGAGTTCACAAAATTGCTGGAAAATTGCCAGCGGCTTGTAAACATTTCATTTATGAATGAACTAACGATTATTTGTGAGAAAATGAACATCAATCTGTGGGAAGCCATTGATGCTGCCAGCACCAAGCCTTACGGTTTTACTCCCTACTACCCTGGTCCAGGAATCGGTGGACACTGCATTCCTGTAGATCCGCTATATTTGCAGTGGAAAGCCAAACAGTTCGGCGGGGACTTGCAACTGATCCATAAGGCGCATGAAATCAATGAAGCTATGCCTGATTATGTGGTCCACAGGGTTAGCAAGCTGCTCAGCTCGCGTAAGCCTTTAGAAGACAGCAGTTTATTTGTGCTTGGAGTCACATACAAGAAGGACGTTAATGATATGCGAGAGTCTTCCTCGATTCCTATCATTAAGAAACTGATAGATAAAGGAATCAAAATTCAATATCACGATCCTTATATCGAGAAATTCATATTGGATGGAGTAACGTTGGATAACGTCCCTCTCACCAAGAGAAACATTCAGCGTCATGATGGTGTGCTTATATTAACAGATCATTCCTCGATTTCTTATGAATCCTTAGTGACTATAGCCGATCTGATTATCGATACACGGAATGCCACCAAGGGAATCCAGGATCGTTCAAATATCGTTTTGATCTAATTAGGAGGGGTGACTAAATTGAATATACTTGTTACAGGTGGGGCTGGTTTTATTGGCTCTCATCTCGTTGAACGCTTGCTAAAGCTAGGGCATAACGTAGTAACGCTAGATGATATGTCTACCGGCCAACTTCATTTCTTGAAGGAAGCTACAGAGAACAACCGTCATTCCATGATTCACGGCTCGGTGACCGATAAATCGCTGCTGCGCGGATTAGTAGAGCGTAGTGATGTAGTGTTCCATCTAGCAGCTGTTCTCGGGGTAAAAAACACAGTAGAAAACCCTCTGAAGGTAATCGAAGGGAATATCGACGGCACTCGCAACGTTCTTGAATCAGCCTACCAAAATAGAGTAAAGGTAGTCTTCTCCTCTACTTCCGAGGTTTACGGCCGTAATCCCCGGCTGCCATTTAATGAGGATTCAGATCGTGTACTAGGATCTCCCTCCATCCACCGCTGGTGCTATGCGACGGCTAAAGCAATTGATGAGCATCTGTGCTTTGCTTACGCTGAGAAAGGTCTTCCGGTATCCATAGTAAGATATTTTAATGCTTATGGCCCTAGACAGACCTCTTCGCAATATGGTGGCGTAATTCCTCGTTTCATTAAGGCTGCTCTATTGAATCAGCCGATCGAAGTGTATCATGACGGTTCACAAATCCGTTGTTTCACCTTTGTAAGTGATACTGTGGAAGGAACCGTTGCCACAATGAGCCATACGGCAAACGGCCTTGCATTTAACATTGGTTCAGAATTCTCCATTACTATTTTGGAGCTGGCACACAAGATTCGTCAGCTCTCCGGCTCCTCGTCTCCTATTATCTTAGTGCCATATGAGCAGGCTTACGGTTCCGGGTATGAAGATATGGCTGTACGTATTCCAGATATAACAAGATCCAGAAATCTGCTGCACTATAATCCTGCAGTATCATTAGATGACGGCCTCCAAAGATCCATTGATTGGTTCAGGCTGCAATTGCAAGAAGGTAGATTATAATATGAAGGTTATCGTAACTGGAGGAGCTGGATTTATCGGATCTCATTTAGTTGAGGCCCTTGTACAGCAAGGAGCTGAGGTTCAGGTTATTGATAATTTGTCGACTGGCAACGAAAGTTATTTGCCGGAGGGAGTCCCCCTGTATCTACTAGACATTCGAAGTGAGGAAGCTGGAGAAAGAATCGTATTTGAACAGCCGGACATCGTATTTCATCAAGCTGCCCAAGTAGATGTCCAATGTTCTGTCAAAGAGCCAGGCTATGACGCAGGTGTAAACATAGCAGGATCAGCAAACATCATGCAGGCTTGCGTACGCGCTTCTGTGCGAAAAATAATCTATGCCTCTTCCTGCGCTGTCTATGGAGATCTAGACTCACCGCTCATTGATGAGCAGGACCCCATCAAACCACTCTCCTTCTACGGATTATCCAAACTAACTCCAGAATCTTATCTTCGTATCTTTCATGAATTGTATGGTCTTGAATACACGGTATTAAGATATGCTAACGTATACGGTCCAAGACAGACACCAAAAGGTGAAGGCGGTGTTGTCTCCATCTTCATGGATCGTATTCGTAAGGGATTGCCGCTTGTCATCTTTGGTGACGGTGAGCAGACACGAGATTTTATCTATGTAAAAGATGTAGTAGAGGGAAATCTTGCGGCGATCACGAGGGGTAACGGGCAAATCATTCAGCTTGGAACAGCCATATCAACGTCAATCAATGATCTGATGCTTAAGCTGCGAAATATCCATGGGCAGAACCTCGTCTCTACTTATCAGCAGGAGAGAAGCGGGGATATCAAGCATAGCTGCTTGAATAACGTAAGAGCTCTGCAGGATTTAAAGTGGCAGCCAAAATATGATTTGAACCGCGGTTTACAAGACACTTATGATTACGAAATAAATAAAGACTGATCATACTAAAAGAACCTTCAACACCACCTATGAAGTGGATTGAAGGTTCTTTTCAGCTTTATTACTTTATAGTATTTTCTTTTTGATCATTAACAGGTGGTTGATTTTTTGTTGTGTTAATTGTTTTTACTGGAGGTTTAGTTTTTGGACCAGAAAGATAAGTTCCTGTTCCAGGACCAGTTCCAGGAGCTGTTCCAGCACCAGTGTAGAGCCCCGATCCTGCTGGTCTGTCAAGCCACATAAAGTACGGCTCCAATCTGTAAAGCCCTCTCTTTTGCTGATCATTAATATATTGGATCTTTTGCTCGACAGTTAATTTCTCCGGAATTAGATGGTGATATATTGGGGGGATTTTTTGCATTAGAGCTGCCAGAACTTCTTCCGGCTTTTTCACTCTATCATTCTCCGCCATTCCATTCACTCCTCGCGAATATTGATATTGTTACATGATCTAGTATATTCGCAATCCATAGAATGGTATGGACTTATGAGCTCCACACTGCCTTTTTCCACTTTTAATCCTGCTCTATTTCAGTTACCAATTGTTTTAAATACTTATATAGAGGACCCCGCATATCTTCATTTTTGAGGCACCATTCAATTGATGCGATCAAATAACCGAGGTTGTTTCCGACATCATATAGTTTGCCATGATGCTGGTATGCATAGATTGGTTGTTCGCTTGCGAATGACTGAAGAGCATCGGTCAACTGAATTTCTGTACCTACACCAGGCTCGGTATGACTAAGAATATCGAAAATGGCTGGTTCCAAAATATATCGTCCCATTATTGCCATATTAGATGGTATTGCTGTTTTCGGTTTCTCCACCAACGTATGAACCCGGAAAAGTCGGTCCTCCATTTGTTGTCCTAACACAATTCCATAATTTCCGATTTCCGAAGGATCTACTTGCTCGACAGCGATAACAGGTGCCCTCTGCTTTTCGTATATATTGATTAACTGCTCTGTACAGGATGGCGAATTATCTGTAATCATATCGCCAAGCAGCACGGCAAATGGTTCATTTCCTATAAAACTACGAGCTGCCAAAATAGCATCACCAAGTCCAATAGCTTTCTTTTGCCGCACAAAATGAATGTTTGCAAGAGAGCTTGACTGATGGATCAACTTTAACATGTCTAATTTCCCCGTGGACTGTAGATGGAGTTCCAACTCCGTGTTTTTATCGAAATGATCTTCGATAGAGCGCTTGTTTTTCCCCGTAATGACAATGATCTCTTCAATTCCTGCGGCAACCGCTTCTTCGACTATATATTGAATGGCTGGTTTATTCATAACGGGTAGCATTTCTTTCGGCACTGTCTTGGTAAAGGGAAGAAATCGGGTACCTAACCCTGCAGCAGGGATAATAGCTTTTCTCACCTTCATTTCCAAAATTAAATCATCCCCCTTGATGTCGATGCCGATTCAAAACATCGTCATAGATGGACGCATAACTGCTAGCCATCTTCTGAATTGTGTATCTTTCTGACACGTACTTTCGCAGCTCCTTCAGAGAGTAGGATGTTTCTCCCATAACCTTATTGGCCATTTCATGAACATCACCGCACAGGAAATCAGGGAATCCCGCTAACACTTCAGGAACAGCCCCTCTAGGGTAAGCTGCGACAGGAGTTCCACAAGCCATTGCCTCAACCATAACTAGACCGAACTGTTCCTCACACGCGGTAGGGAAAAGAAGCCATCTAGCATACTTCAGCAATCTTTGTTTGGTTTTCCCGTGGACCTCCCCTACATATTCAATATTTGGGTTGTTTTGGATTCTGGGCAGCAGCTCATCGAACAACTCGCCATCCCATGGAGGTCCGGCAATGATCGTTCTCATTCCTGTCAGCTCTGCCACCCTAATGGCGTCTTCTACCCCTTTTTCCCTATCGATTCTACCAAGGAACAACAAGTAGTCCCTCTTATTCTTAGTAAATTCATACTGCTCAATATCAATGCCATTATGCACATAGTAACCATGATCACGATGGATCGACTGGTTAAGCTTGGTTTGACTCACATATACGGGGTTTCGGGCTGGTTGATTTATGGACCAATCCGTATGGATCGTAGAAATCACAGGAATATCTAACTCATCTTCTCCGAATATCAAATCATGGGTATGATCATGAATGATATCTGTATCATCAGGCATCGTCTGAAGGACAAATTCTTTAATGTCCCAATGATCCCATCTATGTCCATATGGAATAACAATTCCGCCAGCCTTGCTTCCAGCAACGGCGTATACATATACCTCATGGCCCATTTCTTGAAGCCCCATCGATAAATTATAAACGACACGTTCTAATCCCCCACTGCCGGGAAGAGGGATAATATATGGTGAGATTTGAACAATAACCATATGAATTCACCCCCAGTGGAGTCTAATCGGTAATAATTCTTTCGTATGAAATATAAGATTCCAATCCATCAATCACATACATTTGACTCTCGTAATGATGAAGAAGCTCCATCTTTTTCTTCAGGATGTTGTCGGGCAGCTTATCATCGGTCGTATCGAACACACATAAATTGTTCAGACGCATGTTATGAAGAATACGGGATAAAGCCTTGTGCTGGCTGTGCCCGTATTCCCCATGTAGATTATGTGTCATAATACGCTCATAATGTCCCGACTTCAGCACTTTTTCCACATCGTTCTTCACTTGTTCTTCATCAAAGCTGCCTTCATACTCATCAGGATAATCCCATATTTCATAGCCTGCTTGAGCAAATTCCATTGCCTGTTTAAATTCTTTGGAACGTACAGCATCACTGCCATTGGTTAAACAAATTACTCTCCACCCTGGCTGTGAGATCAACGCTCCTCCCCCAAATATACTCTCGTCGTCAGGGTGAGCGACAATCATCAGCTTGTTATAAAGTTGTCTGAAAGACATTATTTCACCTCATATACCAGCCGTTGGTTGCGGATAACATCATTGTAGGCATCCAATAAAACATCCGTCGCATCAACGATATCAAATTGCTCCTTCACGAAATTCCGGCCAACCCATCCTCTTTCTTCCTGCTCTTGGTCAGACAGATTTAGTACTTGACGCAAGCTGTTTTTAATTTTATTCACCGACCAGGCTTCATCGGCATGATGGTCCCCGAACCAAGAATCCCAAGCCGTTTCATAGTTGCCTGGATGAATAGGTCCAATAAAGCCTTTACTGCCAATCGCTACAAAAGGGCATCTGCACGACAGAGCTTCAACCGCGATTCTTCCAGTACCTACAACGACATCACATGCGGTGTAATAACGTAACATATTCAATGAATTTCCGAGCAAATGGATAAAATCTTGTCCTACTTGCTTATGAACTTCTTTTGCCAGGTCTGAAATCAATTCGCTTTGTCTTCCTTCCCCTACAATGAGCAATTGAAGGTTTGGATATTGTTCTTTGCGCAGCTGTCTGCAGGCTTCGATCAAATCCTTGCAAATATCTGCCTTTTCCCAGGATAGTCTGCCTGCGTACATAATGATAGGTGCTGTATCTTCAATACCTAATTCTCTGCTCAAGTCAATTTGTGCATAGGGACGATCATCATATTGAATGGTATCAATTCCATTCGGAATCAAATGTGTAGCAACTCCGTTGACTGGTATTTGCTTTAAAACCGAGGGGCTGACACAAACGAGAGATTTGCTCCTTTTCATCACTTCGGCTTCATTATTAGAATAATGACCATGAACAGTAAAAATCAAAGGAATACGCAGCTGTTCAGAAGCGACAATTGCGAAATGGCTGGATGGGATTTGGTGGGCATGAATAATATTGATCTCTTCCAAATTTAAAATTTGCTTCATTTGCGCAACGATTCTTTTCTCATCAGCAAAATTTTGAATGAAATTATCAGTAACGAAATCCAATTCATAAATCGGACATCCCAATGCAGCAAATGCATCCATCATTTCGCCCTTTTTCCCAACGACAACTACATGGATTCTTCTTCGCAGCAATTCACGCACGCTGGAAAGAACATGTGTCTCTGTGCCGCCAACATTAAACTGATCCAGAACCATCAAAATACGGGGTTCCCAATCGTGGTTTTTTGTCCTGTACTCTCCTGCCGGATTGTTCTTTTCTTCATTATTTAACAGAACGATTTGTTTTGGAGCCTGAGCATTAACGACATATTTAACAATCGGCCGATTTGCTGGTGTCTTGGCTGAAGCTTTGGCGGTAGTCTTTACAGGAGACTTTTCAGGAACTTTTGCCGAAACCCTCTTCTTCATATCGATATTTTTCCTTCTCTTCAAGGACCTTCATCTCCTTTAAGTCAATAAAATTCTCTGGATCTCTGATTGGAATGAAGACGGTAGTAGTACAATACATCATGTAAATTATCTACTCCATAACCGTTCTGAATAAATTTAGCTACGTATTCATAATCTTCCGCCCCGTTCATATTTCGGGTTAACCCGCCTAACTTGTCAAATCTACTGGCTCGAAACATAGCTGTCGGGTGTGAGACACAATGATCACCTTGAGCGTATCTGGAAACGATGTCTTCTCCGTAACTAAGCCAGTTTGACAACGTCTGCTCGCTTGCATTCTCATCCTCAAAAGCCATATAGTTCGTACCTACTAAATCGATATCCGGGTGTGCATTCAGATACTCAACTTGTTTCTGCAATCGATCCCGATGAGAGAAGTCATCTGCATCATGAATAGCGATATATTCTCCCTGGGCCAAAAAAAAACCACTCGTTACGGCACCAGAAAATCCTGCGTTACGCGGCATTTGCAGCAGTGTCAGTCGAGTAAATCCGGTTCGCATTCTCCACCTGAGGACGACGTCAGCTGATCTGTCAGTGGAATTGTCATCAACAACGATAATTTCCATGTCTTTATAGCTTTGTTCGCTCAAATAGTCCAAACATTCTTCAATATAGTGCACAGCATTATAACAGGGTATAACAACGCTAACTAATTGATGAATCCTTGAGTAGGCCAAGGCAACCTCATCCTTTCATGAACTTACTCTGCTCCAAATTATGATGAAACTCCCTATATTGACAGGTACAATCGCGCAATTATGAAACTATCGATATTGGACTACGAAAACCCAATCCATTTAATAAATCCATCATAAAATATGACAAATAAAAAAGATGGAGGTTGAAACGAATTGACGGAATACACGGAATCTGAATATTCGGAATATACAGATTACTCGGAATATACGAACTACACTCATAGCAATAATTCAACCGATGATAGCGAAAATAATAAAGTAAAGCGCATTTGTTTTGCTATTCTTGTTCATAACCGTAAGGAAGTCGTAATTGATCTGCTGGATAACATTCGTTGCTATTGCCCAAATAGCTCAATTGTTTTATTTAATGGCGGCGATGATCCTGAGTTATGCCATGGACTGGGATATCCCGTCTGTCCAACCAGCAGAAAGCTTTCATATGGAGTCACCGCTGTCTACATGCTTGAAGTCATGAGATGGCTCGAAGATAGTAATAAAAAATACGACTATCTGGTCAATCTTGATTCTGATGCGCTGTTCGCAAAAGAAGGTTACGAATCCTACATTATTAGAGAAATGGAAAACAAGGATTATATGGGGGTAGGAACTAAAGTTCCGGACGACGATTTTTATTGTCTCATTCAGCTGCGGCAAGAAAAAAAGCAATGGGAGCCCCTGCTAGGACAAGAACCCTACTTTGAGTCATTTAACGTTGGACAGGTCTACAGCAGAAATCTAGTTCAGCGATTTCTCAACAGCGACCAATATAGTCTATTTCATAAAAACCTGATGGAAACTGAGGCCTTCGGGGTAGATGAGCTTGTCTTCGTCACGATGACAGACCGGCTTGGAATACAAGTACATCCTTATCAAGAAGATGTTGCATCTACGATAAGATACCGTCCCCATTTTCCACTGGACGAAATGGTGCATTATTTAAACCAGAAGCCTGGCTGCTATCTGTTCCATCCGGTTTATCGAAAAATGAAGGATGAAACTAGAGCGGCTGTACGTGAATTGATGAAACGCGAGATTCAGTATGATCCCGATATTCAAGAGTCTTTCATCAATAAAGATCTGGGACGGTTCCCGTACATGATCAGACGAAAAAAAAATAAAGGCACCGTCATGGAATGGATTGCCGCTTCTGAGGAAGAAGGACTGCTGTATTGGAAGGTGAAATCCGGTATTTTGTATGGTCCTTATTCGTTCGGTAGTGGTAAGGTAAGCGGATTAAGCGTCCTGGAAACCAGTTATGGAAATATCGAAGTGATCTGCCGAATCGGCACTAGCCTCGTTCATTTTTGGAGAGATGACGATACAGGGGAATGGTTCCAATCGGATACTTTTGCCGAAGAAGTCGTTGGAATGCCTTCATTTATACAAAGCAGTTATGGGAGCTTCGAAGTGTTAGCTCCGCTAAAAGGCGGAGGTCTAGGACATTGGTGGAGGAACAATGACAATCCAGAGCATCCTTGGATTGGTCCTCACGTATTCGGAAAGGATCATTTTACTGATGCAATCCTTATCGAGAACAATTCCAGTCAACTCACCGCTGTAGTGTTGCAAAATGACGTATATAAATATTTTGTCAGGGATGACCGCAACAGTTGGCAGTGGTTAGGCCCTTACGAATGACAGGTGATTAGGCATGTATCGACGAGCTGTGCAATATATAAAACCGATGGAGCAGGGCTGGACTCGTCCCCACATATTTAAATGTGATGATCATAAAACGTATGTAGTCAAGTTAAGCAACAATCCTGACGGCACTAGCGTTCTGGCAAACGAATGGATAGCCAGCCGTCTAGCAGAATTGTTGAATCTACCTATAGCTAAATGCAGCATCGTAATGATTACCCGCGATCTACTAGATATGTATCCTGAATTAAAGAAGCTAGATATCCCCCCTGGTCTCCACATTGGCACCCGATATGCTAAAGATGGAGTTAATGTAGGGGACAACGTTGATTTATCAGATTGCAATAATGTACATTACGCTGCCGGGATGATTGCATTCGATCATTGGATCAATAACTGGGATAGACATGTCACACAGGCGAATCTGCTCTACTTGGATGAGAAGAGAGAGATCATGTTGATAGACCATTCCGATGCATTTTTCGGACCGGACTGGAACATGGAAGAGTGGTGGGAGGATCCAGAGAAAATGGATGTATTCTGGGGACCCCTGTACGAAAAATTTGTTCCATTTATCGATAACTATGATCCGTTTGATCCTTACCTAACCGCTATAGAATCGCTAGACGAAGATGACATCAGAAACGCTATACATGGATTACCGGATCAATGGTCTATTCCAGAGGATGATTTAAATGAATTGGTCGACTTCCTGCTCTATCGCAAGGATCGCGTTCGCTTTGCCATCGAGGAATTGATACATCATTTCCCAGTCTGGCAAACTGCTAGGTATGAGTACTAGATTCTATTTTTTACGCTAGAGTCTATCAATAAACCCAAGCAATTTCGATATTTTTGCATTTAATAATAATGGATAGATAATCTTAATTGAATCTCTTAAGGAGAGTGTTAAAATGTCGAGTAGTGCTCATCACAAGAAGAAAGAAACGGTAACCTCCGGTCCTTTTTTTGTTCCTCTTCTTACTCCAGGTTATGCCCCTAACAATAGAATTGTCGTCACACTTAAAAATCCAACTCACAAAAAATTGTCAGTTTTCGTATCTCTCGGAATCTGTAAAGAATGTCCGCCAGCAGGATGGCAGCCACCACAATCACCTGCACCTACTCCTGTACCAGGGCCTCCTCCTCCTAACCAATGTATAGACACAATTAAAACTTTAGAAAAGGAAATAAGTCTTGGATTTCATCATGTCGATCCCATGAGCTGTCTCCGTATTGAAAAAACCTTTGATTATTACTATTTAGGAAATACTGTATTAAGAGTCGAAGCCAAAGGCGACTTTAACGTTGATCATGAATGTAATACTTTGCTCGGTGGTTTACTTGAAATCAGTAGTGTTGTCGGTTTCATCAATCTTCCTATGGCCAACACGATAACTCTCCCGGATTATGTTACCGCTAACCTTCAACAGTCAGCAGGTCTATACTACAATATTAACGGTCTGGATGTTGCAGATCCTTCAACTTTCATAGCGTTTGGTGACTACGTCGTTGTTAAGAAACACGCTAATTCAGATTCCAGCTCTAGTTCCTCCAGCTCCAGCGACCACTAGTAAGAGATTCATTCATCATTGCTGCTTCTGCAATACAGCCTCTTTCCTTCTGAAAGAGGCTGTACCTATCTATACCTCATTCTACCAACTTGATTCCGGAAGGTGGTTTGCGTGCTTGATCCCCTGCTGCTAGCAGCTTCCTCTCATTATGGCTTTAGCATAGAGAATTACGATCTTCTCCA
Source organism: Fontibacillus panacisegetis (assembly GCF_900102215.1). GTDB lineage: Bacteria > Bacillota > Bacilli > Paenibacillales > Paenibacillaceae > Fontibacillus > Fontibacillus panacisegetis. Next base: position 126,445 of record NZ_FNBG01000008.1, read on the forward strand.
TGAGACTTCGCGAACCTTGGTCGTCTCACTTGAGACAACAAAAGGTAGCTACGTCTTAAAGAGCATTTACGTCACGGAGAAGAGGCTTCAATTTATTTTGGAGGTAGAACACTTTTTACGTGAAAAGGGAATATCCATTCCAATGGTCTATCCAACATTAAGTGGAGAGTCCTATCTGAATTGGGAAGGAGATCTTTTCGTTTTACAAGAAAAAATTCAAGGTACCTCGAACTCCCCATCTTCTTTGGATGCAATCACAAGTAAAGCTGCCCTACTCGGAACCATGCATAACGTATCACTCGGATTCCATTCTCACTTTGGTCCAGACTATGCCGAAGAGCATGATTGGGAGAAACACTATATTCGAAAGATTCGAGACATGCTAGAGTGGAAGGATCGGTTCTCCAAGTCAAAATCTGCTAAAAAGAAAATGATTCTGGAGGGGATCAATGATTACCTGAAGGCCGGAATTAGAGCATTAAAGCTAATTCAGCTTCACGCTCAGTTTCAGCAATGGAAGGACCTTCCGCCTCATGAACACTTTATAGCTCACGGCGACTTCCACAGCGAGAACATACTTTACACCGAAGAACAACTATATATCATTGACTGGGAATTTGTTCGGTACAACTATCCCTCTAAGGATATTGGCCGTTTATTAAACAGTATATTAAAGCATTCTGAATCTTGGGATAACGCCTCTTTTCAGAACCTCATCCAACATTATACTAGGTACAACCCACTTAACGATTGGCAGCTGCAAATGCTGTACCTTGATTTATCGTTCCCACACAACTTCTACCGATTTCTTCAGAACCGCATGTATAAGGAAATGTCCATTGAAGAAATTGAAGTATTTTTACGTAGAGAGCATGATAAAACCTCCTATTTAATAAAAGAATACCCTAATTAATAGCCTTGCCGTCCCATACAGGACGGTCCATTTTTTTTAGAAAACGCATTCACTTCCCCATATACCCTTCTAACAGTAAAAAAGACGAAACAGATATGTTATCCTGTCCCGCCCTATCATTCATACTTGTCACTACACTTCAAGCTTTAGGTTTCAACTCTTTCAAAACAACGCGACCTGTAGCCGCCACCTTCCATACCGGCTCATAAAGATTTCCCCACTGACGCAGTATTTCCTCATAAAAAGACTTCCTGAGAGGATTATAATATTGTATTTTATCGTATGATTTTTGACGATTCACTCTAACGTTGTGCAGCAGCTCGGGAATTTGTACCCATGAATAGAGTGCGGCTAATCGAATAATCATTCGGGCATCCTCGTAGTATCTTCCATCCCACGGATCACTAGTAATCCATCCATTTACCCCTCTCACACATTCTGTGCGATAGCATCGAGGATTCACCATATAACCGAGCTTCAACAGAAAATCGTACTTATGCTTAAAAGGAGGTTGATGCACCTCATCGACAAGAGATAATTCGCCTTGTGAATTCAATTCCCACAGACGATGATTACCAAAAGCAAAGGCTGCTGTTGGTTCTTTCTGCATAGCTTTGACCAGAGTCTCAGCCGTGTTCTCTTCCATCCAGTCATCCGCATCCAGTTGAATAAAATACGATGTTTTGATATGAGGTAGAGCAGCATTCAGGACATGAGATATACCAGAATTTTTCTCCATAGAAATGATTTGAACCTTAGGGTTATTATCGAAAAAGTGGAGCTTTTCTAACGAACGGTCGGTCGAGGCATCGTCTACAACTAGAATAACTTCAGGACTTAAGCTTTGCTTAATCGCGCTATTGATCGCTTCCACGATAGTTTGTTCATGGTTATAGTTGGGAATCACAATAGTATACGCAAGACTATCATCGTGATGAATATTGGTATGAGGAACTAGCTTCTCCAAGAAGTATCCTTTACTCAGTTTTTTCCATTGAACTCTGTATTCGTCGCCCCATTCTCTCAATATTTGATTATATAAATGATAACGATATTCCCTGCGAAGAGGTCTTGATATTTCGAAGCTTCTAATATTGTCAGGGTCTCTTCTTCGATGATATAAAATTTTGTCCACCCACACCCACCGATGCTTGCCCGCCAACCTTAATGTGATCTGAACATCCTCAGCCAGCATATCGCCCTTTTCCTGGGCCATCCAACCTCCAATCTCACGAATGACATCCGTCCGATAAAAGCGTGGAACAATCGCATTACTCATTTTAGTGATCAAGTCATACTTATCCAAATATTGTTCCAAAATAATTTTTTCTTTCTTTTCGACTTGCCCCTGATCATCCAAATAATAAGCAAAATGATTGCCATAGATCAAAGCGACATCAGGATATTGACTCGATGTTTCAATCATTGTACTGAGTGCGTCTTCATTCAACCAGTCATCTGCATCCAACTGAATAAAATACGGAGTCTTGATCAGCGTTAGAGCATAGTTTAAGACATGGGTTTGCCCGATGTTTTTATTCAGGGGGATCACGCGAATACGCGGGTCCTTGAAATTCTGCGCTCGCTTTAAAGAATCATCGCTTGAGAAGTCGTCAAGGATCAAAAGCTCCCAATCAGGATACGTTTGGTCCAGGACACTTTGGATGGCCTCTTCAATATAACGCTCTTTATTGTATAAGGTAATGACAACAGTAACGTCCGGCACTGGCTTTACTCCTTCCTCCGATCCACAGGCTCAAGCCGAAGCGATTGCCAACGATGTGGAGGGCCTGTCATGTGGGCAACATAATCCCCTCCCCATCTTTCAAGCGCAAGATCGGTATAATATTTTCTAAGCTTGTTATAGATGGAGGCATTTCGGTCGTGACTCAAATTGTTCGTATGATAACGGAAGTGATATAAATCCCGATCCACATAAGCAAATGAGTAATGATCCAAAAGACGAAGCAGAATGCGTCTATCCTCCATCAGTTTGCCTCCAGTTAAATCATCAATTTCCCAGCCTCCGACCGCTTTAACGCAGTTGGTTCTGTAAAAGCGTGGCTGCACCATTCGGTCATAAGCAGCAAAATCATAACGATTCAGGAAAAGCCGTTGCTTTGCTATTCTATTGAACTGCAGACTGCCATTTATAACATGCCAATGACAAGTATTTGCATAGACCAATGCCGTATCCCCGGATTCTGCACTCATTTGATCATAGAGGACTTGAAGGGTATCCGGCTCAATCCAATCATCGCCATCGACTTGAACAAAATACTCTGTATCGATATGTTCAAGCGCCAAATTTAAAACATGGCAAATCCCCTTGTTCATGGGTTGTGACAGGATTCGGGTTCGAAGCGGATCGATGACTTTGTGAACTACTGACAATGTATGATCGCTTGATGCGTCATCAATAACAAGTAAGCACCAATCGTCAAAAGTCTGCTTCTGGATCGATTGAATCGTTTCCTGAACAAAATCCGCTTTATTGTAGGTAGGCACAACTACCGTGATTTTCGGCATCCCTGTTATCCTCCCAGCGTACCTGGTCCTGTACCTGGTCCTGTACCTGGTCCTGTACCTGGTCCTGTACCTGGACCTGTACCTGGTCCCGTATTGGGTCCTGTTCCCGGACCTCTTCCCGGAGCTGTACCAAGACCGAACTGACCGAGTTGCTCATACGTGAGACCACTGTACATACTGGGATGATCAACTTCATCAAAAGAATCAAGATTTTTTGAGTTCGGAGGTGCCGCATTAAGTTGAGGTACCTCAACAGCTAACGAGGACTCGGCATCAGCGGTGCCTTCAATCTTTTCATGATAAAAACTATCTCGAGGGAGGAGTCCTGTAACCTTTTTCCATCCTACCCCATAAGCCATAAACTCGGGCTCGTATTTCCCACCCCAGCGTTCCAATGCATTACGAACCGTCCACTCCGTCATCTCTGCATAGATATCGATTTGATTCGTTTGATTGTTATTATGGCGCCGATGATTGTACAGCATATAGTCTACCCAGTGGAAATCATACTTTTCTATAAGTCTTAACAAGACCCGCTTATCTTCCAAGTAACGTCCTTCATAAGGGTCGTCTGTCGGCCATCCTCCTATAGATCTCAGAGCAGAGGTACGATAAAATCGAGGCCACACAGATGTATTAGACAACAGAAAGTCAAATTTATTACGAAAAAACCGTCCCTTATATACTTCCGTCATAAATCTTTGACCTTCAGAATCCTCATGAACGATATGGATATTACCTGAAATAATCCCCACATTCTCCGGCTGGAGGACAGCTTCACGGACTAAGATATCTAAGGTATGTGGATAAAACCAATCATCGCTATCCAATTGAACAACATAAGGAGTACTCACTCGCTCAAGCCCTTTGTTCAAAGCCTTCGATTGACCTTCATTATGTGGCAAACGTATACATTCAACCCTCTTATCATGTAAAATCGTACTGTTTGACGATAGAACCTCTTCATCAGAACCATCATCGATCAGAATCAGTCGCCAATCCTCGTACAATTGAATAAAGACGCTCTTTAAAGCCTCCTCCAGATATCTCCCCGGATTGTACACAGGCATGAGCACAGTGACTTGTTCCTTCATCTTCACCACCTCCTTCTAACTAAGCTGATAACAATCCCGGCATTTACGCATAAATCGGAACCACTGCTCCGCAATTTTTGGCGGAAAGGTTGCCTTGCTTTCCTCAATTGCTGCTAAAGACAACTTTTTTAGTTTATCAGAGTCAGAAATCAGTTCATCTAACGCTTGGGCATATCTTTCTAAAGAGGAGTCAGTCCATTGATAGGGATGTGTTGTATGCGGCGGATGCCCCCACATCATGTCTTTCAATAGCATTTGACTAGAAGCTATCTCTGGAATTACAGCAACGTCTGCAGCAATGACTGGAATTCCACAAGCCATCGCCTCCTTAATATGAGTTGCACCTGTCTCCCATTTGCTTCCACTTATAAGAACATGCCATCTGCGAATCAAGTCAGGCATGTCATAATGAGCAACTTTCTGATAAATCGTAACGTTTGGAAGGGGCTCCTTCATCCATTCATCTTGGAATCTGGGCTCTGAAGCATGTACCATCTCAAAATTCAAATGTGGAAATCGTTTTGCTAAATAAGGAATTACTTCAGGACCTTTAGTATATTTACTTGGATTATCATAGCCAATCCAGCCAATGATCCCCCTCTGACAGTCTGCCCCTGGATTAAATAACGTATCATCTACCATATTGGGAATGACCGTGATCAAATTCGGATCATAATGATTCCATTTTTTTAACACAATACTTTTGTGGTAGTTTGAATATACGATGAGTGGAACCATAGCTTTGAGCGGTTGGGATAAATCAATATTGGGACCGACACTCCATCCGGTTTTTCCCGTCTCCTGATTTAAATCCCATGAATTAAAGAAATAGTGATTCCACCACCCGGCTTCTCTCTTGTCTACCAGTTCAACGTACTCTGCACCATACATAGGAACCTGACCTTTATTCATAGCAAAAGCTATTCGTAAATCATCCGGGCATAGTAATGACAACCATTTAGCCCTCATATTGGCTTCCAGTATCGATCCCTTTGCACCTTCAATTTGAAAATAATGAGATACAAATTTAAACTGAAATACATCCTTACGATCAACGTTTGTGCTTTGCCCCATGTCCAGTCACCTCCATGATTTCAAAGGAGCCCTCATTGTCCAGCTTTCTCTGGATAGACCCGGATACTCTCGTAAAGAGAACTGAGCAATACCTGGTAATTTGTGATAGTTGGAAGAGGTATATACACCGTTTTGCCTAGCATGGCTCCAGCGACCATTATATGTGCCCGATCAGTCAGTCCGATACTCATGAAGCTCTCCTTCTCCTTTGCCTTGTATCCTATATGGTGAGAAGTCAATTTCCGAACTAGTGCAGCAAATGTCTCGTTCCAGCCCAAATGAGATATTCCCCGATGTTCCCCCCCACAGGTAAAGAAAGTAATGTCCTCCGCCTGTGTCAGTTCAGATAATATGCGACACCGACTAGTTTCAAGCCCTCTTCTAAAGTCAGAAAAGCCATTCGGTAATTTACCCATCTGTTTGTTCTCCTTTCTTCCTTGTACTTCCCCTGCCAGACATTTGGGTCTCATGAAGGCGGTAATAATAAAGAACTTCAGGAATATTATCAATTCGAAAGCCTTGCTTGACGCAACGTTTGATGAACAATTTATCATGTCCAACAATGGCTTTTTTCCATGGAAGATTCCGAATTAGACCACCCGTCTCATCAAAAACAATTCCGCGAAACAGAAGACTTCCGTAACAAGCACCACCGGAACCAATATCATACTTTCCTTTTATCTGTTCATGACCGTATTGAATCCACTTGGGTACATACTTTACCTTCGGATTGTTAGACCAAAACTCAGCAAAATTGGTACCTACCAGTCCAATATCCTCATGAGTACGCATAAAGTCGACTTGCTTTTGTATCCGTTCGGGATGTGATAAATCATCAGAATCGTGAATTGCAATAAATTCACCCTTTGCCAAAAATAAACCAATTGTATTGGCACCGGCGTAACCAACGTTATAAGGCAAAGAATGCAATTGAAATCTCTGAGTGGATACAAATCGCGTTTGAATTTCAGGACTTTGCAACCATAAATGTATTTTTTCTACAGTATTATCCGTAGATCCATCGTTTACGATAATGATCTCAAGATTAGGGTAAGTTTGAGCCGCTATATTGTTAAGTGTCTCTAAAATGTAAGAAGATGAGTTATAGCACGGAATCATAACACTTACTAAACCCAAAACTCTCTCAAAAGCCATCTGACCACTCCTTTCAGCAAAAAAATTACGAATCTAAGATAGTGTATTCTAGATTAAGAGATTGGTATGGTCAGAACTCCCTTGCCATTGACACATGATGACTTACGAGGAAAGCAGACACTAAATACCTGGTCTGCTTCCTCCCTTAGAGATGATCGAACACTAAAGATCACCCAAATATATGTTCGAACATTTGGTGGATTCGATTGCTGTACGTATGATCCCTGTAAGTTTTCTCCAAAGCCCGAAGTGCAATTTCCTGTCTTTCTTTCTCATGCGTCAAATAGAAGTTCACTTTCTCCATTAATTCATCTGAAGTAGAATATGTTTCAATTTCAACTCCTGGAGTATAGAAGGAGGCAAGGTCTTCGCGAACATCGACCAATTGAAGTGTACCGCATGCCGCTATTTCAAATGTGCGAGGATTCGGTGAAGAAGCCGTTATTCCAATCGTATTGTTGTTGACAGACTCATCGATAGGTGAACGATGCAAATTAATGACTATTTTTGAGCCACTATATGCTTCTGAAGTCTCGAGAGGCCCCATCCATTTGCCAAGCTCAATTTGATTAGTATAATTTACGTGCTCAGGCAGTCGATCCCACCAAATTCCGTTAATAACAAGACCATTCTCCATAAGTCCCCCAATAATCGGCTGGAAAAAGTTGACCCGATTCCAATAAGCTGACCCGATAAAGCTAATGTTTCGTCTTACAGGTGAAAGCGTCAAAGTAGGATGATAATGCTCGGTATATGCTGCAAACGGCAAATAGTAAACATTGCTGCATCCTAGCGAACGGTAATAATCAACGCAATTCCGTTCCATCGTAAATACATAATCATAGTGAGGTGCAATGTTCGATGTAAAATCAGTGTAATAAGGATCATCTGTAAACCAGATTGCTGTTCTGATCCCTATTCCGCGAATCGTATCGATCTGATCAGTAGGCAGCTCTACACCGTCGAGCACAAGGACCAAATCGGGCCTATGTGTTGCTGCTAATTCTCCAATAGGCTGCCCGATAACGGATACAATGACTTCCGCTGCCAAGGTTTGCAGTGTCGCGATGATGGCTTCATCAATAGGAGAATACGGAAAGCTTTTACCAGTTCCTACATAAAGAATTTTAACTTGTCGAAAAGCAAAGCCTTGCTTCGGTGCTCCTACAATGACTTTGGCGCGCCCGCGCAGATATCCCTCGGCATAGCCGTCTTTGATTCCTTCTTCCCATCCTCTTCGGCCGGAAAAGTCCGCCAAATTACCCCGAAACGGCGGTGTGTGTGGTGGTGTATGTTGAACGAACATACGGTCACTCCTTCTTCTCATTGTTGTTGCCGTGCCTTATGGATCATTAAATAGCGCTAAAAGGCAGCGGCCAGTAATCGTTCAATCCGATTGGTGAACGTGTGATATTGTCTTGTTGTTCTAAGGCAACGCCATGCGATCGCTTGACGCTCCTTTTCATGCTTCAGATAGTAATCAATTTTATCCTGCAACTCTTGGACATTCTGGAAAGTCTCAATGTCATATCCTGGGCGATAGTATTGCAGTAGATCCCCTCGTACATCGGTAATTTGCAGCGTACCGCAGCCCCCAATCTCATATGTCCTAGGATTAATGGAGCCTCCAGTAATATCTCTCATATTCCGATTATCCTGACCTGCAGTCGTGGGCCGATGAAGATTAACTACGATTTTTGAGCCATTATAATAAGATACCGTCTCTTCGACAGCGACCCATCCGTTACGAATAAACCTCGACAATTGATCATACTGCGACAGTCGATCCCAATGTCCTCCTGCAATCAGAACCTTCTTATCCTGCAGAAAACCAGCCATCTGATCGAACATCTCCACACGATTCCAGAACGCGTTGCCTATAAAACATACATCAAACTGATAATCCTTAGACGTTTGTAATGGACGAAAAACGCTCGGTTCCGCCGCTAGCGGCAAGTAATGAACGACAGGGCATCCTACTTCCCGATAGAACTCAACACACGACTGCTCATGGGTAAAAACCACATCAAATGCTCTGGACAAATTTGCAGTATCATCGGTAAAATAGGGGTCATCTACAAACCATATTGCCGTTCTTATTCCCATCTCCCGAATACTCTGAATATGCTCTGCATGATTGTCTGGAAACACATGAAGTCCGTTCATGACCAGCACCAAATCCGGTCGATTCGCTATCGTTGCTTCCAGCATCGTCTCGGGCGAAGCAACGATGCATTCCGCAGTCATTTCCGACAATGCTGCGGTAACTCCGCGGTCAATTGCCTCAAAATTTTGTGGAACATAAAGAACACGAATATTTCGTTTGGAGGGAGATTGAGGCGGTATGCGTGCAAGAACGGCCTGACATCCGCCAAAACGGTATCCCTCGAAATATCCGGCTTGATAACCATCGCGAGAACTGCTTGACATTGGCATTCATCCTATCTCTGAATGTATTTCCTAGGTCTATATAAATATATGCTGGGGGTACACTTGCATCATGGACGGCTACCCTATATATCATTAAATTGGCTAATGCCTGTATGGACGATGCCACAGCAGAAAAACAGTAAACAAGCAACACCAATAACCTTCCGAAATGGAAGGTTATTTGGGTGTATTAGTATAAGTTATAAAGTGTAGGTTGCCTTTCTTGAGAGCATAGCATAGATGTCGCAACTGTTATCACAAAAAATAGCGTAATTAACTTCCTCTATTTTTTGAGAACGGAGTGATCATGGGGAAATAAGAGGCTGTCCCAAAAGTTATCTAAGATAACTTTGAGGGACTTCTTGTTTAGCAGTGGAAAGGCAAGATATCAGGAAAAGCAAAAATGCAGTTTTTTTAAAAGTAGCCTTGAAAGGATGAACAAAAGCTTGCAAAAATGCAGGAATATGGTTCAGAATAGACTAGTTTGAAGAGAATCCTTAGAGAAAGCCTGTACATTTGCAGCAATTTAGGTCATTTAGAGGTTTTACATAAACAAAACCTGCACATTTGCAGGAATTTCGCATCATGACACTATTACACTTGAGATACGGTCATAGAATGTGTGGCAGGATCAAGCGGTGCAGGGATCATCTTCCTTGCACCGCTATTTCTAGTTTTAACAATAATCCTACTTTTGGGACAGCCCATGCAAGAACAAAACTTATGATGTTCTCTCTTTGTATCCTAACTTATGCCCATCCTCAAACCCTTGAGCAAAGCCGGAATTGAATCCTTCCTGATATGCCTGATTATAAGCTTGATCATAAGCTGCCGCATCATCAGGGAGTGGCGGAGGCTCAGGTATAGGAACAGGTAAATTAGGCGCCACTGGTATTCTCCGCCGCGACTTTATTCTGCGGCGAAGACGACGTCTTCGTAATCCCGTTTTTCGACGGGCACGTTTGCCCGTAAACTTGCGTCCACGCTTCAAACGTCCGCGTTTTAGTGAAAATCTGCGTCTACCCAGGCGAGACTTACGTGCCTTAGTAGCTCCTTTGGATTTAAGCCGGCGACTGCGCCGCACCTTTGTTTTTGCCATGTTTATAATCCTCCTGTTCTCCTCGGGTAGCGATGTTTGCTGGATAGCAAGGCTGCATAATCCACGGTGATGTAGGAGTTCCGTTATTAACGCGATGAAATGTTATCCCGCATACGGTTCGGGCCATCGCGTCCTGATATTTAACTAAAATTTTAACATTCTCTGCCAAATGACGGGCCGTAGTTTCTGAATGCTCCGTAATATCAGCTAAACTGCTCATGATTCGCGCCATAGCTACCTGACTTTGAGCTATTGAATCGATCAACCTCAGTTTAGCTGCCTCCGCCGCCCCAAGATCGTGAATCATGAATCATTGTCCTCCATATCAAAGCTGCCGCTGAACATGCCGCCGAAGTCGCCATCACCACCAGAAGAATCATCATCAGAGACAATAAGTGATTTTAGATTGCTGCATAACCCGTTCTGCAGCTTAGTTAATCCTTCAACAACTTCCACCAACTGCTCATGAACACTTAGTGGCTCAGATAACTGTTTTTCGTGAGTTTCAAAACTACCCTGATGCACATGATTTAAAATCCAGTTTCTAACTTTCTCTGCTTCCACCGCTTTGGCTTCCAAAATCATTGCCACGTTCCACTGGATTTTGGAGTTTGCATCTAGGATGTGTAAGTAGGCCTGTTCTCTGCTCATACGATCATCCCCACTATCGCGCTCTTATTCTTCACTTTGGTCTCTCATCTCTTTAATAACAAGACCCAAGTTTTCAGCCATCGCTTCCTCGAGATCAGCAATAGCATTGAGATAGGATACTACGCTCTTGTTTACTAGCCCTGTGTTTTCCAGCATTCCCGGTATTCCATCAAAAGCCGGATCATTATCAGGGATTGCATGCACGATTTGTGCCATTCGGACGGAAACATGTCGCTCAGCATCGATGACTCTCGCCATTTGCTGATGAGAGTGGGACAAGTGAACAATAATCTCCGTAATTTTGTCCTCCATCCTGACTCCTCCACATCATTTCAGATTACAGTACTAAACCGGCGACGATCCTGCCCGGTGTTCATCCATTTTCAGCATATGCCAGAACAAAGCATGCCGTTCCTCAAGATAACACGATTTACAAATCATCAGAGAGCAGGCGAGGAGGGGGCAATATTGGAAAGCCCGTCGGCAATTGCATAATCTCTGAACGTTCACTTTCCAACACTTCTGTAATGTGTAATCCCCATGCTTCACAAGTATAGTGCGAGAGCATTTCACGACGTTGTCCCCGATCAATTTGAAACAAAATACCGCAGGAATTGCGAATCACCGCACCTTCACTTAGCCCCTTAGGAGATCTTTTCACTTCAGAAGCAAGTAACTGGGGTCCCGAAGGAATCTGAAGCATATCCATAACAGACAGGCGAGTTGTACGATGAATGGACTGGTTTATAGCCATACCATTAACAGGAGCATGTTTCACACCGTGCTCAAGCCAAAATAATCTTCCTGCACTGTCGTTAATCCATGTGTAAGAAGGGTAAAAATCTATATTACGCAATGAGCCTGCATTAAGTAATGGCTGCATCCGATTAAGCATTTCATGAGGTGATCCCCACTTTTCTTCAAAAAACTGCTGGTTTCGAGTATTCACTTCTATATAGCCATTAGAGCCTAGTTCTCTCATCGTCATGCTTCCATAATGATGTACAAAAGTATCACCGGCGATTGTCATCCCTTTTCCTTGAAAACGAAGACGTACCATCCAGTCATCATCTTCAAAATTGCCAACTTTGTATCCCTCATCAAAATAACCAACCTGTTCAAAAGTGCTGCGAGAAAATAAAATACAATACCCAACAAGTCGTTCTGACTTTCTCCATAGACCAGGATTATAGCGATTATATCTGGCGGCAAATTCGCGCATACCAGGAATATCGGTATAAGGAACATCCATCTGCTGCTCCCCGCCAATGTAATTAGTAACAGGACCAACAGCAGCAGCTCCCGAACTCTCATTTAAACATCGCAGCAGTTGGCTGAGCCATCGTTCTGTAACAAGCACGTCATTATTCAGGAGTACAATCGTACTTCCCTTAGCCATCATTAAGCCTGTATTCACCGCTCTTGCAAATCCCAGATTTTGCGAATGCACCCCAATCCGAAGCGCTCCGCCTCGCCGACGAAGCATTTCCACTGTTCCATCATTCGAACCGTTGTCGACCACAATTATCTCATACGGCTGTTCTGTATAAGCTTCTATGCTGTCAAGGCACTCTACCAACAAGTCCTTACGATTATAAGTAGGGATAATAATGCTAGTACCTTCAAACGGTGAGCCAAAAGACTGCCTGCCTATCTCAGCACCACGAGCGTATCCCGCTTCATATCCCCTTTGAAAATCTCTCTGACTATTCTTCAACTTAACACCCCCTTGAAGGTTAAGATTGGATGAAGCCGAGGCTGAGGAGCGGAGCGTAAGTTGAGTACGTGAGCACCTGAAATGTTTCCGAAGGAAACATGCTTCGGAAGCATAGGCTTAGTCCCTGCTGAATTCAAGATTCGACGCCGAATATTTATCCTCGAGCTACTTCGTGATCAAAAGCCGACTTTTTGAACTTCCACATTTCAATCAGGTTCAAAAAGTTGGCTTTTCAGCACCGAGAAGATTGGATGAAGCCGGGACTGAGGAGCGGAGCGTACGTTGAGTACGTGAGCACCGGAAGGCCCGGCTGAGTTCAAGATTCGATGCCGAATATACTTCTACGAACTACTTCGTGATCAAAAGCCTACTTTTTGAACTTCATCTCATAGAAGGGGGGCTTCTCCTTTTACGAACATATCAGCTAAATGCCCCATATCAAGCGCCACCTTACCCTTTTCCCTAGCAATTCTAGTACAAATGACTACGGCTGCTATACCAGCTGCTACTAGAGCTATATCAAAATCCAGCTGAGCAACCTGCTCCATGATACGTTCAACATCACCTGCACCTTGAACCGGAGCGATAACATCAACAATCTCATATCCTTGAATTTGAAACCATCTTGCTAATTCCGGAGCCTGATTTCCAATAAGTATAATCCTGCGCTGTGTCAACAGCTTGCTAAGCCATGCTTCTTCATTAAGTGCATAATTCACTGTTGAAGTGGTCAGCTTCATATTTCGATAGTCCATGCCATAGTAGTTAAACACTGGAAATAACAGGCCTTGATAGGATGGGTGTCTTGATTCCGGAATCCCTATAATGTCAGCATATCGAATGGATTCTGCCAAACTTTCGCGAGCGGAGTGGTCAGGTAGATGAACTCCGGCATAAGGAAGGAATTTCCCCCAGTTTTTAGCCTGTTCCAACGATATAATAGTCTCATGGGCCAGTGTCAGTACTTCTCCATCCCCCAATCGGATGACTGATAATGGAGTTCTATTATTTAATGCATCATTAATTTCTTCAAATACATAAGCTGGGCTCATCAAAGGATAAAAATATGAGGAAAGCGCCCTCACTCCTGTTGAAATAACGTCATCCACACTCATCTCCGGCAACATGACGTACCTAGGAATGTATCGACTAACCTTTCCTTCTCCGCCTTCAAAATATCCTTGACGAAATCCTTCCTCAAATATGGCTGAAATTTCCGATTCCTCGAAATGCATTACTGGAGCCATTTCATTATCATTCCTAGTTTCTTGCTCGTCCGTCTCATTGTTTCTTCCTTCGGATACCATGTTTTCAGCTGCAATCTGTTCAGTTCCGAATCCGCCCTCATTTTGAGACAACATCCTTCTCTGCAATGTCTCTGTGCCGGTTGATTTATCTAATCGGGCTGATTTTTGCTCTTCCGCAATCACATGTCTTCCTAATTTCCCCTTACTGCGAGATAAACGATTTTTCCGATGTCCTGATCGTTGTGTAATCCGCTTACGCTTTGTGCCGGCCAGGTGTATTTTTTTGACTGCTTTACGGGATTTCCTCAACTTTCGAACTTTATATCTGCTGACCGGCATCACGCGTCTCCCCTCTCAATAACACGAAATATCCGAACTTATTATGCGGGGCTTAAGGCAGAACCCCCCTCATTTGAGTCTCCGCTTCTTTTAGAGATTCAAACGTACCAGCATCTCCCCACCACAATTGCAGAACGTCATATTCCAACTTGCCATCCTGGGCATAACGATTATTAACATCAGTAATCTCTAATTCGCCCCGTTTGGATGGATGGATTCCCTGAATAATTTCAAAAACGGCATCGTCATACATGTAGATTCCAGTGACCGAATACTTGGACTTTGGATCTTTAGGTTTTTCCTCAATATAAGCAATTTTCTCCTCATCATCGGGATCAAAAACTGCCACTCCATATCTTCTCGGATCAGCCACCCACTTCAATAGCACTCTTGCGCTGGAATCTGCCTGACTATTGAATTTATTTACAAAAGGTGTGAGATCATCCAAAAATAAATTATCACCTAGCAGCACTACAAATTTTTCACCTGGAGTTATGAACCCTTCTGCTAGCTGCAATGCCTCTGCAATACCACCTGCTGACTCTTGAACGCGAAAGTTAAGATTAACACCAAAGTTCTCACCGCTTCCAAAAAAATCTGCATATAATCCAGCGGATTGTTTGCTAATAACCATAAGAATGTCAGTGATTCCGGCTTGACGTAGCCGTTCTATGCCGTAACAGACCATCGGGTAATTTCCGACCGGGAGAAGATGCTTGTTGATCAATCGGGTCAGCGGGTATAGACGCGTTCCTGTACCTCCCGCCAAAATCACACCTTTCATGTACTACCCTCCTAAGAAGTGATTACTTTTAATTGCACGAAAAGGTATAGCCATATTATTCAAATGCCGTTCCTCACCTTTGCCAATTCACTGCGGGATAAAGTCTTAAAACCGAGTCTAATCCCTTTTATTCTCATTGCCTCTCCAATCGCCTCAATATGGTCGCCAGTAATGAGTCTAGCAACTGTATTTCCTGCACCGGTGTTACCGCTACGCACACGATTATTTCGAATCACATCAACCGTGTACGGGGCAGTTACTTTCAGTCCATGAACGAGTGCTAATGCCTGAGCCTTGGGTGGAACAATCAAAGAGGCCGTCCCAATAGTGTTGATCGCTCTTCTGGACAAAGCATGAGGTACAGCTGTCATGGAGTTTGCCTTTAAATCGCTTCGTCCAAGACACTGGTTCAGAAACGTCTTACTGCGGCTTACCTCATCCTGTTCTGAAAACGGAGGCAGATACGGGGACAAGTTATTCAGTGCTACATCATCACCACGATCTACCGAAATTATATAAGGCGCAAGCTCCTCAGCACGCAGTGGCAAGTCTCCATCCGTAAACAGTAAAATATCTCCCGTAGCCGCTGAAGCTCCAATCGCTCGGCCAACATCATGACCCAGTCGGTCGGGATAATTCAGCTTGATTACTGAAGGATGGTCCTCAACCGCCTCATAGCTGCCATCCGTACAACCATTAAGTACGACAATAATCTCGTGAAAAGGCAATCTTCGCAGCTGAGCAATGACACTGGGCAGCGTCTTTTCTTCATTGCTGGCAGTGATAATGACAGATGCAGTTCCATGAAGTGGCAACGGAAGAAAGTCACCAAGCTGTCTTGCCGTGACTGTATATCCTCTGCTAAAGGCCAGTGACAATTGAACAACTTCAGAAAAAGACATTTCGCCAGTCATCTTATGGCGGTACCATGATTTAAGGGACTGCTGCATATGTTCACAGGATCGTTCTCCCTCATGAATGCCTGAGGAGGCTAAAAATCCGGCCTCTATCGCCATTTTCTCTATAACCGCTTGATCAGATCGGGTCTCAGTCAACTTTTGTCCCTCTGAATGCTCAGAGTGGGGCACTTTCCTTATTTGTCTCAGTCTCTTAAACTTTCGTATTCTAGTTTTTTGATTCTTCCGAGGTTTCGCTCGATGCAATTTGCTTCTCATACCATCACCTCACCTTGTCACGAAGCCGCCCTAAATCATCAAAACCGCCCCGGACCCCACGATGCTGGATCAGCCAATGGAGAGCTTCCAAATGATCACCGGCAACCAGTGATGTGAGGATATCCTCATCACCATTTTTTCGCCGAATCGGATTTAGTCGTCCAACAGGCACAGTATGGACGGCTTGCACGTTAAGCCCCCATGCTACGGCCTTGGCTTGAGCTAGCGGTGGAATCTCCAGCGATTCAAGACCGATCACATCCAATGCCCTGCGGCTGAGCGCATGCGGAATGGCCGTCATTGACGTTCCCTGCAAATCGGGTCTCAGCATCCATGCATTAAGCACATACTTGGCTACAACGACAGGATGAGATTTCTTTTTCGCCGTAGGGCCTGAGTAGCCGTTTAATGCTACATCTACTCCAGAGACCACTGCATCCACGTAAGGGCGCAATTGTTTAGCGGGAATAACCATATCCGCATCGATAAACAACAATATAGAACCTTTGGCAACAGATGCTCCTATGCGACGACCTACATCATGTCCAAGCGGAGTCTCGGATACGATCAGTTTTGCTCCCAGCCGCCGCGCCACTTCCGGTGTCCCATCAGTTGAGCCATTCGCTATGACAATTATCTCGCTACGGGGATGCACCCGGCCAGCTTCTCGCAGAACGTCAGGTAAAGTCGCCTTTTCATTCATCGCTGGAATAATGATAGAGACCAAAGGTTCGGGATGATTGTGGAGCCGCTGGACTGTCTTACGGACTGCCCGCTTGCGATGTATATGAACTTTGCTGACTTTGCGTGTGTTCCGTTTGCGTTTCCTGATCAAATCTCCACCACCCTAGCTTCAAAATGTACCGGAGCATATACCATAGTGTATGTTGCTTCTATGAGGTTGCAACGGCAAACGTACAGTCTTGCTCCCTTCGCTCAATAGACAAAAAAACAGCGCAGGATGATATCCCTTCGCTGTCTATAAATCCCTGCTCATTAAGTTCAGCCACCGACTCGATGTATGCTGCCAGCGAAATGAACTCCTTGCAAGCTCTCTTCCTGCTCTGCCCATTCTTCTTCGCTCTGCCTCATTACTCAGCAGACGAAGGATCGAACTAGTAAACCCTTGCCCCATAGCTGAGGTTGGTATAAGGTAGCCGGATACACCATGATTGACAATCTCCGGAATTCCTCCATTATCAGCGGCTACAATCGGAACAGCGGAGGCCATTGCTTCCACGTTTACAAGTCCGAAGGCTTCTTCTCCAGTGGAAGGTACGGCAACCACATCAGCAAGATTGTACCAAACCGCTATTTGCGGATAAGGGACAAATGGCAAAAACACGATCCTGTCACCTAATGGTTCAGCCATTGACTTCAGCTTGCGTACATAACTGGTTTCTCGATCCCCACTGTAAAAAGCACTTCCGACTATAAGCAGCATGGCCTTCGGCTCCCTGCTCATAATCGACGGCCATGCCTCCAATAAATAATGGACTCCTTTAGATGGGAGCAGCCGGCCTACATAAAGCACGATTTTCCGATCACTCCAGCCGAGATCAAATAATCTGGCACTGCGCAATGATTCCCCCGTCGTCGTCCACCTTGGAATGAAATCTTCCAGACTTACGCCCAGATGATTTACATAGGTTTTCGTTTTCAAGGAAGGAAAGCGCTCGATGATAATATTTTTTAAATATTCACTATTTACAATTAGCCCATCTAAACTATGAAGCATTTGATGAATACCTATCTCTGTGTGCTGGGCCGGTGAAATAAACGTTGTAGAATGAAGTGTAAGAAAAACCTTAGCTTTTGAAAGGCCACGCTTAAGCTTGTATGCCAGCATAGGGCGATTGTGCACATCAATCACATCAGGAAGACATTTTCGAAGATGCATCAGTACGGAATCTGCATAGTGTTGCCCGGCAGGCAGGCGGAAGCATGGAACCGATCCAATATTTCCTGCAGAAGGCAAGCCTTCACCGATAGGTCCGTAAATTGAAATTTCCAGCTGCTCAGCCCCCAAAGGAGCGACCTTTTCTATAACACGTTCTACCGAACTGCTTCGACCTGAAGGAATGACGAAAGACCCTGGCGTAATAATTGCTACTTTTTGTCTACCCAAGGACGTCCCCCCCTGTGTGATAATCATTCACTTCTATTTCTATTTTAAATATACGGCGATTCCGTGTTTAGTGTTCCTTAATGATCTCGCCTATCAGGCGAATAAAAAAGGCTGCTGCCGAGAGAACAGTCGTCCACTCTTATTCTACGAGGACAACATAGGTTAATATTGAAGCCGTAACGAGGAGGTATGCCTATGGGGCAGGACTATGTCGGGATTCTGCTCAACTCTAGCATGTATAGGGGAATTCCCCAGCGGAAGACCGGGCAAGAGTCGTTAACCAACCACGAAGAAGCGGCGCGTAAATATGGATTCACCCCCTGCTTCTTTCGTCTAGCAGATATCAATCCAGAGCAAGGCACCAGCATCGCCTATATATCGAATGGCAGGGAGTATGTTAAGGCGGTCATTCCAACCCCAGCTGTCATTCATAATCGGGCACTATATCCAGATTCATCATCCCATCGCAAAATACGAAAACTCACCTTAAATGGGACAAAAGTGTTCAATATCAACAACCGATATTCCAAAGATTTTATCCATGACATTCTATGGGGTGAACCTTCTCTCCGTCCTTACTTGCCATATTCAGTGTATGCATCAACCGCGGCAATGCGTATAATGATGCAGCGATATGATGATCTCATCGTGAAGCCAGTACGCGGTTCAGTGGGTCAGGGTATTATGCGATTACAACGAATAAACGACGCGTGGAAACTAACCTATGCACCAGCCTCATCAAAAAAGAGCTGGTCATCGATCAAATTAAGACGCGGAGAACTTCCACCTTGGGTTCGTCGTCTGTGGCTTCGCGTGCCTTACCTCATTCAGGAAAGAATCCCTTTAGCAGAGTATCACGATCGTTCTGTGGATCTTCGTGTTACTGTGCAGCGCGGAATTAACGGAACATGGAGTATTACTGGATTGTTTGCAAAAGCAGCTACACAAGGCAGCTTCATCTCTAACATCGCCAGAGGCGGAGAAGCTCTGCCTGCACCGATGGTATTAACTAAAGCATTACCAGAACTATATATACCTGCAGTCATTTCCAGAGTAGAGCTGTTAGCCCTCACTTGCGCACAGCTGCTCTCTAGCCGTCTGCCGTTAATGGCTGATTTAGGACTAGACATCGGCCTTACAGACAACGGGCATCCATACTTTATAGAATGCAACGGACGCGACCAACGCTACGGTTTTCGCAAAGCAAATATGATCGATGTATGGCTGGAGACATACCGGCAGCCGATGGCATTTGCCCGTTATTTGCTTAACACCCCCTCCTCCCCTTTGCTCTTTGATCACTCTGTAAGCCCAGCGGCAAGTTACCGTCGATAGGCTAATAAGGGGAACAAAAACGGCTACATCATCTCCCATGAGATCGTAGCCGTTTTCCGCATCTCTATATACCGCTCTTGTATCTGACATCTTCAATTCCGAAAATCGGCAGCTGTGCAGCCAGAACAAATGCTGCAACAACTGAAACACATAGTACGATCACTACTATTGGATCATATTTTGTAAACACAGAAGGATAATAATAGGTTCTCTTGTTGTCACTGACAAAGGCCTTGGACTCCATCGCCACTGCTACACGATGAGCTCTGCGAATACTCTGAGCCAGCATTGGAACAGCATATAATTTAATCTGTAATATCCATCCCCGTATTCCCTTTGAGGATTTGGTTCCTCGAATGGCAAGTGCGTTTCTGCGAATTTGAAACTCCTCCCACACCATGGGCAGAAGTCGAATCGAAGCCATAAAACTGTACGCATATTTTGGAGGAAGCTTCGCTTTTTGCATAAGGGCATAAAATAGAGAGACTGAAGGAGTTGTCAGAACGAATAACAAGCCCTCGGCCGCAAATGTCACCGACTTAATACCGATATGCACCCCGCGAAAAAAACTTTCTTCAGAAATTCGAATAAGCCCCCATGTCCACCACATGGTATCCCCTTTACCAAATAGAATCATACTGGAAGAGGATGAGATAAATACAATACAAAAGGACAACACGATGATCATAATTTTCCAAAAAGCATACCCGCTCTGCCAAAACAGCAACACTGTAAAAATGACCATTTGGTAGAACATAAAATCCATCCGGTGTGTAAACAATGTCATTAAAAATAACAGGACCATACCTACCAATTTGACTACCGGGTTAGCCAAATGCATCCATGTCTTAGTACCGGGAACAAGCAAGTTTCTTACCCTCATACCATAACCTCCATGGTACGATGATGATCTTCATTCATAACGCCAGCGAGCTTCCTTCCTCGATCCGTTACTTTTTGAAGCAAGGTTCCCTCTCTCACTTCCCAACGATGTGTTGCTAACCGATTGGCTATCATTTCTTCATGTGTAACCATGATAATAGCAACCCCGCTTTGGCGAAGCTCCTCACATAATGAGAGAATAGCGAAGGTATTTAACGCATCCTGCCCAAAGGTTGGTTCATCAAGGAGCAGGACAGATTTTTCCAGCACAATTGTACCTGCCACACTAAGTCTTCTCTTTTGACCAAGCGATAGCTGAAAAGGGTGTCGCCCTTCAAGCCCCGAAAGACCAAATTGTTCAAGCGCTTGCTTCACCTTGCTCTGCAATTCTTTATCCGACATGTCTGTTTCTTTTAATGAATATGCGATTTCACTACCAACAGTATCCTCGACAAATTGATATTCTGGATTTTGAAATACAAATCCAATATGCTGTGATGATAGTTGTATTTGTAATTTCCGCTTTTTCTTGCTCACCATCTGCTGTCCCTGAAGAAGATAACTGCCTGACGTATTAATAAGGCTCATGAGGCTAAGCAGCAGCGAGCTTTTCCCAGCTCCATTCGGCCCTGTCACAGCAACAAAATCACCAGGATAGAGGGCTAATCGCTCTACCTTGACCACAGACTTCCCATAACGAGTTCCACAAAAATCCTCTAGTTCAATAATAGGATTATTCAAAAATTGAGAATTCCCCGATTCCATAATCTTTGTTGACACCAGCAATTGTCCTGAAGGAGACCGGAAAAAATCCTCCCATACGCCCGGGTACCATATTCCGTACTGTATTAGCTCTCTCTTATATTTCTTGAAAATTTCAGCAGGCGGCGCCAAAGCTAGCATCTCACCCCCAGGTCCAAACAATGCTACTCTATCGACCAAACCGAGCCCAAGCAATTCTTCAATTCGATGCTCTACGATGATCAGGGTGCGGTTATTCGATATTTTATGGACGGCTTGCCATATTTGCTCTCTGCCTTCCGGATCAAGCAAAGCTGAAGGCTCATCAAGGAATATCACTTCCGGATTACATAGCAGCACCGAAGCAAGCGCCAATCGTTGCTTCATTCCCTGGGACAGGGAATCTATAGGAACATGCACGTCCTTAAGCACTAGACCTACTGCTTGCAGAGCGTTGTTCATTTGCAGAGACATATCTTCTCTTGGAACGCTCAAATTTTCCAGCACAAAAGCCAACTCTTCATCTACATAAGGCATGCAAAATTGTGTGTCCGGGTCCTGAAATACAATTCCGCGCGAGTCGGGTATCGTTCTGCTTGAGCAGCGCATCGGAGCTTCAATAAGCTCCGGGATAATACCGGACAACACCTGCAGGAGCGTAGATTTACCGCATCCGCTTGGACCCAGCAGCAATATTTTTTCTCCTCGCCTTACCTCCAGAGACAAATCATTAAACACACGGGAACGCGATTCCTCGCCAGAAAATTTCAGTCTTAGATCGGTAACTCCTGCGACAATGTCATGTTTTTTTTCGTCCAGCTCATGCATACGATTGATTTCTATCATTTCTTTTAGTCATCCAGTGCTGCATAATCACTGTCACTCACAGGCCGCAGCTGCTGTGTAACTCCTGTAGCTTCCACTGCTTTAGCTATCGCATATGCTAGATAACCGGCAATCAGTGCAGCGCTTATACCACGAAGTACATACTTCGTAACCAGCAGCCAGGTTTCATAATCAGCAACATATCCATAGTAGATATCAGGAATGATTGAACCGATCGCGGCACCAACCCCAGCCAATGCAGCCACAGACCCTGAAAATTTCCGATAACGAAATGCAGCAAATACTAGCTCAGCCCCTAATCCTTGAAGCACGCTATACAAAAGCAGCTGTATCCCCCATTCACTGCCAAACAGAATTTCCACATGAGCCGCGGCAACCTCAGCGATAAGCGCCACACCAGGCTTGCGAATCAGTAAAAACACTAGGGTAGCAGCAATGAACCACATCCCGTAAACAAGTTCATCTGCCTGCGGAAACAACGGTGAGAAGAGATTATAGACCGAGCTCCAAAAATGATATACTACGCCAAGCACAATCGATACGATCATCGTCACTAACAGATCGCTTAGTTTAAGTCCTCTTTTCACTGGTTTTACTTGTACTACTTCCTTTACTTCGTGCATGAATGCCACCCCTTCTACTTTTTTTGTTCTTGCAGCAAAACAAAAAAGCCGACTGAATAAGTTCAGCCGGCAATAGGTCCACGGGAAAGATAGACATCCGTTATTAACGGACGTGCGGATTCTCTACGCTGGCATTATCCAGATCAGATTAACGGTCCGCAGCGGAATATACTGCAATCTCAGCTTGGTTCACCCAAGCCCCCGTATCCCTATTTTGTTAAATACAATATAACGAATCGATTTCAAACAATCAAGAAAAATAAATTATTACTATAATGCTGTTGATTTAAATCCCATTCTATGTCAATATAAGCGGAAGTGAAAAACGGGTGTTCCCAAAGAAATAGGAGGATACGTCTTGTCCGCTAAATGGTTGATATGGATGACTGAACTTACATCACGCAAATGGATTTCTCAGCTCATGGGTAGATTCTCACATTCGAATATAAGCCGCTATTTAATCCCTTACTTCGCAAAATCATACGGTATTCCATTGCATGAGGCAGAAAAGGAATTACAGGATTACCCTACACTCAATTCATTTTTTACACGTAAATTAAGGCCGGGTATGCGACCGATCCAACAGGAGCAATCGGGAATGACTAGTCCGGTAGATGCTCTCATTACATTCATGGGAACCATTCAGTCTGGTACTATCCTAAACGTCAAAGGCCAGGATTACTCTCTTGATGAGTTGCTCAATCACTCACCTAGGGCAGAGGCATACAGACATGGCTACGCATTTGTTCTCTATCTTAGTCCAACGGATTACCACCGAATACATGCTCCGGTGGCCGGAACCAAGATGGAAAGCGAACATATCAAGGGTAAGGTCTATCCTGTCCATGATTTTGCTATGCGCCACATGAGAACTGTACTTAGCCGCAATGAACGCTTGATTACATACATTTCACATGAATATGGAGAAATTGCGTTAGTGAAAGTCGGAGCGATGAACGTCAGTAGTATCGTGTACTCTAATGACAAAGCAACAAAATGGCAGCAAGGGGACGATCTCGCTTATTTCGAGTTTGGCTCTACTGTTGTGCTCATAACCAAAAACAATACTTTTGAACCGCTTTCACATCTTACAGTGGGGCATAAGGTGCGTATGGGTGAATTGCTTGGAAGATTTAAGTGAGGTTGTCTTACAAGATCAAAGCTGAGAGCTGTTAATAAAAAATAGCGGAAATAGCTTCCCTTATTTTTAGAGATTACAGTGATTATGAAAAATAAGGGAGGTCTTTTCCTCTATTCGTGCCAAAACTGCTCCAAAAATTGATTGGAACAGCCCCTCGAAAACGTTATTCTACGTTTATTGCACCTACTGAAGTAGTGAGTGATACACGTGGCCCGCCGTCTCCCCGCTTGCTTTCCCCCTTGGACGCCCCGTTAATGACACCTACATCGGCATCTAAATCAAGAATACAGGATACTGCATCAGCCAGCTTCAAATCAATGCTACCGACATCAGCTACAGCTTTAAGACTGCCGTCGCTATCGATTTGTCCTATTTCAAGGTCAATACTTCCTGTAGAGGAGGACAATGAGGAATCTCCTGAAAAATGAGCTCCTTTGATTTCTATTGATCCTACATCAGCTTGAATACGATATTCACCAGTGATATCTGCTAAGGCAATTTCGCCCACATCATTCGTAACATCCAACACTTTCACATTA
This sequence comes from Fontibacillus panacisegetis, assembly GCF_900102215.1. Taxonomy (GTDB): domain Bacteria; phylum Bacillota; class Bacilli; order Paenibacillales; family Paenibacillaceae; genus Fontibacillus; species Fontibacillus panacisegetis. The sequence continues at coordinate 150,887 of NZ_FNBG01000008.1, forward strand.
CTAGGCAAGCCGATCTCATAGTCAATACTGAAATCAGAATATCCGTATTTGCTCTCCGACCAATCCCACAAATCCTGCTCAGGATGATCCTTCGCGTGAGTGAAAACGCGAGCCTTATCTCCCTCGATCACCACTGACACTTCGGCTTGCTCTATAACCTTCTGCAATTCCTTCTTACTGCGGAACAGCGATGTAGAAGCTGTTATCGTCGATTTGGCAGTTATTTTAGTTCCTGAAACACTTCGAATATCTATGTCTCCTACCGCATTGTTCATATGTAAAGTCGTAGCTGTTCCGACCTCTTCTTCCGTAGTCACTTCCTTGGCATATCCATTCTCCTTAACGATTTCCTTGCTGCTCTTCGCTACTTCAGAAACAGCGTTCTCTATCGTTCTTGCCGATGAGTTTATAGCTTGCTCTGCATTTTCACCTAGTCCTCCGCAACCTGTCATCAGCCCAAGCAGCACTGTAGCTGCAATCAGACCAACAGGTTTCAATCCCTTTTTCCTATTCATCCTTCGTTCCCCTTCCCACATCAAACATCTACTGTTACCAGTATATCCATTGGAAAATAATTGAACACAGGCTGAAGACTTGCCGATTTCCTAGACCAAAGTCTGGGAAATTCCCTAACGTATAATTTATGAAAGTTTTCAGCTTAACGCAAGGGTTCAAAAAAAGGACAAAAAAACGACATCAGGACATTCGCCTTTGCCGTCACTCATGACATATACTGCTGTATCAAAAAAAATGCGAGGACTCCACCGTGTTGAATAACAAAATTGACCCGTTTGAAGCTCGTTATATTCCCGATAACTGTGAAATGCTGCTTGAACGATATTTTCATCCCTTCCGCCACAAAAGCATCGGTGTGGAACAGCCATATATGACGCATTATGGAAAACAAATGATGCTTTATGCAGACTGGGCCGCAAGCGGAAGATTGTATGCGCCTATAGAATCCGTCATTGCCGAATCCTTTGGACCTTATATGGCAAATACGCATACCGACTCAAGCCACAGTGGCCAGATCATTTCTCAAGCGTATCAAACGGCACGTCAAATCATTAAAAAGCATGTCCATGCGAATAATGAAGATGTTCTTTTGCTTCCGGGGGCGGGTATGACCTCAGCTATCAACAAGCTGCAACGTCTGCTAGGTCTGAAGGTTCCAACGTGGCTGTATCCGTTCGGTTCGTCGGCGACATGGAAGCATAATGATCGTCCAGTCATTTTTGTCAGTCATATGGAGCATCATTCCAATCATATTTCCTGGGAAGAGACAGTAGGAGAAGTAATCGTCGTTGACCCTGGTTCAAACGGTGAAGTATGTCCAAACCAGCTTAGAAGAGCCCTAAAATATTTTCAAAGCCGCAGCTATAAAATTGGAGCATTTACCGCCTGCTCTAACGTCACCGGACTTACTACTCCTTACCACAGCTTGGCCAAGGCCATGCATGAGTATGGCGGGCTTTGTTTTATCGATTTCTCCGCTTCAGCTCCGTATGTTCCTATCAATATGCACCCAGATGATCCCTTAGAGCGACTGGATGGCATCACCTTTTCACCCCATAAATTTCTCGGTGGCCCGGGGAGCTGCGGGGTATTGGTACTCCACGCATCCCTCTGCAGCAATCCCGTTCCTGATCATGCCGGAGGCGGCACTGTTGAATGGGTGAATCCATGGGGAACTCGGCGTTATATTCGTAATATTGAAAAGCGGGAGGACGGGGGGACCCCGCCCATACTACAAAGTATTCGAGCAGCGTTGTGTATCAGCTTAAAGGAGAAAATGGGACTTCACCTGATTAAAATGAGAGAAGCTCAGCTAACTGCCCTGCTCCTAAAAGGGCTGCAGCAGATTCCAAACCTTATCGTCTTAGAATCTGACAAGGTGGATCGACTGGGGATCGTTTCCTTCAACATTGCAAACTGTCACTATAATCTCGTTGTCAAAATGTTAAGCGACCGCTACGGAATTCAAACACGCGGCGGCTGCTCCTGCGCGGGTCCGTATGGTCATTATTTGCTCGGAATAGCGCCTGCACACTCTCATATGATAGAACATCATATCGCTCATGGAGACAATTCTATGAAGCCTGGTTGGGTTCGTCTATCGCTTCATCCCATTATGACCAATGAGGAAATCACCCGCATTATTTCAGCTATTGCAGAAATCGCTTATCATTACGATTTATGGCGTTATGATTATCACTACAACTACTGTACTAATGAATGGACGCATATTCACGATCGGTCTGTGCGTTTACAATCCTCGGCAGCTATTCAGGCAATGTTCGATTTGTAAAAGAGTCCCTATAAAAGCAACAAAACAGCGATCCAATGGAACGCTGTCTCTATATGACATGCTATATAATTAAATGAACATATATTAGAACCAATTATCATCGTTTCGGTCAAACCGTTTTTGTCGGCGAGCACGATTACGAAATATGCTTTGACCTGGTGCAGCAATGTGATGGCTGCGTATCCGCCGTCTTTTCACCATGTGATGCAATTCCTCCTTCCAACCAGACTATAGTTACTATTAACCATCTGGAAGAAGAGTGAACCATGCCGCTAAATTTTCCATTTTAATATAAATTACCTACATTCCATTAGCGAATCTCGGACGGACTTTTTCCAGTGTATTGTTTAAACTGCCGACTAAAGAAGAAAATATCTCGATACCCGAGCGCATCCGCGACCTCTGTAACGTTCATGCCTGCATGAAGAAGCAGATGCTGCGCCCGGTCGATTCGCGCTTTAATTATATAGGATTGGACGGATAGTCCAATGATCTCTTTGAACTTTATAGAAAAATATCGTGGGGAAAGCCCGGCACGTCCAGCCAAATCCTCTACTTTATGTGGTAGACCCGGATGCTGAATTACAAAATTCGCCACCTCGTGAATAATCTCAGTTAACTGGTTGCTTACTTTTTTCTCACGCGGTACTTCCTTCTCTTCTCGCAGCAAATAGATGAGCAGCTGCTTCAAAATAAGACGGGCTTCCTCCTCCGCTCCATAGGCCTGCACCAAAAACAACCGAACATAACGAGATAGCATATATTCAAAATCAAGCGTATCCTGCAGCTTGCGGTAAGGACCCGGAACCTCATATACTGGCTCATCCACATCAAAATGAATGTAGGTGAGTACAAGCGGACGCTGCGGATTGTGAGTGGCCATCGTATGATCGCCCTTACGGAACAGAAAACAGCTCCCTTTGCTGACAGGAATCTGCTGATCGTTAAGAGTAACCATGCCTTCACCGCTCCACACATAGAACAAATCGTAGTTCTGAAGCGGCTTTTCCCGCTTATGCCATTTCCATCCTGGCTCGCATACGATTTTTGCAAAAGACGGCTTCAAAATAAATGATGACGGTGATATGTGTAGCATGATCATCCCCCCAAAAATTACAATACATCTTTATAGCTTGTCTTCTTTATGTTTTCTTTCCTAATTATACTCCTTTTACACTATTTCTGAATATCCCTCCATGCCATTGTCAAACGAAAAACTCCTTCTTTCAGCTCATATTCCTCCAGATGGGACAAACTGAAACAGGCAGCTGGAGATCCAGTACCAAGCTGGTACATAGCCGCGTCCCGAAACTGAACTTCTCTATTGTAGGCAGCATGGAGAAAATCCTGATATTGCTCCGGAGAGTGTTTCCATGGAGCATACACCAGAAGTCCTGCATCAGCAGACTTCAGATCGAACAAGCTTGTCATCCCCTCTTTCTCCATAAGCCGACGAAACAGCTCATGCTTTGCTCCATATATACGCCTCATCCGGCGCAAATGGCGATCATACTCTCCACGAAACATAAACTTGGCGAGTGCGCGCTGCTCGATTCTTGCGGATGATACGGGCTCATACAGCTCTTTGGATCGAATAAGCGGAACCACTAACCCGCGAGGGAGTACCGCGTAACCGATTCGAAGCGAGGCGAACATCGTCTTGGAAAAAGAGCCGATGTAGACGACTCGATCCTCACTGTCGAGCGCCTTAAGCGGCTCCAGCGGGCGGCCGCGCCAGCGGAATTCACTATCGTAATCATCCTCGATGATTACGGCGTTCACTCGCGCGGCCCAAGACAAAATCTCCGCTCGGCGCGCCGGAGATAACACCGCCCCGGTCGGGAACTGCCGACCCGGGGTCACAAACAGAAGCCGCGCGTCCCAATCGCGCGGCACGATCCCGCCTGCGTCTACCTCGGCCGGAACGGCCACGCCTCCGCAGGCGTACACAGCCCTGGAGAATCCGTGATAACACGGATTCTCCAGCACCGCTGGCTCGCCTTCGCTCAGCAGCAGCTGAGTCAGCAGCATGATCGCCTGCATCGAGCCATTGAAGAGGCAGATTTGATCTGCCTCTGCGGCGATCCCGCGGCTTCTTCGCAAATGAGCGGCAATCGCCTGACGAAGCTCTATATCTCCAGCAGGATCAAGAGGCATGCTTAAGCTGTCCGAAGATTCCCGAGTAGCCCAAGCCAGGGCGCTTTTCCATTCCTTATATGGAAAGGCGCTCATCGAGGGTCCGCTATCCTGAAAGGAAATCATCCTTTTTTTATTAATCTGTGCATTTTTCCCTCTATGTAATTCATTGCTACTGGAAACATCAAACTCCATTACTCTCCGTCCCCATGAAGACAACGTAATAGACGCAGATTGACTACGGCTTACTTCAGGATTCGGTATGATGTCAGCAACATAAGTACCGCTTCCTATGAGGGAATAGACATATCCTTCCGCCTGTAGCATGTCATAGGCTTGAGCAACGCTTCCCCTAGACAAGCTATATTGTTCAGCCAGCTCCCTTGAGGAAGGAAGCCGGGTTCCTCCCCGTAAAGTTCCCTCATGAATCGCGGCTCGAATGGCGTGGTACAGTGCTAAATACTTATATCGATAGCTTTTCTGATGAGCATCCAGCGAGATCGTAAAGTCCATTCCTTTCATCTCCTTCGAATCTGAACTGAAACCTCACAACAATTGGACCAATAAAAATAATGTAAATTGGTTCTTTTTTCATGTCAATCTATATCATAAGCTGAATTCAACATTTTTCATTCATTCAAGTACGGAGGGAACCCTTAATGAGAAGAAAAGAATTCGCAGTAGAAGACAAGCAAGAAATCGAGAAATTTTTAAAGGAAATGACCTTTGGTTTTCTCGGGACTGTAGGTGAAGACGGCTGGAGCAGAGTGACTCCGCTTAATTTTGTGTATGACGGCAATTATTTTTATTTCCACGGAAGTCTTGCAGGCGAAAAGATGAAGCATTTAGCGCATGATCCCAGAGTCAGCTTTACGGTTGCCAAGGAGTACGCGATCATTCCGTCATATTTTACCGATCCGGTATTGGCTTGTCCTGCTTCTGCTTTTTTTAAAAGTGTTATGGTAAGAGGAAAAGTAGAAAAAGTGGAGGATCTTGATGAAAAAGCTTCCGTGTTCACTTTATTTATGGAAAAGCTCCAGCCTGAGGGTGGCTATCAGCCGATCACAATAGACATTCCACAATATAGAGGACAATTAAAGGCAGTATCTCTGTGCAGAATCGTTCCAGAATCAATCACTGCTAAATTTAAATTTGGACAAAATACAAACGGTGAGAAGTTCGAAGGAATCGTGCAAGGCCTTCAGGAACGAAATTGCCCTATGGATCACGAAACGATTTCCTTAATGAAAAAATATTGTCCCCACCATAATTAAAATTGATATGGGAACGCGCGATTTATCCGTGACGGTAAAGGAACGAAATGATATAATGTTAGGCAGTCAAAACGGCACTGTCCTATATCAAAACCGATTGGAAGGATGAAACGTAGATGAACCCACTCGCGGAGCAGTTAAACGAGAATCTGAAATCCGGCAATGTCCATGTGTATGAAATGCTGTCTACACTGGGTAAAGAAATTTATTTCCCAAAAGAAGGTATTCTGAGCCAATCTGCCGAAGCTTCGGCTAACGCTAAGAAGTATAATGCCACTATCGGAATCGCTACAGAAAATGGCGGACCTATGCACTTGGCATCGATTCAAGAAACGTTGTCAGCATATAAACCGCAAGATCTGTACCCATATGCACCTCCCGCAGGTAAACCTGAGCTGCGCAAAGTATGGCGTGAGAAAATGCTGCGTGAGAACCCTGCCCTTACGGATAAAAGCTTCGGCAACCCAGTCGTTACCAATGCGCTTACTCATGGCCTAAGCATTGTAGCTGATCTTTTTGCTGATGAAGGCGATGCTGTTATCTACCCTGATAAAAACTGGGAGAACTATGAATTAACATTTGGTATTCGCCGTCACGCAGAAATCATCAACTATCCGCTGTTTACTGAAGATATGAAATTTAACAGCCAAGGCTTGCGTGATGCACTGCTGGCACAAAAGGATAAAGGTAAAGCGATCGTCATTCTGAATTTCCCGAACAACCCAACTGGATATACTCCAGGTGCAAAGGAAGGCGAGGAGATCGTATCCGCGATCAAAGAAGCTGCTGAAGCTGGTATTAACGTTGTTGTCGTTACAGACGATGCCTACTTCGGACTGTTCTTCGAGGATTCCTTGTCCGAATCATTGTTCGGTAAACTATCCGGTCTGCATCCTCGTATTTTACCTGTTAAGGTTGATGGTGCAACCAAAGAAGAATATGTATGGGGCTTCCGTGTCGGATTCATCACATATGCGGCTGAGAGCGGGGATGTTCTGGCTGCTCTGGAACAAAAAACGCTCGGGATCATCCGTGCGACCATTTCTAGCGCTTCCCATCCGTCCCAAACGTTCGTTTTACAAGCATTAAAATCACCAGATTTTGAAGCTCAAAAAGAAGAGAAATTCGCTATTATGAAAGGTCGTGCCAATAAGGTCAAAGCCCTTCTGGACAGCGGAAAATATGGAGATGTATGGGAATACTATCCTTTCAACTCAGGCTATTTCATGTGTCTCAAGCTGAAAACAGTAAATGCTGAGGCGCTTCGTCAACATTTGATCCATGAATATGGAGTTGGTACCATCGCTTTGGGAGACACTGACCTTCGCGTTGCATTCTCTTGTATCGCTGAAGAAAATCTGGAAGATCTGTTCGATCTGGTCTACAAAGGTGTACTTGATCTCCAGGCATAAAAACTCAATTTCCAATTTCATTCGTACACTAGCCCAAGCACGCCTCCTTTTACGTTCATAGTATATGGTGTATAAACCATCCAAAACGTGAAAGGGGAATGTACATGAGTGGAATTGCTGAAGATAGAGGCGGATGTTGTCCGGGACCAGGACCTGGATATGGTAGTATGTTTACAAGTACTGGAGCAATCCTTGTACTCTTCATCCTGCTGGTAATTATCAGCCGTACATTTGTATATTAATTAAGATACAAACAAAGGGGCTGTCCCAAAAGTAGGTTTAGTGTCAAAACTAGAAATAGCGGTGCAAGGAAGACGCCCCCTGCACCGCTTGATCCTGCCGCATTCTATGACC
>NZ_FNBG01000059.1 GCF_900102215.1 Fontibacillus panacisegetis
ATCGCTTGCGCCAACAAGGTATTACATCACGTCTACGCCATGCTCAAAAAAGGGCAACCTTTCGCTTCTTAGAAACTGCTTATCCCATAAACTTCCAGTAAGTGGAGGTTTATTTGCTATGCTTAAAATCAGTATATCAAAAATCTCTTTCCTACAAAACTGTCTATTGACAAAGTATTAGCTGGTTTTTTCAAAACTTGCCGTTACAGACAGCTCGGGGAACCGTATCATAAGTAGGGCGAAATATACCTACAAACGCGCGACATCCTAGGCGCTGAAGAACGCCATCGACTTCTTGTACCAGGAGTGGAACAAGAAAGCCGCCGGTCTCGTAAGCTACGGGGTTCATGGGATCATGCCATGGACAGTCCTCTTATTGAATTCAATTCGATTTCGCTCAATAGATACGCTGAACCATACCACATAAGGACCATAGAAGCAGGGGAGGTCAAAATGTGTAAATTGGCTTATGCTTTTATTGTACTACACAATGATTGGGTTTGAATGGTAGATTTATTATTTAGAATAGGGCGTAATCCCATTTGTATACAGGTTGTCCACTAACTTGAAAAAATCTTCAGACGATAAATCCTTTTGTCGCTGGAGCCAAAGACGAAATAAAGAAAGGGATGTTGAGAGGTAAAACTCAATCAAGTACGGCGTTATGGAATGGTTTTGCGGAAAGTTTAATTCCAATCTATCCAAGGTGATTTCTCTTTTTAAGCGATTTAAAAAACGAGTGCTTCCATAATCGCCCAGGAGGGCACTGAGAATCGAGAGATACTCCCTTTTGTCCAAACAATGGAGCGCATTTTGGACCGTGTGCATAGATAACTCTTTATTCGCCAATTCTTCTTTTATGTAGTTCAATAAATTATTTTCAACAAAGTCTAACAGTTCGTAAATATCAGAAAAGTATTGATAAAATGTACTGCGGTTATATCCTGACTTCTTCGCAATCTCTTGAATGGAGATTTTTTCAATCGGCTTTTGGCTATATAACTCACAAAAAACATCTATAAAAATTTGTTTTGTTTTCTCCGTTGTTTCTGGCTGCTTTTTCATTTTATACTCCTATTCGAACAAGAATATCATCCGACAAATAATAAAAAACTGATGGTTGATAAAGGAATAATAAAGATCTATGATCACATTATACAACATGTTGTCTGATGATTAAAAGGAAATGTTGAAAAATAGGGGTGGTTTTATGTCAGCAAAACAAAATAGAGTTTTAATTTTTGGTGCAGGTGTTATAGGCAGCGCATACGCAATCAAATTCATTGAAGCAGGAATTGACGTCACTCTGTTTGCGCGTTCTAATAGATTTACAACATTGAAAGAAAATGGCCTTCAATATTATGGAAAAGGTGCGGTTAAATCTATAAAAGTAAATGTCATTGATACGCTTGAAAATGATGATGTATATGATTTTATTTTCGTTACAGTTCGTTACGATCGATCCGAATCAGCGTTGTTAGCATTAAAAGACAATCAAAGCAAAAATATTGTTACGATGATTAGCAATTCAATTGGATTTTCTTCGTGGCTGGATATTGTTGGAGATAGACTTTTACCAGCTTTCCCCGGTGCCGGCGGACAGATTAAAGATGGAATTTTGTATGCCCGGTTTCCACCAAAGGTTCTAGTGGCTACTATGTTTGGAGAAATTAATGGTTTAGTGACAGAACGTGCAGAAAACCTCGCAAAATTATTTGAAACAGCAAAACTTCCCTACGCAATTAATAAGGATATGAAAGCTTATCTAATCACACATTCAGTATCGGACATTGCCATGCTTAGTGTTTTACATTCTGAAGATAAGATCATTGACGAAAAAACAGCTAAAACCAGAAAAACGGCACATAAAATAACAATCACTTTAAAAACGTATTTAAAGGCAATCCAAAAAGCTGGCATTGCTATTAATCCATCTGCACTCAAAATTGTGCTAAAATTCCCTAATTTGATTTTGGATTTTTTCTTTATGATATGGCTCCGGACTAAAATGGTTAAGGATATGATGTTGCCGGATTATGCGAGTAGCGCAAACAATGAAATTGTGTGGTTGAATAACGATTTATTGAAGTTTTTAAATCAAAATGATATCGATCTGGAAATACATGCTTAGTGATTTCCGTTCGTTCAAAATAAGCACACGCTTATACGCCGAGAAAAAACGTTGCACAACGGTCATCCATGAGCGTCAAATGAAAAAAATCGCCAGAGACGACAAACTGCTGCGGGAAATGATTGCAGCCATAGACAAAGACTTTCATGTGTTGAAATTATTTCGCGGCGGGCTGCAAAACTTCCTGTTACAGCTAGCGCGGAGAACCGTATCATAACCCGTACTGAGCTAACGGGGAACGATAGTTGAATCACCGACAATCTGGCCGCCGATTACTTCGGTGGCCTTCAGTGTGCTTATTAAGCAGATTTGATCAAAATCGCAGGTGGGGTAGGAGGTTGGCCGTTACACGCCGCAGCTCATTTTCCGCCGATAGCCCCGTTAAGCTGAACCGTATCATAAGTAGGGAGAAATCTGAAAACAGAAAATGAGTTCGATTTTCTGGAACTTCTTAAGGCTTGCAGGTTATGTGAGCTTGGAAACCTAGCTCTTTACAGGTATAAATAAAGGAAGATAATAGCCAAAAAAGTTGAATGGTTTGTGCCGAAGTATTGCCGCCTTCCCTCAACTCAGTGAGTTCAGATAGAATTCTACTTTTTGTAAAACTTAAGATTCCACTTTCAACATTATCTCCTTTCCGCATCATAGAAATATTTGATCCAGAGTAAAGAGAATTCCAACGGGTCCTTTTTTGTTCAAGTTGAGTAGTTGATGGAGTCATATTTCCTATATTTTTTAATGCTTGACTGATCACAACTTGGAGTCGCTAGCCGAAAATTGGGATGATGCATACTTTGCATGATAAAAGCAAACGCTTTTTTGGTTATACACGGAAATAAAATCAGCGAATTCATTCCCCAAGTCGTCACAAAATAGATAGTTTGGATCAGGTGCGAGGACTGAATCGACAAAATCAAAAAGAGTGTTTCTACCAAATCGAGTCATATGAGAGTTAACGGTACCTTTTTCTGAGAGGATGTTTTCGAGTGCCGGATACTCTTCAAAAACATCTATAAAATTTTCTAGATTTTCAAGTAGTTTACTATCTTTGAACAATCTTTTGTTTGTATACACTACATCAAACTCGGAAAATGTTACCATAAAAAATACGCGGCACCATTTAAAATTAAACGATCTATTATAGTACCATAATATGGATTAATATGTCGATTTACCCAATTTTAATTAAAAAGTAGGGGGTTTCAAGCAATTCAATTCTAAGGAGTAATAACTAGTTGATGCTGAAAAGGTGACTCCTCGACAATCCAAAGAGAAACCCCTCCCACCATTGTTGTCAGAAGAAGGGGCCATGCTTAAAAATGCTTCTCAGTCTCCTCAATGTAACTCGACGCTGCCGACACGCTTCCTGTCGTCTACCGTGATCCTCTTCACTATCAAGCTTAGCGGGGTCTTGCGTGACGGGTTCGGCCTGGTCGTCCGTATTTCTAACGATAGCTTCGATCGGCGAGTGAACTCGGGTTCGAGATGGCTAATGAGGTCATTCAGACATCCGGCGAACAGGTCCCGGTCGATCACGTCTATCTGGTATAGTCTGAGATACTTGCGCCTCTTTCCTCAATTCCCACTTATGCATGCTATTTCGACTTGAGACAGAGAAAATTAATGAACTGGTAGGTAATCTAGAACGCATGTTCCAAACTAATCATCTTGTCGCAGAAAAAGTGGAAGATATCAGTTATCAATTTGCCCAAACATTTAAAGAGAATCTGGATTCGCCGGTAAAGATCGGGTATTCGGTAGAATCTGTGGCGGTGGGTAGTCGAAGCCAGAAAGCCACCAATTCGGAGATGGTTCAAAAGGTATATGATTTTGGCGAGATGATTGAAAATCTAAAGTTGTCTGTTGGGCAAATCTATCAAAAATCAAATCGGGTATTGAACCTCAATGCACAAGGACTCGAACATATACATGTACTTGACTACTTGCTTACCGACAAAGCCGATTTGAAGCAGCGGGTAAACGAAATCAGCAAGATTGTTGATGTCATTAAGTCGGTTTCTGACCAAATGCATTTGTTAGCCCTTAACGCATCTATAGAAGCAGCAAGTGCAGGAGTGCATGGGAGGGGCTTCGAGGTTGTTGCTCTGGAAGTTCGGAAGCTGGCCGCGGAGTCCAGAAAGGCAACAGAAGAAATTGGGCGTATGATTCAAAATATAACCAATAGTATCCATCTGGCAGACCGCAATATGGAGAAAGTAAATGCGATTGGTTAATTAACCATAGGGACAGCTTAATGTATGCATTCATAAAACGGATCAAGTCAGCTCATCTGAGCTTCTGCTGAGCAAGTAGCAGGCCAGCTCAAGCCGCAGCATATGTTCAGGCTCTTTGAGGGAGAGATGCAACGTGTCCTCGATTTTCTTCAATCGTTGATACAGTGTGTTCACATGAATATGAAGATGCTCAGCTGTCTGTTGAATGGAGCGGTTCGTTCTTACGTAAGCCATTAAGGTCTCCTCCAGTCGACTTCCGTTCGATCCTGAATCCCGAAGCGGCCCTATTACCTGGTAGACGAACGCCTCCAGATCCTCTGATGATTGCTGCAAAAAGAGCTGATTAACTCCGATCTCGGGATAGTACATATAGCCTGATCTTTTTTTGGATAAAAGATAGGTAAGTGCCTTATTTGCCTCCGCATAGCTTCCCGCGAGTGATTTTAAACCGGTGAAGCTGCTGCCTACGCCAGCACGCAAAGTGCCATCCCCATACTGCGACCACTCCTTGAATAGCGCTGTTAGATGCTCCTTGAGATTATGCTCAGACTCGTCATCTGTAATCTGGACGATGGCAGTCAATCTGTTATCCAATGCGAATACAACAGCTGCTTTTTGTTGGAAGGTCTTTTTTACTAGAACGATCAGCCGATATATTTGTACATTCATTAACTGCACACCAGGGAGCGGGAGCAGATTGAATATAATCGCACATGATTTCTGTTCATCTATTAAGCCCATCTCCTCGCCTTTGCGGCGAAGAGCAGATATATCCTGCAAAGAGAGTAATTCATTGAACCGGTCATTGGCCTTCTTATGATAATAGTCGGCTTGAGATTGCTTGCGAACCATCTCTAGTGAAAGAATGGAGCTGCCTTGCTCGAGAATAAGCCGATTCAGCACACTAAGCTCCCTCGGCAGCTCGATAATGACGAAGCCGAGTGTGGCATCTGCTGCGAAGATCGGGACCACATGTCGTCGGATAATCCCCGTTGCTGTCTCCTCTTCATAAGTAGCAGGCTCTCTCCGCGAGCTGAATTTGCGCTCAATAGCAGCAATGGACACCGATGCCCTCGCTTTCTTATTAGAAGCTGTAACGGCATATTCGATTAGATCAATGAATATGAGCTGCATGCCGATCATTTTCTCAAGCTCACGCAAGATAACAGCAGTGCCTTTATTCCTTAGTGAGAGCTTCATTAATCTAGCGTGGATTTCATCGCGCTTGACGAGCATCTGGTTCTGGCGCTGAACTTCGCTGAATAGCCTAGCATTCTGGATGGCGATGGCAACCTGATCAGCGAAATTCTGCAGCAGCACAAAATCGTAATCGGTGAAAAGCGGATAGCTGCCGAATTGATACAGAATGAGAACACACTCGGGCTTGCCATTAACTTTAACAGGAACACAGAGAACCCCCTGGTGATCCGCGAAATCATGAGAATGAGAGGCTTGAAAATAGTTCAAATTGTTTTCAGACATATTGGAAGCTGCTCTGCTGATTGCCTCGAAACTATGATAGGCACGCGGGATGCCCTCTAGAAAAGCTTTGCCGATCATGCCTTCTCCAGGCTTCATGCGCATGAGACCCATCGTTTCATTCACAAGCTGCTCGGAGACGGTGCGTACCTTCAGAACGTCCTCTTCTTCGTCGTACATCCACAGTACACCCGTTGTAGCAGTTGGAATAACAGCCATCGTATTGTTCAAAATTTCGGACAGCAGCTTGTCCAGATCGAGCAAAGAGGTGACACTCTGGATACTATTATTCATTTTATGCAGCGTATCGCTCTGACGGGAAATGACATACTCAATGTAATAGGGAGGAAGGGAGGCTGATAGGCGTTCTAGCAGCTTATCTGCATCGGGATTGGTGAAGTCAAAGCAGCGGACCGTAATTCGAAGACCAGTCGGATAGCGGAGATGAAGGTCTGTGCAGCCAAGCTCTTCATGAGCTTCCAAGAAGGAAGCTTCAGAGGCAGCTGATGTCGTCTCAGGCGGAGCCGCCTTTTGCTGACCTTTGGAAGCTAACAACTGGAAAGGCTGTCCTTTTTCACCTGCCCAGAGTTGAAAATCGGCGTTCTTTAATTCCCGTGTTATATATTCTTCCATAATATTGAGCCCCCGAATCGATTGAAATGAAGAAATATGTGTATTCACCCACAATATTACCTATTAGTTATAGAGTATCATATATTGTTTTGAGTAACTAGCTTAGCTATTATAAGTACATGTTCGGTTATATAACATCAGATTAAGGGGTTGAGGGATCATGACAACAACAAGATTTGCATTCAAATGGAAGTACCTGATTTTAGTATTGTTGTTCTTAGGGTGGTCAGTTGGGAACCTTGACAGGTTCGCAATTAGTTATGCCGTGCTTGGCATTACAGAGGACTTGGGACTTAATGCTTCATCGACAGGCATCATCTTGAGCAGCTTCTTCGCTGGTTATGCGCTTATGCAGCTACCAGGTGGATGGCTTGCTGACAAGTTCGGCTATCGCAAGGTTATTATAACCTCTATCATTCTATGGTCTATCTTTACAATCCTTACCGGTATTGCTTGGTCGTTAACTTCATTGATTCTCGTACGGTTCCTGTTCGGACTTAGCGAAGGCAGCTTCTTCCCATCAGCTTCCAAGGCGATCACCAACTGGTTCCCTACTAATGAGAGAAGTCGGGCCATGTCGATTATGCTGACCTCCGCCTCCGTTATGGGTGTTGTAACGCCTATCGCAGCTACTCAAGTTATGGCTAATAATGGATGGCGTTCTTTATTCTACATTGTAGGAGCAATTGGTCTTGGCTTCGCTGTATTGTTCATTTTCTTCCTGAAGGAGAAAATTAAACAGGAGACGAAGCCTGTACCTGTAGTGAAACAGGGAGCTGTCAAAACAGCCGTTAAAGGGGCTCCGCTAAGAAGTATTCTGAAATCCGCATTCGTATGGAAGCTGTTCATCGGCTATTTCAGTATTTATGTTGTGAGCTGGGGTCTTAATTCTTGGATGCCAACTTATATGATGAATGTTCGTGACCTTGATCTTGCATCTATTGGTTACCTGTCGGCTATACCTGCTTTTGTCGGAATATTTGCAATGGTTATTAGTGGTATTGTGCTTGATAAGCTTCCACGAGGAAGAGAGCTGCAGGTTGCTGCAATCTCAGCTATCCTCATTGCCGTTCTTCTCTATTTAATGGAAACAGCTAGTTCAACGGGGATGTTCATTGCTTATCAGTGCCTCATTATCGTATTCCAATCCTTTGTTATTATTCTGATTGCGTCAGCTGCTCTGAAGCATTTGCCTGAAGAAAGCGCAGCTACCGCTAATGGCTTTATCAATACCGGAGCGCAGCTTGCTGGCTTCTTGGCACCTACAATGATTGGTTTCATGGTACAAGCTTCCGGCGGTTCTTATTCTTCCGCTTTTTTTCTGATGATGGCATTCGCCTGTGTCTCTGCAGTATCTTTGATGCTTATTTTTAGAAGCAATAAGACATCCAATGTTGCTATGAAAGAAGGAATCGTGAATGAATAAACAATTGGCAGATCAAATATCTGAGCTTATAAATACAAAGAGCGAGAAAATTGTAGAGGTTAGCGATGCGATTTGGGATTTCGCAGAGATCCGGTTCGAAGAGTTCAAATCCTCTGCGTTATTGGCTGATACGCTGGAAGCAGAAGGGTTCAAGGTCGAACGCGGTATTGCAGGACTGGAGACTGGCTTAATTGCCAGCTTCGGCAACGGCGGTCCGGTAGTGGGCATTCTCGGAGAATTCGATGCATTAGCGGGACTTAGCCAGCATGCAGGGGTCTATGAGAATGATCCTATTGAAAAAGGCGGAAGCGGTCATGGCTGCGGCCATAACATGCTAGGAGCGGGTGCGCTTGCGGCTGCGATTGCTGTTAAGGACTATTTGCTGGAATCTGGAATTGCCGGAACAGTTCGTTATTACGGCTGCCCGGCAGAAGAGAGCGGCTATGGTAAAACGTACATGGTTCGCGAAGGTTATTTCAGTGATGTTGATATCGCGGTATCCTGGCATCCGGCTACTATGAACATGGTTCTGTCGTCATCCAGCCTGGCTGTTATCCATGCCACCTTTAGATTCAAAGGGAAAAGCACGCATGCAGCGGCATCGCCGCATCTCGGAAGAAGTGCTCTGGATGCAGTAGAGCTAATGAATGTGGGTGTCAACTATATGCGGGAGCATATGATAGATCAAGCGCGCATTCATTACGCGGTTACGAATTCAGGAGGCACCTCGCCGAATGTGGTACAACCGGAGGCGGAAGTTACTTATCTGATTCGGGCTCCGAAATCGGATCAAGTCAAAGTGCTGTATGACCGCGTTGTCAAAACAGCTCAGGGTGCGTCACTTATGACGGAGACCTCGATGGAACATGTTATAGAGGGAGCTTGTGTGAACTTGATTCCGAATAATGCGTTGGAAAGCGTTATGCATAGCTATATGAATGCGTTGGAGCTTCCTGAGCATACAGAGGAAGAACTGGCGGAGGCGAGGGCTGCCTATGCTTCCCTTCCTGAGGTGGATAAGACGAGCGCACTCGGAATGCTGCCGAAGCCGTTACGCGAAGGGGTTGCTGAGCATCCATTGCTAAGTGAGGTACTGCCTTACAATCCTTCGAACTCTCAAATGATGGGCGGCTCGACGGATGTTGCCGATGTAAGCTGGGTTGTTCCTACTGCCCAATGCATGACCGCGACATATGCTTACGGCACGCCATTCCATGCTTGGCAGACGGTTACGCAGGGCAAGTCAACTTATGCCCACAAAGCGTTGCTTCTCGCTGGTAAGACGATGGCTTGTACAGCTGTAGAAACGCTGCTGAATCCAGAGCTAATCAAGCAGGCGAAGGCTGAGCTTGTTGAACGGCTGGATGGCGAGAGATATGAATGTCTTGTTCCGAAGGAAATCACTCCACCGCGGATGTCTGAACTAGCGGATAAACAGGCAGTTACTGTCTAGTACCTGGAGGTACCAATCCAATGCGATTTAAAGATGTATTTTCTATTATAGGTCCGGCTATGGTCGGACCTTCAAGTTCACATACAGCCGGGGCAGCCCGTATCGGACGCTTCGCCCGGCAGCTCCTTGGGCCACAGCCAGATCGTGCTGAGGTATTGTTCTACGGCTCATTTGCAGCTACGTATCAAGGTCATGGAACGGATGTCGCTATTATCGGAGGGTTGCTCGACTGGCAAACTGATGATCCCCGCATTCCTAACGCTCTGCAAGAGGCAGAAGCACGCGGAATAGTTGTCACTTTTGATGAGGGGAAAGGGTTGTTCTCCCATCCGAACACGGCTAAGCTGATCCTCAGTTTAGGAGAAGGAGAAGCGAGAGCAGAGCTCGTTATGATTGGCACCTCCATCGGTGGAGGCAACATTGAAATTACTGAAATTGATGGCTTCAGCGTCAGACTGTCCGGCGTATATCCGACTGTGATTGTTCGTCACCAGGATTGGACAGGAGTTGTGGCGAGCATTACTGATGTGATGAGACGAAGCGGACGCAATATCGCGCATATGTCGGTCGACCGGAAAGCTAGAAGCGGTGATGCATTGACCGTTCTAGAGCTTGATAGTCTGCTTACGGCCGATATGATAGATGAAATTACACGGTTAGACAATGTGGACACAGTACGTACAGTTGATCTAGCGGCTGTAGGGCTGTCATCAAGGGAAATACGATTATATTGAAAATTGGCTAAAGAAGGGAGCAGAGTGTCATGAATTTTCGCAACCTAGAGCAATTAGCGTCCCTAAGTACAGAAAAGGGCTTAACGATAGGCCGTCTTATGCTAGAGGAACAGAGTCTTGAATCGGGGCGGACGCCCGAAGAGGAATTCGCTACAATGGCGGAGTATTACCGCATTATGAAAGAGGCAGTTGAAAGAGGCTTGACAGAGGATACGACATCCCGCAGTGGTCTGACTGGTCGAGATGCACAGCGGGTAATGGCATTCGGAGAAGGACAGGAATTGAATCTTGGGCAAGCGGCAGGCGAGGCTATGGCTTATGCGCTAGCAGTATCCGAGATAAACGCATCAATGGGCAGAATCATTGCTACTCCGACGGCAGGCTCGGCTGGCATTATTCCAGGCGTGTTCGTTAGCATCCAGAAGCGCTTCGGATTCGATGATGAGCATATGGTATACGGTCTATTCGCTGCAGGTGCAATCGGTTATGTCATCGCTAACAATTCCTTCGTATCTGGAGCAGAGGGCGGTTGTCAGGCTGAGGTAGGCTCAGCTATTGGCATGGCGGCAGGCGCTCTAACAGAGCTGCGCGGAGGCACGCCCGCCCAAGCGGTGCATGCGGTCGGACTCGGGCTGAAAAATACGCTTGGCCTGATCTGTGATCCTGTAGGCGGATTAGTCGAAATTCCTTGTATCGTGCGCAATGGGTTCGGAGCAGTGACTGCACTCGCGGCTGCCGATATGGCACTTGCCGGCGTGCGCAGTGTCATTCCGTCTGATGAGGTTATTCAGGTTATGCTTGAGGTAGGATCAAGCATGCCTGAGAAGCATCGTGAGACAGCTGGCGGTGGGCTTGCCCAAACACCTACTGGCAAAGCGATTATGAGCAGCCTTAGGAAGAAATAGAACCTTAGTGTTTATTGAAGAAGGCGCGCCGCCGTATGCGGCGTGCCTTTTGTGCGCTTGGCAGCGTATCGTGCTAACGGGTGAAAGTCCCAAGTATGTGCGATTATCTCCAACTACTCGGCGCATGAAGACAAAATCCTGCTGTGTCTTCATGATCCTCATTCTTCCACTTCTCCTGAAAATGGAAATGACCCCTCGAAAAGGGGTCTTGTACTGGGGCACTATCATGATATATGTCTATAGATGCGTTCGTTTCACTAGTGTGGAATGCGAGAAAAGTTATACAATTTCCTGGTATAGGCTTTCTACATCCTTCAGCAGATTAGGTATCCAAGTTTCTGATCCAGGGATTATATCTGTACCACCATAAACAAGCCAACGTAATGTTTTAATCAGCCAACATAAACCGCCTATTTGCAATTGCCAGTTCAGATGATCAATTTGAAGATCAGTTACTTCAAGGTATGCTGAAACCATTTCTTCTCTTGAAAGATTACTCCAAGCGTGTGCTTCCGTAATCAAGCAATATAGGTCTCCAAGATGAGGACTTAGATATGAAATGGACCAATCGATCGGCATAATGCCATTGTCTTGAATCAATAGGTTCTTTGCATGATAATCATGATGTACTATTGAGGTGGGTACC
>NZ_FNBG01000024.1 GCF_900102215.1 Fontibacillus panacisegetis
TTTCATAGAGCGGTGTGATACGGCAGAATAAGGAGCAATCCTGTGAATTCATAAACATTGTAGGGCAGGACTCCGATTTAAGGGGGCCTAGCCGATGATGCAACTTTTCTACAAGAAAATCGAGATTCCATTCAACATCAGCCAAAAAAACTGCACTTTCACACCTTTTTGATTGATCTGACTATTCCCTCCTCCAAAAAGCTGCACCTTTGCACTTTTTCTCACCATTAGTCAACCACCTAACTCCACATCATAAACGTAAAAACGCGCCCAAACAGGACGCGTCCATTCGAGCATTTATTGCTCATATTGCTTCTTTCGCTCTTCATCAGCAGCAAGCTGCTTTTTATGAACTCGGGTAGAGAGGATCACACTTAGCTCATATAGAAGAATCAGCGGTATGAGGACTAGAAATGCGGAGAAGAAATCCGCAGGTGTAATCATTACAGAGACCACGACAAGCGCAAAATAAGCTACGCGGCGCATCTTTTTCAAAAGCTTCGGATTCAGTATGCGCAGCTGCGTTAAAAAAAGAATCACAATCGGCAACTCAAACAGCAAGGAAATAGGCAGCACAATATTAGTTAAAAACTTGAAGTAATCAGCCATGCCATAGGTTTCAATTAAGCCCAGCTGCTTGTTCAGTGATCCCGTGAATGTCATAGCGAGCGGAAATACGACAAAATATCCAAAGGCTACCCCGATCAAGAAAAAAATAAATGCAAATGGAATATATTTTAATGTCGCTTTTTGCTCTTTAGGCTTGAGCCCTGGGCTTACGAATGCCCATACCTGAAAAAGTGTGAACGGTAGAGTGATACCAAACGCCACGAGCATGGCGATCTTCATGTATACTCCGACCCCGTCCCAAAAAGAGAATGCATTGAGTTCAATTTCTACACCGGATAACGCATTGATCGTCAAATAATGGTAGATCGGATCAACGACAAAAAATGCTCCCACAAGCACAGCAACAAATACGAAAGCAACGAGAAAAAGCCGCCTCCGCAGTTCGGTCAAATGATCGACTACAGTTAATTCATCCTGTTCTTCAGCCATACGCCTTCCCCCTCAATCTCCGGAAGGTATTATTCCGGCAAACGTCGATCATCGCTTTGGGATGCAGCAACGACAGGAGGAGTCTGGATTTTTTTTGCCTCTGCGGGCTTTTCTTGATCCTCTACAATATCCCGGGTCGCTTCTTTAAATTCACGGAAGGTACGTCCAACGGCTCGTCCCAGCTCTGGTAACTTGTTGGGGCCGAATAGCAACAACGCAGCAATAACAATTAACAAAAAACCGCCTGCACTCATTTTGAATCTCCTTCCGAAGTGATAACTTATTTTAAATCTAAGATACCACAATCCACTTCCAAGTCATAGATCAATCAAGTACAGCTACAGACGGAATTGTCCTGTAACCATTAGCAACGCTTCTGGCAGCTGGTCCATAATGGCAGCCAGATTCTCATGAACGCCCTTAGGTGTACCCGGCAGGTTAACAATTAGCGTCCGGCCGCGAATACCTACAATGCCTCTAAACAGCATAGACCCACGATTTTTCTGCATGTTGGAATAACGCATAGCTTCGGCCATTCCGGGAACCTCCCGTTCAATGACCCGTCTAGTTGCTTCGGGAGTCACATCCCGAATTGCCAGTTCCGTTCCTCCAGTCGTTAAAACAAGATCGGCATGAAAATAATCTGTCATTTCAATCAAAGCTGCAATAATTTCATCCGGTTCATCTGGGACAATACGATATTCGACTATTTCACCGCCCAGTTCTTCCTCGACCAGTTCCCGGATAACCTGGGCGCTCGTATCTTCACGTTCGCCTCTGGCTCCTTTATCACTTGCCGTAAGGATCGCTGTTTTCCAAACCATGAAGTCACCCTCCTCATCCATATAGGAACAAATATTTTATCTATTAATGTGATTAGCTACGGATGTAATCTCCACTCTTTCCTCCACTTTTAGCTTGTAAAAGCGTCGGTCCGATGATCATATCCTTTTGCAGAGCTTTACACATGTCATAAACAGTAAGTGCTGAAGCAGAAACAGCTGTTAGCGCCTCCATTTCTACGCCCGTCTTGCCTTCGGTTTTTACCGTAGCCTCGATATACAGCTCATCTACCTCATTATCGTTAAAAATAATATTTACACCAGTTAAAGCTAGCGGGTGGCACATTGGAATCCAATCAGATGTTTTTTTTGCACCTTGAATGCCGGCCACTTGAGATACAGCAAGAACATCACCTTTTCCAACTTTTCCAGCCTTGATAGCTTGAAGCGTTGAAGGCAGCATCTTGATCGTCGTCGAAGCAACCGCAACGCGAACGGTCGGTTCCTTACCCGAAATATCTACCATTCGTGCCCTTCCCTGTTCATTGAAATGGGTCATTCCTTCTTGTTTTGAAGCCCCGTCCATAGCCATGTCTCACTACTTTCCTTCATATATAAAGTGCCGGATACCGTAAACAGCATATCCAGTCGAAAATCATGTTTTTCCATAGGAATGACTGGCACGATTGATTCCTTAAATGCCAGTGAGGCCATCACCGTATGCCGTTGATTACCACATGCATCTGTTAATTGCTTAACAAAACGATCATAATATCCTGCGCCAAATCCGATTCGTCCACCGTTTAGATCGAAAGCAAGTCCAGGTACGACAACCAAATCGATCTCACAGTAGCGCGATACGGGCCAAATCAATGCAGAATCACTTGGCTCTCGAATTCCCCAATAGCCTGAAATTAAGTCTGCCTCACCCTGAATTTCATGCAGCGCCATAAAGTCTTTGCTAGCAACGCGGGGTGCGAGCAGCCGATCCCCTTTTTGTATGCACTGATTGAGAAGATAGTTCGTTACAGGTTCATCACGAAACGATATGTAACTAAATACATTAAGTCGACCGCCGCGTAATTCTCTTAGCGGCCCGAGTACCTCCTGCTCAGCCAGTCGGCTGGCAGCTAATGACTGCTCAAGACGATCAGCCTCGGGTATCCTGGAACGAATATCGGCCATTTTCGTCCGTATTTCTTGCTTTTCATTCCTGATGTCCATGATTATCCCCTCTCCCGCATCATAACGGGAAATCTCTGATTCTAGTTTATCATTGTTGAAGCAAAATGAAAACTGAGCGTCAGCGGTGCATTTGTATGTTGTTTCATGTACACTAAATAGAAGAAGATCTTATATTGCACATATTATCGTTGGAGGATGTATCTGAATATGCTTCTACAAGCTAATGATATTACTAAATTATATGGAGTTACTACTGTGCTCAGCGGGATTAACTTACAAATTCTTGAACGTGATCGTATCGGACTGGTTGGCGTCAACGGAGCGGGAAAATCAACTCTGCTGCAAATACTTGCTGATGAAATGTCCTGTGATGGTGGCCAAATTTTTAAAGCAAAAGAAACAACAATTGGATATCTTGCCCAAAACAGTGGACTTCAATCCTATCTCACCATCTGGGAAGAAATGCTTGCGGTTTTTGCACCACTAACTGAAGCTGAAAAAGAGCTCCGCCTAATGGAGCAGCAAATTGCTGATCCTTCGCTTGCGTCTGATGCCAGAGTGTATCAAGAGCTGCTTGATCGTTACGCAATAAAATCTGATTGGTTCAAGGACAACGGGGGTTATGAAATTGAGACACGAATCCGCAGCGTGCTTCACGGTATGGGATTCGGTACATTTCCACCAGACACTGCAATTTCATCATTAAGCGGTGGGCAAAAAACACGGCTGGCGCTCGCTCGAATTTTGCTACAAGCTCCTGACCTGCTAATGCTTGACGAGCCTACTAACCATCTGGATATTGAGACACTCACCTGGCTGGAGGACTATTTGCGAAATTATTCCGGCGCCTTGCTGGTTGTCTCTCATGACCGTTATTTTCTGGATAGGCTGGTTACGACAATTGTCGAAATCGAACGCCATCAATCTCGTAGATACACTGGCAATTACAGTCGTTACATTGATCTGAAGGCTGCTGAATACGAAAGTCAGATGAAAATGTATGAAAAGCAACAGGATGAAATCGCACGGATGGAGGATTTTATCCAGAAAAATATCGTACGAGCCTCTACCACCAAACGAGCGCAGAGCCGTCGCAAAGCGCTTGAAAAAATGGAGGTCATAGATCGTCCTCTCGGCGACTTAAAAAAAGCAAGCTTTGCATTTGAAGCAGATATTATGAGTGGTAAAGACGTTCTTCAAGTGGATAGGCTGGCCTTTGCTTTTGAGGACAAGAATGCTTCGCTCTTTCAAAACGTTTCCTTCTATTTAAAACGTGGGGAGACAGTTGCACTAATCGGCCCTAACGGAATCGGTAAATCTACTCTGCTTAAAATGCTGACGGGTGATCTGAAGCCGACAGAAGGCTCCATCATGTGGGGAACTAAAGTCAAGATTGGATACTACGATCAGGAGCAAACCCATTTGAATCTAAAAAATACGGTTCTTGAAGAAGTATGGGGTGCCTTTCCTCATATTGAGGAAGCTCGAATTCGCAGCGTGTTAGGCAACTTCCTTTTTAGTGGAGATGATGTACTTAAGAAAATTTCCGCACTGAGCGGTGGGGAAAAAGCTCGTATTGCCCTTGCCAAGCTAATGCTTCAAAAGGCGAATGTTCTAATCCTTGACGAGCCTACCAACCATTTGGACCTGTTCAGCAAGGAAGTACTGGAATCCGCTCTGCTTGATTATGATGGTACGCTGTTGTTCATATCCCATGACCGATATTTCCTGAACAAAATGGCTGAACGTATTGTAGAGCTTCATCCTAGTGGTGCTGAACATTTCCTGGGTAATTATGACGATTACTTGGAGAAAAAGCAGGAACAAGCGGAGCTGGCCGCGGAATTAGCGGGCATAGAATCCAACAAATCCAATTCTTCTTCAGAACGGCAAAGCAGCCCAAATGATTTATCGTCTGCCAAAACCGGAGCTGCTTCCTTTGAAGCTGACAAGCAAGCCAAACGTGAGGAAAGAGCACGGCTTCGCAGAATGGAACAGCTTGAAGAGACCATTGCTAATTTGGAAGCCGAGATTGAGCGACTTGAACATGAGCTTACTGAGCCTGATGTGTATCAGGACTATACAGCGATACAGGAGCGCCAGACCATGATTGATGAACATAAAGCAAAGCTTGCATCTTCATATGAAGAATGGGAGTCCATTGCTTTGTGATCAAAATCCGAACTTCTGAACGGCTTTCACAAAAATATTTTTTACGTAAAATTAATATTTCTCCACTTTATGCACATTATTATCCACAAGATATTTTCAAAAAAGGCGACCTCAATGGTCGCTTTTTTCAGGTATTACGACCTGTTTTTTTGAAATTTCATAATTTATCCACTGAGTTATACACATTATCCACAAATTTTTGAAAAAAAATGTCGTTTTCTTTCATACTTCTCAACCTTTTAGCTGGCAAGCTTTCATTTTATTTTCATTAATAATATTAACGATCTGTGGATAACTTTGTTCACATCTTGACAAATTATTAACTCCATGTAACTCCGCGTAACGGATTCATTCGTACCGTGTTAAATTCAATTTTATTCTGATTAACCATACTTAATCTTGTTTAATAGTCTTTATAACTTGATCAAGCCTTAATTTCGATATTACATTAATTACACATACTAATTACCTATTCCATTTTAGTTAAAAAATTACTATTATTTTCAAAGGGTAATACTGCCCACAATATTGTATAAAAAAACATAGTAATCAATTTACAAGGAGAGAAAATTCATGCGATTATTCAAAATTGCTACATTAACTTCACTTGGCTTGAGCCTTGCATTTGTTGGAGGATGTCAATCATTATCCTCTAGTCCTGCCACTACTCAAGGAGCATTGTCTAATATCCCTGAATTTACAGAATCAACACTACCTGGTGGGGGAGTAGCCTTTCCGCACAACGAACGAATTCATTTATCTACCGATCAAAAATGGATTGCTTCAGAGGGGCATCTATCGGACTTGATTCGTCTACAATGGACTGCTGAACGTGCAAAACCTGCCATTGCCTGGGCTGACGAGAAAGGAAAGGATAAAACTGCGATCGTGTCCCATGATAAAGCGAACAACCCTGAGCAACATGATCATAAGCATATCTCTATTGAAACAACAATGTCGCCTACAGGAAAATATAAAGATCAATTGTACACTCGTTTTGAAATTCCTTATGATACCGATGTCTCTGAAATCAGGACACACTCCTCTAACTTCAATGTTATGGATGGCATTCTAAGAGTTGCAGGTGGTGGCAACAGAGATTTACAATTTGCATCAACTGCCAAAGAAAATGTTACAAGTCCTTTATGGACCTTGAGAGCCAACAGTTCTCAATTAACTGGACAAAACCAAGGGGCAGACCTTCAAATTATCCGATATTCTGATAAAGGCGAAGTGCTGGATAGTTCATTAACTGTTAAACGAAATAATGGAAATATCGGAATTGGTACCGCTACTCCCGAGAGCAAGCTTGATGTGAATGGCGACAGCATACGTATCCGCGAATCCAAAACTCCAGCTTCGTCCACCTCACCAGGTAATAAAGGGGACATTGCTTGGGATGATAAATATATGTACGTATGTGTTGCGAAGGATACCTGGAAGCGTTCTGAGCTTTCTTCTTGGTAATAGTTAAATTGGTCATATTTATATGACGGATTATAATATTAAGTGCGACACCTAATAAGGCGGTATACTCTTCAGTTGCGAAAATATTGATAATAAAATAAGGATTTGTAGAATGAGCGGATCTCTACAATGCCAAAATAACAATTACCTCAGAATTCAAAAGACAAATAGTACAACTCTATGAAACGGAAGAACAACCGAAAGAAGAGGAGCTAACGAAGCAATTGTGGAGATTTCCCACAAAAATCGCAAGGTCTATAATACGCGAAATTTTCTGTTGACAATCCAAAAAACGAATGTGTCATCATCACGAGTAACTGTAAATAAACGATTTAATTTATGTATGATCAACTTATTTTTCAAAATATGAAAAGGACCTATTCCAACTATGATTCAAGTTGAAGTAGGTCTTTGCTTGTATTGTACACCTGAATTGCATTTTTGTAGCTTTTATTCGGTACTGTCACGCTAAAAGCCCTTTAAATGACTAGATTCCTCGAGGTTCTAAGCAAAACAATAATTAATTATTTTCTGGTAATTCCTCTTCGAAAGGTGCTCTTACCATCTTCTTAAATTCGGGTTTACAAACACCAAATTTTTTGTAGTTCTCTCTTGCTAGATCTAACGAAATATGGTTTGCCCCTATGCTTAAATTAGGCTTTGAATGAGCAACAACATCAAACTGCCAAAAACATACATCACAAATTTCTACAACCACTTCATCCTCACTAACAATAGTAAAATTATAACAACATGGACATTGTATTCTCTTCATATTTCCACCTTTCTCTCTCACTTTGGAGCATATTTCTCTATCTGATCCAACCAATATTTAAGTCCGTCAGTTGGTTTAAAATATGTTAATATCCCACCGTATTGATTTATCATTCCAAATTCATTAGTAGCCGTATCATATCTAAAATATGTGCCTCCTTTTGAGACAAATGATTCTGTTGTTGAGACAGGAGGCTTCTCAAGGAAATTTCTTGCACCACTTAGATATTGGCTTTCAGTCGTATACCCAAAATCCTTTTTATGATCGTTAAAGTGTTTTGTCAAAGTACTCTTACCATTACCTTTTGTAAAATCATTAGCGACATTTCTTGTGCCAGTATAAGGCTGTCCAGGATATCTCGTCCCCTTATTATTTCCAATCAACCCTTTAACTGCATTAATACCTTTTGAAACTGTTACTACTTAGGTGCGAGTTAGAATTGAAGACGCCCTTGAATGGCGAAAGTGAGGGATTTGAGAACAAAAAGGTTCTGTTTGAGGAGAGTGGAGACGATGGAGCGAATGCGTGCAAACTGCTCTGCACCCGTCGTTGTACAAAAAGCTCCTGAAATTTTAGTTTTGACCTTGACCATCCGAATATCGCGTTCTGCCTGATTATTGTCAAACGGAATTTGGGCATCTCGAAGAAAGGCAAGGATAGCGGTTTTGTATTGCTGAAACCGCATAACATCCCTTATCTTTTCCTGCAACACAGTGACCAGTCGGATCAGTATAGATTAACGGATTATTAAGAACATACGTATACAAGTTCAATGTTAGCGGATTATTCAATTCCCCTTCATAAGTATCCTTACTAACAAACCTCCCTACTGCCGGATCATAATATCTGGCCCGCAGGTAATAAAGTCCTGTCTCTTCATCCTGAATTTCTCCTGCGTATTTGAATGGATTCTCTATCCCCTCTTGCTGCTGAAGGATATTTCCCCATTCATCATACTGATAGTTATTAACTGTATTTCCGTTTTCGTCAATAATCTGTACAACATCACCATGTCCGTTATATAGATAATAATACTTTTTGTTCGTGCTGGCTTCACGTTTAGCAAGTAGTCGATCCGGTCCCCACACATAATTAGCGGTCACTTGGTTAGAGGCATTCGCTTCAGAAATAACCTTTCCGCTGTTGTTATAGGCATAGCGAATCTTTTCTGTAACCGAAGTTGGTGTTGTCCCATTGCCTGATTCGAATTCTCGGTTGTAGTTGTTTTAGACAGTCTCAGACCTTGCATTTCATATTCAAATTCAGTTGCGACAATCTCCATGCTGACAATATCAGCGGTCAGTTCTTCCAAGCACATTTTCTGAATTGTTTTCATTTCTGTCATCTCGTTTCAACTCCATAGATTTATTTGTCCTGCAATCTATCAGTGATTACGGAATAGCTGAACACTCTCCTCTCGTTTCTGAATGCAAAAAGGACACTTAACATCACCATTCGGTGAGATCAAGTGTCCTAAGTTTAGGTTTACGAAGTTTCCTGACAGCATCAGTCGCTGCTTGCAAACCCAGTATTGCATAAGCTTCTCTGTTTGGTCAAGAACAATCTGCTACTGTCTCCGACGAGACAGACGATGAGAACCACGAGCTTTGCGGCGCCTGTCTCGGTGTCCCATATACCTCGCTACGTCTGAACTGTTATACACCTGATTCTCACGTTATGCCGTCAACTTGATTCATGTTAAATTTTCATATTCATGAGTTCTGTGTAAGTCACATTAAGAATCACATACATGAGGTTCTGCGTAATCAATTTTCCGACTTCATTACCGACAACAATTACCTGCATGAGCTTCTGTGTAATTCACCATGACTTTTTACCATCATTGAGTCTCATGTAAGCACTGGGCAAGACCCTTACACTATGTTTAGCTTATTGAAAATATTGCTAGTGATTTTAAGGATCTCTTCGCTTGTTGTATAAACATTGGGATACATGAAGTGGTCGTCTGCATTTTCCGAAAATCGTGATGCAGTTCGAGCAAGTTCTTCAAATAACTTATCTTCTTCCGCTGTCAAGGAATCATATTCCAGATCATGATCATAGGTAATATGGAATTCGTCACAAAATACGGATAAGTTTATTTGATTGTTTTTGAGTAACTGAAGTAACCAATATAACCTGTCTTTTGGAGAGCGCTCGCCCATGGTAACCCCCTTATTTTCTTTTTGGAATTGCACTTAACGGGCCAATTGCTTTTCGCGTGTATTCAAAATGGAATATTGTATTTGTCGCCTCATTGTATAGTACTTCTAGATTATACGACTGTCCATTTTTATACATGACCGTATAGAACATATTGGCGTCACTACCACGCGGGTCGGCATATTTTTCACCATACTTGATTGCAGATACCATCGTCTGAACGGGGACAAACCTTCCAGGATTGGTCATATGTTCTGCGGTTTTAACTGTAAAATTAAGTCCATCTTCAAGTTTTGTCAACTTTCCTGCCTTAAATAGTCCAAATGATGCAGTTACGGCTGCCCCCTCACCTGGATGATTTTCAATATAAGTTCCGAGGTCTTCGGTAAATCCTTGAATTGCGCTCAATGCAGGGAACATTTTGTGAGCTTGCTTCATAATTTCATCCAAAGGAATCATCTTATCTTTGCTTTGCATGATATCAGCTTCTGAATATCCAGCTTTTCGCGCATTTTTCCTCAAAGTTTCAGCTTCGGCTGACCAATAATCTCTTTCTGCTTTTGTTGTTGCAGAATGCCACATATTCTTCATTTCATTAATCGTGTAATTAAATCCTAATTTCTCATTCCAATACCCTGTCGGATCGACATAAATCAAAGGGTTGTTATGCACATACGTATAAAGATTAAGACTTAGAGGATTATTTATCTGCCCCTCATACGTATCCTTACTTATAAACCGCCCCACTACCGGATCATAATACCTTGCTCGCAAGTAATAAAGCCCCGTCTCTTCATCCTGAACTTCCCCTGCGTATTTAAACGCATTGTCTACCCCCTCTTGTTGCTGTAGAATATTCCCCCATTCATCGTACTGATAGTTATTTACTATATTACCGCTTTCGTCGATAATTTGTACTACATCACCATGTCCGTTGTACAGATAATAGTACTTTTTGTTCGTACTTGCATCTCTTTTAGCAAGCAAGCGATCTGGTCCCCATACATAGTTAGCTGTCACCTGGTTTGAGGCATTAGCTTCGGAAATAACCTTTCCACCGTTGTTATATGCATATCGGACCTTTTCAACCGATGTTGGTACTCCGTTTCCTGATTCCGAATTTACAGTCGTAATGGTTTTAGCCAGTCTTAACCCTTGCATTTCATATTCAAATTCAGTTGTAGTATTACCATTAGTAACCGTCTTGAGTTGATCCCAAATATTGAAGGTATAGTTCTGTTGACCGGATGGATCAGCAAAATTTTCGTCACCATTCAGTGTTTTGCGATTACCTCGTGCATCATATGTGTAGTCGATGGTATGACCAGAAGGGCGCTTCACTTGAATCAAACGGTTCAAGCTATCATATTTATAGCTCGTTGTACCTGTAGAATCTGTAATGCTAGTTATGTTACCGTTAGCATCGTAACCATAAGAGTATTCGGATACAACGGTAGTCCCCTTCTTGTTACTCACCTTTAATAGACGACCGATGGCATCGTAGGTATGATCCGTGGTGAGTTGACTTCCATCCGAAAGTATAGGATACGTTACTCTTGTTAATTTTCCATCCGGTTCATAACTATACTGGGCGTTTGCAGTATTCGAAGAAGATACCTGATATGAACCATCAGTCTGTACTCGGCTAATTCGTGTCTTGTCATACGTATAATGAGTAAAATAATCAGATACATCCGCAACATTCTTCAAGCGGTTCTGGTCATCATATTCATGACGAACTACAGATACAGTTCCATCATATAATATCGCTTTGTATTTTTGTGAGCCATAAATATTATAGTCATTATACAGAGTCATATAATTATAGCCATTTCGTACTTCTTGTTGACTTGAGGGTCCAAATATGCTGAACTGATTAGTGTTTTTTAATGTTGTAGACCCTGCTATTTTAATAATGCCTCTTCCTGTCTCATCATACGCATAGAAAATATAGTTGTTGTTAGGATCCTTACGAATTGAAATTTGACCGAGTGTATTTCGTGTGAATACATCCTGATTCGATCCAGTATCAGTACTTGTTGTAAGGAAGCCTGTCTCATCGTAGCTCTTGGATGAAACGTAATTTGTAGTTCCATCATTTTGCATTGTAGATTGTAATTGTCCAAGCTTGTTATAATCATATGATGTTGTTTGATTGAGAGCATCCTGAACTGATGTTAGTCTATTCAATTTATCATATTGATATCGAGTGATATTCCGGTTTGGATCCGTATAAGTCAATACATTTCCTAGATAATCATAAGTCAAGTCCTCCTGAACGACATTTGCTGTACGATTAGGCCAATTTGGATATCCCTTTGAAGTAACGTTTCTACCCCATTGGTCAGAGATAGACTCTAGCACATTTCGTTTTAGACCGTCCTGCGGATTACTTCGGAATGTGGAAATATCACTAGCAGCTACTAGATAAGATACATTTTTACGATCAATAATGTCATAATCGGTGCGATACAAATTGCCAAACGCATCCGTAGCTTCGTATCCACGTCCCCAAATATCATACGCTGCTGTTGATACATTTCCACTTGTATCTATTACATAATTAGGTCTAGCCATAAGATCATAATGGTACTGGGATAAGATCAATTCACGTCCTGTTATATTATCTAGCTGACCTATCAATACTGCATTTCCAAGTCCATCATAAAATTCGTGCTTGACATTGTCATAACTAACTTCATTATCGTTTACACGAGTAGTCCTCGAGTAAGAATCTATCCTGGTTGTAATTAAATATTTATTTATATTATCAAAATAGTCCGGAGTATCATCCACGATTTGATCATGATAATCGATAATATCTTCCCTCTGGAATTGTTCTCCGCTCTGGTTATTTGTTATAGGATAGATTGTCTTTGTCAATCTCCCATACACATCATATTGATATTGTGTTGTTTTATTGTCTGCATTTGTTTCTGAAGTCATTAGCCCTAATAAGACATCATATGTCCTATTAATTGGAACTTCCTTTAATTGACCAGATTCATTGGTATAATAAGTTTTAAGCAAAGTGGGGTAAAGTTTATACGATCCGTTTTGGCTGAAATAAGAAACTACTTTAGATGTTTTTCCATTTTCTAATGAAGTTATTACTTCTTCCGTTCTACCATCTGGAGTCTCTGAGAAATTGTAAGTCGTTAATTCACCATTCGCGTTTTTTGAGGACGACAGTCTACCATCGGAGGTATAAGTATATTCCTCAGTAAACAAATTATTAGCTGATTGATAGTACTGAACTTTAGAAGGAAGCTTAAAATTACTTTCGTATTCATATGTTGTTGTAAGCCGTTGTACCTCAGAAGTGTCGCTCAACTGAGCAGCAGTCATTGGACGTGTCTGACTCTGCAAGTCCCCCCAATTATAATAGGAGTACATCTGATAAAGATTGTTTTCTCTCGATCCACTAGTTACTTTGGTTTCCACTTTAGTCGGCTTATTCTTGAATGTTGCATCATAAGATTGAATAGTTGTTGCAGTCGTTTCACCATTTAGTGCAATTTGCACTGTAGATAAAAGTTGTTTTTTACCATTAAACGTGTACTTAGTTTTAATACCATCCAAATTTACAGACTCCGAACTAAAACGATAAGATTCAGGCATGGATTCTTCAGCGTAATAGGCTCCAAATCCGGTTAAATCGCCCTCATATTTGTAGTTTAGATTAAAGTACGGCCCCTCAGAATAAAACTCTTTAGTAGAAAAATTGTATTTATTCAGCCCATCAAATCTTTTGGTTACTCTAAACGCCTCATACGCTCCTTCTCCTCCCCAATTCCTTGGGGTAACATTATACTCATAAAAAGAAGTCGAATGAGGATACATTGCATATTGCAATAAATAAACTGCTGTTCCGGCTGAATTGTTTAAATTCTTGCTACTTGGATTAAATTTTTCTGAAGCTAAAAAATATTCATAGATTGTGCTGTATCCACTTATATCAGTTACACTAAAAAGTTTCGGCTCATATCGCTTTCCAATCAATGCCCCATTGCTGTAGATGCTAACTTCTTCTCGTTTTTTTGCATATACAATGGTCTTCTTATCAGTTGTTGATGGATGACTTACAGTAACCGTAATATTCTCTGTCATGTTATGAGTATCAAAATTCGGATCGCTAAGTTTAGTTTCATAGATAAAATCTACATTTCGGCCAATAGAATCAACAATTTTGGAGATCACTGGATAGGATATTCCATTCATCTGTCTGTTGATATGTGTAAACTTTATCTCATTACCAAATCGATCCTTTACCCCCAAAAGCCTACCATCACTACCAAAGTAAGTCTTCTCTTTATTCTGATCTATCAACATATATGCTGAGTTTATCTGGCCATTTGAGTAACTAGAATCTCTCAACATCTCGACATCAGTTCGTCCATAATCCTCTAATTTCCCACGATTGCTTGCATCAAATTTAACTAGATACGCTGCTCCTTTCCCATCGTGATAATGAATATAGTTTTCTTCGATTTGAAGTGATGGAAAAGTTAATGACCACCCACTCCCAAGATCATATCGTAACCGACTATATGAATTCTCATCTGGATAAATGGTAGTAGTGGTGTTGTACGTGATTTGAATATATTGAACAGTTTTATATTCTACAGTAAAGTCGATGTATGTGCGTCCACTATCTGGCTGATTACGGAAATAATAATCTGCGATATTATATGCCTGCTCTATTGTTAAATAATATCCTGGAAAGTAAGTTCCATATTGACTCGCATTACTATCCCAATACAATAAGGTTACATAGTATCCTGTACCATATCCAACTAGCTGTGAGGAACTCGAAGTAACCTTGACTCGCTTCGTCCCCACCTCTGCCTGACTGGAGTTGTACAATCTCCCTAAAGTCAAATCGAGTCCATCTTTTCCCGGCAGATTAAGATCTATTTCCGATAATGTTAGAGTACCACTCGCTGGATCAACAGTTTCAGATACACTGCTGCGATCGGATAACACGGGTTTATTGGATTCATTTACTAATTTCGGTGTAACTAGTCCATTTAATACTCTCTCCAGCTGACTATTGTCAATTGCTGCATGAACGCTTGTTGATCCTGCTTGAGAAGTAATAATAAAAACTAATATCCCTATAATAAAATTTCGAATGAATGACCCTATCTTCCTCATGATCTCTACTCCTTCTCTACCAAAGCTTGTTTACTAGCTTCTTTGGCAACTTGCAATTGTTCGAGAAGTTCACTTTCAGAAATACCAGTCTCCTTCGCAAGTGCCTGAATTCTTTCAAGAACATCAGGATCTACTGCAGTTTTGCTAGACTTGCTGTTTTTACTCTGTGCTTGAACTGTTGCCTTAGATTTAAAAGTTACAACTCCTTTTTCTCCACCGTCTCTGTATGCATCCAGCAACTCTGTTATTGAGCCCTTACCTAGATCATAAGAAATAAGCAAGACTAATTTCTCGTGATCCGTTAGCTTCTCCTTACTTAACTGGGAATATTGCTCCTGATATTCTTTAGATAATGAACTTAATTGGTTGGCTTCAATTTCTTTAGTAAGCACTGATTCTAGCTCAGCCCACGATTGATCACTACCTTCTTTACGCTCAGCAATCGTTAATGGATCAATAAGTATCTTATTTGCCAGTTCATCGAGTTGATACAAATCCTCAATAGAGTACCCTTTCATTATTAAGTCTTCCATTTGTTCTTGAGTTAATTGGAAAAGATCTTTATTTTGCACATCTACAGTTAGAGATTTCGCAATAGATGAATTGACTTGCGGTTGAATTTCTACACTTTCATGAACTACTTCTTCTGTTGTACGAAACTCTTTAAAAGCCTCTAAATGTGAATTATCTACTTGATCCTCAAGCACTTTATCTTCTAGATTTGGTACTTGCACTATATGTTCTGTGGATGGAGCACTACCAAGAGTCATTTCCTGAAAATTCCCAACAATTTCCTCAGCAAATCCCACTGCACCCGGAGTAATTAATGAAACTGCTAATCCTAAACAAAGCGGAATCATAATCCATTTTCTATTTCTTTTTTTTCTATTCAAAATGCTCACCTCATAAAATAGAATTTGTTATTCTAGTACTGTTTTTTCTGTGCTTTTATTAAGTAGATTGCCGTTCCGGTCGTATATATATTGAATTTGATATTTGTACAGTCCTTGAAAGTACTCTGTCTTAATTAATCGATTCGCGTCATCATAGAAATACTGTTTTGTTGATGCAGGTGACACTCTTAATCTATAAGGCTCAAAGCTATAATCTTCACCTTCTGAAGACACCCTGATATAAACGAAACTTCCGCTAGGCATATACCCTGAAAAATGAACATCTCTACCATCCACTAACTTTTTCACCACACTAGGCTGCATAGAAGAATTAAAAACCTCCACTTTGTATCTACGGTCTGATGGCGATTGAAGTGTAAAGAAATAAGTTGTGTTCTCAGTAGCTGTAAATTTATAAAAGTCCTTATCCAACTTGCTAGAAATGTATGATTCATATTTTTGGGATACGTTTATCGGCGTCGCTGTCTCCGGGGTGTCATTAGGTTCAAAGGTGTCTAAACTAGCTGTAGTTAAATAAAACGCATCCAGACCCAAAATATAGTTCGAGCTTGCCGTATTTTTGCCCGTAACTTCAAAGCGAATGGTATGAGTTGCTCTATTATCCAAAGTAACCTGTCCGATCTGTGTATCGATATGTCGTGAGGTTAGATTATATAAATCAAGTGATTGTGCTACTGCTACTCCATCCACTGTTACTTTTGCAATTCCTCGATTGTTGAATTGACGAATTCTTAGATCAAGTTGATATCTCCCCTGTTCAGCTACAAAAGGAAATTCAATATAATCTCCAACAGCGTTTGATTCGTAGAATGCATGCCGACCTGCACTCGATTTACTCTCTTCTTGCATAGTCAGCCTGTCACCTGAATGTGTATATCCGACTAGCTGCTCAAATTCGTAGACCTGCTTTCCCGATAAAGTCGTTACATTCACGCTTTGGCTAAATTCAGATGCCACTTGATTCTGACTTATGGATCTAATTTTGAACACATATGATGTCCCTGGAATTAGCCCTGTAATGGTATAGAAGGTCTTTGTTCCTGCTATCGTTGCTGCCAGAGCATCATCCTGATAAATTTCATATGCATCAATTACTACATCAGGTTCTTGAGTAGGAGCACTCCACTCCAAATTGACAGTTGTATCCGACTGTATCCCGGATTTGAAATTCGTTGGTGTCTTAGGAGTCGCATGCACTACTTGTTTCGTTAAATACATCGCATCCAGACCCAAAATATAGTTTGAGCTTGACGCATTTTTACCCGTAACTTCAAAGCGAATCGTATGAGTTGCTCTATTATCCAAAGTAACCTGTCCGATCTGTGTATCGATATGCCGTGAGGTCAGGTTATATAAATCAAGCGATTGTGCTACTGCTACCCCATCCACTGTTACTTTCGCAATTCCTCGATTGTTGAATTGACGAATCCTCAGATCAAGCTGGTATATCCCCTGTTCTGCCACAAAAGGAAACTCAATATAATCCCCAACAGCGTTTGATTCGTAGAATGCATGCCGACCCGCACTCGACTGACTCTCTTCTTGCATAGTTAGTCTGTCACCCGAATGAGTAAGTCCTTCTAATTGTTCAAATTCATAGACCTGTTTTCCCGATAAAGTCGTTGCCGCTATAGTTTCGCTAAATTCAGATGCCACTTGATCCTGGGCTAGAGCTCGAATTTTAAACGAATATGTAGTTCCAGGGGATAAACCAGTTACCGTATAAAATGTTTTAGTTCTACTGACTGATCCGATAACTAGATCATCCTTATAAATTTCGAATGAACCTACTTGAGTAGAATCAGGATGAGTCCATTCAAGGTTAACTGTGGTGTCTGAATGAATTCTAGATTTTAGAGCAGTTGGTGCTGCAATGGTAATAGCTCCCTTCAATTGTGCTGGGAGATCCAACAAATCACTTGTTTCCCCGTCTGATAGTTCTACCTCTTCTTCAAACGACGGTATCTGTTCTTCTTCAGACTGGTCTAACGGTGGAGCCTGTGAGGAATCTGGTTCTATCGGAAAGTCTGAATTTTGCACCGAATTTGGGTCCGCTTCATTGTCGTCAGATATCTCGTTATTATTACCTTCACTAGTGTTCTTATCTACTTTCTGATTTACGCTTAAAGTTGTTGCAAGTTTAGACCCATTTGAATCTGCAAATACAGTTGCTTGAAAAATCAGTAAAATAACAACCAACAGATAAATGCTTTTCCTAACAATAGTCAACAAAAATCATCACTCCTCATGAGATATCATTACTAAAATATCAATATTTCCCATTAATTCAAATGACTAGTTTTGTCAATATTCGTTGATGTATGTCTAATACTCATTTTCATTACTAAAGACGTAGTTCATTGCCATCACAAGAATAGGTCTACATACCCTACTCCCAACAATAGCAATGTCAGCATCGATACAATGTAACAGCAAATCAAAAACCCCTGCTTCCTCCAACTCTCCAGGAAACAAGGGCGATATCGCTTGGGATGATAAGTATGTCTATGTATGCGTAGAAAAAGATACTTGGAAAAGAACAGAATTGTCCTCATGGTGATTCAATAAATCTTTTTTAATGGTAATAACTCGTAACCGCGTATGGTCGCGAGTTATTTTGTATTATTCCCTGTAGACTCATAGTATTCTCTTACCGAAGGCAACAGTGTAACGATCTGTAAAGCAAGCGCCCATCCAACATAGACAAGATGTATGATTGCTACAAGTTCAAGAATATACATCTGTACCATGATCCAAATAATCAGGCCAAATGCTGTATATAGAGAAAAAGTCCATGACCAATGCATCGGTTTTAGACCGTTCAATTTTTCCCCTAATTTACAATCTCTCTTTAACAATAATCCCACCATCACAACCAGAGGTCCGATCCCGAATACGACCAGCAAAATAATCCCCGGAATCAAGTAGTCCGAAAATAACTCCACCTTCATCATCTCTGTTGGTATTCCTATCATTTGCCCCGTAGGATCCAGAACAAGTGAGCCTCCCCCAATTATCGCACCAAGACCAAGTGCCGCATGCAGGAATATTAGTATTTTGACGGTATAGGGAGCCTTAATAAAAGCTTGCATATAGCCTACTCCTTCCTATTGTGAAAATAATTATTAAGACTATACCACAAACTTAATTTGGTGCATATGATGTTACCCTCGCTTGAATCTAGGCTCCTAAACCTATAGAATATACAAAAAACGACCGTATAACGAATCCCCTTCAGAAAGCGCGGGTGAAGCACCATGAGCAGGGTAGTAAAAAGTATTACAGAGCTGGTTGGCGATACCCCTGTCGTTAAATTAAGCCGCCTCATTAGCGAACAGGATGCAGAAGTGTATGTGAAGCTGGAGTATTTCAATCCCAGTGGAAGTGTTAAGGATCGTGCTGCCTCTCATATGATCACAGAAGCCGAGCGACAAGGATTGCTTAGACCGGGAGCAACGATCATTGAACCGACAAGTGGGAACACAGGGATCGGGCTGGCGATGAATGCCGCTGCTAAAGGCTATAAGGCCATTCTCGTCATGCCGGACAATATGACCAAAGAGAGGATAAACTTGCTCAAAGCATATGGAGCTGAGGTTGTTCTGACTCCTGCCGCTAAGCGAATGCCCGGTTCTATTGAAAAGGCAAAGCAATTGCTGGAAGAAATTCCGGACAGCTTCATGCCACAGCAATTTTTAAATACTGCCAATCCAGATATCCATAGACTTAGTACAGGGCCAGAGATTCTAAGTCAAATGGATCATCGCTTGGACATGTTTATTGCTACAGCTGGAACTGGAGGTACGATTACGGGTACTGGGGAATATTTGCGCGACCATATCAAGGATATTCAAATCATTGTTGTGGAACCAAATGGCTCCCCTGTTCTATCCGGTGGACAACCTGGTCCTCATAAGCTGGTAGGAACAAGCCCAGGTTTTATCCCGTCGATTCTTAATACAGATGTCTATGATGAGATCATTCAAGTTGAGGATCAAGATGCCATTGAAACTGTACAAAAGCTCGCCTCCATGGAAGGAATTCTCGTAGGTCCATCATCAGGAGCATCGGTGTGGACAGCCATCCAATATGCACGTAAGCTTGGAAAGGGCAAACGAATTGTATGTATCGCCCCAGATACAGGTGAGAGATACCTGAGTATGGATGGTCTTTTTAATATAGAGAAATAAATACATGGTTAAACCTAGAAGACATTAGAAAAGAGGTATATTGCTATGAGTGAAATGATTGATGGAATTTCCCATATTAACACCGATGAACTTGATCAAATCCTTCAGGACACTAACAATCAAGCACTAATTATCGATGTCCGTGAACACGAAGAATATTTGGAATTCCACATCCCCGGTGTTCCTCTTATTCCTATGGGCCAAATCGCCGAATTAATTGAACAATTTGATAAGAACAGAGAATATGTTTTTGTCTGTCGCAGCGGAAAACGAAGCTATGAAGTAGCTAAATATTTCAAACTTCTTGGTTTTGAGCAGGTCCACAACTACGCTGGGGGTATGCTGGATTGGGATCGTGAAATCGCTTCGGGTCCTGACAATATCATTACAGAATTTGACCCGGAGCTTCTTGAGAGAAAGCAAGGATAATCCAATACCACCTGACTTAACTTGAATAGGCAAAAAAATAGTGGGTTCCTGGCAACCAGTGCAGGTACCCACTATAAATTCAACTGAGCTTTCTATCTTTTCTATCCATTAAATCCTTCTTCCTCTATATGCCTTCATCGCTATCCATATCGATTCAAAAAGAACCACCAAGCTAACGATATAGATCCAAATATCTTTACTAACATCCCAAATCCTGGCGATTTCCTGGAAGTCTACCTCAGTGCTCAATCCACTTCCGATTCGAACCAGCTCTTCCATAAAGGTAGGATTCCAGATCGACTGATCATTGAACAGGATAAGCGCAAGGATCAACCATATGATATTAACTGCAATACAGAATACAGCGACCTTCACTGACCACTTCCCTACAACAAGCTTTACAATATCTCTAAGAATAAATAGCGCCATGACTCCTAGAAAAAACGGCAAGTACCTATGAAACACATCTACATCGAATATCGCTATACTCTTGATACCATCCCCATTAGTGGAGAAGTACACACCGATTAGTTCAAGTGCGAACATAAAAATAATGCTGAAGAAAATAGTAAAAATAATGCCTGCTATCGGATCACTCTTTTTGATTCTAATTGATGGGTCTGGAATCGCTGTCAGCATAGACGGTTTCCATGACTTCGTTACTGTATCAATACCGAGCTTTTTAGAGTTCATTCCTGTATATTCAATGATTCCAAAGACGATAGTCACCCAAGCAAAGCCCTGCAGTAATGTGTTCGTAGTTGTAGCAAAATAATCAGCAAAGTGGTTTAATCCCTGTGATGAATCAGTTATTGCTTCAACCATGAACACTACAGTCATAGAGATAGCTATAGATGCAAGCACAATTTTCATGATCGTCCAATAGAACGTAAACATTTCTGGACTAATCAGATAACGCTTGTAGCCTCTGTATTGATCCGCCAGCTCACTTGGGTTTCCCAACTCCTGAAGAACTTCTTCAACAAGCTGCTGGGTTATCTCTCCTCCATTAGCTCGCTCCTCCAGCATATCTTCGATAAGCCCTCGAAGCTCCTGCTCAATATCCTGCCTTTGCTTCTCCTGCAGCTTCTGCGTCACTGCATAGATGTAACGATCAACGTACTCCATCACCTTCATTGTGACTTCCCCCTCCAATTAGACTGTCCATGCTGACCATCATTGTCCTCCACTCCACACACAATTGCTCATAGACCAATTTCCCCTGCTCGCTTAACAAATAATATTTCCGGGGACGGGCTTCATTCGTATCCCATTTGCTCTCAAGAAGCTCCTGCTTCTCAAGCCTTCTCAAGAGCGGATATAATGTGCCTGGATCAACGCTAATCCCCTTTTCCTCCAGTATCGTTACCAGCGAATAGCCGTACTGCGGCTCAGATAACTGACTGAGCACCCCTATAATAATCGTTCCTCTTCTGAGTTCCTGTATTAAGCTGTTTATCGTTGCTTGAATATCTGTCATATCATCAACTCCTGGATTCATCATACTGTATGCCGCACACTATTGTAAATGATTTATTATAAATTATTATTTATTATTGTAATTATTTTATATAAGTGTAAATGAACCCATACGAAAAAGGAGTCTTATTTGAACCTCAACGGTCCACTAAGACTCCTTTTAGTCCAGCTGCATTTAACGAGTATTCCCAGTTCCTGCTTCCAATAGTGGCTCATACATCATTAGTGCATGATTCTCGGTAATATATTCATCGTTGATCAACACACCTTCATTATTATACACACGACGATACAACAAATTGTGTCTAATATGTCCTCCCCAATACTCTCGCGTAATTTTATGCTCACGCTCATAGACTTCATATCGGTGAATAGATGGCAGCACTGACCTTATTTCTCCCACTAAATCTTCATCAGTTAAAAATACATGGAGCTGCAATGGCTCATCAGTTGGATTATACAATCGCAAATCAAGATAATTATAAGAACAGGTTGCTCCACTTCCAAAAGGTTGGGTTCGAGACGAATCCGGAAACACATCATAGCTATGACGATGACGTTCATTTATTTGCAGTGGAGAATGTAGTGCCATCCAATATAAAAGATTAGTTAACTGACACAAACCTCCTCCCGTTCCCTGCTTAAATGATCCATAATGAAGAACCATACCGTCGACATATCCCTTTCTCCTTGTAGGCTTGCCTACTAGTTGCCAGAACGAAAAGGTTTCACCGGGTTTAATGATAATTCCATCTATATGTCGAACAGCCAGTTTCAAATTCACAATTTTATTATGTTGAAGCTGCATATCGACATTTCTCAGCTTTCTAAGGAGCACTGTTTGATGGCTTGAAATTGTATGCGGAAGAAATTGATTTTCTTGTTTTCTTGCCATTTTCTCGTTGCTGAATAACCATTTAAAATACCTCTTCACTCGAAAAAATCGCGTTCCGAACCAAATTCTTATTTTCGATCTCTGAACAGGTTTCATACCAATTCCTCCTGCTTATATAATCAGTAATCAGAGTTTACTACATTATACTTCACGATTCTATTTTTTGTAATATATACCAATCTACACTTTCATCTATCATTCAACATGATTTCCAAAAAACTACACATGTTCGTAACATCCACTCTTTAAAATAAGGAGGTATTGTCAATTCTCAGTCGAATTAGTACTATTGGTCTATATATGCCTTGATTAAGTACGTTAAACTAGCATCTATTATATTCAGGAGGCCGTCATGAAATTCAGATTCAAACCACGGAACAGACGCTATACCGTGCTCATCGTACCTGAGGGCAGCAACCCGGTATTCCGTTTTAAATTTCGTTCCACTTTACTGTTGTCAGTACTCATTTCATCTATCACTTTGATTACTTTGGTACTCGTATTATTCGTCGTAAATCGCAGCCATTCCTATCGAATTCACACTCTGGAATCGGAGTTATTTGCATCTACCACTCAATACCAGAGCACGGTTGACGATAAGGAACAAGCTATTGATAATTTATTGAAAGAGCTGGTCGAGCTTTCGGAGAAATCCAAGAACATTGAGAGCAAAATGATTGAGCTGGAAAAACTAGAAGCAGAGCTTAAGTCGATTACCGGTTCTGGCCAGCTACAGAGTAAGCTCGACACTGCCACGACACCATCCGAAGATATTATTGGAGGTATAGGCGGCGAATCTATTCCGCTTTCTGATGAAGAAATCACAACACTGGTTAAGGAGACGAAGGAAAGTATCGTTACCTCACTTAGTGATCTTCCAGATCTACAGCAAAAACTGGAGGAAACCAAAGCTACAGTCCAGCAGTATAAAGAAATGATGCAGATACTTCCTACATATTGGCCTACGAATTCCGTGAGAGTTACTTCACAGTTTGGCAAGCGAAAAGACCCGTTTAGCGGCGTATTATCATTACATAGTGGTCTGGATATCGGCGGTCAAATTGGCGATCCGATATACGCAGCAGCAGATGGAAAAGTTATCGATACAGGTTACAGTTCTGCACGCGGTAATTATGTCACACTGTCCCACCCTTCAGGTTTTTTAACTAATTATATGCATTTGTCAAAAGTGACAGTATCCAAAGACACCGAAATGAAGCAAGGAGAGCAATTGGGAGAGCTTGGCTCAACAGGCAGAAGCACAGGACCTCACCTGCATCTTGAAGTAGTTAAGAACGGGGTCACGATTGATCCCGAGCTATATTTAAAAGTACCTGGAGAGGATGAAGGCTTGTAATGTTTAAAAGAAAAGCAGCGACACTCGACCCAAATACTACAGATACATTGATTGGTGAAGGAAGCATTTTTGAAGGCAGCATTAAATCGGCTGCTGGAATTCGTATCGAGGGGCAGGTTATCGGAAATATCGAATCTGAAGGTGATGTAACGATCGGGGAAAAAGGAACCGCCCGCTCTAACATTGTCGCCAGAAACATCATTATTGCCGGTGAAGTTAATGGCGATGTTCATGCAAAGAGCAAGCTGTCCATCACGTCAAAAGGCAAATTGTATGGTAACTTGACCGCTACTTCTCTTTTGGTGGAGGAAGGAAGCATTTTCGAAGGAACAAGCCGCATGGTGAGCGTAGCAGATACTTCCAGCTCACAATCACCTAAGAAAGAGAAAGCTGCGGCAGGGGCTTGATATCATAATCTGATATTAGGC
The DNA here is from genome assembly GCF_900102215.1 of Fontibacillus panacisegetis. Classification (GTDB taxonomy): domain Bacteria; phylum Bacillota; class Bacilli; order Paenibacillales; family Paenibacillaceae; genus Fontibacillus; species Fontibacillus panacisegetis. The sequence goes on from NZ_FNBG01000024.1 coordinate 24,453, forward strand.
ATTGAACGAAATTCCTGTAAAAGTGCAGTTTTTTGCCATTAAGGTAGCTGACGCACTCGAAATCCCTGCAAAAATGCATCTTTTCTTCCGCTCAATCACCGAATTTGCCATAACGGCGGCGATTTGCTGCATTTTTGCAGGCTTTTACTCTAAATCAGCTCTATCAGCCGATAATTACTGCACTTTTGCAGCCTTTCCATCTACAAGCACGCAACACGCAGCACGCACCATAGAGCCACACAGCACACAACACACAGTACACATCATCGAGCACACGGGTACAAGCTTTACTTGCAGTAGACGGACATAGAAGGGGCTATTTACACGAAAATGCCTACATTTGAGTTACATACGGACAAGCAGAGCCCTTATTGGCCTCAAATCTACACACGAAGAGCTCCTTTGTTCAAATAATGTCCCTTGTGTCCGTTTACTGTCTCTTAATCCCCGTTCTACACACAATAGAGGCCTTCATGTCCGCTTACGTCATTCATCGTCAAACTGCCGCCACCATCACTTTGCAGCTACTGACCACGACTCGAGCGACAGAGATGGCTCGGCTTTGAGCTCAAGGCTGGAGAACTCGCCTTGCTTCCATTTCAGGTAAGCAGCTGCGCCGATCATGGCCGCATTATCCGTACAGTAGGAGAACGGTGGAATTAACAGTGAGATCCCCTCGCGTTCACAGCGTTCGGTCAGAGCCGAGCGAAGTCCCCGATTTGCAGCAACCCCGCCGCACAATAGAAGCTGTACTGCATCGGTAGATTTTACTGCACGAATCGCCTTTTCTACCAACACTTCTATTACCGACTCCTGAAAACCGCGGGCTATGCTCGGTTCAAAACCCTCTTCGCCCCGCATCCGGTGCTGGTTTACCGCATTCAGCACTGCGGACTTCAATCCGCTAAAGCTAAAATCGTACGAATCCGGCTCCAGCCAAGCGCGTGGAAGCTCTTCAACTTCTTGTGATTCCATCGCCAACTTATCGACATGCGGTCCACCGGGATAGGGAAATCCCAACGCTCTCGCCACTTTATCATACGCTTCGCCTACCGCATCATCCCGCGTCTGTCCGATTAGAACAAAGCTTCCTTCCCGTTCCATAAGCGCAAGCTCTGTATGCCCGCCAGACACGACCAAAGCGATGCACGGATAACTAATCTCTTGAACCAATCGATTGGCATATATATGGCCTGCAATATGATGAGTTCCAATGAGCGGCTTGTCGATAGCAAACGCCAGACTTTTCGCCGCCATAATACCGACGAGCAGCGCTCCAACAAGTCCTGGTCCTTCTGTAACAGCTATGGCTGAGAGTTTTTCTAAAGAAATGCCTGCCTGCTCAACAGCCTCCTCAAGCATTAATGTAATACTTTCAACATGCTTTCGCGAAGCCACTTCAGGCACGACTCCACCAAACACTTTATGTGTCTCAATCTGACTGGCAATCAGATTGGACAGCACTTCGTTACCGTTCTTGACAACAGCGGCAGAAGTCTCATCACAGCTTGTCTCCACTGCCAAAATGTAGCAATCCTGATTTACCAATTTCTTTCTCTTCCTTCCCCTACACTTGACTCTTCTTCATCAAAGTCCAAGTCTGCTCCCGGCAGATCACTCCACATAATCAAAGCGTCTTCGTTATTGTCCGAATAATAGCCCTTTCGTGTTCCAGCTGGTACAAATCCCATTTTTCCATATAAGGATTGCGCTACATAGTTAGAGACCCTCACTTCTAAAGTCATACGAAGCATCCCTAAATCAGACGCCCAATCCATAATTTCATTAAGGAGTCTCTCACCTAAATGTTGCCCCCGATAACCGGCTCTTACAGCTATATTCGTAATATGCGCTTCATCTACAATCGTCCACATTCCGGCATAACCAATCGGTTTTCCGTTATATTCCATAATCAGATAGCGAGCAAAATGATTATGCGTCAATTCGTTACGGAAGGCCTCTTCACTCCAGGGCAATGTAAAAGACTCATGCTCAATGATCATAATATCCGGGATATCATCCAATGTCATCGAACGAAAAACAACGTTTCCAGACACTCTTTCCCTTAAAGCACACATCACGCTTCCCCTCCTTATCCGTTACGATGCGAACTGGCATCAGTTAAGTTTAACTCTGTACTTGCCGTTGCCTCAGCCTCTGCTTGCGCTTTTAACTTTGCCTTTGCCTTAGCCTGTACTTCCGCTTCTGCTAATTGAGTATAGTTTGGCTCCAATGCGTGTATTTCATCATTCGTTCCTGTCAGGACCCTTCTTGTTCCCGCAAGCCCAACCCATACACCTTCGAGCTCATACTGCGCAAAATATAGAGCTACTCCGAATGGAAGCAGCGCTTCATTAGCGGCAGCTTCATGCGCAGGCAGTGTCTCACCTACGAACCATATAGCAGACGGTCTATTCTGCGGATCGAGTTTACTTAGCTTGTCCGCCAGCTCTTGACTCCAATTCTCCATTAATCGAATCCCATCCTGCTTCGTTCGCTTGAGCATACGATCTTGAGATGCAGTAAAGCACGATGTATACACCTGACCACGTCTAGCATCAACAAGGGGTACAATCCAATACTCGTCAGATGATACAGCTTCATTTTCCAGAGTATCCTCCTGCTCCTGCTGATCAATCGATTGACTTAATTTCAGAGCATCCTGTCCAGTTCCTTGAGCCCAGCCTCCCAGACCAAGCGCTTCAAGACTGGATACACCAAATACCGGAAGTTTGAGCGCCCAAGCCATCGTCTTGGCGGTCGTCACCGCTATACGAATTCCAGTATAAGATCCCGGTCCAACCCCTACGGCAATTGCATCAAGCTCTCTCTTCGTAATTCCAGCAGCAGACAAAGCCTCATCAATTGCCGTTACCAAATAAGCCGAGTGATTACGTTCTGCGTGAATATTGCGCTCTGCGAGCAGGATACCGTTCTCCATTACCGCTACTGCAAGTGAGGACGTCGATGTATCAAACGCCAATAACCGCTGCAGCGGCCGTCGTTCATCTATGTTCATTTTCACGAAGCTCCATTCTCTTTCAAGGTCTTAATCCATGCTTCATAAGGTTGTCCAGAGCCTTTCAAATACATATTGCGTTCCGTGTCAGCAACACTCTCTACATAAATGTGCAGCAGGCTTGGCGGCAAAATCTCAGTAATCAAGCTTGCCCATTCCACTAAAGTTACACCGGAACCATAAAAATACTCATCGAGTCCAAGCTCCTCAGCTTCGTCCAGCGATAAACGATAAACATCCATATGATAAAAAGGCAATCGCCCCTCATATTCTTTAATCAACGTAAAAGTCGGACTATTCACCGTACCCTGCACTCCTAAGTGCTTGGCAAACAACTTGGAAAAAGCCGTCTTCCCTGCACCCATATCTCCATCCAGCGCAATAACCGTACCAGGTATGGCTTGTCCAGCCAATGCTGCTGCCAGCTTCTCAGTATCACCCAGGTCTTTTGCACCATAGACCAAATCGGCAGAAGCTTTATCGAATTCCATCGAAAAATCACCTCTTTATATATGTCCTCATTATATAGGTCTGCCACAACACCCGCAACAAAGAAGCGTTTCAATTATGTCTAAAAAACACATACTACAAATAAATTTCTAATTCAGAAGGGAGTTACACTATGCATACCGTATGGAAAGGAGCGATTAGTTTCGGGCTTGTCCATGTTCCGGTAAAAATGTTTTCAGCTACAGAGGATAAAGATATTTCCATGAAATACATCCACAAAAGCTGCGGCAGCCCCATTTCCTATGTCAGACGCTGCCCATCCTGCGATGTTGATGTGGACTGGGAGGAGATTTCTCGGGGGTACGAATATGATAAAGGGAAATACGTCTTGTTTGAAAAAGAAGAATTAGAACAATTGTCAGCGACTACCGACAGAACGATTAGAATTCTCGACTTTGTTGATCTTCAGGAGATTGATCCGATTTATTTTCAGAAGACGTATTACTTGTCACCCGATCAGGCTGGCTCAAATGCGTATCAGCTGCTGATGGAGGCCATGCATCAATCAGGGAAAATCGGCATAGCCAAAATCGCAATCCGCTCCAAGAGCAGCCTTGCCGCAATTCGAGTTATGGAGGGCTGTCTCGCAGTGGAGACGATATTCTACCCTGATGAAATCCGTCCGATCTCACAGGTTCCGAACCTGCCGGATGGGGTTAACATCAATGAGAAGGAATTAACAATGGCTAAACTGCTCATCGAACAATTATCCACACCATTTGAACCGGACAAATATACAGATGACTATCGGGACAATCTGCTGCAGCTTATTGAGCAAAAGGTAGCAGGGGAAGAAATCAGCCTTGCTCCTGCCAAAGCAGAGACGAATGTTATCGACCTCATGGCTGCTCTCCAGGCCAGTATCGAAGCAGTTAAGCCTGCTGCGGCAGCTGCACCTACGCCTATCGTTACCGATCCAGGGCCAACCAAAACGAAGCGCACCCGGAAAACTGCGGCGAAAAAGAACGATGAAACCACCGAACCGACACTCACGCCTAAGCCAAAGCGAAAAACAACGAGTAAAAGTGCTAAAAAAACAATTTCCTAAATTGATTTCAAATATTTTGAGATAGTGTACAATCCTCTGGGGGGACCGATGCCAAGCCTTGAATGATCGGGTGACGCATCGTTCCTCCAGGAGTCCACTCCATGAACTGTACTTTTACCGTAAGACGTGGACTTAACCATAACGCTCCTTTGGCCTTCGCTTTTGGAATACCTGTGAGCTCAGATTTGTCTTTGGCAAGACTCCGCACCGTCCCTGTCAAGCTGCGCAAATCTTCATGACTACATTTTCCCGGACCTGCATGCCCAATGTAATTCAGCTTACCCCCGGCATCATAAAGTCCAAGCAACAGAGCATTTACCAGCCCATCTCGAAAGGTGACTCCACCAACTACAGCGTACATATCAAAGGCCAGCTTCACCTTGGCCCATCTGGCGTCTTTCCCGCCTGGAAGATAGGTGCTATCCAGCTTTTTACATACGATCCCTTCCCATTCCTGCTGCTTCATTACGGTAAATAGGCTGGACGCATCACTCACATTAGGAACAATTTGTACCTGTTCATTAGGCAGAATCACTTCTGTCAGCAGTCTTTGTCGCTCGGTAAGAGTCCGATGATTTACCCAACTCCCATTACAGTACACGATATCAAAAATCATATATATAGCCGGAATTCTGCCAGCCGCAAAACGTATTTCCTGTGCCCGCCTGAGGCTATCCCGTCGCATAATTTCATGAAATGAAGGCTTTCCCGCTTGAAGTGCTATCATCTCTCCGTCCAAAATAACAGAATCGGCATTACAGTAAGCCTTTATATTTGTAAACTCAGGATATTGTTGTGTCCGCTCATTTCCTTTTCGGTTGATCAGCTTCACTTCATGCCCGTTATAATAGGTAAGCATGCGAACCCCATCCCATTTCACCTGTGCGATCCAATTATTGCCAATAGGAATATCTTTAGCTCTGATCGGTTCAAAAGGGATGATGGGCTGTATCGGCTCATTTTTCATAAGGTGTCCTCCCGGAAATTGGTTACTTATCCTTATAGTTTCCCCAATTCGGGTAAAGCTAAATGAATTACTATACACCTAAATCATTTAATGGAGAGGAGTATCGTTCGTGCCAAAAAATGTGAAAGGAACGATTACAGTTGAAGGAGAAAATGTAACGGTAAGCAACCCTGACAGGCTCCTCTGGCCTGAGGCTGGGATTACCAAAATGATGTACCTGCAAAAGCTGGCCGAGCTATCCCCATACCTGCTGCGATACTGCAATAACCGTCTGCTGACGACGATCCGTTACCCCGGCGGAATCCATAAGGATTTTTTTTATCAAAAAAATGCCCCTGAGCCGCTGCCCTCATACGTCCAGACCGTTGTTCATGATAACATCCGTTATGTGATTATGAATCAGCTTCCAACTTTGCTTTGGCTTGGCAATTTGGCAGCTATCGAATTTCATCCATCCCTTCATTATGTTGGTGAAGAACTGCCCTGTGAATGGATGATCGATCTTGATCCTTCAGTAGACGATGAGCCCCGTATAATGGAAGCAGCGAACTATGTTGGTGAAGTTTTATCCTCATTAGGCTTGTCATCAATACCTAAAACATCAGGAGCGACCGGGATACAAATCATCATCCCGATCGAGTATGGCGTAACTTTCGATGAACTTCGAACCATCGGCCATTTCGTGGCTCGTTATGTAACGGAGAAATACCCTGAGCTTTTTACAATTGAACGTCTTAAAAAAGACCGCGGCAACAAAATTTACTTCGACTACCTACAGCACTATAGCGGTAAAACACTCGCAGCCCCTTATACGCCCAGAGCTCGCAAGGCAGCCAGTGTCTCCACCCCCTTATCCTGGGATGAAGTACGCCGTAACCCGCACCCTTCCCAGTTCAATTTACTCAATATCAGTGAGCGGCTTCAGTTCACTGGGGATCTATTACAGCAAATTCCTCCCCAGTCACTGGAACAGATTCTGGCTCATTTACAAAAGGGGCGATAGCAGACGAGCCAGCTTCTCTGCACCCTTTTGCCTGAGAGAACGACGTGAAAACTCCCTGAGAGTAATAGGGCTCGAATCCTCTATATCCTGCTCAAAATCTCTGGATAGCTTCTGGATCGGTGACTGATCGAACATCAATGCCGTCATTTCAAAATTATAGAAAAAACTTCGCATATCCATATTCGCTGTCCCTACCGAGGCCAGCAAATCGTCCACGATGAGGACCTTGGCATGAACAAAGCCTTTACGATATTGATAGAATTTAACTCCCGCACGGAGCAGTTCCTCAACATAGGATAAAGAAGCCAATTTCACGAGTCGATTATCCGATTGATATGGCAAAATAACGATCACTTCAATCCCGCTGACGGCTGCCGTCAAAAGCCCTGTATATATGCTCGGATCAGGTATGAAATATGGTGAAGTGATCCAAATACGCTTCTTGGCTACAGAAATCGCTCCAAACACCACTTCTTGAATGACATCGCCGTTCTGATCAGGGCCGCTTACAAGTATTTGCACCTGTTCATCGGTATTGCAATGATGCTCTGGAAAGAAATCCTGATGAAATAACCGCTGTCCTGAGGCCAGACGCCAGTCACCCAGAAATGTACTCTGCAAATAATAAACCGCGTCTCCCTCGATCTTAAGCTGAGTATCCCGCCAATACCCCATCTTTTCATATAGCCCCAAGTAGTCATCACCAACATTCATCCCGCCCACAAAACCTACTGTTCCGTCGACAACGAGAATTTTCCGATGGTTGCGATAGTTCAGTCTTCTATCCATCACCGCGATCAACGGAGGCAAAAACATATAAACCTCAACACCGTGATCCTGAAGATTACGGACAAAAGATTTCGGCAAATGATAGCTGCCAAGACCATCACAGATTAATCGTACTTGAACCCCCTCTTTTACCTTCCGAATCATCACATTCTGAAATTTTGTGCCTATCCTATCCGCTCTGAAAATATAAAATTCCATATGGATATGATGTTTGGCCGTTTCCATCGCCTCAAGCATTTCTGAAAAGGCCGCCTCCCCATCACTAAGCACCTTAGTCCTGTTGCAGCCTGTAATCGGGCTATCAGACACATGTGTTAACAATCCAAATAACCTCTCCTGATGCCGGAACTCCTCCTGATGCATGTCCTCAGCCGAGTTCACAATAGTAGACTGTTTCCTCAGCGTAGCCCTGACCTCCTGAAACAATCTTGGACCCCGACGGCGCACCTTTTTACGTTTCCTATAATCTTGTGCGACGAAATAATAGAGAATAAAGCCGATGATCGGAAATAAGAACAGAATGAACATCCAGGCAATCGCCTTACCCGGATTTCGATATTCAAGAATGATGATCGTTGCAATCTGAAAAATGAATCCAAGTAAAATGCATACTAGCCAAAGCATACGTCACACCCTCCCTTCCACAGCATTAACCAGACCCCATGCAGTTTATTCACTTCACACTATATCTCCTTAATGTGATCTCCTTATTAAATTGCCCTGCTAGACTTTTTTGACATGATTTAAGAGACATAGGAATAGATAAATATAAGAGCTTGGTTATTCGATTTTCAACAGATCACAATGGCAGGGAGATCATAACACTTTCGGGAGTGCGTCAAAAGGCGGTGAAATTGCGAAGAATTAAAATAGCGGAATTAATTTCCCTTATCTTGCTAAAATAATGAATTTATTAGGTAATAGAGGAAATTTATTCCTTTAACACTTCCAAAACAGCACTAAAAGGACCAAAAATCTGCACATGGCTTCTATATAGGGGAAGAAACCTCCTTTATTATTCAAAAAAGGGGCCAATATCGAAAAATAAGGGAAGTTTTCTCCTCAATTATCCAGCGCATGTACATGTCCGCTAAACAGCGAAGTTAGAGCTTACTTCTGAGCTTTGCTTCGTGATCAAAAGATGACTTTTTGAACTACCTCTTCAATCGAGGTTCAAAAAGTCGGCTTTTCAGCACCGAGAAGATTGAATGAAGCTAGGAATTGAGGAGCGGAGCGTACGTTTTGTGTACGCGAGCACCGGAAATTCCGGCTGAGTTCAAGATTCGATGTCGAATCCGCTCCTTCGAACTGCTTCGTGATCAAAAGATGACTTTTCGAACTACCTCTAGAAAGGAGATGCCATGAGAAGTGTTGGTTTAACTAACCCCCACCGCATGACCCTGCTCGTCCTACGTGATGCCAACCAGCCTGTCAAGCAAATTCAGGTGTCCAAACCGCTAGTGATGGCTGTCCCGCTAATCGCATTGTTATCGATATCAGGGTTAATAGTCAGCTTGCAATTGCAGCACAATCAGACCACCAGAACTCTCGAAGAACTGTTACAGAGTCAGAGTCTCAAATTTGAAGCCGTCGTCACTGACAAAAATGAGGCGATTCAAAAGCTGCAGAACGAAGTAATCTCGTTGTCGAGTCAATCCAAAGAAATGATGGAACGAATGGAACGGGTAGCTGAATTAGAAGCAGAGCTGCAAAAGTTTATCGATAAGTACGGGGGTCAGGGAGAGCTTGGCAAGCTGTCAGCATTAACTATAGAAGAGGATGACTCCTTCGGCTTAGGCGGTGAATTTATTGCGGTCCACGATAATGAAATCGAACAACTCGCTCAAGAGACAAGAGACAATTATCTCGAAATGAGCGCCATGCTCGATGAGATGGAGAAAAATGTTCCTATTACTTTACGTAAAGCCAAGCAGACCCAGTATTCGATTTCCGGAACACCATCAGAGTGGCCGACCTTGTCCAAGAGACTCACTTCCAACTTTGGTTATCGCACCGATCCATTCAAAGGCAGTGCCGCCTTTCATGCTGGAATCGATATTGCCGGTAAAGTGGGAGATCCAGTATATGCTGCTGGAGCCGGTAAAGTTATAAATACAGATAGAGACGGCTCTCACGGAAAATACATCGTGATTGAACACCCTGGCGGTCTTCAGACATGGTATTTGCATTTAAGCAGCATTGACGTATCTACAGGCGATACCGTTACTAAAGGCGAAAGTATTGGAAAATTAGGTAATACTGGCCGAAGTACAGGCCCACATTTGCATTTTGAAATCGTCAAACAGGGTAAGCAAATTAATCCGCTTCCCTATTTGGAACAATGAAACTAACCTTTGATTCTGAAATGGAGGATGCTCATTCAATGTTAAGGGATAACAAAAAACATAATCAAACAACAGATACGCTTATTGGTCAAGGAAGTGTTATAGACGGCAAATTGGATTGTGAATCAAACCTTAGAATTGAAGGTAAATTCAAGGGGGAAATCCATTGTAAGGGACAGGTTATTATCGGAGAGACTGGTGAAGCTAACTCTAACATTCATGGAACTGACATTGTAGTCGCGGGCATCGTCATCGGCGATATTACTACAAAAGGCCGATTAACAATAACTAGTAGCGGTGAGGTCAAAGGAAATGTGAGTGTCGCCAAGCTGATTATCGCTGAAGGCGGGCTTTTGATTGGAACCAGTACGATGGAGAAAGCTGCTTCACCACTCCCGATCAAAGAGAAAGTTTCGAAGTCGGCTCAGCCCGAGGCGGGGTAAAACAGTGAAAAACAACATTTAAAGTTCCCGTCCACTTATGTAAACGGGAACTTTCTGCTTTTTATAAACCGATAAACTAAGTCGCAACATCCCTTTTATTGAACACGACCCAAGATACAAGTAAAAACATGATAATATAAGCAGCTAACACCACAGACGAAAAGCCCAGCGACATACCCGTAACCCCATTTCCGCCGCCGTTCTGATATTGACTGAGGTCCATGTTCGTGAACAGCATATATTTAGCCCAAGGGTATCTGATCGGATTAAATAGCATCGTAAATATATTCCCGGTAAACAAAATGAACATCGACAAGCCGATAGCAATTCCGCCCGAACGAAATACTGTTGAGATCATAAAGGAAAAGATCGTAATGACAAGCAGATCGATGTAGCTGTACAGCAACTTCTCCATAATATAAGCAAATGGATTAGCTCCTTGTCCAAATATGACGGAGGGTTGATTCGGAAACAAAATAAACGATATAGCTATTGAAGTGACCAAAAACCATGCAGTCAGCAGTAAAGTGAAACAAATGACGGACAGCAGCTTGGACCCCAAAATTTTGGAACGCGTCCAAGGACGAATCAGTAGCAGCTTGATCGTACCCCAGGTGAACTCCCCCGCCACTATGTCTGCCGCAACAACTGTGGAGAAGATCACGACAAGAAAGTACAGGAATGACAGCTGATCAACAGCATCCCAAGCCGTTAATTGACCGGGCCCATTATCTAGTGAGAACAACACTCCGAATAGAAGGTTAAACATTAGGATGAGGATGAACATAATTACTGTACGGAGACGACGGTATATCTTCATATTTTCATTTTGAATAAGCTGTGTGAAATCAATCAATTTGTCCGCCTCCCGTAAGCTCCAGAAATTGATCTTCAAGTGACCGGGTTACAGCCCTGATGCCGTATACAGAAATACCTGCATTCACCAGCTTAGCATTGATTTGTGACGTTTTATCCCGATCAGCAGCAATGATCAAACACCCCTTATCAATTCGTCCTTCACCAATCAATTCATGGGCTAGCCGTGGATTATTTACTTCAAAAAATGTTTCCCTTATAGCTCCTTCTGCCTCAATCCCTGTCTCCAGCGATCTCACATCAACTAGACGCCCCTGCTGAATCACCGCCACTGTATCGCACATCAGCTCCATCTCAGACAGCAAATGGCTGGAGACGAATACCGTTATGCCCTCTGACTCAGCCAACTCCCTCAAATAGTCGCGCAGCTCACGAATCCCCTGAGGATCAAGGCCATTCGTAGGCTCGTCCAATATAAGCAGCCTTGGCCTGTGTAAAATAGCTTGGGCGACGCCAAGACGTTGACGCATCCCTAAAGAGTATGTCTTCACCTTATCATGAATTCGATGCTGCATGCCTACGCGATGAACAGCTTCCATAATCCTCTCTTTTGTCACACCCGGGGACATTCTGGCATAGTGAAGCAGATTTTGATAGCCTGTAAGGAATTTATACATTTCAGGATTTTCTACGATGGCACCGACATCAGAAATCGCTGACTCAAAGTTGCTGCGTATGCTTTTGCCGTTAATCCATATATCGCCTTCGGAAATAGACATAAGGCCAACCATCATCCGGATGGTGGTCGTCTTCCCTGCCCCGTTTGGCCCCAAAAATCCGTACACTTGCCCTGCTGGTATATCGAGCGTTAATTGATCGATAATGCGCTTTGAGCCAATAACTTTACTGACTCCCTGAATTCGGACAACAGGTTCAACAGATAATGTACCCGGTGATACGATGGATTTATGTACCAACTTACACTCTCCCCTTCTGTAATTGTACGTATTCATTCATTGAATCCAACAAGCTTATCGGATCATTATCCGTAAATTCGAAGGAACGATGCTCATTTCTTAAAAATTGCTGTTCATTCATATGGTTAAAGAAAGAAAGCAACTGGTCATAGTATTGTCCAATATTTAAAATGCCACAAGGCTTGCGATGAATTCCCATTTGAGACCAGGTGAACGCCTCGAAAAACTCATCCAACGTCCCCGGACCTCCAGGCAAGGCAATAAAAGCGTCTGCTAAATCAGCCATCTTTCTCTTTCTTTCGTGCATAGAGGAAACTACGATCAGTTCCGTTAAATGAGGATGCGCCTTTTCCTGTTCTACCAGCATTTGTGGAATAACGCCTACTACATGACCGCCCGACTCCAGAACAGAGTCCGCAACAGCACCCATGATCCCTACATTACCTCCTCCATAGACGAGCGTAATTCCACGCTTGGCAATCTCTTTTCCTAACTCAACTGCGCCTTCTCTATATATAGGCAAAATCCCGTTATTCGAACCACAAAATACTGCTACTCTTTTCAACCACAATCGCCTCCAAAAAATTATTAGTCAATATTTAGATTTCAAATCATTAATAAAGTTGCGAAATCATGTTAGCTCATTGTGCTTTTCAGGGTAAAAAAAGGCCGGAGAACAGGACCCTCACCCTGTACTCCGGCAAAATCATACCATTGCCACAACAACTGCTCTTGATTGACTCAATTTATCGCCGTTCTCTGTAGAGCAGCAAATAGAGAACAGTTGGTTAACACTAGATAGTGTAATACCTATACCTCAAACTTAATTAGACAATTATTAATGACTGGTTCGAGCTAGCTCACGAGTGTTGGCTTCGAAAGCAGCTAGAAGTGCTGCTTCACCCTTCAAGCCTTCATTTTCCACCTTGATAATTTGCTCTAGCATCCGTTTGTAGTCCTTAGGAATAACCCGAACAAATTTCGGCAGCAATTCGCTCCAATTGTCCAGAACGCGGCGTCCCACGTTACTGTCCGTGTATAGGACATGGCGACTGATCTTGGTGCGAAGCTGTTCGATCTCCGCCTGCTCCTCAACCTTCTCCAGAAGAACCATTTCCATATTGCAGCGTTTGGCAAAGTCACCTTGTACATCTAATACGTAAGCGATACCGCCAGACATACCTGCTGCAAAGTTACGGCCTGTTCCGCCAAGGACAACAACGCGGCCTCCAGTCATATATTCACATCCATGGTCTCCCACGCCTTCAACTACAACATTCGCGCCGGAATTCCGAACTGCGAAGCGTTCTCCGGCAATACCACGGATGTATGCTTCCCCGCTGGTCGCACCATAGAATGAAGTGTTACCTACGATAATGTTATCCTCTGCGGCAAATGTCGCACGGCTTGAAGGCCTCACGATCACCTTACCGCCTGATAACCCTTTACCCGTATAATCATTGGCATCACCTACAACAGTAAGTGTCATTCCTTTTGGAACGAATGCCCCGAAGCTTTGACCCGCTGATCCCTCGAACTGGAACGTGATCGTATCCTCAGGTAATCCGGCCGCTCCGTAAATTCGTGTGACTTCACTGCCAAGCAATGTGCCTGTAGCACGGTTCACATTGCAAATCGGAAGCGATGCACTGACAGCCTCTGCGCGCTCAAGAGCGGGAGCCGCCAATTGCAGCAGCTGGATAACATCGAGCGTTTCGTCCAAGCCGTGATTTTGCTGACGGGTGCAATAACGACTGCTTCCTTCCGGCAATTCTGGAGTATGCAGCAGCGGCGCAAGGTCTACTCCTTTTTTCTTCCAATGATTAACCGCTTTTAATGTATCCAGACATTCTGTACGACCAATCATTTCCTGAATACTGCGGAAACCAAGCTCTGACATCCATTCGCGCAAATCTTCAGCAACAAAAGTCATGAAGTTCACGACATACTGAGGATCGCCGGCAAAGTTTTTACGGAGCTCAGGATTTTGTGTAGCTACACCGACCGGACAAGTATCCAACTGGCAGACACGCATCATGATACAGCCTACTGCTACGAGCGGCGCTGTGGAGAAGCCATATTCTTCAGCTCCCAGCAATGCAGCCACCACCAGATCACGCCCGGTAAGCATTTTACCGTCTGTCTCAAGCACGACGCGGTCACGTAAATTGTTCAGCATAAGCGTCTGATGCGTTTCCGCAAGTCCAAGCTCCCACGGAAGTCCCGCATGCCGAATGGAGCTCTGTGGCGATGCACCAGTTCCTCCATCATAACCGCTGACCAGGATAACGTCCGCACGACCTTTAGCTACACCAGCAGCAATCGTACCAACACCTGCCTCGGATACAAGCTTAACGTTGATTCTTGCGCGAGGATTACTATTTTTCAGGTCAAAAATAAGCTCTGCCAAATCTTCAATCGAATAAATATCATGATGTGGCGGCGGTGAAATCAAGCCTACGCCTGGTGTTGATCCACGAACCTCAGCTACCCAAGGATATACCTTCTGAGCAGGCAATTGTCCGCCTTCACCCGGTTTAGCGCCTTGAGCCATTTTGATCTGAATTTCATCAGCGTTAACCAGATAATGAGATGTAACACCAAAGCGACCGGAAGCTACCTGTTTGATCGCACTGCGACGTAAATCTCCATTTGCATCTGGAACAAAACGCGCCGGGTCTTCTCCACCTTCACCTGTATTGCTCTTACCGCCGATGCGGTTCATCGCAATTGCGATAGTTTCATGCGCCTCTTTACTGATAGAACCAAAGGACATAGCCCCAGTTTTGAAGCGGCGCATGATAGAAGCAGCAGATTCTACTTCTTCAAGCGGCACTTTCGGTCCGATCGGTTTCAAATCAAGCAAGGAACGAAGAGTTAAATATTTCTCATTCTCGCCCTGCACCAGCTGGGAGAACTTCTTGAACAATTGATAATCGCCTGTACGTACGGACTGTTGAAGCAAATGAACGGTTTGCGGATTGAACAAATGCTCTTCTCCACCGCTTCTCCACTGATATTCACCGATGGAATCAAGCACCTTGTCATTGCCGTCTTTATCTGTAAAAGCCCGGAAATGCTGTGTAATAGCTTCCTCTGCTACTTCTTTTAGACCAATACCGCCAATACGGGACGGAGTCCAAGTAAAGTAACGATCCACGAATTCTTTTCTTAATCCGACAGCTTCAAAAATTTGCGCCCCACGGTAGGACTGAATCGTCGAAATACCCATTTTGGACAACGTTTTAATAACGCCTTTAGTAGCAGCTTTATTGAAATTGTAAATCGCTTTTTCTTCCGTAATTCCTTGAATGATCCCTTGCTCGATCATATCCTTCATCGATTCATATGCGAGATATGGATTTACTGCGCTTACGCCATATCCGAGAAGAAGTGCAAAATGATGAACATCATGCGGTTCTCCCGACTCCAGCATGATACTTACTTTCGTCCGCGTCTCTTCGCGAATCAGATGATGGTGCAGACTAGATACGGCAAGCAGAGCTGGAATTGCCGCATTGTCAGCATCAACGTCACGATCGGACAAGATCAGGATGTTATGACCTTTAGCAATCACTCGATCAGCAGCTTCACAGAGCGTATCCAACGCTTGCTTCAATCCTGCTTCCCCTTCATTTGCCGGAAACAATATTGGAATCGTAATGGCCTTGAATCCCGGACGGCGAATATGACGCAGCTTCGCAAACTCCTCATTAGACAAGATCGGTGATTCCAGACGGATATGACGACAGCTCTCCGGTTCAGGATTGAGCAAATTCCGCTCAGGTCCAATCGTGGTCGCCGTAGAAGTAACGAGCTCTTCACGAATCGCATCGATCGGCGGATTCGTTACTTGCGCGAACATTTGTTTAAAATAGTTATAGAGACGTTGTGGCATCTCGGACATTACAGCAAGCGGCGCATCATATCCCATAGATGCAATGCGTTCTGCTCCAGTAAGGGCCATAGGCTCGATAACTTTACGCAAATCCTCGAACGTATATCCGAACGCCATTTGACGACGCGTGATGTTGTCATGATTTTCTGCAGGAAGCTCAGGAGCTTCAGGGAGATCCTCTAAAGTAACCCGATGCTCATCCAGCCATTGTTTGTACGGGTTTTCTTTCGCGATGGAAGCCTTCACTTCCTCGTCCGAAATAATCCGTCCTTCCTTCGTATCCACGAGCAGCATACGTCCTGGACGTAACCGATCTTTATATAGAACATTCTCCGCAGGAATATCGAGTACACCTACCTCGGAAGATAGAACAATCAGATCATCCTTGGTCACGTAGTAACGAGAAGGTCTCAGACCGTTCCGGTCAAGAATAGCTCCGATCTGAACGCCATCCGTAAAGCCCATTGCTGCAGGACCATCCCAAGGCTCCATCAAAGAGCTGTGGTATTCATAGAATGCTTTTTTATCCGAATCCATATCACTGTTGCCATTCCATGGCTCTGGAACCATCATCATAGCGACATGCGGCAAGGAGCGTCCACTGAGATACAGGAATTCAAAAGTATTATCAAACATCGCTGTATCAGAGCCGTCCGGATTGATGATAGGCTTGATCTTTTCAAGATCATGACCAAACGCAGGGGTCTCGAACAACGACTGGCGAGCATGCATCCAGTTTACATTCCCGCGAAGAGTGTTGATCTCACCATTATGAATCATAAAGCGGTATGGATGCGCCCGTTCCCAGCTTGGGAAAGTATTCGTACTAAACCGGGAATGGACTAGAGCGATCGCCGATTCAAGTCTCTTATCCTGCAGATCAAGATAGAATTGACCTACCTGCTCCGTAGTGAGCATTCCTTTGTAAACGATCTTTCGACAAGACATGCTGGAGACATAGAAGCTGTCGCCCTCAGGAGTTCCTCCATAACGAATAGCAAGCTCTGCACGTCTACGAATGACATACAGCTTACGTTCAAAATCAAGATCAGTAGTCAGATCTTTACTGCGACCTATGAATACTTGACGCACATAGGGTTTGGCTTCTTTCGCCGATTTTCCAAGCATATCGTCATGTGTCGGAACAGTTCTGAAACCGATCAGCTGCTGCCCTTCATCTTCAATAATCCGGGCAAGCTCAGCTTCTTGAGCATTGCGAATATCTTCATCATGAGTGAGGAAAAGCATGCCGACTCCGTATTGTCCAGCTTCAGGAAGTCCGTATCCAAGCTCATGCAGTTCAGCTTTGAAAAAGCTATGTGGGATTTGCAGTAAAATACCTGCCCCGTCTCCTGAATTTGGCTCACTTCCTTGGCCTCCACGATGCTCCATATTCGTTAGCATCGTCAATGCCTGACTAACGATATCGTGTGAAGCACTGCCTTTAATATGAGCCACAAATCCCATCCCGCAAGCATCTTTCTCAAAAGCGGGATCATAGAGCCCCTGTCGTTCAGGTATAACGGTATGTTTCATGTTCAGCGCAACCTTTCTATTGATAAAATGGCGATTATAACGTAAAGAAAGTAAACTTTCTCTAAACTCGATTTGACTTGTGCAAAAGCACGTTCGACACATGTTTTTCTTATAGTTTTATTCTAACGGAAAACGTCTCCGGTTTTTTTGCACTATCTTCTCTTTCTTTTGCACTATTGCTTATAATTTTTAGAAGGATTCACATCGATTGTGAAAATTCAGCGACTAGTATCTAGAATTTAAAAGGTGAGTTCACAATTGTTAGCACCAAAATAGCGAAAATAACCACTAGCGTCATCAAACGGGAGGATGAGCATCAAAAGTGACGTAGAAATGGTGTTGTGGAATAGGAATTAACACAAAAAGAGCAAGCTCCAGAGGCAATGTGCCTCGAAGCTCGCTCTTATGTGGAATGTGAGAAATAAAATATTAAGCGTTCATGCTTACTTCTAAGCTCACTTCTTTGTTTTCTTTGTGAGTCATGAAGTATCCTAGAGTAATCGCCAGGAAGACGACTGCAAAGCCTGCAAGAACACCCATCTGCTGCCATGCATGGCTGAAGTCGCCGGTAGAGACGATCGCCTTGTATCCGCTGACGCTGTATGTCATTGGAAGCAATGGGTTGAACACTTTCATCCAGTTAGGAATCAATTCAATTGGGAACGTACCTGCACTGGTTGTCAATTGGAAGATCAACAGCAGAATCGCAATAAAGCGTCCTGGGTTGTCGAGCCAAGTAACAAGTGCCTGGATGATAAACATGTAACACAAGCTGGTAATAAAGCTGAACAGATAGAACATCGGAATGCTCTTCACTTCCAAACCTAATCCGTACAATGTAAGGAGAACAGCAAGCAGAGATTGAACCAGACCCATTCCGGTGAATGCCAGCGAACGACTGACAAATCTGTTCCAGCCGCTAGCCCCGGGAACCGATGAACCATGAAGTGGAACGACGAGCGTTGAGATCAGTGCTCCGACGAATAATCCCAGAGACAGGAAGTAAGGAGAAAAGCCTGTTCCGTAGTTAGGAACTTCACTGACTTTTTGCTCATCAATCTCAATCGGCTGAGCATACATGTTTACAAGAGCATCGGTTTTCTTCACACTTGAAGTTTCATCTGCCGCATCATTCAGCTTGGTAGCAAGCTCGCCAGAACCTTCAGTAAGTTTATCCATACCTTCCTTCAGTTCGCCAGCTCCGTTATCCAGCTGTTTCGAACCAGCAGCCAGCGTTTTAACTCCGCCGGACAATTGGCCCATGCCGCCTTGAAGCTGCTTAGCTCCATCATCAATTTTGCCAGCTCCGGCGGCCAAGCTTTGGCCACCAGCAGCCGCCTCATTCAATTTCACACCAAACTGCTTCAAGCCACCAGCAAGCTGTTCCTGCCCAGATGTCAAATCAGATGCACCCTGAACCAGCTTTTGTTGCCCTTGTACAAGCTGCTCGCTTCCTTGAACTAACTGCTGCTGTGCAACGTGCAAATCCTTGCTGCCTTGCAGCAACTGCTGTTGACCTTGATTCAATTGTTCAGAGCCTTGGGCAACAGCTTTACTTGCTGCCAGGAGCTTTTGTACTGATTCATTCTGAGCAAGCTCTGGACTTGCTTTAGTCAACTGTTCCAATCCATCAGCAACACTCTTAGCGCCTGCAGCAACTTTTGTACTTCCAGCTACTGATGACTCCAGTCCAGTGACCAGATTAGCGCTGCCTTGCTCTGAAGCGGCAAGACCAGCGTTCAGCTTACCGGTTCCTTCCAGAGAGGATTGAAGACCGGAGTGCAGCTGCACGCTACCTTCATGCGCTTTAACAGCACCTGTCTCAAGCTGTCCTTCAGCCGCAGCTAACTGCTTCAATCCGTTAGACAATGTAGAAGCACCATTATGGAGCTCCCCGGCTCCTTGACTAAGTGTTCCAGCACCTTTTTCCAAAGGTACAATACCGTCCTTCAATTCACCTGTACCGTTAACCAGTTTGGCAAGATTCTCCTTCAGCTTAAGTGCGCCATCATCCAGTTTCGCTGCACCTTCATTGATCGTGCCAGCTCCTGTTCCGGCATCGCTTAAGCCCCCGGAAATTTTCTCAACCTGGTCAAATAGAGTTTCCGTATATGCTTCCGTTACTTTGGCAGATACTTTAGATTTGATCTCCTTAACTGCCGTTCCGCCGATTTGTGCGGCAAGGAAGTTGTAACCTTCATTTGGTTCAAAAACCAGCTTGGATGGCTGTGGATTTTCGTCCATTAAAGTTGTTGCCTTTTCGGAGAAATCCTCAGGAATAACAATGGTCATATAGTACTTATTAGTTTCTGTCCCTTTATTCGCTTCTTCACGAGATACAAACGTCCATGAGAAATCATCGTTATTCTTCAATTCATCAACAAGGTCTTTACCTACTTGAAGAGATTTGCCTTCATACTCTGCACCTTTATCTTCATTAACAACTGCAACAGGCAGCTCATTCATTTTACCGTATGGATCCCAAAATGCCGTTAAGAACATCCCGCTATACAACACAGGAATGAACAACACGACTAAAATAGGAATAATCACTTTCGGCTTTTTGAAGGATGCCACCAAATCTTTAAAAAATACCGACATCGAATTCATGCAATGTCCTCTCCTTCTCAACTATTAATTTCTCTTTATCTTAATCTCTCTATAACTTATCTCTTTATAGTGGCGAGAGCCCACCGGATAAAAACATGCGAATGAACTCTTTAATCCGCTCCTCGCTTAGAGGCTCGTTATTTTTGTTCCAGTCAGAAGTAAGTGCTACGTACAGTCTCATCAGCACAAAAGAGGTGACCTTAGGATCAAGCCCTCGAATTTCTCCTCGCTGAGCAGCACGTTCTAATTGATTTTCCAAATAACCAAGAATAGCGGCTTCAATCTTTTCCAACCCCTCGCGGGCTTGCGGTGTACCAAAATCCCGTACTTCCTGAAAAAGCTTGATCAGCAATTCATGCTCCGTCCTAAACTCCAGAAGGACGTCCATGCTTTGATACAAGTTTTCAAAGAACGATCGTTTCTCACTTACTTCCTGCTCTGAGATTCGTTTCATGTCAGAAATTACATGACGAAGAATCTCATCAAACAATTCTTCTTTATTCGTAAAAAATGTATAGATCGTGCCTTTGGCCACATTTGCAATCTTTGCTACCTGGTCCATCGTCGTCGCTTTATATCCGAAGAGCGCAAATGATTTTTCCGCCGCTTCGATAATTTGTTTACGGCGATCTACCACAGCCATTATAAGCACCTCCTTATTAAGAATATATGCCGCGTTTTTCGAAAAATGACTAAAATACGATTTCGGTCATTCGGTCAATGAACACTTTATCACGATCATTAACCCTTTGCAAGTGGTTTTTTTCAGTAGTTTTCATTTATTTTCATAATCTTCTTCGTTCCCAGACTTAAGTCCAGTTTCATTACCAGTCCACAGGCTCTTCCTTCATTACAAAAAAGTTAATAGACTATATATGAAAGTTCAAAAAGTCAGCTCTTGAGCATGTACTGTATATAAAGAGCTAAATGATAAGCAGGTGAAAATCTTGAGAAAACAAAAAGTACTCATTCTATCAGAAGGATTCGGCAGCGGACATACACAGGCAGCCTATGCCCTCGCTGCAGGGCTTAAAGAGCTCTCTCCTAATGTTCAAACAAAAGTACTTGAGCTCGGTTCTTTTCTTAATCCCACTGTAGCTCCCTTGATTTTGTCAGCCTATCGACTAACCGTGAGCGCAAGTCCATTACTCGTAGGAATGTTCTACCGCATTAAATATGAAAAACCAGTTAGTCGATTAACACGGCTGGCCCTACATAAAGTTTTTTACAATCATGCCGCACAGGTAATTAATCAATTGAAGCCAGATTTGATCATCTGTACGCACCCGATCCCTAACGCGATCGTATCCAGACTGAAGGAATCGGGTATGAACATTCCGCTTCTTACTGTCATTACTGATTACGATGCTCACGGCTCATGGGTCAGCTCGGAAGTAGATCATTATTTGGTATCTACTGATGAAGTGCGTAAGCTGCTTATCCAGCGGGGGGTTAATCCAAAATCCATTCAAGTAACCGGAATACCGGTTCATCCTGAATTTTGGATTAAACAAGACAAAGAATTCGTTCGAAAAGAGCTTGGTCTTAAAAATTTACCTACCGCTCTCGTTATGGGAGGAGGCTGGGGGCTACAGTTATTTAAAGAAGAGCTGATTTCGAAGTTCATGCAGTGGAACGATAAAATACAATTTGTCTATTGCATGGGAAGTAATGAGAAGCTTGCTTCAAAAATGAGAAACCAGCCGGAATTCCAGCATCCCAACATTACAGTGCTTGGCTTTACTAAAGAAATTAGTAAATGGATGGATGCAGCAGATCTTCTCATTACGAAACCTGGTGGAATGACTTGTACTGAAGGATTGGCCAAAGGCTTACCGATGCTGTTCTGTGAATCCATTCCTGGTCAGGAGGATAAGAACCGCGAATACTTTGTGAGTCATGGATATGGACAAGAGCTGGCTTCTCCGGAAATTCTTGAGGCATGGCTGGACAAAATAAGTAATCACACAGCTAGCACAGATTACAATAAGACATCGATACAGCATCGTCAGATTTTACTCGTTTCAAAATTTGAAGCTATCTATGAGCCTGAAGCATGTGCTAAATCGGTTATGAATTTACTGAGTTCCAGTTATAGCACAAGACGTCTGAATATTAAGATTCACTCCACAGGTCAACGCGCAAATTGACGCGATATTTACGAAGAGATGGCTCAAGGCTTTTTTAAAGACATACTAGCTATCTCTTCGTACATTGGTTGATTGCCTAAATTTGTACGATATATTACAATTCGGTCTGCGATCCAGGTCCCAAAGCTTGCATTAGTGTTAAGAGCGCTAATAACCTCGGGGTTAAGCTCCTCTTCCTCACGATATTTGCGTGCTATTGTAATATGTGGATGATAGGCTCGATCCTCAGCTATATATCCAAGCTCTGCACTTGATGAAGTAACATCATGATATAGGTCATGCAGGGCTGTAATATCCCCATTGACCCCTCCCCACAGCACACGGGGCTGACGGGGTCTTCCAAATGTCCCTACACCCACAGCCTCCATTTTGAATGGAGCCATTTCTGCTACTCCCCTCATTAAAACTTCTTTTAACTTCCCAATTCGATCAACTTCAGTATCTCCAAGAAACTGAACGGTAATATGATAATCCTCTGCATGGACCCATTTTCTGAATTGCAGCTGTGCCCTATGCTCCCGACTCCAGGAATTCATGGTTTGCTTTATCTCCTCAGGAATAGGAACAGCAATAAAAATACGCCATAGCTGCTTGCTATTTCCATTAACTAACATGCAATGTCACATCCTTGTAATTTATTTTCCTATTTTTTCATTTTTTCGCCACAAATCGACGTTGTTCGTTATTATTTACATAACAATTCGACTATATAATATGTAATAGTATTTATTAGTTCTTTCGTCTTATACTTACTTAACATTAATTAATCCATTATAAAGGAGTACCATTATGGGATTTGCTAGAAAAATTACTCTTGTTCTAATTAGCCTACTGGTATTAGTAGGCACTTTGATTGGGGTTTTTACTTATCAAACGGCATATAGACAGGTCGAAGATTCCGTCGGCATAGAAACAGTTGGCTGTGCTAATATTACTACAGGACTTGTAGACCCAAGCATTATAGAACAACTTGCTCAAGGCCAGCAATCAGGTCTGGCATCCCTTGAAGAACGGTTGAACTGGACAGTAGATCACAAATCACTTTTCAAAGAAGTATTTATTCTATCACTTGACGGTGTAATTCTTGCGGCAGATTCCAACTTGAAGGGACGAGGATATGCAGCCGGAGAATCCTTCTATTTAGACAAAGCTGATGTGGATATGATCAAAGATATGCGTCACGCGGTTTATTCATCAGTATACACGTATGATGGAGCTCAACTGCTTAGCGGATACGCACCTATTTTTAAAGACCATGATCCTAATCAGGATATCATCGGTATGATGGTCATTAATTTTGACGCTTCCATTATTCATGATCGTACCGTTGAAATTGTTACCCTTCCCTTTATTATCGGAGGTATCATCTTTGTACTAACTGCTATAATCGTGTATTTCTTCATCCACCGTATGATCAGACCTATCGAGCAATTATCCCTTCAAGTAAACAGAGTTGCCCAAGGTGACCTGACCGTACAACCTGTCACCCTATCAAGTAAGGATGAAGTCGGAAAGCTTACAAGGGATTTTGCAAACATGACAGCAAATTTGCGCCAATTGATCACAGAGGCTAACGATATGTCGTTGCAGGTCGCCTCATCATCACAGCAGCTATCTGCGAGTGTTGATCAGACTGGTAAAGCAAGTGAACAAACCGCGAATATCTCACAGGGATTAGCTGAAGGTGCAGAGAAGCAGTTAAATAGTCTCGAAAAAAGCTCCACTGCATTACAAGAGATGTCTGACTTTGTCCAGCATATTGTAGAAAACACTGACAATGTCTCACATGCTGCAATGCAATCCACAGTCTCTGCTCAAAAAGGGGTAGAATCGATCCAACTTAGTGTTAAGCAGATGAACAAGATGGAAGATAAAATGAAGCAGCTCTCTACTAACGTTGAAACTTTAGGTGCTCACTCTCGGGAAATCCAAAGTATTTTGGAGATTATTACGGATATTTCCGCTGAAACTAACCTGCTCGCTATTAATGCCGCAATTGAAGCAGCCCGAGCTGGTGAATATGGCAGTGGTTTTGCAGTTGTCGCCTCATCAGTACGGAAGCTAGCTGAACGTTCAGCCACTTCTGCACAACAAATTGCGTCGATCATTTCATTTATCGTTACTCAAATGGAATCAACTGCAAATACGATGGAAGAAGCATCCCATGAAGTCAGACACGGTACACAGCTCGTAAAAAATGCAGGGCTCTCATTCAACGAAATAGAGCTTTCCTCAAAAACTACCGAAGAAGCTATTGAAAAAGTCAGCGCGGCAATTCATCAGCTCTCTGGAAACTCTAAGCTGCTCGTTCAATCAATTGAACAAATTATAGAAATCGCATATGGAACAGTTGATGGAGCTCAGAGTATATCTGCTGCTTCAGAGGAGCATCTGGCTGTCATGGAAGAGGTTGATGCTTCTGCTACCTTCCTGTCCAGCATATCCGAGAAATTGCATACTCGAATCGAAAAATTTAAAGTGTAAACAAAAAAGATCCCGCGAAAAGAACGGTAATACAGTTCTCGTGGGATTTTTCCATTTTCTTATTCCTCAATTGATTACTGCGCTTGTTACTCCTCTACCCTAAGCAAAGAAGTAAACCTTGCTGATACCCCATCGGCAAGCTGCTCTGGCTCAAGCTCCAACTGCAAGCCGATCTTCCCAGCACTAACAATCATCGTCTGCAAATCTACTGCGCTGCTATCAATAAATGTAGGATATAACTTTTTCATGCCAATCGGTGAACATCCTCCGCGAACATAGCCCGTCCATTTCAACAGCTCTTTTACCGGAAGCATTTCTATCTTTTTTACTTCTGCTGCCCTTGCCGCCTTTTTCAAATCTAATTCCTCAGCTACTGGGATAACAAAAACAAACAAATTAGCTCCCTGATGAGCAACCAGCGTTTTAAACACCATCTCAGGCTTTTTTCCAATTTTCTCTGCAACTGCTTCGCCATGGATTTTGCCATCTTCATTGTCATACACATGTATTTGATACGGAATTTTAGCCTTGTCTAAAATCCGGATAGCATTGGTCTTGTGCTCTGCCATGTTACTACTCCTTTTTCACGAAAATAATGAATACATAACTTAGGGCTGTCCCAAAAGTAGGTTTACTGTCAAAACTAGAAATAGCGGTGCAAGGAAGACGACCCTGCACCGCTTGATCCTTGATCCCGTCACATTCTATGACCGTATCTCATGTGAAATAGTGTCATGATGCGGAATTCCTGAAATTCCTGCAAATGTGCAGGCTTTGATCATGTAAAGTCTCTAAATGCCCTAAATTGCTGCAAATGTGCAGGCTTCCACTAAGGATTCTCTTCAAACTAGTCTATTCTGAACAATATTCCTGCAGTTTTGCATGCTTTTGTTCATTTTTTCATGGCTACTTTTAAAAAACTGCATTTTTGGTATGCTTTTCCTGATATCTTGCCTTTCCACTGCTAAAGAAGCGTCTCTCAAAGCTATCTTAGATAACTTTGAGAGACAGCCTCTTAAGCTTAAGATCTGGATTTCTATGCTTATTTACCCAAATACGAATTAAGCATCCAGCTATGTTTCTCAATCGTTGACAAAATGCCTAACAGCAAATCACCGGAAGCTTGGTCTTCAGCTTCATCAGCAATCTTCATTCCGTGCTTAAGTTCACTTCCCAATACTTTAAAATCAGCTATAATTGATTCGACCATTGCATTTGCATCCTCAGACCCTGTAGCTTCAGACAAAGTTGCAACTGCCAAGGAGTCAGAGAGAGTAGCTACAGGTCTACCGCCAATTGCCAGCAAACGTTCAGCAATTTCATCGATATAATTTGCCGCTTCATTATACAGTTCTTCGAATTTCTCATGAAGTCTAAAGAAATTAGAACCCTTCACATACCAATGGAAATTATGGAGCTTGGTGTACAATACAGTCCAGTTAGCGATTTGCAAATTCAGTTCTTTCTCCAGAGCTTGTTCACTTTGAGTTAATACTTGATTTGTCATAATAAATCCTCCATTCATGATATAGTATGAAGCACATATTGTGTATAACTTAGCTTGGCATACTGTAAATTACTTATTTTAAATTTAGACTAAATCTAAATCCTGTTTATATATTACCACTGATCTACACCATTTGCAACTTTCAATACATGAATTTCACATGAAATTTCTTTTTTACTGAATGAAGTTTATGTAATTTGTATCGCCAATATACAAAAAATGAGCTGGCATAATTATACCAACTCATCACTTGCATATTTTAAACTCCTGAACGAATCTGTAGCTTTAATTGCTCCAGACTTCGTTCCATTTGCCGGATTCCGTCTTCTACCAAACGACGATCTACCGCGTCTGCAGTATCAATTTGCGGTTTACGGGATACAAGAGATTTCCGCTCTTCTTCCCAATAAGCTTGACGGCGCTGTATTTCTTTATATTTATCCAACAGATCCGTGATAATTTCATAGAAGCGTTCATAATCGACAATTACATCATCTAGAAAACGGTCAACTTCTTCTTTTTCATAACCCCGCATCTTCACATCAAATTCTTTGTCATGAATACTCAGCGCATCCAGCTTAATGCCGAGCTGCTTGAATAATCCCTTCTGGTCTTCTAATTTACGCGCGTAATCGTCCTGCATGGGTATCCCTCCGTACCTAAAGCTAACAAATAGGTTACTTTACATTTTCATTTTATAATGTACCACATTTGCAAGCGTTTATCGACGTTAAACCCGTTTCTTATGATACCCACGTTCATTGAAGGGTTGAATTTGTTCGATCCAATTCAATTCTAGATCAGCTGCAAGCTTTCTATACTTCTTAAGTTCACTCTGATCCGTGACTCTTTCTTCCTGTGGTTTGATTCGTTCCAGAACCTCGAATACAAATTTATCTTTTCCAAATTCCTTCCATTCCTTTTGCAATTCCTTGTTCACATGATTACCCATTTGAAGAATAAACATCTCCTTATTACAGGCTCCGTCAAGGTTCAAGCTGGAGTCAATAAACACTTTTCCATTCTCTACATTTCTGATTTGATAAACTCCCATCGGCCGATGTGTTTGCATGTACTCATCTCCGATTTGTTTACGTCTTGCCTTTTGTAACTTGTCCAGAGTACTCACTCCTTTACCCAATACATACTTCCATCATCTTTTCTGTCTAAAAAACCATATTCAATTAGATAACGACGCAGGGTCACATAGTCCGAATCAGCTGTTCGCAGAATTTCATTCACTTCTTTTTCCGAATATTTTTTATTCGAATCAAATCGGTTCATGATATGTCTAAGAATAGCAAGCTTCATCTTTTGCTTTTTCGGAAAATGAGATAATGGACCTTCTGGTCCTTCCTTAAAAAATTTCTTAATGATCTCATCGTTTTCTTTAGTGGTCATGACATATCTCTCATCCACCATAGTTGCAGTACGATGTACAGGTACAAAGGAAGCAGCTGGTGCTTTCTCTTCCATCATTTCGAGGATCGTCAAATAAATTTTCGCCTGCTTCATTTTCTCTCTAAGGGTAAAACGGTGATTACGAATCGTTGAAGTACTGCCAACCTCATAACGTTTGGCGATCTCCTGATCTCCCAGTCCTTCATGAAAAGCCTTTACCAGGTTTTTCTGCAAATCGGTAAGCCCAGTCAGCTTCTTATCGAGTCCGAGCAAGTATTGAAGCATCCCACCGTGCTCCTCTGCAACGTGAAGAGCCGTAAACTTTTCTGCCTCATAAAAAATCCCATCCTGCTCATATATCAGCCCTTTAATGAACGACTTTCCGCATAGCAGGCACACAAAAGCTTCACTCTTCTCATCCCATACATAACCTTTCTTAAGTTCCGGAACAGTTGCGTCCCAAAACATTTCGGAAATTCCATACATTTAAACAAACACCCCTTTCATCTGTTTATTATATAGACGTTTTTATATATTGTCTATATTTCAGAAAAAATAGAGCAATCTACCCTAAAATATAATAGATAATAACCGTGCGAGGGGAAGGTAACGGGTTCTGTTTTGAGGTGCACTTAGTAAACTTTTGGGTCGGCCCCCTTTTACTTTACTTCAGGGGATGAGAACCACATGGGGGTCATCGGAGTGAGGATCACCGCGGTTTGCGGGTGGACTGAACGAAGTTTCGCGCTGGTAGCGCGAGTGCCCGATCGGGACGATTAGGGGCTGTCCCAAAAGTAGGTGTACTGTCTAAACTAGAAATAGCGGTGCAAGGAAGACGATCCGTGCACCGCTTGATCCCGCCACATGCTATGATCGTATCTCATATATCACGGGAACAGTGTCGTGATGAGGAATTCCTGTAAATTCCTGCAGAAGTGCAGGCTTTGTTTATGTAAAGCCTCTAATTGCCCTAAATTGCTGCAAATGTGCAGGCTTTCTCGAAGAATTATCTTCAAACTAGTCTATTCTGAACCATATTCCTGCATTTTTGCAGGCTTTTGTCCATCCTTTTATGGATACTTTGGAAAAAACTGCATTTTTGCACGCTTTGCCTGATATCATGCCTCTCCACTGCTATTGGCACAAGAAAGGCTCTTTTCCTAATCTGCAAGCTGGCGCCGCTTTTTCGATGTTTACAAATAGACTTGACATATTTCACCGCTGTGGTTTCTAGTTATTTTTTGGATATCCTGGATTCATCTGAAAAGGTAGCGTAAAAAATAGTTGATGCAAGTATACATATTATTATAGATAAGACAATAAAAACATCCTGCATTGCTGGCGTTAAATCAACCAAATTAAGAGATAACTTCCCTAAAAGAGAACCTACTGGTAAAGAAACTAGAAGCAACAGAATTGTGATTATACCTACTGTGTGTTTACGCATACTCATTAGATTTTTGTATCAACACTATGCCCTCTCCCTTTCTTCCATGCATGGAATTTATACTTTTCCTCCTAATATAATTATTTTGATACACCATTTATAATTCCATATATTCCCTACTTATCCTTCTCCATGAAAAAAAACCCATGAAAATTTAATGTGCTGGATGTTTTTGGGCAAACAAGCGAAAAATAGACTTGGCGATGTTATGTAATGGCTGAAGAAGATAGCAGCAGAAGAGGACCGAAGAGTAAGTGCGGGCGCAATAAAATCTTAAAAGAAAAAAACCATCCGAGAGAAAGCTTCGGATGGTTTAATTTATCTTCTATGATGTTTTATTTGCCTCTTGAGTTGTGTTTATCTCCTGAGCGTTGATCTCCTTAGGTTTCTCCTCTTCGAAGTCGCCACGAGCACCTCTCTTGAATTCCTTTAACATCGTACCGAAACTACGACCAAGTTCGGGCAGTTTGCTCGGACCAAACAACAGCAGAGCTGCGATGATTAACAACAGCAAATGAGTAGGTCGCAACAAATTTTCAAGCACAAATATCACCTCTCAGGTATATCTTTTTTAAAATTATACTACTTATTTCATCACAAAGGGAAACAATTTCTCGTTCATTCGATAAATTAATCCAGAAACCAAAAACGACCTCTGGGCATAAGCTGTAGTATCAAGCATAACAAAGGGGCGAACATCATGAATTCTTACGGTTTGTTGGCTGTCGTTGTCATCGGTTTGGCTTCCAATCTGGATAACGCAGGAGTAGGAATTGCTTACGGCGTTCGAAAGATACGCATTCCATGGTACTCCAATTTAGCTATTGCCATCATTTCTTTCCTTGCTACATTGTTGTCCGGACTGTTCGGGAATTGGCTCGCTTTCTGGATTCATCCCTGGATTGGACAGTTAATCGGGACCATCGTCATCGTTTCTGTGGGAGTGTGGGTACTGCTCCAGCCCTTCGTTGAGAAAAAAGCAGTTCCCCTCGATCATGAAACCAATCCAGTAACACGCCTGCTCAGAAATCCGGAAGAAGCGGATAAGGACAGCTCTAAATCCATCAGCCTTGGTGAATCAATTCTGCTGGGTATCGCTCTGGCTATGAATGCGCTGGCCGGAGGATTTAATGCGGGCATTACTCACTTAAATATATGGTATACCTCGCTGTCCGTAGGGGTGTTCAGTTTTGTATTACTTGCACTTTGCGCCGAATTTGGAGAGAAGTATGCAGCAGAGAAATTAGGTAATCGAGCGACCATTATTTCCGGGCTTTTGCTTATCTTTCTTGGCATTCATCAATTGCTGTAGTATTAGCCAATCGAAAATTTATATGATTAATATTTTAAATTCCAGATAAATCCTTAAATGATCGTATATTCCTTAAAATGATATATTCCTCTATAATTGTAGTAACAATTACAATCAGTCAGGAAGCTATGGTCAAGAGAGGAGGTGTAACTATGAAATGGCTCTCCAGTTATCATCAAGACCTGGAACTTGCATTCGCAGAAGCCGCATCTATATTAGAAGCGCTGCCAGTAACACATAGACAACCTGCACTAGAGTTTCTCGATAAATTCCACCCGCTAAAAGAAGAACGTTCCAAAAACTACATATGTTATCTTCTTCCACTGTGGATGCACGAGCTGACCGGAGTTCCTCTTCATAAATGCAGGGAGTTTGCTGTAGCCAATATTTTTGGCATGCTGTATTACCAAATCATCGACGCCGTTATGGACGATCGGGATCAGGCTTCCACGAGCATGCTCCCTTTAGCAGAATTCATTCATCTGGAGTTTATTCATAAATATAGTCACTCGTTTCCCGCAACCTCTTCATTATGGGATTATTACAGAAAATACGTAGCTGAATGGGCTCAAGCTGTTTCTACAGAGAACAGTTCTGATTTCTTCTATGAAAACCCGGTACGTATGGGGCACAAGGCATCTCCGGTAAAGCTGTCTATTATAGCTCCACTTCTACTCTCTCATCGGGAAGAATTAATTCCGGAATTAGAAGAGGCTGTTGATACTGTTCTTATAACATTGCAGATGCTCGATGACTGGCAGGATTGGGAGAAGGATTTGTTAGAAGGCAATTACAATTCACTTGTATCCATGGTACAAACGGAGTGTGAAATTCCTAAGGACCGCCGGCCTACATCTGAGGAAATAAACCAGGCTATATATGTTAGAGGATTACTATCTACTTATGCTAATCGGGCAAATATACTTCATGTAAAACTTTCAAAAATACAGACTATAGTCCCTCATCTTTATGATTTCCATGCATCACTACATAATAATATAGTAATTGGGGCTCAACACCATGAATCTGAAAGAAATTTGCTGTTACAAGGCGGACTAAACTATTATTTGTCGAAAATACCGAAAAATTCCTAGATTGCCCAAATATATAATGCTATACTTATGAGGTAAATATAACCATATTGAGAGAAAGGGTGATTCTATGGCAACAGAGGCTCTTCACAATCAAGTTATTCAAAAAGCGTGGCAAGATCCTGATTTCAAAGCAAAACTTCTAGCAGACCCTAAAGCAGCAATTCAAGAAGCGCTCGGTATAGTAATTCCTGAGCATATCAGCTTAAAGGCCGTAGAAGAAAATTCCAATGAATTTTATCTCGTTCTTCCTCCGCAGCCTTCAAAAACAGTGATTGCTTCTGATGTTACTCCACAGTTCCAATGGGCATAAAGACTCTGTAATTAGTAAAGTATTTAAGATAAGACAGGGATGGTTGAGATTATTCAGTTATTCAATGGTGCTAATGCATACCTTTGGAAACTGAATAATCACTTCCGTCCCTATTCCTTTTTCACTTGCAAACTTGATACTTCCCTCCATTACTTCAATAATTCGGAGCGTCACCATTAACCCCAGACCAGTACCTTTCGTTTTGTTCGTAAAATATGGTTCTCCCAGCCTTGCCAATACCTCGGCCTCCATTCCTTCACCATTATCCTTAATGTGAATGTGTACTTTTTCGCCTTCTTCATAGGCCCAAATCTGGATTTCACCTTCGCCCTGCAGCGATTCAATGCTGTTCTTAATAATGTTAATGAAGGCTTGCTTGAATTTTGAAGAATTCCCTCTGATATAAATATCATTAGGAATGTGCACGGATATTTCGCCCCCCTGCATATTGGCCATAGGGATTAAAATACCCTCAATATGGATAAACTCATCCAAAATATTCAAATTTGTTATTACACCTGCTTCCGGCTTGGCAAAAGTCAAATAATCTGTAATGATCTCCGACGCCCGATCCAGTTCATGCATAGCCATATTCAAATAAACCTTCTCTGAAGGCTGTCTTTCAAGAAGAAGCTGAATAAACCCACGAGTAACTTGCAGAGGATTGCGTACTTCATGGGCAACAGATGCTGCTAGTTCGCTAATGATTTCCATTCTTTCCGAACGTTGAAGCTCATTGTTGAACATTTCTAATTGTTTAGTATATTGTACAATTCTCTTATGGTTTTCGGAAAACTTTCTGCCAAGAATAATTATCAATGAGATGAGGAAACATACGATCCCCCATTTCCATAGAAACAAGCTGTAATACGGATCAACTATGTAGTAATATAGTAATTCTCCAATGCCAATTAATGCAAAAATGATAAAACCCATTGAAAAGATAATCGCATTTTTATCTCCCTGAACTGCATACTTGGTTGAGAAACAAATAAGCAGTATAAATTGTACTATCATTATTATGCCAAGCACTTGCAAAGATACGATATAGTAAAATCCGTATAATAGGACTTGGAAATTAGAAATAACTAGCAATAGGAAGCAAACTAAACAGAAACAAGAATAAATTGTTTGAAATATTCTGAAGCGTCGAACAATAGAATGAAGCCCCGAACCGAACGTTTTTTCAAAGAAGAAAGTAAATGTAGGCAATAAAATATACAGAGATATATCAAATAACACTGAATACATACCTCTCATTGACTGATGAAGCCATGCTGGTAAGGGACTATAAGTAATAACTAAAAATCCACTGGATAAGATTACGGCACATAGGGAAAGCCACATAGACAAATTCCCAGTATATAAAAACAAAGAGCATACCAGCATAATTAGTGCAATAAAAATCAGCGTACTTCCCAGAATGTAAGTGGCTGTGTTATTACTGATAAAGCCCCTGATCATGTCTTGATACTTTCCAACCTTGATTTGTTTCACAATACCAATGCTACTATCGTTTCGTTCCAAACCTACATAAACCTTCTGATGCGAATTAATTACACTAAGAGGTAAGAGCACCGTATTATAACTCAGAGCAAAATTACTAACATTATCATATATATCAACTCCATCGACTTTAACTACCACATGAGTACCATAAATCCTTTCAAAAAAAATTGCGGCAGCCTTTTCATTTAAATCAGGCAATTCAAACTTAACCCATTGAGCAGAATCCCCCTGAGTTCTCTCTGTAACAGAATTACTTCCATCGACGTCAATCCAACCGTCCATAGCGTCCAACTGATCTGTGGTAATATTCGAATCAAGCTCACTTACCCATTTTATTTGCCATTGATTAATGACATGCTCATCAACATGATTATTCTCGGGAACTTCTAAAAGAAAAATACAAAAAGCAACTATAATAAGTACAACTATACTAAACAACACCCTATATAAAACTTTCATATCCTGCATCCTACCCCTACTCGCTAGAAATGAGAGCCATTCTACTTTATTTTCAATTTTGGAAACTATTATTTATTCGATACAGATATACACAATACCTTCAATATTATGGAATAAAAGATATTTTTTATTTGGTTGTGATCAAGGATATTGTACCTTTATTAAGATTTTTAATCTATGGATAGTTTTTACATGGTGAAAATGAAATCAAAAAATAAAACCGGGCAGGAATATCCTAACCCGGTTTCTTCTAGAAACATTATTATAAATGTATCTACTTGTCTTTGTAAATTTTAAATTGGCCTACTAATTGCTGGAGTTGTTCAGCCATTCTGCTTAAGTCAGTAGATGAAGAGGCAACTTCTTCTATTGAAGCCAGCTGTTCCTCGGCGGCGGCTGAAATCGTTTCTGTATTCCCTGCCATTGCTTCTGAAAGACCACGAATCAAACTAATTTCATTTTCAACAGTGTCAGCACCCTCTGCCACTTCATTCATTGATAAAGATACTGAATGAATCATATCCGCCGCTCCCACAATCGATTTACGTATCATTTCAAACGACTGACCTGACAGATCGACTGCTTCCATTCCTTGTGCGACACGATCCTTAACCTCCTCCATTGTACTGGAGGCTTTGCTCATTTCATGCTGAATATGTTCAATAAGATTTTTAATCTGTTCTGCTGATTGTCCGGAACCTTCCGCAAGCTTACGAACCTCTGAAGCAACAACCGCAAATCCACGACCTTGTTCACCTGCTCTCGCTGCTTCAATCGATGCATTAAGAGCTAATAAATTTGTCTGTTGTGCAATGCTGGCAATAACACCAACGATATCACCAACATGCTCTGCGCGGCTATTTAGTGACTGAATAACATCACCAAGTTCTTCAACGGCGTATTGAATACCTTGTATTTTCTCTTCAGCACTTGTAACAGCATGTGTACCTTGATTTGTTGATTCTGTTGTATTGGACATCGTTCCTGTTACTTGATTCATCTGTTCGGTAATATGCTCAACCTTCCGATTCATGTGATCTACACTCTTCATTCCGCCATCTACACTTCTCAGCTGATGCTCACTTCCAACTGCTACTTCCTGAATCGCTGTCGTCACATTCTCGATTGCTTTTGTAGTCTGTTCTGCACCTGCTGTCAATTCCTCTGCTGATGCGGACAGACTATCTGTCATTTCTCTGACGCCTTCAACCATTCCTCTCAAGTTATCCACCATGATCTGGAAGTTATTCGCCAGATCACCGATTTCATCCTGACGGAAAGAATCCAGTCGCTTGGTCAAATCTCCTTTTCCTAACACAGCTGTTGCTTCTTTAAGCTTGCGCAGCGGTACTGTCACGGATCTTACATTAAGGAAAATAATCACAACTGCTGCCAGAACGGAAGCCAAGACAACAAATATCGCTGTATCGCGGATTTCTTTCGTATCCTCTTTTACTTCATCTTCGCTAATCGTACCACCAATTCTCCATCCCGATATCTCATTTTTCATGTGCGCCATTTTATAGTCTACATTCTGACTAGTATAGCTCAGGATATCATTGTCTGACTTAAATAATGACTCCGTATATTCTTCTTTGGATTCTTCACCAATGACTGCAGTAGGATGAACAAGATTTTTTTTGCTGCTATCCAGAATAATGATGTACCCTTCTTCGCCTACTTTCATATCTGTCAGCTTAGCTAACGTCGATAAATCCAGATTTAATGAAATAACACCTTTTCCGTCAGGCAACAGCTGAGAAATAGATACTACCGGATTTCCATCAACAGACTGAAAGACCGGAGATATAACCGCTCCCTTCATTTGCTTGTGGGCGAGGGTGTACCAATCCCTTTTTCTCGGGTCAAAACCTTCGGGCAGGGGATCATCCAGAGCACGAATGATGGACCCTTTATCTGTTCCTACATATATATCCAAAACATCCTTATGAATCGCACGATATTGCTTAAACATATCCTTGATCGTTTTATTTCCTTCAGCCACTTCTTTCTCTATATCCCCAGTAGCTACCTTACTAGCGTAATACTCCAGATCAACTATTTTTTCTTCAATTAAATTGTTTACGATGGCGTTCGCTGAATTTACGCTTCCGTGAGCGCTTGCCATCAATTCTTCCTCTACTCGATCGCTGGCAACAGAATATGTAGTTATTGAAATAATCATGCTAGGAATTAATAACACAAGTAAATATGTAACAACCATTCTATTTCTGATTGAAAATGAAATTTTTTTCATAAAAGCCCCCCCTTTTCTTAACTCAAAATATCAATATTTGACACTATTATATACTGATTGTCGGATTTTGACGATCCATTTTAAAATACAAAGTATAGCAAAATAATAATGTCCTTACTCGTGATATAATAACGCTAAATCGATCGGAAATTAGAAAGGTGGATATGCCATGAAAGGCGCTGCACTCGAAGTCGAAATATGTCTTCTTGCAGGCAAAATAATGCTTCAGAGCGGAGCAGAAACTTACCGTGTAGAAGATACGATGATTAGAATGTCAAATTCGCTTGGTCTTAATGGATCACATAGCTATGTCACTCCGACCGGAATTGTATTTCAACCCGGTGAAGCACTGCCAGCGAAGC
Source organism: Fontibacillus panacisegetis (assembly GCF_900102215.1). Taxonomy (GTDB): domain Bacteria; phylum Bacillota; class Bacilli; order Paenibacillales; family Paenibacillaceae; genus Fontibacillus; species Fontibacillus panacisegetis. The sequence continues at coordinate 60,706 of NZ_FNBG01000024.1, forward strand.
TGATTCGTATCGAGGAACGGACAACAAATTTACATAAAGTATCCGCAGTCAACGATATTTCACGCAAGCTTAGCAGCGAGACTATATCATCAGAAGAAGCTCATCAACTGCTTATACAAATTGACAGCTCCAAAAATGCCTACCCGCTTGCACTGCAAGTTGCTGCCGCCGCGATCGCAAGCGGATGCTTTACAATCATGTTTAGAGGAAGCCTGACCGATTTCATTCCCGGGGTATTGTGTGGTGGTCTCGGATTTATATCCTATATCCTTCTGAATCAAGTATTTAAAATCAAATTTTTCGCTGAATTTACCGCCTCATTCCTGATTGGCATTATGGCTATATTACTGGTTCGAGTTGGAGTAGGTGTCACAATGGATAAAATCATTATCGGTTCCGTCATGCCGCTTGTCCCTGGTCTGCTCATCACGAATGCAGTACGCGATCTTATGGCTGGACATCTCGTGTCCGGTTTATCGCGGGGCGCCGAAGCTTTTCTCACTGCTTTTGCTATCGGGGCAGGCATTGCTGTAGTGTTCAGCATTCTGTAAATACATAGAAAGGGGTCATGTCTTACATGGTAATTACCCTGCATTTGATTACAAGTTTTATCGCCTCGGGAGCGTTCGGTATTATTTTCAATGCACCAAAACGCACCCTCCTTCACTGCGGTATAGTTGGCATGTTAGGCTGGATCGCATACATTGTGCTGGATTTTAGAATGGAAGCTATTTTCTCCACGGTAGCAGCGACATTCATTGTAGGAGTCATCAGTCAGTTATTTGCTAAATTATTCAAAAAACCTGTCATCATATTCAGCGTCTCCGGCATCATTCCGCTTGTTCCCGGTGGCCTTGCTTATGATGCGATGCGGAATTTCGTCGTCAATGAATACAATGTTGCAATTCAGCTTGCCGCTCAGGCTTTTTTGATCTCCGGATCGATCGCTATCGGTCTTGTTATGTCTGAGGTGCTAAATCAGCTTCTACATAAAATCCCATTAAAAATGCCGATTTGGAAGGCTAAGAAATTACCAAAATAGTTTGGTGAAACATGATATAATATCAAGCGGCCTGTTTAGTAAAACGTATAGGAACAGATATCATAATTTAGCTGAAAGAAGATGGACACCAAGATGATTATCGATATTGTGATGGATGTAGTTCTACCCATTTTTGTACTGATTGGGCTTGGAGCATTCATGCATCGAGCTTTTCAATTGGACTTGTATACTTTAGCGAAAATCAACTTCTATTACATCACCCCCGCAGTGGTGTTTCTGGGAATGTATCGATCCGAAATGTCACCCGCCTTGCTTGGAAATGTTACTTTATTCTACGTGTTATATGTAGTGTTGCTATATGGAGTCAGCTCCATCGTAAGCTGGAAAATGAAATTCGGTGCAGGAATGAAGGCAGCGTTCACCAATAGTCTCATTTTGGACAATTCCGGCAACTATGGGCTTCCCATTAACCAGCTTGCCTTCAAAGGTGATCCGCTTGCGACATCTATTCAGGCGTTAGTCATGACATTTCAAAGTCTTGTTACCTTTACATATGGCGTAATGTCAGTTCAGCGGGCCAAATCGGGAGGTACATTGAAAGCTGCACTCATCGGTTTTCTTAAAATGCCTGTCCCATACGCTCTGATATTAGGCTTGATTTTTCACGTATTTCACTGGCCCTTGCCTCAATTTGTATCTAAACCGCTCGGTTACATTTCAGATTCCATGGTTAGCATCGCGTTGTTAACGCTTGGTGCACAAATTATAAAATATCCGCTTCGATTGGACCGACTTGAAGTATACATAAGCGTAATCTTGCGGCTGCTCATCGGCCCAGTCATCGGAGTGCTGCTTGTCTTTTTATTAGGGATGAAAGGTATTCCTGCCCAAGCGCTGCTCATTGCATCCGGGATGCCTTCTGGTGTCAACAGCACGATCTTAGCTGAGGAATACGATAACGAGCCGGATTTCGCCTCGCAAACTGTATTGATTTCGACTCTTTTAAACGTAATCACCATTACGGCATTGATTTCATTATCCAGATATGTGGGCTGAGGAACCTTGGATTGTTCTGATGGATAAGCAATATAGTTATCAAAAGGCCAAACCAATAATGTTGCCGACTCTTTCACTTCATAATAAATGGGACTGTCCCAAAAGTAGGCTTACTGTCAAAACTAGAAATAGCGGTGCAATGAAGACGATCCCTGCACCGCTTGACCCCGCCACGTTTTCATGACCGTATCCCATGTGTAATAGTAGTCATGATGCGGAATTCCTGAAATTCCTGCAAATGTGCAGGCTTTGATCATGTAAAGTCTCTAAATGCCCTAAATTGCTGTAAATGTGCAGGCTTTCTCTAAGGATTCTCTTCAAACTAGTCTATTCTAAACAATATTGCTGCATTTTTGCACGCTTTTGTTCATCCTTTCATGGCTACTTTTTTAAAACTGCATTTTTGCAGCTTTTCCTGATATCTTGCCTTTCCACTGCTAAAAAAGAAGCGCCCCTCAAAGTTATCCTAGATAACTTTTGGGACGGCCTCTTCAGTACAACTAAAGTATTATTTCGCGTTCAATTCAAAATTGGTCTGATGCAATTCTTTGATCGTTCTTTGCAGAAATTGACCCTCTTGTTTTCCTAATCCATATTGGTTATCCTTGGCGATTAATTCACCAATCCGTCGTTTTAGCATTTCCATCCGGCGTTCCAACACTTCATCATAAGCCAAGCCAGGTCATCTCCTCTATAATTGAACTATTTTTTTACACAATTATTAGTATAGAGGTTTCACGCCAGCATGAAAAACAGGATCTAAGACTGTCTCGCCATAAAATGAATAATATTTATCTACTCTTGGAACGGTACGGAATCATCCATAAACATCCTTAGCAACGCTCCAAAATACTTCCCATTACTCCCAATCCATCCGACACTGTTCGACATTGGAGATCAAAATCGACATATTACTCTCTAGCAGAGCTAAGAGCTGATACTTTGTAATAGGAATAAATACAGTATAATATTTCGTAGAATATAGCTCTTAAAGGAGAACTTCCATCATGACTCAAAATATACCGCCGCAAGCTGTTTTCTTCGATGTCGACGATACACTCTATGATCATCTTATTCCATTTCGAAAGGCCCTGCAGAATATTCTTCATACAAATACCGATTTCCCTTATGAACATGCCTATCACCGAATGCGTTATTTCAGTGATACTTTATCAGCCCAGGCCGGAGGGACTCCGACTCATGGGAGGGTTCTTGAGGATATGCGAAGAAATCGCTTTATATTGTCCCTATCTGAGTTCGGCCTTTCTCTCACACCCGATCAGGCACAGAAAGTTCAAGATGATTATTTAGGCAACCAATTTGCAATTGAGCTATTTGACGGAGCTGAAGGATTAATTCATGAATTAATGAGTCGTGGCACTGTAGTTGGACTGATCACCAACGGACCGCCCGAGCATCAGTTTCAGAAAATAAAAGCACTTGGAGTCAATCATGTAATATCGCCGGATCGAATATTTATTTCGGGGGCTGTCGGCATAACGAAGCCGGATCGTGGGCTGTTCGACCATGTCACAGAAAGCCTTGGACTAACTTCTACAGGCTGTTATTACATTGGTGACTCGTGGCGTAATGACGTTGTAGGAGCCATCTCTGCCGGATGGAACGTCCTATGGTTCAACCATAGAGGAGTTCAGCCAGAATCAGAGCATCAACCTCACCATGTAGTGACCAGTTATAACGATATTGCCGAAGTGTTGTTAGAGTTATTTGTCGATTGATGGGAGTTGATGTGATTAGTGGTTAGTGGAGTGGTTAGTGGGATTTTTCCAACTATTGCGGCTCATTTGGGCACTGTGCGCGCGATTCCGAGCACTCGTAATACAAATGCGGCAGATGCTCCCCGCTTACCAAAAAACTGGTCCACTATCTCAACATTTCTACGTCACTTTTGATGCTTATGCTCCTGTTTGGGGTAATGCTAGTACGCATTTGAACACTGTGCGCACCCTTTAGTTGGATTCCTCTAACTATTGCGCAGACCATTGCGCCTTGTCCGCACCATTGTTCAGGATAATAATCCACGCCTATTTGCACTTGATTTGAAGGACGCAACATTGATGTCCTCCATTCATTTAGAACGATCCTGATATAGCAAAACTGCTTCCGCCCCATCATCACGAGTGGGCGCAGAAGCAGTCAGATGTCAATTACTATTTAGTAAACTAATTACTTCTTAAGTTTGTCCCAAGCGGCTTGCATGTTTTCTTCCCAACCCTTAACGTCGCTCTTGCCAGCAATGTATTGTTGAATTACGCTGCCAAATTCTTGAGCTACGCCATCAGGGAATTTTGAAGATTGCAATGCATAAATTTTATCAGCTTGAATGTAGTTCCAAAGCTCAGTACCGATAGCACCCATATCTTCAGATGTTGCTTCAATTGAAGACAAGGCTGGGATGAATTTGAATTTCTTAACGATATATTCTTTACCTATATCAGAAGTTACGAGCCAGTTGAGGAATGTTTTTGCTTCTTCCTTCACAGCGGAATCTTTGTTAACAACCAGGTTTGCTGGAATACCGATAGTCAGCTTGTCGCTTTCAGCAGGATCATCGCTAAGCGGCATTGGCAAAACACCGATGTTCATATTAGGAGTAATTCCGTCGATCATAGTTTGTGCCCAGTTACCTTCTTGCATCATTGCTGCTTCACCATTTGCAAACATGGTTACCTGAGTGTTGTAATCAGTAGTTAATGGGTTTTTATTACCGTAATCAACAGTCAATTTCATCAATTTAGCCCAGTTATCAAATTTCTCGTTGCCAACCATAGTTGCTGTTCCTTCGTTGAGTCCTTTAATAAATTCATCAACATTAGGTTGTTGTGCAAATGCTACGCTAATCCCTTGATTCCCGATCAGCCACCATTCTTGATATGCGTTGGCAAATGGAGTAATACCAGCATCTTTCAGCTTTTTAGCTGCAGCTTCGAGCTCTGAATAAGTTTTAGGAGTTTCCGTGATACCTGCTTTTGCAAACAAATCTTTGTTGTAGATGTATCCAAAGCCTTCAAGGTTCATTGGCATACCGTAGATTTTACCATCTTTAGTCATTGGTTGTGCTGCGAGAGGAATCAAATCCTTAACCCAAGGTTGATCGCTCAAATCTTCCAGCTTGTCTTGCCACATTTCCATTTCGCTATATCCACCGTTAGAGAAAATATCTGGTGCATCGCCGGATGCAAATTTAGTTTTCAAGGAAGCGCCGTAGTCAGCACCGCCGCCCACTGTTTGGATATCTAGTTTAATATTTGGATATTCTTTCTCAAATTCAACTTTTAATTCATTAAGACCTTCAACGATCTCAGTTTTAAATTGAAAAATTTTAACGGTCTTTATTTCTCCTTTATTAGCTGAGCCTGCCGTGTTTCCGCTTTCATTCTTAGCCGCGTTATTTCCGCCACCACATGCTGCCAAAAGAAGTGACATGGACATCAAGACTGACAAAACGACTGTAAGCTTGTTTTTCTTCTTCATTACCTTATTCCCCCTTGTACTTATTTAAATATATTTTGGAACAGAGGGTCGGTTAACCTTTAACCGACCCAGCTGCTATACCCTCAACAATATAACGCTGAAGTGCTAAGAAGAAAATGATGACTGGGGCAATCCCCAGAACCAGTGCCGGGAGTGCAATATCCCATTGTTTCGTGTACTGTCCAAAGAATGAGAACGTTGCAAGTGGAATTGTCCGCATCTCTGGTCTTTGCAGAATCAGGGAAGGAAGCAAGTAGTCATTCCATACCCAAAGTGTATTTAAGATAATAACTGTCATCAGCATCGGTCTAAGCATAGGCAATACGATGCGGAAGAACACAGTAATTGGCGAACATCCATCAACCGTTGCTGCTTCCTCAATTTCCAGAGGAATCGATTTAACGAATCCGTGGAACAGGAACAATGACATCGGAGCTCCTAGTCCAAGGTATGTCATGACTAGACCAACTCTGCTATTGTTGACTCCAAGTTCATTAACTACTCTCATCAGCGGAATCATAATGGATTGGAATGGAATAACCATTGCCGCGATGAAGAGAAAAAATAGTGCACGGTTGAACCTGGAATCATCACGAACCATACGATACGCGCCCATGGCACTAATAATTGCCATCAATGCTACACTTACTACTGTAATGACCAGAGAGTTAGTGAATGCTTCAGGAAAGCGAGTTAACTCCCAAGCTTTAGAGTAGTTGCTCCAATGAAATTCTGTCGGCCAGCTTGCCGAGTTCGACATGATATCACCGAAAGGCTTGACTGAGTTGACGAACAGGAAGTAGAAGGGCGCCAGGAATAAAATCGCGACGAGAGCCATAACGGCCTCAGTCACCAGCAGTCTCCAGTTGTATTTCTTCTCGGTCATTAAGCTTCAACCTCCTTGTTCTTCGTCAGACGAACCTGGAAGAAAGTAATAGCAGCTACAATGACAAAGAACAGCATTGCCTTCGCGGTACCGAGACCATAACGGTTATTTTGGAAAGCCTCAACATAAATATTCATTGCAACAGATTCTGTCGATTTAAATGGTCCACCCTTAGTCAAGGACAGGTTCAAATCGAACATTTTGAACGCCCAGGAAATGGCGAGGAATAAACAAATTGTTACTGCTGGCATTATAAGCGGTACGATGATGCTGCGAAGCATTTGCCAACGGTTTGCCCCGTCAAGCTCAGCCGCTTCCATTACCTCTGAAGGTACATTCGTAAGTGACGAAATATAGACGACCATCAAATAACCAGCAGACTGCCAGACGAATACAATGGTGATTCCCCAGAAGCCTGTAATCGAATCACCCAGCCAAGGAAGCCCGAAGAATGACCAGTTTGTAATGTCGTACATGGTGCTAAAGCCTTTGATGAATATAAACTGCCAAATGAAGCCGAGCAGCAAACCACCAATCACGTTAGGCATAAAGAAGATTGTACGCAGAATATTGCGTGTCTTCAGCGCCTTGGTCAAGAAATATGCCAGGAAAAACCCGACGACATTAGTTAATACAACACCTACTAAAGTAAACCTTACAGTAAACCAGAACGAAGACCAAAAGTCAGGATCATTTGTGAAAATTGTCTTGAAATTGCTTAAGCCTACCCAATTGACGGTCCCTGCTACCCCGTTCCAATCCGTTAACGAATAATACATTCCAAGGAAAAACGGAATGACCATAACGATGACGAAAAACAACAGGACTGGCCCTATAAAAAATAGTTGCAATCCCCATCTTGATGTTCTCTTGTTGCCCATGGAGCAGCCCCCTTTCTTTCTACCAAAGAACTATTGTATTGTTATTATGACTTTATTCCGATTAGATAAACACCTACTCAGTTGAACACTCAGGTGCAATTTATTGATCTACTGTCTCGCCAGTCAAGGAGGATACACCATCATGAAATGGAACAGCATTCGAACCAAACTGATTGTCTTTATGCTTATCGCTTCAGTTGTACCTATTGTCGCTACAATGTTTGTTACCTATTACTACACCACGAGTTCGCTAAAAGCGAGGGCTGCGCATGAGGATGCCAACTTGCTCTACCAAGGCCAGCGAAATATCGCCGGTCTGCTTGAGGATTTGAACCGAAGCTCTTCAACCGTATATTCCAATACCGAGCTGTTCAGATTGCTTGAGGCTGGTTATGAGGATGTTCAGAGTAATTCACGCGTATATGCGGCAATGTCCTATATATCCACATCCATTCCGGATATTTATCAGGTGTACCTATATGAGAGTGTGAATCATAAAGCAACGCTGGTGACATTAAATACACCTAAACGAAATTATGATACCGCTCTTTTCAAGGACGCCCTGGACAAGAACGACCGAAGCTTATTCGTGCAATCAACCCATATGAGTCATTCCTATGGATTTGCCAAGCTTCAGCCTAAGTATCCCTCGGAGCCTGTCTTCACATTGCATAGAAGAATAGAGCGTGTACCTTCCAGTGAGGTCATTGGGTACTTGTCCATCGACGTTAAATATTCAGCAATATCAGACATCGTGGAGCAGCTTTACAAAAAGGACCAGGAACAGATGTACATTATTGATAACGAAGGCTTCATCGTATACAGCGATGCAGAAGAAAAATTGGGTCAGCCCGTTCAGGCAGCATGGTATAGAAACCATATTCTTAATACTGCTGATAATAAAGGCAGCTTCGAAGAGGATAACAACGTATTCGTCTATCAGCGATTGCAAGCCGTTGGCGCAGATTGGACACTTGTGAAGCAAGTGCCGGTATCCTATTTGAACCGAGAGGCCAATCAGGCAGTAGGTATCAACTTGCTATTGCTCGCTTTCTCCCTCATCATCATTGTGATCGCAACCATACTGATCTCGATCCGTATTACTTCACCTATCAAGCAACTGGGCAAATACATGAATGAAATCCAAATCGGTAACTTGAATGTCGATATCAAACCGTCCAGCAATGACGAGATTGGTGCGGTTATGGTTAGATTCCGCGGTATGATGGACACTATCAATAATTTGATCCTGCAAGAATATAAGCTAGAGCTGTCTAATAAAACAAATCAGCTTCGAGCGCTTCAAGCTCAAATAAATCCCCATTTTCTAAATAACACACTGCAGATTATCGGGACTCTCGCACTTGAGCTGAATGTACCGCGGATTTACGCTCTGCTATCTGCTCTTGCCAAAATGATGCACTACAGTATGAACAATGAGGACAAAATCGTAACCCTGCGTGATGAACTGGAGCATGTCAAAGCATATATCGAGCTGCAAAAGGAACGGTTTGAAAACCGGTTTGATTTTCGTTACGATGTGGAGGAATCACTGCTCGATACGCCGATGCCGAAAATGATTCTACAGCCCATTATTGAAAATTATTTCAAACACGGTATTAACCGTACTAAAACCGACGGACTTATTACGATTCATGCGAATGTTTGGAAAAATGAACAAGTAGAAGTCACAATCCAGAATAACGGGGTTATGATTCCAGAGAATAAGCTGGAGCATCTCCAGACAGAGTTGAACAATTTCACTAATCCTGGCGTTACGCGTCCGGGAGATGCGGAAAAGGATGCCGGAAGATTGACGATTGGACTTACGAATGTGCTGGCTCGTTTACAGCTTGTCTGCGGTGAGAATGCATCGCTAACTATAACCAATCTTGACCCAGTGGGTGTTATGATTACACTGATTTTTGCAAATATAAGTAGTAAAGCGGGGCATGAAGAGGAATGAGAGCATTAATTGTTGATGATGAATCAAGAGTTCGTAGAGCGATCACTCTGCTGGTTGATTGGAAATCACATGGTATCGATGAATTGCAGGAAGCCTCAAGCGGCTCTGAAGCCATTGAAATGATCCGGCAATCCAAACCGGAGATCATTATTATGGACATGATGATGGAATCCGGCAACGGACTAGAATTAATGTCTTGGGTAAATGAATACGCTGGCAGCATTAAATTTATCGTAGTCAGCGGACACGATGATTTTGACTTTGTTCGCAACACCGTCCGCAATGGGGGCATTGACTATATACTTAAGCCGATTGATGCAGAAGCTATTAATGCTGCTGTATCCAAAGCCGTCGCGGAGTGGAAACGTGAAGACAAGGAACGAAACGATATTCAGCGGCAAACCATCCGATTGAACGAATTCAAACCTCTATATGGTGAGAAAATGCTGTCATCATTTATCGATGATCCGATACCCGCAGAGAGTACATTACGAAAGTTAACCTTGGAAGGTATTATTCCGGAGCAAGCCAAAAACGTAAGATTGCTTCTTCTACAGGTTGATACTGGTGATACGCCTCTGCTTAAAAGGTTTGCTAATGAAAGTGAGCTTCTGCATTTTGCCATTATAAATATATGCAACGATTTTTTACGGTCTCAAGGGCGGGGTATTGCGTTCAAATATTGGGGTGCAACTTCAGAAATAGTTATTTTACTCTGGCATCAATATGAGGCAGTTACCGATTTAATTCTGCAAATGAATGAGGGCCTCTTTCATACTTTACAGCGTAGAATGCATTTCGGCGTCAGTTCTGTCGGAGATCTTCCACGCAGTATCCCTGCACAATACAAAGAGGCATTGACCGCAGTCACAAGACGTAATTTGCTTAATCCGGGGGAATATGCACACACGTCAAAACCAAGCTCAGTTGGAACTGGCCCAGCTTCATTGAATACGGGCAACGGCTATATTTTCTTCTCCAGTGTTCAGGAGGATTGGAAAATGGCCATTATGAGTGGAAGCAGCGAGCGAATTGATGTTGTATCACAGAAATGGGTCGATGATCTCAGCCGATCAGGCATCGTTACACCGGAGTTGTTGGAAATTTGGAAAAAGGACATTGCCTCATTCCGTACAAGGCTGCTTAGAGAAATGCTTGGAGATGAAGCTGATGCCGCATTTTCTCAGTTAGAGGAGCTTGATAAAGAGAGTAAACCTCCGTTTACCACTGGATATTCCTTCTCCTTATTCGCTTGGAGAGATTGGTCCAATCATTATATGAAGCAGTTATCTCGAATTATCATGGAGCGGCAGGCACGCGAGAACAGGACGATGATGGATATTATTAAATACATTGACTACCACTATCAGACTGAGATCTCCCTGCAGGATATCGCGAGCCACTTCTTTGTAAGCCGGGAATACGTATCCCGAAAGTTCAAGCAAGAATTTGGCATCAACTTCTCCGATTATTTGGGACAATACCGAATCAACAAAGCCAAAACGCTAATGCTGAACCCCAATCTTAAAATAGTCCAAATAGCTGAAATGGTAGGGTTTCATGATGTGAAGTACTTCAGTAAGGTTTTTAAAAAGCAAGAGGGGGTTTCTCCAAAAATGTACCGCAGCAATCTGGAAAAATAATAAAAAACAGGGATGAATATATAGTGAGATCACGGTCACTAACATAATCATCCCTTCCTTAATTAAAGCACCTTACTGTCTATACCACTTCAAAAATGCCTCTGATACAGCTTTACCTGCTAATCCGTTCGGATGAGGTAGTTCTATCTTCATATTACAATACTCGATTTAAAAATGCTTTTGTCCGCTCATGCCGAGGATTTCCGAACATTTGCTCAGGCGATCCAGATTCGATAAATTCACCGTCAGCCATGAACATTACTCTATCGGCAACTTCCTTCGCGAAGCCCATCTCATGAGTGACAACAACCATCGTCATTTGCTCCTCAGCAAGCTGCCGCATGACTTGCAGCACTTCACCAGTAAGCTCAGGATCAAGCGCGGATGTAGGCTCATCGAACAGCAGGATTTCCGGACTCATCATAAGGGCTCTGGCAATAGCTACGCGCTGCTTCTGACCGCCTGATAGATTGGACGGGTAAGCGTCCGCTTTATCGAGCAGCCCTACCTTATTCAGCAGATCTGATGATTTACTGCGAATTTCTGCGGAAGAGAATTGTTTTAATAACTTAGGTGCAAGCTCCAAATTATCTCGAACACTTAAGTGCGGAAACAGGTTGAAATGTTGAAAAACCATTCCCATCCGCGAAGTAATTTGTTTTATTTTAGCACTCGCTGGGTATTTCCCATCCTTCACCAGATACTCTTCACCTATTTGTATACTGCCTCCATTCGCCTCTTCCAAATATGCCATACTGCGCAGCATGGTGCTTTTGCCCGAACCGGAAGGACCAATAACAGCAACAACCTCACTTTGCTCTACGCTAAGCGACACGTTCTTCAACACTTCGGTATCACCAAACGATTTTTTCAAATTCGTAATTTCAATGATCGCCATATCGTCTTCTTTCCTTTACTCGAATTTGAATTTGCGCTCTAATGCCTTAAATAACAATGTCAGCAACAATGTCATAAATAAATAAATTACACCTGCGACGATAAACGGCACAATCGTAAAATCACGATTCACCGCTGTCTGCGCAAAATGAAGCAGCTCAGGTACAGCAACAGCATATAAAAGAGCCGTGTCCTTCACGAGTGTAATCGATTCATTCGAAACCGCAGGCAGCGCAATTCGGAACATTTGCGGCAGTACAATACGAGTCATCGTATGCCAGCGCCCCAATCCAAGCACTTGGGCTGCTTCATATTGCCCTTTATCAATCGCAAGCAGACCACCGCGGAAAATTTCTGCAAAATATGCGGCATAATTCAACGTAAATGCCAATGCAGCTGCTGCAAAACGATCCATCACGAGGTATTCACCGATGACAGGAATAACAGGCAGGCCAAAACAGATAAATAGCATCTGCAAAAGAAGTGGTGTACCACGTAATACATAAATATATCCGTTAGCGAACCAGGCAATCGGCTTCACATGGCTCCTGACCATTAAAGTAAAGACAAAGCCGAGTGGAATTGAGGTTATAATTGCAAGAAAAAACAGTAGCACCGTTGTTTTGGCGCCTTCCAGCATCGGTCCTGTAATTTGCCATAAATAATCCAAGCTCATCTATCTAGCTCCTCACCAAGTTTATCCTATTGAACGCTAAAGACCGGATTCTTAATCCGGTCTTTAGCCATTAAATGCTCTTCATTTCACTTATTTCAGAACTTTATCTTCACCAAACCATTTTTCTGAAATTGTGGCTGCAGTACCATCCTGATTCAATTCATCCAATGCCTTTTGCAGCTTGTTCAGCAATTCTTCATTATCCTTCTTCACGCCAATTCCGTACTCTTCCGGTGCTAAAGATTCATCCAGCAATTTGAAGGTTCCTTCATCTTTGGACATGTAATATCTGGCTACCACTTCGTCAATAACAACGGCATCAAGACGTTTTGTCTTCAAATCACTGAGTGCCAGTACGTTATCTGCGAACTCACTTACTGTCTTAATTTCGGATTTGATCGGATTTGCATCCAGTGCATCTGCTGCCGAGGACAACGATTGAAGTCCAACAACCTTACCCGCCAAATCGCTAACCGCATGAATATCAGAATCTGCCAAAGTGACAATGACCTGGCTATTCTTTAAGTAAGGCTTGGTAAATAACACTTTACCTTTGCGCTCTTCAGTAATTGTATATCCATTCCAGATCAAATCAATGCGTCCGCTGCTAAGTTCAGATTCCTTTGCTTTCCAATCGATAGGTTGGAAAGTAACCTCCATACCCATCTTTTCCGCTGCTGCGCGAGCAAGGTCAATATCAAAGCCTACGATTTCGTTGCTCTCATCTCTGAAGCCCATAGGAGCAAATTTATCATCGATTCCGATTACGAGCTTGTTGTCATCCTTGCCTGAGCCGGAGCATCCCGCCAGCACAGCGAGCATCATGCCAAGCACCAAAGTTATAAGTGCTGCCTTTTTCATCTTGTTTTCCCCCATCTTCTAAATCTAGCACCATCCTATCTCCAGCATGGTACTTTAGTTCGTTAATACGTTATCAGATTCTCATGATAGCATACTACTATAGAAGAGTCGAGAGAATTGGGTCTTATTTGGCAACTGATACAAAATAGACAAATTTTACAGTATTAGTTGCCAGTGCTGGTAAAGGAACGAAGCCCCCGATTCCAGAGCAGGTAGGCGATCGTAATACTGATGAGTGCCGCGACCGGAGTCCAGACTGCTACATTTTGGAATCCTGAGTCATCAATAAACATAGCTGCCGGATAAAATGCAGTAAATCCGTACGGAATAATCCATGTCAGCACAAAACGAATCCCTTTGCCAAAAATATTCATCGGATAACGCGCAAAGTCACTCGTCCTCTGAACAGCGTACATGATCGGTAAACTATCAACCATCCAGAAGGATAATGAGGCAAAAAACAGATTCACCGCCAAAAATATAATTCCACTCGAGATAATCATTACGATAAACCAAATAACCTGTGCTGCCCCCCAGTGAATATCAAGATGAGGCGTCGACGTAAATAGAACAATAAGTCCAATAATCAAGCTCCCGATCCCATCCTGTTGAAGACGATCAGCGACGACCTGAAACAATGCATTGACCGGGCGAATCAATATGCGATCAAAATTGCCCGGCCTAATGTATTGCCCACCAAGCATCCACAGATTATCAAAAAAAGTATGCTCTAACGATCTCCCTAACATCGCAACCGCATAAATAAACATCATTTCATAAAACGTCCAGCCATGAATTGCATCAATATGCTGAAACACTATGGCTATAAATAGAATCGAGGTACCCTGCGTAAAAATATTCGAGGTAATCCCGATCAAAAAATCCACGCGATATTCCATCATGACTTTAACCCTGGCCTTAAAAAAATGCCAGTACAGTACTAAATATCTCCACATTGCTTACCCTCCTTTGTTGGTCTGTTGTTGGCTTTAGGTTGAATGAAGCTAGGGACTGAGGAGCGGAGCTACACGTTTTCGTAGAAAACGACTTCGTAAGCATTTGCTGTTTTGAGTACGTGAGCACCGCAAGTCATTGCTGAATTCAAGATTCGATGTCGGATACACATCTTCGAGCTGCTTCGTGATCAAAATCCTGCTTTTTGAGCTACCTCTTTCAATGAAGGCTCAAAAAGTTGGATTTTCAGCACCGAGAAGGTTGAATGAAGCAAGGACTGAGGAGCGGAGCGTACGTTTGAGTACGTGAGCACCGCAAGTCATTGCTGAATTCAAGATTCGATGTCGAATACACATCTTCGAACTGCTTCGTGATCAAAATCCTGCTTTTTGAGCTACCTCTCTAGCCACCGAAAATGGTGACTCTTCTGATGGCATAGCTCCAAAGCACCCGAATCCCTGCATAAATCCCCGCCAACCACAAGACCTGAATGATCATCGCCTGAAGGGCAGCCATTCCGGTCAGCTGTCCCGTGTAGATCGAGACGGGTATAAACACCATTGATTGAAATGGTAAATAAGCACTTAAAATCCTTAGCCACTCTGGAAACATAGTGATTGGCACTAATGCACCCGTGAAAAACAGTAAAATTGCTCCACGCAACATTCGGAGTCCCCAAATATAATCCAGCCAGAAGGCCGCAATTCCGAGAATAAGGTCAAGCTGCGTCCCTATGAATATCCCTAAAATGGCGCTTAGCACAAATAACAACGCCGCTTCCCAGGAAACCGGGAGACTTACGCCCAGGAATAAATAGGCGATGACCAACAAAGGAATCGTTTGCCTAGTAACCGCCGATATCTTAAACCCAAGATCAAGGGCCACTAGTTTATCCAAAAGATTATACGGTCTCATCAGTTCAATAGATACGCTTCCATCACGCACCTGATTGGCTAATTGAGTCCCTACACCAGCCACAAAATCATTCAATAATACAGCAATCATTGTATAGGTAACCATCGCTTCAAGGGACATATCACTGATGGTAGTCCGGTTCTCGTATACGGCATTCCAGAATGCAAATATAATCAGCATCTGCACAACCGTTGCTACACTGCTGGCCCAATACCACAGCGGATAGGCCATATCCACCTTGATTTGAGATTTCATCATTTCCCAGTATTTACGCATGGCTATATCCCCCGCATGTAAATATCTTGAACGATCGTCTCAATCTTGGAATCAGCAATTGTCAGATCTCGAATTTGATAGCTTTGGAGCATTTCTGAGATCACATCTGCTGCTGTAATGGTGTGGTTGCTGAACGAGATACTCACCCTGCCTTCATCGCCGTAGCTCCACTCCACTTTATCAGCCATTGAAGAAGGTAATTGAAACTCTCCTTCCCGTTCGAGCTCGAAGTGAATGATTCGTTTATCACCATAACGTTCCTTGATAGATTGTAGACTGCCATCGTACAGCACTTTACCCTCATCGATAATAATTATTCGTTTACAAATTTCTTCGATATCCTGCATATCATGTGTCGTCAAAATGACCGTCGTTCCACGGAGTCGATTCATCTCCCTAATGAATTGGCGAATTTTCACTTTTACAGCTACATCCAATCCGATTGTTGGTTCATCCAAATAGACAATCGAGGGGTTATGTAAAAATGCTGCTGCGAGCTCACAACGCATTTTTTGCCCTAATGATAACTGTCGCACGGGCACACTCATTAAAGGTTCAAGGTCCAGCACTTCCGTAAACATCGCGATCGAAGCTTGAAACTCTTCTTCTGGAATCTCATAGATATGTTTCAGTAATTCATAGGATTCACGTACCGCTATATCCCAAAACAACTGTGTGCGTTGACCAAAGACGGCTCCGATATTTTTAGCGTTCCGTTTTCTCTCTTTGTAAGGAACGATACCGTTTACGGTGATCTCACCATTAGATGGAGTTAAGATCCCGCACAGCATTTTAATCGTAGTGGATTTGCCCGCTCCGTTCGCACCGATATACCCTACCATTTCACCGTCTTCAATATTGAAATTAATCTCATCTACTGCCTTTTTTGTCGTATATTTACGCTTGAACAAGCTTTTGATAGCCCCAGTTAGACCAGGGTCCTTCTGTACTATTTTATAGTGTTTAGATAAGTTTTTGACTTCTATCATTTATACTCCCCCCAGACAATGACAAACGTTTGCACATTTACAATGAAAGAATGAGAACAGGTGCTGAATTACAGTCCTGTACTCTCAAATTCGTGTTGTCTTTCTTGATCCCATCTTTTTAGATTTCTCCGGAACATTTGTGGAATAACAAAAAAAAACGCATACATTACAACGAACATAAACAATGCGATCCCTTCCTCAACTAATAAATAGTATGGATAGGGCCCTAATAAATCCAGCAATGAAGGGGTGTCCGGTTTATGCTGCAAAAACATATAGTTCGATCCCAAAGCGATATTCAGGATGCCTACAATTAGAGCAAGCAAGTTCAGGAACAGCATACTCCAGCCGATGGATTTCCAAGAAGGTCGATATTGTTCAATCCAGGTCATATAAAGAGGAGCCAGTATGATCGCTGTATGCGCAGCAAAAAATTCAAAAAATCGAAAGTGAGGAAATCCGTAGGATAAATTTGGAGTAAGAACAGCTTGAAGTGCACCACAAATTCCTGCAAAAAACAAAACATGATACAACATGCGATTACGCGTACATAGCATAACAATCGATAGCAGCAGACTTAAGCTGCACAGTTCCAGAGGCAGCGTGTGTTTCACATCCCACACTCCCCATGCTATATACCAAATATTGAGTGACACCTGCGTAAGCAATAAAACGAATGCCAAACCGTAACGAATTCCTAATCGCCAGATACGATGGCTGCGAATATACATTCGGCTCCAAAATAAGGACAGGACAAAAATGATCATAATTCCAACCGTAATGAAATGCGCAGTGGAGAAAGGAACAAAATCCGGCACCGCATTAGAAGAAAAAATGGACACCAGGAAAACCATCGCCCCCTTCAATATAACTTAATAATTAAATTTTTTGATATTCCAATAAATCCAAATGTAGGATAATCTTATCACTGAGCTCGTTAAATTGGAAGATATACTTTTGCTATAATTAACTGTACTGAAAACAAAAAAAGGGCCATCCCAAAAGTAGATAATCTGCTTTTGGGATGGCCCTCAACACTACCGTTCCTCCTACTACTTGGTACACGTGAAGAGAACCGTTATATTTGCTGCAAAAGTGCAGTTTTTTCATTTTTGGTTATGGTGTTCCGGAAAATTCCTGCGAAAGTGCAGCTTTTTTCTGGTTAACGAGCCATTCTGATTATATTTGAGTCGAAAACCTGCACTTTTGCATTTTTTTGCTCCAAACAGGCATATTTCATAAAAAATTCCTGCACTTTTACACTTTTATCAGAATAACAGTCGATAGCACCCAAATAGCTAAAAATAGCGAAAATAACTTCGAAAATTCAGCTGTTGGATCGAACTCGAATATCAGCGCGAAGATAAATCTACTTATGCGACAGCCCCTTACGAACATCTCACAACTAATCGATCAAATGGAGTGCCTTCAAGGTTCGAATCAGAATAATCGCTGCCTCAGCTCTTGTCGTTGTTCCATTAGGAGCAAAAGCTCCCTTCTGGTTCCCCTTCATGATCTCCTGTTCTACTAACCAAGCTATATCTTGGGCAGCCCAATCTGGTATCGAGCTATAATCCTGAAATCTTGACAACCTATCGCTATTTGCGACGGAAGGAGCGCTGTCTCCTTGTATGATACGAATCGCACGAGCGATCATGACAGCCATTTCGGATCTTGACAGACTCTCGTTCGGTGCGAAGCTTTGACCGTCTTTACCAGCACTTCCTTGAACAAGACCTATTTTGACTGCAGCGCCGATCTCCCCGGATAAAATCTCGTCTCCCGTTACGTCTACAAACCTATTGCTTGCCTGATCTGGAGTAAGCCCCAAGCTTCGAACAAGCAGAGCTGTAAATTCAGCTCTAGATACAGACTGGGAAGGATTGTATTGATTTTCAGTTACACCTCTTACAATCCATTTTGACGCGAGTGCCTCAATTTCAGCTTTTGCCCAATGTCCCTGCAGGTCAGCAAAATTTTTACTATATTCAATCAGTGTAAAAATCCCATTACCTGGACTCTTCACCTGAAGAGCAGGCTGTCCATCAATAGTTACTCGAGTGGAAGGTACAAACATGTAGCGGCCAGTCTTTTCATCGTACCTTACTGCAGTAACATTATCAGATTTCACGTTTGAAGGAATCGGTATAATACGCGTAATGTAGTTCTTTCCGAAATCGTTCAGAGCTTGATTCTGCACATTGTCGCTTAGTGTCACCTGGAAATCAAGCGCCATAGGAAGAATCATAGTAGCGCCTAAAGCTGCGGAACTTTGATTCAATTTCTCCTGAGTGGCTTGAGATACCGGAAGAATAGAAATATGAAGCTTGGAATCTTTAGCTTTAGCTGCGGAAACATTTCCTGCTTGCCCTAACAGTTGAACTGGTAATTGATAGGTTGCCAGATCACTCTTGATAACTACTGTTATGGAATTGTTTTTACCTGAATCCGAGTTTAGCCCAAGCGCCTGAGCAGAAAGCACCACGTCTATCGCACCTTCTAACCCGTCTAAATCAATGACCAGTTCGCCTTGACCGCTTGCAGTTGCTCGGGCTATCGCTGCCGCTAAAGCATCAGCATTCACAGTTACCTGCTGAACCTGCTGACCGGAACGACTCACTCCTTGAGTGATTGTCAATTGATTGCCTGACAACACATGACCTGCGCTTTGTGTCGCCTTATTGTCAGATTCCGTTTTTCCCGAAGCTGCTCCCGGTGCTGAAACTCCAGATCCTGAGCTCGAAGAAGAGCTTTCACCGTTCCCATTACCATTATTTGAACTGCCGTTAGGCTTCGCCTGCTCAACAATCCGTTTTTCCACCTGAGGTGACACATTCCCGCCTAGAGCTTCAACATACTGCATGAAAATCTCGTAATCCGGATATCCAAGATCCTCGTGATATGCACCGCTTGCGATCGCTGCTGCAAATGAGGCATATCCATCACCACCATTAGCTACAAAGCTATTAGTTGCAAGTCGGTACGTCGATGAAAGATTCAACGGCTCATATCCAGAACCCCGCTTAATCATAATATCAAACACTTTATTTCCTGCGGTCCCATCAGGGTCCCATTTAAACTTCATTCCGGCAATTTGCGGGAACTTGCCTGGCAAGTCAGACAGCTTGGCTCCACTGATCCCGTTCTCCAATCCATCCTTCAGTTGCTGTCCCGTCACGTCTAGTACGAACAGCGTGTTCCCGAACGGCATAACCGTACGAAGCTCTCCCATCGTAATTTCCCCTTGATCGATAGAAGCGCGGATTCCACCACCGTTCATAATTGCGATATCAGCATTTTTTAACTGCTTCGCTTTAGAGAGCATCCCATCAGCGATAAGATTACCCAGGTTAGTCTCTTTGGAGCGAACGTTTTTGCGTTCCCCATCAAGAACGATAGAAGCAGTACCGACAACCTGTTTCTTAAGCTCCTCAAGCTCTGCATTGTAAGGAGCAAGCATTTCCTTAGCGATCGTATCTTCAGCGACTTTATTGTCTACAGTAATCAATTGACCTTTGGTTTGTCCTTCACCTGTCTGGATAACCCCATTTGGATCAAAGACCAGATCTACACGCCCGAGGAATTTACCCCATTCATTCGCTTGAACAATCACGGTTGGCGTATTGTGAATGCTGTCGGTCAAAATTTCCGGCTCATTCAGCTTTGTATGTGTATGACCACCTACAATAAGGTCTATTCCTTCAATGGCATCTGCAATAACCTTGTCTCTTCCATATCCCAAATGGGACAATGCAATAATATGCTTAAGCCCCTTCTGCTCCATGAGACTTACTGTCTCTTTTGCAGATTCCTGAGCATTCTTAAAGGTTACATTTTTGCCCGGGCTTGAAGTTTCAGCGGTATCCTCCGTCGTCATGCCGAATACACCAACCTGCACACCGTTCACATCTAAAATAACATAAGGATATACACCCGCATTTGCCGTTGTTTTCTCCGCCTTAGCTGCTGCGTCAATAACAATCGGACTCTTAACTAATGAAGCTATATTCTCATCCTTGCTGAAATCAATATTGGAGCTGACAAGTGGGAAGTTCGCTTGTTTAATAAAATCAGCCAACACACGTGTACCTTGATCAAATTCATGATTTCCGAAAGTCATCGCGTCGTATCCCAAATAATTCATAAATGCGAGATCAGCCATACCCAACCATTTTGTAAAATACAGATCCCCCGAGAAAACATCTCCTGCATCCAAAAGTAGGCTATTGCCTCCCTCATTACGGATCTCCTTCACAAGAGTAGCGCGTCTCGCTACATCAGCCAAATGGGCATGAGTATCGTTCGTGTGCATAACCGTCAATTCCCATGTGTCTGGCTCAGGATTCTCCTCTGCAACGTCGAGCTCAAGAACCGTAACTGTTCCACTAACCTCATTGGCTACCAGCAAAAGCGGACGATGTGTCGGGCTGTCTTTTGCCTCAATAAACTCCAGTCCTTCCGGACCCAGGTCTGTATTGAGACCTGCATTACTGTCAAAGCTGCGCGTATTCACATAATTAACGAATGTAGGATGGCTAGGATCCGTAACATCGTAAGTCATCACGCCGCCGATCCGTTCCAGACCTACGAACGCAAAAGTCTTGCTTCCTACTTTGCCTACCGTTACGTACTCAGGCTCAGGTCCCTTTTTTCTGCTCCGGCCATCCAGCTCAATTTCTTTATGATTCGAATTAAAATAATCAGGCAGCCGCTCAGCTGTAATTTTCTCGAAGTCACTGCCGCTATCGTACACCTGCGTCATATCTGCAGCATTCCAGATTGAGAACGAACGTCCACCATAGAGATAGACATTGTCGCTCCCCATATCGCTGGCTACTTCTACTTTTTCGTAGTTTTTCTTGTTTACTAGTAGAAACTGACTTGCTTCAGAACTTATATCTAAACGGGTATAAATATCCTTAATTGTAGATACGTTAACTCTGCCCGGCCATTCGGTTGCATCTCCTTCATTAGCCGTCAGCACATAGGTCTGCTCTCCTACCGTATATGTGGCGATCCCATCCGGCATATACATACCTAAGAACGGGACATTCTCCAGTTTGATCTTGCCATCCTTAACAACATCTATGGCATTATTCGGATCATTGAAATTTTTGTACCCCAAACCTTTTACCGAAGTTACTGTCTTCGTTGTCAGGTCTATTTCTGCAATTGCGTTATTCTCTTGCAGCGATACGTAAGCCGTCCGTTCATCAGCAGACAAAGAGATATACTCCGGCTCCAGATCACGAATTGCGTCTGACTTACTTCCCTTGCTTGTAATTGTCCCATCTGGATTCGAGAGTCCGCGAATATGCACTAGATCATCAATCACATTCGGATTATCGAATTTGATGTGGGTTACTTCGCCGTTCGTAGTATCCACTAATGTCACACTGCCCTCAGGATCTACACCTGCTTCGCGAGGCTCTCCTTCATCGGCAGTCAAAATATATCGTCCGTCTGACGTAAACTTCACCATATCCGGCTGAACACCAGCCTCATAGGATTGCAGCGGGTTCCCCTCATAATCCAACACAAGGATTTTGCCATGCTTATCTGCTGCAGCTTCCTGTACTGCGACTGCAATCGTATTAGTAACAGTGTTTATATCAATACTGGTAAGATCACCATATTGAAATACACCATCCTCTACCAGCTCTTTTACACTGATCGTTTTCTCTTTCGTCAGATGTCCTGTCTTCAGTGAAACGATATCAATGCTCGGAGGATTTGATGCACCATTCACAAGATAAAACTTCCCGTTATCTTTGTTGTACTTCACAATCTCAGCAACGCCGCCATCTTCAGAGGCTGTCCCAACTGAATATGAAGCGATTGGATTAATCTTGATCACATCACGGGTGGGCTCGATAGCAGCTTGTCCTACAGTAAGCTCCAATTGTCTGTTGATGCTTTGAGCTGGACTGGATGAATCCTGAATGGTCACTGCCACTGGATATTTACCCGCCGTACCTACAGCAGGCACACCGGAAATAATTCCTGAATTATTGTTAATCGCCAAGCCTGAAGGAAGTCCATTTGCAGTAAAATGATAAGGTGATACGCCGCTATATACAGCAAGCGTTACAGAGTAAGGTGATCCTTCCTTAGCTTCTGGCAATATAATATCTGTAAGTCCAAAATCCTGCTCCGGTTCAACAGATAAGGATGTCAGGGAAGTTTCTCCCACTCCATACTCTCCACCTGTTAACTCCGTTAATTCCGAAGTCGCAGGTAACTCAGCAGCCGTAATGATCCCACCTGTTGCTACCGAGCTCATTGCTACTCCCGCAGCCAAAACTAGCGAGATCATTTTTTTCCTCTTCAATTTCAAAACCATTCCCCCTCAACTTCAGCATAATTCATCCAAAGTGTATAGAGATAATGTTATCGCAGCATTTGTTAATGATAGTTAGTTTGTAAAATTTATCAGAAAGGTTCATTTGGGCTAGAAAAGAGACTTTTCCGCGCCCATTCAGCCTTTTCACCGATTCAACCGGTTATATTGGATTTTTTCAACTAGTTTGACCCTTTTGCGTCTCAAACCACCGTATCTATTTAATGTTTTACCACTAATCCACCATCCCCAATTAGCACTCATTCACGCAAAATCTATACGATTTCTTAAAAAAAACGCCTGACGGCGACCTTTTTCTGACTCTGACTTCTACAGGGATCGGATTCCGCTACATCTATGATCGTAGCTCATGTGTAATAGAGTCATGAGGCATAATTCCGAGAATTAATGCAAATGTGCAGGCTTTGATCATGTAAAGTCTCTAAATGCCCTATATTGCTGCAAATGTGCAGGCTTTTTCCAAGGACTATCTTCATACTAGCCCATTTTTAGCATTATTCCTGCACATTTGCAGGCTTTTGCTCTTTCTTTCATGGCTACTTTAATAAAACTGTATTTTTGCATCCTTTTCCTGATATCGTGCCTATCCACTGCTCATGACATTCTACACTCCTGCGAAAGTTATACTTTCTTTAATGTACAAAAAACGGCTTTAACAAGGATACTCCCTGTCAGAGCCGTTTTACTTTTATTATTTATGCCGGTGAAGATTCACTTTGTCTTGAGATCACAAACAACGCTAACCAGATTAGAACAAATCCACATATTTGAGCTACTGTAACCATCTGTTGAAAGGCGATCCAGTTTAGCAGCACACCTACCATCGGGAAGCTAAGCTCCGCCAGAGTTGCGACAGATGCTTTGGTAGTAGTCAGTCCTTTGTAATACACTAAGAGACTAAGCAATCCAGGAAGCAGCGCCTGCCCGAGCAAATTGATGGATAACAGTGATAGCGGTCCAGCCTCTGTCGGTAAAGTCCATGCAGCTCCTTCATTCCACGTAATAGCCATCAGAAGAGGTAACGCGAGAATAAAACGTAGCGCCGTTACGGTCTCGTATTTCATCTGCCCCACCATCATACGTCCCATTACTGTCGAACCGCCCCATAAAGCTGCAGCACCGAGTGACAACAAGCTGCCGATCTGTACAAATTCGCTCCAATGTCCAAGCGGTATATTAAAACCGAAGGTTAATAGATAAGTTCCTCCAAGTGCAATTAAAAACAGAAGGGAGAAATAACGCGGCAAACGTTCTTTAAGAATGAATCTTGCCATTATAATGGCAAACAGCGGCTGCAGCTTTTGAAGCAAAAGAACCGCATTCGCGTTGCCATTTGCTAACCCGTTTGTGAACAAGATCGTTGCCAGTGCCGAACCTCCCCAGGAAATAAAGAGAAGTGCACCGATCTGTTTCCATTTCACACCTAGGAGCTCTCTCCGATTTTTCCATAATGTTGGGCCTACACATAACGCAATAATTACATGCTCTAACAGAACGATTTGTGCTGAAGTCATCGATTTCAGCAAAATCAGACGAAACAATGGATCGACACCCCATAGAGCAGCTCCTAAAACAACGAGCCAAAATCCAGTTTTGGATCGATCTCTTGACACAGACAGCGATGGTTTAACCTGTGCTCCTACACTTGTTGCATTGTCCATATTCCGAATCTCCTTCTTGAATATGGGGTTCTACGTAGAAAACCCCCGTCATCGGCATTTGCCGAAATGTACGGGGGTTGATCAAATAAGCTTGCCTGAACAAGAGAACAGTTAAAACAACTGGACTCCAAGTCCATGCAATCTCATCTTTGATCTTCTCCCATCCGGACTTTACCGTCGGCTCTGGAATTACACCAGATCAGTCGCTATTAAATCTTAATAGCGAGTCGCGGGCTTAACGTTCGTTCACTACTAGTTACGAACCATCACCGCCGGTCAGGAATTTCACCTTACCCCGAAGATCCATATTCATTTTATTATTTAATATCTATAATTTTATGGGATGTCTACATCTTACTGTGAAAAATTTTCACCCACTGTAATATATATCACAATAACCATGACATCCTTAACATGTCAACAATTATAGCACTGCACAATCATTTTGTAACCTACTATTTTTTTGAAAGTAATTATTTATTCAAACGCCGGAATCGCGATTTCGGCGTAATTTTCCTCTAAAAATTTCTTCACTTCCGGTCCAGACAAACGTTCAGCCAATTTCTTGATCGGCTCGGAGTCCTTGTTATCCTCGCGCGCTACCATCGTAATCGCAAAGGCTGAATCTGTAGTTTCGGTAAGCAAAGCATCCTTCTTCGGTGTCAGTCCAAGTGGACTTGCATAAGCTGGCGTCATCAGCACCAAATCAGCATCGTCCAGCATACGGGCAAGCATCAATAGGTCTACTTCTTCAAACTTATAGTTATGAGGATTTTCTATAATATCAGCTTGAGTTGCCTTAATTCCTACGCCTTCTTTTAACTTGATTAGTCCTGCTTTTTCTAACATAACGAGCGAACGGCCTGTGTTCGTTGCATCGTTAGCGATAGCGATTGTCGAACCGTCCGGTACTTCCTTCATCGTCTTGTAACGTTTGGAGTAAGCGCCATATACTGCATGGTATACCGGTTGAACCCCGACGAGATTAGATTTCTTGCTCTCATTGTACTCATTCATGTACGGAACGTGCTGAAAGAAGTTTGCATCCACTTCCTTGTTAGCAAGAGCATCATTAGGCTGTACGTTATCAGACAGCACAACCAGTTCCAAATTGATTCCATCTTCCTTCAAAAGCGGTTTTACAAGCTCCAAAATATCTGTCATCGGCGGAATGAGCGTAGCAACCTTCAAGGTTACTTCTTTCTTCGTTTCACTTTGGTTCTGAGAAGAGGTATTGGCATTCCCACCACTCGCACTATTCCCGCCATTTCCGTTGCCATTCGCATTTCCACAACCCGCAACTACCACCAACAGTATTGCCAACATCCATGTCATCCACTTTTTACTCATCGTTATCTTTATCTTCCTTTCAGTATGTTCTCGCCTTATTCTCTCTATATATCTTTAGCGTTTATCCAGCCACCTTGAAATCAAGCTTCCCGTGTAATGGACTAACTGAACCAGCACAATCATAATGATGATGATCGCAACCATTAATTCCGTCTCGAATCGCTGATAACCATAACGGATGGCAAAATCACCAACACCCCCGCCACCAACAACACCCATTACAGTGGAATAGGAAATAAAGCTAATCGTAGAAGTCGTCAGTCCACGCAGTAGACCCGAACGGGCTTCTACAAATAAAAACTTATATACAATTTCAAACTTCGTAGCCCCCATAGATAAGGCAGCCTCTATAACCCCGCGCGGAACCTCGAGCAAGGATTGCTCAACAAGTCTGGCATACAGGGCTATAGATACAACTGCCAGCGGAACAGAAGCCGCCAAGGTACCGATTGCCGTACCAACAATAAGCCTTGTCAGTGGAATCATGAATACAACCAGCAGTAAAAAAGGAAACGACCGGATGATATTCACAGCTCCATTCAGAACAGTGGAAATCGTCCTATTTTCGTATAACTGCCCTTTGCCACATAAAAAAAGCAGTGTACCAACGGGAAGCCCGAGTAGAACTGCAGCGGCTACCGAAATTCCTACCATTAGGAATGTCTCGCCAATCGACTCTACGATCTGTGACTGATACTGCATGACTTTTTCAATCATTAACGAAAAATCAAACACGCTCACTCCCCGCCTTTCCGAGCAGTTGCTCGCGATATGACAGTGGAGTACGAGAAACTTGAACCCCGGAGGATCGCTCCATTGCAAAAGTATCTGTAACCTGACCGTTCTCCATAACGGATACATAATCACAAATGCTTCTTACAACGTCCATCTCATGCGTGACGATCACTATGGTTACACCAAGCGTCTCATTAACATGTCTTAGAACTTCTAAAATTTCAGACGTGGTATTCGGATCAAGGGACGAGGTAGGTTCGTCGCAGAGCAACACACTTGGCTGATTAGCAAGTGCCCTCGCAATAGCTACACGCTGTTTTTGCCCGCCGCTTAGCCGTGAAGGATATTGCTTCGCTTTATCCTCCAGCCCTACGAATCTCAGACATTCCTGGACTCGCGCCTCACGTTCCCGCTTATGCATTTTTGCAAGCTCTAACGAAACCGCAACATTACCGCTCACTGTACGATTATGCAGCAAATTAAAATGTTGAAAAATCATCCCGATGGATCTTCGCGCATCCCGAAGCTGGGT
The DNA here is from genome assembly GCF_900102215.1 of Fontibacillus panacisegetis. Taxonomy (GTDB): domain Bacteria; phylum Bacillota; class Bacilli; order Paenibacillales; family Paenibacillaceae; genus Fontibacillus; species Fontibacillus panacisegetis. The sequence goes on from NZ_FNBG01000024.1 coordinate 87,843, forward strand.
CTCAGACAAACCGGTTAATTTCTGCCCACTTACTGTTACAGTTCCCTCATCAGGAACCTCAAGTGCATTCATCATCCTGAGCAATGTTGATTTCCCTGCACCGCTGGCCCCAATAATACCGTGAATCGCCCCCCTTTCAATCGAGAGAGAGACTGACTTTACGACGTCAAACGTACCTTCCGGCAAGGCGAATGTTCTACTTACCTGCTGCAAATGAATGATAAGCTTCACCTCCTAAAAGCAGGCGCGATTATTGTATTAATATTATTATATATCTGTTATAGCCGACATCACCTTTTGATTATAGTATATTTATAAATCTGTGTCACTAATTATTAGTCATTATATCAATCTTAAATTTTAAAATAGTTGATTCTCTCTTTTACTGATATTTTTTATTATTCCGAAACATTTCAGGCGAGGGATACGTTTGAAGAGTAATCAATTTGCATACAAACACAGTCATATGGAGGGTAACTATGAAAAGAGCAAACTATTTCGCGAAAAAAACTAGAATTATCTTTTTGCTAACTCTGACCCTTGTTGCCTCACTTGTACTAGGTGGTTGTAATAACGGAGCGGATTCAACATCTACCAAGCCTCAGCAGGACACACCCCAACAGAACGCGCCCAGCGAAAGCAACACTGGTGCTAATCATGAGAACAGCAGCGTTAGTTCATCTCAATTGGTAAAAGAATTTGAAACGCTGGTGCAGGGGACAGAGGGTCTTCCTCAAGCATTTCATTTTATTGATGAGCATATCGAGGAGCTCTCTAGTGAAGATGCGTCACACGTACTGCTTGCTTTGGAGGATGTCCAAATCAAAGAGCTTGCTGGTTTCGTGAATCGTTACTTTAAAGGCACCATTCAGGAGCAAATAACCTCTTTATATAAAATCGACGACTCTATAATAGATCTTATTGATAAAACGAGCGACGAATCCCTGAAATCCCTTCTGACTGAGACTCAAGACAGCGGGTATCTGCTCGCCACCGCCGAAGGAATGTTCGCACCAGTTATTGATTATTCAAAGGTATCCCCTTATCTCGAAAAAGCGAACGATGAGACTAAAGCCTACTTCGAGCTAAGAGAGGCAGAATCCAAAAAGCCCTCACTTCGTGATGCTACTCTCGTAATCAGCTGGGAGGAGCTGCTGAATCGCGGGCTTGCTGCTGAACGGTTTACGACAAAATATCCGAATGCTGTTAGAATCAAAGAGGTTATTTCTTTACGTGACAACTATATAATGACTATCTTCTACGGTGCGAACAATACGCCGCTGTTCAGTTATGACACTAAGCTCATGGATTCAGAAGCACGGAAGACCTACGAGTCAGCGCTGAGCACAAATGCGGAGCATACGGAGAGCTCCTTAATGAAGGATCTCGAAGCATTTATGAGCACCGCAGCAAAGGAAAACTATAAGCAAACCGAAGCTTTAAAGAAGCTGCAATCAAAATTCGCACCATTCGTAGAATCTGCATCGTAATAGAAAACCAGCTAATACTTTGTCAATAGACAGTTTTGTAGGAAAGAGATTTTTGATATACTGATTTTAAAGCATAGCAAATAAGCCTCCACTTACTGGAAGTTTATGGGATAAGCAGTTTCTAAGAAGCGAAAGGTTGCCCTTTTTTGAGCATGGCGTAGACGTGATGTAATACCTTGTTGGCGCAAGCGATTACGGCTACTTTATGGGGCTTACCTTCGCTTTTTTTCTTGTCATAATATTCTCTTAGGCGCGGGTTTAATCCCTTTCTTAATCCGCATATTACCGCTAGA
>NZ_FNBG01000025.1 GCF_900102215.1 Fontibacillus panacisegetis
AAGGGCAACCTTTCGCTTCTTAGAAACTGCTTATCCCATAAACTTCCAGTAAGTGGAGGTTTATTTGCTATGCTTAAAATCAGTATATCAAAAATCTCTTTCCTACAAAACTGTCTATTGACAAAGTATTAGCTGGTTTTTTATTAAGCCCCTGCGAAAGAACAGTAGCGATTGCTGGCAAAGCTAAACAGCTCAGTCCCATGGAATTAGAGCGAAATTACTTCCCTATTCTCATATTCTCCCCATATGTGGATCGTAATCCGCCGATGCTCTCCGAATGATTCAGCCAGATGGCTGCGGCTCAGGTCTTTGCGGTTAATCCTTCTCCCATCCATCCAGGATCACTATCATTTGCATTGCTGGACGAGTTCATTTAAGGCAAATTAATTCCAATACAAGACTATGTCTTTGATTAATCTCGATGGGATTTTTGTATAATCACCATAATTGATTCTTTTTTTAAAGGAGTCATGTGTATAATAGAGAATTATTTAAAATAAAGAAAATACTCGGAGGACATCACTTTGGCGTACAATATTACTAAAAGAGATACATTAAGTAACATTGCTAAAAAGTACAAACTAAGTTCTATTTACGCACAACAAGTCTTTGAAAATATTGTGTATGAAAAAAGAACCAGTCCATACTCACCTCCTATTGGAATCACAAGAGCTATAGATCATTATAATAACTTTGATGTTGAAAAAACATTGCTCGAATCAAGTCATGTTGAGCAACTATATAAAATTTTTGATGAAAGAAGAACTCTTGTTCAATTATCCAGAGTACACTGCATAGATCTTGCTATTCTTCGTGGATCAGTACGCCGGAAATTAGGCGGAAATGTATCAAATTCTATGATTGTTCCCAAAGAAAAGATTGGAATTCTTATTAATGACGCAAAGCAAAAAAAAGATCTATGTAAATCCTACGGGATTATTCCGTGCGATATCGAATTCTTGAATCAAGAAGAAATCAACATACTAATTCGGAAACTAACTTTACATGTTAAAAAACCACAAGTTCTTCCTACACGTTATGTTTACGGAAGGACGCCGAATAGTTCCTTAGGTAAAGGGGGCGTAGGAAAAGAAGATAAGCGAATCCCGCCTCATTCAAGGTACTAGTCATCAAAGTAGTTAAAAAAAATAGGGCCCCAAGGGTTGTATACATACATAACAAAAGCCATTAAAAAACAAGATGAGATCATCCTGATTTTTGGAAACGTCCTGAACGCAGACAATCTGCAGTAAATGTGATTTTTCCGTGATTTTCTGCTTAATCAAGTATTTCAAAAATCCAGAGACACCAATGTATATGCACCCTTTTATGTAATTAAAGGAGTAACCCACCCCATCATCACCGGAGTAACCCACGTCTCAAACGACGAGACTGCAAGCAGAACCCCCGCCATAGCCAAAGTCAGACCTGTGTAGGATAGAAACGGACGGGCTACATTTCTCGTAGTATTCATCAGTACCCTGTTGCGGATAATGCCAAGGGAGAACCCTACTGCAGCTACACTGGTTATAAGAAGAGCAGGAATAACGATCATATTATGGGGAGCAATGGATACCAGGGCAAATAATAACCCCTTCCATGTAAACTGACCTACCAGGCATCCTACTGCAAAGCCGATCAAAACACCCTTTAGAAAATCAAGAATTAAAATACCGGGAAGTCCGATTACCGAAAGTCCAAGCAGCCAAATAAGCCCTAACCATTTAAGATGCAAGCCCGCTACTTCCCAAAACGAATGCCCTTCAAACTCCCCGCCTCCCTCATTAACCGAAACGAAAAAATTGCCTAAATACCGGGATATATCCTGCTGCTGCTCTAGCGTCAATGCATTTACCATCAGAGCTCCAAACACGACCCCCATTAAAAATAATACGGCTACAAAAATATACAACGGCGTTTGATCCTTAAGGCTATGCCGGAACGGCTGAAGCATACGAGGTTCCCTCCTTGTCCATCCTCTCACTAAATGGAGTGATATATAAAGCTATGAACAAGCTGTGTCCCGTATGCGTGTTTCGGAAGTGAAGATTTTACGATTTCGCGACTTTCCCGTATATTCCTCCCCCGCCTGTTTCCAACTGAAGCTTGCCCTCCCGTGCATCACATATTTTAGATGCCAGATCGTCCCCAACAACATGACTTAGATCCTGATAAGAGACCTGATGCAATATGTTCATCTCCGTACCAAAGCTGCCAAGCAGCAGCTCCAGCTTGGCAGGACCAAGACCTGGAATGAACTCAAGCGGAACTTGATAATGATAGAGCGGCCGATTCTCGGGAACCTGTGGGGCGCTCCGATCCCCAATCGAAACTATCCGATCCAGAACGCCTCGAACCAGCTTTGTTTTCCCGCAATAAGGGCAGCGTTCTACTGATACATTTGCCTCATCAATAATGTAATTACAGCTGGAGCAATATGTTCTGTGATATTTGCCAAGACGTGGATTCAGCCCGAAATTTCCTTCCACTTTACGGCCATCAGTGCAAGCTAACGCTTTTACAAATTCACCGTAGGTCGGCTCTGCAAGGACAAGCTTATTATATTCCCTGCCGATTTTCTTCAATGAGTGAGCATCTGAATTAGTCAGATACGTGTAACGATCCAATTCACTGATCCATCCAGCCATTTCGCTATCTGCGCTGAGTCCCAGCTCTACTGCACTAATCAGGTCAGGGTCAAGAACATCCCCAATACGTGGCGCACAGCTGCCATATATGCTTCGGTGAGGAGTGAAAATATGAGCTGGAATGATCATTCCGCCACGTGCGTAAACTTCCTTCTGCAGCTCTTTAGCTGGAGCATAAACCCGTTGTGAGCTCAGATTTACGTTTTTCATTCGTACTTTAAGCCATTGTGTAAAAGATTGCATTGTTTCAAGATACGGGAAAAATGCGAGTAAATGTGCCGGACCCATGCCTGGCTCACGTATTTCAAGTTCGCTGCCAAGCAAGATGGTTGTATTTCTGTAGGAAATCCCCCCGTCTGCTAGCTCTTGCATTTCTCCCTGCTTCAGACAAGTCAGGATATCGTCCTGCACACCTGGAGAATGACAATCGATAATTCCGACAAGCTGAATGCCTTTGCGTTCGGCTGCCTCCCTTGCAATGTTGGCAAAAGTGAGATCGCGGCTGCCGCTAATTTTAACTGGTGCACCTTGTTCAGTACGTCCGATATGGATATGGAGATCGCCATAATACATGTCTAAATTCGGATGATTTGTCATCATAGTCACCTAAGCTTCATTCTTGGTTGCCAGATGCAACTGCCAGTAATACGCCGCTAGAATCGTTTTGGCATCTGCAATTCGGCCTTCACTAATATAACGTTGTGTTTCCTCCAATGTAGCCTCATACACTTCAATAAATTCGTCATCGTCCAAAGCCATCTCTCCGGCAGTCAATTCCTCAGCTAAATACAAATGAATGATTTCGTCGGCAAATCCGGGTGAAGTATAAAAGGAATGCAGATGAGTAATTTTACCGCAAGTGTAGCCTGTTTCCTCCTGAAGCTCTCTCCGGGCGGCTTCCATTGGATCTTCGCCTTTTTCCAGCTTGCCTGCCGGAATTTCCAGCTCACAGCGGCCCATAGCCTGACGGAACTGATCCACGAGCAAAAGTCGACCATCTCTTATTGCGACTACAGCAACAGCGCCTGGATGCTTTACTATCTCTCTTTTTCCTGTGCTTCCGTCTGGAAGCTCTACCGTATCCACCTGCAGAGAAATAACCTTTCCTGCAAAAATATGCTCTGTCGATACCGTTATTTCATTCAATTTATTCGTCATCTTCATCCATCCCATCAATTTAATAAATTTCTTGTCTCAACCTAAGGCATAACTTGTCCAGCCGCTACATAAGGTGTTAATATACAAACCCTTCTAAATAAAGGAGCCCTATCATGATGAAGAGCTATGTTAGAATGAATTCCATCCATTTTCAGGGTAAAGCCTGGCAAATCAAAATGCTTCTCTCCCAGTGGCAAAAAGAAGCTGGTCCCACTGCCAAGGTTATTGACGTGATCCATTCGCGTTATAAAAAATAATGCGAGGTGACTTTGCAATGAATCAAAATGAAGCCATGATCGAACTGCATTTGGAAAGTCTAATTAGAGATGGACAAGCCCGCGCTGCCCTGGAGCTTATTCTGGAGTCGGAACAGAAAGAAAGCTCTAGCCGATCAGCTGATTTCACCCTTAGTTTAACCCAATTGTCCCATTTGTGTCGTCTGCATCTATATATCTGCGATACCTGCGCCCCACACGAGCTTGGACAAGAGATCATGATCTCGGATCTGATCCTTCGTTCCGTTCAATTAGGACTCCTAGATGTAGCAAATACGCTCGCTGGAGATTCGGATATTCATTTACAATGTATTTTGATAAATGCACTATACGGTGAAGGATATATATCCATTGTTAAAGAAAAAATTGCCCCAATCGATCATTCTCTTCTTACTTCAGCTAAAGCACCTTATCGCGAAATCGCCTATATTTATGCAGAAATTCTGCATGATGACGAACGCTACAATGATGCTGCAATCATTTTTGAAGCCTTGGCGGAAGAGACTCCATATATGGCAAAAGCAAGATACGCAGCTTGCTCATGTTACTTGAATGAAACGATGAATTTTTTACTGGCAAGGATCGAGCTGTACCATCCGGGCAAGGATGAGCAAGCTAAAATCTCAAAATATTTAGACGACATTTCCACTACACTGCAAATTATCCACTCAACCCGTTGGCATACTGAATGGTCATTGTCCCAAAGTAAACGCAGCTTATCCGAGCTTCCTGATTCCACTCTTCACTAAAAAGAAAAGTTTATAACAAAACCGCCCGGAGCATTTGTCGCTTACCGGACGGTAAATATAGAACAGTGAATTATACAGATTGCTTAATGATTTCAAGTGCATATTCCGAGATTTTTACAATATCCTCGACCTTGATTCGTTCCGAAGTCGTATGAATATCCTCATACCCGACAGCCAAATTGACGGTAGGTACCCCTAGCCCGTTGAAATTGTTCGCATCGCTGCCACCGCCGGAGCTAAAAGTGTCCCCCGAAAGTCCAAGCTGTCTGGCCGCTTTCTTCGCTTTAACGACCACCTCATCATCATCGCTAAAATGGAATGAAGGGTATGCGACGACACTATGGAATTCTCCTCTAGTATCGTATTCTTTGCATACCAACTCTACAGCATCCTTCATTTCCTGGATTTGCTTGTTCAGTTTATCCTGATTAGTACTGCGTGCTTCAGCATACAGCTTCACATAATCCGGGACAATATTCGTAGCCCCACCGCCTTCAAATTTGCCGATGTTGGCCGTTGTTTCTTCATCAATGCGTCCCAGATTCATACGGGAAATGATCTTTCCGGCTACTTGAATAGCACTGATTCCATCCTCAGGATTAACACCAGCATGAGCCGACTTACCATAAATTTCAATATCGATCTGGGCACGGGACGGAGATGATGTGCAAATCGTTCCAACCTCACCATTAGAATCGATAGCAAAACCGTATTTTGCATCAAGCAGACTTGCATCAATCAATCTGGACCCAATGAGCGCGGACTCCTCACCCGCTGTAATGACGAATTGAATTTGTCCGTGAGGCAGTTGATTTTCATTCACCGTCTGAATAACTTCGAGCAATGCGGCTACACCAGCTTTATCATCTGAGCCAAGAATGGTAGTCCCGTTACTTCTTATCCACCCATCATCACCAATAACAGGCTTGATTCCATTGCCAGGTGCAACTGTATCCATGTGACATGTGAACAGGAAAGGCTCAACCTCCTTACCGTCAATTCCGTTAGACTTCCAGGTCGCGACCAGATTCCCTGCAGCATGCCCTGTTCTTGACATAGAATCGTCCTCAACAACTTCAAGTCCAAGCTCAATGAACTTGGCTTTTAAATAATCCGCAATCTGACGTTCACTTCTCGTCTCACTATCGATTTGTACTAAATCCAAAAATTGTGAGATTACTCTTTCCTTATTAACCACTGGACTTTCCTCACTTTCTTCTGTACGATGATTACGTTAAAATATAGTTTAACTGCAACACTTAATATACCTGAAGGAGATTTGTAACATATGCAGAAAAAATGGTTAAAAATCGTCGTATTTATCATGCTGTTTGCTATGGTAGGTTCTACTCTTCTTGCACTGCTTGAGCCTTTGTTTATTCGTTAATAACAATGCTGCCATTGTATCCGAACACTTCATTAAAATAGGGGATGATGTCACGTGCGGTTTGCTCTACGGTCATCGACTGTCCTGTGACATCTTCCAGCGAAGTTACCCCGTACTGCTGAATACCACACGGAATAATTCCCCGAAACCCTTCGGCTTCAATCCCCGATTTAATGTTAAAAGCAAATCCATGACTCGTAACAAACCCCTTACGATGTCGACATTTATTGAACTTCACGCCGATTGCCGTAATTTTCCTGTCTCCGACCCATACTCCGGTAAATTCCGGTTTTCTAGTGCCAACAACCCCAAAGCTGCTTAAGTAATTTATGATGACCTGCTCAAGCTGTCTTAAATAACCATGCAGGTCAAGTCCCTTCGAACCGTCCAGCCATAACAGCGGGTATCCAACCAATTGTCCAGGCCCATGATAAGTAATATCCCCGCCGCGATCAATTTCAAACACGGAGATCCCTTGCTCACGCAGCTGCTCTGGTCCGAGCAATAGATGCTCAGGATGACGCTGTGAGCCTATTGTATAAGTAGGTGGATGCTGAAGAAGCAGCAGGTGCTCCTGCTGCTGTCCTTCATCAATATCCTTGACCAGCTTCTTCTGTTTGTCCCATGCATCGCCATATTCCATCATAGGAATATATTGAATTTGTAACGGTTGGGTCATGCCGCATCAGCCCTCCAAGGATTAATAGACTTGAGTATCAAGAGAATAACTCTCCATATTATCCTTAACACGCTGCATAAATCTTCCGCAAATGACCCCATCCAAAATACGATGGTCTAACGACAGACATAAATTTGCCATTGAACGCACCGCGAGCATATCATTAATTACGACCGGACGCTTCACAATCGATTCAAATGTTAAAATAGCAGCCTGTGGATAATTAATAATCGGCTGAGTCAAAATAGACCCGAAGGAACCTGTATTATTGATAGTAAATGTGCCGCCCTGCATATCATCAAGTTTTAATTTACCTGCACGTACCTTTGTAGCCAGCTCTTCGATTTCACGAGCAAGACCCGCAATGTTCTTCTGATCGGCTTTCTTAATAACTGGAGTCAGTACCGAATCCTCAGTACCTACCGCAAGCGAAATGTTGATATCCCGCTTCACGATGATTTTATCGACTCCCCATACAGAGTTCATGATAGGATAATCCTTAATTGCACTAACTACTGCCTTCATAAGAAAAGCCAGATACGTCAGGTTTACGCCTTCCTTTTGCTTGAACTCATTTTTGATCTTATTACGAAGCTGCACAAGATTCGTCACATCAACTTCAATCATCATCCAGCCATGTGGAATTTCAGATACGCTCTGACGCATACGCGTCGCAATCGTATTACGAATAGGCGTGACGTCGATAAAATACTCTGAACGATCTCCACCTTCCACTTCGATTGTAGGAATTCGTGGCGTTTCCGTCAGATGTAGGCCTGAATGACGAACTGGCTCGTTAGCAGCCTGATTCAGTACTGCCGGAGCTGCTTGTGCTTGGCTCACAGGCTGAGATACAGGAGCTGCCTGAGGTGCAGATGGAGCTATTGCTTGCGAAGTAGGATGACCTGCCGACCCGCCATTTTCGAGATAAGTTAATACATCCTTACGTGTAATTCGTCCACCTAATCCGGTTCCCTGAATAGTCCGCAAGTCTAGACCATGCTCAGCTGCTAAGGTTTGAACGGCTGGAGAGTACCGACTGCGACTCGCGACATCCTGGGAAATCCCAGCTGCGTTTCCATGATCAACCGCAGTTGTCCCAGTAGAGGAACTGGCAATTGCTGCTGAGCCAGCTGCAGGCGCATCAACTGTGGTTTCAATCCGGCATATTATAGAACCAACCTGAATCTCTTGTCCCTCTTCTGCAAGCAGCTCTCCCATAACTCCATCGAGAGTGGACGGGATTTCCGCATTGACTTTGTCCGTAATGACTTCGCAAATGGGTTCATACTGCTCCACAGCATCGCCCGGCTTTTTCAGCCATTTACCGATCGTTGCTGAGACAAGTGATTCCGCTAACTGAGGCATAACGACATCAATTAATTGTTTGTTGGATGACATTTTCTCACTCACTCCCAAGGTTAATACAGCGCCAATTGAAGCATTGCTTCTTTGACCTTGTCTTTATTTAGCATGAAAAATTTCTCCATAGGCGGACTGATTGGCATAGCTGGCACATCCGGTCCGCACAATCTTTGGATCGGCGCATCCAGCTCGAACAGACATTCCTCAGAAATAATAGCAGCTACCTCTGCCCCAACACCACCGGTTTTGTTATCCTCATGAATAATCAGCACCTTGCCTGTCTTGCGTGTAGACTCGATGATTGCATCACGATCAAGCGGCTGCAGGGTGCGTAGATCCAGAATGTGCGCACTAATTCCTTGCTCATTCTCTAGTTCTTCAGCAGCCTGCATTGCAAAGTGCAGAGGGAGACTATAGCCGATCACCGTGATGTCAGAACCTTCTCTGATGACATTTGCCTTACCGATCGGTACGATGTAATCGTCCTCCGGCACATCTTCCTTGATCAGCTTGTAGCATTTTTTATGTTCAAAAAAAAGTACCGGGTCCGGATCGCGAACAGCCGCCTTAAGTAGCCCCTTCGCATCATATGCTGAATAAGGAGCTACGATTTTAAGCCCCGGAGTACCGAAAAATATCGATTCAGCGCATTGGGAATGATATAATCCACCAAAAATTCCTCCACCGATTGGAGCACGAACGACTAACGGGCAATTCCAGTCATTATTTGAACGATAACGGATTTTAGCTGCTTCACTAATGATCTGATTAGTAGCTGGCAGCATGAAATCCGAATACTGCATTTCCGCAATAGGCTTCATTCCAACCATGGCTGCCCCGATCGCTACACCTGCAATTGCAGATTCAGCAAGAGGTGTATCGATGACACGCTCTTCTCCAAATTGCTCCTGCAGGCCTTTTGTCGTGGTGAATACGCCGCCTTTTACACCGACATCTTCACCAAGTACAAATACATCCTCATCCCGCTCCATTTCCTCTTTCATGGCAAGGCGAATGGCGTCGATATATTCCATAACTGGCATAATTAGACCTCCCCTTCGCTGGCATACACATGCAGCAGCGTATCTTCCGGCTTAGGAAACGGCGCTTGCTCAGCACTCATAATCGCTTCTTTCAATTGCTGTTGAATCTCTCTAAGCAATGACTCTTCCTGTTCTTCACTCCAGAGACCATGATCTATTAAATACTGCTTCATTTTAGGTAAACCATCTTTTTTCCAGTTCTCATCAACTTCCTCTTTGGTACGATAAGCGAGGTCGTTATCCGAAGTGGAATGCGGCGAAAGGCGATACATCATCGCTTCGATCAAAGTAGGACCTTCGCCGCGAACAGCACGTTCACGCGCTTCTTTGACAACACGATAAACTTCAAATGCATCATTGCCATCCACTTGAACTCCAGGGATTCCATAACCAAGCGCACGATCACTTACTTTACCGCCAAGCTGCTTTTTGATAGGTACTGAGATCGCGTATTGGTTGTTCTCACACATTACAATAACCGGCAGCTTCTGAACCCCGGCAAAATTTAATCCCTCATGAAAATCCCCTTGGTTGCTGGACCCCTCGCCAAAGGTTACGAATGAAACGATATCCTTCTTTTTCATTTTAGCAGCGAGAGCTAAGCCTACCGCATGCGGAACTTGTGTCGTTACAGGACTTGATCCTGTGACGATGCGTAGTCTTTTACATCCAAAGTGTCCAGGCATTTGCCGTCCGCCACTGTTTGGGTCCTCCGCTTTTGCAAAAACCGATAGAAACAATTCCTTAAGTGTCATCCCAACCGAGAGTACAAATCCATAGTCTCGATAGTATGGCAGAAAATAGTCCCTCTCACGATCTAACGCAAATGCAGCAGCAACCTGCGCTACCTCTTGACCAATGCCAGATACGTGAAAATTAATTTTTCCAGCCCGCTGAAGCAATAAACTTCGTTCATCGTATTTACGCGCGAGCAGCATATATTTATACATGTCCACCACTTCGGTGTTACTTAATCCGAGCTGCTCATGTTTAGACTTGGTTGAAACTGAACTTTTCGCATTCATGGGAGTTACCTCCTTCATTTGGCACCATCATCTATGACCATGTCCTTATCTTAAAACCTGGTACTAAGACTTGGATTAACCTTATTATAATCCCTTTCACTGCAAAAAGAAAATAATAGTTATATGGAGATGGATTTGCCATCTACGGCTAATGCGGCCTCACCCAAAATTTCAGAAAGTGTTGGATGGGCGAAAACCGCTTGACCAATCTCCCAAGGAGTAGCATCCAGCAATTGCGCCAAAGCAGCTTGTCCGATAAGTTCAGTAACATGTGCCCCAATCATTTGAACGCCAACAATGTCATTGGTCAGTTTATCCGCTACGATCTTCACAAAGCCTTCCTTCTCACCTTGAACCATTGCCTTGCCGATCGCTGAAAATGGAACCTTGCCGATTTTTACTTTAATGCCCCTCTCAACTGCTTCTTTTTCGGTTATCCCAACTGAAGCGACTTCAGGCCGAGTATATACGCAGCGCGGGGTCTGATCAGCCTGATATCCATGGGAAGCTTCGCCCGCCAAATGATTAACAGCCACCAAGCCTTCGTGGCTTGCCGCATGTGCCAATTGCAGCCCGCCAATGCAATCGCCAATCGCATAAATATGTGGTTCTGTCGTCTGCATATGTTCATTGACACGGATATATCCCCGATCCAGAGCGACGTCAGTATTTTCCAGTCCGATATTTTCCAGGTTACCTTGTCTGCCAATGGATACCAGAAGCTTATCACCAGTAAGGATGGTCTGCTTCTCACCCTGAGTCGATGAAATCTGTACTTTATTATCCCTAACTTCAAATGTATCTGGCTGCACCATAGCCCCTGTTACGACAATAATACCCCGACGTTCCAATTGCTTCTGGAGCTCCTTGGCCACTTCCGTATCCTCAGTCGGTAAAAGCTGATTTGCCGCCTCGACAACGGTTACCTTTACACCAAAATCATTTAGCAGTGATGCCCATTCGACACCTATTACTCCCCCTCCTACAATTATCATTGAATCAGGAAGTTCATCTAGCAGAAGTGCTTCATCACTACTAAGCACATACTGTCCATCCGGAGTCAGACCAGGCAAATTACGTGGTCTTGAGCCAGTAGCGATAATCAGGTTCGTTGGAACAACTGTCTCCATCTCACCATCATTTAATTCAACAGCAACTGCACCACTCTTAGGAGAAAAGATCGAAGGCCCAATAACACGTCCAGAACCTTGGATTACAGTAATTTTATTTTTACGCATCAAATATTGAACGCCCTTATGCAATTGATTTACGATTTCCTGTTTTCTCTCTTGAACCTTGGGAAAAACGAGTGACAAGCCGCTGGTTTCAATACCATAGCTCGCACTTTCCTTCATTTGAGCAAATAACTCTGCGCTGCGCAGCAAGGCTTTAGTAGGAATACATCCTCTATGCAAGCATGTCCCTCCCAGCTTATCCTGCTCAATAATAACAACTTCTTTACCTAATTGAGCCGCACGGATTGCTGCCACATAACCGCCAGTTCCGCCGCCTAATACCGCTACATCGCATGAAATTGCCATTAGATTATCTCCACCTATTCTTATTAAAAATACATAATATAATATAATTTGAAACTTTCTAATCATAGCGCTACGTTTATTTTACCTTGTTTTTCACGTAATACAAATAAGGATCAAATAGACAGAATTTCATGAAACGGGTATGATTAAAATCATAACCACATCAGAAAGGAAAGAGCTACATAGATGAAATTAATGATCTCTCGCTTCATCGCCATTATCATTTTAGTTATTCCCGGGATTTTGGCTATGATCGGCTTCCTGAAAATGAAGGATGCTCTATTCCTGTTTATGTCAAGACACGGTGATGATTCGCTTACAAGTATAACATTCGATTGGCTGGATTTTGGAGTAGGACTTATTCTGTTTGTCATTGGGATCGGTTTTCTTGGAGGCTGGATATTTTTCCGGGATCGCAAGCGTAATTATGTTGGTCCCAGATTTCGGAAGAAGACGACCGAGGAACCAACTACTGATCAATAAAATATAATTACAAAAGGACCTTTTCCCTCAAGCATCCAAAATCGAGTGATAAGGTCCTTTCTATTTTTGTTGTACTTACTCATATAGAGCTTCTTTTAATTTGGTAGACATTCTTGGGTGATTCGCCGCATTCACTCGAAGCAGAGTTTTTCGGAGCCTGGCATTTTCTGCATGCAGCTCTTCAACATGCTCGATCAGTTCTTGAATCATAACCTTTTCCTTATCCTGAAGCCCACCATGCTGCAATAACTCTCTAAAAGAATTCAAGTCCAATTGTGGACGATCCGGCATCCTGCTCCCCTCCAGCATTTATAATTATTTTGATCCATTTACGTACACTGTTAATATACCACAGCTGAGTTGCTCTAGAGATATCGGTCACTTTTAGCACAGACTCCTTGATTACATTTGTAGATAAAAGATAATTGCGATACGTTCCAGCAAGCAATCCACTCCCAAGAGCTGGAGTTAATAGCTCCCCATCAATTTCAACAACTAAATTGCCGGTTGTAAATTCGGTCAGCTCTCCGTCTTCATTCCACAGCAACACATCAAAAACGTCACTTGCAGCCTCCTGTTTGTGCTTCTCGTAAACTTGCCTATGGGTCGTCTTATGGTATAAAAAACGATCATTTCGAGACACTGGTGTTTTGGCAAGTACTACAGTTCTTGCTGCAGCCTCTCTATTTTTGCCATGCTGACATGGTGTCATTTCCGGTAATGGCGAGGTTTCTGTAACAATATCTCCGTCTCTGGAAACAAGTAATCTCACTTTATGAACTCCCAGCGGATGGCGCAGAGCAAGATTTTGGAGCTCCTTAACAACCTGTTCCCTTGAAAAAGAGTAATCAAAATATTGGGCCGAATCAGCTAATCTGTGTAAATGCTCGTCCACTAGAAAATACTCACCATCCTCAAGCTTGAGCGATTCCAGCAGCTTGAAATCAGGACTTCGTTCCGTGAGCAATAACGCCTTGGTCAGAACCTCAGCATATTCGTTCTCTGCAGTTGAATCCCATGTGATTCCCCCACCAACACCGTACTCGGCCACGTTTGAAGCATGATCAATTCGTACCGTTCGAATCGCAACGCTAAATAAGGATGATCCATCTGGTTCAACAATTCCGATAGCACCGCAATACACTTCCCGTGGAGTATCCTCCAGCTCTGCAATAATTCCCATCGTACTCACCTTTGGAGCCCCTGTAATAGACCCGCAAGGAAATAATGCCGAGAATATCGCTTCAAGATCCGTATCCTCTTCAATTTCAGCAGTAATCGTAGACGTCATTTGATAGAGCGTATAATATTTTTCTATATCAAACAAATTAGGAACCGACACTGTACCTGTCTTTGCAATCATACCAAGATCGTTGCGTAAAAGATCCGTAATCATGACGTTCTCTGCCTGATTTTTTGCCGATGCCTTCAGCCATTCGCCTTGTCTCTTATCATCTTCAAGCCAAAGTCCGCGTCCTACTGTTCCTTTCATAGGGCGAGTTAGAATTTGATTACCCTTTTTACAGAAAAACAACTCCGGAGAAGCACTAAGAACACTATGACCATCTATCCGCAGAAAAGCATTATAGTCTCCCTGCTGGGCAGCACACAGCTCTTTATACAGTGCATACTCATCACCTTGAAACTGTGCCCGGAGACGAGTCGTATAATTCACTTGATAAGTCTCGCCTCGAGCAATGGCCTCATGAATCCCGCCGATACTAGCATGATACGTATCTTCGCTCTGAGTATGCTTCCATGAAGAAATGCGGAAGTCATCTCCCGCACCTTCAGTTTCCACTATGGTATAACCTTCATATATTCCGAACCAAAGCAGCGGCATGACAGCAGCACCGTTAACCTTATATGATCGATCAAATGCCGGGGCGGCTTCATAAGATACATAACCAACCGCAAAATATCCCTGCTTTACCGCTTCTTGTATCCTTCTTAAGGCAGGTCTAACATCCTGGAGCCCCTTTACGGAGACGATTTCTACCGGGTTTGTAAACGCCCTCTTTAAGCGTTCATTGTATTCATTCTTAAAATCAAGTTCCACATAAGTTGAAGTAAAGCCAGACTCCAATTCGCAACACCCCCTTAGCTATTATAATCGAAACCACAGATAACGAGGTGTCTTTTGTGAGAAAAGATGATAAGACTCTCCAAAGGTACTTCTAAGATGCTTCTCCTCCTGCAGAATCAAACAGTGAAAAGCCACTAAATTCAGTACAGCTACACAGAGCGTCACCCAATTCGGATACATTAGATACAAACCGATAAACATCAAATCAAAGCCAACAAATGCGGGATTACGGCTATATCGATAAACTCCGCTTGTTATAAGTGTCGTTCTTGACGTATCATCGATTCCCACTCTCCACGATGTTCTCATTTGCACCATAGCTATAATAAAAATAGCAACTCCCGCTCCAGTAGCTATGATCCCGATCAAGCTGACAGCTGAGCTTTGAAACATTGTCTTGAACAAAGTATTTCCGAACAAACTATGAAAACACCATACAGCAGCCCAACCAAAAGAGGATAATTTCACAATCATTTCGACGATAGTAACCCCAGCACTTTTGCCTTTTTTGCCAAGGACGTTCGCTTTAATCTGATTTCTTCCTGATAAAATATACAACTTCAAGAAGTAACTGATTACAAATACAAGGAACAGGATAAAGCTTATGAAATTAATAATTACCATTGTTTTCACCGTCCTAACTACGTCTATAGAGATCTCATCAATCTACACTATACAAGCAGCTCTTGATGTCTTATTTGCGGAGTTTCAATCTGAATCGTCGTATGCCCGATATTGAACTTCACTTCTAAAATCTCAATAGCCTCCTGTAAAATACGTTGTTGTCCTGGCTCCTCGCCCGTTACCAAATGACAGCTGAGAGCGTTCATCCCTGAAGTAATGCTCCACACGTGCAGATCATGTACCTCAATGACACCGGAGATTTTCTCAAGCTGGGACTTGATCTCTTCCATATCTACACCATATGGGGTTCCTTCCATAAGCACATGTACAGACTGAGTAATTACTCCCCACGCACCTTTTAGAATCAACAATGCTACAATAACACTTACAATCGGGTCAAAAATATACCATTCAAACACTATCATCACAATCCCGCCAAGAATAGCACCAATCGAGCCGAGCGCATCACCTAGAACGTGTAAATATGCACTTCTCATATTGATATTTCCTTTGACATCCCCTTTTCTCAGAAGAGCCCAAGCACTGGCAAGATTGGCCAACAGACCAATTGATGCAATGATAATCATAGTACCACTCGACACCACCGGAGGTTCCATCAGCCGTCCGTAGGCTTCCCAGATAATAATAGCGGCAATAACAAATAGTGTGACTCCGTTCAACAAGGCAACCAGAATTTCAGTCCGATAGTAACCGTAAGTTTTGCGTGAATTAGCTGCTCTGGATGCAAACCATAGTGCAAATAAACTAAGCACCAACGAACTGGCATCACTTAGCATGTGACCCGAGTCCGACAAAAGAGCCAGACTGTTGGTTACGAGTCCACCAATGAATTCCAATACAGCAATGGAGCCCGTAATCACTAGTGCAATAAGCAGCCCCTTTTTGCCTCCTGATCTGGCTGCATGATGATCATGGCTATGGCCGTGGTGATGTCCATGACTATGGCTGGGATGATGTTCGTCATGATCGTGATTGTGATTATGCATGTTCTCCACCCCTTCTGTGGTCACATTCAGCATGTTCAATTGCTTGGATCAGCAACGAGATGACATGCTCATCATCGCAGCTGTAGTAAAGCGTATTTGCTGATCTTCTGAACTTCACAAGCCTCAAATTTCGCAAAAAACTGAGCTGATGTGAAATAGCGGATTGGGATAAGCTCAAAACCTCCGAAATATGCGATACCGAACACTCTTCCTGAGACAACAAATACAATATCCGAAGCCGTGTTGGATCAGCTAAAGCTTTAAAAATGGATGCTACATTTTGCGTCGTTTCATCACTTAGAAAAGAATGATTACTTTTGTCCATTTATAACAACTCCATTCAAAATTTGATACCTCGTAATTCTGTATATGAGCATATGCTCATATACAGAATATACCTGTACACCGGCTTTGTCAATCAGTGTAATGGAGTCGGTGGAATATTCTTTAACTGCTCAAGGGGAAAGCCTGATGCCTATTTGGGATGCGATGTACGATTGGGGCAAGCAGTATATGGAAAACGTAGTACAGGATAAGGTTACTATTAAAGAAAGTGTTTAAAAACGGGGCTGTCCGTTACGTGGGCTGGAGAAAGTGAAGCATCAAAAACTTATCGAAAATAAAAATCGGGGGCCATAAAAAACTCCTTTACTGGTGATTTACCTGAACCAATAAAGGAGCAAAAAAATATTCATTTACCAAGTAGATATTTATGGGTATAGAATAATTTCCACAAACAAAATCTCTTGCGGTTCCCCTTACTCCTTACCCTTTCAGCTCACCTTATGCTCAATTCTAAGCTTGTCAGCAACCATCGCGATGAATTCAGAGTTCGTGGGCTTCGATTTGCTGATATTGATCGTGTAACCGAACAGGTGCGAGATGCTGTCGATGTTGCCACGGGTCCAAGCTACTTCGATCGCGTGTCGAATGGCACGTTCGACGCGGGAGGGCGTCGTTTTGAATTTCTCAGCGATGGCCGGATACAGAGTCTTCGTAATTGCTCCCAATATTTCGATGTTGTTATAAACCATCGTGATTGCTTCACGTAAGTATTGATATCCTTTAATATGCGCAGGAACGCCAATTTCATGTATGATCGACGTGATGTTTGCATCCAAATTTTTCCCTTTGCCAAGCGGTACAACATTTGACTTCGCAAATGTCTGAGACGTCGTTGAGCTTGACATCTGCACTCCAACAAGTTGACGAATCCGGTTGGCCAGTACCTCCATATCGAACGGCTTCAGGATATAATAAGACGCTCCAAGCTGTACAGCACGCTGTGTGATATTTTCTTGTCCGAAAGCGGTCAGCATAATGATCTTAGGCTGTGGTGACAAATTTATATCACGTAAACGTTCCAACACGCCCAGTCCATCCAAATGTGGCATAATGATGTCCAGTATAAGCACGTCCGGAACTTTAGAAGCGTTGTCGATCATCTCCAGCACTTCTTCACCATTATAAGCAATACCTGAGACGACCATATCGTCCTGCTCCGAAATGTATTCTGCGAGCAAACTTGTAAATTCCCGATTATCATCCGCCAACAACACTTCAATTTTATGCACTGACTACCTTCCTCCTTAGAATTATCAATCTCTTTTCTCTTCTTCCAGAATAAGGATTCGACATCCAAAAGTAAATTCCTTCTGTCGAATTTTATTTTCTTTATTTTTTTTAATAATTAAGTTATAATTATTTATTTACTTACATAAAATGAGATGTTTCAGTCGAATTCGACAATCCATTCAGCAATTTTCTTTGCCAAGGCTATAAACATCATACTTACTATTTAAACCAAATTATTAAACCGAAAACAACATATTGTAACATAAAAATAAAAATCCTAAGGCGTTAACTCGCCTTAAGATTTTGAGATAGCTGATTGCTATTACCTTTAAGGATTCCAGCATCCTGAAGCATCCACTCAATAAAGCATCCATAACCTGAGCGTGGATCGTTAACAAATACGTGTGTTACCGCTCCGATAAGCTTACCGTTCTGTATAATGGGACTACCACTCATGCCTTGAACGATACCGCCTGTTTTTTCCACTAGTCTAGGATCAGTTATCCTTATAACAAGCCCTTTCGTTTCAGGGGCATTTTGTCTCGATACATGAACGATTTCGATTTTAAACCGCTCAACACGTTGTCCTTCAACAACCGTTAATATTTCAGCCGGCCCTTCTTTAACCTCTTCAGCAAAAGCTACAGGAATACCTTCATTATACACACTATGCTCAGGGTTTTGTTCCATTTTGCCAAAAATTCCGAAAGGGGTATTTCGTTCAATATTTCCTAGCGTCTTACCTTCTTTAATAAAGTGAGCTCTTTTCTCTCCCGGTTCTCCACTTTCACTTTTGGAAATGGACGTAACACTGGATTGAAGAATTTGACCGCTTCCCACTACAATTGGAGTTTGAGTATTCATATCTGTAATAACATGACCGAGTGCCCCATAGACACCTTGATCCGGTGCATAGAATGTCAAAGTACCGACTCCCGCTGCAGAATCACGAATGTACAAACCTAATCTCCAAGCCCCATCACTTTTGTCAAAAGCAGGGGACAATGAAGTGGTAAATGTCTGACCTCCACGCTTGTAAGTGAGCTTTAACGGCTTCTTACCTTGACCGGCACGAGCAGCTATGTCAGATACATCCTTTACATCTTTTAACTCAATGCCGTTCATATGCGTGATGAGGTCGCCAATCTGTATTCCGGCAGATTCGCCTGGGGACACTTTCTGGCCTTCGTTAGTGACCTGATGGTGACCTACAACTAAAATACCGGCGGACTTCACTTTAACTCCTATAGTTTGACCGCCGGGAATCACCTTTAAATCGGGGATAACATTCACTTTTACTGTCTTCAGGGGAATTTGTCCGAATAATTTCATGCGAAGCTTGGCTTCTCCACTACTCACAGGTGACAAATTGAGCGGCTCACCGAGCGATACAGTCATCGTTGGTGTAGCCTGTCCGTTAACCATAACTACATCTGGCCGATCAACGCTAACCTTTGCCTGCACAGGTAAAGATAACCTTAATTGCTTACCCTGACCCTGAAACAAGCGAAGTTCGTCCGGAAAAACAGGGAATTGACCATTAGCTGCCGACGTGATAAGTGCACAAAAAGTAAAAGCAGATAAAAGACCGAGCAATCTCTTCCTGAGGTTACGGTTCAATGGCTGTCACGCTCCCTTAACTTCTATCGCTTGACGAAAAGGTGGTCGCCAATTGCGTACCTATAACATACCCCGGGCAAGGTCTTTTATTACTGTTAAACATTGTCCCGATCGTTAAATTGCATCCTTCTGTGCCTTAGCGAGACCGATCATTTCCTGCGCATGATGTAATGTCTTTTCAGTTATTTCTACGCCCCCGAGCATTCTAGCCAATTCCTTAACTCGTCCATCTTCATCCAGTGATTCTACACGAGTCATTGTACGTCCGTCTTCGATGATCTTCTCGATTAAATATTGTTGATCAGCCATACAAGCCACCTGAGGCAAATGAGTAATTGAGAACACCTGACACGTGCTTGACAGTCGGTACAGCTTCTCGGCGATGGACTGTGCCGCTCTGCCACTAACTCCTGTATCCACTTCATCGAAAATAAGTACTGGCACTTCATCATGTCTTGCAAAAATACTCTTCAATGCCAGCATCATCCGTGACAATTCACCACCAGAAGCAATCTTGCTA
This sequence comes from Fontibacillus panacisegetis, assembly GCF_900102215.1. Classification (GTDB taxonomy): domain Bacteria; phylum Bacillota; class Bacilli; order Paenibacillales; family Paenibacillaceae; genus Fontibacillus; species Fontibacillus panacisegetis. The sequence goes on from NZ_FNBG01000025.1 coordinate 19,786, forward strand.
AGTGGGCGAAGCGGTTCACCTGGATTTGGTGATATCAGAAACTCAGCGTTATCAATTCCATTCTTACCAGGGCGCAGTTTTTTTCCATCCCATTCAATACCATGAACATCCTCATTCAAGGATAGCTTCACCTGAAGTGAGGTTCGTCCCATTTGTAAATCCTTAAGCTCTTGCTCGATTTGAACAGCAAGCTCTTCCGCCTTTACCTTTCGAACGGCGCTAAGCTTAAATGCATCATTCATAAGTTCATCTAATAATTCTTCGCGTTGAGACTCCAATTTTTCGAGCAACTCATCCTTATTCTCAAGCATGTCACTCTCAAGCCGAATTTTCTCATAATATTGCAAAATTCCTTCAACATTATCACCGTACTTGCGGCGCAATGATGAAATAAGATCCAAACGTTCTTCTACCTCTTCCAGTCGCTCCGGATTGAATTCAATGTGCTCACGATATGCTCTCAAACTAAATGCAGCATCTTCAAGTTGATAATACGCGGACTGTAGCTGTTCAAGAAGTGGGGCAATTCCCTTGCTGTCATAGTTCGAAACATCACCCAGGCGAGATACCGCTTTGGCAATAGCTTCAAGTCCTTGATTTCCATATAAGTACTCATATGCTTGTGAGACTGAATCCATCATTTTCTCGCTATGAGATAGCTTGACCTTTTCTTCAGCAAGAAATTCATCCTCACCCGATTTTAATCCTGCTGCTGCAATTTCCTCCAGTTGAAAACGGTACAAATCAAGCATCTGCAGCGCTTGTTGGCTTGTGCTGCGAAGCTCATTCCATTCTTTATTAACCTTGGCAAAGGAGGCATATGTATCCTGATACTTCGCCTTGACTGGTCCGATTATATCAGCACCATAAGCATCAAGAAGTTCTAAATGCCGATCAGGACTCAGCAAAGATTGATGCTCATGCTGACCATGCAAATTGATCAAGCCTTCTCCTACCTCGCGAAGCATCGACAAATTAACGAGCTGTCCATTTATTCTCGCTGTACTTTTTCCTTGCATGCTAATTTCCCGGCGAATAATTAGGGACTCGTCGGAATTTGCGATAATGCCCAATTTCATAAGTGTTGTCCAGACGGAATGATTGCTGGGTAAATCAAAGGAAGCCTCCATCTCAGTCCGCTCACAGCCGTATCGTATTAAATCAGCGGAACCCCGACCTCCTGCAATTAGACCCAAAGCATCGATAATAATGGACTTCCCAGCCCCTGTCTCCCCTGACAATACATGAAAACCGGCATGGAATGTAACATCCACTGACTCCACTACTGCCAAATTCCGAATCGATAAATGGACTAACACAATGGCAACTCCCTTCGCCAAACCAATATAAATTGCTAAGAAATAAATCCTAAAATTTGGTCAATTATAAATTGACTGTACTCTTCATTTCTGCATATCAGCAAAATTGTATCATCACCACAAATGGTTCCGAGCAAGTCTGCCCACTCCATATTATCGATCAGTACAGCCACCGAGTTAGCTGTTCCCGGAAGACATTTCACAACAACGAGGTTGCCGGTGTGATCAATATGAACAAAATTATCAATCAAAGCACGCTGCAGCTTCAAAACCGGATTGTATCTTTGAGCTGTAGGCATTGAATATTTATATCTTCCATCATCTGTAGGAACCTTTATCAACATCAATTCCTTAATGTCCCTTGATACTGTAGCCTGAGTAACCTGAAAGCCAGCTTTGCGGAGCGCTTCCACTAATTCATCCTGAGTTTCAATTTCTTGTCCTGCAATAATTTCACGTATTTTAATATGTCGTTGACCCTTCATAACATCCTCCCAGTCCCTTTAAGAACGATTACTCATCATCATCTGTAGTTAAGGTGATTTCTTTGATCTCTCCGTGGTCTGCATCTACATAAAGAACACCAGCACACTCAGGATAAAGCAGCAGATATGGCAAAAGCTCCTTACGGATACCACTGCCTGTCCATTCGATGCCAGAACGTTCACGAGCCATCCTTACCAAATAGAGTTCCCCGTCCCTCTGGACAATATAGTCGATAAACATACGGCTATGCAACAAGCTGTCATTTACTTTGAAAGTTAGCGGGACCTTCAGCTTATCGCTGACGACTTCATAACCCGCCCTCTCGAGAAGATGCACAGCAGGATGATCCAGAATGACTTCATTCATTTGAAACCCTAATCTGGACCTCAGCGTCAAAGGTTTTCTAACCCAGGTACGAAACGAGCGGTAGCTAATAAAAAACACTATTCCAGCGATAAGCACCATCAGCAATCCGTCCCAGTGTTCCTCCATCGAAATCACCTCAAATGATAATTCGACGCTGGATGCCTACCTCCTGTTCATCGTCACCAACAATTTATTGCAAAGGATGTATATCTCCATTATAGAGAACGTTTGTTCTGTTTTCAATATCCATCCAGACAAAAACCCGTCATTTCGACGGGTTTGTATGAAAAGTATTTGAAGCCTCCTCGACTACTTGCCGAGCTATTTTCTGAATTTCTACCAAGCTTGCCGAAGTTTTCTGTTCTGCCACTACCGGGTCAAGCTCATTATTGGGTTCCAATCCAAGGTGAGCAAGAAACTCAATATTCCCTTCACCACCAGTAATTGGGGAGAACGTCAAGCCCTTTAGCGTATACCCAATACTAATTGCAAAACTGAGCACCGTCTCCAGCACATCCAAATGAACTTTGGGATCACGGACAACCCCGGATTTTCCTACCTTCTCACGTCCTGCCTCAAATTGAGGTTTAATAAGGGCTGCGATATCCGCTGGTCGTTGCAGCAATTCAATTAATGGAGGTAAAATAATTTTTAGCGAAATGAAAGATACATCGATACTGGCAAAGTCAGGCTGAGGACCATCCAGATCACTTGGGGTCATATAGCGGAAATTCGTTCGCTCTTTAACATTTACCCGTTCATCATTTCGTAGCGACCAGTCCAGCTGGTTATAACCTACATCGATCGCGTACACGTAGCTAGCCCCATGCTGCAAAGCGCAATCCGTAAAACCTCCTGTCGAGGAACCGATATCCAGCATCACTCGCTCGTTCATATCGATCCCAAACTGCTTGATTGCCTTCTCCAGCTTCAGGCCACCGCGACTAACATAAGGATGAATGGCGCCCTTTACAGTCAGCGAAATATCCCGTGGTACTTTAGTGCCCGCCTTCTCGATTCTCTCCTGACCTCCAAAAATCAGTCCGGCCATAATCGCTGCTTTCGCTTTTTCACGACTGTCAAAATAGCCCTGCTCAACTAATAGAACATCTATACGTTCTTTGGATACTGACATGAAATTCTCCTGACTAACGGCTATCAAGCCGCCCTATAACTAGGACGGCTTTACCTTTTTGCCGTACGTATATTGTTGTCCGGAGCGATACTCTTGAACTTTACGAACTACTGCTTCAGCCGTAAGGCCAACTTCCTGCAGCTGCTCCTTAATACTTCCATGTTCAATAAAGCGATCCGGAACACCCATCAAACTAATATCTAGACCGGACAGTCCATGCTCTGCAAAAAATTCAAGCACAGCGCTTCCAAGGCTTCCTGCCTGTGAAGCTTCCTCCAGAACAATCATATGATGTCCATGCTGTGCAAGATCAAGAAGCATGTGGTTATCGAGCGGCTTAAGGAAACGGGCATTTACAACAGTAACCGAGGTTCCGTCACGCCGCAATATTTCCGCTGCTTCTTCCGCAACCTGTACCATCGGTCCAACTGCAATAATCGTTGTTCCTTCACCTTCACGAAGCTTCTCCCAGCTTCCGATCCGAATGGTATGCAGTTCCTCATCCAACGGTACACCAAGAACATTAATTCTTGGATAGCGATAAGCGATAGGACCATCATTATAATCTAAAGCTGTTTTCATCATATGACGGAGCTCATTCTCATCCTTCGGCATCATAAGAACCATATTAGGAATATGACGTAAGAATGCAATATCAAACACACCCTGATGAGTTTCACCATCTGCTCCAACAAATCCTGCACGGTCAATTGCAAACATGACGTTCGCATTATGTCGGCAAATATCGTGTACTATTTGGTCATAGGCCCGCTGCATAAACGTAGAATATACAGCAAATACGGGTTTCATTCCTTCCATAGCAAGCGCAGCACACATCGTTGCAGCATGCTGCTCGGCAATACCCACATCGATCATCCGGTCAGGAAAATACTCGGCGAATTTAACGAGACCCGATCCGCCTGGCATTGCAGGGGTCACCGCTATAATCCGTTCGTCCTTCTCCGCAAGCTCAATCAAAGTCTGTCCGAACACTTCAGTATACATCGGATTACCGACTGCCTTCAGCACCTGGCCAGACTCGATTTTGTATGGGGTAATACCATGCCATTTGAAGGAATCCTCTTCGGCGGGAGAATAACCTTTACCTTTTGTAGTGAGGACATGAACCAGCACTGGACCGTTCACATTATTCGCTTGATTGAATGAATCAATTAGTCCAGGTAAGTCGTGACCATCAACTGGACCTAAATACTTAAATCCAAGCTCTTCGAACAGAACTCCAGAGACCATCATGTATTTGAGGCTATCTTTCAGCTTCTCAGCGGTTTTTGCTAACTTGCCGCCTATAGCCGGTATTTTCTTCAGAAGTTGTTCCACTTCGTCCTTGGCACGCAAATAATTGCGATCAGAACGAATTTTCGTTAAATAATTGTGAAGCGCACCGACATTGGGCGCGATAGACATTTCATTATCGTTCAAAACGACCATCAGGTTTTTTTTCTCATGTCCGATGTGATTAAGCGCTTCAAAAGCCATGCCGCCTGTAAGAGCTCCATCTCCGATAATGGCAACAACTTTATTGTTCTCGCCTTTCAAATCACGAGCAAGCGCCATACCCATTGCAGCCGACAAGGAAGTGCTGCTGTGACCGGCCTCCCACACGTCATGCTCACTCTCACAGCGTTTTACAAAACCGCAAAGTCCGTTTTGCTTGCGCAAAGTATCAAACTGATCTTTCCGACCGGTAAGAATTTTATGGACATAAGCCTGATGACCAACATCAAAAATAAACTTATCCTGAGGGCTGTTATAACAATAATGAAGTGCAATTGTAAGCTCAACTACGCCTAAATTGGGTGCAAGATGTCCACCTGTCACCGACAGCTTCTCAATAAGAAATTGACGAATTTCAGCAGCCAGTGGCGTTAATTGCTCTACTGAGTATTTTTTCAAATCACTGGGATCGTTTATTTGTGAAAGCAGCACTCGATTTCCCCGCTTTCCTTGTTTAGTTAGTAATAGCCATTATTATACCACAGACATTTATCATATCGAAATCATCCAAAATTTAATGATCTCTCTTCAGCAAATAATCTGCGATATCCAGCAGCATTTCGGGGTTCGGTATGTCGCCATTAGTGAGCGCGTCTTTAGCGACACGTGTAAGGCGATCCACTTCTGCACGGGAATCCTCAAGTCCGATAAAATATGGATAGGTCACTTTTCCCTGCTTCACATCACTTTGCGTCTTCTTCCCAAGCTTGCTCTCATCCCCAACCAAATCGAGGATATCATCCTGAATTTGAAAAGCCAGACCGATCGCGCGTCCGTAGCACTCAAGTGCTTCAAGCTGCTGCTCAGTCGCTGAAGCAATGCGGCCTCCTGCCTTCAATGAGAACACGATAAGATCCGCAGTCTTGTGTTCATGGATATAACGGAGCTGCTCCAGATCCGTAATGCCCTGTTCACCTTCCATATCAGCAACCTGACCACCTACCATCCCGGATGGCCCAGCATATACTGCCATATCCTCTACAATCGCAAGCACATCAGATGCCGGAACCCCCAAGCGGGCTGTCTGGGCAATGCTGTAGAATGCATGAGTAAGCAAGCCGTCACCTGCCAAAATTGCCATTGCCTCACCGAACACTTTATGATTCGTCAATTTTCCACGACGGTAATCATCATTATCCATTGCCGGCAAATCATCATGTATAAGCGAATAGGTATGTACCATTTCCACAGCGCAGGCGACGGGAAGCGCCACCTCTTGGCTTGCCCCCAGCGACTCCGCCGCAGCAATGACAAGCACTGGTCGTAGACGTTTACCTCCCGCCATTAGAGAGTATTCCATTGAACGCTGCAAATTGTCAGGAACCTCGTGATGGTCAGGAATAATTGCATGAAGCCGATCCCCGACAAGCTGAGCTATTTCCTCGATGTAGCGAGAAAGCGAAGGATTAACCAAGTGAATCGCTCTCCTCTGTCTGTGGTACAAAAGGCTTTTTACTGATGTCTCCGCCTTCTTCCACGATCATTTCGATTTTACGTTCCACCTGTGACAGCTTTTGACCACAGAGCTGGGATAATTGCATTCCTGTCTGAAACAGATCAATCGCTTTCTCTAACGGAACATCGCCATGCTCCAATTGGGATACGACGTCCTCTAATTGCTTCATTGCTTCTTCAAAACTCATTTCCTGTTCCTGCGTCATGCTCTTCCTCAGCTCCTCTTCGCCTCATGCCCCATACTTGGCAATCGAGTTCTCCATCGATAACCTTCACCTTTAACATATCACCAGGTTCAACGTCATCAAGTGATTTTATCAAAGTCTTCTCTTGTTCGTCGTAAATCAAACTATATCCACGTCCCATAACCTTCAGTGGACTTAATGCATCAAGCTGCCTTATCCCAGATGTTAATTGTGAGGATTTCTCTTTCATAATGCCCATCATCGCAGCTCGAAGAAGACGTCCTGCTTCTACATGCCGTTTCTTAGCATACAGTAAGGACTCTTCAGGATGATAGCGAAGCAGACGCTGATGCATTCGTTCATAGGATGCTCGCATCAATTCCTTGCGAGACATCATCCGTCCCTGCAGGCGCGATGCAAGATGATCCAGCCGCTCCGCGTGCTGGATCAAGCTTCGCTGCGGCTGAAGCAGCGCAGGCGAGTTCTGTAAACGACGAAGTCGTTCACGCGCCTGCGACAAGCGGTGCTGCAGCCCTCGCTGCAGCACCTGCTCGGTTTGGCGGAGCTGAGCTTTAAGCTCCGCCATATGCGGCACGGCGAGCTCTGCCGCCGCTGTTGGCGTTGCTGCTCTCAGGTCGCTGACAAAATCGGCGATCGTAAAATCCGTCTCATGGCCTACGGCCGAAATAACCGGAATTTGCGATTCATAGATCGCCCTGGCGACCCCTTCTTCATTGAACGCCCACAGCTCCTCCAGCGAGCCGCCTCCTCGGCCGACGATAAGAACGTCGGCCTCTCCCATCTCATTCAGCGTCCTAATCGCTTTGACGATGGAAAGCGCAGCCCCTTTGCCTTGTACAAGTACTGGGTACAAAATAACCGCAGCCTGTGGATAGCGTCGCTGAAGCGTCGTCAAAATATCACGGACAGCAGCTCCCGTTGGTGATGTCACTACCCCGATCACCTTTGGAAAGCGAGGCAGCGGTTGCTTCCGCTCAACGGCAAAGAGCCCCTCTGCTTCAAGCTTGCCTTTTAGCTGCTCGTAAGCCAGATACAGACTGCCGATCCCATCAGGCTGCATATGCGTCGCATAGAATTGATATTGTCCATCTCGTTCATAGACCGATACATTCCCTCTAGCGATTACCCTTGTTCCTTCTTTCGGAATAAAGGCCAATCGCTGATTATGCGATGCAAACATAATGCTCTTGATCCGACTGTCCGCATCCTTCAGGGTAAAATACATATGCCCACTGGAATGGTGAGTGAAGTTCGAGATCTCTCCCCGAATCCACACCTCAGACAATAAAGTGTCCGATTCCAGCTTCATCCGAATATATCGGTTCAATTCCTTAACGGAGAAAATACGCTGTTCCACGGAGTCGCCCCCTTCTATCCTGCCGCGATCATTTATAGCTATCTGCGTATGCTGCGTAGTAAGACTTTTACGCTTGATCTCTTAATCTTTTGGCAGCGATCAACGTGTTTTGCATCAGCATCGTAATCGTCATTGGACCAACGCCGCCCGGAACCGGAGTAATTGGACCGGAAACTTCCTTCACGCTCTCAAAGTCAACGTCTCCAGCCAGTTTTCCGTTATCCAGACGATTCATGCCTACATCGATTATTACGGCTCCTGGTTTCACATAGGACGCATCTACAAAGTTAGCCCGCCCAATTGCAACTACAAGAATATCAGCCTGCCTGGTTAATTCTTTCATGTTTGCAGTGCGGGAATGACACATCGTAACGGTAGCATTCTCACGTTGAAGCAGTAAGGATACAGGCTTACCCACAATGTTGCTGCGGCCGATAACAACTGCATGCTTTCCGGAAATTTCGATGCCTGTACGTTTGATCAGTTCGATGACTCCCGCTGGAGTACAAGGAAGCAGACTGTCATCACCAATTACCAGATTACCAACATTCACTGGATGAAATCCATCCACATCTTTTTCAACAGCAATTGCATCAATAACTGCTTTTTCGTTAATATGCTTAGGAAGAGGAAGCTGTACAAGAATACCGTGAATATCCTCTTGCTTGTTCAGCTTGTCCACCAGCGCAAGAAGATCGCTCTCGGAAGTGGACTCCGACAAACGATGCACCTCGGAATAGTAACCCAGATCATGACACGCCTTCTCTTTGTTGCGAACATACACTTGTGATGCTGCATCTTCACCAACAAGCACTACTGCCAGTCCAGGTGTAAAACCAAGCTTATTCAAACGTTCAACTTCTTCACGAAGAGCTCCTCTAATATCCTCTGATACCTGTTTTCCATTAATCACTGGTGCTGACATGATTGACATCCTCTCCTTAATTGTTACAAATTTATAATATAAATTATAAGGATAATCTAATGCTTATTGCCACTTTAATCTCAATGTCTGTTAGTTCTTTAGATTTTAGCTTTTAACTGATCTACATCCTGAATCATTTTACCAAGCACACCATTAACAAATTTACCCGATTCAATCGTCCCAAAATGTTTGGCAAGCTCGATAGCTTCATTAACTGCAACCTTACCAGGTACATCATTACGTATAATCATTTCATATACAGCCAGACGCAGCACCTGTCGATCTACCTTTGACAATCGACTAACCTGCCAGCCTTTCAAATAATCACTTAGCAAGCCGTCAATAGCTTCTTTATGGCTCCATGTCCCGTTTACGATTTCCAACACGAAATCACGAGTCGCACCCTCATCTGACAGCTTAACCTCACTCTCGTTGTCACCAGCTGCTTCCATAAGCAGCATCATTACTGCCTCCAAAGCCTCCACTTCATTCATTTCCATATGATACAGACTTTGTACTGCAATTTCTCTTGCTAATCGCCGTTTCATGGATGTCCTCCTTCTTTATTTTGAAGCCTCTATATAACTTAATCCAAATTTGTATTTCTAATCTTCACTATTCCCGTTCTTTAAACACAAACAACCTTATTTAAACAGAAAAAAAACCTGTAGCATGCTACCTCCACAAAATGGGCAAGATGAAACCGAGCTCTTTTTCCGGAGAAAGCATATCACAGGAATCATTTAAAAGGACGCCAACGTGACTCCAGCCACTGCTTCATCTCACTCCAGGGCAGGAGCGTCCCCTGATCCAAATCCTTATATTTGCCGATCGTATAGCCGACATATAACAAGAGCGCGCAAAACAACATATTCCAAAATCCGAAAAACAGATAGATCGGGCATAAAAACACGGCCGCCGCCAATCCTAGCAGGCGTCCCCTGTGACTCTCCCACAATTGTTTCCAGAACACCCTGCTACTCCCTCCTATTCAACACGGCTTTTGATAACCGTTGATTGGACAAGGTTAGCTATATATACAGAGACATTAGAAACAGGTATACCTGTAATCTCCTCGACATAATCATGAACCTGCTTCTGTACTTCCTCAGTTAAGGTCAAGATAGAAGCTTCTCCATCAACCATTGCCCGTACAACAATTTCAAGACCTGCGTCAGTGATCCGTATTCTTGTCTTGACTTCCCTGATGCCGCGAACACGAGTTGCTGCCTTGTAAGACAAATTCTCAATCGTCTCGATTGAAATCTGAATATCCCCGTATTCGGTCCGTTGATCAATAGACGGCAACGAATGACGATCACGTTTCACTGAAATGTAAAAGAAACGGATGCTTAATAAAAATAAAACAGCAGCCACAATAATGGAAACGAGCGTTAGCATCTGTTCATCAGACTCAGTCAACGACAGCGGTAACACGTTACTCAGCAGGAGGATGGCGATAAGGGATAATATTCCAATACTCAAGCTGTACACAAACAGCAAAAGTCTGTCAAAAATTTTGGCCACGACAGAAACAGCCTCCTTATAGGGTAGTCGCGATAAGCCGTTGTACTCGCTTATCTCAAAATTATAGTAAACCCCTGACGCTGGTGGTCGGGGGTTCGTTACCTTGCAATTATTTCACCCTGTGGCTTGGTTCAATCTCTTCATTTTTCTCAGCTGTCTTGAAGATAACGTCGTGAATATGTACATTCACTTCAACCACCGTGAGACCTGTCATCGTCTCAATAGAGCGCTTAACGTTACGCTGAATCTCGGTAGCCACCTCTGGAAGACGATTACCATACTCAACAATAACAGATACATCAACAGCTGCTTCACGTTGGCCTACTTCTACCTTAACGCCCTTGGAAAGATTCTTTCTTCCGAGCAATTCAGCGATTCCGCCAACAAATCCACCGCTCATGCCAGCTACACCTTTAACTTCAACTGTAGCCAACCCTGCAATCACTTCAATAACCTCGGGAGCAATTTGGATCTCACCGATTTCTGTACGTTCAAATTCCGTAGGTAAAGTACTCATATTATTCATCCACCTCTCAATAAGTATGACGCAGTCAACCCTAATTCAGAGACTCCGCACTTATTATAAATACTATATCATTTTGGACTCATTATGACAAACTCCTGTCCTCTAAAAAAGAGACGTCCACATAAAGAAACTCGCAAAAAAGGCCGTACTGATGTATGAAGCCAAACATGATCGGCTTCATACATCAATTTCAACCTCAAGCGAGTTCATCACAAAACTTCTGATAAAAGCTTAAAGCTCGTGTTCTTCCAAAAACTTAATATCAAATGTTCCCTCGACAAAAACAGGATGATCTAATAGCTTCTGATGGAAAGGAATCGTCGTATGAATACCTTCGATAACAAATTCAGATAAAGCACGCTTCATCTTGGCGATAGCTTCTTCACGCGTCGCTCCCCATACGATCAGTTTGGCAATCATCGAATCATAATACGGTGAGATCACATATCCAGGATAAGCCGCACTGTCAACACGAACTCCCGGCCCGCCCGGGGCAAGGTAGAACCCTATTTTGCCCGGTGAAGGCATAAAGTTACGCAATGGATCCTCAGCGTTGATCCGGCACTCAATCGACCAGCCATTCAGTTTAATATCATCTTGTGAAAAAGACAGAGGATTACCTTCCGCTACCGAAATCATTTCCTGTATCAGATCCACCCCGGTAATCATCTCAGTCACCGGATGTTCAACCTGGATTCTCGTATTCATTTCCATAAAATAAAATTTACCGTCCGGACCATATAAAAATTCAAGTGTTCCTGCACCGGAGTAATTTACAGCAAGCGCAGCTCTTACAGCAGCTTCGCCCATTTCCTTACGCTTGTCTGGAGTCATAACAGGACAAGGTGCTTCCTCAACCAGCTTCTGCCGACGACGTTGCACAGAGCAATCACGTTCCCCCAAATAGACGGCGTTTCCGTGCTTATCTGCGATAAGTTGAATTTCAACGTGCTTCATGCCTGTTAAATACTTCTCCAGATACACACCCGCATTACCAAACGCCTTCTGTGCTTCTTGCTGTGCGGTTGCAATTTGCTGAATCAGTGATGTTTCGTCCTCTGCAATACGAATCCCTTTACCGCCACCACCAGCGGTTGCTTTAATAATAACCGGATAACCAATATCACGCGCTACCATTACAGCTTCGTCCAAATCCTCTATAAGTCCGTCTGAACCCGGGATAACTGGAACATTCGCCGTTTTCATCGTCTGCTTCGCTACCGCTTTATCGCCCATTCTAGTAATCGCATCAGGAGATGGACCTATAAATGTGATGTTGCATGAACCGCATATTTCTGCAAAATCAGCATTTTCTGCAAGAAAACCATATCCCGGGTGAATAGCGTCACACTCAGTTAAAGTAGCAACGCTCATTAAATTCGTAAAGTTCAGATAACTGTCTTTGGACAGTGTCGGACCGATGCAGTAAGCTTCATCAGCCAAACGGACATGGAGCGAATCTTTATCGGCCTCCGAATAAACGGCTACAGTTGAAATGTCTAATTCACGGCATGCGCGAATAATTCTAACCGCTATTTCACCGCGATTCGCGATCAATATTTTATGAAATTTCACGTATCTTGATCCTCCTTTAAAAACTCTCTAGCACCTTAACAGGTATAATGGCCGAAGATTACTCCGGCTTCACCAGAAAGAGAGGCTGTCCATATTCGACAAGCTGGCCATTCTCAACTAGAACATTTACGATTTCACCTTTGACTTCAGCTTCAAGCTCATTCATAAGCTTCATAGCTTCGATAATACATACCGTAGTCTTCTCGCCCACACGGTCGCCAATGTTCACAAAAGCATTGGCTTCAGGTGAAGCCGAGCGATAGAAGGTACCTACCATCGGTGATACAATGGTATGTAAGCCTGCAGTTTGATCGACAACAGCTGGTGCATTCGACCCCGCTACAGCTTGACTAGCTGCTTCAACAGGTGAAGGTGCTGCTGTAACAGGCGCAACTGCACTAGCAACTAGTGTTGGTTGGACCTGAACAATTTCACTCTTCCCAGGCTTGCGGATGCTGATCCGGGAACCTTCATTTTCAATTTCAAGCTCATGTACGGACGTTTTGTCCAGAAGTTCAATCAATTCTTTGATTTCATCTAAATTAAACATGTACTAGACACACTCTCCTTCAAGCTTTTCCAAAGCCTTGGCCTTTGCTTCACCATAACTTTATGTATTATATCACAATCGATAAAAATGGAAAGAGTCCAGGAAATCACCTGAACTCTACCAATAATTTCATATCTCTAGGTATTAGAATCTATTGAGTAATGTATTGAACACTGATTTTATCCTGCGATACACCAAGCTCTTTAATGACCAAATCCATAATACCTACGGCATCTTTTGCTTCCAATTTGTCGCTGACTACAAGCACTTTATATTTATTATCCGACTCGGTCACGACAGCATTGGAATATGTTTGCTGAAGCTTTTCTTCGATATCATAAATTTTTTCTTCCTTTTCTTCAAGAGCGCTCAATTCCTTTTGTGCCATAACTGCTTCATCGAGCGTTTTATTCTCATCGTTAATCGCTTGAAGCAATTCATCCTGCTTCTTCATATTCTGTTCAGAACGCTGGAATTGATATGCAGTAAGCGTATCGGCGCCGGAAGAACCCTGATATTCCAGCTGCTTAAGTACATCTTCATCCTTCACAGCTGTATTACTGGTCCCTTCTCCTGTCGCTTTAGCAGAGTTATCCGTTGATGAATTTACATCGGAATCTTTCTTAGAGTCTTTATCAGAGTCTTTATTAGAATTTTTACTAGAATCTTTTGCTCCTTCTTCTGTTGTGCTGCCCGTCTGGTCAGACTTTCCGGCGTCGCTTTCACTTGTTTCGTTTGTAATCACATCGGTACCATTTTCGCTCACCACTTCAGAGAGAATCACTTCATCGTTCTGAGGCAATGCGTCACCTGAAGTGGTCTCTTGAGTATTACCATTTTCCATAGTAGTCACCTTTTGACCTTCTGCCACGGGTGACTTGGATGGATTATCCTCTGTAAACAAGTAGTACGCGGACAACAGCACCATCAAACTGAGCATCGATACAAGCCAAACTGTCTGTCTTTTGGATTTCATACTTAAAATTCCTCCTAAATGTTTTTAGTAATATATGAATTATTGTGACTGCTTACGTGGTACAACCGAGATGCGGTAAGCTGGCACATTCAGACCTTTTTCAACTGCATCCACGATCAGTGATTTAACCGTTTTGTTCTCAGCTCCCTTAGCAACAATCAACACTCCACGCACCTTGGGCTTTATTTTTTTCGTTACGATGGGCTGCTCATTTCCTGAAGATTCATACGTTACAATTTGACCGTCCTTCGTATACTCTGTAATATGCCGTTTTCCCCCGTTTGGATCGGTCTCCTCAGTCAATTCCTGGGTATCTTTCACATTTCGCTGGACGATAACCTCTTCTGTTGAATCAATCGTGACCATCACATCTACAGCACCAACCCCAACTATTTTCTCCAAAATATCCTTCGTCTTGGTCTCAAGGGATAATTCAATTTTGGCAAAAGGGCTCTCGGCTATGTCCTCGGAAAGCGCCGTTACAGGTAAATCCTGCATAACCGGAGGCTCCCTTCCTTCACCTCCAGTATCCACCTTCTTTACGTTCACGAATGAATTAAAAAGCATGATGGCGATCCCAATTAGACCTATAATTAGCAGCAGACGAAATGTCTGTGTTCTTTTTTTACCGTCCGTTCCTTTACCGATCCATTGTTCCAGCTTTTTAAGCCATCCCGGCATTTACATCACCTCCCTATCGATCTTCTATGTCTCTTTTAACACTACAGTCACTGCTTCTCGCGGAACCCCCCATTCCTCGCGCAGTAAGTTTTCTATTTGACGGATTGTTTGATCTTTAGCTTCTTGTAAACTGTCTTTGATGCTTGAATTAGCTGTAATGGAGCTGTTATTAGAAGCATCCGGCGGTATCGCTACAGTAACTTGTACATTCTCGACTGGCTCCACATTATCCACTTTTTTCGGATCATCACTAATTGTCTTGCCATCGGATTCAATATTTGATGGATCACCCATTACAACTTCTACTGCTGTTATTCTCGGTTCTAACTGCTGCTCTGACGATAACTCGCTTGCATTGCTTTTCGAATTCCTTTTGTCGCTCCTTGCGTCGCTTCCGGTTGACAGCTTAACCATGACTCTTACGACAGACTGTCCGGTTTCGTCCTGAATCTGCACCTTCATTTGTCTTGCCGCCTCTTCACCAGTCCATTGCAACGCCTCTGATTCTCTTTGCCTTCTAAGCTCATTACCTTGCTGTAAAATTTGCTGCGTGCTCTGGTTCATCTCCGGGTTGTCCATATCGCTTATATTGTCTGAGATTGCCATTTCCAGCTTCTCTGCCGATTGCATGGACAGAAGTTTCATAACCGGTGACAACAGTGTCAGCAAAATAATGAGACTTACAACAAACTTCACATAACGCTCCATGGAACGATTCGGGAGTAGCAAGTCAATAAAGACGGCGATGAGGACGACAAAAATGATTTCCTTCAGCCATTCGCTCAGTATGGACAAGTTATCGACACCGCCTTGCTATAATCAGTTCAACGCATCATCACTGTAATATTCCCGGCTGATAGCATGATTGTTATTGCCAGAAAAAACATCATTCCAACTGCTGCAAGAGCAGCAAATACATAGAGCATGCTCTTTCCTATAGTTTCCAGGCAACTCACAATCGGTGTATCTCCAAGAGGCTGCATTACTGCTGAAGCAAGGTTAAAAATCAGCGCTAAAGTTAAAATTTTAATTGCGGGAAAAGCGCATAGAAAAAGCAAGATGACTACTCCAACCAAGCCTATCGAGTTTTTGACGAGTAATGATGCTGATATTACGGTATCTGTAGCATCGGCAAACACTTTTCCCACTACGGGAACAAAGTTGCCTGTCAAATATTTGGCTGCCCGCAGCGTTACTCCATCTGTGACTGATCCGGCGATTCCCTTTACTGAAATGACCCCTAGAAAGACGGTTAACAATATTCCCAACAGAGCCATACTTACTGTCCTCAGCAGGTTGGCAAGCTGTGTTAATTTGTATTTATCAGATAACGAACTGACAATATGCAGAACCGCCGAGAAAAACAGCAATGGAAATACTACGGAGTGAATCATCGTACCCACCGTATGCACCATAAATACAACAAGCGGATGCGTAACCGATACAGTAACTACATTTCCCATAGATGCCAGCAGTGTAAATAGCAAAGGAACCATGGCCATCATAAAATCTATCATTCCCGTGATAGCCTCAGTTGCATAAGTAATCGCAACATGGAAGCTGTTAATCGCCAGGATCAAAATCACCATATAGCAGATAGAGTAGGCCACCTTGCTTACCTGCTTCCTCTCAAATGCCGTTTGCAGCGTCTCCAGAATCATACTGAATACTGAAAGAATCACTATGGTAACAAGAATATGACCGTTATAGAGCACCTCGTGCCACATGTATCGCATAAGTCCTGAAAATGCAGATTTCAAAGATAAACTCTGGTCCTTCTGAAGCAACATATCCATGAAGGAGGGGATCTTCTGATCCGGGAAAAAACCTCCGTATTCCTTCATCAGCTTCTGCCAATAAGTCTCCACCTCTCCAGTGGGAAGCTCTTCTGCCTGTGTCTGGAGCCAATAGTTATCTTGAGTTTCGGGTGCTTCCGCATAGATGCGTATCGGCCACATAAGCAGGAGTCCGAAGATGATCATTATCCATGTTTTTTGCTGCCACAATAAATCCCTGCGTTCCATACTCTGTACCACCTATCTACGTCGGCAACAGTTTGAGGACTGTTTCAATAATGATGCTGATAATTGGAATGGCAAGCACCATAATTAGCACTTTACCCGCCAGCTCGATTTTGGAAGCGATGCTTTCCTGCCCGGCATCACGGACAATTTGAGCTCCAAATTCCGCGATATACGCAATTCCAATTATTTTGAGAATCGTCTTTAAATAAATCATTTGAATGCCTGAGGATTCAGCTAACTGCTCCAGAACCTCAATTATCCCGCCAATCTTGCCAACGATGTACAGAAAGATAAGGATTCCTGTACTTGCGGCTATTAAAAAAGCGAATATCGGCTTTTGTTCTTTGATGACCAGAATTAACACCGTCGCCACAAGTCCCAGTCCAACAATCTGAATCATTTCCACAGCCGCTTCACCTACTGAAACAAAAAGATGCTCTTAATTTCCTGAAACAGACTGTCCAAGAGTCGAATGACCATAAATAATACGACAACAAAACCGATCAAAGTCACCCAATGCGCCATATCTTCTTTTCCCATCTGCTTCAGCACCGTATGAATCATGGCGATAATTATTCCAATGCCTGCAATTTGAAAAATAGCGTTCACTTCTATGTTCATTGATTTGGCACCTCGCTATCATTTTCACTGGCGACAATCTGAGCTGGATGGGAAGAAATATCAGTAGAACAAAATAACGATGAACGCACCGCATAATACTCCCAGACTCTTATACATTTTCTCGTAGCGATTTTGTTCTTCACGAGCTATTTCTTCCTCACTTTCAAGCTGCCGGACCGCCGTCGCGATATGGCCAAGCTGGTCCTTGCGATCGCTTGTCCCGAGTGTAAAACTGAGCTGGTGCAATACATCCTTCTCCGCGTTCTTCATCGCAGTGTACTTCCAGCCTGACTGAACGGCCTTTTGCAAGCTTTCCTGCGCTGTCCGATGATGGGGCGAATTCATCCATTTGGCAGCTTCACTCAAGATAAATTGAATCGGCTCCCCGCTCTGCTCTCCAATCCGCAATAGCGCATCAGGAAGCGGAGTGAAACCGTACATGATCTCTGTTTCCAGCCGTCTAAGAGCCAGAATAGTTCTTCGAATTTGGTTGGGCCGCCTAGCATACTCTCTGGACCGTATCCATCCGGCCAACGCTGCAGCTGCGATTACCATAACGGCACCCAGGATTTTAAGCATTAACTTCCCTGCCCTTCGCTTCTCTAGCAGGCCCATCAGGCAATTGAACCCTTCTACGCTTGTCATCCCATAATCTGAACGCCATACCTTGATCAGTCCGCTTTAATACGGCATACATCTGAAAGAAGGAGCACTCCAGCAGCCTGGACATTGCCGGACGAGACGATAAATCATCCACGTTTGAACCGTGTGCTGTAGCAATTACTCGAACTCCTGCATGAAGAGCCTCAGCCAAAGCATCAACATCCTCTGACCGACCAATTTCATCTACGATGAGAACATCCGGTGACATGGACCTGATCATCATCATCATGCCTTCCGCTTTTGGACATCCATCCATCACATCCGTCCTTGGTCCTACATCAAAGCTTGGTACACCACGCTTGCTGCCGGCAATTTCTGACCGCTCGTCAATTATTCCAACCTTCATTCCCGGCCATCTTGCCTCTGGATGCCGCCAAGTCCCACTGCTAATCTGTCTTGCCAGGTCTCGAATTAAAGTGGTCTTACCCTGCTGGGGAGGAGAGAGGATCAGTGTGTGCAGGACACTTTTGTGCTTGAAATCAAGTATCTGCGGCAATAATGTGTTCGCTAAACCCTTGATTTCGCGAGCCAAACGAACATTGTAGCCACTTATGTCCCGTAGATGCTCTACTTTTCCTCCCCCAAGCACTGTCCTGCCGGCAAGTCCAATTCGATGGCCGCCTTCGATCGTAATGAAGCCTTTACGAAGCTCCTCTTCCATCGTGTACAGGGAATGATTGGTAATAAGATCCAGGAGTCGGTTGCATTCCTGCTTGCTTGGCATAAATGCTTTTGCAGCATCCAGGGTCATTCCACCCTCCGATGTGAGATAGCAGAATCGCCCTCCGGCATTAATTTCTAGCGGACGTCCCTCACGGATTCGTATTTCCTCAAGTCCTCCAAATACTGAAGGCGGGAGAGCAGATAACAAAGAGCGGATATTGTCGGGAAATACGGTTAACCAACTAGGGCTCATAGGCGTACCCCCTGAAATCTTTCTCTTATTTTTTAGAATGTTATGCTTATATCTCATTTGTATGCCTGTACTTCATCTTTATGACTGCAAATCTATCATTTCTTCAAAATTCCAATTAAGAGACACGCGACACCGCTGCCGATCCATATGATTTTGCCCCAGGACAGCCTATCAGCCATTCCAGACAGCCCTATCGCCGTAGTGATGATTAAAACGCTTGGTCCAACAAAAGCCAGTGCTGAATTAACCGCCAGCGCCTTATCGACCCGTCCCAGCTTCAACATGAATAGCGCGGCCAAGATCTCAATAGACCCTGATATAATCCTGAGCGACGCCATACTAGTCACAAATTTATCAAGCATGATGTCTTGATTGACCCCCTTCTTGTCCTATTGCACTCTCTAACTTATGCTTGAGAAACTCTATTTAGAAAAGCTTTGTTGAATATTTCTTATCGTTATGTATGATAAAATGTAGTGATCAAACATTAGAATTTCAAAAGTCTTTGTTGTCTATTATTTATATGGGTTAAAGGATATCTGTTTACATTCAATGGAATAGAAGAGGCCTATCACGAAGACTCTATTGTTTCACCGAATGGTGACTATTCAGCTAAAAATTTATTATGAATATTATGGAGGAGCAGCAGGAGTATTCTATTAAAAGGCACTTATACAAACTGTTATTCTAAAGAATAGATAGCAATTAAGGTGTCAGTCCAGTTGACGAGAGGAATACATACGCTGTGTTTGTACGCGTAGATGTGATATTCAGGGAATGAGTGATACAGAGGTATTAGAGGAATTAATTTACCTTGATTTTTTTGAGAAAATGAATTCTAAAATAAGAGTGGGGTGTCACCACGTAGATAAAAATCTACTTATGGGACACCCCAGCTTTATCTTGAACCTGTTCCTATCGACGATCTTTTGGTCCGCCTACAAATACTTGATTTTCAGTATCAAGTCCATATGCTGTATGCAACGCCTTAACAACTTCAGTTAGTTTACCACTGTCGATTACGCAGGAAACCTTAATCTCTGAAGTGCTTACCATTTTAATATTCACATCTAGTTTGGAAATAACGTCGAACATTTGTGCAGCAACGCCTGGATGGCTAACCATACCTGCACCAACGATAGAGATTTTCACCAAATCTTCTTCAGAGGTTACTTCTTCGTAAGGAACATCCCCGCGAATGCTCTCAAGTACCTTCAAAGCACGTTCACGATCAGATAGAGCTACAGTAAAGGAGAAGTCCGCTTTACCACCTTGAACACCGCTCTGTACAATAATGTCTACATCGATTTTGGAGTCTGCCAGTGATCCGAAAACTTTGGCAAGAACTCCAGGGACGTGAGATACTCCTACAATGCTGATGCGTGCTACATTTTTATCGTAAGCGATACCGCTAACTACTACTCCTTGCTCCATGCTCGCTTCCTCCTTAACAACTGTACCTTCATTATGATTAAAGCTCGATCTTACTACGAGACGTACCTGATTATGCTTCGCATACTCAACTGCGCGCGGATGAAGCACCGCTGCCCCCAGGTTTGCCAGCTCAAGCATCTCGTCATAAGAGATCTCATTCAGTTTACGCGCATTTTTCACGATGCGAGGGTCGGTTGAATACACTCCATCGACATCGGTATAAATCTCACAGTAATCTGCAGCTATAGCTGCAGCCAAGGCTACTGCTGTTGTATCTGATCCGCCGCGGCCGAAAGTCGTAATTTCTCCTTCTTCAGTCATCCCTTGGAATCCGGCAACAATAACGATACTTCCTTCCTCCAACGCTCTTTTAACGCGCTCAGGGTGAATATCCGTTATACGTGCTCTTCCAAATTCTGATTCCGTGCGGAATCCGGCTTGCCAGCCTGTAAAAGACACCGCTTTACGGCCAAGTGCATTTATTGCAATGGACAAGAGTGCAATCGAAATCTGTTCTCCTGTCGTCATCAGCATATCCATTTCGCGTGCTGGCGGTTCATTGCTGAGCAATTTCGCCTGATCAATCAAATCGTCGGTCGTATCTCCCATCGCTGATACAACAACTGCAACTTGATGTCCTTCATCCTGTTTCTCAACAATACGCCGGGCAACGCGCTGCATACGCTCTGTATCGCCTACGGAGCTGCCGCCGAATTTCATAACATATAAAGCCAAGTCAGACCCTCCCTAATGTGATCAATCCTTTAAACGCTTTTTAATCAGTAACGCTTTAAACCAGTATAATACGAAAGACCGGAATAAAGTCAATGCTTTTGATGACATTATAAGAAAAACTAAAAAAATGGGGCTGTCCCAAAAGTAGGTTTAGTGTCAAAACTAGAAATAGCGGTGCAAGGAAGACGATCCCTGCACCGCTTGATCCCGCCACACATTCTATGACCGTATCTTATGTGTAATAGTGTCATGCTGCGGAATTCCTGAAATTCCTGCAAATGTGCAGGTTTTGTTTATGTAAAGCCTCTAAATGCCCTAAATTGCTGCAAATGTACAGGCTTTCTCTAACAATTCTCTTCAAACCAGTCTATTCTGAACCTTATTCCTGCATTTTTGCAGGCTTTTGTTCATCCTTTCATGGCTACCTTTAAAAACCTGCATTTTTACATGTTTTTCCTGATATCTTGCCTTTCCACTGCTAAACAAGAAGCGTCCCTCAAAGTTATCTTAGATAACTTTTGGGACGGCCTCCGTACACTTCCACATCATGTGAGAGTAAAAGCACTTGTTACGATCCCGCTCCAGTTCCTACGCGCGCGAGATGTATTTACCTTCGCGAGTATCGATCAGCAATACATCATCTTCATTAATGAAGAGAGGAACCTGTACATTAAGTCCTGTTTCTACCTTAGCGTTCTTCGTAGCACCAGTAGCTGTGTTACCCTTGATACCTGGCTCAGTCTCAACTACTTTAAGCTCAACACTGTTTGGCAGGTTAATCCCAAGAATTTCACCTTGGTAGCTAACGATTTTTACATTCATGTTTTCTTTAAGGAAGTTAAGCTCCCATTTAAGCTGATCCTGAGTCAATGTGAATTGATCATAAGTTTCGTTGTCCATGAAAGCATGGTCTTGTCCACTGGCATACAAATACTGAACATCACGGTTCTCGATCAACGCACGACCGATAGTTTCACCAGCACGGAATGTTTTTTCTACCGTATTACCATTGCGGAGGTTTTTCAATTTGGAGCGTACAAAGGCAGCGCCTTTACCTGGTTTAACATGCTGAAAATCAAGCACCGTAAAAATATCTCCGTCTACCTCGACGGTCAAGCCTGTTTTAAAATCGTTTACTGAAATCACAAAAGAACCTCCTCAAATAGGGTTAACACCATATATTATAAATTTATAATTACCCAAAATCTAAAAACCGCATGCTTATCTAACCGATGACAGTAAATTCCTTAGTTGATACAGTTAAACGGGTATTTCCGTCTTCTGTAATCACTACATCATCCTCAATGCGGACGCCACCAAGCCCTGGAATATAAATCCCCGGTTCAACAGTTACTACCATACCTGGTTTTAGAATTTGATCACTCAGCTTCGATACTCTTGGAGCTTCATGTACCTCCATACCTAGACCATGTCCGGTGCTATGACCGAATTGGTCTCCGTAACCGTAACGTGTAATCACATCACGTGCAAGTGCATCCGCTTCCCGTCCAGTTATGCCCGGACGCAGAAACTCAAGGGTATGAAGCTGTGCTTCCAGAACGATATCATAAATTTCGCGAAGCTTGGCAATGGGTTCACCAATTGCCACAGTGCGCGTAATATCGGAGCAGTAACCGTTCATCAACGCACCAAAATCCATTGTGACCAAATCACCGTTTTGGAGAATGCGATCACTTGCTACACCGTGAGGCAGTGCCGAACGTTCGCCAGAAGCAAGAATGGTATCAAAGGAAGGCGCTGATGCACCATTTTTGCGCATAAACGTTTCCAATTCCAAAGCCATGTCGCGTTCAGATTGCCCAGGCTTAAGTACATTCAGCATGTGAAGGAACGTCCGGTCAACCAAATCAGCTGCCTCCTTCATCAGCTTCAGTTCCACACTATCCTTGTACATTCTGAGTTCTTCAACCAAGCCACTAACAGGAACCAGTTGAACCGGCTTCAGATCCTGCTCATATTTCCGATATGTCGAGAAAACTACATTATCTTCCTCGAACCCAAGCTTGCTCACATTTTGAGAAATTAACAGTTCTTTTATGCTATCGCTCACTGAAGCACCGTGCTCTACAATTTCAAATCCAGTTGCTTGTTCAGCAGCTTGTGTCATATAACGGAAATCTGTCAGTAAATAAGCCTTCTGATGTGTAATTACTACATAACCGGAACTTCCGGTAAAACCCGTCAAATAGCGGCGGTTCACATCACCGGTAATCAATACAGCCTCTATATTCTGAAGCGCCATCGCTTCACGAAGCTGGATAACACGTGTGCTCCCCATAATAAACTCTCCTTCAATATCAAATTACTTTTTTTCCAAATGACGCTTAAGCGCCTGTAATCCAAAATCATACCCTAGCGATCCGAAGCCAGCTATTTGACCTATAGCTACAGGCGCAATGACCGATGTATGACGGAATGCCTCACGAGCATGGATATTGGACAAATGAACCTCTACCGTCGGAATGCTGACCGAAGTGATCGCGTCCCGAAGAGCATAGCTATAATGCGTCAACGCACCAGGATTCATTAAAATGCCATCACAAGCTCCATAGGCAGCATGAATTTTGTCGATGAGCTCACCTTCGTGATTAGATTGAAAAAAAGAAAGGGTTAACCCGAGCCCCTCCGCTTGCTTCTCAAGACGTTTTTCGATATCACTTAACGTCTCCGCCCCGTAAATGCCAGGTTCACGAACGCCAAGAAAATTCAAATTTGGTCCGTTAAGCACCAGAATACGGTACATCGCCGCTCATCCCCATCTCTTAATTATGTTCTAACTACCACTATAATTAAAAATAACCAAAAATAATTTTAACATAGGAATAAGCAAGTTGAGAAGTTTTTTGTTCTTAATTAATGTGACGTCTCAGGCTCCCTCCTTCTTTCATCCGTAAATTCTTCAGCTGTTGTGTAGCCGATAAAGAGTCCCCAGAGCAAATACAGGCAAAATTCACTGATCACTGTATTCGAAGTCAGCTCTCCAATCGGTCGCGTCAATTGGAGCATTGGCTGAGCTAATACAAAAATAATGAGCCACCATACCACTCCGTATACCATGCCGGGCAGAGGTCCTTTTGCTTTTCGAAAAAGAAGAGTATATATGATGGTCGCAATGATGGAAAATACGATAAAAAACAACCATCCTACATAATAACCCGCCTTACTTTGCAAGAAAGTATTCTTAAAGAAAGGCTCCATTAAATATCCTGGAAGTACCGTAGTAAATCTCATGTAATAAAAAAGCCCCTTTACAGCCCCCCATATTAATCCGGCAAAAAAACCAACCTCCAGAGCAAATAACCAAATATTCGTGTGATGTTTCCTTCTGTATACTTGCTGATTCATGGTTGATCTTTCCTTTCATAGCAGCGTAAAATAGCTTCATTCTATATGCAGTTTAGTATGTACAATTCAAAAAAGACTAACCAACTAGAATTTGACCTGAAAGTTCGATACAATGGAAATAATCAAACTAATTACTATACTAGGAAGGTGAAGTTTTTGCCTGAGCAATCCAAACCCAACATTTATGGTGGTCAAGCCGTTATAGAAGGCGTTATGTTCGGCGGCAAATATGTTAACGTAACTGCAGTACGCCGCAAGAACGGAGAGATTACCTTTTTGGAAGTTCCAAAGCAGGATAAAGCATGGGTCAAACGACTTCGCAAAATACCTCTCATCCGCGGTATTGTCAGCATCGTTGATTCCAGTGCCAAAGGGTCCAAACATTTGAACTATGCAGCCGAAGCTATGGCTGATGATGAGATGGAGCCTGAAGAACGTGCCAAACAACAAGATAAAGAAGAATCTAAATGGTCGCTGACAATGATTCTGGGCGTCGCAGTTGTAGGTGTTCTCTCTTTTATTGTCGGAAAACTTATTTTTACGCTTGTACCTGCATTGCTCGAACAATACTTGTTCCAGCATGCATTCAGCAATCAAACTCTGCATTCACTTGTAGAAGGCGTCATCAAGATCGTTCTTTTGCTTTCATATTTATGGATTATTTCTCAGACTCCAATTATCAAGCGTTTGTTCCAATATCACGGTGCAGAACATAAAGTTATTACCGCTTATGAAGCAGGCGAAGAGCTAACTCCTAAAAATGTACAAAAATACAGCCGCCTTCATTATCGCTGTGGCAGCAGTTTTATCATTTTAACGGTCATCGTTGGTATCATTTTATATTCGTTGCCTATTTTCCATTGGGAAAACGTTTGGGAGCGGATGTACATTCGTATTTTACTTCTCCCAATTGTTATCGGATTGTCCTTTGAGCTGCTTCGTATTACTAATGCAGTTCGTGAAATCCCTGTACTCAGATTTCTAGGTTATCCAGGACTATGGTTGCAGCTGCTTACTACCAAAGAACCAAATGACGAGCAAGTAGAAGTATCCATCGCTTCATTCAATCGCATGCTAGAATTGGATGCCAGCCTGGAGGAAAGCAACGGTCTTCTTCTTTCAGAAGCTAGCCATTCTTCTTTAGATCCCGTGAAAGGATGATGAAGGCATGAAAAAACAGACCATCATATTTTGGACTGCGATCCTGCTGGCAGCTTTCGCGATATTAGATGGGCTGTTTCTCAGAGGTGGAATCCATATGAGTTCCATTCTGGTTCCGGTCCTTATATTCGGGATTGTGTTCCTGCTGTACAAATTTCCACCGAAAAAATATCGAAAGAACAATGCTAAAGTCAAGGTTAAGCCATCCGCTCGAACAATGGCCAAAGTTGCAGCTGAACGACGCAATCCCACCAATACGACGACTAAACGAAAACATTATCCTTTTCAGGTCATCGATGGCCAAAAAGGGAAAAGCGACGACGACTATCCAAAGTACCATTAAGCATCAATAACATAATTTATTTAGCCTGCTGATACTTTTTGAACTGCGCTTCGTAATACTGGATGTTCCAGTCTCCGAAGAAGCGATTCCCGGATATTAGACCGGATTCATAAAGCAGCAGGCTTTCTTTCATCATCGCGTAGATTATCTTTAAGATAATCAAGAGGAGCTTATGCTACCCTGCAAGAGTTCTACTGGAAAGCGGAGAATAAGAGGAAGTATACGTCGAAGAAATATCGAGGTGACTAGCTTGAGTTCTAAGCTCATTTAAAGAGCTTGCGCTTGGCATTATCGACATATACCGATCAAATTCAAGGTGTTGGGGATACGGCTTGAAGTTACCTCATGATGTTAAAGGTAATTTTCTCAAAAGGGTACGAGCACACGAGCGAGATGAGTTTTCGAGAATCAAGATATCAATACCAAAGGGAGCGCTTATAGTTGTATTGATATGTACCTAGCTAATATCCACGCTTATTTACCGATTTCAAACTGCGAAAGTTGAGTTAGTTTTAAACATTCTGTAGTAAATTTAATTCGTTAGTTTCTATTCTCTTGTTCATTACACTACATTCAATTATTGGAACATTAAACTTAAAATTTTCATGAGTAGCCAATAAAACAATAGCATTTGCCGAAATTTCTTCAATTATCCTTAATACATCTTCAATATTTTTTTGATCAATAGCTGAAGTAATTTCATCAAATAAATATACATCGGGATTACTTACAATTGCTCTCGCAAAGCATACCCGCTGTATTTGTCCTCCAGAGAAGTTTAAACCCTCGTCATTAATCACAGTATCGTATTGATTTGGCAAATTTATGATTAGTTCATGTAAATTTAGGCGTTTGCATATATTTTCTATATCTTCCAACGGTACATCTCTGTATAAGGATATATTTTCTCGTATTGAAATTGAAAACATGTAGTGGTCTTGTGTGACATAGCTCACTTTATTTCTTAGGTTCTCTTCACTATAACATTTTAATTCTATACCATTTATTAATATTTCCCCAGTATATTCGTCAATTAATTTAGATAATATATTTAATAAGGATGTTTTTCCTGAACCACTTGCACCTTTAATAAGATATATATTATTTTTATAGAAATTAATATTTGTATCTTTGAAAACCTCTATGCTGCTTTGTGTAGTGTGACTTAGATTTTTAATTTCTATTTTTTCAATCTTGTTATATCTTTCTTTGTCATTGACATTCTCAATTTTCCCTATACTTTCAGAATCTACTATCTCACCTACCCTACGTAACGAAACAGATACCTGCTGTATTTTAGAGTTAAGTTTTGACAATAGTAATAGGACACCTTTAAATCTGTCTGAATATTCATTGAATGCTGTCATCATTCCCAAACTAAGCCTTCCGTTAAATATCAAATATATTGCTAAAATTATATTCAAATTGTTTATCAAAAACGTTACAACACCAATGATAACTTGGGTTACTAGTTGAACATTAAACTTCTCTATATTTTTTTCATTAATATCCATAACATTCTTTCTAAACATCTCGTTCCACTTATTTTCAACCTTAAAAATTTTTATTGATTTCAATCCTGATAAGGACTCATATAAAAAAGACATAAAAGAATCATGCATTTTTGTATACTCAATCTCTTTTGATTTGATCATTCTCCCTGAATATATATATATCATGAATGTAATAGGGAATGTTACTATGGTTACAAGTGTTAGTATTGGACTTATATATACCATAAATATTAAAGAAATTATCATACTTATAGTCTGTACTACTAAGTTCATATTATCAAAAAGAATTGAGGAAAAAATTGTCGAATCACTTTCAATGTTATTGACTAATCTCCCTTTGTCAATTTTATAAACCCTTGAATAAGGCATTTCTAAAATTGAGTTAAACAACTCTTCTTTGATATTGAGTTCGACTGAATAACTAAGCTTAATAATCATTTTTTGATTTTTGTAATCTAATACAGTAGAAACTACAAAACATAAGAACATGTAAAGTAAATTCATTTTTATTGTATAAAATGATTTACTTACTATACCATTAATTATGTTCCCGAAGAATAGAGGGAATGCTAATGATAAAACATTCGACATTATCATGATAGATAATATTAACAATATTGCTCTTTTAGGTATATTCAACTTTTTTATAGTATTAAAAAATAGCACAAAATCTTTTTTATAGTCTTTCATTGTGCTACTTCCCTCCATCTTACACAGTATTCAACTATAGTTTATCGGGCAGATTGATAGAAAAACTAGCTTACTACTTAGTTGACTTCATTAATTTCATTTCTTTACAGCTTGATCAAGCACCGCTTGCGCTTCGGACCTTACTGTTGCTATTGCTTTATCAATATTTTTTTGTCCTTTTTCCACAAGTTCTAGTTCTCGACTTAATATCATAGCAAAATCGTTGAAAAATTGATCAGGTAGCTTGTACCAATCATCACTGTGCCTTAGCCACTTTGATTTCAAATGATAGAAAGGCTCTAAACTGGTTCCTTCATAGTCAGTCATATATCCGGATCGACTTAATAACATTTGCTGACTTAACAACAATTCATTAGATTGGGAGCTGACATGGGCATAATCTTCACCGCACACATACTGAATAAATTCCCATGCTGTATCTTGATTGGCAGATGCTTTATTAATGGCGAATATATCACCTGGAGTTACAGCATAGGTTGATGTAGGATCAAGGGGATCGACGGGTCCGGCAGCAATACCGAGTTCAAAGGGTACATTATCTTTCAATTCATGCTTGTAATGATCAATAAATGCTAGCGACAGCACTGATCCCATGTGCATTGCAGAACGCCCCATGAGAAATCGTTGGCTATCATAAAACTCCTCATTCGTTCCACTGGTGAATAATTCATCCATAGAATTAAAGATAGTTCCCGATTGGTCTGCCTCGATAGCGGTCTGAATCAATTTCTTCCATGCATCCGTATCAATGGTCATCTTCATCTTATCTGTATTCACAATCGACAACCCTTCAGCCCGGCTCATCTTGTCAATTAGTGTTACTAGATCTATAGGGGCTTCATACACATCCCCACCGGTATATCCATAAATTCGTGTCTGTTTATCCCCTTCAGTAGGAAAACGACGGGCAAGATCAATGATGTCGTACCAACTTATTCCATCAGATGGGAACTCTACACCATATTTCTTGAACAGATCTTTATTATAAAATATAGCACTGCTCTTGAACGTTGGGGCAAGACCATACAATCTACCATCGCCAATTTCCCTAAGTTGATCAACGAGACCGGGAACGATCCCATCCAGTTTATAGTTGTCTCTAGTGCAAAGCGAATCAAGTTCGGTAAGCATCCCATCATTAATATGATTCTGAAACTCGTGAGCATCCAAAATAAAAATATCTGGCTGTTCTTCACGAATAAACTGTGCATACACCTCTTCCTTCGTCTTATCTCCCATATTCATGTAAATGTCCGCATCACTGATTAATTCCAGTTGGACATGATCATTCAGCGCAGTGAACAAATCTCCATATTGCCGACGGAATAATTCCGAATCCTGATAGATGACCTTTAGCGTAGTCGTCTCTTGATTCTCCTTTGGTTCAATCGGACCCTTAGATTCACTTGTACAACCTACTACTACCAGGCAACTAATAACAAGCAGCGTAAGTACTTGCAACCATGTCTTGTTCATCATCGACTCCTGTCTCTGCTCAACATGCAGCATAGTCATTTAAAAGGTACAGTCTTGAAATCATCCCAATTGACGGTCATGTCTTCCGTTGCCATGCCTTCGTCCAGTTCTCCCCCCTCATTTTTTTCATTTACTTTCCTAGTAAGGTTCGCTTCATCAAGGGCAACTTGCGCATCTCGTTGAATCGTCTGTAGTGCGTCATCGAGGGTTTTTCGAGACTCCTCTACTTGGGTCAATTCACGATACGTAATCTCCTCATATTTTTCTTTGAATTCATCCGTAATAATAATATCATTAGGATCATCATAGTAATTACTTAGCGGCACGGAGGTTAAGTGGTAGAATCCATCTAGGTTAATTCCATAATAACCGCTTGTTTGACCCATGCGTGAAGGTATTCCATTATCAGGCCTTCTCGCCAATTTGCTTGCAACCTCATCACCCTGCATAAACTTCAACAATTCCCATGCAGCATCTACATTAGAGGAATTGGCACGAATCGCATATACATAGTCATTATTCAAGTTCAGATCTCTTGTTATTTCTCGGTTAGACGTATCCACTGGACCAATTACCATACCTACTCTAAAGGGTTTACCCTCGCCTATATAGTTAAGTACGTCATAGACATAGTTGGGATCATCTAACAACATTGCTTGTCGCCCCACAGCAAAAAGTTGCTGTTCATTGAAATCTTCATCCGTGTTATATCCTCCCACGTGGATGGCATTCGTAGATAATGCCGATTGGGCTTGTTGGTACGCTTGCTTCCAGCTCTCTGTATCCATTGTAACTTGCATTGTATCAAGGTTAACTGCCTTCAATCCCATAGAGAAACCGATCATCAAACCTAACTGTCTTAGAGGGCTTTCTTTGTCTAACCCGAAACACGTGAATCCACCATATATCTTAGATTGCTCATCTCCATCAGTAGGAAATCGCCCTGCTAACTCGACAAGTTCTTGCCAAGTCATGCCATCGTGTGGTGGCTCAATATTATATTTATCGAACAGGTCAATATTGTAAAAGATTACTTGTCGCTGGAATGTAGGCGCAAAACCATACAACTTTCCACCGCCTTGCTCCCTAAGAAAGCTGGTGATTGAAGGATAAATCGTGTCGATATTGTAGTGATCCCGCACCACTAGCGGTTCAAGATCTAACAAAAACCCTGCTGCTGACAACCGATTATAATCATCAATACTTAGCTGAAGAACATCCAGTTGTTCTTGTTCGATAGACTGTTGGAGAGCTTGCACATAGTTTGAAGCAGTCTTCTCAAGTTTCATACTTTTGGGTCTAATAAGCTCAATCTTAATCGAACCGTTCTGGGCATGGAACATATCACCATATTTATCATTAAAGTATCTTTTTTCTTTGTCGTGATTCATCACCTTCAACTTTGAAACGTTAGGCTCCGGCAAGCTTGTACAACCTGCCAATCCAATCATAAGTAAACCTATAAGCAGCAAAGATGTTAAATTGAACTTGCTCAAGCTGATTCCCCCTATTTGAAAAACTGATTCAACTTTCCCATAAAGCTCTGAAGCATGATCACATGCGAATGTGCGAAGATTGAATGGCTTCATAATGAAATCCAAATTTATCACATCCTCCACTTTACGGGAAAGTCAAATCAAGACTAACTAATATACCATGTGACTCTTCGTAATAAATTTAAAACATGTGTTTATTAGATCCGTTAGTGTAATTAGCACTCTGGTTATCTGATTTACTAGAACTCCCAGTACAACCACATGAGCATCCGCAGTTTCCCAAGCAAACAAAAGTAGAATCAGCTTGCGACTTAGCATCTATTGTACTGCAGGTACAACCCGCTCTTGGTTGTAAATTATTTACTGTTTTCCCAAATGGATTAATAATATTCATGCAATACCCTCCTCTCTATTTTTTTCACGATTGTGGTAAGCATATCGATTTTACGTGGTAGCTTCGCACATTCGCATATTACGATACTTTCCATTAATCCACGTAAATTCGTTTATATATTAAAGGAAGATTGCTTCCTCTAATAACTAGATAACTGTCCTATCCGTAAAATATTTCATTCAGATACTCTAATGACTCGGGATTCTTTTCTAATATTTCATGATATAATACCAATCTCTGCTCTGTTATGACTCTATATTCTAAGCATTTTTCGTGCCTGTAGGATATATTAATACCATCACGATCATAACATTGCTTATAGCATAGATGGCATATATTAACAGCCCAACAATCATTACAATATTTTGTTGCTTCATTCATAAAGTCATTAATATAGTGTTTATTAATTTTCTCATAGTCTAAGCCTTCATTTATTGTCCCAATGAAAGGGGATGTTCCCATACGTTCACATATTGCAAGTTCACCATTTACTGTTATATATACTCTCCCCACTCCCGGTGTACAGCATCCATTCATAGGGAATTGTTGAACAGGCTCGTCTAAGAGCATTCTATTGTGTATACTAGCTAGAGCTTTATCGTAAGAATCTTTTGATATCAGTTTTTGTTTGTCTATATCACTGATTCCAGAGTTTAATTTATCTACACTCCATTTTATTAGAGGGTCTATTCTCTGCCTTTTCGTCTCACTTAATTGTCTATCTCCCTCTGTACCAACTCCTAAGTAACTAGTCTTTTCGGGAGAAGTAATTTGATAGGATGTTGATAGGCTTGACCCGGCTGGTATATGCTCCGAATTCCTAAAGAAATGTTGTATTTCTTCCAACGTCTCTACACTTGTATCCGCTAAAACTATGTTATAGTTAATGTTGTCTGCAGCTTTTGCACCCTCAGCTTCCACTAACCTCTTCAAACCATGCATGACGATTTGAAATGATCCGTTCCCATTACAAAAGACCCTATTTTGATCATGTATTAATTCCGGCCCATCTAAGCTAACTGTTGTAATATGATGCTCCAAAGACGCCCAATAATTAGCTATTTCCTCAGTAATCAGCGTTGCGTTCGTCGTCATATTGTATACCACTTTTTTATTGTGAAGCTTTATTTTGCAATACTCTATTGTATCCTTTATGATATCGAATCGAAGCAAAGGTTCCCCACCGCAAAAAGTGATATAAACATCTTCTTTGGCTGACCTTGACAATATATCCACTGCCTTCTTCGCAGTATCTAAATCAATATCCTTAGTTCCAAATGTACGGAATCCTGCTTCCCCTTCATGATAAATGCAATATTTGCACCTTAAATTACAACGTTCTGTTACCTCTAATGAAATTAGTTTAGTTTGATTACTGGGTGCATCAACATGACTTAACATCTTCTTAACCGGTGGCATCTGTAGTATGCTCTCACTCTTTACTGCTTCTTCTATCTCTTTTAAACCATTCAACAAATTTTTAGAAGACATCTCTAATTCTAACAATCGATCAAATTCATCCGTATTCCATAGGCATTCTAATATGAGATAGATGTCTTCATTGACCATAAGCACTTTTCCAGTACCAGAATCAAAGAAATAATTATTTTCTGAAGTCTTAAAAGGCTTCCCAAGTCGAGAAAATCTCAAATCCTTCTTCAAATTGGCAAACAGATCTTTAAAACCAAGAATTTCATTAAAATTCTTCGCTGATTCTACTGAATTCTTCATGCAACTCCCTCCAAACTAAATGCCTTATATATAAGTAAGTTCATTTAGATAAGCTAATGACTCAGGATTTTTTTCTAACATTTCATGGTATAGTACCAATGTCTGTTCTGTTTTAACCCTAGTTAATATGCATGATTTATGCCTGTAAGACATATTAATACCATCACTATCATAACACTTAATATAGCATAGATTACATATATTTACAGCCCAACAATCATTACAATATTTCGTTGCCTCGTTCATAAAGTCAGTAATATAATGTTTATTAATTTTCTCATAGTCTAAGCCTTCATTTACTGTCCCAATAAAAGGTGATGGTCCCAACCGTTCACATATCGCAAGCTCACCATTTACTGTAATATATAATCTACGTCCCCCCGGTATACAACATCCATTCATAGAGAATGCTTGAGTAGGTTCGCTTATGAGCATTCTATTGTGTACTCTAGCTAGTTCCTTATCATAAGAATCTTTTGATATTAGTGATTCATTATCTATATCACTCGCACCAGAATTTAATTTGTCTACATTCCACTCTGTTAATGGGTCGAATCCCTTCATTACCGACTCACATAATTGTCTATCTTCCTCTGTACCAACTCCTAAGTAACTCGACTTTTTAGCAGGGGTATTAAGATAGGATGTTGATATTCTTGACCCAGTTGGTATATGCTCCGAATTCCTAAAGAAATGTTGTATCTCTTCCAACGTTTCCACTCTTGCATCAGTTACAACGATGTTATAGCCAATATTGACCGCAGCTTTTGCACCCTCAGCTTCCACTAGCCTCTTTAACCCCCGCATGACCGATTTAAAAGATCCCTTCCCATCACAATAGACTCTATTTTTATCATGAATCCATTCCGGTCCATCTAAGCTAACCAGTGTAGAATGATGCTCCAACGATGCCCAATAATTAGCTATTTCTTCTGTCATCAGCGTTGCATTCGTCGTCATATTATAAAATACTTTTTTATTGTGCAGCTTTACTTTGCTATACTCTATTGTATCCCTCATGATATCAAATCGTAGTAGAGGTTCCCCACCGTAAAAAGTAATATGGACTTCTTCTTTAGTTGATTTTGACAACAGATCCACTGCTTTCTTGCAAGTATCTAAATCAATATCTCTACTTCCAAATGTACGGAATCCTGCTTCCCCTTCATGATAAATGCAATATTTACACCTTAAATTACAACGTTCTGTCATCTCAAATGTAATATGTTCGGTTTGAATATTGGGTGCATCCTTATCGTATAAAACTTCACCATCAAAGATATACATCTTCTCAACTGGTGGCATCTGTAATATGTTCTCACTCTTTACAGCTTCCTCTACTTCTTTTAAGCCATTTAACAATTCCTCAGAAGACATCTCTAGCTCAAACAAACGTTCAAATTCATCAGTATTCCATAAGCATTCTAACACGCGATAGGTGTTTTCATTGACCATAAACACTTTTCCAGTGCCGGAATCAAGAAAGTAATTGCAATTTGAAGTTCTGAAAGGTTTGCCTAGTCTAGAAAATCTCAACCCCTTCTTCAAATTAACAAATAGCTCCTTGAACTTATGAATTTCATTATGATTTTCTGCTACCTTAACTGAGTTACTCATCAAAATTCCTCCTCGTATTATACTTTCAAGCTATCCTCTGCCACTCTTATCTATAGATTGTCTAGCATGTTAGCCCAAAATCAATAAGTATTCGTGAATAACGAGTTTATGACGTAAATAGCGTTAATCATGCAATACATATAAATTTACTACTAATGGATAGTCCATATTTATGCATTTAATACATTTTTTAAATCCTGTTAATTAACCAATAAAAAGGTCCCGTTCGAATTAATCAAAAGATGCTTTCACTATTTGATTCAATAATGTAACCGCATTCAGGAAACGGAAATTGACATTCCTGAAGGAGCTTTTGCTCATGGATTCAACGACAATTACCGTTGGAAAGATGCGTCTTCCTTGGGCTCCTAATCATGGCAATCGGGCAGGAATTAAACTGCATGTCGCCTTCTATCCTGAATATGGACAACCCCAACAGGTGATTGAAAGTATCGGATCTAAACATGACGGTCCGATAGGCGAGGATCGCAAATCCAGACTTTATTCTGGTTGAGGATCGGGCATATGGAAAAATCGAGTAAGGTGAGCAAAAAATGAATGGCGTGACTTAGCTCATCACATTCGAAACACGTGCAATATGGTGCCAATTATATTTATTACAGTTAATTCTCATCGAGTAACCGAGGGAGTATATTGTAGAGGTAATGGGTTATCTAATGAAACCTATAGATGTTAGCAGACTTGCTATATAACTAGTTAAAATTATTGATAAAAGAAATAAACGGAAGATCATCGTGATTGATTGTAATGGTCAATTAACAAAGATCTATCAAAGTGATATCGTTTATATTGAAGCAAGTAACCATTTTGTCATACCACGCCTCTTGATTAATTAAGTGATACAATTCACAATAATATACACCCTCATACATTACCTCCTTTTTTTTCTATATTAATCTATTATAGCATAAAATAACAGGAAATTTATGTATATACTATATTTGTTTTAAACTGATAAGGTTTGGTAAATCTAGCTTGCTGAACGATGTTTTATCAGAAGTTCAGGGCTAGGCGCTCACGAGATAGCATCGTAAAAATTTTGCCTACCATTTCGCTGGAATGAAGTTCCTACTATCTATTCTGTGATCCTGATCAAACAGCCATAATGGAAAATTGCTTAACAATCCGCCATCAACAATATGCAAAAACTGCTCAGAAAACGGTTTACCTTTAGACAGTTTTGGCGGCAGCCTCAGCAGCACTGGATCAAAAAAATATGGTATGTTGTAGCTCATTCGCACTGCTCGAGCAACTTCAAAACCTTTCGACTTAATACTGATCCGTTCCAAATCGTCTGGCAGTACAAGAATTCTGCCACTCGTAATGTCGGAAGCAATAATCCGTAATTTTCCTTTTGGCAAGTTACTAAAAGTACGGATCCCTTTTCTAGTAAAATGCATAGTGCGAGTCCTATCAAAGTTATATTAAAAAAAGCCGATCTTTTCAAAAAATGCGTGAAAGAAGTGTTCAGGAAAATCCCCTTCATCTCATCAGCTCTGTATCCCGCCGCAATAAGTGAAGCTACAATTGACCCTGATGATTGTACCCACGACTCGATGAAAGCAGAATCCCTGCTCTTCAGCAGCTCTCACTGCTCCTGCCAACGAGATTCCTTTAACTCCACCACCCTCAAATACACCATTGATCAACTAATGTGTGAGAACGTATGTACATTCGTATTTTACTTCTCCCAATCGTAATCGGCTTATCCTTTGAGCTGCTTCGTATTACTAATGCAGTTCGTGAAATCCCGGTTCTCAGATATCTGGGGTATCCAGGACTATGGCTGCAATTGCTCACTACGAAAGAACCAAATGACGAGCAAGTAGAAGTATCCATCGCTTCATTCAATCGCATGCTAGAATTGGATGCCAGCCTGGAGGAAAGCAACGGTCTTCTTCTTTCAGAAGCTAGCCATTCTTCTTTAGATCCCGTGAAAGGATGATGAAGGCATGAAAAAACAGACCATCATATTTTGGAACTGCGATCCTGTTGGCAGCTTTCGCGATATTAGATGGGCTGTTTCTCAGAGGTGGAATCCATATGAGTTCCATTCTGATTCCGGTCCTTATATTCGGGATTGTGTTCCTGCTGTACAAATTTCCACCGAAAAAATATCGAAAGAACAATGCTAAAGTCAAGGTTAAGCCATCCGCTCGAACAATGGCCAAAGTTGCAGCTGAACGACGCAATTCCACCAATACGACGACTAAACGAAAACATTATCCTTTTCAGGTCATCGATGGTCAAAAAGGGAAAAACGATGATGACTATCCAAAGTACCATTAAGCATCAATAACATAATTTATTTAGCCTGCTGATACTTTTTGAATTGCGCTTCGTAATACTGAATATTCCAGTCGCCAAAGAAGCGATTACCGGATATTAGACCGGATTCATAAAGCAGCAGGCTTTCTTCTTGTTCAATATCAAACTGTGTCGTTCCTATTCCCAAGGTTGGAATTTTAACCGTCCGATAGCGATTAAACTGCTCAATATACCTCTCGTCATGTGCCGATAGCATCGTCTCCACCAGCGCCTGAAGCATTGAAAACGGACCTTTAATAACATAAGGCTGGTTGCCGTTTTTTCCCACCATTTGAAATCCAACCGTTGGAATGAATTCCCCACTATCCACTCTATGATCGCGGTCAAACAGCCATAGCGGAAAATTACTTAACAGCCCGCCATCAACAATATGCAAAAACTGCTCGGAAAATGGCTTGCCTTTAGATTGCTTTGGCGGTAGCCTCAGCAGCACTGGATCAAAGAAATATGGGATGCTGCAGCTCATTCGCACTGCACGAGCAACTTCAAAGCTTCCAGGCTTTATGCTGATTCGTTCCAAATCATCCGGCAGCACGAGAATTCTACCACTCGTAATGTCTGAAGCAATAATCCGCAATTTCCCTGATGGTAAATCACTAAATGTACGTACCCCTTTTTCAAGTAAAATTTGCCTTATCCACTGTTCCAGCGCTTCACCCGAATATAGTCCTTTTTTTAGTAAAACGCGCAGCGCCGGTCCAACCATAGCTACATTAAAAAATGCCGATCTCTTCAGAAAATGAGTAAACGAAGTGTTCAGAATGATCTTTTTCATCTCCTCAGCTCTGTATCCCGCTGCAATAAGTGAAGCTACGATTGATCCTGAAGATGTACCAGCGACCCGATGAAAGCAGAATCCCTGCTCTTCAGCCCCTTTTACCGCTCCTGCCAACGATATTCCTTTAACACCACCACCCTCAAATACACCGTTGATTAACACTAGAAAACCCCCATCCATACACAAGTTTATTGCTTATGTATGATAACGTGGGCTGTTTATATGCTATTTAATTAGTCATTTACATAATATGATTGCAATAATGGAATGAGTCCTAATGGATTTCTTCTTAAATCTTTTGCACTGAAAAAAATACTGCCCGATATTTCTGAAATATTTTCGTTATACTTCAGCTGATCAATTATTTCTTGTGCACTGTTCCACCCAATTTCAGGTGTACTGATTTTGTATGGCGCATGACCGATGTACAGCTTCACGTTCGTTCCTTTGACTTCGTTCGCCCACCAGTCAGCTAATATGTCGTATCGAACGATTGTCCGTGTCATGCTCCAATAGATCTGCGGTGTAACATAATCAACCCACTCGTTCTGAATCCACTTGCGCACATCGGCATAGGTACTATCATAAGCTGAAACGCTTGCCTTGGTATTAGAGCCAGTAACGTCACTAGCCTGATTTCTCCAAACACCATACGGACTAATACCATATGATATGTTTGGTTTCTTCTGATGAACTGTACCTCCCAGCTTTTGAACAAAGTCATTAATGTTGTCCCTGCGCCAATCTCCTTTATTACTCAGCTTCATGGAATTATATTTGTAAAATGTACTATCGTCATTAAATTTGCTAGATGCAGTCTCACCTGTCGGATAGAAATAGTCATCCAAATGAACCCCGTCAATATCATATCCGTTAACAACTTCCATTATTGCGCTGATTATATGCTCACGAGCTTCCGGTATTCCGGGATTAATGTACAGCTTACCGCCAAACTTCACAATCCAGTCAGGATGTTCATTCGCTACGTGATTAGCCGGGAGTTTTGTAGTATCCGTGCCCGTGCTAGCTCTGAACGGATTGAACCATGCATGAAATTCCATCCCTCTTCGATGTGTCTCCTCAATCAAAAATTGAAGTGGATCATATCCAGGATCTTTTCCAGCCGTACCTGTCAGATAGGTTGACCAAGGAACCAGCTTTGAAGGATATATAGCATCAGCTGATGGCCGTACTTGAACAAATACTGCATTCATGCCCATAGCCTGAACATCATCCAGCAAAGCGATGTACTCCGCCTTCTGAGACTCAATATTGCCATATGATTTATTACTAGGCCAATCAAGATTGGATACTGTTGATACCCATACACCCCTCATCTCTTTTTTAGCCGAGGTTCCAGAGCCGTTCTCTCCTGTGGATGGTTTGGATGGCTGTGAAGGCTGTGAAGGCTGTGAGGGCTCTGAAGTTGTATCATCCTCACCTCCATTATTCGTTGGTCCCGAGGATACAAGAGTAATTGTCCGAAGACTCTGATTCCAAATCACCTGCAATCCTAGCTGTTCACTGACAAAACGAATAGGCACCATCGTGCGGCCATTCACATTTTCAACGGAAACATCCAGACCAACTTGTTCTCCGTTTACTTCAGCGGTCTTCTTGCCGATCACAAGAACGAGTGTATTGTTGTCCTTTTGAATAACTGCTGTTTTAGTCTGCTGAGACCACTCAACCCGCGCTCCCAAACCTTCACTGATTACTCTTAGCGGCACCATCGTTACATTCTCCTTGGGCTTGATGTAAGGTGATGTGTCACTAGGAACTAAAGCTCCATCCAGATAAATTTGGATTTCCTTCGCTGATGCAGCTCCAGCCTTCGGAGAGCCAACCATCGGGATAATCATCATCATAACAAGAAGAGGAATAAGCCATGTACGTAATTTCATCTGTTACCTCCAAAAACTTTTATAATGTAAATTCGTAAAATAACTGCTACTTTATTCTAACGCTAACTTTCATACTAGAGTTGCGGTTTAATAGAAAAATAGTAAAAAGAACATTAAAAAAGCATCTGCCTTTGCTGGGCAGATGCTCATTTTACGATTCACCCAAAAGCTCTTGATGTACGCCTCTAAGCTCCTCTAATCTGGACTCGTCACGTTTGAAATATTCGATCAAAGTAGCAATGCAAGTAATGGAATCCCAGCTTAAATGATGCTCGATTCCTTCGACATCCTTATAAATATGATCAGGATCGACACCGATAAGCTCCAGAAATTCCTCTAGAAGCTGGTGGCGATCAACAAGTCGTTTACCTACCTTCTTGCCTTTACTCGTCAATACTAATCCGCGATACTTTTCATAAATCAAATATTCGTCTTTGTCCAATTTTTGAATCATCTTGGTGACGGAAGACGGATGAACCTCCAAACCTTCCGCAATATCGGACACCCGGGCATATCCCTTTTCGTCGATCAATTTGTAGATACGCTCCAAATAATCCTCCATACTGGGCGTTGGCATCTAATGATTACCTCTTTTCAGCTGAGTTGACGCGGAATTCTCTCATGATGATACCGCTACTCTGTTAATGATACATGTTATGCTTGTTCGTTGGCAAGTGTATCGGTCATTCTAAAATTTAAGCCATTCCGGAGTTAACTGCTGCAGCCATATCGTAATTTGCGCCATTTTATTGGTAAATAACAATACCCCCATCAGCAGCATTAACGCTCCGCCTACCTTCATCATGATCCCGGAATAACGAAGAATCCATTTCGTAGAACCAATAAAAAAGGCAAGTATAAAAAAAGGCAAAGCAAAGCCAACAGTATAAGCAGTAATCATACTAACCCATGTTCCCGGCTCGCTAACCGCCAAGGCAATAATGCTCGCCAGAATAGGGCCCACACAAGGCGACCAGCCTGCAGAGAACCCTATACCAAAAATAAAGGAACCTATGTATCCAGCTGGCTTAAATTTGAAATTCAGCTTCCTCTCTTTTAATAAAAATTGAGGCTGGAAAATACCTAGCAAAAAAAGTCCCATTAAAATAATGAGGATAGCCGAAAGCTGGCGAATAAGGGTCCGATTCTGATTGAAAAAATCACCAAACAGTCCTGCGCCAAAACCAAGTGTATAGAACACTACTGAGAATCCAAGGATAAAGGCCAGCGTATGCGTCAAGGTTTTGAATCGTACATCTCTTCTGTTCTGCTCCGTTTTCAATGTCTGGACAGACATGCCTGTAATATATGATATATACGACGGATACAGCGGCAAGCAGCAAGGTGAAATGAAGGAAGCCACGCCCGCTCCAAATGCAACCCATACATTAATATCGGACATAACTACCCCCACAGCATTTATTTATATGTCGACTCAACTATTGCATCAATCAAGCAGAAAAACCCTTTTTACCAATCAGTGTTAATATTAGCATTGCGATTAGCAAAAGTACAATCGTAGCACCAG
This sequence comes from Fontibacillus panacisegetis, assembly GCF_900102215.1. GTDB lineage: Bacteria > Bacillota > Bacilli > Paenibacillales > Paenibacillaceae > Fontibacillus > Fontibacillus panacisegetis. Next base: position 61,146 of record NZ_FNBG01000025.1, read on the forward strand.
GTGCTAGATTCCAGATCCCGGCAGCCATCAGTCCGATAACTACAGCAATTTCCGCGATAATAACAGAAAAAACAACTGATTGCTTAAAGCTTCTGGCGATTAGCAAGCTGCAGGCAGCAGGTATTGTCAGTAATGCAGAGACAAGCAGAGCGCCGACGATTTTGATTGCTGTACTAATTACAAGCGCGGTCATCACAGTAATCAGAAGATTTAGCATCTTCACCGGTAAGCCGCTTACAGAAGCAGCATCCTCCTCAAAGGTGAGCAGGAACATTTCTTTGAAAAATAGAGTGATCACAATTACGACTACAACAGTTACCGCTCCCACTACGTACAAATCGGTAGTATCTAGGGTATAGATGCTGCCGAATAAATAGCTCATTACATCATTATTGTAACCCATGCCAAGTGTGAAGAACAACGAAGCCAGGGCCACTCCTCCGGCCATAATAATGGCTATCGACAATTCGGCATAACCTTTATACGCTTTTCGCAGCTTTTCAATAGCAAAGGATGCCACAACAGCAAAAACAAGTCCCACCGCAATTGGATAAATCCCTGTTAGAAATCCTAGCGCTACCCCTGCGATTGTCACGTGCGCCAAAGTATCTCCAATCATGGATAGCCTGCGTAATACAAGAAAAATGCCGATCAGGGGCGCTGTAATTCCGATTAGCAGCCCTCCTGTCAGCGCTCTTTGAAAAAAATCAGCAGTCAATATCTCCACAAACCACATCTCCTATAAAATATAGCTTCCATCATTTTTTGATCGAGTGCTGTAAACCCGGCTTAGAGCAATCCTGATCATGTGAATGACGCACATAAAAATTAATCGCTCCACACTGATCACGAGGCTCTGTGCCCAAATATCCTTCGATCATTTCAATATCATGGGATACCATCAAAAAAGTCATGTGATGATGGGCATGCATATGTTTTATCAATTCGAAAAAATCGGCCTGTGTCTGTGCATCAATTCCCACGGTAGGCTCATCTAAAATAAGTAAATCCGGTTGATTTATGAGCGCTCGCGCCAGAAATACACGCTGTTGCTGTCCCCCGGACAGCTGTCCAATTCGTTTGTCGGCAATATTCGTAATACGCATGACTTCTAACGCTTCATCACATTTCTGCTGGTCACTTCGACCGACACGTTTAAAAATTTTTTTGTTGCTATATAAGCCGGACAATACTACTTCGCGAACCGTAGCAGGAAACAGCGGATTAAAGGAGTTTTTTTGCGGCACATAGCCTATGCGCTCCCAATCCTGAAACCGCCTGATCGGTTCTCCAAATAGTCGAATCTCGCCTTGTACAGGCTGTAGCAGACCAACCATCATTTTCATTAAAGTAGTTTTACCTGCACCGTTAGAGCCGATTACGCCTACAAAATCCCTCTCCTTGATCACAAAGCTAAAATCAGTGATAACCTTCTGATCTTTATAGGAGAACGAGACATGATCCAGCTCAATAATATTGTCATGGCAATAAGCCCCTGTTGAGGTTGAAGCATTTTCAGAATTCATATGGGTCGTCCTTTTCGTTAAGTAAAAAATCCTCTCTTTATTGTAGTGCCAGAATAAGATTTTGCAAATTTTTCTCCATAAGGGTAAAGTAATTGTCCCCGGCCTTCTCCTGTGCAGATGTAAGCCCCTCTACAGGATTTAGAACCAGAGTTTCTACCCCTGCCTCTCCAGCTAGTGTCTTCGCAAGTTTATCCGAAACCAATTCTTCAAAGAAAATATACTTGATCCCTTTTTCCTTCACGATCTTTGACAAAACTACAATATCTTGAGCTCTTGGTTCTGCCTCGGGTGACAAACCCATAATAGCATACTGAGTAAGACCGTAATCACGGCACAAATATCCGAATGCCTGATGTGATACGACAATTTCATTCTTTTGTGTCTTGGATAGCTCGCTCTCAAACTTGTTGTCCAGTTCATCAAGCTTCTTGCTCAGTTCTTCGTAACGCGCTTCATAATTGTCCCCATGATTAGGATCTGCTTCAACATAGCTGTTTTTGATATTCTCTGCTATCACTTTTGCAGATTTTGGGCTCACCCATGTGTGAGGGTCGATATGGTGATCATCATGCTCTTCCTCATGTGCTTCGCTTTCTTCGCCACCACCATGATTGTGTCCATCATCCTCGTCAGTATAGATCAGCTCAACGCCTTGACTGACTTCTACTGCCTTCACTGAAGCATCGCTTCCTATGCCTTTCAGGAAATTAGGAACCCAGCCCTCTAAACCCGCGCCATTATACAAAAATAACTGTGCTTTGGAGGTGTTCATAATATCCTTGCTTCTCGGGGTCCAATCATGCGGTTCTACACCAGCTGGCAGCAGATTAATCACATTGACATCTTCACCGCCTATAGTCGTTGCGAATTCATAGATCGGATAAAAACTTGTTACCACATTCAGCTTGCCTGATACAATTTCTCCTCCGCCGCTTTTTCCACAGCCAGCTAAAACAACTACCAAAGAAAGTAGCAGCATTGTCAATTTCCAGGGTTTATTTAAAAACCAATTCATCCAGTTCCATCTCCTTAATCGTAAACATTACAAGTTGGATTATAGAACTTTTATAAATCTAGTGTCAACCCTGAAGCAGTAATTTACATCCTCTAAAGAAGAAAAATGCCTGTAAACCAGACGTAAAAATCGTTCTATTCAACAAGGCTGCCTCTAAATGAGACAGCCTTGTTATTGCTTCATTTAATTACTTTACTATCGCACCGTTAGGCATTGAGTCTGGCACAGTAGCTACCGTCAACTGATCCCCTTGCGATGCAGCAAGGATCATTCCTTGGGATAGTTCACCGCGCAGTTTGACTGGCTTCAGGTTCGTCACGCAAATGACCTTGCGTCCAAGCAATTCTTCAGGCTTGTAGAACTTGGCTATTCCGGAAACAACCTGACGTTGTTCAAAGCCGAGGTCAAGCTGCAGCTTAAGCAGCTTATCCGCTTTAGGAACCGGCTCACAAGCGATTACTTGAGCTACTCTCAGCTCCACTTTGGCAAAATCATCGATACCGATTTCCGGCTTTACTTCAGGCTTCTCTGCTACTGAAACTTCAGTTGATACAGGGTCAATTGTACCACCAGACATTGAATCTGTGATGTACTGAATTTCTACGTCTGCATCAAGCCGCGGGAAAATCGGTTCACCAGCGCCCAGCCTGGTTCCTGCTTGAACCAAACCAAATGTTCTAACACTGTCCCATGAAGTCAATTCTCCATGTTGAATATTAAGCTGTTCCCAAATTTTAGCTGGAGCCTGAGTCAAGAATGGCTGCAGCAGAATTGATGCAATCCGCAGCGCTTCAACCAGATGAACCATTACTGAAGAAAGCTCTTCTTTTTTCGCTTCATCCTTAGCAAGCACCCATGGCTGAGTCTCATCTATATATTTGTTCGTTCTGCCGATAAATGCCCCGATTGCTGTAAGAGCCACGGAAAATTCAAGATTTTCCATTACTTCTTCTACTTTATCTACTGTTCGCGTAGCTGTATCCTTCAATTCTGCATCAAAAGATGTGACATCGCCTGTATAAGCTGGAACCTCACCATTGAAGTATTTGTTGACCATAGCTACGGTACGATTCAATAAATTGCCTAAGTCATTGGCAAGATCAGAATTAACCCGTTGCACAAAGCTTTCCGGTGTAAAAGATCCATCTGATCCAAAAGGAACCTCGCGCAGCAAATAGTAACGCGTTGCATCAAGTCCATAACGATCAATCAGCATATTCGGATCAACTACGTTGCCTTTGGATTTGGACATCTTGCCGCCCTTCATCAGCAGCCAGCCGTGGCCAAACACCTTTTTAGGCAAAGGTAAATCCAGAGCCATCAGCAAAATAGGCCAATAAATCGTATGGAAACGAACAATTTCCTTACCTACAAGATGTACATCTGCAGGCCAATAGCGGTTGTAGAGCTCCTCATTATCTGAACCGTATCCAAGAGCGGTAATGTAATTGGTTAGAGCGTCAATCCATACGTAGACAACATGTTTTGGATCTCCTTTAACCTTTACTCCCCATTCAAACGTAGTACGAGACACGGCAAGATCCTCAAGGCCCGGCTTGATGAAGTTGTTAATCATTTCGTTCTTGCGAGATTCTGGCTGTATAAACGTCGGGTTCTCCTCATAGAACTTCAGCAGGCGATCGACATATTTACTCATACGGAAGAAGTAGGATTCCTCTTTAACAAGCTCCACAGGGTGACCGCTATCCGGGCTTTTACCTCCGACTACTTCACCATTTTCATTTTTTTCAACGTCAACGAGCTGGGTTTCTGTATAGAAGGTCTCGTCAGGAATACTATACCAGCCTTCATATTCCCCTTTATAAATGTCACCTTGCTTTACCAAACGATCGAAGATTTCTTCAACAACGATTTTATGGCGCTCTTCAGTGGTACGGATAAAATCATCATAAGAGATATCCAGCTTACTCCATAGCTGCTTAATGCCAACGACAATATCATCTACAAATTGCTGCGGTGTTTTCCCTTTTTCTTGAGCTTTACGTTCAATCTTTTGTCCATGCTCATCCGTCCCAGTCAAATAGCGAACATCGTAACCACGCAGCCTTTTGTACCGGGCCATTGCATCGCCAGCAACGGTAGTATACGCGTGACCAATATGTAGCTTGTCGCTTGGATAATAAATCGGGGTTGTAATGTAAAACGTCTTCTTATCTGACATTTTTGTTCAGCTCCTTATAAGTTTTATGACCATTATTCAAATTTTGTACAAACAAAAAACTCCCGCCCCTAATGGGACGAGAGATCTCTCACGTGTTACCACCCAAATTCCCCGTCACTTCACAGCAAGCGGGCTCAATCGGTCATACAGACCCTCCATTAACGCCGGATTCGCGCTATGCCCTTACCATTACCATCTTACATCGATTGTACGGCTTGAACACAGTTCCTCCCGGACCATCTTCCAAAGTTCATCCCGACCGGTTTGCAGCTTCCCCGGCTCTCTGTACAGGATTCTGTCTTTGTACTTATCCGTTCATCGAAAAGTTATATAAATTAATATTAAAAAAAGACAGTAAGCATGTCAAGCTTACAAAGCACAAACAGCTATCCATGAACCTTGTTATTACCCTTAAGTCGCTTTGGTGGAACTGGATCAAGACCTCCTGGATGAAAAGGCTGACACTTAGCTATTCGTACGGCAGCCAGCCACGAGCCTTTTAATACCCCATGCACTTCGATAGCTTCCAGTGCATAAGCAGAACAGGTAGGATAAAATCGGCAAGTTGGAGGTTTTAGCGGTGAAATAAATTTCCGGTATACATGAATCGGGACTTCCACGACTCTACGAGCAATGCTCATTTCATGATTCACCTTTTTTCTGCTTGGAAGATTCATTTGTCTCTTTCGATTCCTTAGGACGACAATCCTTGCAATATCCGAATACCTCAAACTTATGCTTTACGACCTGAAACTGTTCCGGTGCATCCGTAAGCGGCATCGGACAGAAATGGATCGGATACGTCTTCTCACATTGTAAACAAATCATATGATGATGGTGGTGTCCGTCACTATTGCAGCCAACTCTGAATTTGAGTCCGTCCTCAAACACAACCTGTTCAAGAACACCCAGCTCCTCCATGACCCTTAGATTGCGATACACCGTATCAAAGCTGAGCCCGCTATATTGTTTACACATATAATCATATACGTCTTTAGGGGTTAAATAACCGTCTCGTTCGGCGAACAACTTGGCCAAGCTTTTACGCTGATCCGTGATTCGCAAGCCCTGAGCGGACATTACTCCAATAATCTGTTCAGTCGACAGCATGTGACATCCCTCCTGCTAGAACTACAAATCCATGCGTCTCTTTTAATAATGCCCCAAATTATTTGCCTAGTCAATGAGTGCATACTGTTCAGAGCGTTCGGGATCAAGTTTAATTGTTAACTTACCAAATTTATATGGTTATCAAATGGGTAGTTAATTTGGTAATAAATTTTAAGGGGTGCCCAAAAGTAGGGCAACCCTTATCCAATTACAAGAAATCCTGTTATTGTTAATATAAAACCGTAAAAATGGATGACGTTTATTGTGATGAGATATAAATGATTGCATCAGTATCAGTCTTCTCCCAAACAACCTCGCGTCCAAGAATTTCTGCAATAAATCGTAGATTTACAACCAAACTCCCATCCCTCGATAATGAAGGGACTTGGGTTAGCTGATATTCCTTATCATTTACATATGCTGTATGCGAGTTGTTCGTTAAAATTATAGTAAAATTCTCGTTAGTAGCAGTTACACTTTTATTCTCAGTATCCCATGCCACTTTCATACCAAATTCCTCAAATATCGCTCGAAACGGAACTAAAGTGGTTCCATTATAAGTAACTGAAGCATCGATATCTAATTTTGTATTACCTACATAGATTGAAGGATTCTGACGAGATGCATCAGCAAAATTTGATTGATAATAAAAAACTCCAATGATAAAAACTAGAACAAAAATACACTTTGAGAATCTAAAAAAATTCATTGAACTGACAACTCCTTAATATGTGTCAGAATCTACAATTATTGTTACATTGTTACCAGATTTTGTTACGCTAGCTTGGTCTGTTTGTGCGTTACCATAGTTACTACTATCTACTGCAATTCCATCAACTTTAATACTTGAAAAAACAGCTCTATTTTTTCCTGTATTATCACTAGACACCACAGTTGATAAAATTTTCCATCTTGAAATAGTAGATATATTCCAACTAGCAGAAGATTCAATAATAGTTATATTATGTGTATCTTCTAACTTCTCACCTGTTCTTGTAGGGCAAATCGTTGTACCATCAACCTTCATTCTTACTTTTCCATTATAATTATACCAAAAATACATTACAGGAGATGTACCTACTTTGTAACCATTTTTATATTGACCTTCTTTATAAACAGAGTCAATTGCTGTAGCATATTGTGTCCAAGTGGATATTGCAGTTAGTTGTTTTAAAATAACTACAGGTTTCCATCCATATTGGTCACTGTATGGTCCAAGATTATTATATAATTGTAACCCCATATCTGCTACCCAAGATCCGATAGAGTTGGCGTTCGTTGAAGTGTATTCAAATCCACCATAATTATAAGGTGTGTAAGTGCTTAAATTAGTGCTTACTTGAGATAGTGTAGGTAGTGTCATACTTGTACTAAGGTAACTTCCAGCCGAACCTGTTTTCGTTATAGTTATCTTTCCTCCAACCCCATCAGAAATAAAATCAGTTTGTGCTCTTGCTAATGGAAATTTGGGTTGGTTATCAGTGGTAAATAGATTTTTATTGTCATAAATAAGAAGTTCTGGAGTTCCTGAAACAGATTCTTCATAGAAATAAATAAAATCATCATCAAATGTAATGTAATTATACGTATAATTCAGTTTCGATGCATATGTGTCATCCGTAGTACTTATACTTCTTAATAGATTATATTTTCTTTGTTCTGTTTTTTGTTCTTCAACTACTTCTTTTGCTTGCGTAATTATTTGACTAATCTTCTCGGGCGATTCCTTCGTTTTTTCCTCTAAATGAAAGACATTTACTCCTTGAATATCACTTTCGTTACTAACTTCCGCTAACGCTGATAAAGGAGAAAAAAACAAACTACATAAGAGAATTGACAAGTTAAATAACTTAAATTTTTCCCTCATAATTATATACCTCCTACTATATCAACAATTTAAAAAACTGATCTTTTGACGAGACTCGCTGAGACAAAGTAATCCTTTTTTTCTACTTTTTTTATCCTTATTATAGTTGTAATTCCTGTAAACAATTTTTATTTCAAGAAAGATGTAAATATTATTCCACGAAAAACCATAGTAGGTCAAAAAAACTGTAACAATTCTTAATATTTGTTTTTACCGAAGGCGATGAAAAAAGAACTTAAAAGTCAGAATATATCATAAATTTACCTCGGTAAGAATAATTACCCACAAACCAATTTACAAATACTTATTAAAAATCTACGAATCGAAAAATCAAGCTATCGATATTTCATGTTATTACTAACTCTAACTTTGGGCTTAGTTCACTTCAGACTATCAATTACTTTTTGACCTTCTATTTCAATTCTCTTGATCAAATCTTCAATATTGTTATTAGAATTATTAATTGCTTCTTCAATAAGACTTTGACCCAATTCTTTAAACGCATTAATAACGTTATAATCCACAAATTCATAGGGATCATTATTATTATTAGCCGGTTCTAAAAAAAACAGTGGTGATATATCATGCTCATTAACTGATTTTATTAAATCGATTTGTGCTGGCAAACCAAGTAGTTGTTTTTCTTCTTGATTTTCTGCCCTGTTTTTTGTAATAAAATCTATTAACTTCCAAGAATCTTCTTTATGTTCCGTACGTGAAGAAATTGAATATATTTCTTGAATTTCGTAGAAGTCACTTTTGTTTCGATCTCTGGTACTTACAGGCACAGTAACTATGTCCCAATCAATCTTATCACCCCCAATGAAATTACTATATGATTCAAAATTATAGGCCGTCGAGTAGGATTGAATTTCCATAGCTGTCTTTCCGGTAAGTATTGGAGCTGGTTCTACTTCACCATTCGGATCATACTCTTTAGAATAAATAGCACCCTCTCGGAAGGCATCTATAACATTATTAAAGATTACATTCCACTCTGGTGAATTAAAATTAACCTTAAGTGTGCTTGGGTCAATAAAAGTAAGCCCTTCAGTCTGACCTGCTCTTAATATCATGGAAAAGGCAATGTCCTTGTAGTAATTCGACTTAAATCCATATAATGCTTCTCCGTCCGAATTTTTGTTAGGAAACTGTTTTGCAAGATCCAAAACTTCAATCCAAGTCATCTGATTTTTTGGAAAAGAAACATCATATTCGGCAAAAATATCCTTGTTGTAATATATAGCATAACTAATAAAAGAGGGACTAAGGCCGAATAACTGATCTTTTTCTGATTTCAAAGAATCGGTTACAATTGGAGTTAATTCTGAAATAGGATACTTCGCGTCACTTATTATTTTTTCTAAATTCAGTAATTCACCATCATTTATCAATTTTTTATAAGTATGAATTTGATCAAAAAATAAAACATCAGGAAAAAACTCTTTAAAATCCAAAGGAGTATCTTTCTCAATAACTTTGACATTAATATGAGGATACTTCTCTTCAAAGTCATATCCATACATTTCAAAGAAGAGTTTTTCCGATGGAAAATTTATTGTAAGTATGATTGATTCTTTATGTTCCCTATTTCCACAACTTACTAATACCACTAATAAACTTGTCCACACTATTAAAACAAGAACTTTACGTCCCAACATTTATCCCCCACTAAAAGAAGGGGTGAAATACACCCCTCTTCTTAATTATCAACAATTCATTTCCCTTTAGTTCCAGTATGCATAATCATAAGACTGGTCGCTTGACGTACCATCCGTATAATAAGTTCTTGATGCGACATTAATAGAATAGGAGTTAGAACTTGGATAATTAGTACCATTAGTTCCATTTGCAGTTAACCATTGTGCTGGGACATTTTTCGTATATGAAGTTGCTGTCCCAGATTCTTTTTTTGTAGTACCTTGATAAAAACTTGCACTTAAATTAATACTTTGGAATTTTGAATTGGAAGATTGCGCTGAAGCTACTCCATAAACATAATTAGCATTGAATTTGTTTAAAATATTGGCATAAGTAGTCGCATATTCATCAGTTGTTGCTGATGCTGGTACAGAAGCGACAAGAGATATTCCTAATACAATTGCTCCTAAACTTAATTTTTTCTTCATTTAATTCTTCCTCCTTTGATTTCATAAACAGTATTATGTAGGTTCTGTCAAGATAAACAAAACAACAAACCAACACTAGTAATTAGCTTGTGTCTTATAATATATACTTTTAGAAGTCAAAGTATTGACTTCACCTACATCATTTTCATCTAAAAAAATAATTAAACCATATATAAGGTTTCCTTTTAATATAATTTAACATTATATGTATTTATATGTCAATTAGTATTTTTTTTACTATATTAGGAATAATATTAAATAATTTAGTATTCACATTTTTTAGCAAGTGGAATCATTCTAGTATTCAAAATTAGATATAATCCGCTTTTGATTTTCGATATAACTTGATTTATTTATCTTCCTTAATTTTTTAAAGGAATTCTTTTGTATATAACGAATCAACATCTGCAAACTTTGGATGAATGAAATCAATTATTCTAAACCTTCGAATTATTGTTTCTAATATTCAGTTAAATATTTTCGTTCCCAAAATAATTTATTACTCGCATATTTACTTTTAATAAATGACAATTTCTGTATGTGGTAGTTTCTTCCGTTCTCATAATGTTAAAAGCAGAAAACATAAAAAAGGACGTAGATATTTATTCTACATCCTTTTTTTAATATTAATATTAGTTTTTGTATTCTGGCAAAGACTGCAACAGCAGGTTAACCGACAGATTACTGGCTGGCGCTGCGGTAAACAACAGCTCTAGCGTCTGTTCCCGATCTCCTGTACGATACAATACACTTTGTTCATTAGGAGCGCTAAGGCTGCCTGATGTCGACATCTGTACGATATTGCCATTCACCATAATGGAACCATAGTATCGTCCGCCACGTGGGTTGAAGGTAACCAGTGTATTAGGAGCCACTCGGTACAATTTGATCCGATACACTACACCGAAATTACCTGCATTCACTTTATAACTATTTTTATTAACACCATCTGTCCCTATTAGAAAAGGGTCCTTGGAATTATCACCAAGCATCAAACGAACAGGTGTCTCTCCAACTAGATCGGAGTATTCAATAACACGTGTTGCTTCTGTATAAGTTCCACGATTGTGGATATCTTCAAGCAAATTAGTCAGATATGGCAACGTGGTAAATGGATCTTTGTTTGCATCGATCATAATGACTGTATATTTTAATGTACGATCACTATACATGTCAGAAAACAATGAGATCACATCTCCATTTTTCATTGCAATTGCGCTGAGATCAGTCAATATAAGCTTACTTTCACCAGGAGCAATCCACATATCCTTATATTTGCTGCCTGTTTGCAATGATTCATAGTAACGATCTACAGAGGCTTTACCTACTCCGGTGGCATACTGGTTAGGCCCTGCAAAACCTAAACTCGTCTGCGTCAAACGTGTGGTCTCGCTGTTATTGTTCGTAGCAATGACATACATCTTAACATTTTTTCCTGTAGAGTTCACATGGTGAATCATAAAACGTGTATTTCCATTAGCAGATTCCCTATACACAACCCCTTCAGAGTACACAGTTTCCGGACTATTACTGCGAATTAGTGTAGATGCTTCGGAAGAGAAGCTATAATTCACTTTCTCCCAGGAAGGAACTGTAGTTCCGTCAAAAGCAAATTTATCTCCTACTGGTGTATAAAGTTTATAGAAATCATCACGATTGTACAATGTTTCGTTCGTAATCGTAATAGTTCTTTCAATAGTTGAAGTAAGACCGAATTTATTTGTTACAGTCAGTCGGATTGTAGTTGGTCCAGGAGTAAAAAAGGCTAACTGTTTGTTCTCCCATTGACGATTTGTGATCTCTACTTCATCTGTACTGAAATCGGAATAAGTTATGAGTTCACCCATTTTATAAGTATCTTTATTTGTCATAAAGTTAGCAACAGGCGGCGTATGTGGCTTAACTACATTTATAGTCAAAGAATATGGATTACTCCATTGGCCACTTGAATCCTGAACCCGATAAGTGACGGTATAGCTCCCTGGTGTAGAGAAAACGTCCTCACGTCCGATCCATTCCTCATTAACAATCTCCAGCCCTGTTGGTGAATATGAGCTTGGAATATATTGTACGTTAGTCTCACCAGCAACAATTTCAGTGTTTCCAACTTTGAATGACGCTACAGGATTGATTGATAAATTCACGATAACCTTTTTTGCAGGCTGATCAACGGAATATGTGATATTTAGAGCACTTGTGATTGCTGTTAAAGGAACCATAAAGTTATTTTTAACAACATATGAGCTGCCCTTCATCGTCTTCGTTACACCATTTACTTTGTAGCTGCTGCTTGCAGTTTTGAAGCGAAGCTCGTCACTTCCCCGCTTAATGATCGTTTCTTTTGTCTTGTTGTCAAAAGTCAGATTGAAGCCAGCACGTTCAACAATAGCACGAATTGAAATATAAGAAACGCCGTTCTTCACTTCCATTGGATAGCCCGCAATGTATTCTTTGCCATTCTGGTACATCTTGTTGCTATTCATCATTAGAATCAATTGATTATTGCCACTATTTACTGTGGTGTCAGTATTAACCGGAGTGACAGGTTCAGCAACTGGATTCACAGTATTACCATTGTCTGTTCCTTCACCTTCTACTGGAGTTATCCCATCAACCGTATCTGTAGGGGCTTGTTCTTGAACCTGGCTATCGGGGGATGTAACTCCCTCCGTTACACCATTCCCACTCTGATTCTGATTGGCAGGATTTGAAGATGTGATTGTCTGATCTGAGGAGTTCATTGTGGCTTGATTACTTTGATTAGTGTTCTGTACTGCTTCCTCTGCACTTGCAGGAAGCACCATTGCCACCTGTGATACTGCTAAAACCGTTGCAACGACCATGTTCTTAAATTTCATGTTAGGCTCCTTCTGCTCCCTTTTCTATACTCTTCTCTCATTTACACACATAGTATTAAACGCATGTAATGAAGAAAAGTTGCTATAAGTATCATAGTAATGTAAAAACCGACAAATAACCACGAAATAATGGTTCTTTTGTCGGTGTTTTTTAAACTCAGTATTAAAACTCCTCTAACTCAGTTACTCTCTTGCAGATTTCTATTCAAGGAATAATAGGATATAGTCCATAAAAAGAAAGCGGTTAAACCTGACATAAATAGTCATTCTTAACCGCTTCGTAAATCTATTAATATAATGTTTGTTTATTGACACAAACTAAACAACTACAGCTGTTTCTTGCCGTCCCTCTTCAATGACTTTTGTAGCCCAATTTACTTCATCCGACGTTGGAGAAGGTACTCCCTCTAGAGGATAAGTCCATCCTAGCTCCTGCCATTTATAGATCCCCATTTGATGATAAGGAAGAAGTTCAAGCTTCTCTACTCCGTTCAAGCCACCAACGAATCTACCAAGATTACGTAGATCACTCTCATCATCATTGATTCCAGGAACTAACACGTGGCGGATCCACATCTTCCGATCATGGTCTGACAACCATTTTGCCATATTAAGCATTCGGTCATTCGGTTTGCCTGTCAATTTGATATGCTTCTCATTATCGATATGCTTCAAATCAAGAAGTACTAGATCAGTAACATCTAGAAGGTCACGTATTTTGTCCCCTTCATTATATCCGTTTGTATCAAGTGTGGTGTGCAGGTTCCAGCGCTTCTTAGCTTCACGGAATAGCTCCGTTACAAATGGTGCTTGCAACGTGGCCTCTCCGCCGGATACCGTTAACCCTCCGCCTGATGAACGATAATAGTTAAGATAAGGTTCAATCTCAGCCAGAACCTCTTCTACACTCATTTCCTTACCGTCCGTCAGGCTCCAGGTATCGGGGTTATGACAATACTGACATTTGAGCAGGCAGCCCTGCATGAAGAGTACGAAACGAATACCTGGGCCATCAACCGTTCCGAAAGTTTCCAATGAATGTATACGACCTTTTAGCATCTTTCGTCACCCTTTCTTAATTCGACTGCCTTATATATCTTATATCTGTTTTAATTTATTTTACTACTTACATTGAACCGTGGAAAGTACGATTAATAACATCAAGCTGTTGCTCACGAGTCAACTTAATGAAGTTAACCGCATAGCCGGATACACGAATAGTAAGCTGTGGATAGTTCTCAGGATGTTCCATCGCATCCATCAGTTGCTCACGGTCGAACACGTTAACGTTCAAGTGATGAGCTTTGCTGCCAAAGTATCCGTCCATCATCGATACAAGGTTAGATTTACGAATTTCAGCTTCCTTACCAAGCGCCTTAGGCACGATGGAGAAAGTATTCGAAATGCCATCCAAGCTGTGTTCATATGGCAATTTAGCTACTGAACTCAAGGAAGCAAGAGCACCTTTCTTATCGCGGCCGTGCATTGGGTTAGCACCAGGTGCAAATGGTTCGCCAGCTTTACGTCCATCAGGTGTAGTACCTGTCTTCTTACCGTAAACAACGTTTGAAGTAATGGTCAATACGGATTGAGTATGCATAGCGTTACGGTATGTTTTGTGTTTGCGAATCATACCCATAAAGCTCTCAACCAATTTAACTGCAATTTGGTCAACACTATCATCGTTGTTACCGTAGCAAGGGAATTCGCCTTCTGTAACAAAATCTACTGCGATACCTTGTTCGTTACGAATTACTTTCACTTTAGCATATTTGATCGCACTCAGAGAGTCAGCAGCTACCGACAAACCAGCGATACCGCAAGCCATTGTACGGAGGATATCACGGTCATGAAGCGCCATTTCAATCCGTTCGTAGCAATATTTATCATGCATGTAGTGAATGACGTTGAGTGTATTTACATACAGTTTAGCGAGCCATTCCATCATTGGGGTGAAACGTTTCATAACTTCATTGTAATCAAGGTATTCGGAAGTGATTGGTTGATATTCAGGACCAACTTGAGCACCTGACTTCTCATCTTTACCACCATTGATTGCGTAAAGAAGAGCTTTAGCCAAGTTCGCACGAGCACCGAAGAATTGCATTTGTTTACCGATTTCCATAGCGGATACACAGCAAGCAATACCGTAGTCATCGCCATAGATTGGACGCATCAAATCGTCATTTTCATATTGAATCGAGCTAGTCTCGATAGATACTTTAGCGCAATATTTCTTGAACGCTTCTGGCAATTGTTCAGACCAGAGTACAGTCAGGTTTGGTTCAGGTGCAGGTCCGAGATTGTAAAGTGTATGCAAGAAACGGAAGCTGTTCTTCGTTACACGAGTTACGCCTTGTACGGACATACCGCCGATGGATTCAGTTACCCATGTAGGGTCGCCACTGAACAGGTCGTTATAATCTGGCGTACGAAGGAACTTCACGATACGAAGCTTCATAACGAAATGGTCAACAAGCTCTTGTGCTGTTTCTTCAGTAAGTGTTCCTTCAGCAAGATCACGTTCAATATAAGCATCAAGGAAAGATGATACACGTCCAAGAGACATTGCCGCACCGTCTTGTTCTTTAACTGCTGCAAGGTATGCGAAGTATACCCATTGGAAAGCTTCCTTCGCTGTACTAGCTGGTTTCGAGATATCAAAGCCGTGCATTTCGCCCAATTGTTTCAGTTCACCCAGTGCACGAATTTGTTCGGATATTTCCTCACGAAGGCGAATCACATCTTCGTCGATGCTGTCGACTTCGAGGCTCTTCAGTTCGCTTTGTTTTTGTTTGATCAGGAAGTCTACACCGTAAAGTGCTACGCGACGATAGTCACCGATAATACGACCACGACCGTAAGCATCTGGAAGACCAGTAATGATACCGGCTTTACGAGCAGCTCTCATCTCAGATGTATATGCATCAAAAACGCCTTGGTTATGCGTCTTGCGAATATGCGTAAACATTTCAACAATACTTTCTGGTACATCAAAACCGTATGCTTTACAAGCATTGAGTACCATGTTAATACCGCCGAATGGATGAATCGTACGTTGGAAAGGAGCATTACCTTGCACACCTACGATTTGTTCCTTGTCTTTATCCAGATATCCTGGAGTATGAGAAATGATTGTGGAAGGAGTGTTTGCATCTACATCCAATACTCCGCCTGCTTCTCTTTCTTTTACAGTAAGATCAGAAACGATGTTCCACAATTCTTTAGTGTTATTTGTTGCACCTTCCAGGAATGATTCATTTCCTTCATAAGACGTAATGTTTGTGTCGATAAAATTACGCGTGTTAACTTCAGTCATCCACTTGCCTTTTTTGAAACCTCTCCAAGCTGTTTGAACGTCTTGTACTTGTTTTGCTTCTCTTTCAATCACCGACATCTTTATTCCCTCCATTTATATGGTTTAGAATACGCGGCTTGAGGTTTATGTACCGCGTCTCCTTGGATCCCTTAAAATTTGTGATAATTTTCACAACTTTGACAACAAATTCACTCGGCTGTTCACCGAGCACCAAGCTTTTTGAATAATTTCGAGGGATCTTTATTACACTTTTATGATATAACATGTGCCTTATAATAAGTGTGACAAATATCACAATTCGAGTGATATTTGTCACCTTTTTCGAGCTATTTGTTCACTTATTCGTCAAATCTTCCGTAGAAAGCATCACGGTATACATCAGCCAGTTCAGTTACCAGCGGAAGCTTAGGATTAGCTGTTGTACATTGGTCTTCAAATGCACGGTCAGCAAGGTAATCTACACGCGATTCGAAGTCTTTTGGATCAAATCCAAGCTCTTGGAAAGTTTCAGGAATACCGAGCTTTCTGTTCAGATCACGGATTGCTTTGATCAAGCTCTTAACGCCTTCTTCTGTAGTGCGAGCAGGAAGTCCAAGAATACGTGCGATTTCAGCATAACGCTCGTCAGCCACGAAGCTTCTGTATTTAGGCCAAGCAGCAAATTTCGTAGGCTTCTTCGCGTTATAGCGAATAACGTGAGGCATCAGGATTGCATTAGTGCGTCCATGAGCCGTGTGGTATTGACCGCCCCATTTATGCGCCAAGCTGTGGTTGATACCAAGGAATGCATTCGCAAATGCCATACCTGCAAGCGTCGATGCATTATGCATTTTTTCGCGAGCCAGTTTGTCACCAGTCAACGCCGATTGCTCAAGATATTGGAATACCAATTGAATCGCTTTGATTGCAAGACCATCTGTAAAATCATTAGCCATTACCGACACATAAGCTTCAATTGCATGTGTAAGTACGTCCATACCTGTATCTGCTACAGCAACTTTAGGCAAGCTATATACAAATTCAGGGTCGATGATAGCAACATCCGGTGTCAATTCATAGTCTGCCAAAGGATATTTAGTATTACCATTTTCTTTATCCGTAATAACTGCGAACGAAGTTACTTCCGAACCTGTGCCCGAAGTTGTAGGAATCGCAACAAATTTCGCTTTTTGACCTAGACGTGGATATTTGTATATACGTTTACGGATATCCATGAATTTTTGTTTCAGGTTGTGGAAATCTGTATCAGGATATTCATAGAACAGCCACATGCCTTTAGCAGCATCCATTGGCGAACCGCCACCAAGTGCGATGATGCAATCCGGTTGGAATTTCGCCATTAACTCAGTACCACGTTGTACTGTAGTAGTCGATGGATCTGGCTCAACATCCGCGAATACTTCGATCGCTACTGGAGTTTGGCGTTGACGCAAGTAGTGTTCTACTCTTTCAACATATCCAAGTTTAACCATCATAGGGTCAGTAACAATCAGAACACGAGTAATGTCAGGCATTTTAGCTAGATACTGAGTCGAGTTTTTCTCGAAATAGATTTTGTCTGGTATTTTGAACCATTGCATATTCACGGTACGACGATTCACCCTTTTCACGTTGATCAAATTGATAGCCGTTACGTTCGACGAAGTCGAGTTGCGTCCATAAGATCCACAGCCCAGAGTAAGCGAAGGCAGGTTCGTATTATAGATGTCACCGATACCGCCTTGCGAAGATGGCTGGTTAACCAAAATACGGCAAGTTGGCATACGATCAGAGAATTTTTGAATAATTTCATCATTATTGGAATGGATAACCGACGAGTGGCCCATGCCTCCAAATTGAACAACTTCTAATGCACGATCAATACCTTGCTCTGCTGTTTTCACTTTGTAGCAAGCGAGCACTGGGCTCAATTTTTCAGCGGACAATGGGAACTTAGGTCCTACGCCTTCAATTTCAGCTACCAGGATTTTAGTTCCTGCAGGTACTTCGATACCGCACAATTCTGCGATTTTTGTAGCAGGTTGACCTACGATGGTTGGATTTACTGCACATTTATCAGCTATGATTGCTCCAGCAGTCAATTTTGCTGCTTCTTCTTTATTTACAAAGTAGCAACCGTTAGCGATCATTTTCTTCTTCACTTGATCGAAGATTGGCTCTTCAATGATAACCGCTTGTTCGGAAGCACAGATCATACCGTTGTCAAAAGTCTTCGACAGAATCAAATCGTTAACTGCCTGGTCCAGATCAGCAGACTTTTCAATGAAGCAAGGCACGTTACCAGGTCCTACACCAAGTGCTGGTTTGCCACAGCTATATGCTGCTTTAACCATTGCCGATCCACCAGTTGCAAGGATACATGCTACATCAGGATGATTCATCAAAGCATTTGTACGATCCATCGACGGATTCTCAATCCATTGGATACAGTCAGCCGGTGCACCATGTTTAACAGCTGCTTCGAGAAGGATTTTTGCAGCTTCAGTGCTACAACGTTGTGCAGATGGATGGAAACCAAAAATAATTGGATTACGAGTCTTGATGGCGATCATCGCTTTAAATATAGTAGTTGAAGTCGGGTTAGTTACTGGAGTAATCCCCATGATGATCCCAACCGGCTCAGCGATTTTTTGAAAGCTCTCATAAGCATTATCTTCAATAACACCTACAGTTTTGTTGTATTTGATGCTGTTGTGGATGTACTCGGTAGCGAACATATTCTTGATAATTTTATCTTCATATACTCCGCGTCCAGTTTCCTCAACTGCCATCTTTGCCAGATACATATGTTTGTCTAATCCTGCAAGAGCCATTGCTTGAACAATTTTATCGATTTGTTCTTGATCCAATCCCATGAAAGCTTCAGAAGCTTTTTTCGCTTTATCAATCAGGGTTTGGGTGTACTCTTGTGCATCTGGCTGCGCTTTTGTAGCTGCTTCGTTTTTAACGGCCATCTCTCTCATCCTCCTAATTTTAAGTAAAGACTCTCCCCGGAACCTGCACTTACTTTTTTAATAGTGAAATAATTCACTTAAGGGTTTATCCTTACGAAGCTGTGTGCTTCTCTTTATGTTTGAATCATATCACACAATTTACCTCTTGCATAGTGAATTTTTTCACGTACTTTAAAATCAGTGAAAACTTTCATTTATCATGCTGTATTTTTTCATTAATACCCTTGTTTTTTCATGAAGTTCCCTATATTGTGAAAAAGTAATGTGCCCTGAACACGCTCATACAACATAGAATGAAACAGCATATTTATAGGTTTATAAAAGTGAAATTAGTCACAATGTTGAAAATTCGACACTTTTTACGCCTTTACACCTATCCCAAAACGCCGTAAACGTTATATAATTAATTTAAAATTTTCAGAAAAATTTGGAGTACAAAGGGGAAATTAAAAATGAGTGAAACGATGAATGCCACCATGCCCCGCGGCAATACGAGCTGTTTTACTGAACAAAACTTCAATCGACTTCTAGTAACTATGAAAGACAAATCGTATCCCGAGGGCACACATTTGTTCTGGGAAGGCGACTTTTCAGATAAGCTATTCTATATCAAGCGCGGACGAGTTAAATTGACTAAATCTACAGATGAAGGAAAAGAGCTTATTCTTTATATGTATGGACGCGGCGATATGGTTGGTCAGGCTGATCCTTTCTTTAGCAGCAAGCATAGCTTCACTGCTGAAGTTATTGAAGATAGTGAGATCGGTATTATTGAACAAAAAGATCTGGAAATCATGATTTGTCAGCACTGCGATTTCGCTATCGATTTCATGAAATGGATGGGAATTCATCACCGCCTAACGCAGACTAAATTCCGTGATTTGATGATGTATGGTAAGCCTGGTGCACTATGCTCTACTCTGATTCGCTTAAGCAATTCATATGGCGAGCAGCGTGGAGACTCCATTCTGATTAACAAGAAGATTACACATACGGATCTATCGAACATGATTGGTGCAACACGTGAAAGTGTTAACCGTATGCTAAGCGACCTTCGCAAAAAAGACGCTCTCGAATACGAAAACGGCATGATCGTGATTAAAGATCTTGTAATGCTGCAAGACATTTGCCACTGCGAGCTGTGTCCGAACGAAATTTGCCGCATTTAACTAGAAACAAAATAATACCCAGGGAAGGTCAATGACCCCCTGGGTTATTTGTGTCGTGTTTTAGCCTCTACTTACTCTACTCAACTTAATAGCCCTAAGTGACAGCACGAAGCACAGCAACAGTACGATCGAAGCTGATAAAAACGGATAATTAACATTGATATCGAACAGGAATCCTGCAATGACTGGACCCGCGATATTTCCAAGGCTTGTAAATGCTGAATTCAATCCCGCAATATATCCCTGCTGATTATCTGCCATTCTGGAAATCTGTGTACTTATCGTAGGCCGCAGTATATCTATCGATAAGAAGACGATGAATGTTACGAGTAGAATTAACCAGTATTTATTCACAACGAGTGTCAGAGCAACTGACAAGCTTGCCACGATCAAACAACAGGACACTACTTTCTCTTCCCCGAACGTCTTCAGTATCCATCCAAAAATGGTGACCTGGACTACAGCTCCAGATATTGAACCAAAAGTGATAATAAATGCAATGTCCTTAGCTGTAAAACCAAAGTGATGATCTACAAACAGTCCAAAAATAGTCTCATAATTAGCAAGTCCAAATGCGGAGACAAACACGATAATCAAGCTCATAAAATAGGGCTCACGTACGGATTTTAAAATTTGCTTCACTATATTTTCTTTTTTTGCAGGTGCTGCAGACGGTTTAGAAGTAACATTATCACTAGCAGAACCTTCAGCTGTGGGCTTAGATTCCGGTAGCACAAACATTGTAATGACCGCAGCAACTATACCAGCAACTGCTGCTCCATAGAAAGGCACACGAATCCCAAATTCGGCAATATAGCCTCCGATCCCCGGACCAATAATAAAACCTGTTGTAATAGCAGCGTTAATGTATCCCATTCCTGTTGCCCGATCATCCATCGAAGTAACATCGGCGGTATAAGCCATTACTGAAGGCATGATGAGCGCAGCACCTATTCCTCCTAGCATTCGAGCAGCAAACAGCAGCACGGCACTGCTAGCAAAGCCGAACAGCCACTCAGACAGTGCAAAAATCAGCATTCCGGCCACAATGATTTTTTTGCGACCCAGCTTATCAGATAGTCGTCCTGCAACAGGTGAAAAAAGCAGTTGAGTTAATGAAAATGCCGCAACCATTAAGCCGACAATACTACCGCTGATATTTAGTTCCGTCATGTATGTGGGCATTATGGGGATGACAAGACCAATCCCTGTAAATATTAAAAATATATTGATCATGAGAAGCAAAATAGCTCCTCTGTTTCTTAGTAGTAATGACATAAGTTTTCCTCGCTAGTTCTATTCAAGTTGTTATGGTGATGTTGTTGGTTCTGATTCTGCTATGCCATGAAGAAGAACACTGAAAGCTAAACGATACAAATCAAGAATCTCTTTCATGTTTTCTTTCTTTTTACTAGACATTTGACCAAGACCAATAATTAAGCTTTCCAGCACAATTGCAAGGCTGTTCACATCCTGAGGCTTGAATTCCCCACTATCAACACCCTGCTGCAGCAGGGTTCGGTTAAATTTAAGATGCCGCTCCAGCATCTCGTTCATTCGTTCTTCTACTTCACTGGTCTTCTCTTCGTTGTTAAAAAAATCATCAGCCGCTTTAGTAAGAGGATGGTTCAAGTCGTCCAGCACCAAATGCTCTGCAATTCCATAAAGTTTCTCGATCGAGGTGGTGTATTTCGGTTCTTTTTCTCCCCACTTAATTTCCCATTCCTGATCCCACTCATTAATTAGATGTAAAAACAATCCTTCTTTACTTTTGAAATGATAATAAATGTTCCCTTTACTGCTCCCAGTCGCATCAACGATATCCTCAATTGACGTCGCCTTGTAGCCTTTCTGGGCAAACAATGATCGAGCCGCTTCAGCTATACGACTCTTCGTCTGTTCACTTTGCAGCTGTTTCTTGTTTTTATCCAACCATTTTCACCCCCAAATTATCAAGAATTAATTATACTGAACGTTCGTTCTATATTAACAGAAGAATTGATCTTATTCAAGTTCAGATATTTAACTAAAAAGGGGCTGCCCCAAAAGTAGATTTGCTGTCAAAACTAGAAATAGCGGTGCAAGGAAGATGATCCCTGCACCGCTTGACCCTGCTACATTCCATGACAGTATCTCATGTGTAATAGTGTCATGATGCGGAATTCCTGAATTCCTGCAAATGTGCAGGCTTTGATCATGTAAAGCCTCTAAATGCCCTAAATTACTGCAAATGTGCAGGCTTTCTCTAAGGATTCTCTTCAAACTAGTCTATTCTGAAACATATTCCTGCATTTTTGCAACTTTTCCTGATATCTTGCCTTTCCACTGCAAAAAAAGAAGCGCCCCTCAAAGTTATCCTAGATAACTTTTGGGACGGCCTCCGACGATAGCAATTATTTCTTACGCACAGGAGAGATAAACCAGTAAGCCATACCAACAAAAACGGCTCCTCCGACAATGTTGCCGAGTGTGACAGGAATCATGTTGTGGAACCAGCCCGCCAGAGTGATTGTGTCCGGGTGATTTGGCAATAGTACAGACAAACTAAGGAGCGTCATGTTCGCAACACTATGCTCATACCCGCTCGCAATAAATGCGTACAGACACCACCAGATAAGAACCAGCTTGGCTATATCTTCTTTAGTTCGATTAGCCATCCAGAGAGCGAGACATACAAGCCAATTACATAGAATCCCGCGAAAAAACAACTCCATGACCGGTGCTCCCATTTTCTTAGCGGAGACGGCAAATATTAGATGTTCGGGCGCTGCGGTTTTAAATAGCCCTGTACCTACGATGAGCAATGACAGCACAACAGCACCCGCTACATTGCCGAGGAAAACGATAGTCCAGTTTTTGAGCGTGTCACCTACCGTCGTTCTCCTTGCCAAAGTACTTGCGGTAAAAAACATATTGTTTCCTGTAAACAGCTCAGATCCAGCGAATACAACTAAGGTGAGCGCAAGACCAAAGGACATTCCCATCAGCATGGTCTGAAAAGGTGATTTTGCCGCAGCTAAAGGTGCACCAATGCTGAATATCAAAATTATTCCGAGTCCTACATAAGCACCCGCCAGCATGGCGGAGACAAAATATTTAGGCAAGCTCTCATTCATTTTCTCTTTTTTCTTAACTGCCGCTTCTACGATCGCCTCCACATTTTGCGTAAACATACGGTTTCCTCCCCCAATATCAAACAACTGAAACTACTAAACTCTATGCCTTCTGTAAATTCTCAGTTGCGATGAATACTTGATCCTCCTCCACTTTGACAGGGAAGATTTGCACTTGCCCTGTATCAGGGGCTTGGACAAGCCCTGTAGTTAGATCTATTTTCCAGTCATAAAGAGGATCATATAGGTAATGTCCTGACACAATCCCTTCTGCCAAAGGCCCCCCTTTAGGATGAGGGTTCTGATTTAAGACGGCGAATATTCGATCATCTGAGAGACGGAATACCGCGATCTGTTGCCCATCTACTTCAACGACACGACCGATTTGAACCAGAAATTGATTTAGTGGTCCAGCGGGGTAAAACGTCATCTCTTCCAAATTCTTCATGTTCTCTTTACTCATCGTTGCTCTCTCCTTTCATTCATCTCTAGGGTTACAGTTGGTTGCTCATTTCCAATCCGTTAAACAGCTTGCCGGTCTGTTCTTTGTCACGCAATGCCTTCTTCCATGGATCCTCTACCTGCTTCAGGGCGAATTCAATACGTTCCATGAGTGCCTTTCGGCCATCAATGTCGTCGACAACAACTGCTTTGATACGATCCAGGCCGATCCGTTCAACCCACTCTGAGGTTCTTTCCAGATAGTTTCCGGTTTCCCGGTAAAACTGCATGATCGCACCGCATATTTCAATTAGTTC
Organism: Fontibacillus panacisegetis; assembly: GCF_900102215.1. Lineage (GTDB taxonomy): Bacteria > Bacillota > Bacilli > Paenibacillales > Paenibacillaceae > Fontibacillus > Fontibacillus panacisegetis. Next base: position 85,146 of record NZ_FNBG01000025.1, read on the forward strand.
TTCATCTGTTTTCACTTTGCACAGCGAATCTGCAAGCCGAGCTTTAATCCCGCCATTTCCGCCGACAAAAATTTCCCAACCGCCGTCATTACCGACGATCCCAATATCTTTTGTACAAGATTCAGCACAATTCCGTGGGCAGCCGTTAACAGCCAATTTGAATTTTGCAGGAAAATCAAGCCGTTCGAACTTGCGTTCCAAAATTGCCCCCATACCCATCGAATCCTGTGTACCAAAACGGCAGAATTGCGAGCCAACACAGGTCTTTACGGTACGCAGCGATTTTGCATAAGCATAACCCGATGGCATATCAAGTTCTTCCCACACTTTAGGCAAGTCTTCTTTCTTCACGCCGATCAGATCCAGACGTTGTCCGCCAGTAACCTTCACAACTTTTACATCGTATTTCAGTGATACATCCGCGATCTTTTTCAAATCTTCCGGTGTCGTTACCCCACCATACATCCGCGGCACGACAGTATAGGTACCGTCTTTTTGAATATTGGCATTCATTCTTTCATTAACAAAACGGGATTGCTTCTCATCCTCATGTGTGTCAGGATAGATCATTCCGAGATAATAATTGATCGCCGGACGGCACTTCGAGCAGCCCTCTGTCTGACTCCAGCCAAGTACATTCATTACTTCTTTCGTAGTTTGCAGTCCTTTGTCTTTAATCTCTGCGACAATTTCATCACGGCTTAACGTCGTGCATCCGCAAATACCCTGCTTGGCAGCTGTCTTAAATTCATCCCCCAGCACATATTGAAGAATCTGCTCAACGACAGGCTTACAGCCTCCACATGAACGAGTAGCTCCTGTACAAGCTTTGATCTCGTCAACAGTCGTCAAGCCTTGATTCGTAATAACGTCAACGATCGTTCCTTTTGTAACTCCGTTACAACCACATACAATTTCATCATTAGACATCGTGTCGACCGAGATTCCCTTTTTGCCTTCGCCACCGCAGCAGCCTGTACCCATGAGCGAAGCATACAGATCATCAGTCATGACAGTCTTCAGTTTAATCAGCTTCTGCAATTGGGCGGAATCCGTGATATCTCCAAACAGCACAGCGCCAACCATCACATTGTCTTTCAGTATTATTTTTTTGTAAGTGCGTTTCCAATCATCTTTATTAGCAATGACCGTATGTTCAGGTCCATCGATAAATTCACCGGTTGAAAACACATCAACGCCTGATATTTTCAGCTTGGTCGATACGATCGAACCTTCATAAGGAACTGTCTCAACTCCGGATATATGTTTAGCTAAAATCATGCCCTGCTCAAATAATGGAGCGACCAATCCGTAGCATGTACCGCGATGTTCTGTACATTCACCAACCGAATACACACCCTCCATTGAGGTCTGCATGTAATCATTAACAACGATCCCACGATTCACTTCAAGGCCGCTATCTTTTGCTACTGTTATATTGGGTTTAATCCCAACCGCCATGACTACAAATTCGGCGTCCAGCACAGTATCATCGGCAAAACGAAGACCACTAACTCTTGCATCTCCAAGCAGCTCTACTGTTTGGGCTCCCATTTTAAATTTAATACCTTGGCGCTCCAGCTCTGCCTTTAGCATGGAAGCCGCTTGATGGTCCAATTGGCGCTCCATTAAATCTTCCATTAAGTGAACGACAGTTACATCCATACCAAGCTGAACGAGTCCTTTGGCCGCTTCCAGGCCTAACAGACCGCCACCGATGACAGCAGCCTTTTTATAACATTTCGCTGCATCAAGCATTTGATTGCAATCGGCAATATCCCGAAAACCGACAACGCCCTCTTTATTACTTCCTGGAATCGGAAGAATGAAAGAATTGGAGCCTGTTGCAATGATCACCTTGTCAAAAGGGACCTTCAATCCGTCTATAGTAATTACTTCTTTATTAAGCTCATCAATTTTAGCTACTGCACGGCCCATATGGAGAGTAATTCCATTATCCTTATACCAGCCTAAATCATTCAGTACGATATCATCAATGGTTTTACTTCCTTCAAGTACATAAGAGAGCATGATCCGATTGTAATTGGGATGCGGCTCACTACCGATTACTGTAATATCAAACTTTGTTGTCAATTTTAAAATTTGTTCGACCGCACTAATTCCCGCCATACCATTGCCGATCACCACTAGCTTTTCTCTATCTTTTCCCATTTGAATGGCCTCCTCCATAAATACGGTTACTTAGAGTATATATTTATATATAAAACAGCATTTGTGATTGCATTCACATTAATTGTGAAACAAATCACTTTATTTGTCACAATTATTTCTATATATATGTTGCAAATCAGCAATTTGCATTTGACAAATAGGAACAACCCTCTCTTTAGCAAAAGAAAAGGTTAAAAATGCTGACTATTTGAATCACCTCCGCTTTCAATCAAGATTCAAATAGTCGGTTTTTCAGCACCGAGAAGGTTGAATGAAACCAGGG
>NZ_FNBG01000018.1 GCF_900102215.1 Fontibacillus panacisegetis
CTTGAGGCACTAGATGGACGAATGAAGAAGCACCATCGTATGATGCTGGGTCTGCACTTAGACCACTTATCCTACGTTGAGAAGCAATTGGAGAAGGTGGAGTTCGAGATTAATCAGTTACTCGAACCGCACTTACCATCCGTTGAACTTTTGATTACCATTCCCGGCATTCAGAAAGATGCGGCGGCGGTCATCTTGGCTGAACTCGGAAATGATATGTCCCATTTTGGAGGTGATCCGCAAATAGCGACCTGGGCCGGATTAAGCCCTGGCAATAATGAGAGTGCTGGAAAGAAGAAAAGTTCGCGAATTGCCAAGGGAAATAAAAGCTTAAAGGCTGTTCTTTGCCAAGCAGCCTGGGCAGCAAGTAAATCCAAGGGCACGCGACTTGCGTCTTTCTTTTACCGAATACAGAAACGACGAGGACAGAGGAAGGCAATTATAGCGACAGCTCATCTCATGCTTCGAATGATCTACCGTATGCTCAAGGATAAAATACCTTATCGTGAAGTAGGTTGGGACTATCTAACAACTTCAAAACCATCTGTAGAATATTGGGTTAAAAAAATCGAGGCCCAGGGATTCATTGTTAAAGTAGAATCCACCGAAGCCTCTTAAAAAAAATGACATTCTTTTCTTAAAGGAGGAGTGTCTTTTTGCGCTTTTTCAAGGTGTCCATTTTCGTATAAAAAGTATGGGTATACTGTCAAAACTGGAAATAGCAGTGCAAGGAAGACGATCCCTGCACCCTGCACCGCTTGATCCAGCCACATGCTATGACCGTATCTCATGTGTAATAGTGTCATGATGCGGAATTCCTGAAATTCCTGCAAATGTGCAGGCTTTGATCAAGTAAAGTCTCTAAATGCCCTAAATTGCTGCAAAAGTGCAGGCTTTCTCTAGGATTCTCTTCAAACCAGTCTATTCTGAACCATATTCCTGCATTTTTGCAGGCTTCTGTTCATCCTTTTATGGCTACTTTTAAAAAAACTGTATTTTTACATGCTTCTCCTGATATTTTGCCTTTCCACTGCAAAAAAAAAGAAGTGTCCCTCAAAGTTATCTTGGATAACTTTTGGGACAGCCTCCTTCTTTATTTCTAATGAAATCTACTTCATTATCCGTTCTTTTTTTGGAACTGCTCCATGAATTCAACGAGTGCCTTAATGCTCTCATATGGAACCGCGTTGTAGATCGAAGCGCGCAATCCACCAACACTGCGGTGACCTTTAAGTCCAACAAAGCCTTCTTGCTCAGATTCTTTGATGAATTGTTTCTCCAGATCTTCGGAAGCAAGACGGAAAGTAACGTTCATCAAGGAACGGCTGGCTACATCTGCACAACCACGGAAAAATCCGCCGCTATTATCAATTGCATCGTACAACAGGTTCGCTTTTTCACGGTTTTTCTTTTCAATACCTTCGAGAGAACCTTGCTCTTCAATCCATTTCAACACTTCATTTACCATGTAAATTGAGAAAGATGGCGGTGTGTTATACAGAGAGTTGTTATCAAGATGTGTATCGTAACGGAAAATCGTTGGCAAATGTTTTGGAGAATTTGTCAACAATTCTTCACGAGCAATAACAACTGTTACACCGGATGGTCCAAGGTTCTTCTGTGCTCCGGCATATACCATTCCGAATTGAGTAAGGTCAAACGGTCTGCACAAAATATCACTAGACATATCCGCGATCAACGGCACACTGCCTGTATCTGGATACTGCCCAAACTGAGTCCCTTCAATGGTTTCATTGGAGGTGATATGCAGGTAAGCTGCATTTTCAGGAAGTACCAAATTACTCACATCTGGAATCGACATATACTTGTCCTCTTCAGAGGAAGCCGCAACAAATGTTTCACCGATCAGTTTTGCTTCTTTAACAGCTTTGTTAGCCCAACTGCCTGTCTTCACATAACCAGCAGTCTTGCCTTCAGTCAGCAAGTTCATTGGCAACATTGCAAATTGAGTTGAAGCTCCACCTTGAAGGAACAATACTTTGTAGCCTTCAGGATTACCAAGCAAATTAAGCAGACGACTAGCAGCCTCGTTATGAACCCCTTCATAAACTTTGCCGCGGTGGGACATTTCCATAATGGACATTCCCGTACCTTGAAAATCAACAAACTGAGCTTGCGCACGTTCCAGCACTTCTAAAGGCAGAGCTGCCGGACCGGCGTTAAAATTATACGCTCTTTTACTCATTGCTCCCATCCTCTCTCTCAAGTACCTGGTATGGTTCCAAGTAATAGATAAGATTTATGATAACAACTAATCCATTTCCCATCAAGTTCAATATTCATCAAAAATTCGCAGTTTGCAGAATTGACACATTAACGCTTCATATAGATAAAGTATTTTTATGACTCTATAAAAAATTCATATACTCTCGACCAGCTTTTTCTTTCTCCTGGAGCCACTTTGACTTCAATAAATATCTCAGGAGATATTACATGTCCTTGTCCCCAAACCGCTACATCACTTACCGAAAAGGTACTGAGCTCTCTGACAGCAACACCGCTGGGTTGATGAATAAGCTCCCAAAGCCAAGGATACTTCGCACCTTCAAACCCCTCTTGCCGGAAATAAAATGGCTTGTCAGGTTTTTTTCGCCATCCTACTATACCTAAGCCAGCTTCACTTCTAAATACTAAGTCATCCAGTGTTTCCTTGTCATCAGACCATGGATTAAGCACATACGGAAACTTCAGTACATAATCTGGCCCAACCGGTTGCTCATCAATACCTATAAAGTTATGACAATACTCTTCAGTATAGATTTCCTTCGTTCCAGTATTAAGCAGTTCATACTCCACTGTAAGCCGATTATTATGAATAGCGATGCACTTCGTCAAATGAGCAGAAAACCCTCCGCACGGCTCCTGAGTCCCTCTAAAAACCAGCTTGCAAGCATTCTCCTGCTCTACGTGAACTTGAAAAGGTCTTATCGGATAGGAACGATCAAATGCGTATTCTTCATCATCCGGGCGAGTTAACAAGCCTATCCCTAACTTAGGGAATTGTTCTCCCATCTTGGCATCATCGTATCCGATAGCTTTCCTTAATCCAAATTCATTACACAGCCCTTCACCACCAGTGCCATCCCCAGCAGTTAAGCTCTCCGGAACGCAATAGGTATGACTGTCTCGTCCTTCATTAATTAAAGTTACACCCGTTATAAAACCGCTCCAATCAAACCTGCTTCCACCATATTCACCGATTTCCGCTATATCGATCAGCAATTGTTCATTTTTTAATTGATATGCCATATCATTTTGCCCCTAACCTGCAAGAACCCTGGCTTATCCTTTAAGCACAGGGTTCTTGTCATCCAATTCTATGATCCTAAAATGACCTCTAGCTCTGCATTGCCCTCAGCAGGCAATTGTTCCAGTACAGATCGATGTAGCAAAACTCCATTGCCTTCGTTCTTTACGGAAACAGCAGCTCCATTCACGATAACGGATTTCACATGATATTGCCCATAATCAGCAAGCTGCGGATTACGATACACGATATTCAACTTCCGATCAGCAAACAAGGTCTCTACTGAAGCTATACCCTGCTGGTCAAATTGCGATTTAAGCAGCTTCGGCTCCAAATAAAGATCCCCGTAATATCCCTTTACTCCGTACATTTCGGTTAGCTGTGTCAGCAGTATCCAGCTTGCGGAGCCAGTCAAATACGTGTACATACCGCGACCCTTTTCGTTGATATATTCCGGTACTCCCGGATACATCCGACTCTTATCAAAATCTACGGATAATCGGTAGATCGAATCCAGCACCTCATAACCCTCTTTAACGAATCCACGCTTATAGAGCGCATTTGCATACATAACTGTCATATGGCTAAACATCGCTCCGTTTTCTTTATGCCCAAAGGCAAAACCAAAGGCGCGTCCAAGATTCTGTTGAATGCCGCCGAAGCTTGAATTCAAGCGGTAACCGATTCTTTCATCTTTTAAATATCGATCAACGGCAGACGTAATTTTTCCAACCTGATCATCTGTAGCTATGCCGCCCATAATCGTAAATACTTGACCTGTTAGTGTCATTCTTACGCCAGTTGGATAGTCACCTTCAACCCGCTCTGCATCGTCATTATAATAACCATTGAACCATTCATAGCCCTCTTTGCTCGAAATCCACTCATTCTCGCGAAGATGCTCCATGATCCACAAAGCTTTATTTTTCAAATCCCCAGCAACATCACTGATATTGAGCTTTGCTTTCCGTCCACTTACAGCCAAAGCTACGTTATTGTAATATTGATCAAGAAGCTGTTGTTTCGCAGAAATACTGTCATACGAAATCGAACCTGCCATTGAATCAAATAACACAACCATTTCTTCAGCGATTTCTATCGTTTCTTGTCCAGTCCGTTCCTTAAGCTGCATCAGCAGCTTGGATAATTCCAGCAAATTGCTTCCATAAAAAGCCGTAAAAGCAACACTTTCCCCACGATTTGGAGCTAGATCCAGACCATCGTTCCAATCTGCACCCTCTAACTTGATATTTCCATGCTCACCAACATTAAAGAATGGGACTATATTTTGCAGAAGGATATGTTCCAGAATCGTACCTTGATAAATTTCGCCTTCCGCGGTCGTCAGCTTATTCCCTTGCTCTAAGGTCCATGCTAAATCACGAGCCTTGCAACGCTTAATGAAGGTATCCCGGAAATAGGACTGCGGCTGCAAAAGCAGATCCAAATCACCGCTTTGATGAACATAGAGCAAGGTAGTCAGCAGCGGCCATGCCCCATGATCCATCCATACCCGAGGTATATTGTTACGATCCGCGATAAATTCACCCGGCTTCGTCCCGATAATCGTAGCATTGCTTCCATCAATTCGAACCCCGGCATAGTTGTTAAACAACAGGTTTCTTACTTCATCAGGCTCCATGACCATAAGCGCCAGACAATCCTGCCACAAATCACGCCAGCCTCGACCTCCACGACCATAGTCATGATACGGGAGAAAGGAATTTCCGTATAATCTTCTCAAAATCGGCTGAAGGGTAACCCATTTCATCCATTGATCCTGCTCGGAATCACCTGATGTAAAGGAGACTGTATTTAATTTATCGCTCCAATACTTCTGATTCTGGGCCAAAAGAGCATCAAAAGACGCTTCAGACAAATAATCTTGCACGTAACGAGTATAGTCCAAGCGATCATCCGTAATAACCATCGCTACAACATAAGATATAGACGCACCTGATGCGAGGCTGATTGTTTCAAATCGGAGAGCACCCATCGCCTCATATCCTTCCAAAGAGACACCGGCACTTATCGTTGGTGTTACGTTAGCTATTACTGTTTCCGGCCAATCAAGCGCTCCGCCTTCTCCTATAAACTCCTCTGTTTCAGGGAAAAAGCCGATCGGCGCATTACCGTTAGCATCCGCACCAAGCACACTATAGGTTATCTTATTAACCTTATGTCCTCTTTCATCAAATGAAAGTGCGGGCTGAACCTCGATTCCATGCTCACTTGTATATACGCGATGAAGCAATGAAGTCACATGACGGTGATCCCTCAGATCATCTGCAGACCTGCCATACAAAGGGATCGCCGCAGTCGGAGTTAAGTGAAGCTCGTCATTACCATTGTTCGTTAGCGTAATTTTCATCAATTCTATTTTATCGTCTGTTACCGGAACAAAATTGATCGTTTCTGCACGAAGTGATGATTCCCTGTGATCACGGGTGAGCTTATGCCACAGAAATCCTGCTTCCATAAAGCTGTTCTCCTCTGCAGTTGTAAATTGCTCCGAGTTTTGCTTAGCTGAATTACCGCTTACTGACCAAGCTCCGTATCCTTCAACGTGAACCCAAAAATTTCTCGATGCCTTGGAATTATGCAAATCTTCCACCGAGATCGGTTCCATTAGAAACGTGTTATGACCTGAAGTAATCTCTCCATGAAGATTCGGTGAAATGGCTGACATCATCCCTGCTTCATTAACTAGAGGAAAGTATAAATAACTGCTCCTCTCAGGATGCTTTAGCCTAAACTCACCATGTCCTCCTTGAAACTCCCATCCCCTATTTCTCATATCATTCTACCTCACCATTAAAAAATTATGATTTCACAGCTCCAGCCAATGCACCATCAACAAGATATTTCTGAATAAAGGTGTACAAAACAATAAGCGGCGCCGCAACGATCGTTATCCCGCAAGCCAGCAGCGGCCAGTTATTACCATATTGCCCTTTAAATTCTTTTAGCCCAAAGGTAATAGGATAGTTTGCCTTGCTCGGTAAATACATGATCGGACCAACAAAGTCGTTCCAGATGCCAATCGCTGTTAGTATTACGCCTGTTGCAATAACCGGCTTCATCAGTGGTGTGATGATTTGGAACAGGTATCTGATATAGCCCGATCCATCCATCCCCGCCGCTTCATCCAGTTCACGACTAATCGATTTGATGTAGCCAACAAACATCATAAATACAACGCCCGTACCGGAAGTCTTCAAAATGATATAACCCAGCTTCGTGTCATATCCGAAGAAATCCAGACTTTCACGCAGACTCAGCATCAGCTTATACTGGGCAACCATTGGGTTAGGAAGAAACTGAGACAACAGGAAGAAAAGATAAATTAATCCACTCCATTTTACATATCCACGAGCTACAGGGAACGCACCCAATACCGATACAATAATCGTTAAAACAGTAGCTAATACCGTGTAAACTAAACTATTTATGAAATAATTAGCGAAGTTGCCTTCGGTCCAAGCAGTCACATAGTTGTTCCACTGTACCTCCTTGACCAATCCAATCGGATTCATCAAATACTCCGGATATGATTTTAACGAGACGTTAAGTACGAGAATTAGCGGAACTACATACAACACAATCAGCAATCCAATGACGATATAGGAGAGCGTAGTAAATGATTTGGAATTTTTCATAATTAATATTCCACCTCTCTCTTACGCGTCTGTTTAAGAGCTACAATGACAAATACTAGAATGATGAGGAACTGGACTACCGACAATGCGGAAGGAAGACCCATTTCCAGGCTGCCGCGGAATGTTTCCTTGTACACATCGTAAGCCATCGTTCTTGTATTGAACTTCCCGTCTGTCGTTGCAAGGATAATATCGAAGGTCGACATTGCACCAATAATCGACAGTAGCATATTGACTGTAAATGATGGGGCAATTAACGGGAACGTAATGTGACGGAAGGACTGCCATTTATTCGTTCCATCGATATACCCTGCTTCATATAGGTCCTTAGGTACGGATTGCAAGCCAGAGAGGAAAATGAGCATAGAGTAACCCATGTACATCCAGATTTGCACAAAGATAATGTAACCAAACGCATGACTGAAGCTCGCAAAGAACATATCTTTATAACCAAAAAGCCACTCATAGAGCATGTTAACCGGCCCAGACATTGGATCAAACATCATGCCCCAGATCAATGCTACGACAGCCACACCAAGTACGACAGGCAAGAAAAATACAGCACGATAGAAATAATCGCCTTTTAATCGTTGATTAATCAGCACCGCAACAAACAATGCTACACCGTTCTGAACAATCGTAACGATAAACATAAAGATCAATGTATTTATAATGGAGCGCCATCGCTCTCCAGAGTTTCCGGAAAAGAATACATCTCGATAATTATCAAGTCCTACAAAACTCATAGAGCTGCCAGGAACGTTTTTAACATCAGTAAAGGAATAAATTACAGTCAGAACAGAAGGTCCAAAGTAAAAAACAACATATAGCAGTAAAGGAATAAGTAACAGAAGAAAAGGAACATATCGGTAAATGCCTTTGCCAAATGGATACATCTCTCTCACCTCGCTAGTCCAAGTCAATAAATGATCGGGGTCTGATATCAGACCCCGAGACAGTATGTTTTATGTTAGAACATTATTTAGGAGCGGCAGCTTCCCATTCTTTTTGTTGTACGTCTGCCAGCTCTTGAGCTGTTTTAAATTCTCCACCCGGTGCAAGATATTCAGTATGAACACCTTCAGCTGCAAGATGCTCACCAACATTCGTACGGTTGATCATCATAATTTCATAAGCCAATTCGAAATCACCAAGGTAAGGAGTAAGCTCTTTATCGATAAACTCACTATCCGTTGAAATGTTGTCTTGAGTCGGGATAAATCCAGCTGCTTTTACAAATTTCGTGTAATTTTCAGGTTGAGAGAAAAATTCCATCCATTTCAGAGCGCCTTCTTTGTTCGGGCCTTTCTCAGCAACATACCAGGTCACATCGTATTTACCTACAAACGAGGCGTTTTTAGCTGCATCTTCTGTAGCTGGAACTGGGAAATAACCAAATTTCAAATCAGGGTTAGCAGTTGCAATGGTTGGAGCATCCCATGAGCCGTCTGCCAGCATAGCTACTTTACCAGTAGCAAAAATTGCTGGTGCAGAAGCATAATCAATACCCATAAAGCCATCGATCATGTAGTTGTCTTGAAGCGTCTTCATTTTGTCGAGTACTTCAACAGCCTCTACGTCGTTGTAAGCAGTTTCGCCTTTCCATACGCCTTCGATCCATTTTTGTTGATCGCCGCCACCCAAAATTTTAGCCTGCAATGCAAATACAGGTAATTTCAAAGGCCATACGTCTTTACCAGCTACACCGATTGGTGTAATGCCTTTAGCCTTGAGGTCTTCATTAAGCTGGATAAACTCTGTCCAGGTAGTAGGCACCTTGAGGCCATTATCTTCAAAAATTTGTTTGTTGTAGAACAGACCGGACATCGCTACCTTACCTGTTGGTATCGCATACACTTTACCGTTGTAAGTACCCGCTTTTTCGATGTCGTTAGCATTCCAGTTTTTCACGAAACCTTGGCCGGACAAATCAGCGATAAGTCCCGAATCGATCCATTGCTGCCAGTCAGGCACTTTAGCTCCTGGTGTCCAATCCTGTGGAGACAATCTCATACCGGACAAATCAGCCATAATATCTACATCATTCGCCGTAATTCTTGCACGTTGCGCTTGCTTGTATTCATCGTCCGGGCCAGTAGTTGAATACTCAACTTTATAATCCGGATTTGCTGCTTCAAATGCATCGTTAATCTCTTTCATTGCTTTGTTGATGTTTTCTTGTTTCCAGTGGAGGATTTTAACAACCTTTTTCTCACCGGACGATTTAGTAGTGTTACTGTTTGTACCTTCACTCGTTGAAGCGTTACTACCGTTATTGCCTCCTCCACACGCTGCAAGACTAAGTGTTAGCGCACCGGTCAATAACAAGGCAGAAATCTTCTTTACCATGCTGATACCCCCTAATTATAGTTACATTATGGACAAAACATCGCCTTTTACTCCGAACAGGATCTATACACTGAATTCGGTATATTTACGAAATTTTCGTAAATTTCGTTCTAAACTACCGATATCTATTTCTGTTCGAAACAATTTACCGAAAGCGGTTTCGTCAAACACATTATTACATCTATCTTTTAGTTTGTAAAGACATTTTATGATTCCGGGAAAGATTATTTTTTTATATGTCCGAAATTTACGAAATATTTTGCGAAAATACATACGTACCAGTAGTTTAATGGCCTTCGTAAATACTCAGAATCATTGACTAGACACTGAAAAAACGGTAGACTATTCAACGAAAATGATTTTCGTAAATTAAATTAACTGACTAAATAGAGCATTTTTCTATAAAGGAGGCGAGACCTTGTCTATGAACATTAAAAAAATAGCAGAAATAGCTGGTGTATCAGTATCTACCGTTTCCAAGATCATTAACAACTACAGCGATATTTCGGAAGAAACAAAAACGAAAGTTCTCGAAATTATGAGACAGACTGGCTATGTACCCTCTAATTCAGCGAAAACATTAGCCACTAAAAAATCGAATCTGATAGGTGTCATTTTTGCCGGCAAATTGAATATTGATTTCACCCATCCCTTCTTTGTTGAAGTGCTTAATTCTTTCAAGAAGCAAATGGGATTCCTCGGTTACGACCTGCTTTTCTTTTCCAATGAGAAATCGCATGCTATTGACGGTGATTATTTAGCTCGTTGTCGTCACTTTCAAGTCGATGGTTGTATTATCATAACCGGACAGCAATTAGAGCCATCCATTAGCGAGCTGGATCATAGCGATATCCCTTGCATTGGCGTCGACATACAGTTAGCTGGCAAAAGTTCCGGGTATATCATGTCAGAGAACTACAAAATGTCATTTAAAGTTGTTGAACATTTTTATTTACAAGGTTATCGTGAGCTTGGATATATTGGCAGCACATCCGAATCCGACATTTCCAACATGAGGAAAAATGGATATATTGAAGCCATCGAAAGCTTTGGGCTGGCTGTAAATGAAAAATGGTTTGTTAACGGGGATAATTTTTTTGAGCCTAGCGGATATGAGGCAATGAAAAAAATTATTAATTCCGGCCAATTACCTCAAGCTGTCTTTTGTGCTTCTGATTTAATTGCTATCGGAGCTATGAGAGCGTTAAAGGAGCATCATCTAAGTGTCCCTGATGATATTGGCATCATTGGCTGCGATGACATCGATGCCTGCAAGTATACAACCCCCACTCTAACGACGATTCGGCAAAATAAGGACAAGATAGGCAGAATAGCAGCATCCCTATTATATGATCTTATTAACAATCAATCAGAAACAAGCAATGTCGTCGTAGAACCCGAGTTGATTATCCGGGAGTCCTGTGGAAGTCGTCATTAATTAATTGCAACTGCAGCTTATAAACAAAAGAAAGATGGTTGGCCAGGATTTAACCCTGAACCAACCATCTTTCTTTTATAAAATATAATTAGTTCTTACAGATCGTAGTAAAGACCAAATTCGTAAGGATGAACGCGAGTCGCTACTGCTCTTGCTTCAGAACGTTTAAGATCAATAAAGTTATTGATAAATTCCTTAGTAAATACGCCGCCTTCAGTCAAGAACTCATAATCGGACTCCAAAGCATTTAGCGCTTCGTCCAGAGAGCCTGGAACACTGCGAATGCCTGCTTTTTCTTCATCAGACAATTCGTAGATGTTTTTGTCGAATGGTCCGTATCCTTCTTTAGTAGGATCGATTTTACGTTTGATTCCGTCCAGACCCGCCATCAGCATTGCAGAGAAAGCAAGGTATGGGTTTGCTGTTGAGTCAGGAGTACGGAACTCAATACGACAGCCCTTAGGAGTAACCGCAGCAACTGGAATACGTACAGCTGCAGAACGATTACCTTTGGAGTATACAAGGTTTACTGGAGCTTCATAGCCTGGAACCAGACGTTTGAAGGAGTTTGTACTAGGATTTGTGAAAGCGATCAAAGCTGGTGCATGATACAAGATACCGCCGATATAGTGCAAAGCTGTTTCACTCAAATTAGCGTAAGCGCCTTTTTCGTAGAACAGTGGAGTATCTCCGTTAAAGATAGATTGATGGACGTGCATCCCGCTACCATTGTCGCCAAAGAGCGGTTTAGGCATAAATGTTGCTGTTTTTCCATATTGAAGAGCTGTGTTATGGACAATGTATTTGTACACCATCAGGTTATCAGCAGTTTTAAGCAAAGTGTCAAAACGGAAGTTAATTTCTGCTTGACCTGCTGTTGCCACTTCATGGTGATGACGTTCTACGCGAATGCCGACTTCATCAAGCAAGCGACACATTTCACTACGCATATCTTGTTGCTTATCAGTTGGAGCTACTGGAACGTAACCGCCTTTTACCGGGATTTTATACCCAAGGTTGCCGCCTTCTTCAGAACGACCTGTGTTCCAAATTGCTTCCTCTGAATCTACCGAGTAGAAAGTTTTGTTCATGCTGCTCTCATAACGAACATCGTCGAAAATAAAGAACTCGGACTCAGGAGCGAAAAATGCTGCCGTACCTACGCCACTGTCCTTCAAATACTCTTCCGCACGAACCGCGATACTACGAGGGTCTCTTTCATATCTGTCGCCGTCTGGAGTAAAGATATCGCAAAATACGTTCAACGTAGGGTGTGCTGTAAATGGATCAACGTAAATTGCACCGTGATCCGGCATCATTACCATATCGGATTCTTCAATTCCACGGAAACCAGGAATAGATGAACCATCAAATGCTACACCATTTACGAAAGTTTCCGCATCCACTTCTTTAGCCGGGAGCGTAATATGATGTGCACGACCAGATAAATCTACAAAACGGAAATCCACCCATTCAATGTTTTTTTCTTGAATCGTCTTCAATACTTGCTCTACTGACATACTTCTTCCTCCCCAAAATACGAACATTAAATCTCAAAACAGGGTTTAACGTTCATTCTCTTTGATATATTATGTCGTCATTATAAAATTTCGAGATAAAGACGTCAATAGTCATGTAAGGTATTTTTATATCTCATGTAAGGTATTATTACACTCAGTACAAACTAATAGACAAAAAGTACAAAAGCCCTCATGCCTAAAGGCATGAGGGCATCAATATGCGCAAAATAAAATCGTAAAATCGTTAACTAAACTGTCACTTTTTTCGTATTAAAGCTCTTACCTACAAGCGGAGCCAGCTTCTCCAAATCTTGCAAAAGTGCTGCAAATTGATCCGGGAACAAAGATTGAACTCCATCGCCTGTCATTGAATTGTCCGGATCTGTGTGCATTTCAATAATAAGTCCGTCTGCACCTGCAGCAACCGATGCCTTTGTCATCGGCTCTACCAGTTCGCGTCGTCCTGTACCGTGGCTTGGGTCAGAAATGACCGGCAAATGGCTAAGATTTTGCAGAACAGGGATCGCTGACAAATCCAGCGTATTCCGAGTATATGTTTCAAATGTACGAATACCGCGTTCACACAACATAACGTTTGGATTTCCGCCCGCTAAAATGTATTCAGCTGCATTCAGGAACTCATCATAAGTAGCACTAAAACCACGTTTCAAAAGTACTGGTCTGTTGCAGGTTCCGAGTTTGCGAAGCAAATCAAAGTTCTGCATATTCCGAGTACCTACTTGTAAAATATCAGCGTACTCAGCACACACATCAACATATTCAGGAGTCATAACTTCAGTAATGGTAAGGAGGCCATGTTTTTTACCCGCCTCTGCCATCATAACCAATCCTTCAACACCAACTCCTTGGAAACTGTAAGGACCTGTACGAGGCTTAAAGGCTCCGCCACGGAGTACTTGACCTCCAGCAGCTTTAACGAGGCGAGCGATCTCGTCAATTTGTTCTGGGGATTCAACCGCACATGGCCCACCCATAACTACGAGCTCACCTCCACCTATTTTCACGTCACCAATTGATATTACAGTATTCTCCGGATGAAAATCTCGGCTAGCCAATTTGTACGATTTGGAGATTTTAACTACACTCTCTACATCCTTCATTTGACGCAGATGCTCAGCAAGCTTAGGTTCAATTGCACCAATCAAACCAATAACTGTACGATCCTTGCCGCGTGATACATGGGTTTGCAAGCCTTCCTTCTCAATTACCGCGATAATTTCCTGTACACGTTCTTCTGGAGTTTGATTCGAAGTAATAACAATCATGATTCAATCCATCCTTTCGTTTGACCCATTCGTTAAGTTATTTTCTAACATTATGCAGAAGCATAATCATAGTATCCTCTTAATAGCTTTTACTACTATTTCGCTTGAACGCTTGTTTGCTTTTAAGCTTTTAAGCTTTTAATCGATAAAGTTAATATACAGCACATTTGCGTCAGAGTCAAGAGAAAGTAGTACTCCTTCAATGTATCTTTAGCACATCTTGGCATGTCTTGGTATATCATTGCACATTTTGCACAAGCACATCTTAGCGCATTTTAGCATCACTCCGTTTGTATGTTTTCAGTAATCTGATTGCCCATGCTAGCTCGAATAACGCAAAAGCTGCAAAAATGCAGTTTTCTCACTCAATATCGCAAACTAAAAGAGAAAAACCTGCGAAAGTGCAGGCTTTTCTCTCTTTGATGATTAAAAACAAGAATTAGTTAGAAAAAAGATGCATTTTTGCAGGAACTTCCACTCACTTCGCTATCACATACATAAAAGATGCACTTTTGCAGCTTTTCAGAGCAGTTTCGGGCCATAATGGCCATAAGCACCATAATTACCATATAAGCCATAATTACCATATACGCTAAAATTACAATCAAGCCATCAAACGACGACACTTCACCATACATGCTATGAAAGAACGGACTAAGTTAAGCTTCTGCTCCCTTGTTTTTAGCCCCTGCTTTTACAGGTGGCAGCAACTTCTTCATATTTACTGTTCGTACAATCTCCCATGTTGTCGGGTCCCCTTCATCATACTGCTCCAAATAAGCAATGACTTCTTTAGTAATCGGAGTAGGTGTAGACGCGCCAGAGGTTACAGCGACCTTCTTAATTCCTTTCAGCCATTCACGATTCAATTCGGTTAAGTCTGAAATCCGGTAAGCAGTGACACCCGCTATTTCCTCCGAAACCTGAGCCAGACGATTAGAATTATTGCTGCGAGGATCACCAACAACGATTACCAGATCGGCCTGACCCGCTTGCTCAGCAACCGCTTCTTGACGTACCTGAGTAGCAAGGCATATCTCATTATGCACTTCAGCACCTGGAAATTTCTCCAGCAGCTTCGCCATAATATGCTTGATGTCCCACTGACTCATCGTCGTCTGATTTGTAATGAGAATTTTGTCAGCGGAAATCTGAAGCGCATTAATCTCTTCTTCCTTCTCAATTAAATGAACTCTATCCGGCGCGACACCAATCGCACCCTCTGGCTCAGGATGACCCTTTTTACCAATATAGATCACTTCATAACCTTCTGCGACCTTTTCCGAGATTAGCACATGCGTCTTCGTTACATCAGGACAAGTAGCATCTACTGTAGTAAGTCCCTTATCCCTAGCCAGCTTGCGCACCTCAGGCGAAACGCCGTGTGCTGTGAAGATCACAGTTCCGCTTTCAACCTGACTAAGAATCTCCATCCGATTCGGTCCATCGAGCGTGATGATTCCTTCATCTTCAAAGGAGTGAGTAACATGACTGTTATGAACAATCATCCCCAAAATATATATTGGCCGCGGCAGGTTCAGATTCTGGGCAGTCTGTCTGGCAAGCACCATTGCATCGACGACCCCATAGCAATAACCGCGCGGAGAAATTTTAATAACTTCCATTTGCCCTATTCCCCCTCTCTCTCGTTCCCTTATTTCCATACGGAGGGAAGCAATTCTATTATAGCTTATTCGGGCAGGGCATTAAAGGTAGCTGGCAGCCATATAATGAATGTCGTCCCCACGCCTAGTTTGGTCATAACCTCTACCGATCCGTCATGCTCATCAATAATCCATTGGGCAATCGATAATCCAAGCCCTGTTCCTTGAGTGACACCACGAGACGGATCTGCACGATAAAATCTTTCAAAAATAAGCGGTACTTCACTGCGATCCATTCCTATGCCAGTATCAACGATCCGAATTCCAACCTGATCGCCGGAACGAACAGCGTCCATCATAACGCTGCCTTCAGAAGTATACTTAAATGCGTTCTCAATGAAAATAAACAGCATTTGCTGCAAATAATCCTTACTCCCCAGCACGCTCGCATCTTGAACTGCATCCAAATCACCCTGAACCCAATCGACCTGACGTGGAAGAAATTGTGCTCTTCGAACAACCTCCTCTATCAATGTGGACAGTGCAAGAGGTTCCTTGGAAAGTGTATGACCCGCGTCGGCGCGTGCCAGAGACAACAAATCATTAACCAATCTACTCATACGTTGTGATTCACCCGCTATATCATCAACAGCTTCAATGGAAAATTTCTTTAAGCTGTCTTCATCCAAATGTAGATGACCTGCGTCTCCATCTGACCAAATCTTTTTCAGCAAATCGACATTTCCGCGAATCGTAGTGAGCGGCGTACGAAGCTCATGGGAGGCATCCGATACAAATCGTCGCTGTGCCTTATAAGCATCATCCAGTTCGTTGTAGAAGCCTTCTGTACGGGACAGCATGCCATTAACCGTACCTATTAATTGTCCTATCTCATCATTAGGACCGTCATAATCTATTCTTACGCTGAGATCGTTACCCGTCTGAATTCCGTTTGCCGCTTGAATAACCTTTTCGATGGGTGTCATTGATTTACGAGCCAGGAACAAGCCTAATGTGCTTGCAATTACAATTGTGATGAAAAATCCGAAGATAAGTACAGATTTCATACGCTCCATCAATCGATCTTCTGCACCTGTATATGCTGCCAACTGCAGGATGGCTATAAGATTATTATTTAGGTAAACCGGGACCTGACACATCAAAAAAGAATTATCCTCTAGTGTGACATTCTGGAATACGATTTGCTCCGGAATCGTTTGGGGATCTGGAATCGGAAATTCCATTTGCTGGTCCAGCATGTTTTGCGAATATCGGGTAAAACCGTTCACATAATTGTGAATCTGAGCGTACAACTGGACGTATTCAAGCCGCTCGGCCTGCTTGGGATTCAAAGTTAAGTCCAGGCCTTGTGTAATGCTGAAGCCTTGAGAACTAATTATTCGGTTAGCCTGATCCTCAAGTCTGTTCTTCACTTCCTGATACGTATTATACCGAACGAATCCATAGATAGAAGCACTGAACAAAATCAGTGTCACGGCCAATATGCCAGTATACCATGCGGTTAGCCGTATTCTAATTGACATTTTAGCTGTCTCCCCTCAGGATGTACCCAGCGCCACGAATCGTCTGAATGACTCGCTTGCCTCCATGCTCCTCCGTCTTTTGTCTCAGCATCGCTATATAAACTTCAAGCACATTAGACTCTCCGCTGTAATCGTACCCCCAAATTTTATCCATAATCATATCCCGGGTCAGTACACGCTTCGGATTCTGCAGAAATAAATAAAGCAGATCAAATTCTTTAGCTGTAAGCTCCAAACGATGTCCGCCACGTACTACCTCGCGTGAATCAAGGTCCATCACTATATCCTCGAACGATAACCGCTGTCCACTCGTTTCAATAACAGGTTCTTTTCTTCGTAATAATGCCCGCACCCTGGCAAGCAATTCCTCTAAAGCAAAAGGTTTGACCAAATAATCATCAGCCCCCATATCGAGGCCCTTCACCCTGTTCTCCACTTCGTCCTTAGCCGTTAGCATAAGTACTGGAACAGTACTTCCACCTTCCCTTAGTCTTCGACACACTTCAAATCCGTCAACCTTAGGCATCATGACATCCAAAATAATCAAATCAGGCTCGGCAGTTAAAATCATCGATAAACCTTCAGCACCGTTATGGGCCGTATGTACATCATATCCTTCAAATGCCAACCCTCGGCGAAGCATAGAAGTAATCTTCTCATCATCATCAATTACCATTATTGTATGTCTCAAATATGCTCACTCCTTTTAGGTAGGCTCTCTTAATCAATTATTTTATCAAAAATATTAATAAGAGACGGCAGGCTTCACCCTACCGCCTCAATAATCCACAGATTGTAATCGTCAATTACTCAAGGTTGCTGAATTGGTTTTTATCCCCAATTGTAATTTTCAAATCCATTTTTTTGCCGTCACGTACGATGTTGAACGTAACTTCTTTGCCAACTTCTTGCTTCTGAATGTATTCAATTAAAGACTCTTTGGTAGCAAAGCTCTTACCGTCTGCACCAGTTATGATGTCGTAAGGACGAAGATCTGCATTGTATGCTGGCGATTTATAGACTATGTTCGATACAATGGAGCCTTCTTTTACATCAGTATCCATTTGCTTAGCTACCTCATTCGTCATCGTCATCAGAGTTGCCCCGATAAATGGTACCGGTGTTTTTGGAATTTCCTCGTTATTCTTCAATTTATCCAGCACTTCGCTAATCGTACTCGTCGGAATTGCAAAACCAATCCCTTGAGAATCCGAGCTAACAGCTACGTTAATACCGACTACCTCACCATTCAGGTTAAGGAGAGGGCCGCCAGAGTTACCTGGGTTAATAGAAGCATCTGTTTGCAGCAAATGCTCATATTCACGATTCGCCTCACCGTTCTCACCAGCAATTGTAATTCCACGTTCCTTCGCACTAAGTACACCTGTAGTTACAGTATGGTCAAAGCCTTGCGGATTACCAATGGCTACTAGCCATTCACCCACCTGCGTACTATCAGAGTTAGCAAGCGGAATCGATGGGAAATCAGAAGATCCTTCTATTTTCAGAACGGCAAGATCCAGTTCATAGCTTTTGCCAAGCACTTTTGCTTCATATGGCTTCTCTGTATCCTGCACAGTAACCTGAACAACATCTGCATTATGAACTACATGTTCATTAGTTAGAATATATCCTGTCTTGTCAAAAATAAATCCTGATCCAATACCTGTCTGAACTAATTGATCAGAGCCTGATGAAGATCCACCATTATTGCCAGATCCTCCATTATTGCCAGACCCACTATCTCCATTGTAATCATCTCCGAAGAAGTAACGATAAAACGGATCGCTGCTGTAAGGATTAGATTGACCTGACTGTCGCTTACTCGATTTTACCAATGTTTCAATTTTTACAACCGCAGGTCCGGCCTGTTGAACTACATTGGTGACATCACCAGGATTCATCATCGGATATGAAGCAGTGGATGCTTTTGTTGAAGAACCGGAATCATTCTGGGCCTTGCTTGCCGTCGTTGGCGTCGTTGAAGCGGTAGTCGCCTGATTTGAAGTGAACAGGTTTGCCTTGTCGGCATACACCATTGCTCCAGTCATTATGAGCATTCCTGCAAGTACACCAGCGATGACCGACTTAACTGACGATTTTTTCCGCGGTTGGCTATATTGCCAGTTTGAACTGTTCCTTGCTTGCACCGAAGGTTTCCCACTGCCATTACCATTCGAACCGTCGGAACTCTCACCCGATTTGTAAAATTCATAGGATGAGGTCGGGATAGGTTTAACAGGTTCAGGTTTCGTAATTTCTACATCTCCAGACTGGTTGCGCTCTGCTGAGTAATTAGGTGTGCTGTTATCTTTACCATACGATTGAAACGGTCCATAGGAATAATAATAGGATGTGTCATTTGATCCTTGAGATTGCTTCTCTCTATTACGATCATCCTCGTTAAAAGGTTGTCCTGATTTGTTCTTCTCTTCTTCCATTGCAATTAACCTCCTTACCCTGATCAATCAAGGGCTCTTGTTTACTTGTTCTTATTGTGTACCACTAACCTTAAACGTACCTTAAAAACAATTAAAAAGGAGATAAAACCTACTTCGTGATCAAAAGCTGGATTTTTGAATACCTCTACGCTACGAGACCCAGCCTTGACGGTGGGCGTAGATAGCAAGCTGCGTCCGATCATCAAGCTCACATTTCATCAACAAATTACTGACATGCGTCTTGACTGTCTTGATACTTATATGTAATTCCTCTGCAATATCCTTATTCGTCTTACCTTCTGCGATTAACAGCAATACTTCTTTTTCACGTTCAGTCATTCCTGAATCATCGCTCTGTACGGTGCGCTGACGTAGTCCACGGGTTAAAGCCTGAGCTACATCACCAGTCATTACTGGCATGCCTCGATAGGCTCCTTGAAGGGCATAAATAAGTTCCTCAGCAGATACTGTCTTGAGTACATAACTTACCGCTCCTGCCTCTACAGACTGCACGACAAGATCGTCCTCCAGAAAGCTGGTTAGAATAACTATTTTTAGGCCCTGATAACGACTTAACAATTCTTTGGTCGCCTCAGCACCATTCATGACAGGCATCATTAAATCCATAAGAATAATATCCGGCATTCCATCCTCAATGCCTTGGTCAATCAGATTAACCGCTTCCTGTCCATTACTAGCCTCAGCTATAACTTCGAATCCCGGATCTAGCATAATATATGTTTTAAGACCCATTCGGACCATATCGTGATCGTCAACTATCATAACTTTGATCTTGTCGCTCATTCCTGTTCTCCCCTTTTTGCATCCTCAAACTTAGGAATATGTACACGAATCGTTGTTCCAGCCCCCGGATTACTGATGATTTCAACATGCCCGCCAAGCTTTTCCGCACGTTCCTTCATCGTCGTTAATCCGTAGGAACCTTGCTTTTGATAAGAGCTGCTAAAGCCTTGACCATCATCACTGATACTCAGCACAACCTGCCTTGGCCCCTCTTTAAGCGATAAACTTACCATTTTTGCTCCAGCATGCTTTACGATATTTGCCATGGCTTCCTGAATAATAAGAAATAACTGATGTTCCTTCGCTTCGGACATATCACCCTGAAGATCCATTTCCTTAATGCCTTTGAGGCTATTTTGACGACAATAATCAGGGAACCATTGATCCAATGCTTCCGCCAGCGTCTTGCCGACTAATTCCATCGGGCGAAGCTGGGCAATTAACGCTCTCATCTGCTTCTGCGCCGTATTAGACATAAGAATAAGCTGCTCAAGAACCAATTTGGCATGTGCCTCATTGCTTTCAAGCACTTTGGGCAGCGACGAGGCTGACATATGAATCGCAAATAGCTGCTGGCTAACGGTATCATGCAAGTCACGTGCCATGCGACGTCTTTCTTCCAATACCGCTTTTTCCGAAGCCTGCTCCTTCTCTATTACTTCCTGTTCACCAAGCTTTTGAAGCAGTTGCATCTTCTTCTCAACCGCATCGGTCATATTGTTAAATTCCTGGTATACCCCGGAAAAGGATTGATCCGATGTTTCAGGCATTCGAACCGTCAAATTCCCATTTGCTACTTGTAGCATATTCAGATGCAGGTTATCAATCCGTCCCTGAATCCGTCTACCTGCTATATATCCTATAATGAGCGTCAAAACGACGATCGCCACTATATCGTAAATCCATATCCTGGGATCATTCACTAAAATGACCCCAGTTACAGACCCAATATATAGCGCGATCGCCGCCAAGCTTCCTGTCAGTAAAAAATAAAATATAAGCTCCCATTTCGTATTTTTAAGAATTCGTTGTACAAACATGGCCCTACCCCACCATATTCACTTTAACGTCACCGATAAAGACGCTAACGACTAGCTTTACCTTTTTGCTTGCTTCTCCATAATGTGGAGACTCGACCTGAACACTGCTCATAAACCCGCCTTCTTTTTGATTCAGAACCTTCAAGTCACCAATAAACGCATTAGAATTGGCAACAATTCCTAGATCCATATCATCAGGAATGAATACCTTCACATCACCGATAAATGCAGATACATTGATCTTTGTCTCGCCGTAAGGAATTTGCGCTTTCGTTAAATCAATTATCGTATCGCCTATGAAATGGGAAATGTTCATTGGTTTCAATTGAAAATAATCCTGGCCAATACGTACATCACCGATAAATCCTGACTTATTAATTGGCTCTCCTTTATCATTGTAGGAGTCACCCATATCATAATGTCCATAACTACTATGGTTACTCTGATTGAATTTATGCTCTTTCTTTGCTTGCTCCTTCTCCATCGATCCAAAAATTGAATCCAGCGGGGACTCTATCTCTGAAATATTCATTGGAGGAACAGGTGGTGTAGCAGGCGCTGAAGTCGTAAACTCATCGCGTCTGGACGATTTCTTGTTAGATGGCTTAAACAACATATGCAGTCCACCGATAATCAATGCAACCGGGAGGAAAAATTTAAAGAAATCACTAGGTGATAAATAAATTAAATCAAGATTTCTCCCCAGAAAATATCCTCCAAGTACTATCAAAACTAGGCTACCAATTAGATTGGAATTCCGACGACCTCCATTAGCAAAATGCGTAATCCCCGCAAGAATTAAAAACACGGGCCAATAGGTTGAGAAAAGGTAGCCTATACTAATATCTGTTATCCCGAGTTGATTAAGCAGGAAAATAACGCCGATCCCGATCAGCACCAGTCCACCCATAAACCTTCCCCAAATATCGTTTTTCATCACATAGCCTCCATCATCAAACATTTATGTATTTAGTGTAACTTATGTCATGTTTTTATTACAGCGGCCCCGGATGGAACCTTGTATCGGTCTCGAGACCGATAAGAGAATCAATACTATTATTATTAATAATAACATAACCTGCCTAAGAACACGTCTGTCGTTTTACATACGCTGCAATAAAAAAAGGCCTCCCTTAGCCACAAAATATGACTTTCGGAATAGCCCGTAGCTTATTCATATTTAGATTGCTTTCTCCCACAAGTTGTCCGGAATTTCCTTACTAACTTCCATCGCTTTGCCCAGCTCTTTCAGCATGGCTTCCGTCAGCTTGCCATTCCCTTTACGAATGACTTGTACCTGAACTTCCTTCTTACCCCATTCTTTATACACCTGTTTGGTCGTTTTAAAATACAAATCTATTTTATGTCCTTTAATGGCAGAGCCTTTATCTGCGACAACTCCATAACCATACCCTGGAATATAAAGAATTGTCCCCAATGGAAAAACCTTCAGATCGGCTGCAATAGTTGAAACTGTATCTTTATCCCTGCGAACCTTGACACCCGAAAATGTTATGCCATACTGCGGATGATTAGGCCGCTTGCCTGTAGACTCATATCCTGCTGTATAACCAGTCGCCATAACTTTCACACTCAACGTTTTTTTCTTGGCTTGAACCGGCTTTGCCTCATTGTCGAGTTTCGAATCACTGATCATCTTATGACTTCCGGATGCTTGATTCGAAGATTGCTGCAAAATTTTAGATTGTTGCCTCCACATGGATATCTCGAACTGTTGAACAGCTTGGGACTTATATAGAGAAGTCCTGCTCAAGTTTTTAGAAAAGGCATTTATTGTATTTTCCGAGACGATCCCTTGAAATACAAGAACCACCACTAAGCAGCTTAAACCAATTTTATTCCATAAAGTTATTTGATGCATATGAAAATCTCCCCCTTATTCCGAAGGTTTTCCACATGCGCGATAGTTTATACATCATTTTCAAAAAAAATCGGGAATCTCGTTATTTACAGCACTGTATATGTAAATGATGGATTGTAATATGAAGTTACAATTCGCCAATCAAAAAAAGGATTGTCTAATAGGTCGGAAAGAAAAGCTGCTGTTGCTGCTGTTAGTACAAAATAGAGGAAATAATATCCTTTATATAATTAAAATACAGTGATTACGAAAGAATAAAGGAAGTAATTTCCTCTATCCCTATCGAAACTGCTCCAAATAGCTGAAAAACAGTCGATAGCAGCAAATTAGCGGAAATAACTTCCCTTATTTTTTGAGAATGGAGCCATTTTGGAGAAATAAAGGAAGTATTTTCCTTAATCCTCCAAAATGAATTTCAAGAACATGAGAGTGTCAGCTCAACCCCGGCTCCATTAAATAATGTGATTTTTAATATCTCCTTGGAGCAGCTCAAGTACTTCATCAAGCGGTTTAGCTCCCAAATCACCTTCGCCACGTTTACGCACAGAAACGGCACTACTGCTTTGCTCACTCTCACCAACGACGAACATGTACGGAATTTTTTCCAATTGAGCTTCACGGATTTTGTAGCCAAGTTTCTCATTGCGCAGATCGCTTTCAGCACGAATACCTCCTGCACGAAGCTTATCTTCTACAGTACGAGCGTATTCTTCAAATGCCCCCGATACCGGTATGACTTTCGCCTGAACAGGTGCAAGCCATAAAGGCAGGTTACCCGCAAAATTTTCAAGCAAGAATGCAGTGAAACGTTCCATAGTGCCAAGAATACCACGGTGAAGAACTACAGGACGATGTTTTGCACCATCATCACCTACGTATTCAAGCTCAAATCTTTCAGGCAGCAGGAAGTCGATCTGGATTGTCGACAATGTTTCTTCCTTGCCCAGTGCTGTTTTGACCTGAACATCCAGTTTAGGACCGTAGAATGCTGCTTCACCCTCAGCTTCGAAGAATGGAAGACCTGCTTCTTCAACTACCTCACGAAGCATACGTTGAGCTGTATTCCACATTTCGTCGTTAGCGAAGTATTTCTCAGTATCCTGAGGATCACGGTAGGACAGACGGAAGCGGTATTCATTAATACCGAAATCGCTGTATACTTGCTGGATTAATTCAAGCACACGAGTAAATTCGCTCTTGATTTGATCAAGACGGCAGAAAATATGTGCATCGTTCAAAGTCATGGAACGTACACGGTGAAGCCCAGTAAGTGCTCCGGACATTTCATAGCGATGCTGCATTCCAAGCTCTGCAATACGAATCGGCAAATCACGATAGCTTCTCATATCGCTCTTGTACACCATCATATGATGCGGGCAGTTCATTGGGCGAAGAACAAATTCCTCAGTATCAATTGTCATTTTAGGGAACATGTCCTCCTGATAATGCTCCCAATGACCTGAAGTTTTGTACAGGTCAACATTACCAAGCACTGGAGTATACACATGTTGGTAACCGAGACGTTCTTCAATATCAACAATGTAACGTTCCAAAGTACGACGCAGTGTTGCACCCTTAGGCAACCAGATTGGCAAGCCTTGACCTACTAAATTGTTAAATGTGAAAATGCTCAGCTCTTTACCAAGCTTGCGGTGATCACGTTTCTTAGCTTCTTCAAGGTAATGCAAATGCTGATCCAGCTCCGCTTTTTTAACGAACGCAGTACCGTAAATGCGCTGTAGCATTTTATTATCACTATTTCCACGCCAGTATGCACCGGCTACACTTAACAGTTTGAATACTTTAATTTTCCCTGTAGACGGTACGTGTGGCCCACGGCATAAGTCGAAAAATTCGCCTTGATCATAGATCGAAATAACGCTATCTTCCGGCAGATCACGAATAAGCTCCAATTTGTACGGATCGCCCAACTCCGTAAAGATCGCGACAGCCTCCTCACGGCTAACTTCACGACGAGTAATCGGCAAATTTTCACCGATGATACGTTCCATTTCTTTTTCAATTTTTTGCAAATCCTCCGGATTCAGCGGATGCTCCAAATCCATATCGTAGTAGAATCCATCTTCAATTACTGGACCAATCCCAAGCTTAACTTCCTTACCACCAAACAAACGTTTTACAGCTTGAGCCATAAGGTGAGCACAGCTGTGACGCATAATTTCCAGACCATCCTTGGAATCGAGCGTAATAATTTCTACCTTTGCTCCATCCTCCAATTTGGTGTTCAAGTCAACTGCCTTGCCGTTAATTTTACCTGCGATTGCGTTTTTACGAAGTCCGCTGCTGATCGATGCAGCAACATCTTCAATAGAGCTTCCTTCTGCATATTCCCGAACTGCGCCGTCCGGCAAAGAAATAGAAATTGCCACTGTAGTTTCCTCCCTAATAAAATTTAAGTTCAACCAACTCTGATTGTATGTGTCCGGAAACGAACAAAAAAGCCCGTCCCGGAAAGGGACGAGCTTGTTATACCCGTGGTTCCACCCTCATTCGGCTCTTCCATCTAACAGAGCCCTTAATTCGGCATTATTTAACGGTAATGACCCGGTGCTCCCTAATACCGTAATACAGGTTCGGAAACACAGCTACAAAGGGGTAAACCAAAATCGAAATCGAAGGGAATTCCAGCCAAGTTCCCTCTCTCTGTACAATTCGTTCCTTTGGATCATGTCTTTGTCAACGCTTTTAGCTTTGAAAAACATGTAAAACTTAACACGTGTAATTATATAGTGATCAACTCTCAGCGTCAAGTTCCTTGATCCCTTCGTCTATTCTCATGATGGAACATACTACATTGAGGACAATCCGAGCAGAGCACTACACGATCACCAAATATGCGGCGAATTGTCGAGATAATCAGCGCCTCCGGTTCAAGTGTATGGATAAGAACACGATCTGGAGACAATGCGATGAGAGTACTCACGACAACATCCTCCATTTCCAGCTCCTGATCAGCCATTCGGGCAACCATTCCACTAGCCGGGGGAGCCTTAATCGGTGTAAAATGCTCATTTAATATTGAAAAATCGTGATCTTTTTTATGCATCAAGTGGACTAGCGAAGTTAAAGGCTCCTGAAAATACACAAAATATTGGAGCAAGCTTATAAATTCATCATACTGCTGATCAAGCAAATATTCCTCTACCGCATAATCCACAATTCCCTTCAGTGTGTCCTCATATTCCCTCATCCTAAATCGAACAAAACCATCAAGATTCAGACAAGGGGTACTTTCCAAAAACTTACCCAGACTTGTTTTAATTTCTTCAATATGATTCTCTCGTGAATGCATACCGTCAATACCCGTTTCAAGCAATTTGCAGCAAAGCACTTCGACAGCCTCATAATCTGTTTGTTCGGAAAATGAATATCTTTTAGATATCATTCTCTTGAGGATTGCCTCTTCCTTAGTGTCAATAAGAAAACGGGACAATGCGTCTGACAGCTTATCTTTTACTATAGCTGTAAGTACTGTATGATTCTTTGACTTCCTTTTGGGCAATATCTTTATTACCGTCTCGAGCAATAACATTTTATTGGGAAGGTGGTACCATTTCGACTGGACAGCGCCTTTATGTAAATCCTTTACCACTTCGCCGAGGTATCCGTAGAATTGCGATTTCTGCTCCAAAGTCTCCAGAGTGACGTGTATCGTAAAAAAATCCATGAGCTTTCCCCCTTCCGCTTCCTTCTCCAAGTATATGGTGGAGAGAAAACGTATATACGGGGTCAGCTCATGGAATGAAAGGCAGTATTTCCAGTAATTATTAATTTTGCATGATGAAATCCTTCTCAATGCTGGAGTTGCCATGGAACACTTTTAAAATGTCATATTTCGTATTACGCTGGGCAGGTATTTTTCCAGCCTCACGAATGATGGACAGGATGGATTCAATGTTTACTTTATATGTTGCTCCGGCCGACGATACTACATTTTCTTCGATCATCGTACTTCCGAAATCATTACATCCATATTGCAAAGATAACTTGCCTACTTCCGGTCCCATCGTAACCCAGGAGGATTGTAGATTCTTAATGTTATCCAATACAATTCTGCTTATCGCTACAGTTTTCAAATAGGATTCCGGGGTTTGTCTTTCCGCCTTCAAATTCGTGTTATCCGGCTGGAAAGTCCATGGAATAAACGCAAGGAAACCTTCTGATGGGTAACCGTTTTGCAGGCATTCATCCTGGGCGTCACGAACACGCATGAGATGCAGTGCTCTTTCTTCAAATGATTCACCAAATCCGATAACCATCGTAGCAGTCGTATTCATACCGATCCGATGCGCGGTCTGCATTACATCCATCCAGTCTCTCCATGACCCTTTGAGACGGCTAATTTTACGACGAGTACGGTCATCTAGAATCTCTGCTCCACCGCCAGGAAGTGAGTCAAGTCCAGCTGCATGAATCTCGCGCAATACTTCCTCAAGAGTCAGACCATCAGAAACTTCCTTCATTTTCATAATTTCAGCAGGGGAAAAGGAGTGCATCGTAATGTCCGGAAATCTGGATTTAATCTCTTTCAACAAATTCGTATAATAGCTGAACGGCAAGTTAGGGTTTGTTCCACCCTGCATTAAAATTTCAGTTCCTCCAACATCGATAGTTTCCTGAATTTTCTGAAAAATCACTTCATCTGGCAGCACATATCCCTCTTCAGAGCCAGGGCGACGATAGAAAGCACAAAAACGGCAATAAACATCACAAATGTTTGTATAATTGACATTTCTTCCGATGACGAACGTAGTGATCGGCTCAGGATGTTCTCTTTCCATTAATATGTTAGCAACATGCCCCATCTTCTCTACTTCGTTCGATTCATACAGTGCAATCGTATCTTCAAGATTCAAACGCTGTCCATTAAGCGCCTTATCCAATATGTTATCTATTGCAGTCATATTGTGCCTCCTTGTAATCGATAATACTAAAAATATTCAGCAAAATAGTAGTTTATGGCTTAATCGTAACATATCGTAACATAATTAAATCGAGAAAAATAGCACCCGACAGTATGCCAGGTGCTTGATGCTTAATATCCAGATCACAAATCTCTATTTCAAAGCTTGTTCCAAATCTGAAATGAGATCATCGATGTCCTCCAGACCAACAGAGAACCGCAGCAATCCATCAGTAATTCCACGTTCAAGACGCACTTCTCTTGGCATGGAGGCATGAGACATCATAGCCGGATAGGACAAAATGCTCTCCACAGCTCCCAGACTTACTGCA
The DNA here is from genome assembly GCF_900102215.1 of Fontibacillus panacisegetis. Lineage (GTDB taxonomy): Bacteria > Bacillota > Bacilli > Paenibacillales > Paenibacillaceae > Fontibacillus > Fontibacillus panacisegetis. Next base: position 28,092 of record NZ_FNBG01000018.1, read on the forward strand.
ACAATTGGAAGCTCCACTTTACTCAGCACTTGCTTCGCTTTTTCTTCAGATCCAACATCAAACGAAACTACAGCACCGTATCCTGTTGATTGCTTTTCATGTATTTCACGACCTGGATGATTAGTCAGACCCGGATAATAGACATTTTGAATGTCACTACGAGAACTTAACCATTCAGCTAGCTTGCGGGAACTGATTTCACTGTGAGCCATACGTGCTCCTAAGGTCTTCATGCCTCTCATCAGGAGCCATGATTCTTGAGCGCCAAGCACTGTACCAAGACCATTCTGAAGAAATTTCAATTGGCGGCCCAGTGAATCATTACGCGCTACAGCAAGCCCTGCCAATACATCACTATGTCCTCCCAGAAACTTCGTTGCACTGTGCAAAACGATATCAACACCAAGCTCGATTGGACGCTGATAATAAGGAGTCATAAACGTGTTATCCAAAATGCTCAGCAAATTATTTTCCCGTGCCCAATTTGCTATGAATTCGATATCGGTAATTTTTAATGTTGGGTTCGATGGAGTCTCGATGTATACCCCTTTAGTATTCGGTTTTAACGCCGCCTTTACTTGTTCCGGCTTGGTCATGTCAACAAATGTAGTTTCGATGTTCATCCGGGTCAAAATACTCGTTAGAAGGCGATATGTACCACCATATACATCTTCTGTAACAATCAGGTGATCGCCTGCAGAGAATAACATGAAGGTTGTTGAGATCGCTGACATCCCGCTGGAAAAAGCAAACCCTCTAGCTCCTCCTTCAAGCAATGCAATGTAATCCTCAAGCGCTTGACGAGTTGGATTGCCTGAACGACTATAATCAAATGTTGGCGGATTGAAGATGTCATTGTGATGAAATGTAGAAGCCTGGTAAATCGGTACGCTAGACGCTCCGGTTGTCTTATCGATTTCTCCTCCAAAATGGATCAGCTTGGTTTCAAATTTTTTGTCGTTACTCATGCTGTTGTCCTCCTTCAATCTCTATATGAGCCACTTCCAAAGCCTGTGATAAATCCTCGATTAAATCATCAACATGCTCAATACCTACTGAGAATCGAAGCAATCGATCATCAACACCCACGGCTTCACGAATTTCAACCGGAATGTCAGCATGAGTCTGAACCGCTGGATATGTCATCAAAGATTCTACACCACCAAGACTTTCAGCAAAAGCGATCAGCTTCAAATTACGAAGCACAGGCTCTACAAGACGCGCATCTGTAACTTTGAAAGAGAAGATGCCTGTATTGCCGCTCGATTGCTTGTTTTGAATCTCGTAACCAGGATGATCAGGCAGAGCAGGATGGAACACCTCCGCTACTTGAGGATGTTCTTCCAAATATTGTGCAATCGTAATCGCATTGCTCTCATGACGATCCATTCGTAGTGCCAATGTCTTCATACCGCGCATAAGCTGATAGGAGTCCGACGGACTTAAGACAGCACCAATCGAGTTGTGCAGGAATGCCATTTCCTCAGATAATTCTTTTCCTTTTGTCACTATTAATCCCGCCAGCACATCATTATGCCCGCCTAAATATTTGGTAGCGCTGTGGACAACGATGTCTGCTCCAAGCTCAATAGGACGCTGGAAATATGGAGTCAGCAGCGTGTTGTCTACAATAGTAAGAAGTCCATGCTTACGTGCCCAATTTGATACTACTTCCAGATCCGTAACCATCATGAGAGGATTGGTTGGAGTCTCAATAAATACTGCTTTTGTATTCGGGGTACGTACATTTTCAAGCGCATCCAGATCGTTGGTATCCACATAGGAAGCCGTAATGCCAAATCGCGATAGAATACGTTCGAACAAACGGTATGTTCCACCGTACAAATCAAGGGATACTATTAAGTGATCCCCTTGTGAGAAAAGAGTGAATACGGTTTGCAGAGCTGCCATCCCGGAGGAACAGGCAAATCCAGCATCACCGGATTCCAAAACAGCTGCCGCTTCCTCTAATACTTTACGGGTTGGGCTCTTTGTTCTTGCATAGTCAAATCCCGTACTTTGACCTAGACGTGGATGCCGAAAAGCCGTTGCTTGATATATTGGATAATTTACCGCTCCGGTTACAGGCTCCTCAACAGAACCAATTTGAGCAAGTTTACTTTCAATTCGCCAATTTTTGTCGGTCATGGTTAATATCCCTCCACATTTGTATCTAATTATATTAAATTTGGTAAATAAATTCCATTTTTTCATCGATATCGTAAGGCGTTTCCTGATACACATAGTAATTGAGCCAATTGGAAAATAATAAGTTAGCGTGAGCTCTCCAACTGGAGGTTGGGGTTTTGGATGGATCGTCATTAGGATAATAGTTAATTGGCATTTCAACTTCAAGTCCCTTGGCAACATCACGATCGTATTCCCATTTCAAGGATAATGGATCATATTCTGAATGGCCTGTAACAAAGATTTGCTTGCCGTTGCGAGCTGCAGCAAGATAAATCCCTGCTTCTTCTGACTCAGCCAAAATCTTCAATTCTGGAACTGCCTCGATGTCTGCACGATTCACATCGGTATGACGGGAATGAGGCACAAGAAAACTCTCATCGAACCCGCGAAGCAGCATTACATGCGGGTCATTCACTGTATGAGGGAATACGCCAAAACATTTCTTGGAGAGCTGAACTTTACGAACACCATAATGATAATACAGTCCCGCTTGAGCAGCCCAGCAAATGTGCAATGTCGAAGTGACATGTGTTTTGCTCCATTCAAATATTTGTTTCAGCTCTTCCCAATAGTTTACTTGCTCAAATTCCAGCTGTTCCACTGGAGCGCCTGTCACAATCATCCCGTCGAAACGGCGATTCTGAATCTCGTCAAAGGTTTTGTAGAACATTTCCAAATGTTCTGCCGAAGTATTCTTGGGCGTATGCGAGCGTGGATGAAGCAGCACAATCTCTACCTGCAGCGGAGTATTACCAAGCAGACGTAAAATTTGTGTCTCAGTCGTTTCTTTGGTTGGCATTAAATTAAGGATAGCAATTCTAAGTGGACGGATATCCTGACGGTATGCGCGACTCTCATCCATTACGAAAATTTTCTCATTCGTAAGCACTTCTTTTGCCGGAAGATGATCAGGTACTTTAATCGGCATGATTTTTCACTCCTTTATCACATAGATGTCACTAAATTGAGTCTGAAAGTCGGCGATCACAACAAAAAAGACCTCTCTACTTAGAGAAAGGTCATCATTTATTTGCTAAATGCGCCTCTCTCATCTCTCAGAATTCGCAGCAAGCTACAAGCTGTGCGATTCTGCAAGAATTAGCACCGTACGTTAAATCTCGCCGGTTGCCGGGTATCATCGGGCTAGTCCCTCCACCTACTCTTGATAAGAAAATCGTATTTGATATTTAATTGTCTTACTTTTAACAATTAAAATGTTAATTTCTATTATACATGTTTTGTGTAGTTTCACAAGCTGTAACCATGCATTTCGGCGGAACATTTTGGCTTGAAACATTTCATACCAGAGCGTTATACTAGACAAGTGTTTAAATCATTTTATAACTAATTTTTAGAGCTAAAGAGGTGAATCCGAGATGGAAGGCGACCCGAGTCCGCAGAGTTGCAGTCAACAACAATTGCATAGGAAATCAATCAGCAAGCACCTGTGGGCAGTTATGGGCTCCTCTTATCCCGGTTTTATAGCTTAAGCCGGCTGCTGCTGATTCCTTTCCTGTGCTCCAACCAAAAAGAGCATACCCTCCATTATTGGACGGGAAAGGGAGTGACCTGTATGAAAATTCGTCACGTGAAAGCCGGAGTCTTTACACCGGTAGAAGACGTAGAGATCACAACAACAGCACCTGAAGAAGGCTTTTACTGGATTGACGCTGATGTAGAGGATCTCGTATTGTTGCAGCCACTCTTCTCTCTGCATGATCTGGCAGTGGAAGACTGTCTCACAGAAGAAGAGCAGCGGCCAAAAATTGAGACCTATGACAACCATTATTTTATCGTAGTCAACAGTATTCGTTACGACGACGAGGAGATTTTCCTTCGTGCCCTCAACATTTTTCTAGGTCGTCATTATATCATTACAGTAACAAAGCAAAAAATTAATGAATTGCGTGCGGTTAAGCCAATCCTGTGGGAACAGGAGGTGAGCGAGCCTGACCGGTTCCTTTATTATCTCATTGACCTTGTAGTCGATAATTACTTTGTTGTAGGTGACCGAATCGAGGTTAAAATTGAAAAGCTGGAAGAAGACATCCTTATGCATACCAAGCGCTCACATCTAGGTGAAATCATCGGTTTGCGCAGTGAAATTCTGTGGCTTAAAAAAGTGCTGGGACCTCAAAAAGAAGTTATTAATATTTTGAATAAAAAAGATCTGCGCCTCATCGATGATCAACTGCAAAAATATTTCAGCGATATCTATGAGAATGCTGTAAAAATATCTGAAAACTTCGATACATTTCGGGAATTGATGGGCAACTTGCGAGAAGCCTACCAATCTGCTATTGCGAATCGGGCGAACGAAATCATGCGCGTCTTTACAGCCATAACGACTATTTTCATTCCTTTAACTCTTATAACAGGTATATATGGAATGAACTTTGATAACATGCCGGAAATCCATTGGAAATACGGCTATTATGTCGTACTCGGTGTTATGATTGCTCTAGGCGCAGGTATGTATTATTTATTCCGCAAACGCGACTGGATATAATAAAGTAAAAAGTGCGATGAATGGGTACATTACAGTATGCCGTTCAGCGCACTTTTCTATATATTAGCGCCGGTTTTTCAAGTTCGATATTAAACGGCTTTACTGGTAATCTCATTCCCTGCGCTGCGGCGGAACAAAATGCGTATTAGTCTCAGTCGTTCGTATAACGTATCCAAATCTTTTCCTTCCACTACTTCCTTATTATAGACCTTGTGCAAAATGGGCTTTAAAAAAGCATCCCCCAGCTCTTCATATGCCCTCAGCACATTCTCTTGCTCTTCTCTTGAAACCTCCTTCAGCTCCATCTGGATCAGAGCATCAGTATTATATCCATCTTTCTCGAGCTGCTCCAAAAGCTCTATTGCTTCTCTGCGATCAATTCCTGCTTTTGTACATATTTTTTCAATGTTCAATCCTTCAGCTAGAGATTCCAGTACATTGCGACGGAGACTAAATTTCTCCATATCGTGCTTGAACTTGATCTCCTTCTGTTTGTACAGCCATGATCGAAACATTTCTTCATCAACTTCATGCTCCACCCAGTTCAGTGGAAAATCGCCCGGCCGCTCCTTGTCTTTAGTCATTTCCAATAGCTCAGCTCCAAATTCGGCAGCCTTGGCAGAGCCTACTCCTGGCAGCTCCAGCAATTCCTCCATCGTTCTAGGACAGAACACACTGATCAAGCGAAGCAATCGATTGCTCGCTATTAGATAAGGGGCCTTACGAAGGACGGAAGCTTTCTTTCTTCTCCAGCTGCTCATTTCCGCATAAAGCGGTTCATTCTCATGTATCTCACTGTAACAGACCAGCTTCTGTGAAATCATTCCTCGACCGATTAATTGCTCCCTCTCCCCCCAAATCCCTTCAATTACCGGACGATAACCTTCTCCCAGTTTTACTACAAGCCGATGGCGATAAATGTGCAGCATCTCTGACCATGAAGCGCCTTCATACCATAGCGTCTCCTCCTCTCCATCTGCGGTTACTTCATTCCAGCCCATTCTCCATAGCCCATCGTCTTCACCGATCCAAACCTTAGCGCCTGCTGTAATTACACCAGTTACATCCTTCTCCATACTGTTCAAAAAGACAATTCGCATACTTTCTCCTCCTAAGGCAATATCAGCTACGAAAAAGATCATACAACGCCAAAAAGCACCCCTCTTGTTCATTCACAAGAGAGGTGCTTCCTCTAAATTCGTATACTGTTACACCTAATAATACCATTATTCGGAAATATGTCAATCCGATGTCCTTTTTCCCACAAGCTCCATTTTCCTATATAATAGGACACAGACATGTAATCAAGGAGGCTTGTAAATGACTAACCCTCATCATGATTTAGACTTTCTATCTGACAGCACGGAAAGTACATCAACAAGATTCGTTACTTTCATTGGCAACTCGTTAAAGAGATTCGATCTCGCCGTTACTAACACTAATCGATTTTATGGTAAAAAGCTCGTAATCGATTTGCTAAACGGAAAAACAGCCATCCTTGGAACCGATGACCTTGAGGAAGAAGGTTATCTGGAACATGTATTTTCCCTGAACGAAGACGAAGCAGAAGAGCTTCGTTGCTTCCTCTATCAGGTTGTAGGCGACGCTTATTTTACTGATTAATTTTATAATAAAACCTTTCTCTAGACGCTGTTTAATCCGCACTGCTGCGGAAGATAGCGTCTTTTATTTTGCCGAACAACAGCCTTATTTCAAAATCTTTTTAACCATTCTATGATTCTGTCTACTGCTTCAATATATCTCTGCCCTACAAGCACACCCGTATGAGTTGTGCTCCAAAGCCCTAGATATTCAGCACGGAGATGCTCCGCTGTTACCTTACCCCGACGGTCGTCATCATCACAGTTGACTGCTTTGATAACCAAGCACGGACAAGAAATTGAACTGCTATCTATGGAAATCCCCTTTGCTTCAATTGAAAATATAAAAGCGTTAATTGCCTTTGATGACTCCATTGTGAGGTACTTTCTTTGAAATTCAATGTCATCTGCCGTTTCATCTATACTTGAAAGTTCTTCACGAGTTGGAGCAGGCAATATAAGTTCAGATATCATCTGATCTAATTCTTTGTATGGTACTGCTTCAAAAACTTCTTTGCTTATAACTGAATCGATCAGCACCATACCGGAGATCTCGATGGATTCAGCTAACTTCTGACTCAGGATTCCCCCCATGCTAAAGCCGATAATAATCGGAGGAACTTCACACTCTGTGATAATCTCTTTTATATCCTCCAAATAATCCTCAAAGGTTATCTTCGTCATATCCATTAACCTGCTTTTGTAGTGACTTCTCAAGTTCATAACATAACATTTCCAACCTTCACGGATAAAGTGCGGAATGTATTTGCTCCACATCCAGCTTCCTGTAAAAGCACCGTGTATAAAAAGCAAAGGAGGTCTTTTTTCAGTTGCTTTCGCGAGATTCTCCCCCTCGAATATCTCTAGAAACAAGTCGTTATCCCCTATGTATTTCATCGTGTGATCTGGTAATTCTTTCGTAAAATCTTTCATGATTGTATCCTCTCTGTTCATTTTATTTTAAATGTAATATATTCCTTATGTATCCATATTATTGGTGTGATGTATAACCAAAGTCAAGAGTACTTGATACGCTTCACCTTAACCATTATGTCGGAGAAATACAAGGGGCTGTCCCAAAAGTAGCTTTAGTATCAAAACTAGAATAGCGGTGCAAGGAAGACGATCCCTGCACCGCTTGATCCCGCCACACATTCTATGACCGTATCTCATGTGTAATAATGCATGATGCGAGATTCCTGCAAATGTGCAGGCTTTGATCATGTAAAGCCTCTAAATGCCCTAAATTGCTGCAAATGTGCAGGCTTTCTCTAAGGATTCTCTTCAAACTAGTCTATTCTAAACAATATTCATGCATTTTTGCAGGCTTTTGTTCATCCTTTCATGGCTACTTTTAAAAAACTGCATTTTTACATCATTTTCCTGATATCTTGCCTCTCCACTGCTAAAAGAGCGTTCCTCAAAGTTATCTTAGATAACTTTTGGGACAACCTCTTGTTATTTAAACGTTCTTCTTATTTTCTGGTTTGCTATTGGTTTATGCTGGACTAACTTACATCGAAAAGTTTAACAAGCCCACCAAATTCCAGTTCATCAAACTTTTTAGCCGCTGCATCACGTCGTAAATTCCAAATACAATGGTCTAGCTCACATTCGATTGGAACATCTAATCGAATTCGAGCTAAATCTCTGGAAAGATGGAGCATTTCCATATTGGCCTCAATTTTACTTCTGACGCTTTTTGGAAGATTATCTAGATTATCTAGGCAACCTTCAATAGACTGATACTCACTAATTAACTTTAATGCTGTTTTTTCCCCAATACCTTTTACACCTGGATAATTATCTGCAGTATCACCCATAAATGCTTTTAGATCAATAACTTGTAACGGCGTTAGTTGTTTAGTAGCAAAAAGCGTCTCCAAATCATACACAGTATAATTCGATCTACCCTTATTCATAATAACAACTTTTACCTGCTCAGTTATTAACTGCAGCATATCATGATCTCCAGTTAAAATTAACACTTCAGAATCCTTCTGAAGTTTGTTTGATAAAGTACCAATACAATCATCGGCCTCATATCCCGTCATTCCAATATTTAGTACCCCCATCTCTGCTACAACTTCTTTAACTAAGTCGAATTGTGGGAGAAGCTCAAGAGGAGCTTCAGATCGATTTTTTTTGTACTCGCTATAGCTCTCATTTCGAAAAGTACTACTCCCCATATCCCAACAGCAAATGATATGAGTTGGTGTATAGGTTTTAATCGCATCAAAAAAATATTGTATAAATCCATATACCGCATTTGTAGGTAAACCGTTACTAGTTTTGCGAATATAACCAGAGTAAGAAGTCGCATAAAAAGCCCTGAATAATAGTGCCATTCCATCTACAAGCAAAATACGATCCTGATCATTTTGTCTATTTATCATTTTTTACCCCCACACCTGCTCGTACACATCAGCTTTATATCCAACCGTAACCTTGCTGCCATCCGTAACAATGGGACGCTTGATCAGCATTCCATTCGAAGATAACAATGCAATCTGCTCCTGACGTGATAATTGTTGTAATTTATCCTTTAGACCCAGCTCTTTATATACTTCACCGCTTGTATTGAAAAATTTTTTAAGTTCAAATCCGCTGTTATCAATGATTTCCGAGAGCTCCGTTGGTTCCGGTGGAGCTTCTTTAATATTACGTAGTTCTAAAATATGACCCTGCTGGTTCAACCATTTAACCGCACTGCGGCATGTTCCGCATTTCGGATATTGATAAACAATAAGCTCACTCATGACTATATCCCTCCTGATTTAGACTGGACAATAATTGTGCCATATCTGCCGGAAGAGGAGCCCTAAAAATCAAATCCTCTCCAGTTAAAGGATGCTTGAAGCCCAGCTCAACCGCATGAAGTGCTTGCCTCGTTATCCAGCCGTTCATTTCACTGTTGTCCGTAACGCCGCCGACTTGATACATTTTATCCCCAATAAGCGGATGTCCAATAAAGGTCATATGAACTCGGATTTGATGTGTTCTTCCCGTATCAAGACGCAGCTCTACCATAGACGCTTGTTCCATAGAACGAATCACTTTATAAAAAGTTAACGCCGAATATCCTTCTTCTGTAACGATACGCCGATGCGGTTCATTGGGATCGCGATCGATCGGACCGTCGATCTCTCCTTCTACCGAAGCTGGACATCCGTGCACCAATGCGATATATTTTTTCGACACCTGTCCCGCAATTAATTGCTCGGAAACATGCTGGTGTATATAAGCATTTTTTGCGATTGCAATAACACCGCTAGTCTCCTGATCCAGACGATGTATTGGCCTGAACCTGAATGCTTCCCCTTTTTCTTTCCAATAGTGAACAACCCCATTAGCCAACGTATCCGTGTAATGTCCATGTGTCGGATGAACAATGATGCCCGGGGCTTTATTGACGATTAGGAGCGCATCATCCTCATAAATGATTTCAAAGGGAATCGGTTGCGGTAAAATATCGTCAGAGGTTTCCTTCTCTAACGAAATAGATACCATATCTCCACTCTTAACCTTTACACTAATGTATACCCTCTCTCCATTCAACATGACCCCGCGCTCAGTCAGCTTAATACGTGACAGCAGTTTACGAGAAACACCCAGCTTTCGCTGCAATACAGTCTTTAGCAGCCAGCCGTCCTCCAGCTCAGTTACTTTATAGGTGATTGGATCATAATAGGCTGTCATGATTTGTTTCGAAACACCTTTTTGCTGCGTTCATATTCTACATCGGGGGTATGTTCACGTGCATTTGCAGTCCGCGCTACTGAAAAAAAGAAATCCGAAAGACGGTTCAAATATTTTATAACCTGTGGGTTAACTTCTGTATTGTGGCTAAGCGTTACTGCACGACGCTCCGCACGGCGGCATATTGTCCGACAAATATGCAGGGTAGAGGACAATTGTGTGCCACCCGGCAAAATAAATTTTTCTAACACTGGATTTTGGGATTCGTATCGATCAATCCAAGCTTCCAGACGATCTACCATATCTGAATGAACCTTGAATCGGTCCTCTTTGATTCTGGTATATGCGAGATCGGAGCCACAATCAAACAACTCCTGTTGAATTTGCTGCAGATCCTCTCCTAAGTCAGCAAAAATCTCCGGATTGGCAATACTTCCTGCAAGTCCAACAAAACTGTTCAGTTCATCTATAGTCCCGTATGCCTCTACACGATCATCATCCTTGTGTACTCTTCCACCGATTACCGAGGTTTGCCCTTGATCGCCGGTACGCGTATAAATCGTCATTACAACTCTCCTCCTGCTACTCATTCACTACGTTCCAATATAACATAAAATGAAAAAAAGAAGACCCATAAGGATCTCCTTGGTTTTATTTACTTACTCTATTTCTTCTTATAATTTTGAGATTTCAGCATAAACTCATTAATTTTCAAATCAAGAAGTCTGCTAATCTCAATAACGATGTCTGACGTAAAAGATTTCTCCTGCTGGAAAAGTAATTCCATCTTACTCCGAAGCAAGCGAATCTCATCCTCCAAGGTAATTGCTTGTGGTGAAGTCTTATGGCTCGCTTCGTCTGTCCATTGATTCAGTTTATTGTCTTCAGCGATCATAAACCTAGAAAGTTCGAGTGATATTTCGTATCCACCACAACCCAAAAGTAATCCCTCCCTGAGAAACTAAAACGCTCTTCCAAAGTCAAATTATACCATGTAAATTAAACAATGATCAATTAGAATATGAAAGATATGTTAAATAGAACCAATTCCCCAGTAAGATATTCCTATTACTAACCTTGTTTTAATTTATGGATATATTGCCCCATCCGATGCAGAGCTTCACTTAATTGACTAACCGAAGTAGCGTAGGAGCAACGTAAGTAGCCTTCTCCGCCGGCACCAAACACATTGCCTGGGACAGCTGCGACTTTAGCTTCAAGAAGCAAGCCCTTTGCGAACTCCTCCGAAGACAAGCCCGTCGATTGTATACTTGGAAAAGCATAAAATGCCCCTTCCGGTTCATGGCATTCCAGCCCAATATCTCTCAAGCCTTGTACGATAAGTCTTCTACGCTGATTATATGAGTCAACCATATGGTCCTTGTCCTCGAGCCCGTTCTTAAGCGCTTCAAGCGCTGCAACCTGGCCCATAACAGGTGCGCACATTACTGTATATTGATGAATCTTCAGCATGGCATAGATCAGTTCAGGATGACCGCACGCATAACCCATACGCCAACCTGTCATAGCAAAAGCTTTAGAAAATCCACTGACAAGAATCGTACGATCCTTCATCCCCGGCAGCGAAGCAAAACTAACATGTTTCTCCCCGTATGTGAGCTCAGCATAAATTTCATCAGAAATGACGATCAGGTCATTCTCTTCAACCAGCTTGGCAATCGGAAGCCAATCCTCATAAGTCATAATCCCGCCTGTCGGATTGCTAGGATAGCTCAGAATCAAGAGCTTGGACTTCGGCGTTATTTTCGCTTTGAAATGCTCAGCTTTTAATTTAAAGTTATCTTTAGCGAATGTTTCAACTTCAACTGGAACACCGCCACCAATCGAAATGATCGGAGAATAGGAGATATAACAAGGAACGGGAACTAAAATTTCATCCCCGGGCTCTACGAGCGCTCTGAGAGCTAAATCAATAGCTTCACTACCACCAACTGTTACAAGGATTTCATCTTTAGGATTGTATTTCACATCAAAGCTAGTATACAAATACTCTGCAATCGCTTCTCTAAGCTCCGGAGTTCCCGCATTCGATGTATAACTCGTATAGCCGCGCTCAAGGGAATATACGCACGCTTCGCGTACATGCCACGGGGTGATGAAATCAGGCTCACCAACACCAAGTGTAATAATGTCCTTATTCCCACTAGCCAAATCAAAAAAACGACGTATTCCGGACGGCTGAATTTCTCTTACTCTTGGCGCTAAATAATCATTCATTGACTTGCCGGTTTGTTCAGCCTTCTGCTTTGAATTTACGATCATAACATTACTTCCTTTACGGAGATATCAACAGACGACGATCTTCCTCTGGATCCTCGAAGATGATGCCATCTTGTTTGTATTTCTTAAGAATAAAGTGCGTTTTGGTAGATAACACGGATTCCAAAGGAGATAGCTTATCAGAAACAAAGCCCGCAACCTCTTTGAGATTACGTCCCTCCACTTCAACTAATAAATCGTATGCTCCAGACATTAGATATACAGATTTAACCTGAGGGAACAGATAGACCCTTTCTGCGATCGCCTCAAAGCCTCTTCCACGCTCCGGTGTAATTTGCACTTCAATAAGCGCTGTTACCTTCTCATCATCCAGTTTGCTTGAATTAACAACGGTTACGTACTTTACGATTACATGCTCTTCTTCCAGTTCATTAATCGCTTCGGCCACTTCTTCCGCCGTTACACCCAGCAGGGTTGCCAACAAGGCAGGGTCCCTTCTGGCGTCCTCTTTCAAGAGATCCAGCACTTTCAGCTTCAGTTCGCTAAGTGGTTTCATATACTATCCTCCAGCGCTGTTCCGATGACCTGCCCCAAACCCAGGTTCTCGGAATCTAAATTTAATACTTATATTACATGAATTTCAGAATCCTGCAAAGAAAAACCGTTCGCACACAGGGAAAGATTCCGTAAGGCGAACGGTTAACTCATAGACCTTAGTCTAGATCCTCGGATTTTGAAGATTAGGTATACTTTCGACTCTGTACATCAGACGAGTTTGACAGGCTGGAAGGAATATAACTGGATTGTGCTGCATGTTGCTGAACGAAACTTTGAATTTTTTGATGTGTTTGTTTAGCTTAATGTCTGCAGGTGCTTCTCATGACATTGAATATGCTCACTCAGCTCTTGACCAATTTGTGCATTCGTACATACGGAAGCTGCTGCTGTACAGAGCTTGATAAGCGAATCCTCATTCGCTATAGAATCTGCAATGTAATTCAGTTCTTTACTAGAAAGCGGCTGCATTTGCATGAAATTCATGTTGTAATTCCTCCCGGAAAATTGATGTTTTCAGACATAGTGTATCCCTTAAAGTCATGTTTATTATTGATTCATAATCTTAGGGATATACTATTGTCGTACATGTGAACAGCGAGAAGGAGGCCAAGTTCACTATATGAAACTCCATGCAGGGAAATATCTATGGCCCCATTATATGAAGCAAGTCCCAGATTATCCGACTTTAAAACATGATATAAATTGCGACTGTCTGATCATAGGAGGCGGAATAGGAGGGGCACTGTGCTCATATCTCCTAAGCCTCCAAGGCATCAGAGCAGTTCTCGTAGATAAAGGAAAAATAGCAGGGGGCAGTACTCTTGCCAGCACAGGTTTACTACAATATGCGAGCGATAAAATGCTTACTTCCTTCATTCATACCTTTGGAGAGCGAGCTTCGGTTCATTTTTATCGATTGTGTGAGCAAGCCATGCTGAGATTGAAAGAAATCGGATATCATTTACAGCAGCAGCAACCGCCCCTGAAAATAGACAATCCCGTTCCCCATAGCTTGATTTCAGAGCGAGCAACCTTGTATTTAGCCAGTAACCATAGTGATATCAGTCTACTTCGTACCGAATACGAAAATCTTCGAAAGCATGGTTTTACGGCTGAGTGGTGGAATAAAGAAAAAATTGCTGATAAACTCCCATTCCATAGACATGCCGCGATTTACACACAAAACGATGCGGAGATGGATCCATTCGCTTTTGTTCACGCCTTGATCAGCTATGCTGCTACAAAAGGATTGGCCGTATTCGAAAACACACCCATAACTGGTCATACATTTATCGATGATAAAGCTGGAGTTATATGTCGATCACGTAAGGTACAGATTCAGACCAAACATGTAATATATGCCACAGGGTACGAAACACAGGAATTTAAAAAGGATCGCGGCACATCGCTAACTAGCACTTATGTGATCGTAACGGAACCTATAAATTATTCAGATAAAATTGACCCATGGTATGAACGGTGTATGATCTGGGAGACGGCGAGACCCTACTGCTACATGAGAACTACGCCAGATGGACGAATTTTGGCTGGCGGGCTTGATGAACGGCTAAATGGCAAACCACTGACTGAAGGACGGAGATTTCAAAAGAGCAGAGATCTGATGCAAATGGTTCACAATATGATTCCGAATGCATCAAACTTGAATGTAGAATTTTTCTGGGAGGCGGTGTTTGGCGGAACAAATGACGGTCTGCCTTTTATCGGTCCACATCCGAAATACCCCAACTGTTATTTTCTTGAGGGATACGGTGGTAACGGAACGGTCTGCACCATGATTGCGGCAGAAATGATTACAGATATACTAACTGGCAAACCGCGTCCAGATCTCGGCATATTTTCTCTAACCAGATCATTAAAACGCAAAAAGCTATAGCTCTCTGCCTCTAATCCTAACCTGAAGTTAGCTTTGGGGTAAGAAGAGCTATAGCTCTTTAATTTAGACTTACTTTTCGTTATCGCTTATATTTCTTATAAGAGAAATCCGATCATCCTCGGATAAAAAACGACTGACACTAAAACATGCAGAACAAACGTACACGTTGAACTTGGCATTTGTTTTCAGAAGCGCTTTGCTTAAGCCTTCTGGTACAACAGGAGCAAAGTCTTCTCCAACTGATTGGGTTCCTGCGTACAGCATGTATTCCCGGCAATGCGGACACTCCGGTACTTCTTCCTGTCCATCAAGAATTTCTTCGACCCCGGACTCATAAGCGAGCAAATCTCCACCAGCTTCTGTAAAAGCTTCAATCCGCTTGATGGCTCCCAGATGACCACCTTCATCTTCACCCCAAAGACCATGCATAATGTCATGATCGTGTTCATGGTCATGATGCTCATGATCGTGATGATCATCATGATCAGGGCTGTAATCATCATCGTCTTCCAACTCATCTTCGGAAGCCCCAATATTAATATTCAAAGTACGGTAGCCTTTCAGCTCATTGTGACAATAAGGACATTCTTCCTCAGGCCCCAATTCCTCATCCCATACGATTTCTGTTTGACACCATGGGCAAATCGTTGTATCCATTCACAGCCCACCCTTTCTTTTAGAGGTAATTCAAAAAATCAGATTTTGATCACGAGGTTTACCATGAAGTATTTTCGACATCGAATCTTGAATTCAGCTGGCTCATCCGGTGCTCACGTACACAAAACGTACGTTGCGCTCCTCTTCCCCTGCTTCATCCAACCTTCTCGGTTCTGAAAATCTGACTTTTTGAATCTTGATTCATACCGGTAATTCAAAAAATCAGATTTTGATCACGAGGTTTACCATGAAGTATTTTCGACATCGAATCTTAAGCGTTCCATAAGAAGATGATACCGGCAACCAGAAACAGCATGGCGGCTACGAACAATACTTTGACCAAATTTTTCAGCATGCATACTCCCCCTACGTTAAACAGGCTCCGATCACAAATGACACCGATACAGAAACAGCAAGGGATATGAATCCAACCGCAACATTCCCGCCGGCAATTTCCTTGTCAATTCGAAACACCGGTGTCAAAAACTCAAATAATATGTAGGCCCCAAATAATAGTATCGCACCGAAGACAGACAACAACATAAAGTCATAGATAGAAGATTCGGAAGCTGCATATCTTATAACATTACATAGCCCGAAAATTTTACCGCCAGTTGCGAGTGAAACCGCCATATTCCCTTGTTTGATTTCATGCCAGCAGCGATATTTGGTTAACAGCTCAAAACAGGACAAAAATACGATCAGCTCCAGCACTGCAACAGAAAAATATCCTACCATTAATCCGAACGGCTGTTCAAGAAAGAGATCCAATGATACCTTCATGACTTTCTCCTCTCCGTCAATTCAGTCACATCAGTCACATCAATCACTTTAATTAAGCTCAGCCACCGTAACTCCAGTACCGCCTTCACCATAATTGCCTAGACGATAGCTCTTAATATGTTTATGTTTGCGCAAATAATCCGATATCCCGGTTCGCAGGATTCCTGTGCCTTTTCCATGAATAATATAGATCTGTCCCAGGTTGCCAAGATAAGCTTCATCAATGAATCGATCAACCTCAATCAGGGCTTCCTCTAGATTGGCTCCTCGCAAATCCAGTTCGCTGCGGATATTCTCATCTCTAGTCCGCTTGAGATTAGTAACATTACGCTGCTTCGGCTTGTTTTCTGGTGCAGAACCGATCAACTCTAAATCATCAAGTGCAACCTTCATTTTCATAATTCCAAGCTGTACTAATGCTTCTTTCCCAGCCAACTCGACAACAAGACCCTTTTGATTAAGGCTGTATACCATTACTTCATCACCAGGTTCAACTTTCCGTGGAGATTTTGCCGCCTTGCGGGACAATCCGCTCTTTTTACGCTGTGGCTCAGCTTCATCAAGCTGCTTTCGAGCAGCAATAAGCTTGTGTTCTTTAACTGAAGCGCCTTCCTCTTGTGCCAGCTTTCTTAAATCCTCAATAATCTTTTCAGCTTCGCTTCGTGCCTTGGCGATGATGGCCAATGCTTCTTCCTCAGCTTTTTCCAGACGGCGATCTCTTTGCTGCTCCAATTTATCAAGCTCGGCAGAATGACGGCTACGAAGCACCTCAAGTTCTTTTCTTACTTTCTCCGCAGTTTCCCGTTCCTGTTCTGCTACATTCCGATTCTCTTCCAAGGATGCGATCATATTCTCTACTCGCTGATCCTCTTCCTTAACTTCACCGCGCGCATACTCCAGAATGGTAGCTCTCAATCCAAGTCGTTCAGCTATGGCAAAAGCATTACTACGACCAGGAACACCTACAAGTAATCTATAGGTTGGACTTAATGTATTAACATCGAATTCCATGCTTGCATTAATAACACCTTTTCTTTCATAGGCATAGGCTTTCAGCTCACTGTAATGGGTAGTCGCAACCATACGGCATCCAAGTGAATGAATATGCTCCAAAATCGCAATGGCAAGCGCCGATCCTTCTGCCGGATCAGTTCCAGCTCCAACCTCATCAAGCAGCACCAGACTCTTCGGCGTCATTCTCGACAAAATAGAAATAATATTCGTCATGTGGCTCGAGAAAGTACTCAGACTTTGCTCAATGCTCTGCTCATCCCCAATGTCGGCATAAATCGCATCAAATACACATAACTGACTTCCATCCTCAGCAGGCACGAACAGACCTGACATCGCCATCAAGCTCAGAAGGCCAATAGTTTTGAGTGTCACCGTCTTACCGCCTGTATTAGGTCCCGTCACAATGATAGTAGAATATTGGTTGCCCAATTCCACATCGATTGGAACGACTTGCTCTCTGCTAATCAGAGGATGTCGGCCTTTTTTGAGCTTCATAAATCCACGGTCATTCATTCGCGGCAATGTCGCCTTTAATTCTCGTGCTAGACGAGCCTTGGCAAAAATAAAATCAAGCTGTGCCAATACATCACAGTCATACAGCAACAGCTCAGTCTGATCACCAACCAAAGCAGTAAGCTTTTGTAAAATAACTTCAATTTCGCGTTCTTCCCGAAGACGTGTCTCACGAAGCTTGTTATTCATGGCTACAATTGATTCCGGCTCAATAAATAAAGTTGCTCCCGAGCCAGACTGATCGTGCACAATACCGCCGAAATGAGAACGGTATTCCGCTTTAACCGGTATAACAAAACGGTCTCCTCGAATCGTAATCAATTGATCCTGAAGCATCTTGGAAACGGTGGAAGATCGGATCATGGCATCCAGCTTTTCGCGAATGCGCACTTCACCCCCGCGCAGCTCGCGGCGAATCTGTGCCAACTCGCTGCTAGCGGAATCCATGACTTCGGCGCTGTCATCAATACAACGCTTAATAGCATCCTCCAACGGTTTCTGTTCACTCAGATTATCACTTAGCGCAAATAACAGTTCTACAGGTTCCTCTTCGTGAATGCCTGACATATAACGTTTTATCCGACGTGCGCCTTCAAGCGTAGTCGCTATTCCGAGAAGCTCATGTGGATTAAGCGTACCGCCGATGCGTGCCCTTTTAACGGCTGCAGTCATATCGATAATTCCGCCAAAAGAAGGCGATCCCTTAATCCGGTCAACCTTAAACGATTCGTCCGTTGCCTGAAGAAGTTTTTTCACTTCCTCCAGATGAGTGGAAGGACGCAGCGATTCCGCAGCTTGTCTACCCAACGCTGTCTGCGTATATTTTGCTAATTGATCTATAATTTTGTGGTACTCCATCGTTTTTAATATTTTGTCTTCCAAGTACTTTCACAACTCCTCTCGAGCTATGATCTCATTATAACGAAACCGCTCATATTTCGCCATTTCACATGATCGCACATAAGAACATCTACTTTGGAACATTCTAAGCAAGGATAATACCATGCACTTAATAAAGGAGGCCAAGTACCATGCATTTTCTGGGACATGTTGTGCGATTTATCGTCTCAGCCATTGTATTGCTTGTTGTGGGTTGGCTCGTTCCGCAATTCAGTATCGGTGGCTTCGGCAGCGCCTTGTTGCTCGCCATTGTTATCGCTCTGCTGGGTTGGGCCATAGAAGGTGTCTTTGGCAAAAAGGTTACACCGTTTGGACGCGGCATTGTCGGCTTTGTAGCTAGTGCTCTCGTCATCTGGTTAGCCCAGTTCATTGTTTCCGGTGTTTCTGTATCCATCATCGGAGCATTACTTGCAGCCCTTGTCATCGGGATCATCGACTTGTTCATTCCTGTATCAACACCATTTGAAGCAGGTAAGGACAAATCGGATAGGTAGTTACATTTATTATCTGCTGTATAGAGCAGTTCCTTCTTCTTCGGAAAAGGAGCTGCTTTTATTTGGAAGAAGTTCACTAATTATTCAAACCTTACTTCACTGTATTTCCTCCGATCGCGTTATAATATTCTTAAATTTGACACATAATTATTTAATCGCGGAGGATTATTGTGAGAAAAACATTTGCTTTTTTAATTTGTTCAGTACTCCTTGTTGTTCTGTCAGCTTGCGGAACCAGTTCACAAGGCAGTAGCGGTGCATTGACTGGCGTCAAGCCCGAAGCAGAGCTGGTTATCGAAGCGACGAACTTCCAGTTCGATCAAGCCGAATATCATCTAAAGAAGGATGTCCCGGTTGAAATTACATTTAAAAATGCTGAGGGCAACCACGGCATTCTCGTCCCAGGTCTTAAACTCCAATTAAGCGGGAAGAACAACTCAGCAGTCATTATACCTACAGAAGCAGGAGAATATGAAGTATCCTGTTCGATCATGTGCGGCACCGGACATGGTACGATGATCTCCAAAATCATAGTAGAATAGTAAAAACATTCAGGAGCCCTGGTTAATCACCAAGGGCTCCTGCTATCTTTACATGACGTAAAACCTGCACATCGTCAACCCTGATCCTGTTCGATCAATTCAATCCATTCATTATATTCCGTTTGAAGCTTGCTATAATCATTTTTCAAGAGTCGATAATTCTCTTCCAGCTTCTGAACCTGCTCCCGCTCGACCTCACGTTCCACTTGTAGTAGACGATATTCATGGGACACGATTTCATAGCTCTCGGAAATTTGTTTCAATTGCTCTGAAAAGCGTTCTTTTTCCTGCTCAAGCTCATGATTTTCAGTATTCAAATTGAGGATTCGCTCACTTTCAGAAGCACATTCCTGCTGCCAATCACTGATTTGGCGCTGTAGTTCACTCTCCGCGTCCTTCCAGCCAGACAGCTTCTCCTCTGCCAATTCCAGCTTTTCTTTGCAGTCCTGCTCTCGCCTCTCAGCAGCCTGACGCGACTCATCATGCTCCTCCGCGAGTGCGGCATAATCTTGAATATCTTGATCCAATTCTTGAATACGTATGGTAAGCTCATTAATTTCTTCTTCGAGCCGCCGCTTCTCTTGTGATACAGATTGCGCCGAAATGTTAGCCGTATCCAGCTCTTTTCGTACAGAGAGTACCTCTTGCTTAGCCTCATCCAGTTCCTTATGCAGGGCTTGAAGCTCTTCAGTCAGCTTCTCATTACGTTCGGACGCTTCCAGAACATGAATCTCCAAACGACTAAGCTCATCATTTCGCTTTTCGGACAGTTTCTGCCATGATTTTTCGCTCTGCTGAGCGATCTGTAGCTCTGCTCGAAGCTTATCCTCACGCTGTTGCGCATCATTTATTTGTTGTCTCCGCTGCTTACCTTCATCTTCTGCTTTTTGCTGAAGTTGTTTATTCTCAGCCTCACTCTTTTGCAGCAGCTGTTGACTAACTTTATTTTGCTGCTCCAGCTTGGCATTACTATCCTTCAGCTTTTGTTCGGAAGACTTGAGCT
The DNA here is from genome assembly GCF_900102215.1 of Fontibacillus panacisegetis. Classification (GTDB taxonomy): domain Bacteria; phylum Bacillota; class Bacilli; order Paenibacillales; family Paenibacillaceae; genus Fontibacillus; species Fontibacillus panacisegetis. Next base: position 48,690 of record NZ_FNBG01000018.1, read on the forward strand.
CTGCCTCTCTTTGCTGAGACAACTTTAGTTGTTGATGAAGCTTTTCCCGCTCCTCATGCTCTGTTTTTGTATCCTGTTCACTCTTGCGAAGCTTGGCCTGAAGCTGAGAGTTGCTTCCTCTCATTTCAACCAGCTGCCGCTCCAGTTCTTGAATTTTTCCAGATAATTTTCGAGACTCAGCATCCCGTTCTTTTAACGCATTATCCTTTTGCGTCAATTGTTCAGACAGTGATTTCTTATCACTAATCGTTTGATGGTGCTCCTCCTGAAGAGCCTTGTACATATTTTCCTGCTTTTCATGGAGAGCCTGAGTCACCTTAATTTCTTGCGCAAGCCCCGCTTTTTCTTGCTGAGCTGTGGTCAATTCTTCTTGCAGCTTCTCAGCCTTGACAGAATCCTCTGCCATGCGAACAGCTGTCAATACTGCCAGACGCGGTGTATCCAGGTGAGAATACAATTTAGACATCGCACGCATCTGCTCGTCCACTCTACGAGCAACCTGCTTCATATATTCGGCACTACTGCCAACAATTTTATAAGAAGTTCCATAAATATTTACGTTTACACTAATACGATCAGGGGTATCCAAAGCCTTGTGCCTCCTTCAGTCCGCGTTCATCTTAGATGTCTGATAATTATACGAAAGTCACATCGAATCAGTAACTCTTACATTTGATTCGATGTGACTTTGTTTAATTCCTGCTATTTTCTCAATTCTGCGGCAAAAGTTTGTTCCAAGGTTGCAACGACCTTATCATGTACAGCAGTAATTTCTTCATCGGTCAACGTGCGGTCCATATGACGATATACGAGTGACATTGCTATACTCTTTTTGCCTTCTCCGAGCTTGCTGCCCGTAAATACGTCAAATACTCCAACAGACTCCAGTATTTCACCAGCAGTTTCTTTAATTGACGTAATTAACGACCCTGCTTCAACTGAAGTATCCACTACAACTGCGATATCCCGTTCACTAGCAGGGAATCGAGGGAGATCGCGATAAACTACGGTGTTACCTGCATAACGAGATACAGGCTCAAGCTTAATTTCGGCTAAAAATGTATCGTTCAGGTCTTTTTCACTTTGTAATACTGGATGCAGTTGACCCATGATACCGATCCGCTGCTTCCCTTCAGGCACATTTAAAAATATTGAAGCTGAGCGTCCGGGATGAAGTCCTTTTGGTTCATCTGCTTCATAGGTAACAAGATCATTCAGCCCAAGATACTCGAACACACTTTCTAACACACCTTTTAGATCAAAGAAATCAACCTTCTCAGCAGCAGTATTCCAGCCTTTAACACTGCGATCGCCCGTCAAGAGCACCGCGAGTACAGGCATTTCGCTCGGCTGCTTCGAAAGCTTCTCTTCCTTAGCATGGAACACGTTGCCAATTTCAAATAAAGCAAGATCATCAAGCTTGCGATTACGATTATATTGAGTTGCATCGATTAATCCAGGCAGCAAGCTGCCACGAAGCACGCTGCGTTCCTCACTCATCGGCATAGCGAGTTTAATTTCACATTCACCTTCGCTGAGGTTCAAGAACAGATTACGATCTCCTTCTCGAATGAAGGAGTATCCCATCGTCTCCTGTAGGCCGCCATGAACTAGCAGCCCACGAAGCAAACGACGAAGCGCCTGCGATTTAGTGTAGCCTCCAGCCGTTGAAGGTCCTTCGATTTTAGTAGTCGGGATGTTATCATACCCGTACAACCGGGCTACTTCCTCGATTAAATCAACGTCACGGGTAATATCTACGCGACGAGTCGGTACACGAACGTCCAATGCATTTCCTGCCGCATCTCCACTTTCAAAATGCAGACGGGATAAAATTGCTTTCGTTTCCAGCATGGAAATCTGTGTGCCCAAATAATCATTTAATTTATCCAACGATAATGTTATAACCTGTTCTTCAGGCTGCGACACAACAGATTCTACAATCCCTGTTAAAACTTTCCCCCCAGCGATGCTCATCATAAGAGCAGCAGCGCGATCTAACGCAGGAATTACTGCACCTGGATCTACTTCCTTCTCGAACCGTTGAGATGCTTCAGAACGAAGTCCCAAATTTCGTGACGTTTTCCGTACCGAACCGCCATCAAATTTTGCTGACTCAATAATGATATTAGTTGTATTCTCTGTAACCTCTGAATCCAATCCACCCATTACACCAGCGAGACCAACGGGTTTATTTTCTCCATCAACGATGAGCAAAGCACCTGCGTCTAATTGACGTTCTTGGCCATCAAGGGTAACCAGCTTTTCTCCTTCTTTGGCAGCACGTACACCAATAGCTCCACCAGCCACTTTATCAGCATCGAATGCATGAAGCGGTTGTCCATACTCCAGCATGACATAGTTCGTGATGTCAACAATATTGTTAATCGGGCGAACTCCGGCAGCCATCAAGCGATTTTGCATCCAGATCGGAGAAGTTCCAATTTTGACATCAGAGACATAACGAACAGAATAACGGCTGCACAATTCAGGAGTTTCAATTTTTACTTTGATAAAATCCTGTGCTTTTTGACCAACCTCGATCAAATCATTTTTTGGCTTTGGAAGAACGACATCACGGCCCAAAATCGCCCCAACTTCATGCGCAGCACCAATCATGCTAAGGCAGTCCGAACGGTTAGGTGTCAAGTCAAAATCAAGCACCTGATCATCCAGGGCCAACAGTTTCGTAATTGGTGTACCTATGCTAGTATCCTCAGGCAACACCAGGATTCCCTCTTGCTGTTCCTTTGGAAGAAGCTTATCGTTCAGGCCGAGCTCTTTAGCCGAACAAATCATTCCGTGCGACGGAACACCGCGCAGCTTAGCTTTCTTAATCTCAAGACCTCCAGGCATCTTGGCTCCAACCAACGCAACTGGGACCTTTTGACCTGCATCAACATTTTTTGCCCCACATACAATTTGTAAATCTTCCTCTTCTCCTGCATCAACGATGCAGACATTCAATTTATCCGCATCAGGATGCTTTTCCTTGCTTTTTACATAACCTACTACTACTTTGTTGACTCCCTTATTACGAGACTCGATCGAATCGATTTCAATTCCAGAACGTGTAATTCGCTCAGCTAGCTCCGTAATGTCTACTTGATCGAGCGAAACATATTGTGACAACCAATCGGCTGATACTTTCATGTCAAATCCCCTTTCTTATTTCAAAATTATACTCTGGCAAACTGTCCAAGGAAGCGCATATCGTTACTGTAGAAATGACGGATATCATCTACACCGTACTTCAACATAGCAATACGCTCCACACCCATACCGAACGCAAAGCCACTGTATTCCTCCGAATCATAGCCGCTCATTTCCAGTACTCGCGGATGAACCATGCCACTGCCCAAAATTTCGAGCCAACCGGATTGTTTACAAACACGGCATCCATTTCCGCTGCATTTCACACAAGTAACGTCTACTTCAACGCTTGGTTCAGTGAAAGGGAAAAAGCTTGGACGCAAACGAATTTGTGTGTTAGGCCCGAACATTCTACGAGTGAATTCCAGCAGCGTACCTTTCAAGTCGCTCATTCGAATTCTTTTACCAACGACAAGACCTTCGATTTGGTGGAATTGGAATGAATGCGTTGCATCGTCATCATCACGACGGTATACACGACCCGGACAAATAACTTTGATCGGCACTTCCCCCTTCATAGCTTCCATCGTTCTAGCTTGAACCGGGGAAGTCTGAGTGCGCATCAACAGCTCCTCAGTCAAATAGAAGGAATCCTGCATATCGCGAGCCGGATGGTTTTTCGGCAGGTTCATAGCTTCAAAATTGTAATAATCCGTTTCAACTTCAGGACCATCTGCAACCTTATAACCCATTCCGATAAAAATATCCTCAATATCCTGAATTACCTGATTGAGCGGATGAATTGCCCCTTGCTTCAACTTACGACCTGGCAGTGTCACATCTACCTTCTCGGCGGCAAGGCGTTTCTCAGTTTCAAGACGTTGAAACTCGGTTTGCTTCTGTTCAATCAGCGCTTCGATCGCTCCACGTACGTCATTAGCCACTTGGCCAATTACAGGGCGTTCCTCAGTACTTAGAGAACCCATCCCCCGCAAAATTTCGGTGAGAGCCCCCTTTTTACCCAAATATTTGACGCGAAGGTCGTTAAGCTTGATCGCATCTGCTACTTTACCAAGCTGCTCAACAGCTTCATGTTTGAGTGCTTCCAAACGTTCTTTCATGAACATATCCCCCTAATGCTAATTTTAATTTAGTATCTTTGCTGGTTTCAGATGCCTGATTGTTACCCGCGTTACACCATCTTGAGAAATTCCTGCAATTGTGCAGTTTTTTCCCCGTAGTTAGGTTGTTGATAAAATATTCCTGCAAAAATACATTTTTTTCTTGCCTAGTCGCTGGTTACAGCCGTGAAACCTTGAAATTCCTGCACTTTTGCAGGCTTTGGTATAGGTTCGGCAGTTTCAGCTAAAAACTCCTGCATATTTGCAGGTTTTGCCTCATCGCCCAACAAAAAAAGGCCTCTTCTCCCGGAAAGGGACGAAAAGACCGTGGTACCACCCTTGTTAGAGTTTCTTAACCATGCTAAAAACTCTCACTTTGATCGGCATAACGGGCCGCTAGTCCGGTATCCTCTACTGTGCCGCGTAGCCTTTCGGCATACGACGGGGTTCAAGGAACCGCTCAGGAGCGAACTTCGGCAGCCTGGTTCCATAGAGACGCTCTCAATCTTTGACGTCTCCTCCCTGTAAGAAGGCTTCTGCTTACTCTTCTCCATCATCGCGTTTAACACTTTGCATTTTCGACTTATCTGCTATTATATGCAAAGTTTACGCCAATGGCAAGCTTCACCCGAAGAAATTCCGTCCGATTTTTGGAATCAGGGTAACGGTGTGATAAGGTGTATAGAATGATGTGACTACTAATAACTCAATTTGTCAGGATAAGGAGTAGATTTCAGCTATGAACGGTACAATACGTAAAAACATTACCCCCGGTCTTGCCGTGGATATTGTGTTAAAAAAAGACCAGCCCACCGGCCGTTTAACCCGCGGCATCGTCAAGGATATTCTGACCCATTCGCCAAGTCATCCCCATGGGATCAAGGTCCGGCTGCAGGATGGTCAGGTGGGCCGTGTTAAGGCGATACTTCCCGCTCAAGCAGAGTAATTCGCTGCAAAGGCGCGGGCTGCAGCAAATCCAATCGATTATGCCCGCTTGACGGGATGGCGCAATACCGTTTTCATTTTTTCCGGAGCGGTTTTGCGAGGGTCCGACATATAAACCTCATGATGCCGGCGTTCAGGGCCGCAATCATCGACCAGTCCGTTAGCCGCAATGAATTGCTCCATTTTAGCGAGCGAGATCGGCTCGGTGCTGTACGGACCGTTATGCATCAGTTGGACGCACAGCCCCTCCTCATAAACGGCAAGCCTGACGGCGCCGAAGTCAAGCTCCGGCTTCTTTTTCGCCACTTGTATAACCGCTTGACGAAATACTTCCTCCGTCACGAAATCCGGCTGCCGGATCATCGCGGTCCACACCCAATGGTCCCTGTTCGGATCGAACCCTCCTCCGGCGGAATCCCAAAGCCCCTCTAGCGGCGCAACGGAATACTCGACATAACCTTCCGGCGGATATGCACTCCTGTTGCTCATCTTTATTCCATACGACAAAGCGTACAGCACCTGCAACGCATTTTGATAGCCCCTGCTCTCCGGCGCTCCCTCACCGTCCACCATGAAATAACGGATCGGCGGAACCTCGATCAGCGCGGGGTCCTCCTTAGGCAAATAAAGATCTTTATGTCTCTTCTTAAAATCCAGTTTTTCCGCCATAAACTCGTCCTCTTTCACCACGGATCAGGTGTTTTTCCAGCGTTTGAGCGTAGGGAACCAATCCTGCATCATTTTTCTCGCCTGATCCTTGTCCGCAAATATGCCGGAATCGCCGCCGTGTTTAAGGCAAGACTCAATCATTTCTTCCATGGTCTCCTCAGTCGTAAACGCGCCGTCCTTGTAGCAGTAAACGCAATATTCCTGATTTTTTCCGCCATCCCTGTTGCTGCCCAGCACCTCATCGCTTGTCAAAGGCATGCCGCAGCTTTGGCAATACGTTTCTTGCTTTTCATTTGTTATTTCCATTTTCAACACTCCCTTCTTAAATTACTGCTATTGTAGCAGTGATAAGTTGACATCAGCGTGTCATATTAAGAAGGGCCGGCCGTATATTTCAGCAATTTTTTTCGCTTTCTCCTCCAGGATACTGCGAATATGGGGCGGTGATATGACCTTGAGATCTTCGCCAAACGAAAGCAAATGTCCATACACCCACCCGTCTTCCGGGTAGCTCACGAATACCCGATAGCTACCATCCTCATGCAGATGAACGTTAGCCCTGTCAAACTCGTCAAATATCCGAAAGGCCATAGACGGCGAAAATGCCAGCTCCAGATCAACCTTTTGGATTCTCTCCTTCTGGCTGGATTCCTCCAGCGCGGGCACTGCCATTTTTCTCCGCTCAAAAAACTCACCCGTATACTGGAGGTCCTCGATCCGGTTTATTTTAAACGTGCGGAGCTCCCGGCTCTTCAAACAGAAGCTTTGCAAATACCAGGCCCGGTTCTTAAACTGCAGCTTCATCGGCTCCGCCTGCCGCCTGCTTTTTCTCCCATTGGAGCTGTAATAAGTAAACGTGATGACCCGGCATTCCAAAATAGCCGTTTTCAGGAGCCCGAACTTGTCCCGTCCGGCTTCTCCACTGTGCCACTCCGAGAAATCAACATCGATCCAGCCCACTTCTTCCTTGCGGAACAGATTACTCAACTTGGCCAGCACCTGGCCGGTCTGCATGGCATTGGTCGCCTCCAGGCTTTGCAGCCCAAACAGTATCTCATTCTGCTCCGCTTCGGATAACAGCGATGTATTCAACACAAAATCCGGCAACAGGCCGATCCCGCCACCTTTGCCCTTGCTAGCATATACGGGGATGCCCGCACCGCTTAACGCGTCAATATCCCGATAAATCGTGCGCTTGGATACCTCGAAGCGTTCCGCCAGCTCGGCAGCCGTCATCGTTTTGCGCTGCATTAACAGATACACGATCTCAAACAGCCGGTTCATCTGCACGGTAACCATTCCTCCTACCTTGAGTATACCGCATATAAAATATCTAATAAATTTTCGATGTAAAACAACAAAAAAATCCTTACAGCTGTAAGGATCTATCGTTTAAATGATGGAGCGGGTGATGGGAATCGAACCCACGCTACCAGCTTGGAAGGCTGGAGTTCTACCATTGAACTACACCCGCATGTACAGTTTAATTAGGAGATAAGACGTACACATTATGGTCGGGACGACACGATTTGAACATGCGACCCCCTGGTCCCAAACCAGGTGCTCTACCAAGCTGAGCTACGTCCCGATGTCCTATTCATGAGAAACTATCTCTCGTGAAGACAAAATATAGTATACCACCTCCTTAACCTCAGTGCAACATTTTTTACAATACCGAAATATTACATATGTGATTTCTATTTAAGAGGTCGCCTTAATTGATTTCGTTTATAAGTGTTAATGAGTTCGTCTTCACTAAGAGTCGTGTTCGTTCAGAATTAAAAAAAGGTGTTTAAAAGCCAGAATACTAGCTCTTAAGCACCTCTTGCAATCAACTGTTTAACTGATAATCAACCTGCTAGCTGACTAAGAAATTCTGTCTCGAACACTCTCGCTGACACCGGTTTGCTGAACAGGTAGCCCTGGCCTTCATGGCAGTTTTGCAATTTAAGGAATTCAAGCTGATCCTTGTTTTCTACACCCTCAGCTGTCACCTTTAATTTCAAATGCTGGGCCATTGTTGTAATAGTGGACACAATCGCAGCATCATTGCTATCCATCATTACCTCTTTAACAAATGCCTGATCGATCTTGAGACGGTCAATAGGAAGACTCTTTAAGTAATACAGGGAACTATACCCTGTACCAAAATCATCGATACTAATATGTACTCCGAGGCGTTTTAATCCCTCTAATTGATTGAATGCCGTTTCAATGTCCAGAGTCATGCTCTCAGTGACCTCCAGCTCCAAATAACGAGCTTCCAGGCCTACTTCCTTCAGAATCGCATCTACCCGGTCTGCCAGATTGTACTGTCTGAACTGACGCATTGATAAATTAACTGAAATGCATACAGGATCATAACCATCCAGCTGCCACTGTTTATTGTGCTGACACGCCGTCCTTAATACCCATTCTCCAAGCGGAACAATTAATCCACTTTCTTCAGCTAGAGGTATAAATTCACTCGGCGAAATCAACCCGCGTTTTGGATGATTCCATCTTACTAATGCTTCCATCCCGACCATCTTACCGGACAGGAGACTGAACTGAGGCTGAAATTCAAGAAAAAATTCTTCCCTTTCCAAAGCCTTGCGCATATCATTCTCCAACTCTACTCTGGATTGAGTAGCCCGTTTCATAAAGTCCATATATCTTGCAAAATCTTCACCCCTATCCTTCGCATAATGAACCGCCATATCAGAATATTGAATAATTTGATCGACCTCTGCTGCATCATCAGGATAAACAGCGAGTCCCATACTCAATGAAATATGATACTCCGTTTCATCGATTACGATAGACGGATCAAGAGACGCCAGCATTTCGCGGGCACGACTTTCCACTTCAGATGCATCGCTCATTTGAGGTAAAATCATGGCAAAATCATCTTCACCGAGGCGAAAAATACGTTCTTTGTCCAGACACAGCTGAGACAGGCGACCACCAACCTCCATCAGAAGCTTATCACCTGCACTGTATCCCAATGAATCATTAATGGCTTTGAAACGATCAATATTAACTACCGCAACTCCTATGCACAGTTCATCATGGCCATGTGTATTCAACAGTTTATTAAGCCTTTCCTTCAATCGCCGTAAATTGGGAAGCCCCGTCAAATCATCATGATAAAACATATGCTTCATTCGTGCTTCAGCTGCCTGTCTATCAAGCAGCGGCTCTTCAATCGTCAGACGATAAACACCTCTAAGTACAAAATAATAAGAGATTCCAATATACCATTGTCCCAGTACCATAATTAATCCGTTACCAAGCATATGATAATTCATAAGCAAAAGATGTCCCATCATCATAAACATCATCGCGCAAACTACCGTTATAGTTGCAGCAGGGTTATCCTTGCGACTACGATGCACAATAGCAGCCATACCGACAATGTAAAGAAGTAAAGTGCTGCTCCATATTACTCTGCCACTAAACATGGACAAGCTATCACCAAGAATAATAGACAGATCACTCTGATATGTATAAAGCAAACCTATACCAACCGCGCTAAAGATTGCAGTTCCGGCAAATACAGCTATTTTATGTTGTCCCGACACTTGTCGATCAGGCAAGAAAAAAATAATTGACATCCCTGCTGCACATATAAAATGAGAAACAGCCAGAAATGCGAAGGATAGATTAATACCAAATTCAAGACCAAAAGGACGTAATCCACTGATTGTCAAAATATGAAGAACATCTAATATCCCGACAACCGAGAACAAAGCCGCAGAATATAACCGCTGTCTCGACAATTTATCAGCAAACAGAATCCACCCTTGGGCAAAGATAGCAAATGATATTGCTCCACAAAACAAACCAGCCATCAGCTGCAATGTGGAAATAATATCTTGGGGTATCCTCATCTCTCCAATTTCGGAGGCAAGCAGAATTAAACTGAGCATCACTACTAGACCCATTCCGACCTGTAAGGCCGCTTTCTTTTCCTCTGTTCTGATTCTCATATGTCTAAACCCCCGGAGGTAAAAATCTCTGTAATTATATTTCAACACTTTTCGTTCTTTTCCTGCATTTTACCTTAAAAAACATTTACTTAAACATAAAAAACTATCAAAATTTGAAAAAAATAAAAAGCCCGGCACTTTGGGAGCCGGACTTTTGGTGATCGAGCATTTATTTTTTTTCAAAATTCACTTCTGGAGTTGTTAGTTTATCAAAGAAATCAACAGCCTTGTCTTTGTCTTTTGAAGCCCGAAGCGCCATTGCAGAGCGTGGATGTTCATCCAGCATACCAGTGATCATGTAAGGAATGATGTATCCCCATTCTTCCTTTTCACGAAGTGGAATCATTAATTGTTCCAATACATCGAGTACAGGACGCAATTGGTAGTTCGTATTCTTCATATGAGCAACAAGTAATTCTGTTGGGCAGTTACCTGCCGCACGCCCCATTCCATATACAGATGCATCTAAAAGCTCGACGCCATTTTCAGCAGCTACCAGTGTATTGGAGAAGGCCAGCTGCATATTGTTATGAGTATGCACACCCAAACGTTTATTAGGCAAGTGAGTCTTGAATTTGTTAACCAAGTATTCCATATCTTTATAATCCAGGCTTCCGTAAGAATCTACGATATATACGACATCAACGACGCTCTCTTTAATCATTTCAAAAGCTTCAAGCAGCTCATTCTCCATGACATTAGAGAGTGCCATAATATTTATTGTAGTTTCGTAACCACGATCATGGAATACCTGCACCAATTGGAGCGCTTTATCAACATCCTTGATGTAGCAGGCTACACGAATCAGATCAAGAAGACTTTCACTGCGCGGCAAAATATCATTCTCATCAACACGCCCGATATCGACTAAGGCGGACAGCTTAGTATTTCCCTTTTGCGGAATTACTTTTTTAAGGAAGTCATCATTCAAAAAGCGCCAAGGACCAGCCTCATCTGCACCTTTAAGCAGCTTTGGAGAGTTCTTATAACCAATCTCCATATAATCTACGCCAGCTTCATTCAAGCCAGCATACAATTTTTGCACAAACTCTACACTAAAATCCCAGTTATTGACCAGCCCTCCGTCACGGATCGTACAGTCAACAATTTTGCTTTGATTGATCTTCATCCCTACCTATCCCTTTCCCTCGATTGTTTTACTATTCATCTTACTTGAAGAGAAAACAAAAAGTAAAGATAAAGATATCTAATTGATTATGACATTTATCACAGAATGTGATTTTAAGCCATGCTATCATGTAAACCTAATTGATATTGATTATCAATATCGAAATAAAAATCGAACCAATGGATTAGGGAGTGATGAAAATATGCCACCTTGCCAATGCTGCCTGTTAGGCCTCAAACCCGGAATAGTGGGATCTATTCGCCACTTTGGAGCTATTGATCCAATGCTGAAGCGTCGACTTGCTGACCTGGGAGTTGCAGAAGGATCAAATGTGACAATTAAACGTCGCTGTCCCTTAGGCGGACCTATAATGCTTGAGTGCTGTGGACAGCTGCTGGGCATTCGTAAAAAAGAAGCCGCTCAAATCGAGGTGGATGTATCATGAACAATGCTGCCCTAATTGGCAATCCCAACACTGGCAAAACATCTCTATTTAACTCGTTAACTAGCTCTTACGAATATGTAGGCAACTGGTCGGGTGTTACCGTCGAGAAGAAAGTAGGACAACTTAAAAACAAAAAAGGCTACCTCACTGATCTCCCCGGAATATACACACTGCATCCACTGTCACGAGATGAAGGAGTTGCGGCTGAATTTTTGGCAACAGAATCTCCCTCCCTTCTTGTTAACATCGTTGATGCATCACAATTGGAGCGCAACCTTTACTTGACCCTGCAGCTACTTGAATATGGCAAACCTCTCATCATTGGACTTAATATGATAGATGTTGCCAAGTCGCAGGGCCTTATTATTGATACAGAAACCCTTGGCGCAAGTCTTGGCTGTCAAATCATACCGCTAATTGCGCGTACTGGAGAAGGAAGCAGCAACCTGCTTACCTCAATTGAAGAAGCAGATGACTCTTTACACACTCCTTACTTCACCATAAACTATGGAGAAATTGTCGAGAACGCCATTCTGAACATTTCCCGGGAATTAAATGATGCCCTGCCAGATCTATCCGGATCCCATCGTTGGACCTCGCTTCAGATACTTGAAAATAATCCAGCTGTCACAGCAGCACTATCATCAAGCTCTGCCGAAGCTGGACTTATGGAACGATTACAAACGGTGTGTCAGTCCGCGCAGCAGCAAATGCAGGATGCCGGTGAACATTTATCCATACAGGAATATATTCGTTCTGTTCGAATGTCCCTTTGTCATGAAATATGCAATAAAGTGGTGGATTCTACCCTTCGCAAACCGCATCCATTAACAGAAAAAATTGATGCTGTCGCTGCCCATCCTTTTTGGGGAGTCCCAATATTCCTTGCTTTTATGTTCATTACGTTCAAGCTTACCTTTGATTGGCTTGGAAATCCGCTCTCAGACCTTCTAGATGGCTTCATTTCAGGACCGATAACTAATATAGCGGTAGAAGGACTTGAACTCGTAGGGGCCTCTGATTTTACTAGAGAGCTTATATTAAGCGGGATCATATCTGGTGTTGGTGGAGTAATCGTGTTTATACCCCAGATTTTCATTATGTTCCTGATCATTTCCTTTATTGAAGACTCAGGCTATATGGCTCGAATTACAGTTATGATGGATAAGTTAATGGAACTGGTCGGACTTAACGGGAAAGCAATCATTCCATTTATTATTGGTTTTGGCTGTAATGTTCCAGCAGTTATGGCATCCCGAAGCATAGAACAGCCTAAAGAAAGAACTTTAACCATGGTGCTTATCCCACTTATGTCATGTTCTGCACGACTCCCTGTATACGCATTATTTGCTGGCATTTTCTTTGAAACCGCACAAGCAACTATAGTCTTTTCTCTGTATATTATGGGCATCGTCCTAGCCTTGGTTATGGCTAAATTGTTCTCACTCTTTATGCTGAAAAAAACCAAATCCTTTTTTATGGTAGAACTTCCGCCATATCGAATGCCACAAGCAAGAACACTGTTTCGCAGCACTTGGGAAAAAGGAAAAGGGTTTATCCGAAAAGCCGGGACCTTTATTCTAGGCGGATCTGTGCTTATTTGGCTGCTTACTTATCTTGGACCAGGTGGAGTTGCCACAACGATGGATGACAGCTTCCTAGCTGCTATTGGCGGTCTCTTTGCATCTGTACTCGCCCCTATCGGGTTTGGCACATGGCAATCCGGAGCTGCGCTGGTCACAGGATTTATGGCCAAGGAGGTCGTCGTATCTACAATGAATATTATTTACCACGTACCTGATATGTCCGGTCTGCAAAGTCAACTAGCGCTCGTATTCACACCACTGCAGGCATACAGCTTTATGGCATTTGTTTTGTTGTACACACCTTGCCTGGCAACTGTTGGTGTATTACGTAAAGAGACAGCTTCCTGGAAGTGGACCCTATTCTCAATCTTCTACTCCCTGGTACTAGCGTATCTGGTATCGCTAATCATTTATCAGGGCGGGCAATGGATCGGATTTTCATAAAATAATTTTATAAATCAAAAGGAGAGGTTGATATGGCGGATCTGATCATTATTACTGTAGTATTTGGCTATGCTGCCTACGCTTTATACAGAGGTATAAAAAAGAGCAAAAAAGGGGCATGTGCAGCTTGCTCTGCGCGTAAATCATGCTCAGTAGCTTGCAATACTGCTTCCTCCTCCTCGGCTTCTAAAACTGAAAACTAGCAACAAAAAAATTAAAAGGCTCCCGAAAGGGCAGCCTTTTTTTGTGCTACAAATGATAGTTTATATATATAAATTATTCTTATGCCAAAGGAAGCGTTATCAAAAACACAGTCCCTGATCCTTTCATGCTGTCGACCGAAATATTTCCTCTGTGATTTTTAATAATCCGATAACTTACAGACAAACCCAAACCCGTGCCCTTCTCCTTTGTCGTAAAAAACGGATCAAACAATTTAGCGAGCAATGCCTTGTCCATTCCATTACCATTATCCTGAATCGAAATATTGACGAACTTGCCATCCAGATGGGCTCCAATATCGATTATACCTGCATGATCACCCTCAACTTCCTCAATAGCGTCCATTGCATTTTTAATGATGTTAAGCAGCACTTGCTTGATCTGTTTTACATCGACCGATATTTTCATAACCTCATCAGGTAATCGTAAATTGATTTCACAGCCCTTCATCAGCCCTTCACTTTCAGTAAGCAGTACAACCTCTTTAAGCAGGGATGACACACTAACTACGACCTTTTGCGGAGCCGATGGTTTTGACGAGTTCAAAAATTCATAAATAATATCATTTGCTCTGTCTATCTCCGTAAGAATGATACGTGCGTATTCATCTCTTCCAAGCTGAACCAGGTGGGGACGCAGTAATTGAATAAATCCTCTAATCGCTGTTAATGGATTTCTTATTTCATGGGCGATAGCTGCGGATATTTTTCCAAGCATAGCAAGCTTATCATTCTGATAGGCCGTCTGCTCTATTCTCTTATAATCGGATACATCCTTTACGCTTAGTAGATAATCCCCGTCCATTTGATCTCCGTAAGTCACTGTGATTAACCAATGCCTTCCGTACTCATCAATCAATTCATGGTATTTTTTGCGATGAAAAATCGTTTCCCTATAAATACGGAGAATTTTCCGCTTCTTAAACCGAGTCAGGTGCGTATGGCGCAACATTTGAAGTAAATTACAACCTATTAGTGATTGGCGCGGAATTTCGAGCAGCTTGGCCATCTGAACATTGATGAAGCTGAGTTCACCTTCGCTATCAAACAGCAGTATTCCGCTGTCTAGATGCTCTAATACGTTCTCATACTTGTTCTTCACAAGTTCAGTAGATTGATAAGCCTTTACGGACTGGAGCAACGTGTCCTGAAATTCACTTAACAAGTTGGTACCTCCCTTTCCCAAATGATCTGCCTGCCTCATTCACAACATACGATCACTCTCAAGATCAACAATACAAAAAAATGACCTTGTCCCCATCCGACTAATGTATCCTTTTTCAACCGGTATACGCGGTTAAATTTTCGCATTCAACTTGCGCAATCGAAAATGCGGATATACATCGAAAATGAACTACATCAATCATAGTAAAGTTTTCCAAAAACCGTCAATCAGAGAAACTGTCGAAATTAGTTGTTTTATCGGATATTATCAAATTTCCCACAAAAATGTAGCAGCTTCCTTTTGAAAGCTGCTACAGCATGTCAACTATTTTTGAATTAATTTAGATTTCCGTCTGCTCATAACTGCTAATCGTTTTTTAAGTTCATATTCCCATTTTGTATCACCAATTTGTTTAGCGACTGTAAGCAGATCAAGAGCCATATCAATCTGGCTGCGAACGAGATCAAGCGGATCATCATCCTCACAGTTCACGCAGTTGCGAAATATTGACTCATCATCCTCCATCACAAAATCCTGAAAATCAATTTCAGCCATACCATCACTATGCGCATATTCCGCTAATATTTCATATTCATGCTCGACTTTGTAATGAACCTCTACCCGATTACATACCGGGCAAAAAAGAAGGGGGACATTATGTACCTGGGTACGGTAATGCTTCAATGTACCTTTCGTCCCCAACATGCTAGCACCGCAACAAAAACTCATTCCCCATCACCCTTCCTGGCTCGATTTCAAATATTGTATTCGATATGTTTGATTCAGATTCCTGTGATTTATGGCAACCAGGTTATAATTGGGCAAAAAGCCCCCTATTTGGCAATTTCCAACTAGGGGGCCTTACGTACTATTTGATTTGTATTATTACAGGTTTTTATCTCCTGGTTTCCAGTTCATTGGGCAAAGTCCACCGGATTGGAGAGCTTGAAGTACTCGTAATGTTTCTTCAACGCTGCGACCTACATCGTTATGATTAACTACTTGGTATTTCAATTCACCCTCAGGATCGATGATGAACAATCCGCGAAGTGCAACGCCTTCTTCTTCGATCAATACGCCATAATCACGAGCAACGTTCTTCGTAATGTCAGAAGCAAGTGGGAAATTCAGTTGACCCAAACCATTGCTGTCTTTTGGAGTGTTAATCCAAGCTTTATGGCTATGCTCCGAGTCAATACTGCAGCCCAATACTTCTGTATCAAGTGACTGGAACTCAGAGTATGCATCGCTAAGTGCAGTAATTTCTGTTGGACATACAAAAGTGAAGTCCAATGGATAGAAGAAAAATACTAACCATTTACCGCGATAATCAGATAATTTCTTGCGTCCAAATTCTTGTCCGTCACCAGTTACAATCGCCATATCGAAATCCGGAGCAGGTCTACCTACTAAACGTTCTGCCATTTGAAAATCCTCCTTTGAAATATGTAAGAAACATATGAAATATTTCTGTATCACACCATTAAATTTGCAGTTTTGTACTACATTTCAAATGTTATCATCGTGAAAATTCAAAGTCAATATTATAGTAATTTCTTTTTTATAATAATTATAAATAAAGAACTTTTATTGAACATTATGAATGTAAGGACTCAAAAAGCTATTTATTATTTCATAGTAGCTACGATCAAATCACCCATCGCAATAGTTCCAATCGCTGAAGACTTGTCTACTGCTATGTCACTTGTACGATGTCCAGCATCCAACACTTCTGCTACTGCTTTTTCAATAGAGTCAGCTGCGTCTGCATAACCAAATGTCATTCTAAGCATCAAAGCAACGGATAGGATTGTAGCAATCGGGTTCGCAAGATTTTGTCCTGCGATATCAGGTGCAGAACCGTGGACAGGCTCATACAGGCCAAAGCTGCCTGCTCCGAGTGAAGCAGACGACAACATACCGATTGAACCAGTCAGCATAGCCGCTTCATCACTCAAAATATCACCAAACATATTTTCAGTTACAATAACGTCAAAGCTGGAAGGACGACGAAGCAATTGCATCGCACAGTTATCAACGAGTACATGCTCAAGCTCAACATCAGGATAATCAGCGGCTACACGAATGACAACTTCTCTCCACAAACGGGAAGATTCAAGAACGTTAGCTTTGTCAACAGAAGCCAGCTTCTTGCGGCGCTTTTGAGCGATCTCAAAGGCTTGACGTACAATACGTTCTACTTCGTTAACAGTGTATGCACAAGTATCTACCGCTTGTTGACCGTTCTCGGTCTCGCGACGATATTTCTCACCGAAATAGATACCGCCAGTAAGCTCACGTACTACAATCAGATCAGTACCTTCAAGTACTTCCGGTTTCAAAGTGGAAGCATCCTTCAAGCAATCAAATACGACAGCCGGACGAAGATTCGAGAATAAGCCGAGCGCTTTACGAATACCTAGCAAACCAGTTTCAGGACGAAGTTCTGCCGGATTGGAATCCCATTTAGGCCCACCAACAGCTCCGAGCAATACAGCATCAGCGTTTTGACAAACTTCCAACGTTTCCTGCGGAAGTGGAGTTCCTTTCTCATCAATAGCGATCCCGCCAAAGAGAGCATGTTCTGTCTCAAAACGATATCCGAACAATTCCTCTGTACGTTTCAACACTTTTTCTGCTTCTGCTACTACTTCTGGACCGATACCGTCACCGGCGATCACTGCAATTTTTTTCACTTCTGCCATGTTATACAACTCCCTTTTCTACTTATAAAGGCTAATAAACGCCCGAATATACTCTTCTTCTGTTGTATCATAACCATCTATGATAAACAATGATATAGAATCTATTAAGCTTATAGGTTTTATCTATAAAGACTTGTAATTAAAAAAGGGGCTGTTCCAAAAGTAGGTTTAGTGTCAAAACTAGACATAGCGGTGCAAGGAAGACGATCCCTGCACCGCTTGATCCCGCCACATTCTATGACCGTATCTCATGTGTAATAGTGCATGATGCGAGATTCCTGAAATTCCTGCAAATGTGCAGGCTTTAATCATGTAAAGCCTCTAAATGCCCTAAATTGCTGCAAATGTGCAGGCTTTCTCTAAGGATTCTCTTCAAACTAGTCTATTCTGAACAATATTCCTGCATTTTTGCAGGCTTCTGTTCATCCTTTTATGGCTTCTTTTAAAAAGCTGCATTTTTGCATTATTTTCCTGATATCTTGCCTCTCCACTGCTAAAAGAGCGTTCCTCAAAGTTATCTTAGATAACTTTTGGGACAGCCTCTCTGCACGGAATGTATTAATCGTGATAAGATTCAGCGATGGCATTGGCTGCTACAATGGCATTATACACATCATCCGGTGTGACCGAGAATGGCATATTCCCCATCGTATCTCCTTCAGCGCACGCATCGGCTGCTACTTTTCTCCACTCTTCTTCCTTAAATTCCTTAACACCAAGATCTTTAAGAGTCAGCGGAAGACCGACATCTTTTACAAGCTGTATAACGGTCTCCAGTTCTTCCTTCGGTGCGTTTTCCAGAACTAGCTGGGCAAGCAATCCGAAGGTCACTTTCTCACCATGCTGTGCCTTGTGAAGAGATTCGACCGCAGTCATCCCGTTATGGATCGCATGGGCTGCTGCCAGTCCACCCGATTCCGCTCCGACACCGCTCAAATATATGGTAGCTTCAATTGTAGCCTCCACCGCACGTGTCGTAATCCCTTGATCTACTGCTTTTTTGGCCTTTACAGCGTTCTCAAGCAGACTGTCATAGCACATTCTCGACAAACCAAGTCCTGTCAGTGACGGCTTCATCAGCGCAAGGTTATCACCAAATGCCTGATAGCAAGCTCTGGCTTCAAAGTAGGTCGCCAGCGCATCACCAATGCCTGCTGCGAAGAATCGTGACGGCGCTGCGGATAATATCCCGGTATCGGCCAACACTACATCTGGATTGCTCGGTAAGAACAGGTATTCATCAAATGAGCCGTCTTTTTTATAAATAACTGCAAGTGCTGTACATGGTGCATCGGTCGATGCGATTGTAGGAAAAATAACGACCGGAAGCTTCTCATAATATGCAGTAGCTTTAGCTGTATCTAGCGTTTTACCTCCGCCGATACCGACGATTATATTCGCGCCGTTCTGTCTGGAAGCTTCTCGATGCTGGTTAATTTCATCCTTCGTGATCTCATAATTAAATTTGACGAATACTGACTTATTCCCGCCTGCCTCAATGGATTGTCCCGCTTCCTGTTTGGCACGCTCCAGAATAAATTCATCACAAATAATATACGCATGGTCGCCAAAATTTTTCATGTAATCATTCAATGAGGCGAGTAAATTCTGGCCTATAATGAATTTTTTTGGTGATGTTATTGACTTCACGTAATTCCCCACTACGACTAACCCCTTTCATTTTTATATGAAAATCCATTTCACTAATTCTGATCATTGGTAAGGTGACCAAATATGCTGAAAAATAGTCATGACAAATAAAAAAGACAGAATCTTCATCCCACAATTGGATGTGGAAAGAAAATTCTGTCTAAATGAATTTGGATCATTATTTAGCTGCTTGCAAGTTTCGCTTCTCGATAAGACGGTTCAACGCATCTACGTACGCACGTGCGCTTGCTTCGAGAATATCAGTGCTCAGTCCTCGTCCTTGTACGGACAAACCGTTCTGAGAAAGAACAACATGAACCTCGCCTTGAGCATCTTTACCATGACTCACAGATTTAATCGAATAATCGGCAAGCTTCACTTCTTCACCTGTTGCCCGATCAATTGCATTGTAAATAGCGTCTACCGAGCCGTTCCCCTCTGCTTCTTCTTCCAGCTTCTCACCTTCAGCTGTCAGAATACGAACTTTCGCAGATGGCGTCGATTCATTACCATACGAAACGTAAATCGTCTCCAAAGCAAATGATTGCTGTTGATCAACGATTTTCTCCTCTACGATGGAGAGCAGATCCTCGTCAGTAACATCCTTTTTCTTATCAGCAAGAACTTTAAATTTGGCAAAAGCTTCATTGAGACCTTCATCTTCCAGAGTATAACCCATCTCAACAAGCTTCTCGCGGAATGCATGACGCCCTGAATGCTTACCTAGTACTAATTTGCTCTCTTTAAGACCGATCGTCTCAGGAGACATGATCTCGTAGGTTGTCTTTTCCTTAAGCATACCGTCCTGGTGAATACCAGATTCATGCGCAAAAGCGTTAGCTCCCACAATCGCCTTGTTACCCGGAACAACCATACCTGTCAAACGGCTTACCAATCTGCTGGTACGTGCGATTTCAGTTAGTTCAAGCGTCGTCTTGGCCCCAAAAAGATCGTTACGAGTCTCAAGCGCCAACGCCACTTCCTCAAGTGCTGTGTTGCCCGCACGTTCACCAATTCCATTAATCGTACCTTCGATTTGGTCAGCTCCTCCAACAATCGCTGCCAATGAGTTCGCAGTAGCCATACCTAAATCATCATGGCAATGTGCACTAAGCTGAATTTTCTCAATTCCAGGAACTTTTTCCTTCAAAGTTTTGAAGATATTTCCATACTCCTGAGGATATAAATACCCTACTGTATCAGGAATGTTAACAACCGTAGCTCCTTCACGAATCGCCATAGCAGTCATTTCACACAGAAAATCAATTTCTGTGCGTCCAGCATCTTCACAAGAGAACTCAATTTTGGAAAAATATTGCCGTGCATAACGGAGAGCAGCCTGAGCTGTTTCCAGTACCTGCTCTTTTTCCATTTTGAGCTTATATTTCCGATGAATCGGACTTGTCGCAAGAAATAGATGAATACAAGGGTCCTCTGCTCCTTGAAGAGCTTCCCGAACAGCATCGATATCTTGTGTACGCGAACGCGACAAGCCGATTACCGTAGAATTCTTAACTGCACGAGCTACAGCATTTACTGCCGCCAGATCACCTGGGGAAGCAGCTGGAAATCCCGCTTCAATTCGGTCTACTCCTAATTTCTCTAGCTGATAGGCGATTTCGAGTTTTTCCCGAGTGTTCAGATTGACCCCAGGAGATTGTTCCCCATCGCGTAACGTCGTATCGAAAATATAAATTTTACGCATAACTACACCCCCTGACTGAACTACCTAAAAAACTCCCAATGCGGCTCACGCTATATGCACGGCCGCATTGGGAAGACTCTTTAGTTCCGCACTGCCCTAAAGCATCAGCTTCAGCAACATTGCATCATCATAACAATACTCATGACGTGTATCTTGTTGTATGTGAAATTCTATTATTTTTTGATCCAGTGCATAAGGCCACGCAGCTCTTTACCAACCACTTCGATTGGGTGATTAGCTTCGTTACGGCGAGTAGCTGTCAGGAATGCACGGTTGGATTGGTTTTCCAGGATGAAGTCACGTGCAAATTTACCTTGTTGAATATCAGACAATACTGCTTTCATAGCTTTTTTAGTTTCTTCAGTTACCACGCGTGGTCCTGTTACATAGTCACCGTATTCTGCAGTGTTGGAGATGGAATCACGCATAGTAGCCAGTCCACCTTCATAGATCAGGTCAACGATGAGCTTGAGTTCATGCAAGCACTCGAAGTATGCCATTTCAGGAGCATATCCAGCTTCTGTCAAAGTTTCGAAGCCAGCCTTGATCAATGCACTTACACCACCACAAAGTACGGCTTGCTCACCAAACAGGTCAGTTTCAGTTTCTTCACGGAATGAAGTTTCGATAACCCCTGCACGAGTACAGCCGATACCTTTTGCATATGCAAGACCGATTTCTTTAGCTTTGCCAGTAGCATCTTGATGGATTGCAATCAAGCCTGGAACCCCGAAACCTTCTTCATAAGTACGGCGAACCATGTGACCTGGAGATTTAGGAGCAACGAGCAAAACGTCATTTTCAGCAGGTGGAACGATTTGTCCAAAATGAACGTTAAAGCCGTGTGCGAAAAGAAGTGCTGCACCTTTTTTCAAGTTCGGAGCGATTTCGCTGTTGTATACAGCAGCTTGAGTTTCGTCTGGCATCAAGATTTGAACTACATCAGCGCGTTTTGTAGCTTCTGCTACGGACAACACTTCGAAGCCATCTTCTTTTGCTTTGTTGAAGGATTTACCTTCACGAAGACCGATAATTACGTTCAATCCGCTATCACGCAAGTTTTGAGCATGAGCATGGCCTTGGCTACCATAACCGATAATTGCGATTGTTTTACCTTTTAATACGCTAAGTTCTGCATCTTGTTCATAGTACAAAGTAACTGCCATTTTTAAAGCCCTCCTAATAATATATGGGACTGCTTAAGGTCCCTATTGTATTAATGCCCTCCGCCTGATTAGCGGGTGTTTCAAAGGACAACGGATTTGTTATCCTCTCAAACCCCCGCCATCCTAGGCGGAAGGAAAATAATAAAATTACTGTTTATGCGTTCCCTCTAATCATAGCTGTAACACCGGTACGGGACAATTCTTTAATTCCATATGGATGTAAGAGTTCGATCATAGCGTCAATCTTTTCGCTGTCACCTACAACTTGTACAATCATGCTGTTCGTGCCGATGTCGACAACGGCAGCACGGAACGTATCTACAACACCCATAATTTCCGGACGTTCTGCAGGCTCTGATTTAACTTTAATCAACGCCAGCTCGCGTCCAACCATTGGCTTAGAGCTTAGATTTACGACCTTAATAACATCGATTAGCTTATATAACTGCTTCTCAATTTGTTCCAATGTTTTGTCATCGCCACGGGTCACAATGACCATACGGGACAATCCATCTTCTTCCGACTGTCCAACCGTAATACTCTCGATATTGAAGCCGCGCCGGCCAAACAGGCCGGACACGCGTTGCAATACGCCAGGTTGGTCATTGACTAATACCGCTATAGTATGGCTTTTCATCATTATTCATCGTCCCCCATCAACATTTGATCAATGGTGGAGCCTTGGGTAACCATCGGATATACGTTTTCCCCTTTGTCAACCACGAATTCCACCAGAACCGGTCCAGGAGTCTCAAGCGCTTCTTTCCAAGCCTGCTTAGCCTCTTCCTTGTTCGTAGCACGCAGCCCCTTAACACCGTATGCTTCCGCCAATTTGACGAAATCAGGACTGCCTTCGAGATCAATATGGCTATAACGATTGTCATAGATCAATTCTTGCCATTGTCGTACCATACCAAGCACTTGGTTGTTTATAACAACTACTTTTACCGGAATATTGTTAATGGCGCAAATAGCAAGCTCTTGAGCACACATTTGCATACCGCCATCACCATTGATAGAAATAACAAGTCGATCCGGATGTGCCATTTGTGCACCGATCGCTGCCGGGAAACCAAAGCCCATTGTACCAAGACCGCCAGAGGTGATCCAAGAGCGAGGTTGGCTGAATTTGTAATATTGAGCAGCCCACATTTGGTGTTGGCCAACGTCAGTCGATACGATAGCATCACCGTTTGTCGTATCATTCAGCAGCTCGATAACCCATTGTGGCTTAAGCACAGTATCTGAATCTTTGTATTTAAACGGCTTTTCTTTGCTCGATTGAATGATTTTGGCTCTCCATTCATCAGCTTTATCCGTTCTAGAAACTAGCGGATTTAACATCTCAAGAACCGTCTTCACGTCTCCAACGATCGGAATGTCAGCTTCCACGTTCTTGCCGATTTCAGCAGGATCGATATCGATATGAGCAACCTTCGCTAACGGAGCAAATCCGTCGAGTCGTCCTGTTACACGATCATCAAACCGTGCCCCGATATTAATTAGCAAGTCTGCGTTCTGAATGGATTGGTTAGCCGTATAAGTTCCGTGCATACCCGGCATACCCATCCACAGCTCATGTCCGCTTGGGAATGCGCCTAGTCCAAGCAACGTTGTAGTAATTGGAATTTCCGTCCTGTTAACGAATTCGAGAAGAGCTTCGTGCCCGCCGGAATAAATAACTCCGCCACCAGCGATAATTACAGGTTGCTTAGCTTCTTTAATCGCCGCTGCGAGCTTATCAAGCTGCAAACGATTAGGTACTACCGTAGGATGATATCCGCGAAGATTAATCGACTGGGAAGGCTCGAACAAAGTTTTGTTTGCCGATACGTCTTTTGGAATATCGATCAGAACCGGACCCTTACGGCCAGTGTTGGCGATATGGAATGCTTCATGGATCACACGAGGGAGTTCCTCAACATTTCTTACCAAATAGCTGTGTTTCGTAACTGGCATCGTAATCCCCGTGATATCAGCTTCCTGGAAAGCATCTGTACCGATCAAGCTCGATACAACGTTACCTGTAATGACAACCAGTGGAACTGAATCCATATATGCTGTAGCGATCCCGGTTACTGTATTCGTAGCTCCCGGTCCGGAAGTAGCAATACACACACCCACTTTACCGGTGGAACGTGCATAACCGTCCGCTGCGTGAATAGCTCCTTGCTCGTGTCTTGTCAGTAAATGTTTAAAATCAGTAAAACCGTATAACGCGTCGTAAATATAAAGTACCGCGCCTCCCGGATAACCGAAGACACATTCGACACCTTCCAAAAGCAAACTGCGAAGTAAGATTTCCGAACCTGAAATGACTTCAGGTTTCATCCATTTCTCACGTAATTGTTCTGTAGACCGCACTGCTGGAATTTGCGCGCTCATCAGTCATCCTCCTTCCAAAAATTAGGTTAATACTTGTGAATATGCAACAAAAAAACCTTCCGTCCGCCGGAATAGTCTCCTATTCCGAGGGACGAAAGGTTTGAATCCTCCGTGGTACCACCCATTTTTACCCGATACTTCACAGTATCAAGCCTTGACGAGTATAGGCATAGCTATGCCTTCTACCCGTGATCCCTAACGCGGATCTAACGATTCCCCCTACTAAGCTTACACGCAAGTTCTTCCGCGGATCACTTGCAGCTTTTCAGGAAAACAGCTCCGAGGTGAGCTCGCATTTAAGGGGTAACGGTGGGTGGTCTCAGCAAATCCATCCACTCTCTGAGCAAAGAGCCCTTAAACCTTCGTCCTCTTCATCGCCGATGCACTATTAACGAAAAAATGTTTAGGAACATTATATGATTACTCACATTCAGAGTCAATACCCTTTTAATTTTATCTCTTTAAAGCAGCAAATAATTTTGTATCAAAAGCGACTTTAAGTCCTTGTTCTAACAAGTATTCTTCCGTTACTCCTCTATTACCTGGCTACCTTTAAGATTATGTATTATTAACCTGTTCTATACTCTCAGCATTTATGTTTGGAACACTTCCTTACACCACTTTCATATGATACAAAGGAAACGCCCAATTTTACTTGCAGTAAGGAGGAGCACTAGCAAATGATCCGCTACAGAAGACCAAAACAGGATGATCCCATTATTTATGAATTAATTCATAAGGAGCTTGTTCCATTTTCGCATCTTCCGCCGAAGGAATTAAATTCGGTGCTTCATGATTTGCCCAAGAGGCTATCGCGCGGCGTCACGCTGGTGGCTTCACCTTATTACGAGGCAGATCCTGTGGCTTTCATTCATTTTATGGTTCATGGAGAATTGTTATACATCGATATGATGGCCGTTGCCCCCGCGCACCGACGCAAATGTCACGGCAAGACTCTTATGGCTCATGCTGAGAATTTTGCCGGTTCGCGCGGCTGCAAACGATCCAAAGTTATGGTGGACCGCGAAAATACAAAGGCCCACATGTTTTACAGAAAGCTTGGATATCAAACTAAGCGCTATATCCAGCTATCTCAGTGCCATGAATTGGAAAAGGGGCTGTTAATTCGTCATTAGGAATGCCAGAACTTAGTACTTATGACTTACCAAAAGCCCCCATAAGGTGGGTAACCATAGCCGTACGGATATCCACCATACCCATAACCACCACCATATCCGCCACCATATCCATAGCCATAAGGTGCTGTCCCAATAGCGAGTAAATCAAACAAGACGAGAGGAATAATCGCTTTAGTCTTCACCTTTTTACCGGAACTCTGACGAACAATCAACCGATTACCGCTAATTTTAACCAACTTACCCGTAACAATGCTACCGTCCTTTTTGTAGGCCGTAATAGATTTTCCGAGCCATTTCTGGGCCTCTCTCTTCGTCACCGTTTTATTCATGGTAGCCTCCTCCTATCAGAATATTCGTATAGCCTTGAGTACCCTCTTCCCGAACCGTATGAATCGACTATTGTGTGTACATCCCAACATATTCACTTGTAAAGATCTCTGCTTGCACCATCGCCTTGATCCCGGAAAAAGGGCTAACACGACTGGTCAAATGAATGTAAAAACACCGCTAGAGCGAATCACTCTAACGGTGTTTTAGTCGGTTTTACTTACCTCTTGCCAGGATCATATGACGTACCAAGGGCTGAAGGAGCCGCTGAACGACCAACCGCGCTAACAAGTACAATAATTGTTAACACGTATGGGATCATGAAAATAAATTCCTGCGGAATACTCTTCGACCATTCGAACAATTGAACATAATTTCGTATCGCCTGAGAAAATCCAAAAAACATTGCAGCGCCAAGCGCACCAACCGGATTCCATTTTCCAAAAATCATTGCAGCGATCGCAATATAGCCTTGCCCGGAAATCGTATTGTGTGCGAATGTGCTTGTCGTCGTAAGTGTAATTGTGGCTCCGCCAATTCCAGCAAGAGCACCACTTATCAGCACTCCTATATAACGCATTCGTGTTACGTTAACACCAAGTGTATCAGCTGCTCCAGGGTATTCGCCTACTGATCGCAAGCGAAGACCAAACGGTGTTTTGAACAAAACAAAGTAGGATAGTGCAACAAGAATTAAAGCCAAATAAGTCGTTGGATAGGCATTGAAGAAACCTTCTCCAATTACCGGAATATCGCGAAGCAAAGGTATCGCTTTTTTCTGAAAAGCATGAATTAACGGTGTCTCGGCAGATCCTTCAAACAGCAACTTAACAATATATACTGTTAGACCTGCCGCTAAAAAGTTGATTACGATACCGCTAATGGTCTGATCAGCCTTAAAGGTTATGGCTGCGACGGCATGAATGAGAGAACCCAGAACACCAACTATAATTGCAGCAATTATACCGATCCATGGTGACCAGTTACCCATCCCGGCTTCCTGTGCGTAGTATGTACCCACACCAGCCGCAAATGCACCAAAGATCATCAGGCCTTCCAGTCCGATATTTATTACACCGGATTTTTCCGAGAAAATTCCGCCAAGCGCCGAGAAGATCAGTGCAGTAGAAAATACAAGCGTTGAATTGAGCAATTGCCCAAGCAGCGTAAGAACGTCCATCTTACATCACCTTCTCTTTCTTGCGCTTGAGGTAGAACGGCTTGAGCACAAAGCGAACGATGCCTTGCGCAGCAATAAAAAATATGATCGATCCAATCACAATCTTGATCAGTTCTGGAGGAACCCCAGCTCCGAAGCTCATACCTGCTGAACCATAAGTGAGTACACCATATAAAATCGCAGATAATACAACACCAAAAGGATGATTCATACCTAATAGTGCAACCGCGATACCATCAAATCCATAACCTGGTGAAGCTGCAAATACCGATTGGTAATGGAAAACACCGATTACCTCGAAAGTCCCGGCCAGGCCTGCAAACACACCGCTGATAAACATCGCTTTTACAACATTAGTGCCTACGTTCATCCCGGCATATTCAGCTGCTTTAGAGTTTAAGCCTACAGCCCGCATCTCGTAGCCTTGCTTCGTTTTCCACAAGTACACAAAGAAAAATACGGCTGCTAAAAGAGCAATTACAGTACCCCAATGCACACGCGCATTACTAAAAGTACTCCCCAGGAATGTCATAGTGGCTGACGCCCCAATATCCTCTGAACGATTTTGTCCTTTTAATAGATAAAAATGTCGAATCACATAATTAGAAAAATAAAGAGCCGTCCAATTTAGCATGATCGTCGTAATAACTTCGTTTATGCCACGTTTCGCCTTGAGATAACCAGCAATAGAAGCCCATAATCCACCTGCCAGTCCTCCCGCAATTACTGACAAAGGAACAAGCAGCCAGGAAGGAAGACCTGACCAGGAGAGAGCAACAGCAGTAGATGCTGTCATCCCTATCAGGACTTGTCCATCGGCGCCGATATTGAACAACCCGGAACGAAACGCAAATGCAACCGAAAGCCCAGTAAATATTAGCGGTGTAATCTGACGAATCGTTTCTCCAAAATCATACGGAGTGCCTACTACGCGTTTAATCAAAAATCGATACGCATCAATCGGATTATAGCCGCCAATTAACATAACTGCAGCACCGACCAGCAGCCCGAGCAGGATGGCAACGAGCGGTACAATAATATTATCTGACAAAAAGATTTTACGCCATTTATTCAACCGGCTGACCCCCCTGATCCCAGCATCCCGCCATCATTAGACCGAGTTCTTGATCATTGGTGTTCTGAGGTAACACTTCACCAACGATCCTTCCCTCAAATATAACGGCGATTCGATCGGACACATTCATGATTTCCTGAAGCTCAAAGGAAACAAGCAGTACGGCTTTTCCCATATCCCTCTGCTCTATTAGCTGCCGATGAACAGATTCAATAGCACCCACGTCTAATCCGCGGGTAGGTTGGGCTGCTATTAGAAGCTCAGGATTCATTTCTATTTCCCGAGCAATAATCGCTTTCTGCTGGTTTCCTCCAGACATGGAGCGAACCTTCGTCTCAATGCCAGGTGTTCGCACATCATATTTTCCAACCAACTCTTGGGCATGTTCATCAATTGCATTACGATTCAGAAAGCTTCCCTTGCTATACGGTGCTTGATAATATGTTTTCAACACCAAATTTTCACTAACAGAAAAATCGAGCACAAGTCCATGCTTGTGGCGGTCCTCAGGAATATGACCAACTCCACTTTCAGCAATTTTACGGGCTGACAGGTTAGCAATTTCCTTGCCACCAGCTTTAATAGAGCCTGAGTCAATTTTACGCAAGCCTGTAATTGCCTCAATCAGCTCTGTCTGACCATTACCGTCAACTCCGGCTATGCCAACAATTTCGCCTGCTTTTACTTCAAGATTAAGCCCATTCAATAAAGCTACTCCATCTTTACTCGTCATCTTAACGTCGTTTAACTGGAGTATAGCAGGTCCAATGTTAGGTTCTGTTTTATCAATTTCGAACGAAACACTCCGGCCTACCATTTTCTCAGCCAGTTCGTTCGGATTGGTCTTATCTGTATCTACAGTATCGATTACTTTGCCGCGTCGAATAATCGTAACTCGATCGGAAATTTCCATAATTTCTTTTAACTTATGGGTAATCAAAATAATAGATTTCCCTTCAGCTACAAGACGTCTCATAATCGCCATCAGCTCTTCTATTTCCTGAGGAGTCAGAACGGCGGTAGGCTCGTCAAATATTAAAATATCTGCGCCACGGAACAACGTTTTCATAATTTCTACACGTTGCTGCATCCCTACCGAAATATCCTGTATTTTATCATCCGGATTCACTCGGAGACCATACTGTTCAGACAATTTCGCTACTTGGGCCGACGCCGATTTATAGTCGATATTAACCCCTTTTTTAGGTTCCATGCCTAAAATAATGTTTTCAGTTACCGTAAAAGGCTGCACAAGCTTAAAATGCTGATGAACCATACCTATCCCAAGCTTGATTGCCTTATTGGGATTATCGATCTTAACAGGTTTTCCACCGATCTCGATCGAACCTTCATCCGGTTGATATAAACCGAACAAAATATTCATCAAAGTCGATTTACCGGCACCATTTTCACCGAGCAGAGCATGAATTTCCCCTTTATGCAGCGTTAAACTAATGGAATCGTTAGCTACAATGCCAGGAAACCGTTTTGTAATCTGCTTCAACTCGACAACGGGTGTCGAAGCGCTCATGAAATCACCCTCATCATGTTTTGGGATAAAATTAAGGAACAAGCTGCATTAGTCAAACAGACAAGGCCAGCTGTTTCACTGGCCTTGCCCATTGTTTTGTTACCTACATTCATCTTATTCGGCAGGAACTGTAATTTCACCGCTAATAATTTTTTGTTTGTATTCTTCAACTTTATCCAAAACCTCTTGGCTCAAATTAGCCTTCGATGTTTCAGGAAGACCTACCCCATCATCCTTCAGAGTCAGGGTTGTAATTTTTCCACCTTCAAATTTACCATCAATCACTTCTTGAGTAATTGTTTTTACTGCTACGTCTACTCGTTTCATCATGGAAGTCAATGTAACTTCATCACCAAATTCCAGTGATTGGTCTTTATCTACGCCAATAACCCATACCTTAGTAGCTCCGCCTGCTTTATTTCTGGCAGTAGCTTCGTTAAATACCCCGTTACCTGTTTGTCCTGCAGCAGGGAAAATAATATCTGCGCCGCTGTCATACAATTGGCTAGCCAATGATTTACCAATATCAGGTTTGTCGTATGCACCAGCATATGTTGGTGTTACAGTCGCATCAGGATTTGCCGCCTTAACGCCAGCAATGAAGCCAACTTCAAAACGTTTGATTACGGGACTTTCTGCACCGCCAATAAAGCCGATTTTATTCGTCTTTGTTGTTAACCCGGCTACTACACCCACTAGGAAAGAGCCTTCGTTCTCAGCAAACGTTACAGATTGAACGTTCGGTGCATCCACAACACTATCGATAATAGCAAGCTTAGCATTCGGATTAGCATCAGCAACCTGCTTAGTTGCATCACCCAGATCAAAACCGATCGCCCAAGTCAGATCATATCCACCTTGTACAAATTGGTTCAAATTCGGAATATAATCTGCACTGCTTCCGCTTTGCAAATACTTGTGTTCAATTCCTGACTCACTATTTAGTGCCTCAAGTGCTTCCCAAGCTGATTGGTTAAAAGATTTATCATTAACTCCACCAATGTCAGTTACCAAGCCGATTTTTGCATTAGATTTTGTTGATGCAGTATTGTCTCCACTACTTGCTTCCGTACTTCCACCTTCAGTAGAAGAGCCTGAGTTGTTAGCAGGCTTGTTGTTTCCACAACCCGCCAAAATCATAGTAAAAGCGAGCAGCATAACTAGAGATAGCTTCAAAGTTTTCTTCATAGACGATTATTTCCCCCTTATTTTTTTGTACGCCCTGCATGGACATTTACAAAAGAAATTATACATGATACATGATAGTAAAATCCATACTATTAATGACCTCCGGTCAAATAATTTTCGTATTTTTATATATTAAAACGCTTACTTTCGTCATAAATATCATGCAATGTTCGCTCCATGTGATGTTAAGCGCTTACCCGTTTTTAAGCAATAAACTTTTATGGAAAAAGTTTATTGCTCATGGCTATGTTCATGTTGAATAGACACCAACAATTTGGGAATGCCTCCTATTTTTGAAAACTCTTCATTCCTCGTCTTTCACACTTTCTTAGGAATCATAACTCCCTTGATGAAAAATAACGGATAGATTAGTAAATATCCATTAAATCCCCACCAGTAGATATCAAAATCTTTATAATAAGCCCAGAAAGCTATTGCCTGTAATCCTGAACAGAAAGTAAGTACAAGTGAAATCAGAGCAAACCCTCTCCATATTTCTCGCTTCTGCCTATATAAAAATAAACTACTCAGCCCTGTAATCGAGATTAAAATATCAAGAGGAAAAAACGACCAGTTCCAAGCAATCATTATTGGATTGGTGTAATCCTTAAATGCTGCACTATCTGGAATAATATGAAAAAATGTAACTATCCAGTAAATAATAAAACCAATGTCGGTTACTAGAAAAAAAGGCTTCAGCAGTTTCATTTCTTCCCCCTGAATTATCTTTATTTATTGATTCTGCTCTTGCACAACAGTTGATTGCGATTCCGCTGGTTTCTTACCCTCTGTTAAATGCACATTATTCACTCCGTTTTCATTTTGTTAATAAAAATAAAACCTCCATTAAAGGAATTATAATCAAATTGTTACAAAAAATAAAATAAAGAAAAACAGTAGCTTGAGAGTTGTGCCCTCGAGCTACTGCTTCCTATTTAATCTTATACTGCTGTAAAATTAAGCGTTGATTTTCTCTTTAGCTACGTTAGCCAAGGAGTTAAACGCGTTGATATCGTTAACTGCAAGATCAGCAAGCATTTTACGGTTGATGTTAACCTCAGCCAATTTCAAGCCATGCATCAATTTGCTATAGGACAAGCCGTTCAAACGCGCAGCAGCGTTGATACGAACGATCCACAATCTGCGGAAATCACGTTTTTTCGTACGACGATCACGGTATGCGTAAAGCAAGGATTTCATTACTTGCTCGTTAGCTGTTTTGAAAATACGGTGTTTAGAACCAAAATAACCTTTAGCCAGTTTCAATACTTTTTTATGACGACGACGAACAACGAATCCGCCTTTTACTCTTGCCATATTAAATACCTCCCAATAAGTTGTGTATAATTACTTCAAATTAGCGAGTTGCTGTTTCAAACGGTTAACGTCACCGGAATATGCCACAGGGCTGTTAGCCAATACACGTTTAGCACGTTTGGACTTATGGGACAGCAAGTGATTGCGATTCGCTTTGTAACGTCTTACTTTACCAGATCCGGTAATTTTGAAGCGGTCTTTCAGACTGCTATGGGTTTTCATTTTAGGCATGGTACTTCCCCCTCAAAATTTGTATAAGCTGTGATTAGTTTTTAGGTGCCAAAATCATAATCATGCTGCGTCCTTCCAATTTAGGAATACGCTCTACGGTTGAAATATCTGCAACCTCGTCTTTGACGCGGTCCAGGATTTTTTTACCGATATCGGCATGGGTAATTTCACGACCGCGGAAGCGGACAGAACATTTTACCTTATCGCCGTCTTTAAGAAATTTGACCACATTACGAAATTTCGTTTGGTAGTCATGTTCTTCGATATTCGCACGGAACCAAACTTCTTTAATATCCACTATCTTTTGATTCTTACGGGCTTCTTTTTCTTTCTTCTGCTGTTCGTAACGGAATTTACCGTAATCCATAATACGGCATACCGGCGGTTTAGCTGTCGGAGCCACGTTAACCAAATCCAAATTCAGATCGATTGCCATTTGTAATGCCTCACGAATCGGTGTAATTCCGATTTGTTCACCTTCAGCGCCAACCAAACGAACCTCTTTAGCCCGTATCTCATCATTGATCATGTGTTCCTTACTGATAATCCTCCACCTCCAAATAATCTTGTATCATACGACCAGACCAACATAGTTCAAATAAAAAGGGATGCAGGCTAACACCCGCATCCCGATTGATCATCAATTCATCATGAACATACCATTCATAAATCATCGGATCAAAACCAGCCAACGCTATGGTTGGACAGGTGAGAAGCCAGCGCCTCTGCTTGCAATCCAAACTTCTTACTGCAATACTCAGGTAATATATCACATCAACACTAAGCGTGTCAAGAAATCATGGTGAATATATTTAAATATTTTCACTTAGTTTCTATCCTTGCTTGCTTTGCACTTCTTCCAAACGAACTACACGAGTATGCTGTGTATGACTCCACTGCTTGTTGTTCTGAGTGAAGAACGCATAGAACGTAATTGGCCACCATGAAATAAGGTAGATCGGAAAGAAAATAAGATAAGCATAAACTTTCTTGAATTTAACCTTTTCCAAAGCCATAGCTGCCAAGAAAATGAATACATTCGCTGCGATTGCCACAAAGGATACCCACAATGGGAAATAGGCATACAGCGTTGAAAAATTCGGTCCGCCAAGCAGTGCTTGATCGACCCAAATCAGAGCCGTCAGCAAAAACGTAATAAGGACGATGTAAACATTGACCCCATACAAAGCCATATCCAGCTTAACTAGACTACGCTCTTTAATACTCTTCCACAGCAGCGGAAAAAAATAACGGCGAGCTACTGTGAAGTGCCCTTGCATCCAGCGTAGACGCTGACGTGCTGAGGCCGCGAACGTAAGTGGCTTTTCATCGAACAGTTTAGCATCATAGTTAAACGCAGGATAAATTCCCCGTTCTACACAACGCATGGTGAACTCCAGATCTTCTACCAGACTTGTCGCACCCCAACCGATTTCTTTGAGAAGCTCTGTTTCAAAGCACATGCCCGTTCCACCAAGAAAGTTAGCCAATTTCAGGTTGTGACGGGACAGCTGCCAGAGACGGTTGCAATACCAGTAAGAAATGCCATACGAAGCAGTGATCCACGAATCCTCAGGGTTCTTCGTATCGATATAGCCTTGAATAACACGTGATCCTGAGCATAGATCGTTGTTCATTTCCTTCAAGAAATCAGGATGAGCCAAGTTATCAGCATCGAACATAACGACAGCATCGTATTGACGAGGCATCTTCCACAATTGCTTCAGCATCCACTCGATCGCGTAGCCCTTACCTCTTAAATTCGGATTGGTACGCACACAAGCATTCATCCCGTGGGCACGAACAATATCTGCTGTACCATCTGTACAGTTATCACAAATTACGAATACATCGTAAAGCTCTTTCGGATATTCGAGGTGCGCCAGATTTTCCATCAAGGCACCAACAACTTTTTCCTCATTGTGCGCAGCTACCAGTACAGCAAACGATTTTTCCGGAGCAAAATGCTTCTTGTTGTTTTTCTTGTACATTCCAAACAGCGACAGACCGAACTGATACAATCCAATGATACCAAGCACAACTTGCAATGATATCAAAATTACATCGAACATAACTATGTGTTACCCCCTTTTAACTCCATTTCTCTTTTTACGTTTTGTTTTTATTAAAGATTGGAGTTTTTTGATTGACCCTTTTTTTCAAAATTTTCGAAAGCATTCTTTTCTTTTTACATGCATTACGATTTTCCACGACTTTCACTGATTTGTCAAAACCGCTTTAAAGCCAGCGTGACGCAAATACGCCCCAACACACTCTATATCTGCATACGACACCGCCGCATCCTACTTTCAGTGCGGCTAGTTCTTATTTTCATCATTTTTTACACTTTTTATTTCAATTCCCTCTCTTTTTTATCCCCCATTTCAAAATAATTTTTACACTCCATAAATAAATAAACGAAAATCAGCACAAAAAAGTTTACTTAAATACTTATTTTTTTTAAAACTTTTTTGCTATCATTTGAATCATCCTTTGTGGAAAATAAAAAAATAAGCCACAGTTCTTGAAATGACCATAGAATCAAAATATGATTAGTCTAACCTGAAAATGCCATGCTATTTATTAGCGGTAAGTCTATATACAGGCAGATTTAGGCCGTAACTCGCGGCCAAACCAAGCGCGGAGGGATCTCATGATTCGTTTTTTTCGGAAACTTGTAGCTTTAGATCAGCAGATTTTTATGGGAATCAACGGCCGCTTGCATCGAAGCTCTCTTAATTTTTGGTTATATCATTTGACACATTTAGGTGGAGCATGGTTTACCATAATTTTTTGCCTTTTTATGTGGTTTTTTACGCCACAGCCATGGAGCAGAGCTGGTCTTCAGGCCGGTGTAGCACTCGCCCTTAGCCATATCCCGGTAGCAGCTGCTAAAAAAGCTTATCCACGTCTTCGTCCGTATTTAACGTTACCTGGAACCAACACTTTTCGTAATCCGTTAACGGATCATTCTTTTCCATCAGGACATACTACAGCTATTTTCTCCGTCACCGTGCCATTCATGATGACACAGCCATTGCTTGCCATTATTTTGGCCCCTATTGCCCTGCTGGTAGCTGTATCCCGTATCTACTTAGGTTTGCACTATCCTTCGGACACTCTTGCAGGCGCTATAATCGGATCTTCTGTGGCATGTGCCACGGTTGCATTATGGTCGTAAAGGGGATATTGTAGACTTAGGAAAACCTTGCAGGAAAAGGTGAAACTAACGTGCAAAAACAAAGGGTCTTGCTTTTATCTGAGGGGTTTGGAGCCGGACATACACAGGCGGCTTACGCGCTCTCCAGCAGTTTACGCAAAATGGCACCACATATCCAAACAAAGGTCATAGAACTTGGCAGCTTTCTAAATCCAAGAGTTGCTCCATTGATTATTACCGCCTATAAAAAAACGGTATCCTCACAGCCTCGACTTGTACGCATGATGTATCGAAGCAATTATAAGAAATCTCTAAACCGATTTACGACGCTAGCTCTTCATCGGATATTTTATACGCGTACAATTGAAATCATCACTCAACTTCATCCAGATGTTATCGTATGTACCCATCCTATACCGGGCGCTATAATATCGCGCATGAAGCGGTTGGGACTTGACGTGCCTCTATGCACTGTGATTACTGATTACGATGCTCATGGAACATGGATTAGTGAGGAAGTTAACTGCTATCTGGTGTCTACTCTTCAAGTCAAACATATTTTGCTTGATCGAGGCGTAGAAGAGTCCAAAATACGAATTACCGGAATTCCAGTACATCCCAACTTTTGGAAACGACATAGCAAAGAAGAAATCCGAGATCAATTTGGTCTGTATAATATGCCTACCGTACTCGTGATGGGCGGTGGCTGGGGATTTATGAAGGACGAGGCTGTTAATTCCCTGCTCGCCTCATATAGCGATAAAGTACAGGTTATATTCTGTCTGGGCAGCAATGAGAAGTCGCTTGAGAAAATGAAAAAAGATCCAAAATATATCCATCCCAATATCCATCTTCTCGGTTTTACCAAAGAGATTGATAAACTGATGGAAGTATCCGATCTCCTTATTACGAAACCGGGCGGCATGACCTGTACAGAGGGTTTGGCAAAAGCAATCCCGATGTTGTTTCATAAGCCTTTACCAGGCCAGGAAGAGGAAAATTCTCATTATTTCACTTCCCAGGGCTGGGGGACCCCCATTAGCTCTCTGGACGATATTTCAACATGGATTGGGCGGTTGACCGATAATTATGAGGACGTTGCCCGTACAAGAGAGAAAGTGCTGGATCAAATCGCAAGCTACTATCCGTTACAAAGCGCTCAGGCTATTATGGACATTCTTGAGAATAACAAAATATCAAGCTAACCTGTGATCATAGCGTGCAGCACAAATTAATAAGGGCCCATCTGTCAAAGGTCTTCATTCCCTTTGCGGATGGGCCTCTTTCAATTAAAATTCGTCCATTTTGTGTTCATGATAACGTTTTAGTGCAGACTCGCCAATCACGACCTCACAACGATAAATCGGCATGCCTTGCCCAACGAACTTAGTCTCGTATTCCGTCATGACATGCTCCTCATTAATACCTTCTCCATGCAAGCTAAGCGAAATATTTCTCATTTGCAGTCCACTAGCAGCAAAAGCATTCAATGAAAACTGGAATAAATCCCGTGAATCTGTCTTAAAATGAATCTCACCTTCATCGTTAAGCAATGTGCAATATTTTTCTAAAAATCTTGGATGAGTCAGCCTTCTACGCCCGTGCTTCTTCTTTGGCCAAGGATCGCTAAAATTTAAATATATCCGCTGTATTTCACCTGGGGCGAAAAATTCCTCAATGGACTCAATATTCCCTAACGCCAAACGAACACTTTCAGGCTCCGTCTGATACTGCTCCTGCCAATGATTACGAACCTTCTCACTCCCACGACGAATCAACTCATCGTACATATCCATGCCTACAAAATTCGACTCCGGATATTTCACGCTCATCCCGCTAATAAATTTCCCCTTGCCCATACCAAGCTCTACATGGATTGGATGGTCGTTGCCAAACACTTCAGACCAGCGTCCTTTATATTCCCGTGGATCCAGCACAACAAGATCCTGCTGTTGCTCCAGATTCTCCCTGATTCCTTTTCTGCCGCGTAAACGCATGTCATTCCTCCACTATCATATTCACTGAAATATTGTGCCGAAGTTCGACTTAAATGTAAAGAGAAACAATGAAAAAGGAATCCCAGCCGCCGGGGAGACGGTCAAAAGATTCCTTCTTCGATCTATATTGGAATTGGGGTCCAACGAAATTTAATCACTCTCAAAATAACATAATTTGTCATTATTCGCAAGAAACAAGCCAGCTTAAATTCCCCTTTTTTAATAATTTTTGATACAATAATTCAAGAGAATATGCATGAAACAGTTGCTTATCAAATCATTTAAATTTTTATGAACATTTATTGAACATTAGTTAAATGAACAGAAGGAGCCCAAATGAATACACAACTAACAAATAGCCCCAAACTTTGGGGTGATAAAAGATTTCATACATGGAACACGGAAATGCGCCGCGAATTTGGAGACAAGGTGTTTAAAGTAATGCTTGATGCCGGCTTTACTTGTCCAAATAGGGATGGCTCCATCGCGAAGGGGGGATGTACCTTCTGCAGCGCACGCGGATCAGGTGACTTTGCAGGCAGCCGCCGCGATGACCTCATCACCCAATTCAATACAATCCGTGACAGACAGCATCTAAAATGGCCTCATGCTAAATACATCGGCTATTTTCAAGCTTATACGAATACTTATGCTCCGGTGGAAACGCTTCGTGAATATTATGAAGCCATTCTCGAGCAACCAGGTGTGGTTGGTCTTTCGATAGCGACAAGACCGGATTGCTTGCCGGATGACGTCATTGATTATTTGGCAGAATTAAATGAACGAACTTACTTATGGGTAGAAATGGGCCTGCAAACGATTCATGAATCTACATCAGAGCTCATTAACCGAGCCCATGATTCGAAATGTTATCTGGATGCAGTTGAAAAGCTGCGAAAACGCAACATTCGAGTGTGTACCCACATCATTTACGGGTTGCCTCAAGAAACTCATGAGATGATGCTAGATACAGGTCGAGCTGTGGCCAACATGGATGTACAAGGCATCAAAATACACCTGCTTCACCTCATGCGCAAAACACCGATGGTGAAGCAGTACGAGGCCGGTCTCCTGAGATTCCTGGAGAAGGACGAATACGTGAAGCTCATCGTTGATACTCTTGAGTTTCTACCTCCTGAAATGATTGTACACCGCTTAACTGGAGACGCCCCACGCGACCTTCTGGTCGGGCCGATGTGGAGCTTAAAAAAATGGGAAGTGCTGAATGCTATCGACGATGAGCTGAAACGTCGAGATACGTGGCAAGGAAAGTATTGGAGGGCTTTTTAATATGGGATTTCCCTCTGTACTCAGCTTTGCACATAAATTAATAAGCGAAAGATTACAGCCCGGTGATATTGCGATTGATGCTACTGCAGGAACCGGAGCCGATACGCTGTTTCTCGCCAAAACCTGTGGACGTCGCGGTCATGTATATGCCTTTGACATCCAAAGGAAAGCGCTGGAATTAACCAGATCCAGACTTGACAGAGAAATGGAAAATCAGATTGAGGGCAAAACAGAGAAGCAAACTGGCCATTTGGCCTATGTTACTCTGTTAGAGCAAAGTCACTCCGAGATGGAAGAAGCGATACCATCAGAGATTAAAGGCAAGGTTGGCGCAATTATGTTCAATCTCGGTTACCTTCCTTCAGAGGGAGCTGACCATTCGCTCATCACTCAAACTGACAGCACGCTCGTCGCTCTTTATAGTGCGATTACATTGCTTCGCCCCCGTGGAATTGTAACTGCGGTGCTCTATCCGGGCCATTCAGGAGGGGACTCTGAAGCATCTGCTGTCGAAGCCTGGGCTGCCGCCCTACCCTCAACACTCGGACAGGCTCTCATATACAGACAGCTGCAAAAGCCCGAAGCACCATACTTGATAGCGATTGAGAAGAAATAATGATCAATTATAAATTTCATTTAGGTAAAGAGAGGTAAAACTAATGGCGATTACTAAAATTGAGCATGTAGGCATATATGTAACTGCACTGGAGGATTCGATAGAGTTTTATGAACGGGTCATTGGACTCCGGCATTTGCATACCATTGGTGAGGTTGGAGAAGATATTCGCCTCGCTTTTTTAACTTTTCCCGGACAAGAATCTGTGGAAGTTGAACTAATATGGAAAGCAAAAGCCTCTGATTTAGCTAAAGAAGGTCGAGTTCATCACATCGCCTTCACTGTAAGTGGAATTAAAAAAGAATATGCACGAATCGCTGATCTTGGATTATCCGGACTAAGTCCTGAAATTCTTTCTTTAGCTACAGGCGGCCGTTTCTTCTTCTTTAACGGTCCTGACGGTGAACGCATCGAATTTTTTGAACCTCTCCATTTAGTGTAAGAAGCGATTTTACAATGCTGTGTTAATAAAAGGAACCCGTGTAGTCAGACCATCTGGAGAAAGGAAGTGCCGAAGCTTGCAGGAGCTTACTTTTACATTTCAAAATGATTCAGGGCATCATGTATTTGTCTATCACTGGTACCCTTCTGATGACTCCCTGCCCTTACGCGGCATCGTACAAATCGCGCACGGAATGACGGAAACGGCAAAGCGCTATGAACGTTTCGCTGAATTTCTGATCCAATCAGGGTACATCGTCTATGCCAATGATCATCGAGGCCACGGTAAAACAGCAGGAAGTCAAGAGGAGCTTGGCTGGCCTGGAAAAGACGGGCTAAACGGAATGGTAAGGGATGTTATTACACTTGGAGAAATGATTCATGATAAGCACTCTGAACTTCCACTCTTCCTGATGGGTCACAGTATGGGCTCCTTTTTAACTCAAAAAGTAATGTATTCCCGTCCTGAGCTATACACAGGCTTTATACTGAGTGGGACGAACGGGCCTCGGCCGTTGCTATCCATCGGTGAAGGGATCGCCCGTCTTCAAATCAGACTTCAGGGTGAGGAACATCGCAGCCTGCTGCTGAACGCCATTACATTCGGTAATTTCAACAAAAGGTTTCTTCCGGTTCATACTCCCTTTGATTGGCTCTCCAGGGACCAGGAAGAAGTCGATAAGTATGTAAAAGACCCACACTGCGGCTTCCTGTGCAGTGCGGGCTTTTTCCAGCAATTTTTTAGTCTGTTGCAAGAAATCCATCGTCCTTACAAAATGCGGCAAATCCCGAAGGATAAGCCTGTCTACGTTTTTTCCGGAGCTAGCGATCCTGTCGGATTGTACG
Organism: Fontibacillus panacisegetis; assembly: GCF_900102215.1. Lineage (GTDB taxonomy): Bacteria > Bacillota > Bacilli > Paenibacillales > Paenibacillaceae > Fontibacillus > Fontibacillus panacisegetis. Next base: position 89,428 of record NZ_FNBG01000018.1, read on the forward strand.
GTGATGGTGTGCGCCGTTTGATTCTTCGGTATGAACAGCTCGGACTCTGTGATGTCGAAATCAAGCTGTATCCAGATGGAAGACATGAAATGCTGAATGAAATTAATCGGGATGAGGTTACCCTCGATGCAATTAATTGGTTAGAACGGCATCTCCCTTAATTGGCAGGGGTATAGAGTAGTAGCTTGGACGTTCATCCTCTTCCTGCTGATATAACACAACTAGCAATGAATGATTCGGCTTGAGTTCCCGACCTTCACCCAGTGTAAATGGAATCTCCTCTACCACGGCAAATTTTTGGAGCTCTCTCTCATCAAGATTAGAGTATGATGGCAAGGCAAGCTCACCGTCTGCCAGTCCTTTAACGTAAGAATTACGCCGATCCTTGCTCATTCTCTCCTCCCACCAAACTTTGCGTGGCTTGTACTTGTGACCAAGGAAATAATCCAGCTTCATAAGTCCAAGCACAATGTCCGGGTTCTGTAGTCCGCGTTCAGACAAAAAGTCATTCAGACGCGTGAATAAATCCTCCAGCTGATGCCCAATACGCTGCCAGCCTCTCTCTTCCCAGAAATCCCCGAACTCTTGAAAGAAATCAAATGGGGAGTCAAATTCCGATGTAATCAAGTACTCGACGGTATGGTCCATCCGATGGTCATTCCAATACTTTTCAAGCACATCCTCAAGACGTTTCAACCGCACAATATCCGAAAAAGACATCACATCATTTCCCAGAATTTCGTACGGGGCATTATCCATGTAAATATAATTGTACTTCGCAGCCTCGTTCCGAAGCCCTGTACCACGAAGCATTTTCAGGAATCCTAGCTGCAATTCCTCAGGTCTCATGGCAAACACGTCATTAAAGGTTTTCCGAAAAGTAGCATAATCCTCTTCAGGAAGACCGGCAATGAGATCCAAATGCTGATCGATTTTACCGCTATCCTTAATCTTCATTACTGTACGGGTCAGCTTCGTAAAGTTCTGACGACGTTTGACCAGTTCGTTAGTTGGATCATTTGTAGACTGCACTCCGATCTCAAACCGAAAAATGCCTGGTGGCGCGTTCTCAGCCAAATAATCCAGTACTTCAGGCCGCATAATATCTGCGGTGATTTCAAATTGAAATACACAGCCGCGATGATTCTGTATTAGAAATTCAAACATTTCCATCGCATAGCTGCGGTTAATATTAAATGTACGGTCCAAAAATTTTATCGTCTTCGCCCCGTTATCGATGAGATATGTGATATCGGATTTCACCCGTTCAATATCATAGTAACGGACACCTACCTCAATACTGGACAGACAGAATTGGCAATTGAAAGGACAGCCGCGGCTTGTCTCAAAGTATATGATTCTTTTGCCGAGATTCGGTAAGTCCTCGGGGAAACGATGCGGTGACGGAAGACTGTTAAGGTCTGACTTGGGTCTTGGCGGATTAATGACCACCTCATCGCCATTTCGATAAGCTGCCCCGAATACATAATGAAACTTGCGGTCGCCGGACAACTCCTGCAGCAAGTGATGAAAGGTCTCTTCCCCATCTCCCATGACGATAAAATCAACATTTTTGATTCGATCCATCCAGTATGCGGTATCATAGGACACTTCCGGCCCGCCGAGCACGATTGCTGTTTCGGGCATTATTTTTTTCAGCATATTCACAACTTTAATCGTCTCTTCCATGTTCCAAATGTAACAGGAAAAACCGATAACATCCGGCTTACGCTTGAACAAATCAGATACAATATTCAAGACAGGGTCTTTGATGGTATATTCCGCCATATCGATATCAAATTCTTGACCGCTGTATGCCTTAAGCAGCCGCAGCGCCAAAGAAGTATGAATATATTTTGCATTTAATGTAGCTACAATAACTTTCATCGTTCACAACCCTACTCCATATTTTGAAAAAAATCGAGAAAAACTGTGCCATATTTACGGAACTTCATTTCGCCGACACCTTTGATTTTCAGCATATCCGCTTCACGGGTCGGGCAAACTACGCTCATTTCACGCAGTGTGGCATCATTGAAAATAATGTAGGAAGGAACATGCTCCTTCTCTGCCAATTCGCGGCGAATCAGACGAAGCTGCTCAAACACCGTCTCGTTAACGGCCGACGGACTCTCGTCATATGCTGATCTTCTGCGTCTGCTATATGAGGATTCCACTCCACTGGAATGAGAAGGTTCCGGTGCGCGCATCATAACCTGATGCTGGCCTTTTAACACGTCTCCCGCAAGCGTTTGAAGACGGACAATGGGATACTGTCCTTCAGACAGAGCCAGATATCCCTCCGCAATAAACGTATTGATTAACTCCGAAATCTCCTTCTCCGTACGCTCTCGCATCATACCGTAGGTTGGCAAATGATCGAAGTTATACTGAAGTACCTTTTTGTTTTTTGAGCCTTTAAGTACAGAAGATACTAATGACACGCCAAAACGCTCCCGCATCCGATGGATACAAGAAAAAACAATCTGGGCATCTCTAGTCATATCTACCAGTTCACGCTCATCCGTGCATGAGCTGCATGTGCCACAGGGCTTATGATCATGAGCCTCGCCAAAATAGTCAAGCATGGCCCAACGGAGACACTGCGTAGAATAGCAGTACTCTATCATCTGCTGAAGCTTGCGGTATTCATTCCGCTTGCGATCCTGATCCTGTGGATTCTGCTCGATCAGAAATTTCTGGGTCATGATGTCCTGAGGACTAAAGAGCAGGATACACTCGCTCGGCTCACCGTCCCGTCCTGCACGGCCTGCCTCCTGTACGTAAGCCTCCATATTTTTCGGCATATTAAAATGGATAACGTATCGAACGTTTGACTTATCGATCCCCATGCCAAAAGCGTTCGTTGCCACCATCACGCGAATATCATCGTAAAGGAACGCTTCCTGGCTCTGCTCACGCTCACGGTCTGACAAGCCTGCATGATAACGTCCCGCCGGAATACCTGAACCCCGAAGTCGTTCATACAGATCATCGACCTCTTTACGAGTCGCAGCATACACAATGCCCGGCTGATGCGAATGCTCCATTGCATATTTCAACACATATTCACGTTTGTTTTCACCGCGAAGCACAGACATGGCCAGGTTATCTCGTCCAAGACCTGTAACGAAGACAGAAGGTTTGTTCAACCGCAGCAATGAGATCATATCATCCATAACCTCTGGCGTTGCCGTAGCCGTAAAGGCAGCAACGATCGGTCGTTTTGGCAGGCCGTTTACGAATGGATATACTGCAAGATAACTTGTCCGAAAATCATGACCCCATTGCGACACACAGTGCGCTTCGTCTACGGCGACGCAGGAGATTTCAAGACTGTTCATTTCCTCGCGGAACCAATCGAGCTCCAGCCGCTCGGGGGCAACATACAATAACTTAAGCTCCCCTCTCTTGGCTGCTCGAATGCGTTCATTCACTTCTTTTCCAGACAATGTGCTATTAATATAAGCCGCTGAGATCCCCATCGTAAGAAGCCCGTCCACCTGATCCTTCATCAGTGAAATAAGCGGTGAAATAACAAGCGTCAGTCCAGAAAAAATTAGTGCAGGAATCTGATAACAGATCGATTTCCCGCCCCCCGTCGGCATAATACCCAGCGTATCGCCTCCGGTTAATATACTTTCCACGATTTTTCGTTGCCCTTCACGAAAGTCCGGGTAACCGTAATATTTTTGCAAATATTCCCTTGCTTGCTCCAGGCGGGTTATTTGATCATTCATGCTACTAGCTCCTTAACTCAACATATAATATTTAGTTTAGCGGTCATGACGCGGATGGGCAACTGCTTAAGTAAGTGACATAAGCTACATCAAGTGCCGTAAACGGCTGATGTCCTTCCTAAAATGCTGTATATGAACGGGAGTGGCTGTGGATTTGCTGCGGATTGCACTGTCTCTTAGCAGATTTACTGAATACTGCACTGGCTCTATGTGAAATTGCTGCAAAAGCGCATCTTTTATCTACTTTGTAGAGATGCTTAGTAAAATTACTGCAAAAGTACATCTATTTCAGCTCAATCTCAGCTTTTTGGCATAGTAGGATAGAAATTCCTGCGTTTTTGCAGGCATTCTTCAAATACAGTAACTTCGACCGAAAAATTGCTGCACTTTTGCATTTTTTCACCTTTCGAAATTTATTTGCGCTAATACCTGCCATTCAAAACATAAAACTCAGGCGGATCGTTTCATGGTGCTTGCCCTCCTCGCGTGTTATATTTAAACTTGAGCAATAAATCAGATCGTAAATGGAGAAATTGAAACGATGACAAACAACAACAGCAAACCGAATAAAAAAATAGATCATAAACGTCGTGGTGACAATCGTGCTTCGAATCAAGCTAAACTCAGCGGCCAAAAGGACAACCACCGTAATGGATCCAGTTCTGCTCGCAGTGACGTAAAACGTAACAAATTGCAAAGCGTTCCCCGAGTAACTAATCGTCAGACTGCTGAAGAGATTCATAGTGGAGACCGTATTGTCGTAACAATCAAGCGGCTAGGTATCAATGGAGAAGGTGTCGGCTATTATCGTCGAAAAGCTGTATTTATCGAAGGGGCTCTGCCTGATGAAGTTGTGAAGGCCGAAGTTACCCGAGTAGAGCATAAATTCATTGCAGCTAAAATAACACATCTCGAAAAGACCTCCCCATACCGCGTCGACGCCCCCTGCCCAGTATTTGGCATTTGCGGCGGGTGTCAGATTCAGCATTTGAGCTATGAAGGACAGCTTGCGGCTAAGGAAGACATTCTACGTGAAGCCTTCACACGCTATACTGGGATCGATAATATCCGTATGAAGCCCATTCTTGGCATGGAGCATCCTTGGGGTTATCGCAATAAAGCCCAGCTCCAGCTAGGAATGCAGCAGGAAGGTTTAATTGCAGGTCTATATGCGGCTGATTCTCATAAACTGATTGATATTACCGGCTGTCCGATTCAGCATCCAAAAATCAATGAAGCCGTAGATAAAACAAGAAATGTTCTGCAACGGCTGCAAATCCCTGTCTACAAGGATAAAAGCGGACAAGGCTTAGTTCGCACTATCGTAGCCCGTTGGGGCTTCCAATCCGGACAGCTGCAAATCACGCTCATCACAACAAGCGACAAGCTGCCTCAACGTGAGGAATTGATCAAGTCGCTTCGCCTGGCTCTGCCTGAATTGACCAGCATTGCCCTGAACGTTAATCCGAAGAATACTTCCCTTATTTTCGGAAATAAAACGATACTCCTATGGGGAGAGGATAACATACAAGAATCGCTTGGTGATTTGGAATTCACCCTATCCCCACGCGCCTTCTTCCAGCTCAATCCTCTGCAAACTGTGAAGCTGTATGAATCTGTGCGGACTGCTGCTGGACTAACCGGTCGAGAAACTGTCGTAGATGCCTATTGCGGAACGGGAACGATTGGACTCTGGCTCGCTCCATATGCAGGAGAAGTTCGCGGAATTGAGTCAATTCCGGAGGCTGTTGAAGATGCGCGGTCGAACGCTGAGCGCAACGGACGGACCAACGCCGTGTTCTATGAGGGTTATGCGGAGGAGCTTCTGCCCCGCTGGGTGAAATCCGGCTTCTCACCGGACGTCATTATCGCTGATCCACCTCGTACTGGCCTTGACCCCACATTCATCGAGGCGGTGCTGCGCACAAAGCCAAAGCGCTTCATCTACGTTTCTTGCAATCCTTCTACTTTGGCTAAGGACTGCAAAACGCTATTAGACGGCGGTTACTCAATCGAATGGGTTCAGCCTGTAGATATGTTTCCGCAGACGAGTCATGTGGAGTGTTGCTCACTGTTGGTCAGGAAAGACTAGTAGTTGAGGTGTATTGGCGTATACAACAACGGAGCGGGAGAAGTCCCGCTTCTTTTTTTGTCCATAAGTTCAACTAATTAGGGGCGGCTATTGATAGTCATCCTTTGTTGTACCCCTACCCATTGCCTAGCGTAAAGGCAATTGCTCTTGAGCAGAAGTTAAGGCTTGTCGTGCTTGCCTGAAATTTTTTCAAATATCTTCTGTACGCACAAAGAAAGCCCCAACCATATCGGCGGGGCTGTAAGAAGGGAGCGTGAATGTTTCTATTATTGACATGAAGATAGCGGATATACCTATCTTCCTATCAAATTAAAATGCTTTAGAATGTACCCCTATTCTTTACATGAGATTCCCTCCCCCAATGACTTGTTTTTCCTAGATACCTTCATTACAGACCTTATTTGCCTTAGCTTGCCTTTGTCGGTGTTCTATGAAGATTGTACTTTCTTCCCATAATTCATCTTTGTCATCTGTACACACCTTTTGTTAATCTTTACCGCCTGTAACCTATATTGATAGCAGATGAATTTAAGGCAGGTGAAGAAGATGGAAAAGATGTTTTCGATTAAAGAAGCTAAAGAGATATTGGGTCTTTCTTACAATACCGTGTACCGACTGGTTAGTAATGGCACTATTAATGCTGTCAAAATCGGCGGTTCTATTCGTATCTCTCAAGCGGCGCTTAGGAAGTTTATTTTTGAAGACACGTTGGGGGGTAAAAGTCAATGATAATCAACAGTAAGGCGGTCTCACTCACTGAAGCCGCCACAATGCTAGGCATGACTGAAGTGGAGGTTCTACGGCTGGCTCAATACGGATACTTGGAACAAAGCAAGCCTGAAGACGGCAAGACACGGGTTAGTCTCCACAGCCTTGAGAGATACGCCCATCGTAACGGTACAGCCCTTCAAGAAGTCCCTAAGCCCTCTGTAGGGCTTGCAGGAAGCTTTACTGTGGCTGAGACTATGACAAAGCTAAGCCTACGTACTGAGGTCGCAGTACATCGACTTATGCAGGCGGGTAAGCTGAGTGCACGAATGGACAAGGGTACTTACAAGGTCGATGCAGGAAGCGTAAGAAACTATATTCTAGGAGCGTGACACGATGATTGATAACAGACACTACACAGTAAGTGAGATTACAGAGATGTTCAATGTTGAAGACAAGACCGTGCGGAAGTGGATTAACGAGGGGAAACTATTTGCAGTGCAATTGGCAGGTACAACAATTCGTATCCCTGAGTCTGAACTTCAATACTTCTACAGACGTTCGCAGGCATGGGGGTGGAAAGAATGAAAATTGGGACTTGCGAACGAGTAGCCCGCTCCCTTGGATGTAGTCCACAGCAAATTAAGAGATTCTGTGACTTGGGTAAAATACCTTGCTACAGGTCTTCTAGTGACGGAATTCAGTCGATGTATACTTACCGCATACATGAACATGCCTTGCTAGACTACTTTAGCTGTGAGACGGTTGAAGACTTCCAAATGGTTCAATACCGCTAATAATAAGCCTGCCGACTTCACGGCGGGAGTACATAACAGGTATACATTCAAAATATTTGTTCATAATGAGCCTGAAACTTCATATCGGCTTCAATCGTGGTAACAGGAGAACACGCAAAAATACTGGCTCGGCTTTCACCAGCCGATGTAGCCCCGTTAGATGGTTAGTCATGCATTTGAGTTGGTAACTCATTCTCAGATTCTACTTTTTAGTAGCCCCGTCACGGTCGCCGTAAGGCGAGGGAGTCATGACAGACTTATATTTAATATAAACGTGGTAAAGCCGTACCTGAGCACGTCAGATGTCATGTAGGAAGCCTTAACTTCCTTTACTCTTTCCCCATGTGGGGGGAGTAAATTTTCCGTATATATATTACGATAAGATATCGAACTTAAATGACAGGGCGAGCAAGGCGAAGCCCGTGGGAGTAGACCGAAGCGAAGCTGAGGGCTACCCCACCAATTACAAATGAAACTACAAAGTTGATGTGGAATCCCTCGCTGTGCTCGGTCTTCCCCATAGGCATCGCTACGCTCGCCTTTTGTAAAGTTAGACACATGATAAGTTTGACGGGGGTGTATCAAAATTTGACCCACCCTAAACCGTGCCAAAAAGAAAAAGCCGCCCTTTGTTGACGCAGAAGACGGCTCGTTGCCCCTGCTGACACAGGAAGCGACCGCTAACCAATCGTGGTAGGGACGGAAGCACTTGGGCTTCCTGACCTTCACAGTTCCATTATACAAAATAGTCTGCATTTCGTAAGAGTATTGTAACTCCCCCCATGACACAATAATAGCGCGGTGGGGTACATCAAAATTTGACCCACCTTTCTAAAGTAGCTGCTCACTATAGGCGATGTTTATGCCTGTACAATAACTTTCTCTTATACGCCTGTATACGCTACTCCATCAATCATCATAAGGCAATCGGAGTCAAAAAACTCGGTTGTTGTTGTCATTCTAGCTGGAAAAGAATCTGTGGCAAAGTAATCTGAAAATACCCTCTCCATTTCGGGTAAGTCCTTAATGTTTTTTAGGTATACGTGTACCTTTACAACCCTTTCCAACGAAACATCACATTTCTGTAGAGTTTCTTTTAGTCCTGAGAAGGTACTATGTATCTGTTCAGTAAAAGTTTCGCCAAACCCACGGTGTAGACCAAGGAATATGTAATCACCTGCTACAACCGCTTGGGAATAGCTAAATTTGGTAGGGATTCTCTCTAACATTATATAATCTCCTTTTCAAATTATTTTCACCAGCACCAGTATAGAACAAATATTCCCATATGTAAAGATTCCCATAATTGTTATCGCACCTTTCCCGCTATATAGAGCGACCACTGATAGCAAGGGAGATGATAACAATGAATGTCGAAAGAACTTTTAAAGGGAACGAATCATTTATTAGTCTGCTATTGCCTTTAATTGACGCTGAGATTGACAGAATTATAGAACAGCAGGACAGCTTAATGTATAATGATGGAAACGCCAATACATCTCATAGTGAAGAGGTGGCGTAACTATGAGATGTGCAGTATATATTCGTGTTTCTACAGACAAAGTAGAACAAAAATCGTCATTAGAGAATCAGAGAAGTCTTTTCTACCAGTACCTAGAGGATAGGGGGTGGGATGTTTTTGACTTCTATGTAGATGTTGAGAGCGGGACAACTGGTAAGAGAGAACATCTGCAACGCTTGATAGAGGATGCAAAGGCTCGAAAATTTGATGTTATCTTACACCCGCACAGGTTGTAGGCAAGAGAAACGCGGGGCTGTACTGGCATGGAACGTCCGTGAAGAAAATTCTAACTAATCCCCATTATGTTGGCGACTTAGTTCAAGGGCGACAGACAACCGTAAGCGTTACTTCAAAAGTACATGAAGAAATCCCAAGAGAACAGCAAATCATTACTGAAAACGCCCACCAAGCCATTATTTCAAGAGAAGACTTTGAAGCTGTCCAGCAGTACATGATGGGGCGAAAGCGACAGCAAGCAAAGCCTAAGGCAAAAAAGCATCTATTTACAAACTATCTCTTCTGCGCTGATTGTGGTAAGGCTCTATGGTACGTCCATTACCGTAAAGGCTATGTGTGCGGCAACTATTACAAGCACGGTAAGCATGTTTGCAGTCAGCATAGCGTGAAGGAAAAGGAATTAATTGAGGTTATCCTAGCTGATATTCGCAGTAGGGCTGAAAGTCTCAATGAAAAGGAAGTTATGGGGCGGCTAGAGTCCAAGGCGACACAAGCTAGAAGGCAAGCTGAGAAGCAATTGCAAACATTGCAAAAGCGTATTGATAAGCTGAAGGAACAAAAGACAGGGCTAATCAGACTGTTGGCAAGCGGGACTATTACGGAGACCGAATACAAGGAAGCAACTGAGAGTGGTAATGCTGAACTCTGTAGCCTACATGACCAGTTAAAAGACATTCAGTCTTTACAGGCAAGAAGTAGCACAGGAGAAAGTATCATTCGATTGAAGAAGGAACTCAAGCGGTTCATGAAGTTGGATGAACTGACTTCTGAGATGGTACATCGTTTAGTCGATAAGATTGAAGTTCAAGCGGATGGCTCGGTGAACATTCATTACAAGTTCCCCCCCACCGCTCTTCTTACGGCTTAATTTACAGTGACCAACACTCAAGTCATGTGGAGTGCACAGTATTACTTAAATGGAAAGGGGCTAGTACATAAGCCCCTTGTTTTTTCTTGCTTTTTTATTGTTCACAACTAGCTATGTCATCCAGCTTATATATTTCTGTACCTATTGATAACTCATTAGATAATAACTCCCGTATCCAAATGTTATATTTCGCATATATGACCTTGCTAATGTTTATTCATAATCTTATTCATCCCAACCAAACTCATCATAAAATATCCCATTTACATAATTGCTGATCGCTGTATTCACCAAAGGCATTGTGTTATGTGGCAAACTATTTAATTCAAACCACTTATAATGCACATGTTTGACTGGCTCTTTATTCTCAAGCAAACCTGACCACGATTCTGCAAAAACGTTTTGCATCCAAAAACTCACATCCCCTGATTCAAATCATCAATTTTTCGCACTCTTATCTTAGATCTAACAAAAGCTTGGATCAACATTGCCAGTCCAACTAACATTAAATTATAGTAAAAAGGAGCATCAATATTAAAATATTCGATTAAGATACCTGCAATTATAGGCGATATAATAGAACCTAGTTCTGAAAGTGATACTAAATTCCCCATAAATGCACTTCGATTTTCTATAGGTATCACATCCCCAATATGAGAATAAAAAGAATCCAGATAACAGGCTCCTCCAATACCACCGATCAGCATACCTGAATATATAATCCACTTATCAGCGAAGAATAGGAAGAAGCAAATTTCAACCATAATAAAAAACAGACCAGCGATACATAGTAACAATCGATCTTTAAGAACATCTGACAACTTCCCTACAAATGGAGCTGAAACAAAAGTGGATACCCCAACGACAGTGAAGGCAAGACTTATATCCAGTTCACTCCATCCCAGCTTATATTTAGCATAAACCGAGAAGTAAGTTAAAAAAATGGCGTAGGCACTTAACTCTAGAAAATGAACAGTAGAATACAAAAATAATTGTTTATTAAACTTGTTCTTTTCGAGAATATTACCTTTACTAGATTCTGTATTTTCAGAAATCATGATTGCGTGAGGCAGTTTCATTCTGGACACTGCTGCTAGAGAAATGAAAGCAATAAAGGCTACAAAATAAAACGGAATAGACAATGAAAAATTAGTAACAATAAGCCCACTAACGACTGGACCCAATATCATGCCTGCTCCTTCACTACTGCTTACATATCCATTCAGTACTCCTCTATTTTCATTTGTACTTATATTGTTCACTGTTATCCTTACAAAAACACTCAATCCAATAGCTATGAGTCCCTGAAGGATTCTAAGTATCGCTAAAACGATAAAGTCCTTTGCAAATGGAAAACTGACCATACATATAATTTCAGCTATTAATAATATTAGCCCTAGTCGTTTTGCCCCAATCTTGTTGTATACTCTCCCTGTTAGGCTACCTCCACAAAATTTCCCTACGTAAAAGAGAGAAAACAATACACTCATACCAAAAGTAGAAATACCAAACTTCTCGACATAAATGGCAAAAAGGGGAAGTATCATGCTCCCACTCATATTAGTTATTAGGCTGATAATAATCAAACAAAGTATGTTACCATTCATGTATAATTTTGTTTTCATTTGTTACGTACCCTTTCCAGAATATCTAACTCAGAAATATCAATCCTCAAATCGGTACGAAGTAAGCATGGTTGAGCAAAGCCTTCAGGATCTACTCGAATAGACCAAAATCCCTCAACACATGATGATTTAAGCGGACACGCACTACAGGTTCCTACATAGGAACTGCCTAAAGAGTTATCCATTAACCTAACAGAACAGTTCTCAAATTCAATCATTTTTAAATTCACACCGATTCCAGGCTTATTAATATGTTCTCTGCCTCCTTGTTTGATTAATTCCTCTGCCAGGTCATACGTTCCAATATTTCTATATCAATTTGCAAATCGCGAGCAAACTGAATAATATCCATGATCTCATGCTGATTCTCAGGCATAAGCAATGTATTAATTTCAATCTCCGGGAAAATTTCCTTCGCCTGAACTATACTTGCTTTCACTACATCTATAGATCGTGTTCTCTCAATATTCCACATAGATTCATCACTAAAAGCATGCAAAGAGATTTTCAATTTATCGATATGCTTGTTACTTAAAGAATCTAATTTCTTTTTCAGCAAAATTCCATTTGTTGCGATAATAACCTTAAATTCATTTTTTTCATGCAACGGTATAGACTCAAGTATAGGATCAAGCTTTGGAGAAATAAGAGGTTCTCCCCCCGTAAAATAAAGTCTGCTAATTCCTAGGTCAATTAGTGTTTCCACAAGAGTAATATATTCTTGAGTTGAACATGTATGCGTTTTATGTTGCAAACCATTCTTCCCATCTATCTTAACTGGGGGAATTGAGCCTTCGTTATGGCAAAACCAACAACGTGCGTTACAAGTAGTTGTAAGAGAAATCCTAAATCTCCCTTCCTTGACTTTAAAAAATTCAAATTCTTTCAATAACTCTTCATCATGCAAATTAATCACTCCATTTCAAATGTTATTGGATTAATTTATGCAGATTCATGTAGAATTTATTTATCATTCTATAAACGTAATCAAAATCAAATATTTCCCACCTTTTTAAAAATATTTCATAAAATGCTTACTAGACAGTATTATTATGGAGAAAGGATATAACAATAAGATAATTTAAAGTAAGCAAATACTGTCGTATCTTATTCTTGTCTATAGTGGACATTCCACACATGTGGAGTGCTGTTCATTGTTTGTACGGAAGGGCATTTAAATCGGAGATGTATTGGCGGAAATAGTAAAGAGGGGCGATAAACCCCTCTTTTTTCATGCTATCCTGATTTACTACTTCTTAATGATTGCCCGATAAAAAAATATAGGTAGCGCGGACTGTCGCCGCCACCGTGATTTTTGTCCCTTTGCAACAGGAACAGTAAGTAACCGATGAAGCCATTCTAAATTCAATGTCTTCCAAATAGGTGGCGTAGGCTTTACCTTGCCTGCGATTACGTCAAGGCTCCCTCCAACGCCAAAAACAACCTTTACACCATCAAGTTTACGTTTATTCTTATAAATCCATTTATCAGTGTAAGGTGCTCCCATTGCAATTATTAGTACATCGGGTTTGGACTGCTGAATTTCATTAAGTATGAGTTTTTCTTTATCTTCGGAGAAGAATCCGTTATGCCGACCTGCGACGACTACATTTGGATAGCGACTTCGTATCTCTTCCACAGCTTTAAGGTTTGTCTCTTCATCTGTACCAAGAAAATAGAAGCTCCAACCTTGTTCGTTCCCTCTTTCCAATAGTCGAAGAAGCAAATCATAACCAGTGACACGTTCTGAGATAGGGTCACCTTTTCTTTTTGAAGCAATCACAATACCTATCCCATCCGGTGTAATTAAATCTGCCTCTTTTACGATTGTTTGAAGCAACTTATCCGTTTGTTGAGCTATTGTAATCTCAGGGTTCGCTGTGATTAAATGAAACAACTTCGGTTGTCCTTTTTGGATATGTTCGGCTAGTTGATGCACTGTTTCATTAAGCGTTAATTTGGAAAAGGGAACTCCTAATATATTTATTGAGCCTGTCATATACTCACCTTTCAGCATGTAGAATATAGGGCAATTCTACCACACATGTTGAGACTTTTTGAAATTTATTCCACTGTCAGCGTCAATTTACAGCAAACGAGTATTCAAAAATTTTCAGGTATGTCAAACAGCCATAAACTCTTCTATAGACCGCATTACTCAAAGGCTAGGCAGTTGGGAGGGGTACAACAAACTTTGCTCAGAAGTGAGATATGAAAATAAAAAGGTTACTCAGAGAAACAATGAGACATTGCAATACTACAATCCAAGCTTGTTAGCCTTAGCGAATAACAGTAATAGCGGCGTGGAAAATATGTTGCGAATGAAGAAAGAACAAGGCAAGTTTATCGGTAGGAGGGGGTCCCTTGCTTTAACATATGCAAGGTAAGGATGTCTTAAATAGACTTGCAGAAACTGTATTAAAATGTAACTATGTTTAGTATGTTTGAAGATTTGGAGGGAACATATATGAGAACTGAAAAAGAAATGTTAGATTTAATACTAGGAGTTGCTCAAAAGGATGAACGAATCCGTGCGGTATACATGAACGGTTCGCGTACCAATCCTAATGCTCCCAAGGATATTTTTCAGGATTATGATATTGTTTACGTAGTGACTGAAACTTCATCTTTTATAAAAGACGAGACATGGGTAAATGTATTTGGTGATTTGCTTATGATTCAAGAGCCTGATAAAAATGACCAGTCTATAGGCATAGAAATGGATTTTACTCGTTCTTACGGATATTTAATGCTATTTACAGATGGAAATCGTATAGACCTTCACATAGAAACTAAAGAATCTATGATTGAAGGATATGTTAGTGATAAATTGACAGTTCCTCTACTAGATAAGGATAACTGCCTGCCAATCATTCCTGCCCCCACGGATATCGACTATCATGTTAAAGAGCCTACAGAGCAATTATATTTGGGTTGTTGTAATAATTTTTGGTGGTGCCTGCAAAATGTTGCTAAAGGAATTTGGCGTGACGAATTACCGTATGCGAAACAAATGTTTGAGCACGTTATCAGACCTCACTTGGACGAAATGATTTCATGGTGGGTGGGTACCAAAAATGATTTTCAAGTTTCTACAGGGAAAATGGGGAAGTATATGAAAAAGTATCTTCCCGAATCATATTGGGAAATGTATATGGAAACTTATTCCGACAGCAATTATGAAAATATGTGGAACTCGATATTCACTTCTTGTGAATTGTTTAGGGTTCTAGCTAAGGATGTCGCTGAGTATTTTCGATATTCTTACAATGCCAAAGATGATGCCAATATGACTAATTATTTTAAGCGTGTTAGGGAATTGCCCATTGATGCAAAAGGTATTTATTGAATGTCATTGAGCAAATGCCACTCCTTCGATTAAGTACATTTGTACTCCCTTTCACTTCGTCACATGTGGAGTGCTAGTTCCTTTTTACCGGTTTACGATTTTACACTGTCCCTAGACAATGCTCGCGTCCAATGGACTGGTCATCCAGTGACAAGTGTCATGATGCGGAATTCCTGCAAATGTCAGGCTGTTGAGATACCCCTACTTTTAAACTTAGTATCGAAAGAAAAATGAAAATGAAGATGTAAAATACTATACGAAATCTTGTGCATATTCGAGATAGTCCTTCTGGAAAGGTGGAGGGCTATCTTCTTAATGTTCTGTGCAGTTGCGGTTAGCAACGCTTGAATCTGTACATTTTCTCTGCCCCGAAACCGGCAATAGCGAAGCCCGTGGAGCACTTTGGCATCCGCGAAGCTTCGCTCTATAGTTTGGCATCGTATGGCGTAAGCGGCTTTTCCTGCATCACTTTGCCGGTATTTTGCTACTTTTTCCTTGTCGCTCTCCCAAATGTGGCGTTGTACGGTTCGTTGT
>NZ_FNBG01000076.1 GCF_900102215.1 Fontibacillus panacisegetis
CTCTAAGGCCCCCTAATTAAACTGGAGTCTCCCTGCCCAATAATTTAAACTTAGGACAAAGGGAGATGATCGGTATGGGAAAAAGGTTGAATGAAGAAAAACGTTTAAAAGTTGTGAAAGAAGCTATGGCAGGTGTTAAGGTGGGGGTGTTGGCTCGAATGTACGACATCCACCCTGAGACCGTCCGGGGTTGGATTAGAGATCATCGGGACTCTATTCCGCCTGAAGAAATTCCTGCGGCAGACGAACATGTTCAAGAGTTGCAACGCCTGCAGGAGGTAGAGCAACGCTATCAAAAAGCCGTTAAGGTCCTTGGTGAAAAAGAACTCGAAATCGAAATTTTACGAGAGTTGCTAAAAAAGAAAAACCCCGCTTATCTGAAAGATTTGAAGTAGCCAACCCATTCATTAAGCGGGGGGAACCAGCAACTGTTGTGCTGCGCATTCTTGGGTTGTCAGAGTCAACGTATTACGACCGTAAAAAGCGACTGGCCCAGTCAGCAGAAAGAGGAGAAGAACACTCTACCGAAAGCCGTGTAGGGCGCCCCGTGCCTGGATACTCTTATACAGCTACAGGTGAAAAAGTAAGCGATGAACAAATCAAAGAATGGCTGCTTGAACTCCTTGAAGGGGAAGAGTTTGTTTATGGTTATAAGTTTTTAGCCCAATCCCTTCGAGATAAGTATAATCTAATCTTCAACAAAAAGAAGTCTTATCGACTTTGCCAGGAATTAGGCATATTGCAAAAACCTAAAGAACGCGTACGCACTCATCCTCGCAGATTACCGAGGAATCGAGTCATAACGGGGTCGAACCAACTTTGGCAAATGGACATTAAATACGGATACGCGATTGGGCAGGAACGGTTCTTTTTTGTACTTAGCATTATAGATGTGTTTGACCGAATGGTAGTAGGCCAGTATAGAGGCCCAGTATGTGAAGCTACCAAAGTCGTCCAAACCTTATGGAATGCCTTGCAAGACCGTATAGAGCCCGGCGAGCCCATGCCGGTGGTTCGTACAGACAATGGTCCACAGTTCGTTAGCAAGCTATTTGGGGATACCTGTGAAAGCTTAGATCTTATACATGAGCGTATTCCACCCCGGTCCCCCAATATGAACGCCTACATTGAGTCATTTCACAGCGTTCTGGAACGCCATCTGTTTAGCCGAAGGGACTTTATGACCCTTGATGAAGCTTACGAGGCGCTAGACCAATACATGGACTTTTACAA
>NZ_FNBG01000012.1 GCF_900102215.1 Fontibacillus panacisegetis
CACATTTGCAGGAATTTCAGGAATTCCGCAGCATGACACTATTACACATGAGATACGGTCATAGAATGTGTGGCAGGATCAAGCGGTGCAGGGATCATCTTCCTTGCACCGCTATTTCTAGTTTTAACAGTAACCCTACTTTTGGAACAGCCCCTTTAAGAAGATTCATTCAAAATTCAGGTTAGAAGCGCGTTTCGCTGATGAATAAAATGGAAGCAGTCCTCCGCGGTAAGCGGCTTGCTTACATAGAAGCCTTGAATGTCATCGCAGCCAAAGTCTTGAAGCATGTCCCATTGTCCGCTCATTTCAACACCTTCAGCGATAACTCTTTTACCCAGATTGTGCGACATAGCAATGATCGCTTTGATAATCGCCCGATCGCTTTCGTCTGAGATCATATCCTTTACGAATGAACGGTCGATTTTAATAGAGTGTACGGACAGGTTTTTTAATAGTGAAAGGGAAGAGTAGCCTGTACCAAAATCGTCAATCGATAGCTTGACCCCCATATTGAGAATCTGCTCGCATATGTTAAGACTATACTGTTCGTTTGTCATAGCTGTATGCTCAGTAATCTCCAGACATAGCAGGGAAGGATCAACACCGGTTCTGGATAATGTATGAGCCAAGCGGGCTGGAAAATGAAGGTCTAGAAATTGTTTGGCAGAAAGATTAATAGACATTTGCAGGGAGTCAATCCCCCGATCCATCCAATCCTTTAATTGCTCACATGCTGTATCCAGCACCCAGTAGCCAATTTCAACGATCGCTCCTGTCTCTTCAGCAAGAGGGATGAATTTTCCTGGAGAGAGGTTGCTGCTATCAGGATATTCCCATCGAATTAAAGCCTCCGTACCTGTAATCAAGCCGGATTGCAAATCGATTTGCGGTTGATAGTGAAGCCGGAATCTCCCCTCGGACAAGCCCTTCCGAACAGTCTCTACGGTCATAAAAAGATCATTCTCATGACTCCGTAGAGAGCTGTCATAAATAACGTACCTATTCTTTCCTGACTTCTTGCCATGGTACATGGCAACATCGGCATGCTGCAGCAATTCATCTGCATGAACTCCATGCTCCGGTGAGATCGATATTCCGATACTGGCAGTAATGGTGAAGGATTTGCCATTATGTATGAACGGTGTATTGAATCCTTCCAGAAGTTGTTGACCTACACGGTGCAGATCTTCAATTGAATGAATATCCGGGATGATCAGGGCAAATTCATCTCCTCCAAATCTAGCAATAAGCGTCTGATCATTTGTATTACGCACAAGCAATCTGGCTACGTGCTCCAGCAATATATCGCCTGCATGATGTCCCTGTGTGTCATTGAGCTGTTTGAAGCCATCTAAATCTACTAGTAAAAGAGCGAAGGATGAGCTAGTTGCTATGGAGTGCTCCAGCTGTTCATGCAAACGTTTGCTAAACATGTAGCGATTGGCCAGCCCGGTTAATTGATCATGGCAGGCGAGGTAATTTGCCTTTCGTTCTGCAGATTTTACATCTGTAATGTCCAAAAGCACAAGAAACTGAAATTGCTCTCCCTCGGTCACTACGTACTCGCTTTCGGCTTTCACATATTTGATATCTCCAGTTGAAGTCGTAATCGAGAACACTCCCTTAAACAGCTCCTCATCATTCATTTTGGAATTTCCAGCTGTTATAGGGGCCTCAAGAGTAAGAAATTTATAGAAATTGTGATTGATGAGCTCTCGCCGGGAATATTGGAACAGGATCGCAGCTTCCGGGTTGGCATCCCGAATCATCATTTGCTCGTCAAGGAGTAATATGGACATAGGTGATTTCTCATATAGGATTTGGTATTTTCTCTCGATCGAAGGTAAAAAATCATATTTCACCATCGCATAACGCAGCAAAAGAGCGAAAACGAATAGTCCGTAGCTCGCTAAATGAGGAAGACCGAGATCCTCTGGTAAAAATGCAGGTCGTTTTAAATAAGCTCCAAGTGTCGTAGAAATGATTCCAGTACAGATTAGCCCCCGTGTAATGAGGACAACTTGCTTACGTTTCAATAAAAACGCAGTACTATTTCTAGTATTTTTAAAAAAGATATAAAGAAAATATGATACGATCAGTATGGAGTAAATAACGGTTAGTGAAAGAATAATTTTAAGTAAGGTGCTCGGATACACATAAGTCCATGCGCTTTCTTTGACATAGTTAAGGGATATTCCGTCGTTTAGAAAGAATATGAACAGGATAGATAGAGACGGAATATAGCAAATAGTAATAAGTGAAGGATATGAAATATTCAGCTGGTTTCCTACCAAGCTTGCGATGAAATGGAGCTCAAGACACAGTGTTAGAAATGCAGGAATGAGTATAAAAGTGATGACAACGCCATTTGCATACTCAAGAGGGGAGAAGTTCAACAAGAAAAAGCCAAGCATTAAAATCATCATTGCAATGAAAAAATAAGACGTGATCCTGTAAGTTGAATTGCTCCTATCACGGTGGTAGATTTCCACGGCCATATAGAAGAGAAGTAGCACAGGAAGCAGGTAGGCGGCAATGGATATTATGAAGAGCGTCACATAAGTTCCTCCTTATATCCACAAAAATTATAGAATTATCATATCACACTAATGTTAGCGATTGGATAGAAATTAACAGTCCGGATAATGAGGTATAATAAAGGGAGTTAAAATTAGGAGGGGAATACAACATCATGTATAGACAAGCTACAAAAAGTGACGCTTCGGCCGTTATTACACTTCTATTCTCAGCGATTGGCAACATCGCCAACACTTTAGCAGGTACGGACGATGATCAGCAGGCTCACCATGTGCTGGAGCATTTTTTTCAGCAGAAAGGCAATAGAATCAGCTATGAAAATGTAATGGTTAAAGAGGAAAATGGAGAGGTTATCGCGTTCATGCTCACATATCATGGCAGCGATGCCGCCAGTCTGGATCAGCCGTTCATAGATCGCCTTGCTGCTAATGGAGTAATGGCGCCAGTAATTCAACGAGAAGCGAAGGATGACGAATTTTACCTCGATTCAATCGCGGTAGATCCCAATTACCAAGGACATGGTCTCGGAACTGAAATGTTGCAGTTATTCGAACGCCAGGCTTCAGAACGCGGATATGATAAAATCATGCTGCTCGTTGATCAGGACAACCCCGCTGCACGCAAGCTTTATCTCAGACAAGGCTACAGCGAGGATGGATCGATTACAGTGAGTGGACATATTTTTGACCGAATGGTTAAAAAACCGGAGATCACGTAGAAATAGCCCATGGATGCCAAGGGCTACTCAAACATAGAGGCTCTAAGTGCTTGTCATCACACCTAGCTTGTCAATTACGGAGCGGACTTCATCCATCTCCTGATGGATCGTAATGATACGGCTGTTCTGCTCCTCAATGGAGGACAGCATTTCCTCGGCCGTTGCGGAATGCTCCTGCGTGATTGAAGCGATATCGCCAACCTGATCACGGATACCGCTGAATTGTTGAATCAAGCTATTCAATTGCTCTGCTTCCACACGAATATGATCGCTTATTCCGACAAATCTATTCTCAATAGTCTGGAAGCTGCTGCGGAAGCTCGCGACAATTTCAGCTCCTTGCTCTGAAGCAGCATGTCCTCTTTGAACGTCAGCCAGAGCTTCTTGCGTATTCTGAGTCATTCCATCCACAATGCCCTGAATCCGTCCGGTCAAATTGCTTGTGTTGGAAGCGAGCTTGCGAATTTCTGTAGCGACAACGGCGAACCCTCGACCTGCCTCTCCGGCTCTTGCTGATTCAATCGCAGCATTGAGCGAGAGTAGATTGGTTTGAGTAGAAATTTGCGTGATGGAGAGCAGAATATCGCTTATTTGTTCCATTCGTACATTCATATGAGATACTGCATCAAGTGCGGATTGAATAGCCCCCTGCACAACCGAGATTCGCTCCGTCAGCTCGGTGACTCCCTGGGAGCTTTTATTGACCAGCTCAGTAACCTCTGTGGAATCATCCAGAGTTGTCCGGGAGCTCTTATGTATTTCCTGTACGAGCTGGTCTATATCTAAAATTGACGAGTTAATATCGTTCAGGCTAGTCGCTTCCTGCTCTACTCCACGCGCAATTTCCTGTACTGCAAGAACGACGGTGCTGCTGATTTCCCTAGTTCCTGCAATGTTTATGTTGCTGCTGGTCACACTGTCATTTAATGTGCGTGTATAAGCGCGAATATCCTCCATATTTTTCCCCAGAGTAGTGTAAAGGTCAAGTGCCTCAGTCTCTTTTATCTTGCTCTCATCGATCAATCCTTTTCCCCACTTGGTCAAGAAATATAAGTAAACCACAGTACTATCAAGAAATATCAGACGTAGGATGAAGTCGGACAGCTCCCAATTTGGCCCCATAAGAGCTGTTGGGTTTATGATAAAAGTTGTAACTAAAAGTATGTTCAGTAAGCCTGAATAGGTAAGTAAAATATCTCTTCGAAAATACATGGCAGATGACACGATCGTGACAGGGAACACTAGAAAGAAACGAAAAGCACCCTGTTCGTAAATCAATAGGGTAAGGGCAATTACTGTAGGAGCAAGGGGCATTAAAGACCCAATCACATTTTCGGGCAATAACTTTTTTAAATGAGCAAAATATATTGCAGATCCGATGAGACAGGTGATGATCATAACAGTGGAGATGCGAAGCCCGATTTCGCGTCCATGCATAAACGGAGCTTCAATAGCAAAAACCGAAGAACAGACGAGCAAAATAAAGTAGTTTATTTTAGTGACATGATGGAAACTGAATCTGCCCTGTAGATGCATACATAACATCCTTTCCTGTATGTAACGTATTTCACATTAAATATAGATTAATATATTGATTGTTAACGAAACTTGTCAATGTCATTTTTCCAAATTATATTGTTTGGCTGTCTGGGCTTTATGGCTTTAAGGTACATCAAAGGCATAAGTTCTTTTTTTATGCAGAATTAATTGACAATGATAATCATTATCACTTATATTCGAATTAGATTACTTTATTAAAGAGGAGAATATCCATGAATAATAAAATTGTTATCGTATATGCAAGTTTGACAGGGAATACGGAAGAAATGGCATAGCTGATTGCTGAAGGTGTACGATCAACAGGCGCAACAGCTGATTTAAAAGTTGTGGATGAATGCAATGCCGTGTTATTGAAAAAATACGATGCTTTTATATTAGGCACATACACTTGGGGAGACGGGGAGCTGCCAGATGAATTTCTGGATTTTCTGGATGAGATGGAGGAGCTTGAGCTTAAGGGTGTAGTAACCTCTGTTTTTGGGAGTGGTGATTCGACTTATCGGCTGTTCTGCGGAGCTGTAGATGAATTGGAGGCAAAGCTGCAAGGGTGGGGTGCTGTAATCGCGCAAGAGAGCTTGAAGGTAGAGTTCGGGCCAACGAAGGAAGAGAAGCAGCTGTGTAGAGAATTTGGCGAAAAAATGGTTGCCCGGCTCAATGTGGTGAAATGAAATCAATGCTGGAAACCATTAATGATTATGAGATTGAGGAATGGATTCGCAGCGGCTTGCCATTAGGCTCTACCCCAACACTTAAGCAGCTAACATGGCGCCAACATGTTCAGTATGCGGTCGGGCACATCATTAACGACTACTATTCTAAATCGCCTGAGGTGAGAGAGCAGACCTCAGTTCAATTGCTTGTCGAACGGCGTTGGCCGAAAAAGCAAGATGGTTTTCTGAATGGTCTGCACTATTGGAAAGCTTATGACAGAGTTGCGGAACAGTTGACGAACATTTTTGATATCTCAGATCATTCAGCATATCCTGTTGCTCTCTATGAACAATGGAATACCCACGTGAAGGAACTGAATATAGATTTGACTATCATTTTTCAGGCTATATGGGATAGCGAAGAGAAAGCGGGCCAATTTACAATTCAAAAATTTATGGTTGATGAGGACATTGAAGTGATAAAAGCTTTTGTGTTTATGGCGAATGTGTTCTGGCACTCGGTTTATGGAGAATCCCCCGGCAGTATTGAAATATACACGTTGATGAGTGGGCGCAAATACAGCTTTGCTAGAGAGAATCTTTGTTATCGTGAGTCGTTGGATTATGTGTACTTGTTATCAAAAAGGGCCCCTCATGCGCGAACTTGCAAGGCATGAATGGTATCGGATATGCCATCTTGAAATGATGTCGCTGGAATGGGGCCGATCAGTCGCTCATACTTCTCTCCACTGAGGACGAACGGTTCTTCCGTTAAGTAAAGCATTTCGACGACTTCCTTCATGACAGGTACAAAAAGCCCAATCAAAGAGAGGCTGAGTCTGCCCATAGGAAGTACTGGCTTCGAGGCTCCGCTAGCAGCTTGCTGAGCGATCCGCACAATTTCTTTACCTGAGATGATGCCAGAACCGGGAATATGCCAGTTTTGTCCGTAAGCATGATCCCTGTCGGCAAGCTCTACAATCATTTTGGCCGCGTCTGGCAAATAAATATATTCACGCGGAATATGCATATTGCCGATAAATGTGGCAGTTTTGCCGGCTGCAATAGCCTCCATCGTTGTTCCAAGATAAGACGCCTGATTGGCGGTAGGGCCGTAATAGTCCGGCAGACGAACGATCATTTTTTGCACGCTGTCCCATTTGTCACTGAATAACATTTGTTCATACTTCAGTCTGATTTTACCTTTTCTCGTGTGAGGCTGCTTGGGGTGATCCTCAGTAGCCTTATTCATTTGGCTTCTTCCATACGGATAAATACCATCGATAACTATGACCTTAAGATTGAGGTGCTCCGCAGCTTCCATTACGGCTTCGCCAAGCGGAAGCAGTTTGCTTACCATCTCATGATATGGAACATTGGCACAGTGGAACAGAACATCTGCATCTTTAGCGGCGGCAATAATATCTTCTGCTTTAAATGCATCACCAGTGGATAGAGTCAGATGGGCAGGGCTTCCTATACGTAAAGCTAAATTCATTAGCTTCTCCCGAGAACGACCGAACGCAATAGTTTCTATACCTCTTTTACACAGCTCCTCCGTAATTGCTGCACCTGTTCCTCCTGTCGCACCCAAAACGATTGCTTTCTTCATAGAAAAGTTCTCCTTTCTTTTATCAACATGTGATTTGTCTAATGCCAGTTATTGATTGATCAATCACTAACTTTATTACATCATAATCAATAGTGAGTGATTGGTCAATAACCAATTTTGAGCGGCTATTTTAGCCGTCTAGATTCCCTTTAGCTCTGGCATAGCGAGTGCCATCGAAATATTGCATAACATGCCCTTGGCAAGAAAAATAGTTGTCCGTTCTTCTGCATTGGGAAAGCCTGCTTTTTGAAAGGCTTCTAGTACCATGCCTTGAACCCCCCGAAATCCGTTGCGCATCGCCTTACGAATCGTGTCATCAGATATGGTTTGGGCTTGCATTTGCAGTAAGGTCTCATTTTTATGCTCCAAAAGGAGTTGGTCATAGGCTTCGATCAGTTCGGCTTCCAATCGGTCCGATGCGGCAGACGCTATTACTTGACGGAAAGCATCGATAATTCTTGCCCATGAAACCTCCAAAGCGGCTAATAGCAGAGCTTCCTTTGTGGCAAAAAACTTAAAAACATATGGTTGCGAAATAGCTGCTCGTTCGGCTACTTGTGCAGTAGTTGCTTTAAAATACCCAATTTCAGCAAATACCTCGATGGCAGCAGCGATAATTTCATTTTTGCGGTTGACTGAGGCAGCGGTTTTATCCTTCGGCATACTATTGTTCCTCTCAATCGATTAGTGATTAGTCAATAAATACGTGTGTTTATCATAACGTATCGGATAGATGTCTGCAAATAGCAGACAAGGAACAATAACAATAGCCGCCCCACAAAAGAAATTGCGGAACGGCTGACGAATGGCCTAACTATGAAGAGAGGCTGCAAATTGCTCCAGGGTATCGAAACGGTTGATTTTTACGCCTTTGTCTTTTAGGCAGGATTCAAACCGGGCATCAAGACGTTTAACAGCTTCACACAATGGTGCTAAATCCTCAGGATCGAGATAAGAAACTAAGTCGGGAAATGCCAGGTTGTTGTACAACTCCTGATAATCCAAGGATAGATCCAATGCGATAGGCCAATATCCTTTTTCCGCATGATAGATGAACATCGCAATTAATTCCTGGATTTCAACGGACCAAAAAAAGGCAGTAGTATAGTCATTGGCAGCGCAAGCCAGGATGATTTTGTCCAGCATCCCTTTAAGCTCCTCATATGCCCCTTTCATCCTGTCGTGATAGGAAGGAGGGGTTGAGAATGTTTCCTTTTGTTTCATTAATAATTCCAGTGTCTCTTGCGTAAGTTCCTCGCAAGCATTCAGAACAGCATTACACGAGCCAGATTGAGTAATGGTGGTAATGTGCTTTTCAAGCTGTGCAGGACGCAGCTTGAATTTGTAGATTTGCTCCAGGTTTTTCCCCCAGCCTTTGGTGACATAAGTTTGATTTAACAGAGCAAGGCTATATAACACTTTTGTTAACACACTACGAGCTTCATAGCGGAAAAAAGCTATATTGTCCGAAGGCAGCATTCGGCTCATTTTATATAAATGCACATAAGTATCACGCAGCTCTTGTTCTGATTTTTCAAGCAATTGCAGTCCAGCTTGAGCTGTTGTAGTCACTTTATTATGCAACTGCTCAAAACGGGATCGGTCATCTTCGGAACGAGTGTACAGCAGCTTGCTATCCGCGATCACAGATGTTTTAGGATCGTCAAAGCTGGCCATTTGCTCTGCACGCTCCCAACTGATGGGCCAAAAATCAAAACTTATGTCTTTTAAAATAAATGCTATGCTTTGACGATAACCATCAGGTGTGGCAGGAATAAAGAAGAAGTCCAAGTCTGAGTGTTCTGTAGCTGTTCCTTGCGCATATGATCCATAATAAGCAACGATAGCAATGTCATCCGGACAATTCGTTTTGATATGATTGACTAAAATATCTGCAACATTCATAACGTTCAACATATGTATTCCCCCTTATCTGCATACAGCATAACAAAGTTTCTCAGAAATTGTCTGGGGGACTTTGACTATAAATGAAAATTGCGAGTTAATAGTTTGCTTTTTGCTGTTGCTTATCTTACTTTGGATAATACGAGTATCCGGGATATTTTACTACAGGCCATTTTTCCTTTCTTAAAGCACCCATCAGCTCAGGTCCTGCGTTAAGATTGCTTTGAACTAACTCGGCAGGGGTAAGCGCCATCCACTGATTAAGGGAAACATCTTCAAATCGGGCGCTTTTAAACATTTCGAGAAACCATAACGACTGTGTGCCTGTATTTTGAATATAGTGTCCGAAGGCAAAAGGAACATAACCTACATCTCCTGCCCGATAGTCAAAAGTTCTAGCAGCACCATTGCCAGCGAATACTGTCATGCGACCTTGACCAGTAAGATAATACTGCCATTCATCGTTATTTGGATGCCAGTGCAGCTCACGCATCGCGCCGGGCTCAATTTCTACAAGAGCTGCTGCAATCGTCTTGGAGATCGGAAAATTGGAGGAATCGACAATCCTTACGCTGCCGCCGGGAGTTTTGATGGGAGGCTGTGCAAGCAGCCGGTGCTTGAAGGTTTGAGGAATAATCCCGTATGGAGACTGGACCTTTTGGGTCTCAATGGCTCCGGGCACTTTATCCTGATAAATGTAAACCTGCAGTGAGGGAATATGATTGAAAGCATCAGCAGGTACTCCGAAATTGGCAGAAAGAACATCCTTTGGGGTATGTGCGAACCAATCAGAAATGGATAATGTGTTGAGGTCTGAGAAATGGCCGTCATCAAAAACGAGCAGAAATTCACAGCCATCCTCCAGGCCTTGTATGGAATGGGGAATACCCGGTGGGAAATACCATAAATCGCCGGGACCAATGTCGGCAATAAAGTTGCGTCCATTTTGATCGACTGCGGTTATTCGGGCATGACCGAGCAGCATATAAGACCACTCTGCTTGCTGATGCCAATGCAGCTCACGAACACCACCGGGCGTCAGGCTCATATTAACACCCGCTAGCGTCGTTGCGATAGGCAACTCGCGCACCGTAATTTCTCGGGACCACCCTCCTTGATTCAGCTGCATATGGGTATCGGAGAAGGAGAACCTCAAATTCGGAATAAGCCCGGAATCGGTAACCGGGGGAACCATCATATCCGGATTTTGCTTGTCTCGAATAACGTCTCTGGGGCCCTTATCAACCGTACCTGCTCCGTCACTGCGTATCGGCTGAGGGATGTGTTCTTGTTCCATCATACTCACCTCTTTTGGATAAAAAGTCAGATGAGAAATAGATATGTTGTTTGAACTTGGCATATGCGCAGGGCTTGTTGAGCAGTTTCAAAATTCGCTGATACTGTGTTACGAAGAAGAGTATTCCATGACTTGTAATCAAGACGTGGAATACTCTGGTTGTTATCTTAACCGAGAATAATACATAACACTCGAGAAAATTGCTACTAGAAACAAGCTGAGGCTAATGAAAAAAGCAGGGAAGATATAGCTGTTGGGAAGCAGGGAGAGGAGCAGGAACACAAAACCTACAATTAGCATGAACCGTCCTTGAAACCGCAAGGCTTTACTTTGAACATGTTCTGGAAGCTTGGGAAACTGGACGGAGCTTTGTCTTAAACGCGGCATTAAGTTACCCATCAATACAAATACGATCCCGACAATAATCGTTACGAATACAGCAACACCCATTTTGTAGCCTAAGTTGTAAGCAATCATAAAACAATGAACTGCAAACAGAGTTGTTGATACAATGGTTACAATGTTGTTTAAGCTGGCTTCATTTCGTTGCCGTCTCTGTGGGTCCTTTTCAAATCTTATTGAAAAAATAGTTATAGCACCTACGAATAGAATGAGCGCAGGAAGCAAAAATGCACCTACTCCAGTAGATACCCAGTTATCTGGATTTTGAGTCGAACCGAAATGAATAACCATTCTCTCAGGGAGATCTCCATAAAAAAACAGGCTTACAGCGACAGCTGCCAAGGTGAAAAGAAAAGGAATAATCATTTTTTTCATCGTGAATACCATCCTTTCATTGTTCTCATTTGTTAAAATCCATCATCCACTTCATGACATCCTGGAACACTGTAGTATTGAGCGAGTACACAATGTGTTGGCCTTTTCGTTCATCCCATACAAGATCTGCATGCTTTAAAATGTTTAGATGATTAGAGATGCTGGGCTTTGTCATGTCAAAATGCTCCGCGATTTCTCCTGCGGTTAGATCACCGTTCTTCAGCAGATCCAGCATTTTGCGGCGAGTGGGATCTGCCAATGCTTTAAAAGTGTCGTTCAAAGACATTGCTCTCACCCTCCTTGATAAGATATTTAGATAATTATCTAATAATTAAACAATAGGTGATGATGCATTTTTTGTCAATAGACTATATATGCATCGGATTAAACATGGGTGGCACAAAGCAGTTTTATTTATTCAGGAGAGGTATACCTTAAGGAGATCTTTAAGAGCCTTATTAATATCGCCTTGAAATAACCCGCCATGATAGCAAATGAGATGCTCGATATCATATTCAAGCAATTTTTGCACAGAGCGAACTGCCTCGTCCAAATCCCAGGCAAATTGCGGGTTGGCAATATTCAGTTTTCCTTCCTCGATGACGACGACATCTCCGGCGATCAGTGTTTTGCTGGTTGGAAGATACAAAGATATATGACCTGGCAAATGACCGGGAGTATGGATAATTTCAATACCATCGCACCAAGGCAGGTGTTCGCCGCTAGAAACTGTTACATCCACAGAGGCTGGCTCAACTGACTGGAGGAAGGCAATAAACTGTTCGATGCCTGGCTTTTCTTCATCGGGTAATTGATCGAAAGTGGACTCGGCCTGTACAGCTCGCAGCGGTTTATTCTTGCCTTCGATGTATGGAGAATCCAGCTCATGCGCAATAATTTCAATTTGTGGGTACGCCTGCTTTAGTGCAGCGAGTGAACCAATATGGTCTACATCGTGATGGGTCACGATCAATTTGGTGATGGAATCCAGGCTGATGTTATGACGGTAGGCTGCCTCTTCAAGGAGTGGGATAAAATTAGGATATCCGCAGTCAATAAGAATCGTATTCTCTTTATCCTTGAGGATAGTCGGAGTAATCGTTTGTCTTTGACCGTTAAATTCAAAATCGATTTCGAGTAAATAAACGTTTTTCATATATGCCTCCAAAAATTACACAAAAGTGATATTCAATTATAATCCCTAATACCCGAATTTAGGAAGCTTGAAATGAGGAATTATTAATGTACTATCTTAGTTTTTTATGAATTTCTAAATCAAAAAGGTACTTCCCAGAATCACCGGAAAATACCCTTTTTTTGTTTGGAAAATCAATGAATTACCTGTTTACTCTATTGACCTGACCGCGGATTTCGCCATCTGGGTGGCCGATGGTGTGGACATTAACATAAGCGTTTCCGTTTCGAAATTCACGTAAAAGATCGTTGATAGTTTTTCCACTGAGTGGACCAATGAGATCTTGATTGCTTAAAAACCCTCGAATTACGCAACGATAGGTCCATTTACACCTCGACGGCCAAGATGAATATGCGCTTGAGTCATGCGGGGAATATTATTTACTACTAGGCGGAATCTCAGGCGATTACCAACTACCTCAAAGACGGCGTTACCAGTTGAAATCGTCCGTACTGGCAAGGACTTCACTACGACCATTAAGCCCAGCTCTAAACGTTGGAATAGGGATCACTCCTCTAGTTCAAGATAGTTTAGTAACATGCTGCAGTGGAGTGTATTGTTTATGTTTTAGTCCAGAGCCAGTTTTAAAAATAACTATTTTTATTGGTACCTTACCTAAGATGCTTATGTTAATTCTTGTGTTGATTCGATTGGAATTAACTCATACAAGTCACTTGCAGTACAACCGAGAGTATCAGCGATTGAAATTGCTGCCTTTAAGGGCATAATCCTCTTATTTTCAATATAATCTGATAGTCGCTCGCTTTTATACAGCAAGGTTTGAGCTAGATCATCTATGGTCATTCCACAATCTACTAATCGCTCATGTAATAAGCAGCGGCCAAGTTCGAATTTCAATCTGTAATCCCCCGATACAAAAGATTGTTTACCTACATCATAACCCATTATTATGAAATTAATCCGAAACCTTAGCGCACTACGCTGCGAAGAGATATATTACCGGCATCATCCTGCATGAGAAGCTCGTCCCCTACAAAATAGAGAAAATTCGATTGATTTTTATTCATATCTCCGTAATTAAAGATGTTTCCCGTACGAAGGTCCATACCGCGCGCTATGTGTTTATCGTTAACCTTCTCTGTCCAGGCTACATAGTTCGTTCCCACAGATAGCAATTGGTTGGGCGCATTATGTATGGAGGAAGAGAGATTAATTGTTTTCTGCTGTGCATTCGGCTTCGTTAAGTCGACAATGGTATAGGCATTAAGGTATTGTTTTTTCTTCGCAGGGTCAAGTCGAGTTTGCGTTTCTGTAAACCAAATGACATACTTGCCATTAAAAGCGGCATTGTGAAACTCCTGATTGTCTTTCATTGTAACCACAGAAGTTACTTTGTCAGTAGCTATATCATAAGTCGACAATGTGTAATCCGGGTAATCCTGCCTTACAAGCAATTTTCCATCCACGATATCCATCACTTTGTAAGATTTATCAAGCACTTTAGTCTGCTTGGTCTTTAAGTTGATAATGGTATAACCGTCGTGACTTGTGGAATATACCAGATAATTACCATCGACATTGAGATATTCAGGGTAATCTCCTTCGTCTAGTAGCTGCTGCGTTTCTTTGGTTTTCAAATTGTATTGGATAATATTTTTTCGATAGACATTTATATTTTTCGTTACAGGTATAGTTGATTCTAAGAAAAAGATATCGTCTCCTTTAATCCGGATACTGGTCTTAAAAGTGTTCGAATTAGTGATCTGTTCAAGTTTTCCTGTCTTCACTGACCGTAAATATACTTGTGGGATACCGGCTTTGTCCTTTTCAATAAAGACAAAACGATCTCCGGAAATTCGGAAATTATAGCTTGGCTGAGTGCTGTTGGCAACCTTGCGGTCTTTTGTTTGGTACGTCCCAGCTCCAAATACCGGGGTTGCTGCTAAGAGTAGGGAAGCTATGATCATAAGCAGCATAGCACGCCCATACTTTTTGTTGCGGGAATTTGTGTACATAATGATGATGTCCTCCTTCTGTTTTACATCGTTCTAATTTTTTCGACAATAAAAAAACCAAGCTGCCGAAGCAACCCCGCTGTCATGCCGCTTGAAGAGCGGTTTAGACCGGTAGCTTTGCGTCTTCCGCCTTTCGGACGAAAGTTGCCTTTGTTCTACATCTTGGTGACGTGGAGAACAACATAAAATCTTGGATTATTTTGTCGCTTTTTAGAATATTCTAGGAGGAATGTGAATTTCCTCTTCTCCCACTCGAAATAAGGCACTTATCAAACAAAATCCCGAAGAGGGCAGCAACAGCCTGCCCATTGGCAACCTGTCTCAGCCCTCCAACCCGCGTCCGACGCGGTCTCTTAAGCTCTTACTCTTCCCCCGTCGCGATCGGGTTCTCCTCATAGCTAATCCAATCGCTCCAGCTTCTTACTCCCCCACGAACCCCCATGCTTGAATAGTTCCAACGTCAAAAAGTAGGGGTTCGGAGCAGCGCGGCGGGAATGCCTCGGAGGATATGCCAGCGCCCATGTGCAACGCCCTCCCTTGGCTACGCTTGGGAGGACTTGTGGAGCAAGAAGCCGTGGGGAAAGAGCTAGCGAAACAGTATGGTTTGAGCCAAGGGAACATATTCCCTTGTGGTTGGGTCAAGCCGAACAGGACGCTAATTAAAGTATAAGTGAAACAAGGTAGCATTCCAAAATCCGGATTGGCTACAAAGCTGATGTTTGCAAGCTGTTGGCGGTTGTTTGCAAGATTATTCTGCTTGATTCATTTAACCCAAACTAACCCTTGATATAATTAGAAATTTATTGAACAATAAAGTAGAAATAGTTGCACCAAACGAAGATTATGTGTCGGGCTGAGGTATGACAAGGGGACGGAATATGCCTAAGTCGGATTGGTCGGCATACAGAGGATTATCGAGACTTGGAGGTGAAACATGGCAATTACATTCGGTTATGTACTTGGCGCGCTCCATGCAAGGTCTGTCAAACAGACGGCGAAACTTGCATGGAGCATAAGATACTAATTTCGCCGTAACCGTTTGTCGGCCTTGCATCCTTAAAGATAATTTTAAGGAGCGGGTAATATGACAAACAAATTTAAAGCGTATAAAAAGGAATTTGAGATTTCCTACACGTCAGGCGCTTATGCGACGTTTGAGTTATTAAAAAAACGTACTAGCGACGCCGAGTGCGTATACATCCACTCGGATTACCGCGACGACGATGGCCTTAGCGAGCTGTGCAATGCATTAAACGTGCCTCTAGTGCAGTCTGACAAGGCATTTAGCATTTTAAACCAAAAGGGAAACAGCTATGTACTCGGTGTATTTCGCAAATACGCGGACGCGCTTGCGGTAGATGAGCCACATATTGTGCTAGTAAATCCGTCCGATATGGGAAACCTCGGTACAATCATCCGCACGATGGCAGGACTGAACCTTAGAAATCTTGCCGTGATTGAACCGGCGGCGGATGTGTGGAATCCAAAAACCGTTCGTGCCAGTATGGGCTCGTTGTTTCACATACGTCAATGCGTTTATGCGAGCTTTGACGAGTACCAGACGCAATATCCGCTCCACACCTTGTTTCCGTTCATGCTTACTGGCTCGATTGCGCCAGAGGACGCACCGCCGTGTCCACTCTTTACACTGATTTTCGGAAACGAGGCAAGCGGACTATGCGAAGCATTTGCCCATATTGGTCAAAGCGTTAAAATCCCGTTGTCTACCGATCTGGACTCGTTCAACCTTTCCATCGCGGCGGGGATAGGAATGTATGCGTTCGCACGGAACAACAATTTGGTGTAAGTGCAATTAAGTTTAAGTGCCACAAGAGGCACAAGCACGTCTGGGCTGCGCGGGGTCATCCAGTTCGCTATCGTCTGCCGCGAGAGTGTGCAGCCAAGCCGTGTAAACATTTACTACTACCGATGCAGCGGAGAGGCTGGACGAATTGATAACAAGTGCAGCAGCAGCCATCCGTTCATGATCAGCTGTCACCATAGGCCGACCACCACCAAAACTCGTGGCAGTCACTTGAGCGTACCTTGCTCCGGTTGACTGCCTCTTGTTGTCACGGAGACGGCAGTGAACGAGAGCCGTAGAGAAGGTGACTGCAGGCGATAGAGGAGACAACAACCTGGATCCGACCGTCTCGCAGTGGCTGGCTCAGGGTTCCTGCAACTGTTTTCCTCGGGTTCTTGTTTGCAAGCTGTTTACAGAAAAGCCCAAAGAGGGCCGCGACAGGTCACATGTTCACCACCTGTCACAGCCCCCAAACCCGTGTCCGACGCGGCCTTACGCCTTGCCCTCTTTCCCCGTCGCCACCGGATTCTCCTCATAGCTAATCCAATCGCTCCAGCTTCCTGAATATAACTTCACTTGTTCATATCCTAGCCGATACAGAGCAAGGACATTTGGGCAAGCGCTCACACCGGAGCCGCAATAGACAATGACTTCTTTGCTGTGATCAAGCGCTTGCGTAATCGGGGCGAAGTGTTCTCGCAGCTCTTCTTCGTTTTTCCAAGAGCCTGAAACTTGATCCTTCAGTACGTTTTTCCATAAGGAATTTATAGCACCCGGAATATGTCCAGCTTTAGCATCAATTGGCTCTTGCAGGCCTTGATAGCGGGCAGGTTCTCTGGAATCTACAAACAGGATGGAGGGGTTGTCCAGATTCAGTCCCACTGTCTGCATATCTACTACCATATCCTTACGAATTCTGTACTGGAAGGTAGAAGGGATTTGTACGGCAATAGCATCTGTAACGAGGTAGCCGGCTTCTTTCCAGCTAGTAAATCCTTCATCCATCACATACACGTTGTCATGCCCCAGCCAACGAAGAAGCCACCACAATCTGGATGCGTACATACCGCCTTGATCATCGTAGGCGATAATGTGGCTGCTATTGCTGATTCCTACTTGACCTAGCCGTTGTGCCAGAGTCTGAGGGTCGGGCAGTGGATGGCGTCCGCCATGCTCTCCGATTGGCGCTGATAAATCCTCTTCAAGATCAAGGTAAATAGCACCGGGTATATGAGAGGCCTTAAATGCATCTTGTCCAGCTTTCGGACTGCCTAGTTGAAAACGACAATCTACTATAATGAGATCGGGTTCGTACATGCGTGCTAAAAGCCATTGTTTTGAAACGATTGAATCCATATATATAACCTCCGATCACAAAATAAGTTCTTCCTGTATTTTATCATTATATTCTACAGCCATAGGATTGAATATAATGAGCTCGCAGAGAACGCTTCCTTAACTCTATAAATATTCATATATTACTTTCCGAAATAAAGTATGTAAATACTTACTTATCAAGGAGAGGTTAGATGAAGTACATAAAAGTGCTGGAATCAGGGGATGAGTTAAAGCTCACAACCGGATTTGGAGGGAAAATTAATGTCTTTTGGAACGGACTAAAAATCCAAAAATCAGATGGCAGGTATCCTGTAAATATGAATAACGAGTCCAAATCGCTTGATATTAGCAGGCATAAGTTTACGGGGTCACCTATCGTATTGCTCGATGGTCAGGAAATTGAAATTGCCAAAAAGCTAAAGGCATACGAATGGGTAATCTCGATGCTGCCTTTATTGCTTATTTTTATTGGGGGAGCGCTTGGAGGACTGCTGGGAGCTCTCGGTTTTTCCGTTAATGTCTTGTTATTCCGCTCTAAGCTTCCTACGGCAGTGAAAGTGATTTTATCTATTCTTGTATTAGGAGTAACTGTTATTACTCATTTTGTCGTAGCGGGGCTGATCTATTACTATATTGCATTCTAGAATTTAGAAAAAGCCGATCTAATTGTTTACAATTGACGATTGGCTTTTTTGTTGATTGCTTGAATTTTATGTGCTCTATCATCAATTCATATTTTCATGCTCTATGATCCATACCAATTCTGCTTTGAGGCATAAGATAGAGCAGAAAAGGAGGAATTTAATTATGGTGAATAGAGCGTTTATCTCTCAAACTTTCCCGCGTCTGACTGTGTGGGATGAGGAGAATTTTCGCGGCTCCCGCAGAATATTTACTGGGAATTTGGGGATTAGAAACATAGACAATATTCTGGATGGTATTGAGAGTCTACGTTTTTTCTCGACTAGCGGCAATGCGACACTAGTTCTGTTTACGCGTACGAGATTTAGAGGCAATTTCCGTGTACTTCGTGGTAATCGCAGCATTGCAGATTTAGATGATTTTATCAACGGTAATGATGTTGAATCATTAATTTCTTCCAATCAGCGCCTGACACTGCAGCAAATCCGAAATATCCGAAGCAGTGGACAACTGCCTAGCGGCTACCGCACAATTTAATAAGGCAAAAATCAAGGGAGTTCCTGACCATATCAAATGGCAGTTGGGACACCCTTGTTTTTATTTTTTTAATTCAAAAAACTGGCATTCCTTGCGTGGATGATAGGTAAGATCACTGACACTGGATTGTGTGATGATCGTTTCGTCCGTAAACCGAACCACAAAGCTGTCAGCCTCGATAAGATGACTGTCCCGAAAAATTCGAATATGGAGTTTCCGATCAACTGCTTCCTGAAAATCATGATCAGTGAAAAGACGTCTAATAGTAGGCATTGTAGCTTTTGTCTCCTTTGTTGCTATGATGGTATTTATTTTAACCTGTATCGAGGTCTATTGAAAGCAAACCTGACTGTGCCTACATACATTATAAAAACGAGGTTAGGCTGGGAATTCGGAAGGAGAGCTAGAAATGGCAGTTTGGCTTAGCAAAAATGTTACAAAAGGCTTGATTAAAAATCATCCGCAATCTTACACCGGGATAACAGGAGGAATTGTGCAAAAGGTGGCCCTTGGCATGCTTCCTTTTTACATGGAAATTGCATCGAACAGAAGTTATGCGGAGGAGTGGAGCAAGGCGATTGTTTGTGCTGATTTGGATCATATGAAAATATTGCTGGGCTCTGTATCAAAGCTGGCTGCCAAGCAGGGACTTGGCACAAACGGGATAGGGTATTTTGTTGATTTTGATGATAAGCATCATCCATGGTCTTTTTCGAATGGGACGACGATTCCGCCCAGTAAAGTGAGATTCCACTTTAGTACGAGAGTGCATCGAGCGATTTCTAGAGCTGTGATTCCGTTCTACCGTCAGCTGGCTTCTAATCGCGTATTTGCAGATGCGCTGGCTGTGGCCATTCGCAGAAAAGAAAATGAGCTTGTCGAGAGGGTGGTTCGTGGGTTAGTATGCACACCTGCGCTAAAGTCCGTAAGCATTGAGGAGCATGGTATTGTGCTTTTGTTCAAATATCCTTCGAGTAAATACAGCTATGAAAATCTGTTGATCCGAGTGCCGAATTAATCAGATATTTATCATCACCCCTAAATGCTATAATGATAAGGATGAAGGGAGTGTATGATGTAATCCATGAAAACATTGATATTAGCAGAGAAACCCTCGGTTGCGCGGGAAATTGCTCGGGTGATGGGCAGCCGGGATAAACATAAGAGTTATATTGAAGGACCTAAATATGTTGTAACCTGGGCGCTGGGACATCTGGTCGGTCTTGCTGAACCTGAGGATTATGACGGTAAATACGGCACATGGTCTCTTGAGGATCTTCCGATTCTCCCGGGGAAAATGAAGCTGAAGGTGCTGCGGGAGAGCAGCCATCAATACAAGGCGGTTGCGCAGCTTCTGCGCAGACAGGATATTGGAGAATTAGTTGTTGCAACGGATGCCGCACGGGAAGGTGAGCTGCTCGCGCGTTGGATTATGGATATGGCAAAATGGAACAAACCATTCAAGAGACTATGGATTTCATCGCAGACAGATAAAGCCATTAAAGAAGGTTTTGCTTCCTTGAAGCCAGGGAATCAGTTCGATCGGTTGTACCAATCTGCTCGCTGCCGTGCAGAGGCGGATTGGATGATCGGACTTAATGTGACGCGGGCGCTTACATGTAAATTTGGCTCGCCATTATCGGCGGGACGTGTACAGACCCCTACTCTGGGCATGATTATGCAGCGGGAGAAGGAAATAACCTCTTTTCGTTCCGAGGAGTATCATGTGCTGCGCGCTGATTTAGGCGGATTTGAAGCGGTATGGCGAGGGAGTAATGGAGATTCGCGGATTTTTGATGCTGAGAAAGTTAAGAGTCTGCAGAGTAAATTGGATGGACGTTCTGGAGCTATTGTTAAATTGAAAAAGAGTGAAAAGATCGTTCCACATCCACTTGCGTACGACTTAACCGAACTGCAGCGGGATGCTAATCGGATGCTTGGTTTCTCGGCAAAACAAACGTCAAATGTGCTGCAGCGATTATACGAGCAGCATAAGCTCGTTACTTATCCGAGAACGGATTCACGTTATTTGACTTCAGATATGTCCGATACGCTTAAGGAGCGTTTGACCAGCGTAGCTGTAGGTCCGTATGCATCGCTTGCAAGACCATTGCTGCGAAAGCCGCTTCCACTAAGCAAAAGAATCGTTGACGACAGCAAGGTAAGTGACCACCATGCGATTATTCCAACAGAACAGACTGTGATATTGGGATCGTTGAGTCCGGAAGAACGTAAGTTATATGATTTAATTGCGCGACGGTTTATCAGCTTATTTTATCCACCTGCCCGATTTGATAACGTTGCTGTAGTGATTGACGTTGCTGGGGAGACACTTCATGCCAAGGGCGTAACTGTGAAGGATAACGGATGGAAGGCCGTTTATGATGGACAAGCGATGGAAGAGGATGAAGCTGATGGAGACAGTGATGATGACAGTGAAGCATCGACGCTTCCTGAATTAAAAGAAGGCCAGCATGTCACTATTACTCGCTGTCGTATTCAGAATAGCCGAACCCAACCTCCAAAACGTTACACTGAAGCTGCCTTGCTGACTCAAATGGAGAAGCATGGTTTGGGCACTCCGGCGACCCGGGCAGACATTATCGAGAAGCTGGTTAGTTCAGATACGATTGATCGGCAGGGACATTCACTGCATCCGACTGGAAAGGGTAAACAGCTAATCGAGCTGGCTCCAGCAGATCTTCGTTCACCGGAGCTTACTGCCAAGTGGGAAGCGGAGCTTGAAAGAATCGCTAAAGGACAAGGTAAGCCAGATCCATTTCTTAGCGGTATTCGTGATATGACGCAGGGACTTGTCAGAGGTGTGAAAAATAGCGAAGCTACCTATAAGCCTCACAATGTCTCGAATAGTCACTGTCCAGACTGTGGGACAAGACTTCTGGAGAAGAAGAGTAAGCGCGGGCTCATGCTAATATGTCCAAATGAGGATTGTGGATATCGCCGGTCTGGTGAGAAAAGAGTTTCTAATCGCCGTTGTCCACAGTGTCATAAGAAGATGGAAATGAAGGAAGGTAAAGCAGGGTTATATGTACAATGTATCACCTGCGGAATTACAGAGACAGTTAATAAGGATTCCAAGCATATCAATAAACGTGAACAACAGAAACTGGTTAAGCAATATTCTAAACAGGAGTCGATTGGATCGAATCTTGGTGACTTGCTGAGAGCTGCGATGGAGAAGAAGGAGTAGTAGATCGAATAAATCGTGAATAGTTCGGGATGCTATAACTGGGAGGTGATAGGTGTGCCATATCACAAGTCTCGGAAAACCGAAAATCAGCAGAACAAGTCCAGCATTTTAGAAAAAACGATTGAGGCCAAACCGAAGAAACAGGCCGATTGTCCTCCTAGTCTCAACGGGATTTCCAAGAACGAATCCTGAGAAGCACAATAGAGGGTGTGTCCCAATTAGGCTTGCTCAGCTCATGAAGGTTCACCTGATTTAAAAACCTAAAATCGCGGTGCAAGGGAGATTGCCCCTGCACCGCGATTTTGTATTATTGGTCTGTTGTTGCTTATCAGAAATTGATATCGCTACCAAAGATGAAATTCAACGGTTAAAGGGCGATCAAAAGCAACCGGGGATGTCAGTAATCAGCCTTTTTAAATATTTTGGTAAGAGTTATAATAGAAGTGTGAAGAGGCGAAAATAATGCCATAATATGCCGGAGTTAAAGGGGGAAAGTCGGTATGAAGATTGGCGTGCTGTTGTGGTTCGCGGTCATTAACATCATCGCGTATATCGTGATGTCAGATGACAAAAAGCGCGCTAAGCAAAGGAAGGAACGAATTCCTGAGAGGACTTTGTTTCTGCTCGCAGCAATTGGCGGGGCACTTGGGGTGCTGGTTGCGATGAATCGCAAGCGCCACAAAACGAAGCATACCAGCTTTGTCATCGGTGTACCGCTGCTTCTCCTTCTGAATGCGGTCTTGTACGGATATTTTTTAACTTAATATCAGAATACCTTCGCCTCCAAGCTTTCTGATTTTATTGTGTGGATACTTAAAATGAGAGAGGTGCTTTCAAATGTTATTCAACAAAATTCTCGCAGCATACGACGGATCGAAGGCAGCTAACAAAGCGCTGGACAAGGCAATTGAACTCGTAAAATTAACGCCGGGGGCAACGCTGGAAGTGATACATGTGTTTGATTATCCAAGATTTTATGTGGCGGATGGTTTCGCACCCGTACCGGCATCCGTGAATAAGGATTTTTATGAGCTCGCTGAAAGAACGGTAGAAGAAGCTAAAAATCGTCTGGAGGAAGCTGGGGTATCTGCTAAGGTAGAGATGTTCCAAGGGTCCCCTGCAGAAGTGATTTTAAGTTACACTAAGAAACATGATAATGATGTAATTATAATAGGCAGCCGTGGTCTGGGAACGATTCGTGAGTTTGTTCTCGGTAGCGTCAGCCATAATGTGGTTCAAAATGCCAAAATTCCAGTATTGGTTATTAAATAAATGGACTCTTTGATATATAAATAATTTTAGAAAATTGTCAAAAGAACTGCTGGAATAACTTCTAGTGGTTCTTTTCATTATTATGATGTTTGAAGTGCCTTGTATAAATTCACTCACCCAAAAGCGAACGTTTGGATATTAACGTATTATAATGTTCGTGTTTAAGTTGACATGACATGTCCTGGATTGGTAAACTAAGAGGGCAAGGCAAAGAAACTGCCGAATATTCATATTAACTCGTATAATGCCGGGGATATGGCCCGGAAGTATCTACCTGAGAACCTTAAATTTTCGGACTACGAGTGAATACGTTACTTGAGTCAGATTGTTTGTGACATCATTCGAGATTCATGTACCTAGCCAAGTACTTATGATTTTATTTACTGCGGCTTGTACGTGTCCTTTTGTCCAAATGATGATTCGGAGTATTCGCTATGTGTCCGGAAATGCTGAAAATAGTGTCTATTTTCCAGAGCATCCCGGATTTTTTCATGTTTGCACATGTATTGGGACAGTTTACTGGTTAATGAATTTTAGATAGATCATTTCTAAAAATCACAGAAAGTAGGTTGAAGCATGTCAGCACAGGTTGCAGTGATTATGGGCAGCAAATCAGATTGGGATACGATGTCTCATGCATGTGCTATTTTGGAGGAGTTAGAGATTCCTTACGAGAAACAGGTAGTCTCAGCTCACCGTACACCGGATTTGATGTTTGAATTTGCGGAGAATGCAGCACAGCGTGGGCTGAAAGTGATTATTGCTGGAGCGGGAGGCGCAGCGCATTTGCCGGGTATGGTTGCAGCAAAAACGGTGCTTCCAGTCATCGGTGTTCCAGTGAAATCCGCTGCGCTTAACGGCTTTGATTCCTTGCTTTCTATCGTGCAGATGCCAGGCGGCATCCCGGTTGCGACGGTTGCAATCGGTAAAGCTGGTGCTACAAATGCAGGTTTGCTTGCGGCACAAATACTGGGTGCTTATGATCCTGAACTTGCAAGTCGACTTCAGAAGCGACGGGACAGTCTGCGGGATGCAGTGCTGGAGAGCAGCCATG
This sequence comes from Fontibacillus panacisegetis, assembly GCF_900102215.1. Lineage (GTDB taxonomy): Bacteria > Bacillota > Bacilli > Paenibacillales > Paenibacillaceae > Fontibacillus > Fontibacillus panacisegetis. Next base: position 24,087 of record NZ_FNBG01000012.1, read on the forward strand.
ATCTCGTGTTGGAGGAGCGCGGTCAATGAGTCAATCGGTTATTCGGCCAGGCTCCACGATTGGAGTGCTTGGTGGTGGACAGCTGGGACGTATGATGGCGCTGGCTGGCAGTAATTTGGGATATCGGTTTATTGCGCTCGATCCTACGCCAGAGTCCCCCTGCGGTCAGGTCGCTGGACAAATTGTTGCGGGGTATAGTGACCAGACAGCGGCCCGTGAGCTCGCTGAACGCTCGGATGTAATTACTTATGAATTTGAAAATGTAGACGCTGAAGTGGCTGCTTTGCTTGAAGAGCTTTCTTATGTACCGCAGGGTAGCCGTCTTCTATATACTACGCAGCATCGTCTTCGTGAGAAGAGAGCGGTGGAGAAGGCGGGAGCGACGGTTGCTCCGTATGCAGAGATCGGTAGTGAGGCTGATCTGCGTGAGGCAGTATCAAGGCTCGGTATTCCATGCGTGCTTAAGACGGCGATGGGCGGATATGATGGCAAAGGACAATGGGTGATCCGGTCGGAATCGGAGATTGGCCCGGCTTATGCTGAGCTGAGTAAGGCTGGAGTCGAGCTAGTTCTCGAGCAATTCATTTCATTCGTCAAGGAGATTTCAGTTATCGCTGCACGCAGCCCGCGTGGGGAAATTAAAACTTTTCCTGTTGCGGAAAACATTCATGTAGATAACATCCTGCATGTTTCTATAGTTCCTGCACGAGTAAATGAGAAGGTACAGCAGGAAGCAGAACGGTTAGCTGCTAATATCGCTGAATCGATGGAAGCAGTCGGATTGCTCGCGGTAGAGATGTTCCTGACTGAAGATGGAGAGATTTACGTCAACGAGTTGGCCCCTCGGCCACATAATTCGGGACATTATACTATGGAGGCTTGTGCAACCTCGCAATTTGAGCAGCATGTCAGAGCTGTCTGCAATTTGCCGCTCGGCCCTACGAAGCTGCGGACACCTGTTGTGATGGTTAATGTGCTCGGTGAGCATACGGAAGATGTAGAGGGAATCGTAGTTAATAGTACGGAAACTGGATTTAATGTGATCCCGAAAGTACACTTATATGGTAAGAAAGGTTCGGCTCCTAAACGTAAAATGGGACATATCAATCTGCTCTGTGACGATGTAGAGGACGGCCTTAACTGGATACAGCAAACCAATATTTGGAGGAATCAGAACTAATGATCGAACGCTACAGTAGACCGGAAATGCGGGCCATTTGGACCGAAGAGAACAAGTTTAGAGCTTGGCTGGAAGTTGAACTTTGTGCTTGTGAGGCATGGGCTGAGCTAGGTGTTATCCCTAAGGAAGATACCGTATTGCTTCGCAAGAATGCAAAATTTGATATCGATCGAATCTATGAAATTGAACAAGAGACCAGACATGATGTTATCGCGTTTACACGTGCTGTCTCCGAGAGCTTGGGCGCAGAGCGGAAATGGGTACATTACGGTCTAACTTCAACGGATGTAGTTGACACTGCTCTTGGTTATTTGTTGAAACAAGCCAATGAGATTTTGGAAAAAGACATTGTCAACTTCATCGAAATTTTGCGTGACAAAGCGATAGCTTACAAAGATACCCCGATGATGGGCCGTACACATGGCGTTCATGCTGAACCTACGACATTTGGTCTGAAAATGGCGCTCTGGTACGAAGAAATGAAACGTAATCTGGAGCGTTTCCGCCATGCGGCTGACAATGTTCAATACGGTAAAATTTCCGGTGCAGTAGGTACTTATGCCAACATCGATCCTTCTGTCGAACAGTTTGTATGTGACAAGCTTGGTACAAAGGCAGCTCCGATTTCTACTCAAACCTTGCAGCGTGATCGTCATGCTGAATATATGGCGGCTTTGGCGCTGATCGCTACATCGCTTGATAAATTTGCTACAGAAATTCGCGCTTTGCAAAAGAGTGAATTCCGTGAGGTAGAGGAAGCTTTTGCTAAAGGTCAAAAAGGTTCCTCCGCTATGCCGCACAAACGTAATCCTATTGGCTGCGAGAATATTTCAGGCCTGTCCCGTGTCATTCGTGGTCATATGATTTCTGCTTATGAGAATGTGACACTTTGGCATGAACGCGATATCTCGCATTCCTCGGTAGAGCGTATTATTTTGCCGGATGCTACGATGCTTCTGAATTACATGCTGAACCGTTTTGGCAACATCGTTAAAAACTTGACCGTGTTCCCAGAGAACATGAAGCGTAATATGGGTAGTACTTATGGCGTTCCGTTCTCCGGACGGGTGTTGACGAAGCTGATCGACAAAGGCTTTAGCCGTGAGCAAGCCTATGACACTGTTCAACCTCGGGCAATGAAGGCGTGGGAGACACAACGTCAGTTCCGTGACATTGTTGAAGAGACGCCGGAAATTACGGCAGTGCTGAGTAAGGAAGAGATCGAAGATGCATTTAATCCTGCTTGGCATTTGAAGCATGTAGATACGATTTTCCGCAAGTTGGGACTCACAGAGTAGTAAGCAAAGCTAAGTTAAGCTATACAGCTACAAAATAAGGGGGATAGCGAAGATGTCATTACTGGCAATTTCTACGGCGGCGGACTTGATTAATGCCCCGCTGCTCTACAAAGGCAAGGTACGGGAGCTATACGATTTAGGGGAGCACTACCTGATCGTAGTAACCGACCGGATCTCCGCATTCGACTATGTTCTTGAGCCTGCAGTGCCGGACAAGGGGAATGTTCTGAACCGACTAAGCTCATACTGGTTTGAGGTCACGGAGGATCTGATGGAGAACCATGTCGTTCATACGGATGTTGATCGACTTGGAGCTATTGTGAGTGATGAGAACAAGCCAGCGCTTCAAAACCGGATTATGGTTACCCGCAAAGCAGAGCGCATCGATATCGAATGTGTAGTGCGCGGATATATTACCGGCGGGGGCTGGAGACAGTATGAAAAAAACGGAGAAATTAACGGCATTCCGCTTCCGGCAGGCTTGCGCAAAAATGATAAGCTTGCTGAACCGATCTTTACGCCAGCAGCCAAAAACGATGTTGGGCATGATGAAGACATATCGTTTGAGGCAATGGCAGATAAGGTGGGTAGCGAATTGGCCGACGAGCTGAAAACCCGTAGCCTTGAGCTGTATAGCTTTGCTCGTGATTTTTGCGAGGAGAGAGGCATTATTTTGGCAGATTGCAAATTGGAGTTTGGTCTTGTAGACGGCAAGCTGATTCTGATCGATGAAATTTTCACGCCGGATGCTTCGCGCTTCTGGTCAAAAGAAAATTACGCGCTCGACATCGAGATCGACAGCATGGATAAGGAGCCGGTTCGCACGTATTTGGCAGGCTCCGATTGGGACAAGAACAGTCAACCTGATCCTCTTCCGGCACATGTAGTCGAAGAAACGACTCGTCGTTACAGGGACATCTACAAACGCCTGACTGGCCAAGAGTTGTAAGGAAATAGGAAGTTCATATGGTAATTATTCTTTTATTATAAATCTGCGGCATGGCCGCAAAAAACTTAGGAGGAACACGAGGAATATGATTAAAGCGATCGTTTATGTCACCATCAAGCAAAGCGTACTTGATCCGCAAGGAGTTGCTGTACAAGGAGCGCTGCATTCTATGGGATTTAAAGAAGTAGATAGCGTTCGAATCGGTAAGTATATGGAACTTCAACTGGACACTAACGACCGTAATGAAGCGGAAACCCGTGTCAAAGAAATGTGTGAAAAGCTTTTGGCAAATACGGTTGTAGAAGATTACCGCTTTGAATTGGAGGGCTGATTCATGAAATTCGCAGTACTCGTATTTCCCGGTTCTAACTGTGATATTGACTGCTACAAAGCGGTGGAAGATACGATTGGCCAACCTGTAGACTACGTATGGCATACAGCTACGGATCTTTCCGCTTACGATGGCATTCTTGTTCCTGGTGGTTTCTCTTACGGCGACTATCTCCGCTGCGGAGCAATCTCCCGTTTTGCGCCTGTAATGAATGAAGTAGCGAAGGCCGCTGAAGAAGGTAAGTTCATTCTTGGTATTTGTAATGGATTTCAAATTTTGACTGAGGCGGGCTTGCTTCCAGGTACACTGCTTCGAAACACATCACTCAAATTCCGCTGCCACGATACAGTGCTTCGTGTTGAGAATAACACTAATCCTTTTACTTCGGAGTATGCAGCGGGTGAAGAGATTGTTATTCCTATCGCACATGGTGAAGGCAACTATTATTGTGATGATGCTACTCTTGAGCAATTGAAAAAGAACAATCAAATTATTTTCACATATGTAAACAATCCGAATGGATCGCTTGAAGATATCGCAGGCATCTCAAATGAGCGCGGTAATGTAGTGGGGATGATGCCTCACCCTGAGCGCGCTGTGGATAGCTTGTTTGGATCAGAAGACGGCAAGAAAATGTTTACTTCGATACTAAAGGCTTGGAGGGATCGTCATGAGTCAGCAAGTGTCCGCTAAGGAACCGAATGCAGAACAAATTGCAGAGCAGCAAATATATAAACAGATGGGCGTTTCGGACAGCGAGTATGAACTCATTTGTGGATTTCTCGGTCGTAAGCCGAACTATACGGAAATCGGCGTATTCAGCGTAATGTGGTCCGAGCATTGTGCTTATAAAAACTCTAAACCACTTCTTCGTCGCTTCCCGACTAGCGGACCTCGCGTCCTGATGGGACCGGGTGAAGGTGCGGGGATCGTTGATATTGGCGACAACCAAGCGGTTGTATTCAAAATCGAGAGCCATAACCATCCTTCTGCAGTAGAGCCGTACCAAGGTGCTGCGACTGGCGTTGGCGGTATTATTCGCGATATTTTCTCCATGGGTTCAAGACCTATCGCAGTTCTGAACTCGCTTCGCTTCGGCAAGCTTGAGAGTGATCGTGTTAAGTATTTGTTCGAGCATGTCGTATCAGGGATTGCTGGTTATGGTAACTGTATCGGTATTCCGACTGTCGGCGGCGAAGTTGTGTTCGATGATTCCTATGACGGTAACCCGCTTGTTAACGCGATGTGCGTCGGTTTGATCGATCATGACAAAATTCAGCGCGGTGTCGCTAAAGGTGTAGGCAATCCGGTATTTTATGTCGGGCCGCCAACTGGGCGTGACGGTATTCACGGCGCTACCTTTGCATCTGAAGAATTGACAGAAGAATCAGAAGCAAAACGGACAGCAGTTCAAGTAGGCGATCCATTTATGGAGAAGCTTGTTATGGAAGCTTGTCTTGAATTGATTGATACAGGAATCGTTCTTGGTATTCAGGATATGGGTGCGGCAGGTTTGACTTGCTCTAGTGCTGAAATGGCAAGTAAAGCAGGTAACGGTCTGGAATTGTATCTTGACCAGGTTCCACAACGTGAAGCAGGCATGACAGCTTATGAAATGATGCTGTCTGAATCTCAGGAACGGATGTTGTTCGTGGTTGAGCCTAAGGATGAAGCGCAAGCCCTTGAAATCTTCGAGCGATGGGGTGTTATCTGTGCAAAGGTTGGTAAGGTAACAGATGACGGACGTCTGAAGCTGTTCCATCACGGTGAAGTGGTTGGCGACATGCCAGTAACAGCGCTCGTTGATGAGTGTCCAATCTATGATAAGCCATCTACAGTTCCTGCTTATTATCTAGAAAATGAAAATGTAGACACAAATCGTTATGAAGAAGTTACGGATTTGGGCGGTGCACTGGACAAGGTGTTATCGTCTCCATCAGTAGCTAGCAAGGCTTGGGTATATGAGCAATACGATACAATGGTGCGTACAAGCACTGCAGTTCGTCCAGGCTCAGATGCCGCTGTTGTTACCGTTCGCGGAACACGCAAAGCTCTTGCGATGACGACAGATTGTAACGGACGTTTCGTATATTTGGACCCTGAAGTAGGTGGACGTATTGCGGTTAGTGAAGCAGCTCGTAACATCGTATGTTCCGGTGCTGAGCCGCTGGCAATTACAGATAACTTGAACTTCGGTAGTCCTGAGAAGCCGGAAATTTTCTGGCAAATGGAAAAATCGGTTGACGGTATGGCAGAGGCTTGCCGCGTTCTCGATACTCCGGTAATTGGCGGTAACGTCAGTCTGTATAACGAAAATGCAAAAGGTGCGATTTATCCGACTCCGGTTGTTGGTATGGTTGGGCTTGTACATGATACAGAGCATATTACAACCCAAGGCTTTAAGACCGAAGGCGATGCAATCCTCCTGTTGGGTGATACGTTCGCAGAGCTTGGAGGTAGTGAATTCCAGGCGATTGTTCATGGCGTAACTGAGGGACGCCCACCACAGCTGGATCTGAACACTGAACGTAAATTGCTCGATACAGTACTTGCAGCGATTCAAAATGGCTATGTACACTCTGCTCACGATTTGTCAGAGGGTGGACTTGCAGTTGCTCTTGCTGAATCCTGCATTAGCGGTGGTCTGGGAGCTAACGTTCAATTGAATACAAATCTTCGCAACGACGCCCTGCTGTTCAGTGAGTCACAATCCCGCATCCTGCTTTCTGCTTCCGCAGACAAAGCAAAAGAGCTGGAAGACTTCATTGCATCCCGTGGCGTTCCCGTTCAAGTGATCGGTCAAGTACAAGGCCAAAATCTTGACATTCAAATTAATGGAGCGAAAGCTCTGAGCAAAACGGTGTCAGGATTGAAGCAGGTCTGGGAGGATGTTATTCCATGTCTGATGAAATAATTTCAGAGCGTCTTTGGACAGGAGATTATTACAATGAAGGCACTGGTCGTAGCGATATTTTTGACACATTAAAAGAAGAATGCGGCGTATTCGGGGTGTTTGGTCACCCGGAAGCCGCTTCTTTGTCCTATTATGGTCTTCACGCTCTTCAGCATCGCGGTGAGGAGAGCGCGGGGATCTGCGTATCAAACGGAGAAGAATTTAACTACCATCGTGGTATGGGACTCGTTAAGGAAGTATTTGATCGTGATAAATTGATGTCCCTTCGCGGCGAACGTTCCATTGGTCATGTTCGTTACTCGACTAGCGGTGACAGCCGCTTAACGAATGCTCAACCGCTTGTGTTCAAATATCGTGATGGTGATTTGGCGGTAGCAACGAACGGCAATATCGTGAACGCGCCGCAGATTCGCCGCGAGCTTGAGCAAAGCGGTTCGATTTTTCAGACAACAAGTGATACGGAGGTTATTGCCCACCTTATCGCACGTTCTCCTAAAGATTTTGTTGAAGCTGCAAAAGATGCATTACAGCGTCTGGTAGGCGGATTCGCCTTCCTGCTGATGACGAATGACAAGCTTATTGTTGCCAGTGATCCAAATGGACTTCGTCCGTTAACGATGGCTAAGCTGGGAGATGCTTATCTGTTCTCCTCCGAGACTTGTGCCTTTGAAGTTGTCGGTGCGCAGAGCATTCGAGACATTCTTCCAGGTGAGCTGCTTGTGCTGGATGGCAACGGGTTGCATGAAGATCGTTACACGGCTCCTCAAAGAAAAGCGTTATGCGCGATGGAGTACATTTACTTTTCTCGCCCGGACAGTGATTTGAACGGTTCAAACCTGCATGCTGCGCGTAAACGGATGGGTCAGATGATGGCTCAGGAATCTTTTGTAGATGCTGATGTTGTCACGGGCGTACCGGATTCCAGTATCTCCGCAGCGATTGGTTATGCAGAGCAGACGGGTATCCCTTACGAGCTTGGCTTGATTAAAAACAAGTACACAGGACGTACATTTATTCAGCCGAGTCAGGAGCTGCGTGAGCAGGGTGTAAAAATGAAGCTGAGTGCGGTTCGCAGGGTTGTTGAAGGTAAGCGGGTCGTTATGATCGATGATTCTATCGTTCGTGGCACGACATCGCGCCGGATCGTCAATCTGCTGCGGGATGCAGGTGCTACTGAAGTGCATGTGCGTATTACTTCTCCACCTTTCAAAAACCCTTGCTTTTATGGCATAGATACTCCAGATCGCGCCGAGCTGATTGCTTCTTACAAGACGATCGACGAGATTCGCCGTGAAATCAATGCTGACTCTTTGGAGTTTTTAAGTCCAGAAGGTTTGATTCAAGCAGTTGGCGGGGATAATGCGAGTGACTATAAAGGCGGTCTATGTATGGCGTGCTTTGACAACGATTATCCTACCCGGACAAGTTTTGAGGGCGAGGAAAAATTCGGCTGCAGCTGCTAAATTTCCTCATGCAGAATGTCAAGACGGGTATGAAGTCTTTTGAATGAGCATAGAGGAAAAATAGTACGCTATTTATAAAAATTCGACCGGATTTTTGAAAATAGAGGAAGATAATTCCCTTATATTACAGAGATCAGAGTATTCACTGCTTGTTTTGGTGGTTTTACTCATATTAGAGGAAAAAAGTTCCCCTAATTTACGAAAATCACTTTGAAACGGGTGAATAGGGGAACATTTCTCCCTTATGTAACTCCAGTCGTCCAAGCAGTAATTATCGAAAACACGATACTTCACATCATATGTAATTCATGAGTTTAACTACCTTATTAAAATCATGTTTAAAAATCGGATTTTCAGCACCGAGAAGGTTGAATAAAGCTGGGACTGAGGAACGGAGCGTACGTTTTGTGTACGTGAGTACCGGAAGGACCAGATGAATTCAAGATTCGATGTCGAATAAGCTCCTGGTTGAGCTTCGTGATCAAAAGCTGATTTTTAAACTACCTTATTAAAAGGAGAGTGTCCTTGAGTGTCTGAAGCGTATAAGAATGCCGGAGTAGATATCGCGGCAGGGAATGAAGCAGTAGAGCGGATGAAGAAACACGTCAAACGGACGTTTCGTCCGGAAGTGATGACGGATTTAGGCGGCTTTGGCGCTTTGTTCGGTCTGAACAAAGATAAATATGAGGAGCCTGTGCTAGTATCGGGTACAGATGGTGTTGGTACGAAACTGAAAATCGCATTTGCGATGGACAAGCATGACACAATCGGAATCGATGCTGTAGCGATGTGCGTGAATGACATCGTCGTGCAGGGTGCTGAGCCGCTTTTTTTCCTTGACTATCTCGCATGCGACAAGGTTATTCCAGAGAAGATTGAAGCAATCGTATCCGGCATTGCAGAAGGCTGCAGTGAATCAGGCTGTGCGCTGATCGGCGGAGAGACTGCAGAAATGCCGGGGATGTACGCTGAAGGAGAATATGATATTGCTGGTTTTACCGTTGGTGTTGTCGATAAAAGCAAGATCGTGAACGGAAGCTCCATTACTGCGGGCGACACGGTCATTGGCCTGGCTTCTAGCGGTGTTCACAGTAACGGCTTTTCGCTTGTTCGCAAGCTGCTTCTCGAGCAATCAGGCTACAGCCTGAAGGATAGTCTGCCTGAGTTAGGCGGCGAAGTTCTGGGTGATGTACTTTTGACGCCTACCAAGCTGTATGTGAAGCCGGTTCTGTCTTTGCTTGAACAAGTTAAGGTTAAAGGCATGGCTCACATTACGGGTGGAGGCTTTATCGAAAATATTCCTCGTGTATTGCCTGACGGAGTGAATGTAGAAGTAGACTATGGTACATGGCCGATTCTTCCTATTTTCTCTCTGCTACAAGAAAAGGGGAATGTCAGCAATCGTGATATGTTTACGACATTCAATATGGGGATTGGATTTGTAATTGTCGTTGCTAAGGAAGATGAGGAAGCTTCTTTGGCTGCATTACGTGCTGCTGGAGAGAATCCTTATGTGATTGGACGCGTTACTGAGGGTGACCGTATCGTAACGTTCAAAGGAGCGGAAGTATAATGTCGTCACCTTACCGGATCGCGGTATTTGCCTCCGGACAGGGCAGCAACTTTCAGACGATGGCCGATGCTTCATTGTCCGGGTCACTTGGAGCAGAGGTTGTACTGCTCGTCTGCGACAAATCGCAAGCTCCGGTTGTAGAGCGTGCACGCAAGGCCGGGGTCGAATCTTATGTGTTCGATCCCAAAGCCTATGCAAGGCGTGAAGATTATGAAGCAGAAATAGCTGCTGAGCTGGAGAAAAGAAATGTGGACCTCGTGGTGCTGGCAGGATATATGAGACTGTTAACCTCTGTGCTAGTCGAGCGTTATGCGGGAAGAATGATCAATGTGCATCCTTCTTTATTGCCTGCTTTTCCAGGCAAAAACGCGATAGGACAAGCTTGGGATTATGGTGTTAAGCTGACCGGAATTACTGTGCATTTTGTAGATGGCGGTATGGATAGCGGTCCTGTCATTGCTCAACAGGCGGTAGAAATTACATCTGAGGACACTTTGGATTCGCTGGAATCCAAGATTCATCAAGCTGAACAGCAGTTATATCCGCAGGTGGTAAGCATGTTTGCTAAAGGACTCGTTCGTCTGGAAGGCAGACAGGTTTCGATTCATAATAAATAAATCTGGTTTTTAGCGAACAATGTAGCGTTTCAAGCCTTGATTGCGAAAGAAGTCTTTTTCAGGAGGCTGGGATTACATTTCGATAATATTTCGATATTTCCCGAGAAATATCGGGGTCATGATTCGCCATAATAAAGGAGGAGCCAATTTTGGGTATCAAGAGAGCACTGGTAAGTGTGTCGGATAAAACAGGGATCGTGGATTTTTGCCGCGAGCTGTCTAAGCTGGGTGTGGAAATTATTTCTACAGGGGGAACCAAAAACCTTTTGTCGAAAGAGGGTGTGCCAGTAATTGGTATCTCTGATGTGACAGGTTTCCCGGAAATTTTGGATGGTCGCGTTAAAACGTTGCATCCTGCGGTTCATAGTGGATTGTTGGCAGTTCGTGACAGTGAGGAGCATCAAGCTCAAATGAAAAAATTGGGCCTTGATTACATCGATCTGGTTGTCGTGAATCTGTATCCATTCCAAGAGACGATTGCAAAACCGGATGTAACCTATGAAGATGCCATCGAAAATATCGATATTGGCGGACCAACTATGCTTCGTTCTGCAGCTAAAAATCATGCGTTTGTCAGTGTTGTCGTTGATTCTGCTGATTATGCCAAGGTTTTGGAAGAGGTACGTGCGGATGGAGACACTACACTGGAGACTCGTAAACAGCTTGCTGCAAAAGTGTTCCGTCATACTGCGGCTTACGATGCCTTGATCTCCGATTATTTATCGAAAGTAACTGGCGATCCGCTTCCAGAACGCTTTACAGTAACCTATGAAAAAATTCAGGACCTCCGTTATGGTGAAAATCCTCATCAAAAAGCAGCTTTTTATCGCAAACCGCTTGCTGGAGCAGATACTTTGACAACAGCCGAGCAATTGCACGGGAAAGAGTTGTCATACAATAACATCAATGATGCTAATGCAGCACTCCAAATCGTTAAGGAATTTGAAGAGCCTGCTGTTGTAGCAGTAAAACATATGAATCCATGCGGCGTTGGCGTGGGTGAGAGCATTTATGAAGCTTACCGCAAAGCATACGATGCTGATCCAGTATCGATCTTCGGTGGAATTGTAGCAGCTAACCGGATTATTGATGAAGATACAGCTATGCTGCTTAAAGAAATTTTTCTGGAAATCATTCTTGCTCCAGGGTTTACGAAGGAAGCTCTAGAGTTGCTGACGAAGAAGAAAAACATTCGTTTGCTTAAAGTCGGCGGACTGGAACTTGGCGCAAGCCGCAGCAGCCAATTCGTGGTAACTTCCATCGATGGTGGCATGGTTGTTCAAGAGAGTGATGTCCACTCGGTTAGCGAATCTGATCTTCAGGTCGTTACAGATCGTAAGCCAACTGAGGAAGAGCTTAAGCAATTGCTGTTCGGCTGGAAAGTAGTTAAGCATGTGAAGTCTAATGCGATTGTTCTTGTTAAGGACAATATGACGATTGGCGTTGGTGCCGGACAAATGAACCGTGTAGGTGCAGCTAAAATCGCGATCGAACAAGCCGGGGATAAAGTACAAGGCAGCGTGCTTGCCTCTGATGCTTTCTTCCCGATGGGCGATACTTTGGAGCTTGCTGCAAAAGCTGGTGTAACAGCTGTAATTCAACCAGGCGGTTCCGTAAGAGATGAGGAATCGATCAAAGTGGCTAATGAGTACGGGATTGCTATGGTATTCACTGGCGTGAGACATTTCAAACACTAAGCTCTTCATGAAGCCTGTACGGCAGGACTGCTACGGCGGCCTGCCGTTTTTCATTAAACTGCAAAAGTGCAGCAATTTTAGACTAGAATGAGTTAGTAGAGTGAAAAGCCTGCAAAAGTGCAGGAATTCTGCGCCATTTTGGATAAATATTGAATCTGGGCCAGAAATAACTGCATTTTTGCAGGAATTCCACATGGCGGATCTAGTACGAGACAAAAAGTTGTATTTTTGCAGTAATTTTGCGCAGGCACTAGTTGTTATACAAATATGCATTATGCACGAGTTGTTATACAAGCTGGGTACTATGCACCTGCGGAATTGTTATACAAATAGAAACTATGCGCATTCGGAGTTCTTATACAAGTAAGCGCTATACACACACGGGTTGGTTTACAAGTTAGTTAGCGGAATTAATTTAGCAGAATTAGTTTAGGAGGAAAGATATACGATATGGATATTTTAGTAGTTGGCGGCGGCGGACGAGAGCATGCGATTTGTTGGACACTTGCGAAGAGTCCGAAGGCGGGAGTCATCTATTGTGCACCAGGGAATGCGGGGATTGCGGAAGTAGCTCAGGTAGTTCCGATTCAGGTTGATGAATTCGATCGGTTGACAGAGTTCGCTCAAGAGAAAAACGTCGAGCTTGTTGTGATCGGGCCGGATGATCCGCTAGTAGATGGTATTGTTGATGCTTTTGAGGAGAAAAATATTCCGGTGTTTGGACCTCGTAAAAATGCGGCTTATATCGAAGGCAGCAAGACGTTTATGAAGGATTTGCTCAAAAAATACAACATTCCAACGGCTGCATACGAGAAGTTTGATAACTTTGAGAGCGCACAATCTTATCTGGATAATCAACCGCTTCCAATAGTGATCAAGGCTGATGGATTGGCAGCAGGTAAAGGTGTTACTGTTGCTTTTACCCGTGAAGAAGCAAACGAAGCCTTGAAGAGTATTATGGTCGATAAAGTATTTGGTGATTCGGGCAGTCAGGTTGTTATCGAGGAGTTCCTTGAGGGACAGGAAATGTCGATTCTGGCTTTTGTTGATGGAGAGACAGTACGCCCGATGTCAGCAGCGCAGGATCATAAGCAGGTATTTGATGGCGACCAAGGTCCGAACACAGGCGGTATGGGGACATATTCTCCGCTTCCACATATTGCAGACAGCCTCATTGAAGAGGCGATTGAGACCATTATTAAGCCAACGGCAAAAGCAATGGTATCAGAAGGCCGTTCTTTCAGAGGTGTATTGTTTGCCGGATTGATGATTGCACCTGATGGTAAACTAAAGACGATTGAGTTTAACGCGCGTTTTGGTGATCCTGAGACTCAGGTTGTTCTGCCGCGATTGAAGAGTGATCTGGTTGATATTTTCCTCGCTGCGATTAATGGCACTCTTGATGAAGTAGAAATTTCATGGAGCGATGAAGCTGCAGTATGTGTTGTATTGGCTTCTGGCGGGTATCCTGCTTCTTATCCGACCGGACTTCCGATTCTTGGGCAAGAAAAGGCCAAACAGAATGGCAGCCTTGTGTTCCATGCCGGAACCGCGACTAATGATGCTGGAGATCTAGTAACTAAGGGCGGGCGAGTTCTTGGTGTAGTGGGTCTTGGAAGCGACATTGCCGACGCTAGAAACAAAGCATATGCCGCTGCTGAGCAGATTACTTTTGAGGGCAAGCATAACCGCACTGATATTGCCGTAAAAGCCCTGGTGTAATAACAGTGCGCAGGTCCGAGAAATCGAACGACATAGCGTTTATCGGTGCGGATAATTGTCATCCTTTTGGTGAATGGTAACAGGGAGAGGTTGTTCACTTTTACTTTCTGTCATGAACTAAGGGAGGGCAAATGAAGATGAGCAGTGAAAACTACGATATGGACCCGATCTCTCGAGAGATCGTAAATGTTGAAGGTGTATATACGGATGAAAACGGTCGTGAGGCATATTTGCATAAAGGGGAAGCGTTTCCGGCTGATCTCATTATGGGAACGACGGAATGGAGGCTGACTGAACTGGCTCAGGTGAAGCATTCCGATGGTGAGACCAGTCGTCATCTTATTCCTAAAAAGAGACCGAAGGATCAAAATCATCAAAATGAGCACAGTTGAACTTTAGTGTAATATGAAATGCTTGAAAAGCTCCGTGATCGCAAATAATATTGCGAAGCATGGGGCTTTTGCTATTATATTGAGGTGAATTGTGGGCTCCTTATCGCTATAATGATTTAATGTAGTGTAATTATCGGGAGGACTGGTCATGACAACGACTACAGACGGAATACATCATATTACAGCTTTTGTGAATGATGTACAGGAGACCGTTGATTTTTATGCGGGTGTCTTAGGGCTCAGATTAGTGAAGAAAACCATTAATTTTGACGCTCCGGAAATATACCATTTATATTTTGGCAATGAGACAGGTGAACCGGGAACAATCATTACTTTCTTCCCACAGGAAAATGCGCGGCAAGGAATTCTTGGCGGTGGTCAGGTAGGTGTTACGGTGTATGCCATCCCGCCAGGCAGTCTGTTTTTTTGGCGTGATCGACTGAAGAAGTATGAAGTAAAGTCCATGGATACCGTACGCTTTGGAGAGGATTATGTTCGGTTTACTGATCCATCAGGACTGCTGATCGATTTAGTTGAGCGGGATGAAGGGATGGGGAATACTTGGTCCTTTGGCGGAATTTCGCAAAAGTATGCTATCAAGGGCTTTGGAGGCGCCTTGCTGTTCAGCAGAGCCAGCTCCAAAACAGCATTGGTCCTTGAAAATGTACTCGGTCTTGAACGTATAGCTGAAGAGGACGGATTAATCCGTTACAAGTCCCATGGTGATCGCGGGAATGTAATTGATTTGAACGTCGAGAATATGGAGTCTGGACTCGGCGGAGCCGGAACGGTTCATCACATCGCCTGGCGAGTGCAGGATGATGACGAACAACTGCTGCTGCATAATCTTCTGGATGCGATTGGCTTTCAGCCAACTCCGATCGTGAATCGTCAGTATTTTAAGGCGGTATATTTTCGCGAAGGCGGGGGGATATTGTTTGAAATTGCTACTGATCCGCCAGGCTTTGCCACGGATGAACCGGAGGAATCACTCGGTGAGAAGCTCATGCTTCCTGACTGGTATGAATCGGAACGATCCGTTATTGAAAGCTTGCTGCCACCTTTTGAGATCAGATCCCTGGAATAGAAGTTGAACCAACCCGCATTCAGGTGTATCTTAAGAACAATGAGATAGTGAGATATTAAGAAGCAGTGTATAAAGTGAGGAGAAAGAAATGAGTACTGAACGGCAAACGGTAGGAATGGAAGATATTATACGAGCACATCATGTGCTAAAAGAAGTTGTAAGACGAACCCCGCTCCAACTGGACGCGACATTGTCGGCAAAATACGAATGCAACGTGTATCTGAAGCGCGAGGATTTGCAGATGGTACGTTCATTTAAAATTCGTGGAGCCTACAATATGATTCGAAGCCTCAGTGATGAGGAATTAGCAAAAGGTGTAGTGTGTGCAAGTGCAGGCAATCATGCTCAAGGTGTGGCTTTTTCGTGTAACGCTTTGGGTATTCACGGCAAAATATTTATGCCGAGCACGACGCCGAATCAGAAGGTTAAGCAGGTTAAACGTTTTGGAGGATCTTCGGTAGAAATTATTCTGATTGGAGATACTTTTGATGACGCTTATGAGGAAGCAGTAAAAACATGTGATGAGAATGGCATGATCTTTATTCATCCTTTTGACGATCCTAAAATTGTTGCTGGCAACGGAACGATTGGTATGGAGATCATGGAAAGTCTGGATACTCCAGCGGATTACGTGTTTGTAACGATCGGCGGCGGCGGTCTGGTCTCCGGTGTAGGTACTTACATTAAGACAATGAGTCCTCAAACGAAGTTGATCGGAGTTGAACCGTCCGGTGCAGCTTCAATGACAGAGGCATTAAAACAGAAAAAAGTAATATCGCTTGAAACGATTGATAAATTTGTGGATGGGGCCGCGGTAAAACGTGTTGGCGATTTGAACTATGAAATCTGCACCCGCGTATTGGACGAGACGGTTAAAGTTCCAGAAGGCAAAGCTTGCACAACAATTATCGGACTATACAATGATAGTGCAATTGTTGTTGAGCCTGCCGGAGCACTCCCAGTGGCAGCATTAGACATGTATCGTGATGAGATTCGCGGAAAAACAGTCGTATGTATCATTAGCGGCGGGAACAACGATATTGACCGTATGCAGGAAATGCAGGAACGATCGCTTATTTATGAAGGCTTGAAGCATTACTTTATTATTAATTTTCCCCAGCGTGCAGGAGCACTTCGTGAATTTTTGGAAGAGATTCTTGGACCCAATGATGATATTGCACGTTTTGAATATACGAAGAAGCACAATAAAGAGAATGGGCCTGCGCTGGTAGGCATTGAGCTAAGTGATAAGGATGATTATAAGGCATTGATTGAACGTATGGATGAGAAGGGCATCACCTATACCGAGCTGAATCGAGACCTGAACTTGTTCAATTTATTAATTTAATATTGACTAACAGTCGGAACCTTTGCAATCACCACAAGGTGAGAGCGAAGGTTCTTTTAATTTTATCCACATTCATACTAGCAAAATATCGCTTACCCACAGTTCGCACACGATTATTCACAATTAATCCACGGAAAAAATACATAAGTCCACAAACTTATTCCACTAATCCACAGGTTGTGCACAGTGTTATCCACATTAATCACAGGATTATTTTATAAAAAAGGCTTTACAGGGTTAAAATACTAGTGTACTATTCAACTATAACACTAGTACGTTGAGAGGTGAATCTGCGTGACACTTGATAATGAACAAATCAGTGAAAGTAACATTCAAGCGGTACTTTCCGTAAAAGGCATCACCAAAATAATGGGTAAACAAAAATTAGTGAACCAGCTGTCCTTTGATATGCATCAAGGGGAAATCGTTGGGCTGCTTGGTCCTAATGGAGCAGGAAAGACGACAACGATTCGTATGATTGTAGGCTTGATCGCAATGAATGAAGGAGATGTATTGGTTAAGGGGCACAGCATTCGTACGGATTTTGCCAAAGCTATATCACATGTGGGAGGTATTATAGAGAATCCTGAGTTCTATCCCTACATGACGGGGTACGACAACTTGAAGCAATATAAGCGAATGGGCGAAGGGATTACCGAGGAACGGATTTCTGAAGTGGTGAAGCTTGTTGGTCTTGAGGGCGCTATGAGCAAAAGAGTAAAGGCCTACTCCCTGGGAATGCGTCAGCGACTTGGTATTGCGCAAGCACTCCTGCATAAGCCAGCCATTCTTATTCTGGATGAGCCAACGAATGGACTTGATCCCGCGGGGATTCGGGAAATGCGTGATTATTTGAAGAAAATCGCTAGTGAGGAAGGAATTTCGATTCTAGTATCCAGTCATTTGCTGGCGGAGATGGAACTGATGTGTAACCGTGTTGTGGTTATTCAGGAAGGTAAGCTGGTTACGGTTAGAACATTAGGAGCTGCGAATATCGAGAACAACGGTGTGGATGCAGTGAATGGAACCAATAGATCCAATATTGTGCAAATTAACCTTCGAGTGAATGATGTCGTTCAAACCAAGGATAGCTTGCTGCATTTGAAGGATATTCGCATAGTGGGAATTTCACCGGAAAAGAATGATATAACGGTAGCCATTGATGATAGCTCTATTCCTCTGCTCGTCAACACTTTATGCGAGAAGGGGATTGCCCTGTATCGGATGGAGGAAGTGAAGGAGTCGCTTGAGGATGAATTCTTAAAATGGACTGGAGGGAACCAAATTGCTTAACTTTGGGAATCTAGTAATTAATGAGTGGTTGAAAATGTATAAGAAACGAAGCTTCTTCATCCCCTTTGCGATTATGGCGGTAATTATCATTGGATTTGTGTATCTGATGAAGTCATTCGCTCCGGCAACGATAACAGCAGGTATAACAAGCTTTGATGTAATTAATGAAATGATGAACTATAACGGGTTAGGGCAGATCATTACATTTCTTGCGATCATATGTACAGCGGGTTCTGTAACGAAGGAGCATAGCCAGGGGACGATAAAGTTCCTGTTGATCCGTTCTCATAGCCGAAGTGCGATTTTAGCATCCAAATATGTAACAGTATTGTTGTTCATCGTTATGCTCACTTTATTTACATTGGCAGTATCTTTTGCAGCGGGGGTAATTGTATACGGATTTGAGATACATGATGTCACATGGAGGGATGTACTTTTAACGACTGCGGCTGCCTTAATAAGAACATGGGTATACGCGACGATTACTTTCATGCTTGGAGTGTTAACGCGCTCAACCGGGGCTACGATAGGAGCGAGTATGGTAATTGTGGTACTGAATGGCCTGATCATATTTTTGCTCTCCAAATATGCCTTTATTAAATATGTGCTGTTTACGAATATAGATTTGTTGCCTTATTTCTATAACCAGAATCCACCGTACGAGGGGATGACACTAGGTTTCTCGATCAGCGTAATTGCAGTGTATGTGTTCTTGTTTCTTGCAGGGAGCTTTGTTACGTTTAAGAAACGGGATATCGCTTAAATGATATACTTGAGATTCGTTATTTTGGCAGAAAGGAGCGACCCGGTGTGACTATTGAATTCGATAACAATTTACCGATTTATTTGCAAATTATGAACTATATCAAACGAGAGATTGTGACAGGCAAGCTGAAGGCAGGAGATAAAATTCCATCCGTCCGTGAACTGGCTGCTGAGCTGCAAATTAATCCTAACACGATTCAACGGACGTTTCAGGAACTGGAGAGGGAAGCCGTGGTAGAGACGAGACGTGGGCTTGGAAGATATGTAACAAGCGAGGAGTCTAAAATTATGACAATTAAAAAAGAGATGGCTGGAGATTTGCTGGAACATTTTATTCATGGAATGCAGGAGCTTGGTTTTACTAATCAGGATATTGCGGTAATTGTGGCAGAAGCGGTTAAGGTAGAAAATCAAGAATAGCCTGTGTTACTAAGGATTGAAATTTTTGAGGAGGAGACTTGAACGAGTATGGAAAATATACTTCAGTTTCAGGGGATATCTAAATCCTACGGGTCTAAAAAAGCACTGCAGGACGTGACCTTTAGTATTGGTGCTGGCAAGATCGTAGGTTTGCTAGGCACGAACGGAAGCGGCAAAAGTACATTAATGAAAATAGCGGCAGGTCTTATTCAGGCTTCAGCTGGGACGGCAACAGTGACCGGGGTTCAGGTGGGGCTTGAAACGAAATCATTAGTATCTTTTATGCCGGATCGTCCTTTAACTGAGTCATGGATGAAGGTTCGAGACGCGATCCAGTTCTACAAGGATTTCTATAGTGATTTCGATTCAGAGAAGGCACGTCGGATGCTGGACTTTATGAATTTGAATGAGCGAGATCGGGTATCCACATTGTCTAAAGGGATGAATGAAAGGCTGCAGTTGAGCCTTGCATTGTCCCGCAATGCGAAGCTGTATTTGCTGGATGAACCGATTGGCGGAGTTGATCCGGTGGCCAGAACGAAAATATTAGATGCAATCGTGGAGTTCTATAGCGAGGACAGCACTGTGATTATTTCGACGCATTTAGTCCGTGATATCGAGCGGATTTTTGATGAAGTTATATTTATTAAGAATGGTTCTATCGTTATGCAGGAGGAAGTGGAGGATCTTAGGATCAGACATGGTAAAGGTGTTGATGACATGTTCAAAGAGGTGTTTGCAGAATGATCAAATTGCTGAAGTATGATTTTAGGCAAAATATGAATACAATTCTGGGCAC
Organism: Fontibacillus panacisegetis; assembly: GCF_900102215.1. Taxonomy (GTDB): domain Bacteria; phylum Bacillota; class Bacilli; order Paenibacillales; family Paenibacillaceae; genus Fontibacillus; species Fontibacillus panacisegetis. The sequence goes on from NZ_FNBG01000012.1 coordinate 43,935, forward strand.
ATTTGCAGTACTGATAATTGTGCAGATCATGCTCGCCATCACTGCTCAAGTAAGGGGATGGGATCAGACGCTAGTGCTAGGCGGAAGTATTGCCCTTTATATGATTGTAAGCTGCAGCGTGATAATTATGATGTGTAAAACGTTTCGAACAAATATCATGGCTTATCATATCAGATTGCTGCCTATACGACCTGTCTGGATGATAGTATCATCACTGTTATTGGGTATGATTGTTGTGGGCGGCGTGGTAGTGTTAATGATGATTCATACTATGGTCTATCGGGAGAACTTTCAAATTTTGATGCAAGAGGTTGAATTAAGCTTATTAAGCAATAAAGAGTTAGCTATAATTTTCCTAAGGGTTATCTGGAACTGCATTGTTACGATCATAATGATCTTATTGGCCATCACAGTTGGATATAGTGTGCAAAAGGGTAAACGTATAGGAATATGGCTTGGGATCATTACATTTTTTGTTCTGCAATATATAGTATCCTGGATCGAGACGAAATTGTTTTATCAAACGGATAAGCTGAGTCTTCCATTTATTGAAACGAATACGAATGTAATCAATACCGGAATTAATGCTGAAATAAAAGCAAATATACTGGATTTCCCATGGGGATTGTTTGCATTTGAATTGGTTGTAACCGGTCTGATGATCTGGGCAATCACATACTTGATTAATAAACGGGTAGAGGTTTAATAAAGATAAGAAAAAGATGGCGGATCTGCTTATACAGCAGACAGCCATCTTTTTTGTCTGAAGCTCTATTTGGATTTATTACGTCCATAAATGAATTTTTGTCCTATAATACCGATTACAAAAATGATCAGGCTGTCCCATGGCGATACTGTAAACGAGGGCATAATCCGGGTCAGAAGCAGGCCGATCGCGACGATAGCAACAGCGATACCGATATAAATTCCTAATGCTTTTATATCAAATTTGCGATTAGGTTCATTTTGTCGTTCTTGCTCATCGTTCTTTCGGGAACCGGGCCCAAGATAACGGATAACCAATTCAACCAGCACGATAGATAACGCTGCGATCAGAAGCAGGGAAGCACTGCTAATCAGAGTGTACTCAAGCTCGCCGCCGAACCATTTACTGAAGAAGCCGGTAATCATGTAAATGAAAAATACCCAAGTCAGTGCAATCCAGGGAATCATGGTATAGTACATGATTTTGTCCCTTGTGCTGCGAGGTTTACGCATGGATACATCTTCTGCGAGCTGTTTGCTATAAGCAGCCGCGTCGGGGCCAAATAGATCTTTGGCCAGGATGTCCTTTTCCTGATTCTTCACAATTTTGCGGGCTAGTCCTAGAAGCACTTCTTCACCTTTAGCTTCAGTTAAGGGACTGGAACCGGATCGGATGTACATGACCATTTCGCCGAAATAGGCCTCATTAACCGGATTCATTTGCTGTCTTAATTGTTTAGTCTCTTGAATCATTTCATGAATATACAATGAAAATTCCTCTCCTCCCAAGCTGCAAGCATTACTCCAAAATTGCCAAACGAGTTAATAAATTGTCGATTTTCTCCAGTAGTATACTGCAAATTTTGTTGTTTTCGCAAGGGACTAGGGAAGTGAGTGGCTTGTAAATAGGCAAAAGCTATTATATTCATAGTATTTATATATTATAACAATTGGGATACTTTGGAATATGATATACCTACAGTTAATTTAAAATCGGGAGGTCCTACTATGGAGAGCAAGAATGAAGTAAGCATCAAATTCAATAAGGCAGCTCGGGATTATGATAAACAGCGTCGTAAATTGATACCTTGCTTTGATGATTTTTATAACATTGCTGTGTCTCTGCTACAATCGGATGCTCAACACCCTAGAATATTAGATTTAGGTGCTGGTACAGGATTGTTATCGTCCATGCTGCATCAGAAATATCCTGAAGCTCATTTTACGCTGATAGATCTATCTGAAAAAATGCTGGAGATGGCTAAAAAAAGATTTGATGGATATAACAATGTCAGTTATGTTCTAGGCGACTACACGAATTATGTGGAATATGATTCCCAGAACAAATACGACTTCATTGTGTCGGCGCTCTCCATACATCATCTGAACGATGAGGATAAGGTGGAATTGTACCAGAATGTTTATGAGAATCTAAAGGACGGTGGAATATTTGTAAATGCCGACCAAGTGTTGGGCTCCACTTTATTTCTGGAATCGCTCTATACAAGTGACTGGAGGCAAAAGGTAGAAGCCAGTGATTTGTCCCGCGATGAAATTGATGCAGCTTATGAAAGAACCAAGCTTGATCAAATGGGGAGCCTCGAATCACAAATTAAGGCTATGCAAAAAATTGGATATTTAGACGTGGATTGTGTGTACAAGAATTATAATTTTGTTGTTTTGCATGGAAGAAAAGCAAAATCACATAGTTTGAAGACTCTGTGAACGAAGAATAAAAAATACCCTCCTCTGACGAAACTACAGCATGTGCGAAAAGGAGGATGGGAGTAATGGAGAAATATGAATCTGAATTAACTCGCAGGTATTTGCTGAACAGCCATTCCCGCGGCAGTCTGGAGGAGGTAATATCTGACGAAGAAGGCTTCGAAGCAGAAACGGAGATGCTCGAAATGGAATCTGCTTCCGATGTTACGCGCGATTTGCTCAGATTGTATTATGAATAACAAAAAAAAACTACAAATTAACATTACTGATTGACACCCCGTAGCTTGTGATGCTAAGATAAGTTTAATAAATCACATTAAACTTATCGGAATTAAATGATTATATAAAGCAAGATGCAAGTGCGGGGAGGATTTTAGTATGGAACGGCAAATTATCATTCAGCATGGACAAGAGGAAATCGCAGCTAGTATTCATTATGCAGCACCAGCCAAGCAAGAAGGACGCTGTAAGGAGCGTCTTCCGCTGGTTGTTATATGTCATGGTTTTGTCGGCAGTCGAATCGGAGTAGATCGTTTGTTCGTCAAGACTGCTCGCGAACTGGCGGAGCAAGGGTTTCTTGTTGTCCGTTTTGATTATATCGGTTGCGGAGAGAGCAGTGGTGAGTACGGCAGGGAAGGCGTAGAGTCGATGATTGCCCAGACGCGAACCGTTCTGGACTATGCACATTCTATCGGCGATATTGATCCTACAAGAGTTACGTTGATCGGACACAGCTTAGGCGGTGTAGTAGCTCTATTGACATCGGTACGTGATCGTAGAGTAAAGAATCTTGTATTATGGTCCTCAGTAGGCTATCCGTTTAATGATATTGTGAAAATAACCGGAAGAGACGTATACGATAATGCGATTAAGCGCGGTACGGCAGATTATTTAGGCTACGACTTTGCTCCTGTCTTTTTCGATTCACTTGGAGCATATCAGCCGTTTCAAGAGGCTTTGAAGTTTACTGGAAACGTACTAGTGATTCATGGAACGTCAGATGATGACATCCCGGTGGATTATGCTTTTTTATTCCAAAAGGTGTTCTGGATGCGTCCTGAGGGAAGGTGCGATAAGGAAATTATTTTCCAGGCGGACCATACTTATTCTAACGGAAAGCATCGAAGACAATTGCTGCAAAAAACCAAGGAATGGCTTAACGGGCTCGAAGGAGTTCAGAGTGAATGGCAGCATTGGATGATTTAGCTTGTGAAGGTCGTTTCAACAGGAAATTGAGAACTGGTAAATAATATCCCGTCGGTGATAAAATAGAGATGTAACCAAATTGGCGTCGGGAGGTAGGTTCTATGACTCAGCCTTCATTGTTTATCGCACACGGGTCCCCAACACTGGCTATTGAACACAATGCATACACTGGATTTCTTAAAGAATTGGGACAGCAAATAATGAGTGTGCCTCCTCGAGCGGCTCTGATATTCTCAGCCCATTGGGATTCACCAGTCCAGTATGTAAGTAATGATACTCTTCATGAGACGATGCATGATTATTATGGCTTTCCTGAAGAGATGTATCATATTCGCTATCCGGTTAAGGGTGATCCTGAACTTAGTGAGTGGATCAGCAGCATTTTTAAGTCAGGCAATTTACCGTATCAAATGAGCTCAGGTAGAGGATTGGATCATGGAGCATGGGTAGTACTTCGCGCACTGTTTCCGAGCGGGGGCATTCCGGCAGTCGCCTTGTCTGTGGATTCCAAACGATCACCTGCAGAACAATATGCGATTGGCAAAATGCTGACAGAGTTGCGAAACCGTAACGTTCTAATTATTGGCAGCGGCGGTTTGGTACACAATCTCCGTCTGATGGAAAACAGGGATGATCCTAACCCGTGGGCTACTGAATTCGATGATTGGATCGGAGAACAGTTAACCAACTGGAATCTTCGTACGTTGTTTGATTATGAAAAAAAAGCACCACACGTCAAAGAAGCTGTACCCTCCTATGCAACAGAGCATTTTGCCCCGCTTCTGTATGCGATGGGAGCTAGTGATAATGATCGGCATGCCAGTCGTTTATTTCAGGATTATCAATACGGTAGTCTCAGTCTAAATGCTTGGCAGTTTGGTAGTTAAATGAATGGCAGACAGGCTGATTTCCCTAACACATCTCTATGGGTTAAATGGGAATCGCCTGTTTTTTTGTTGAAGGTTTCTCCTTAAAGTGTGAATCCTATCTTTTCCATACGACTCCATTCGACGTATAATAGATTAAATACATAATGATAGACAAATGGAGGAGTTATGAAATTAAACCTGTCTAAAATAGGACTACCGCTTGTGATGGCGGCTTGTCTACTGCTAACTTCCGCTTGTGGAGGCAATAAGACTGCACTCCCTGAGGCTGACCCTGCAAATTCTGTAACCGTAGAGAATGACAACACTGAACTACCTTCTGAGCCTGCTCCCCCGGCCTATACCTCACCTTTATCAGGAAAACCATTGGATGAACCTATAACTCAGCGTCCACTTGCTGTTATGATTAACAATGCTCCGGCTGCAAGACCCCAGTCAGGTCTTAATGAAGCAGATATCGTCTATGAAGTATTGGCAGAAGGCGGAGTAACCAGGCTGATTGCTATTTTTCACAGTGGTGAAAAGGTAGCTAAAATCGGCCCGATTCGCAGTATCAGACCGTATATGATTGATCTTGGAGAGAGCTACCATGGCGTTCTGGTGCATGCTGGTGCTAGTAATGATGCGTATGCGATTATACAGCGTCAGCATAAAGAGGATCTTGATGAAATTACGAATGCGGGTTCCTTTTTCTGGCGGGATAAATCGAGAAAAGCACCTCATAATTTGTATTCTAATGTAGAGAAGCTTGTGGAAGGGGCCCTTAAGAGAAACTATGTCATGGAGGACACCGCGGTTCCTGCATACACTTTTCGAGATGAGAATGATCCGGTTGAAGGTGATATTGCCAACTCCGTAGAGATTAAATTTCAGTTAAGCAATTATTTAGTAACTTATGAATATGATGCAACGACCAAGCTGTATAAACGATATATCAATGGAAAACCGCATACTGATTTAGACACTCAGGAGCCGATCACCGCTGCCAATGTAGTTGTGCTTGGAGCTGATCATAAGGTATTGGATGATGTTGGACGTCTCGAGGTCAACCTGGAGACAGGTGGAGAAGCGATACTTTTTCAGCGCGGTAAAATGATTCGAGGACAGTGGGTGCGCAAGTCGGACGATGTCATCCGATTTATCAAAGACAATAAAGAGATTCCATTTTATCCAGGAACTACATATTTCAACGTTGTGCCCAATAATCCTGATTTTGATAGCCATATTAAGGTAGATTAAGCGTTTCCAGAGGGATTTATTGTATGAATAAGGATATATGTGGATGGTAATGGTAAAGTTGGTGCAAAAATTAGTGACCGAACGTGAAATGTTTGCGACAAAATTACCTATATAGGTATTAGTTGTGTTAAGATATTCAAGGTTATGTAATAAGAGTGTAATAGGAGTGTAAAACTGTATTCACACTTAGAGAAGAGGGGATACCACATGCGAGTCAAGAAAAAGGATATCTTTTTCCAAACATTGGAGAACATGGCAGATACTATCGTGAATTCTGCAGATTATTTTGCTGAGCAGGTAGCGCAATTCAAGGATGTAGAACAATTTGCCAAAAAAATGAAGGAATTTGAATCCCAATGTGACGAATACACGCATACAATTATTGTCGAATTAAATAAGACGTTCATTACTCCGATTGAACGCGACGATATTATGAATTTGACGACAACGCTTGATGATGTCATGGACGGATTGGAAGCGACAACTTCACGTTTCTTTATGTATCATCTTAGTGAACCTGATGAGTATATCATTAAGTTTGCTGAGATTTTGCGCAATTCGGCCTATGAAATTCAAAAAGCTATTCATTTGCTGTCCGAGAAGAAGCTGCTGGCGATACGCGAATATACGATTCGTTTGAACGATCTTGAGAATCAAGGGGACGAGCTGCTGCGGATTTGTATTAATGAATTGTTCGTCAAGGTAACTGACCCGATCATACTGATCAAGAAAAAAGAAATATACGAACGTCTTGAAACGACGACTGATGCGTGCGAGCACGTAGCAAATATGTTGGAATCCATTATCATGCGCAATTCATAAGAATCGTGGCGTGACGATATACAATCGATATTCGGGAGGTTGGGATTGCGCGGATTTCTAGAGAGATACCCAATCTGTGCAAATAAGCTATGGATACGAGTTTGTTGATTATGATGATCGTCATCATCCTGGCGCTTGCGTTTGACTTCATTAACGGATTTCATGATACGGCAAATGCGATTGCAACTTCTGTATCTACGAGAGCGTTGAAGCCACGTACAGCGATACTGATGGCGGCTGTGATGAATTTTTTGGGTGCGATAATGTTCACCGGGGTAGCAAAAACGATTGGCGGCAGTGTAGCTAACCCAGCTGCACTTGATAATGGGCTGGAAGTGTTGACTGCCACGTTGCTTGCTGCGATCATTTGGAATCTTATTACCTGGTGGTTTGGAATTCCATCCTCATCGTCTCATGCCTTGATAGGGGCTCTTGCTGGTGCAGTATATGTAGGTGCAGGACCGGACAAGCTCAACTGGAGCGGGTTTAAGACGATTATTGAGGGGCTAGTATTTTCTCCAATCATTGCATTTGTTATTGGTTACATCGTTATGATGGTGCTGAAATGGATTTTCGCCAAGCGCAGTCCACATACCGTGAACAAGGGCTTCCGTTCCATGCAGGTGATTACGGCGGCCATTCAAAGCTTCACTCACGGGACCAACGATGCGCAAAAGGCAATGGGTATTATTACTTTCGCATTGGTTACAGCCAAGTATCAGGATCATATGGAGGTTCCGCTTTGGGTTAAGCTCTCGGCGGCTACCGCTATGGCACTCGGTACTTCTATTGGTGGCTGGAAGATCATTAAAACAATGGGTACAAAAATTTTCAAAATTGAACCAATTAACGGCTTTGCAGCCGATCTTACCGGAGCATCTGTTATTTTTAGCGCCACATTACTTCATCTGCCGGTCAGCACTACGCATGCAATTACATCGGCGATCCTGGGCGTAGGTTCGGCGAAACGGTTCTCTGCCGTCAAATGGTCACTTGCCGGACGTATCGTTATAGCATGGGTCATCACGATCCCTATTGTGATGATATTGTCAGGATTGATCTATATTGTGTTGTTCTAAATAAGTGTATGAAAGCCAATTTAAAGATAGAGGCGTCCCGAAAGTTATCTAAGATAACTTTGAGGGACGCTTCTTGTTTAGCAGTGGAAAGGCAAGATAATCAGGAAAAGCATGTAAAAATACATCTTTTTTAGAAGTAGCCATGAAAGGATGAGCCAAAGCCTGCAAAAATGCAGGAATATTGTTCAGAATAGACTAGTTTGAAGAGAATCCCAGAGAAAGCCTGTACATCTGCAGCAATTTAGGGCATTTAGAGGCTTTACATAAACAAAGCCTGCACATTTGCAGGAATTTCAGGGATTCCGCATCATGACACTATTACACATGAGATACGGTCATAGAATAATGGTAATGGTGATAAATGCTACAGGTATTGATACAATGCTATATGTATCGGATAATGTCACTGTGCAGGGGGGGACTCTATTGATCAGAGTAATGGGGATTACGCATGAGCATAAGGTAGAGGGAGATATTCCTCTCGAGCGAATTCATGATACGAAATATGCATGGAGCTGGGTAGATTTTAGTGTGCCTTCGGACGAGGAAGCCGAAAAGCTGGATTCCTTCTTCGGATTTCACCCGCTTGCTATTGAGGATTGCCTCCTCGTATTGCAGCGACCTAAAATAGACTATTATGATGATTATCAATTTTTAGTATTGCATGATTTAGACCCAGGAACGCTGGAAACGGTAGAGGTCAATTTGTTTATCGGCAGTAAGTATATCGTGTCCTTTCATCACAAGCCTCTGGAAGAAATCGACGGAGTTTGGGACAAGCTGATGAAGCAAACGCAGAGTAAAAAAGGCTGGGCTCGTGGACCGTTCTCTGCCGCTTATATGATTATTGACAGCTTGGTGGATCAATATTTTCCTTGTGTCTATGCTGTTGAGGATGAGCTTGATGAGCTGGAGAAGCAGGGTGGACACGAATCTGTAGAAACTTTGATGAACCAGGTATTTGATCTGAGAAGTCGATTGCTTAAGCTTCGCCGATCGATTGTACCGATGCGGGATTTAATGTACCGTCTACTCAATTCACAGCATATTCAAGGTGAACGGGAACCAAGGGCCCATTTTGCGGATATACATGATCACTTGCTCAAGCTATCTGAAATGATCGAGACGGATCGTGAAATGACTGCTGATTTGCGGGACTCCTATATTTCACTTAATTCTAATCGAATGAATAGCATTATGAAGACACTCACGGTTATTACTACGGTGTTTATGCCACTATCTTTAATAGCGGGAATTTACGGGATGAACTTTACCAATATGCCGGAGCTTGGGTGGCATTATGGGTATTTTGCTGTAATCGCATTGATGTTACTGCTTAGTGTTTGGATGATCCTCTATTTTAAAAGACGAGGTTGGTTCAAATAAAAAGGCTGCCGTCGCATTTAGCGACGGCGTTTTCCGGTTTTTTTGCGGCCTCGGGAGTTGGACGTACGTTTGCGACTGCTCTTTTTACCTCTACTTTTACGCCGTGGCTTGTATTCGTCCAGCTTTCCGTTGTTTCCACCTTGGAGCTTAAGCCCCTTTCCTCCGGGAAGAAAACCGGCTACCATTTTGGCCATAGGAGCGAATTGCTGTACCGTCTGCATGACCTTTTGAACCTTTCCCATTGTTGCGAGAATACCATCGATACCGCCAAGTCGTTCCACAATTCCACCGAGATTGGCTAGCGAGAATCCACTGGCTGCTGTGCTTGCAGCCGACTCTGCGGCAGCGGCCCCAGGAAGAACAGAGACGGGGTTGCTTGCTACGGGTGAGTAGGGAACAAGCGCCGAGGCTTCAGCTTTTGGCAAATCCAAAGCACCAACCGGACCGATTCCGGGATATAGGCTGGAGTCAGCATAAGGGAAAGGCGCGGCACTGCGTTTTGAAGAATGATAATGAGGCATTATATCACTTTCCTTTTCATATATTTTCGGGCAATAGGCATTTGATTACTATACTGTATGTGTTCGGGGCTTTCGGCGTATAGACGATTATCACGGTTTTTGTGGGCTATTGCGGATTTTGGCCTTCTTTCTGTAATGCGTGAAATCGTTAATGCTTGAAAAGGGGGATGCTGCTCGGGTACAATAGTAATGCGGTTACAGTAATGGTAGGGGATGATTATTCAGTGCAGCTTAAGAAGTTGAATGATAAAACGATTGATCAATTATTCGAAGCAATTCTTACTTTGAAGGATATTGAGGAATGTTATACTTTTTTTGATGACTTATGTACAGTTAATGAAATACAGTCCTTGTCTCAGCGTCTTGAAGTAGCGCGTATGCTGGGTAAAGGGAATACTTACAACCAGATTGAGGCTGAGACGGGAGCCAGCACGGCTACGATCTCACGCGTGAAGCGCTGCCTTAATTATGGTAACGATGGCTACAAAATGACGCTGGACCGTTTAGGACGTTAATAGTGAAGCTAGGCGTTCTAGTTATTAGCCATGGTTCACCCGATCCTAATTGGGTGAACCTTGTTGATGATGCTATTCAAATTGCAGCAACTGATCTGCCGGACGGCCTTCCGATCGTGGCCTCTTTTTTAGAGGTCGTCGAGGGGCGTTTTATTCAAGATGGAATCGATCAATTGGAGAAACAAGGAGTAACGGAGCTTATCGTTATTCCTTTGTTCGTATCCTCAGGAAGTACTCATATAGACGAAATTGCATATGCGTTTGGTGTGAAGAACACGCCGGATAAGGAGACGGATCTTAAGCCTTTTCGCCTCCATTCCCACGTGTTCTTTGGCGATCCAATCGATGACGATCCGGTGATCGCCCAGATGATCTGGGACAAGGTGCAGGGACTGTCTCTTCAGCCAGAGCGTGAAGTGATTCTTTTGGTTGGTCATGGAAGTATTCATGATGGCTTCCGCCAACGCTGGGAACGAGGGATTTCATCATTGTCTAGCCGGGTAGGCAAGCTTAGCGGACTAAAGGCCAGTGATTATGCGCTGTTAAATCCTGATAGTGTCAGGCAGAAAGTGACTAATTGGCAGGAACGAGGATATGATGTTATTATTGCTCCGCTTTTTTTGAGTGCAGGTTATTTTACAAAGAAAGCGATCCCTTCCAGGCTTGAAGGCTTGAACTATCGGTATACAGGTGAGGCTCTTTTGCCACATTCGCTGTTGCCTTACTGGATGTCTCAGCAAATATTGAATATAATGGGATCAATGAGATTATGATAGCGGGTGGCGTTCAGAAATGAAAAAAGCAAGGTTGATCTATAATCCAACCTCCGGTCGAGAGGAAATGAGAAGGTTGCTTCCGGATATATTGGAGCGTTTGGATCGTGCCGGCATTGAGACGTCCTGTCATGCTACCACTGGAGAAGGCGATGCTACGCGTGAAGCGTCAGAGGCCGTTGATCGTGGTTATGATATTATTATGGCGGCTGGCGGTGACGGTACCCTGAATGAAGTAATTAACGGGATGGCCGGAAAGAACGACTTGCCACCGTTAGGTATTTTTCCGCTTGGGACAACGAATGATTTCGCTCGTGCTATGGGAATTCCAAAGCGCTGGGAAGATTATTGCGATTTAGTGATCGAGAATAAGACTAGACCTATCGATATAGGCATAGCAAACGGACGCCATTTTATAAATATTGCAGGCGGTGGTTCCTTAACTGAGCTTACTTATGAGGTGCCGAGCAGGCTAAAGACCATGATCGGCCAGCTTGCCTACTATATGAAGGGCATTGAGAAAATGGCCAGCCTATCGCCGATCCGACTCGAAATTCGTGCTGAAGGACTTGATTTGATCGAAGGCGAATTCATGCTCTTCCTTATAGCAAACAGCAATTCGGTTGGAGGTTTTGAGAAGCTGGCCCCGGATGCAAGAATTGACGATGGCATGCTCGATGTAATTGCACTTAAGAAATGCAATCTGGCAGAGTTTATCCGCCTCGTAACGATGGCGCTTCGCGGCGACCATTTTAACGATCCACGTGTCGTCTATTTCAAAACTAGCAAAATGGAAGTCAGCTCACCAGACCACGTCCAGCTGAATCTCGACGGCGAGCTAGGCGGCGAACTGCCTGGCGTGTTCGAAATACTGCCGCAGCATTTGCGGATTTTTGTGTGATGGCTTGATGGATATGGGTTGATGGATGGATGCTGGATTGGCTGCTGCTTAGCGGCTGAGTAGATGGTGTAGTGCAGAGACTGAATTGCAGCAGGAGCTAATGTCCCGTAGTCAACAGGAGCGAATTCGTTGGATAGATAGTGCGTAGGGATGAATTGCTGCAAAAGCTAAAGCCAATGTCCGCAGTCCAACAGGGTGAATTCGAGGGATAGATAGTGCGGGAATGAATTAATGCAAAAGTGCAGTTTTTTGCGTCGGAATGAGCTGGGAATGATGATATTGCTGCAAAAACGCAGTTTTTTCGGAGTGTATCCTCGGCTGTAGGATGAAATGGTATAACATTGCTGCACATTTGCAGGCTTTTTCTAAAAGGACTGGCTTGTCTCGGTAAAAAATGCATTTTTGCAGGCTTTTTGCTGGATAGTAGCTAAATACATGTGATCATAGAATATCCCCTGTCATCATGGCGGGGGTTTTGTGCGGATATGGTAAAATAGAGGCTAAAAGTGCAGGAAGAAGTAATTAAAAGGAAATGAGTGAAGTAATCGGATGAAAAAGCAGCAGGCAGCACGGACAAACGGAAAAAGCGCCGAAGCTAGCAGGAACAATCGCAATCCTAGAAACAGTATGAAAGCTGGAAATAAAAACAGAAGACATGATTCGGTGCAGATCGAGAAGGACATTCCGGGTGTGCCTGTTGCGAAAAATGATGAGGTTATCATCGATATCATTGGCATGAATCACGATGGGGAAGGCGTGGGCAGAGCAGAGGGGTATACGCTTTTTGTGCAAGGTGCGCTTCCTGGTGAGAAAGTAAGTGTAAAGGTACTCAAAACCAAAAAGCAATACGGCTATGCCAAGCTGTTGAACGTGTTGAAAGCGAGTCCTGATCGGACTGCTGCTCCATGTCCTATTTATGATAAATGCGGCGGGTGCCAGCTTCAGCATCTTAGCTATGAGGGCCAGCTTGCGTGGAAAAGACAGCATGTCGTGGACGCGCTGGAGCGGATTGGGAAGCTGAATGTAGCGAGCTCTATGGGGGAAAATCATACGAGTGAATTGGAGACGGTACAAGCTGCACACAATGCAGGGAATTCAGAGGCTGGTAATCATGGCGGTAATAAAGCCTCAAGTGCAAGTCTGCATGAGATTACAGTGCTCCCTACACTTGGGATGGCGGAGCCTTGGCGTTACCGCAACAAAGCACAAGTACCGATTGGAGTTACGGATGGCGGCTTGGTCGGAGGATTTTATGCGCGCAGCAGCCATCGTATCATCGACATGGAGACTTGTCTCATCCAGCATGACAAGAACAATGAAGTCGTTGCCCGCGTCAAGGCGATAGCTCGCCGCTTCGGCATCAGCGCCTATAACGAGGAGACAGGCGGCGGCCTGCTTCGCCACGTTGTGGTCAAGGTCGGCTTCCGCACCGGAGAAATGATGCTTGTCCTAGTTACGAACGGCGAAGAAATCCATCACGTTGAAGAATGGATCGCCGCGATCCGCGACGAGCTGCCTTCCGTGGTCAGCATCTGCCAAAACGTGAACACTCGCAAAACGAATGTCATTTTTGGCGATGTAACCCGTGTTCTGTGGGGAAGTGAAGTCATATACGACTATATCGGAGACGTTAAATTTGCCATTTCCGCACGCTCCTTTTATCAGGTGAACCCAGTGCAGACCGAGGTGCTGTACGGGAAAACCGTTGAATATGCTGGACTTACAGGCAACGAGACCGTTATTGACGCATACTGCGGGATCGGTACGATTTCACTCTTTTTGGCTCAGCACGCTAAAGAGGTTTACGGTGTCGAGATTGTTAAAGAAGCGATTGAGGACGCTCGAGTGAATGCCCGGTTAAACGGGATGGAGCATGTAACATTTGAAGTGGGCGCATCAGAGGATGTCATCCCACGCTGGAAGGAAGAAGGCATCGAAGCCGACGTCATCGTCGTCGATCCTCCGCGCAAGGGTTGCGACCCGCGACTGTTGGAGACGATTCTGGAAATGAAGCCAGAGCGGGTTGTATATGTGAGCTGTAATCCGTCTACGCTGGCGAGGGATTTACGTGTGCTGGAGGACGGCGGGTATCGCACGGTGGAGGTGCAGCCGGTGGATATGTTCCCGCATACGGTGCATGTGGAGGTCGTAATAGGAATGCAACGAATAGATACGTAGAAATCCTTTGTTTTCAACACTATGCGCCGTTTACGACCTTTACGAAGGATGGCGCTGATTTCAAAAATAAGGTGCTGAAGGAAACAATTGAAGTTTCGGTCGTGCTGGACCTTGGTTTTGACGTCGAGTGTGTAGACAGGTCAGAGGATAGCAAATGAGAGAGTAATAAATTCATTTATAGGAAATTTTGATGAGAGCGTCCTTGGATAGCTCTCTTTTTTAGACCGAAATTATTAAGGTGAAATTTGGAGGAAATGGTTCTCTTAGAAGGATTTATAGGTCTTGAAGTCGAAAAAAAGTAACAGGATTCAGAAAAGGTAATTGAGTAATTTGGAAATTATATGTATTTATTGACTTTGAGGTTAGATATAGCGAAGGTGGGTCTTGTAATGAAATCTACTGACGTTAAGCATTCAATAGCGGGGTTTTACATGCAGTAATGGTGCATTTTTTGTTACTGATGATAGGAATTTAAAAGAGAGGGCTTCATTGATATATAGGCATTAGGGATTGACACACAAGTCCCATCACCGATCCAGTTAATAGAATAACTGAAAAATTAGGATTTATTTTCATGAAACCTCCAATTTGTACCATTTATTTTTTTAAATTCGGCTGTAAACGTGCGTCGTTGTTGTTTAGGCATTGTAGAGTGATCCGCTCCTTAACTTGATAGGTTTATTCTACAAGCCCCTATTTTTTTCTGTCCAACTTAGTGTAGCCGATCCATAGTCCTTTTTTGTATGGAATTAAGTTGCTCAAAGTAGAAGCTTGCGCGTTTTCGTTGTATGATTTACGTATTATAGTAGTTTACAAGTATTATTCGAATTTCCAAGGGTGATTTCTATTAAAATTTTCATCGAAGTAATAGACCATGCAGAAGAAGAGGAAATCCGTATCAGATGTCACCAAATAGACGACGACATACATAAGCTCATCAATAAAATAAAAAACGAAACGCTCATAATACTTGGTTATCATGAGGATAAAATCAGCCGCATCAAACTTAGTGATATTTATTATTTTGAAGCTGTTATTTGGCGTCCACCACTGCTTTCTTGAGCAGATTGTGGGCAAGCAAAAGCCATCCGACCTCCAAGATTTACTTTTGGTAAGCCTCAAAGTAGAGAGCTTTTGAAGCCACGGTTGCTCTTCATATCGCCAAACACAGGCCCCGGCTCAATCATCCGCCAGGGTAACCCTTCTTATAATCCAGCGGAGATAGGCCGACCCTATTTTTGAAGACGCGGCTGAAATAATACTGGCTCTTATACCCCACCTTGATAGCCAAATTTCCGATTTTGATATTTGAAGTTACATCGTCCAGAATTTCCTTTGCTTTGGCGATCCTTAGCTCTGTCACATAATCTAAGAATGATAGGCCAATCTCCTGCTTCATCCGCTTACTAAGATAGGTAGGGTTAATATGGAATAAGGAGGCTACACGGCTGATGGAGAGCTCTGGGTCCTGATAGTGATCATTAATATATTCCGTTACCTTATTTACGAGCACTGTTCCATCCCCTGTGAAAGTTGGCTGCTCTAGTTCCTTCGTTTCTCTCCTTGAATGACGCCGCTCAGGATATTTCATTTGCAAGTGCTCATCCAAGCGAAACAACAGCTTGTTCAGATCACTCTTTGGCACGGGCTTCAACACATAGTCGAACGCTTGCAGTTGTACCGCTTGGCGTGCATATTCGAAGTTATCATATCCACTGACAATAACAACAACTGACGAATATCGCTCTTTCATGAGACTGATCATATCTAGTCCATTCATGTTCGGCATATTAATATCCACTAAACAAACATCTGCTTGAGCGTTCTCTAGCTGTTGCAGCGCTTCACCTGCACTTTTAGCCTCCCCTATCACTTCAAAGGGATAAGAACTTTCCTCGATATATTGTTTTAACCCCCTGCGAATGATCTTCTCATCATCGACGATTACGATCTTCCACATCCTCATCCCGCTCCCATTCCAAAGGTATTCTGATCATCATCTTCGTAATGCCCCCGCTGCTGCTAACCGTTAGCCCATACGCTGCGCCAAACGCTAACCGAATCCGATGATTGACACTATACAATCCAAATCCTGTGGCAGAACTGTCATAATTGTCCTCTACCAGCGCTTGATTGATCTGAGTTAGCTTTTGCTCTGGAATCATGACCCCATTATTTTCAACCTTAATGACAACATTCTGATCCTTCTTATAAGCAAAAATAGAAATCGTACACTTCTGATCCCCTAAAGGCTTGATCCCATGATAAATCGCATTCTCCACCAGCGGCTGCAACATAAATCGAATAATGTTTCGCTGAAGCAATTCTTCATCATAATGGAGTTGATAATCAAGAATCTCCTCATATCGCACACATTGAATATGAAGGTAGCTCTCCACATGATATAATTCCTGCTCTAACGGAATATAAGGGCTTCCAACACCTAGACCGAGTCTGAAATAAGTGCTTAATGCCTCGACCATTTCCACTACATTGTCCGCGCCATAATCAGCTGCCATCCATTGAATCGTGTCCAAAGTATTGTACAAGAAGTGAGGTTTGATCTGCTCATGTACAAGTTTAAGCTCGCTCTCTTTCTTCTCCTGCTCTGAACGATATAACTGAACAAGCATCTCGTTGAAGCTGCGCCCTAGATCTCCAATTTCATCATTGCGCGATTCGTCAGCTCGGATGTATTGGTCACCTTTTTGTACATTCTTCATCACTTGCCGCAAAGATTGAATTGGCCGAATAATTGATGATGCGAGCAGCGTCAGCAGAACAATAAATACGCCGCCAATCAGAATGCCGACCAGCAACGCTGTTCGTTGGGTCTTCATAACCGCAAGTGAAAGCTCTGAATTCGGCACTTCAAGCACCAGCTTCCAGCCTTGGACACTATTAATCGTAGCCTCAAATAAGCTGACATCTTGATTTGTCTGGTGCTTGCTCGTCTTTACATCACCAGCTTGTGCGTTGGCGACAATAAGCTGCCCCGATCGATCATACAACGAGATGTCCTGAGCAATCTCCTTCATTTTCTCGATAGAGACTGCAGCAGCAATGTAGACAACCTCCTCATTCACAACCGGATTCACCCGATATAAAATGACTACGATCTCTGCACCGTTAGCCTTCGAGACAATCGGATTACTTACTACATATTGAGCGTTGGATTCGATCAAATGCTGATAGTAGGGCCGGATCAGAATGGAGAAGGGTCGATCCTCTTGAGACCAGGAATTGGCTTGTAAGTCAACAACACGGATCGATTCATACTCTTCTTCCATTTTTGTCTCAAACTTACGGGTCTCCTGAAGCAGCTCAGCCCGCGTCCACCTGTGATCAGAAGCTAATGAAGCAAGCATATCGATCTCGCCAATGCGCTGATTGAACCAATAATCAATTTGCTGGCTCCGTGCATTCACAACCTGTTGAGTTAAGCTTCTATTTAATGGAACAACTGTATGATTCATTTCCATGTAAATCGCAACAAGCAGTGCAAGGAACAGCAGTGTAAAGCATCCTCCTGCATATAATGCTATCTTTTTTTGTATGGAAATCATCGCTCGTTCTAACCTCCCCTAAACACCACAGCCTTTGCATAAAGCCCGAAAAAGACAAAAAAAAACTAGAATGTGCAAATACATATGTCTTCATCAACTTTATAATAGTTCTTGTGCATATTTTCACATATGGATCTGTTTATGTCTAGGTTAAGTATGAAAAATTTGCCTAGTAAAATTTTTCATACGGCTAGAACAATTATTAAATTTAAAGGAGATAAAGGAGAAATGATGCGTACTCACACAAGTAAGTTATTATCGATTCTGTTGGTCGTTTGTCTCATGTTCACCTTGGCTGCTTGCGGTGGAAAAGATGCAACCCCCACCGACAGTAACGGTACGAAAGTCGTAGAAGGTATCGGTCAAGGAAAGCATGGGGATATCAAAGTAAAGGTATCCTTCGCTGACAACAAGATCACTGACATTGAAGTTGTGGAGCAAAAGGAAAATGAAGTGCTCGCTGAACCGGTTTATACACAGCTTAAGCAGAATGTTATAAGTGCAAATAGCCCTGATGTCG
Organism: Fontibacillus panacisegetis; assembly: GCF_900102215.1. Lineage (GTDB taxonomy): Bacteria > Bacillota > Bacilli > Paenibacillales > Paenibacillaceae > Fontibacillus > Fontibacillus panacisegetis. The sequence goes on from NZ_FNBG01000012.1 coordinate 61,958, forward strand.
ATGCGATTAGCGGTTCGACCGTAACAAGTGAAGGTTATCTTCAAGCGATTCAGGATGCAATTACAAAGTCTGGCATTACTCTGGTTTCAGTTGGTGCAGCGTCGAACGCTGGCGCGGACAAAGAAGAAGCAGAGCAAACCTACGATGTTGTCATAATCGGTGCCGGTGGTGCTGGATTCAGTGCAGCCATCGAGGCAAAGAAAGCCGGAGCAAATGTTGTTCTTTTGGAGAAAATGCCAACCGTTGGCGGTAATACCCTAATCTCTGGTGGTGAAATGAACGCACCAAACAACTGGGTTCAGCAAAATCTTGGTATTACTGACGATACAGCTGACCTGTTCTATGAAGATACGTTAAAAGGCGGAGACAATCTTGGCTCGCCTGAGATGGTTCGTATTTTGGCGGATAATGCTCTCGCTTCAGCAGAATGGTTGCGTGACGAAATCAAGGTGGAGTTCCTACCGGATCACTTATTCCAATTCGGCGGACATTCTAGAAAACGTGCCTTGATTCCTGTCGGTCATACAGGTGCCGAATTGATCACCAAGCTCAAAGCTAAAACCGATGAAGAGAAAATTACTATCAAAACAAATATGAAGGCTGAATCTCTGATTACGGATGATCAAGGAAGAGTAACTGGAGTTACCGCAACAACTGGTTCTGGCGACAAGATTACGTTCCATGCTAACAAGGGCGTTATCATCGCTTCCGGCGGCTTCGGCTCCAACGTTGAGATGCGTAAAAAGTATAATCCGGAACTAGATGAAAAATATATGTCCACAGACACACCAGGCACTACCGGGGACGGTATCATCATGGCAGAAGCCCTTGGTGCAAAATTGACTAATATGGAGAGCATCCAAACCTACCCTGTTTGTAATCCAGAGACAGGTGTGATCTCCCTTGTTGCTGACTCTCGTTTCGACGGTGCCATTCTCATTAACCAGGAAGGAGAACGCTTTGTCGAAGAACTAGAGCGTCGTGATGTAATCTCGAAAGCGATCCTTGCTCAAACTGGCGGATACACGTATCAATTTTGGAATCAAAAAATTGCAGATATCGGCAAAACGATCGAGGTCCATCAGGATGAATATGATATGTTGGTGAAGCAAGGCTTGCTCCACAAAGCCGATACCATCGAAGAAGCTGCTGATTTCTTTAAGGTCGATGAGGATACATTAAAAGCAACCATCCAAAAAGTTAATGAATATGCTAAAACTGGTGATGATCTAGATTTCCACCATCGCGGAGGACTTGTGTCTCTCGAAACTGGCCCTTACTACATTCAAAAAGCGGTTCCTTCCGTTCACCATACTATGGGTGGCTTAGTGATTGATGAGAAAACTCGCGTAATCAATGAAAAAGGAGAAATTATTCCTGGCTTGTATGCAGCTGGTGAGGTCACAGGAGTTATTCATGGTTCGAACCGTCTTGGCGGTAACGCTATTGCCGATATCTTTACCTTCGGTCGTATCGCGGGTCAACAAGTAGTCTCTGAAAACTAAACTAATCAACAAACAAGAGATGATTCCTGTATTGAACAGGGGTCATCTTTTCTAGCTCTTTTTCCCGCAACTTGATTTTGCCTTACAGATAACCAGGCAATTTGGTATCTTTATTTCCTTTTGCCGAATTAACCTGGGCTTGTGTCAGAAAAATACTGTCCCTTAAATCGGCTCCGGACACATCCGCATCCCTAAAGTCAGCACCGATAAAATCAGCTCTTCTTAAGTTCGCGGGATCGAATCTATCCCCGGACGTCATTATCGCCGATCCAGAATAACACGACGATACCTCCTAAGATACCGCCCTATCCTTAAAAAAGGGCGACTTTAATACACCCTCCTAATTTCCAATTTTGAAAAAGGAAAACGGCGGTTTTGATTGTTATTTCAAAACCGCCGCATGGCCACATTGGGGCTGTGTAGGATGGATTCTGTATTTTCAAGGTCCAAAGCGCCTTTCGGGACGATTGCGAATCACTTGAACCCAATCACGCAGATGTTTTTTGATTTTGAATCAAGTCATATCATCCCGAAGCGCGTCAATGATATTTTCTTTTTTTATCTTACTAATGGCATACAGCATTGTAATGAACACGATAAAGAGTACGCTGAACACGCTGATTGCCATACTGCTCCACGGGAACACAAAATCGATATTGTCCGCCCCGCCGATGAACATCCCTTTGTAAATCAGCCAAGAAGAAATTACCGCTATGGGAAGCCCGAAGAGCAACGCCCTCATGCCATAAAAGGCACACTCGAAATTCATCATCTTTTGGAAATCGCGTTCAGACATCCCCACAGAGCGGAGCATGGCAAGCTCCCGCCGGCGCAGCTTGATATTCGTGGAAATCGTGTTGAACACATTGGCAACCGCAATCAGCGAAATCATAATGATAAAAGTATAAGCGAACACGTTGGCAATGAATATCATATTGCGGTTCTCATCAAGCATTTCATACGCATTGTACAGGTCGTACTTGGCTGTAATTCCCGCACCCTGAATCATCGTTTTCATTTCAGCCGCCGACTGTGTGGGATTCTTTGACCGAAAGGTCAAGCCCTTAATATCCACATGGGTATCTGGGGTTTCAAACTTCTCTTTGAGCGAATAGGGGACCATCACTCTAAAAAAGACCGGATTCTTCGACCCGGAGTTTCCTAAGATTGGGAGTGTATCAGGCGGCACGGTCTCGACAAACGTAATGCTTACGTTTTGCCCCTGTTCCATCTTCGGCTTGCCATTTGTTTCGGGAGCGATGGTAAAATTCATGGAAGAACTCTTGAACATATCAATAAACTCGTCAACCTCATGCTCCCGATTGGTTTTCATGTGGCTTGTCAGTTTGGCAACGGCGATCAGTTTCGCATTTTGCCCGGTATATTCCTCTGCGGGCAAGCCCAAGCCTTTGATCATATTCAGATAGGTGCTGTCCTCAAGAAACTGGATGTCCATTGGCAGATTAACCGTTTCGTCCGGCGAATGTGAACCCGCGTATTCCCAGTAATAGTCTGAAAGATCGCTTGCTTTGGCAGCGCATGAATACTTCATAAGCGCTTGATATGAGCTTTCGTAAACACCGTCGGCGGTTTTTAGTTTGTCGTAAAGCGACAACATTTCGCTATCGTCCATGTCCTGTGTGGCAAAACCGATGTCATAGGTAGTAAACGCTACTGCCCGCTCCGAAGCCTGTTTCATATCCGTTACAAAAGCACTGGCCGATATAAACAGCACTACGCTTAAAACAAGTGATAGCACAATGCTGCGATAGCGTTTCTTGTTTCTTTTAAAATTCTTTAGCGCAAGGGTTCCCTCCAAACCGTAAATACGCTGTGCCAGTTTTGATGTTTTCACGGCTTTGGATTCAACTTTGACCTCGTTCGTCTGGCGAATACTCTCCATCACGGGAGTGTTTGCGGCCCTCCTGGCCGGGATATAGGCCGAAATCAGAATTGTAACCATACTGACCGCCGCCGCAACGACAATCGCTGGAATGGACACCGTCAAGGTTAAAGGGACGCTGGTGTAGAGAATTTCCCCAAAATTTCTGGCGACAACGGAAATCACAAGCCCGATGCTGCCTATGCCAACGATAATGCCAATCGGTATGCCGACCGCACCGATACAAAGCCCCTCAAACAGCACCGAATTTCGCAGCTGCTTTGCTGTGGCTCCCACAGATGAAAGAATCCCGAACTGGCGTGTGCGTTCGTTCAGCGAGATGGTGAATGCGTTATAAATCAGAAAAATTGAGCCTATCATGATGATGGCGACCACAATTCCGCCCACCGCGTACAGAAGCACGTTGAACATATTATCGTCCGAAAGACCCATGAAGCGCAGCACATTATCGTTAAAGACATAGGCTTCGGTTCCGGCTGTATTGCCTATGTAAGCGTGAATCCCACGCGGGTTTGTAAGCGTGACAAATAGACTGAAGCTGTCCGCTTTGTCTTGTGCATCTGCTTTCGTTATCAAGGTATATCCCGGCGCGGAAGATTCCTCAAAACCGGGTCTTTCGTTGATTCCGACAACCGTGTAGGTTCTCTCGGCTTTTGGCACAAGAGTTTCTTTGGCCGTCCCCGGCTTGTCCCCGGAAATGTAAGGATCGTGTTGACCGAGATTTTTGTTCCCGTCCATGCGGCTTCCGATAGCAAGTGAAAGCGTATCGCCCACCGCGAATTTAACGCCGCCGTTTGCTGCGACGCTCCCCGAAACAAGAATCTCCCCACTGTTTTTCGGCAATCTGCCTGAAACCAGGGTTATGGGCAAGGTATCAAAGGCTTCCTCGCTGTATCCAGCGATAAAAAGATAGGGCTTGTTGGGGTTTTTCCCGCCGTCAAGCGTTGCGTAGCCGATATTTTCAAATGCCGCGGTGTTAGCGACTCCCTCGTCGTGGGTTCGTTCCTGTACGAAAGAAGAAGGGACGTCCAAAAACTCAACGTGCCAATCGCCGTATTTCTGGGCCGCGCCGTTTGCCATATAGTTCAGCAGGGAAACGCCAAAGGTGGCGACTGCCGTAATCATGGCGGCGGAAAGGACAACTCCGATAATCGTTACAATCGTACGTGTACGACTCTTTTTCATGCCTTGCAGGGTAACTTTGTTGAAAATGTTCATGACCGCACCCTCTCGTCTCGCACAACTTTGCCGTCCGATATGCCGATAATACGGTCTGCTTGCAGGGCGATATTTTCGTCATGGGTGACGAGGAGCAGGGTCTGCCCATATTTTTTATTGCTTTCTTTCAGCAGTTTGATGATTTCATGTCCATTTCGGCTGTCCAAACTTCCCGTGGGTTCGTCGGCAAGCATGACTGCCGGGGCGTTCATTAAAGCGCGTCCTATGGAAACGCGCTGTTGCTGGCCGCCCGAAAGCTGATTGGGTAAATGCGTTTTGCGGTCTTGCAAACCAAGCATTTCGAGCAGGTCATTCAGCCGTTCCTCGTTGACCTTCCGCTTGTCCATCAGGATAGGCAAGGTGATGTTTTCCACCACATTCAGAGTGGGAATGAGGTTGTGAAACTGGTAAATCAGTCCGACCTGCCGCCTGCGGAAAATGGCGAGTTTTTCATTGCTTTGGGCATATACATCCTGCCCGTTCAAATACACTTTTCCGCTTGTCGGCACGTCCACGCCCCCGATGATGTGAAGCAATGTGGATTTGCCGGAGCCGGAGGAGCCGATGATTGCGGTAAACTCCCCCTTTTCGATTGTAAGCGAAACATGGTCAAGCGCAGCAACTTCGTTTTCGCCCTTGCCGTAGACCTTGCATAGATTTTCAATTTTTAAGAACTCCATTATGTGAGTCTCCTTTTCATGGTTTACCCATATAATAGAACCTTCAACTTACATCTCTGTGACTTTCAGGTGAGAGATTCGTCACTTTGGGAATCGAATGGAAAATATCGCACCGCCCTGCGGGTGATTTTTTGCGGTAATCGCCCCTCCCAGCCGAGTTATAATCATCTTGCAGAGGGCCAATCCAATCCCGTATCCTGTAGCGTTTGGGTTTTTCCCACGATAAAACCTGTCAAACAGGGAGGGTAAATCTTCTTTTTCAAAGCCCGCGCCGCTGTCGTGGATGGCAATCTCGGTAAACAGTGGGTTGTCCCTGCAGACAATCTCAATCTTCCCGTTCTCGCCTGCGCTTTCTATGCAATTTTTGAGGATATTTTGAATTGCTTCCGAAAGCCAACCGGAATCACCCTGAATAATCATCCCTTTCGGTGCATCTATTTGCAAATCAATATCGTGCAGTTCCATTGGGATTAGGAACGGGCGAAGCGCGGCGTTTATCAAGTTGTTTACATCGATCTGCTCGCTTTGGAACACCACAATGCCCGCGTCCAAGCGGGATAATTTTAATAGGGAAGTAATCAACCAATCCATCCGCACAAGTAATTCCTCTGTTTCCCGTACAAATGCTTTCCGTTCATTTTCGTCAGGGTTATTCTCTAACAATGACAGAATAAGGTTCACGGATGTGAGCGGGGTGCGGAGTTGGTGGGCTATGTCGGCCAGCGAATCGGCAAGATGTTCTTTTTCTTTTTTCAGCGCGCCATTTTGCTCCCGAATACGCAACATCATTTTTGTTATCTCGCTGTGCAGAATGGAAAGTTCGCCCTCGTCCGATTCACCAATATACAGATGGTCAGCATTATGAAGCACAAGGTCGATTTGATTTGAAATCCGCTCAATGCTTTTGTATCGGGCTTTGGTAAACGCAAAAAACGCTGTGCCGAAGGCGGTGGCAGAAGCAATGGCAAGGATTCCCGCCGCCGTATTTATTGCAAATCCCAGCATTACGGCGATGGCGGCCATTAAGGAGAACAAAATGGCAAACTGTCGAACCTCCCTATTCCGAAGCATACTCGCCACCCAATCTATACCCCGTCCCGCGAACGGTCAGAATGATTTGCGGGCTTGCCGGGTCGTTCTCTATCTTCTCCCGCAAGCGTTTGATGTACACGGTCAGTGTATTGTCATTGACAAACTCGCCCGCCGCGTCCCACAATTCGTCAAGTAGCCTGCCTCTCGTGATAATACTTTTTGGGTTGCTAATAAACACCAGCAATAAGCGGTATTCTAAAGCTGAAAGAAAAACCTCGTTGCCGTTTTTTTTCACAACGCCGCTTGCCGTATCGACATGAAGCCCGCAGATTTCAAAAGCCGACTGAGAGCGCCCGCTTTTTCGCAGGGCGGTTCCAATACGCGCAATCAATTCGCGCGGACGAAAAGGCTTGGTGATATAGTCGTCCGCGCCCATGTTCAGCCCAGTAACAACACTCGCCTCATCGCCGGAAGCCGTCAGAAAGATAACGGGAACATCCCCTGTTTCTTTGATTTCCGTGCAAACCGTAAAGCCATTTCCGTCAGGCAAAGAAATATCAATCAACGCCAAGTCAAATTTATTCCCGGCAAGTGCGGCAAGGGCTTCACTCCGTGTAGGGGCGTGAGTGACTGTAAATCCCTCCGAGCGGAGCAAAAGTATAAGGTTTTTAGCGATTGCCTTATCGTCCTCAACCAAAAATATCCGTTTCATTTATTTTCACCATCCTTTACTTTACTGCTCCTATATCGTCCGTCAGAGCAATGGTATACTACCATTCTGTTTGTGATTATAACTTTATTAAATTTCTTTTGACGGAAATATACAAGCAGAGGTATAAAACAAAAAAATACGGCAATCAGCTTGGTATCCAGTCTGCGCCGCAATTCCTCGTCAACATATAAATAGGGCTGTCCCGTTTTTGTCGTACAGTCGCCTTGCGTACAAGGCGATTATGTAGCCCTCAAAGTGTTTCAGTATGGTGATGATATAATAGACTCTAGCTCGCGGCGGAGTTTTTTTGTAGGTCGCGGTACAAACTTGATAGACTCACAACTTCATCCGTCCTAGCCGCTCAGGGCATGTGGAGTGTCTAATATTGATGGTTCGAAAATGAGATGTGACAGGTTCGCACAAATGTAATGTTGATGAAGTTTTAGGAGGCTTAGCTCAGCTGGCTGGAAGAGCGCTTGCATAGCAAGCAAGAGGTCAGGGGTTCGCTCCCCTATTCTCCACGCCAACGCGAAGGACCGTCCGTCAGGACGGTTTTTCTCATTTATTTTTAGCCGCCTTCCTGATCGCATTATCGCCTGAGTTATATACTTTTAGATGCTATACTCCCTAGTAACAAGGATATTAATATGACAACTAAAGCCAACCACGTCTTTGAATCAATCTGATCTCCTAATAAAACTGTACCGAGAATAACGCCAATAACGGGAACAAAATAATTGGTCAAGGATGCAAAAGCCGCTCCGGATTGTTGAATGAGCAGATTAAACATCATATATACGATTCCTGCATGGAAAATTCCAAGAATGAGAAGGCACAGCATTTCAATGAAAGTAAGCCTGATGCTTAGTGGGCTTTCCAATATAAAGCTAGCTGGAATCAGGACAATAGATGCGATAAAAAGTATATTTCTCATTGCCAGCACCGAAGACATGGACGGCAGTTTTTCAATCAGTACCAAAGAAATCGCAAAGCTTAATGAAGCAAAAATCAAAGCGGCCATTCCCCATAAACTTTGATTCGTAATATCGATCGTTAAAGAGGGAAGAATGATAAGGAGAATACCAACAAAACCAACGCCAATACTAATAAAGTGCATCAAACGCAATCGGCTGACTTTAAAGAGAAATAAGATAAGTAGCGTGAAAATAGGGACGGTTCCCATAATAATAGAAGCCATGCTGCTGGATACTCTTTGCTGCCCCCAACCAATTAAGAAAAAGGGGATAACCGCTTCAAAAAATGCTATGCCTGCATAGAGCAGCATTAATCTTTTCCTGGGATATCTTAAAGAAATCGGACTTTGCTCTTTCTTGGAAAATAAAATATAGATAAACGCTAGTGTTATTGCTCCAACAAATGCTTTTGCAGCAGCAAGTGTAATTGGTGGCACGCTGGAAATAATAATAAAATCCCTTTTATTTTCATACGAACGACTCCTCGACTATTTACATTCGGCTCGTTTTAGAATGCATCTGTTTTTTATTCGTACCCAACACTCCTGCAATGATCATCATGGTACCGATCAAATGGTAAATCGTAATATGCTCCTTTAAAATTAAAGCACCAGCCATGATGGAAATTAGCGTCGATAAATTACTGAACACGCTGACTTTAAAAGCTTCGAGCCGTGATAATGCAAAACTTGATAATAGTGTGGTCCCTACAGAGGATAGTACACCTAAGTATAGGAGTGCGATCACATAAGCGGGTTGAGTAAGCGGCTGAAAAAATGTACTTAGTGTTCCTGCCGCTGTATGCCGAACGAGTGAAGCGGTCATGAATACAATAAATCCCATCCCCATCGTAATAAGGGTAATCTCCATCGGCGCGTATTTTTTGGCAAGAGGACGAGCCAAGACGCTATATCCGGCAAATGAAAGCGCGGAAAACAACAGTAAGGAGATGCCGCCGAGATTCGTTGTATTCAGACCACTTCCACCTTTCATGACGAAAATCAATACGACTCCCGCAACAGACAGGATCAAAGACAGCTTCTGTATTAGGCTTGTTCGTTCCTTTAAGAAATAAGAAGCGAGGATTAAGGTAAAAATAGGAACGGTTGCCTGGATGATGCCTGCCTCCGATGAAGAAGTGTTGATCAGTCCATAAGTCTGAAAAGCGAAAAACAATACAGGCGAAAATAGGCCTAATGGAACGATTCTCCATAAGTCGCTTAATGAAAACCGAAGATGAACCCAACCGAATAGAAAAGGGATAGCTACAGCAATCAACCCGATAAAAAAACGATGCGTCAGCACATCCAGAGGATGAGTTGCCGTAACGGTTAGTTTAACAAACAAAAATGAAAACCCGATAATGACCGCATAGGCAATCGCAGCCATGTAAGCGGCAAGGTTTGTTCGTTTCGCGTTTTTCATGGTTTGCCTCCTCACGTATAGAATGACTTCCCGCTAACCAATTTAAACATGAGGCGCTTGATGCTACAATAAATAAAAAGGGCATCTGTACCGATACAGATGCACGCGGGAGCGAATGAAGTGCATAAATTTTTTCTTATCGTTAAGGAATTAGAAGAACAAATTGTTAACCATAACTTAAAAGAGGGAGATAAATTACCCTCCATTCGGGTTCTTGCAAACCAATATCACGTTAGTAAAAGCACTGTCATAAGGGCTCTTCATGATCTTGAACAACGCCACATCGTTTATTCGGTAGACAAGAGCGGTTATTACCTGGTCAAATCGGGAATCACTGCCCATGAGGAAGAGCAGGGAATGATTGATTTTGCGACTTCTTCGCCGGACCCGAACATTTTCCCGTATTTGGATTTTCAGCATTGCGTCAATAAAGCCATTGATACATATAAGCAAGACTTGTTTACTTATGGAACCCCGCAAGGGCTGCCATCTCTTCTCCACATTATGCAAAAGCAATTAGCCAATTATCAGGTTTTCACGAACGTCCGCAACCTATTTGTTGTCTCCGGGATCCAGCAGGCTCTTTCCATTTTGACCGCTCTCCCGTTTCCGAATGGGAAAAGAAAAATATTAATCGAACAGCCAAGCTATCATTTATTCATCGAGCACTTAATAACCTATGGCGTTCCGGTTACAGGAATAAAGAGAACGTCCCGAGGTATCGACTTTGAAGAGCTAGAGGAAATTTTCAAAACAGAGGATATTAAATTCTTTTACACAATGCCGAGATTCCATAACCCATTAGGTTGTTCCTATAGCGCGGAGGAGAAAAAGAAAATCGTTGCACTTGCGCATAAGTATGATGTTTATATTGTTGAAGATGATTACTTGGCTGATATGGAACAGGATACTAAAGCTGATCCGTTATACGCATACGATGACAAGACACATGTCATTTACTTAAAAAGCTATTCCAAAATCATTTTTCCGGGCCTGAGGATCGGCATCGCTGTTATACCCGACAGCCTTCTTATCGCTTTTACGCAGTACAAAAGAATTCAAGATATCGATAGTTCAATGCTTTCGCAAGGAGCTTTGGAAATTTACTTAAAAAGCAGCATGTTTGATCGACATAAACAAAAAATCAAATCCTATTACGAGCAACGATCACGACTTCTTCAAGCAGCTTTAGAACAACAGCTGATTCAGAATAGGAATCTTTTTAGTTTCGATGTTGGCGTAAAATCTTCGCTCCATACCTACATTAGATTGATTGAGGACGTACCCGCAAATGAAGTGATCAGAAGACTGAAGAAAAAATCACTATGGATTGAACCGATTGATAAGCATTATCTTCCTTCGTTTCCGAAAGACAACTTGTTAAAGCTGAATGTGTCACGTGTTCGGTTGAATGGGATCGAGGATGGTGTTCACTTACTCATCGATGAAATACGGCAGCTTATGACGGCGAGCTTTTCTAAATCTCCCTGAATTATATGAAGTGAAAACATCGTCCAGCAATTGTGGATTAATCCATTATGATTTTCAACTGGACAACATATTTTATGAAGAGGAAAATAGTTCGTTTAGCGTTATTGATTTCGATGATGCTGTTTATAGCTGGTATGCACACGACATTATAACGGCTCTTGATGATTTTCTTGACGATGATATGAACTTGGATAATCCTCAAGTGAAATCGTTTCTAAAGTTATATAGGTTCTCGAAATTGTTATGGTCGTTGGAAGGCTCAGATGTTACAGATGCACCCAAGTGGCTTGATGATGTTAAGTTAAAGTTCGCTCGTGTTAGAGATGAATTGAGACGGGGATTTCGAGAGCAATACTGAGTAATAATAAACAAGGTCCACCTTGCATTATGCTGGGTGGATCTTGTTTTATTTAGGTGAATAACAGCCACATCTTAATGTAAAATAGATCGTCTACCGTCAGCATTCACCCCACGTCGAAATTTTAAGTATACCCTTCTGTTGGCATGAAGCTAGTGAGATGAAGAAAGGCTTGCTAATTTGTATATGTATATTTAAATAAAAGATTTCAATAGCATAAATATCAAGATACATCTTTAATGAAGGTGAGCCTGTTTTTTTATTGTCCAAATTAAGCTAAAGAGCTTTTTTGTAAAAAATGTATTGGCAGAAGACTAAATATATCTTAGAATAAAGTAAACTTAAAGTTTACTTTATAACACACGAGTGAAGGGAATGGTGTATCCTTTGGGAACAAAGCAACGCAAGGAAAAAGAAAAGGAAATCCGCAGGAACGATATTATTGAAGCAGCGGAAAGAATTTTTTTTACAAAAGGATATGGCAATGCCACAATGGATGATGTAGCGAAAGAGGCTGAGTTCAGTAAGAGAACAGTGTATGTCTATTTCAAAAGTAAAGAGCAAATCTATTTTGAAATTATGATAAGGGGATACAAGTTGTTAATCGGTATGCTGAAGGATGACTCACAAAAAGAAAAAGCCTGTAATACGATTGAGGAATTAAAGCAGATGACTTTATCACTTAATCGGTTCAGCAAGGATCACCCGGAATATTTTAAGGCAATTATGGAGTATGAAAATGGGGAACTGGATTTTCAAAAAGGGGTTTCTGACCAATCAAGAGAAGAATGCTATGCGCTTGGGGAAGAAATACTGGGGTATCTTACCGGAGTGCTTAAAAGGGGCATTGCGGAAAATTCCATCCGTAGTGATCTGGATATTGTAAAAACGGCTCTTGCTTTATGGGCCTGCATGATTGGGGTGTTTAATACCGCAAAGAAAAAGGAAAATTACATTAAGAACTATCACGGGACGACACCTGAGGAATTGATATCAGTAGCTTTTGAGCTTATTGTCAGATCAATACAAACTGAAAATGGAGGGAATTAACAATGAGCAAGAGGAAGGTGAAGAAAACAATGACCATTATACTTTCATGCGTTGGAGCGCTACTTGTCATCGCTTTTGCGTCCTTGTTCGTCATAAGCGGAATTTTTGAACAACCCAAATATTTGGAGCCTTGGCAAAAGACCTATTCGCAAAAATTTGACGATCCAAGGATACGCCTTGTGGCTCATGGTCTGTTGTCTTCAAACGGTCACAACATGCAGCCATGGAAAATCCGGCTCGACAAAAATAACCCTAAGGTATTTTATTTATACGCCGACAGCGACCGTTTGACAAGCGAGGTGGACCCTTTTGCACGGCAAATGATGGTTACGCAAGGCACCTTTTTGGAGTATGTCAAAATCGCTGGGGATGAATCAGGGTATCAAACTGCAATAGAATTATTTCCAGATGGCGGCTATAACGAACAAAAACTGTCGGAGAGTATGAAAACCATACCGGTGGCAAAAATCACGCTTACAAAAACGAATCCTCAAAGCAGCGTTCTTTATGATTTCCTGTTTTTACCGGACACAAACAGGGCGGCATATCAGTCAACCAAGTTGACTTCTGAACAGATTAATCAGTTGGAAGCCATCAATGCCGACACCGGTCTGTCGATGAAAATTTTTCAGGATAAGGTAAATATAGATAAACTGAACGGCTACGCAGTGCAGGGAGCGAGCATTGAAGCGGGTGTGGATCGTGTTATGAAGGAATCGGAAACCATCTTTCGCGCTAACGAGTACCAGAAAAACAAATATCGTTATGGCTTTTCTGTCGAAGGGCAGGGTACTTCGGGTATCATGCGGCATCTTACACAGGGCCTGGTCACGCTCTTTCCTTCGACGAACAGCGGGAAAGCTGCATCGGATCTCTTTATTCAGTCTGCTCGGACATCGGTGGGCAACACACCAGCTTATGCCATGATTACTACGAAGGACAATAGCCGTACAAGCCAGGTCAAAAGTGGTATGCTATACAGTAGATTGATACTGGCAGCACACCGGTTGGGATTTGTTATGCAGCCGCTCAGTCAGGTTTTGGAGGAATACCCCGAAATGAAAGAGCCATACAGCAACATTCACCGCGACTACGCTTCAGATGGAGGTACTATTCAGATGCTCGTCCGTTTGGGTGAGCCCACAAAAGAAGTCCCGCAGAGCATGCGACGCGATGTAATGGATATGATAGTCGAAGAATGAATTTGCGATATGATGCTATGTCTATGAGTCGGTAGGAATTACTCGAGGCTGAGTCTGCCAAGGCCCCAACAGCTTCAAACGGCATCTTTTTTGTACACTCAAGGCATGTGGAGGCTGTTTGTTCCTTGATTTATAAGGGGTTTGAGTGAGAAAATAATAGTTTTGGGGACGCGAGCGATTCGCGTCCCCATTTTAATCTTGACCAAGGACTGCTGAATACATTTCCATCCGATGCAGATCAATAATCATATTGCCTTGCTTTAGAATATCGAGGCCGATAAGGGATTATCCACAATCAAAAGCCTATCTCCATTCTCAAAATGAATTCCAATTTGCTCCACAATATCGGATGAAAGAAGAGAATGTGCTGCTCCGGTATGAATGACCAAACGATCCATTGTCAGAAAGCGATCTTTGTAGCATATCGTCAGGGAGGTTTGTAGAAGATTATCTCTATATATAATTTGCATTTTAACGACTCCTATAGAGAGGAGGATTCCTCAATTCGATAGCGATATTTCAGCGCTGACTATACGAGCCGTGACGGATACAGTAACAAGTTACTGTTGATGCTTAAAGATATAGTTGATATATTCATTTGCACTGTGATTGATTTCCTCATCGCTAGCTTGAAATGAAACTCCGAAGACAGCAAAATAGGGCAATGCCACTGCGCCTACATGTCCTATACTGGCTTTGAAGGGCGTAATCAATTCATCCACGGTAAAAGAAACAGAGCCCTCTGGCAAATAATTTTCTTTTTTATCGCCGATGGACATGGCCAGCCCTAGCTTTCTCCCTTTGAGCTTGTCACCTTTTGATCCATAAGCCCATCCGTAGGCAAAAACATCGTCAAACCACTTTTTCAATAGAGGCGGATAACTGTACCAATACAACGGGAATTGCAAGATAACATGGTTATATGCTTCTAATAGATTTTGCTCACGAGGAACATCAATACTCCAGTTAGGATACTCTTTGTAAATCTCATGGATTTTAATATCGTTTGGATATTGCAGGAGTTCTTCTTTCCATCGCTGGTTTACCCTTGAAACCTCAAGGTTGGGGTGTGCCAAAATTACCAGTGTTTTCATTATGAATCTTCCCTTCTCAGGCCCATATTCAAGAATGTATCTTCAAAGTGTCTTGGCTCATTTTTTAGAATACCATCATTATCTTGCAGGTTTAAAAAAAAGAAAATACACACAATAAAGTAAGATGGTTACTTCAAAGTACGTACTGGACTCGTAATAAAATATATGAAATAATAAATTTTTAGACCGACCTTATAAGAACGGAATGAACGAGGTGTTATTCTGTGAAACAATACCATATGGGCATAGAGGCAACACTTGAAATCATCGGAGGAAAGTGGAAATCTCTGATCATATGCTTTTTGATGTCCGGTACTAAGAGAACAAGTGAATTACAGCGCAATATTCAGGGTATTTCACAAAAGGTTCTAATCCAGCAGCTTCGCGAACTTGAGAAGGATGGGCTCATAAGAAGATATGTATACCAGCAGATGCCGCCAAAAGTCGAATATACCCTCACGGCATATGGAGTTACAGTCAATAAGATCATTGAAGTTATGTGTTCTTGGGGGAAAGAAAATATTAAAATGAGACAACAACAAGGAGAAGATATCGTCTTGCTGGAGGATAAGCCACAGGAGAGCTTTGAAGATTTCAGAAAGATAGATAGTTGAACCCTTCGAATACATCAGGATCTTCCATTTTACGCAACCCACACATGTGGAGTCGGTGGTTTTGATAGTCAGAAAATTGTAGACTCACAATAAACTCTTGTTATTTCAAATAAATTCGTGCTAAAAATCGAATAAAGACGTGACAAAATCGGGGAGAGGAAGAATGGAGAATGGGAAAATCCCAGTGCCATCAAGCCTCTTCCCTGTTTTTATATCAAGACATTACACAGATTATAATAAAGTCGTGATAGAAGTAGCAAGAGTTTATTTCTACGGAACAAAGGGTTCTGAGTGATTGATTTGTTAATGTGGATCATATGTCTAAAACGTTGTTAGGTATTGCCACTAATTACTCGGATGGTGAATTAAGTATTTTCGTTGGTCACCGAGATATGAAAACATCGGACGGTGAGCCGGTATTCAGGGCGATGCGACGACGAGACAGCAACGTGAAAAAAGGCAAAAAAGAACACGGAGTCTGTGCTCTAGGTTCATCACCAGCATTAAAGGTCGGTTTACCACATCCAAGGTTTAAAGATGGAATTTAATTTATAATACTGGATAATGTAAAATCGGGATTGCAGACTTTTGCATGAAGTACCGTAGCGGGATATAATCTCGCATACGGTGCGTGTTGTGAATTTCACGATATGTATTTAATCGCGCAGCGTCGCATGTTAAAATAGTTTTTTTCATGAAAGAAGAGGAAAAAATGAATAAAGAGACATCTGAAAGAAAGCTATTCTATTTGGATGGCATTAGGGGACTCGCAGCATTTGCCGTGGTTATTTCGCACTACATACAAGTATTTTATCCAGCTGCGTTAAATGGAAGACCGCAACAAGCTCATTTTGAATGGGATATCTGGTATGGGCATTCTCCGATTAATTTATTTTATAATGGTCAATTTGCCGTTTGTTTGTTTTTTGTGCTAAGTGGCTATGTGCTGAGTGTCAAAATGTTCGAAAAAGAGCTCGATAGTGAGACCTTTCTAAAGTTATTGCGTTCCAGCGCCTTATACTTCATTAATGGGGACTATGTACGAACCTATAGAAGTGTGGACGAAAACTATCAATGAATGGATTCAACTCAACATCGACCCACGACTTCTTGCTCGAACCCTAGGTGCTGCTATGATTTTGTTTGCTCTGCTTCGTTCAAAAGTGCTGCAAAAGGTGTTTGGATGGAAACCGTTTGTTTATTTAGGACAGATTTCATTTTCCCTTTACCTCATTCATTTCACTTTCCTAAATACGTATTCTGCGTTCCTATTTAGTAAAGTGATTCATCATATTAGTTATAATCTTGCCTATGCAATTACGTTTATGGCTTCTATGGTGCCCTTATTTATTTTGTCGCACTATTATATGAAATATATAGATCAAGGTGCAATAAAACTAGCTCGAAAAGTTGAAAAAAAGATGAGCTCTAACCAAGTTGAAACCAACAACTCTGCGGGACACGATAGTTCAGAATTGACTGCCTAATTATAGGGCAACATACGCTAGACACGGCGAGTATGTCCTGTAATACATTTATGACTGGGAAAAGTAGTCATTGGTAGAAATTTGTCGAAATCTATAAAAAAATCACATTATTTGATTGAATAATAGAAATTATAATAGAGTTATATTGTGTGTGATTAGTTTGACAATAAAATTCTGTGGATTTGTCCACCATTTGCCCACGTGATTTTAGGGGCGTGGACAAATCACAAGACGGCTTGTTCGAATATTGATAATATTAGATTGTGCTGCTAGTAACAGGCGCATATTCATTTTGGTTGGCTTTATTTTATGGATATCCATGGCTGGGCATCTGAGAATGAACTTAATACATGGGTTAAATAAATATCTGTCCTTACATTAACTGATCCTAAAATTGGACATTAAATAGTGACCAGGAGGGTAATAATGAGGATAAAAGTGGTAATGTTTCTGATAATGTCTATATTGTCTGCCTGTTTGGTTGGATGTAGTAATGTGTCTTTATTAAAAAATCAAGTCGATGGAACTACAAAGAATACCCCTACGATTGAACCATCAATTGATGAAGCAAAAGAAGATGATAATATTATTCCAAGTAACACATCTGAACCTTTTGTAGGAAGTATGGATTTGGATAGTGAAACTGAGAAGTTTTTCTATGGAACCTGGAAAGTTGAAAAACTGTTAGGATTTGCAGATTCATATAATGATGCATCTGAATATCCAACAGGGCAACAAGTTATTGGTGATGAAATTATAATCAATAAAGATTTTTTTTCATCAAAAGGGTTTGAAAACTATAATGTTTATCAATATGAACTAGAAGATCCACTCTATGAAATTACTGAGATATGCTATAACGAGGACTCTTTTTATAGAATATTTAAAATGGATATGCTAAGTTTGAATAGAAATGATGAAGTAAAAGCATTACGCGTATCTGACTCTTCTTCAGGACTTTCTATACCTGTAGGTTTTTTGGATGTTAATGATGATAGACTTATCCTGATGTTAGAAGCAACACAATTTGAGTTAAAGAGAGTCACTGAGTAAAGGTTATGCAATAAAAGAAAATGCTTTGCTGACTAATTTTGAACAAGTATCAATATTCCTGTTGCTGAAAGTTTGTACTTAAAAAAGCTCACGGTGGGTTGAAGCTTAACTTGGGGGCGGCGGCAATTAATATTCAATAATGATTGATTTGGAGTGTGAATGAGAATGGCGAGGCAGACTGAAATAGAAGCCTTATTAAACAGCTTGTCCAAAGAAGAACTGATTCGTGTTATTGCTCAAGTCGTGGAACAGGATGAGATGTTTAGCAACAGTCTCCTGTTAAGATACGCCAAAGGTGATCATAGTCAGCAAATTCAGACATGCAAGAAACTGATTGACTCTATCGTGAAAAAATATGTAGGACGAGAGGGATTCATTCCTTATCGGGAAACCTATGGGTTTGCGAGTGAAATGCTTAAGCTGCTTGAAGACATGAACGGTGCGCAGGATGAGTCGTTGGCGCTGGAAATCGCTTTACTGGTGCTGGAAGAAGGAATAGCCGCATTTCAGTATGCGGATGATTCGGACGGCGATATTGGCATGCTGGTGGGGGAAGCGCTGGAGCAGATTCAGGAAATTGCGGGCAGCCAGGATCAGCAGGATATTTCTGCTCGGGAACGCTTTTTTGAACGTCTGCTCAGCGTGAGCAAGAGTGGGGTTTTTGAGGACTGGGATGATTTCCGGATTGCATTATTCCGTATCTGTGCCGAATTCGCGGATGTGGAGAAGTTCAGAGAACAGTTGAAGGGGGCGATTGAGCATCAAATTGCTTCCAATGCCAACAATGAGTATCGAAAATATTCAAATGAAGCGTTGCTCCAAATTTTATTCCAGATTATCCAGGACTACGGCTCCAGAGAGGAAGCAGAGCGGTTTGTACAAGAGCACCTCCAGTTCACTTTTTTTAGAGAATGGGCTATTGAGAAAAGTATGGCTGCCCGAAATTATCGCCGCGCCATCGAATTAGCTGAAGAAGGAGAACAACAGGATAAGCAGTTTCCCGGTTTGATTTCCAGGTGGAAGGTTGCAAGATATGAAGCCTACAAAAAGCTTTCCCTCAGGCAAGAGCAGATGGAGTTGGCTAAGGAGCTATTGCTGGATGGTGACTATGATTATTATCATGAACTGGAGTCTCTGTTTCAAGGAGACAAAGAAGAGTTCTACCGCAGCATCCTTCAGGAACTGAAAAAAGCTAACCATTGGAGAACCTGGGACGTCTATCTTAAGCTTATCTCAGAAAAAAATGATTTGGAAGAAATGATGGTTTATGTAAGGGCCAATCCGTCGACGATAGAAGAATATGCAGCTCGACTGTCTTCGGACTACCGTGAGGAAATGACTCAGATTTATAGCAATTATATCTATAGCGCGGCCAGCACATCTTCCAACAGAAAAGGATATCAGCGTGTATGCGCCATACTTAAACGATATAAAAAGGCAGTAGGAAAACCAAGCCAGGAAGAAATCATCCTTCAATTAAAAGCTCAATATTATACACGACCGGCTTTTATGGATGAGCTGGCAAAGCTTACGTAAAAGAGGCCAACCGCGGTCTCTTTTGTTCTTGGCGGGACCAATGTCTGACTCAGACAGAATCGAGCACAACTGCATATTTTACAATAGAGAATGCTATAATGATAGCAACAAGTAGTGCTATTTTGACTGTTAAGATACAGGGGATCATTCTGAATTTAATCGGAGAAATGTGGATGAAACATAAAACATTAGCAGAGCTCTTACAGGAAGAAATGAAGATGGGGCTTAAAGGAGGGCTGTACCATCAGACCCAAATTAAGCTTGCCTATAACTCCAACCGGATCGAAGGCAGTCGGTTATCTGAGGATCAGACACGATATATTTTTGAAACCAACACTATAAACGTAGAACCTGAAGAAACAGCAAGCGTTGACGATATTATAGAGACAGTAAACCACTTCGCCTGTTTTGACTATATGTTGAACCTTGCACATGAAGACTTGACCGAAGAAATGATCAAGGAATTCCATAGAATCTTAAAAAGAAATACTTCTGATGAAAGAAAAGACTGGTTCCGCGTGGGAGATTACAAAGCCAGACCCAATGCGGCAGGAGATATGAAAACGACTGCTCCGGGAAAAGTGGCAAGCGCATGGGGAAGTTGCTCATCATGTATCACCAGAAAACCGGTATTTCGTTTGAGGACATCGTAGACTTCCACCATGAATTTGAAAGTATTCATCCTTTTCAGGATGGAAACGGTCGTGTCGGCAGGATCATCCTGTTTAAGGAATGTTTGAAAAATGGTATACTCCCCTTTATCATTGACCATGAGCAGAAGCTGTTTTATTACCGCGGCCTGAAGGAGTACTCTTCAGAAAAAGGGTATTTGCTGGACACCTGCCTGTCGGCACAGGACAGATATGAAGCGGAGGTTGCTTATTTCTTTCCGGAATTAAAACATGGACCAGAGACTTATCCGGGTATGGACCAGTCACTGTAGTAATAATAGAAAGGCTAAAGCATCTTATCATAAGTCCAAGGGATAAGGCGGTGAAGATAATGGCAGTAAATCGGGAAGAGTTAAACGACTGATTGATCAAATCCCAGAGCAGGATGCATTTCAGGTGTATGATTTTATCGGGTACTTGAACATGAAGCGTGAAAAAGATGATACACTGTCGGAGGTTATTTCGTCGCTGTCGGAGGATTCGGATCTGATTCGGCAAGTACAGCAGAGCCGCGAAGATCACGAACAAGGGCGATCTATGGAAGGGAAGCCGGACTCGAATATTTGCAGGCGAAGATAAAGGAATTTGAGCATGGACAGAATATATAGTGTATATTGGGCGCAATCTGCTTTGGATGAGTTAAGTAGCATACTTGCCTATCCTCCGGAAGTGAAGGAGCGTACTTACTTCGATTCGTTTGATCGTTTGCAATACACACCCACGCTTACCGCCAAGTAAATTGAGAACGGTACACTCCATGGACTTTGGGTAAGACCCGGACTGTACCAGGTCATTCTGGTATTTGAGGTTGATGATGAAGCAGCGAAGGTATGGATATACGGCATTAAGCATAAGCGAGATAATGTTTATTGGAAACGCAGCGGAAGATAAAATGAAATGGATAAATACAGACTCCACCTCCGCGGCGGAGTTTTTTTACTTAACCCCTGGCACACGCACCAGCCTGATAGATTCAAAGCTCTATTGGTTTGGATTTGAAGTGGGTAAAACACATGTAGTGATCATTAATTAGTATATTTTGGCTAAGGGAGTAACAGAGTATTGCTGACGGTTACACCAGCGCATCAAGCCGATCTATAATATGCTGGTGTTTGTGGGCGTGGTGAAACTAGGTGGATGTATTGTGCTGAAGATGATGAGGGTGTAGCTTATCTACTTCTCATCTTTTTCTCCTAATAGAGTATTTACAGAAATTTCGAGTGCTTTTGCAATAATAACAACCTCATAATCTTGGACTAGCCGATCCTGTCCTTCTAATCGAGAAAGGCTGGTTGAGCTAATATCCAGACCAAGTGTCTGCAAACGAGCTAAGAATTCTTTTTGCTTCATACCTTGGGCTTTGCGTATTTTGCTTACACGATTGCCTATAATATTTTTGTTGCCTAGCGGCTCTTTCCTATGCTTCACAGTATACACCTCACAATTTACCAAATTGTACGTGATCTTTTTGTTGTTTTAATGCGAATATCGGATTAAAATAAAATAAACCGATATTCGCATTAAAAATTGGGTTAGTTATAATGGCCCAATGTATTTATTTGGTAAAGAGGCGAGGGGAGATGACATGTCTGATTTGGTTAGTGATTTGGATAGGGAAAGAAGTAAGCTTAATAAGCTTGGTCAAAAATCAATCGAACAGCTTATTCCACTCTTTAGTAACGAGGAACTTCAAGTGCAAAGCCAGCGAGTGGATAAGTTGCTTATGCAACTGTATCAGATAAAGAGCACATGCAGAAAGTCATAGACCAATTGAATGAAGGGGGATAGAGAATGGGTTTACCGATATGGTTTTGTAGAGCAATTGAGGAAAGGCTGGATGAAGTATCTGCTCATATTGAACAACATTCAGAGATTCGACAGGTTCGCAAAGAGGAGAGCAAGGCGTTTTATGCTATGTTTGAGGATGAGAATTTCATAAAATCCCCCACTTTTAGAATATGGGAGGATCAGCGTCATTTTAAGCAGTCATTAATAAATGAACAACTATATAAGCAGGGAATGAAGGATGGCATGCAGCTTGTCTTCTCTTTATTGGATTATGCTGATGTTACTGCTAGCGATAAGAAGATTCCAAGGTGTATGAGGGAGGAATGAATTAAAAAGTAACTAGAAGTTTATGAGTATACAGAAAGCTTGTTTTTTGAACTGTTCTTGTCATAGTCAGAGGGCGTTCTAAGCGGACGCTTTTTTAGTGTGTTGAAAACACACGATGTTGTGCATCACAATCACAAAAAGCAGCTCATCCACACATGGACACCCGTTCGGAAATTATTTTTTAATTAATCCATCAACTACTACATATTCTCCTCAGGGTGAAGTATTTCTTAAATCCTTCACATAATACTAATCAAAATAAGCCTGTACTAAATTCGCCTCATGATCGTTAACTTTTTGGGTGAATTTTTTTTATAATACTCTATAGGGAGAAATAAAAAAAATAGAGAGTGAAAACCCGGATGAATCATGAGTGGCATTTTATGAGAGCTCAACTCACAATATAATAGCGAATGAAGCGGAATAGGTATGGAGGCATATATGAAACCAATCACAGAAGTTGCAGCACAGCTGAACCTGGAGCCGGATCAGCTTGAGCTTTACGGTAAATGGAAGGCGAAGCTATCCGAGGATGTATGGGCATCCGTCTCGCAGCGGCCGGACGGGAAGCTTATCCTCGTTACCGCTATGAATCCGACGCCGGCGGGAGAAGGCAAGACGTTGACAACGATAGGGCTCACGCAAGGATTAAATCGGATTGGACGGAAGGCGGCTGCCGCGCTGCGCGAGCCATCACTCGGGCCGTGCATGGGCATGAAGGGCGGCGCCACAGGCAGTGGCAAAGCCCAGATCGTACCGGCCGAGGATATTAATCTGCACTTTACGGGCGATATCCATGCGATTACATCAGCGCACAATCTGTTGGCGGCACTTATTGACAACCATATTCACCAAGGCAACGCTTTGCGTCTTGACCCGGCGCGAATTGTATGGAAACGGGCGCTTGATATGAATGATCGGCCACTGCGCCAGATCGTAATCGGCATCGGCGACAACAACGGTATCGTCCGCGAAGACGGCTTCCTTATTTCGACCGCTTCGGAAGTGATGGCGGTGTTATGTTTAGCGGAAAATATGGCCGATTTGCGGGCGCGGCTCGACCGGATCGTTGTGGCGTATGACATCGACAGTCGTCCGGTGACGGCGGGTGAGCTCCGGGCAGTGGATGCGATGTGCGCCCTGCTGAAGGATGCGATCCAACCGAATCTGGTGCAGACACTCGAAGGCGACCCGGTGTTCATTCACGGCGGTCCTTTCGCCAATATCGCCCACGGGTGCAGCAGCATACGGGCAACTCGTCATGCTCTCAAGCTGGCCGATTACGTCGTGACGGAAGCGGGATTCGGCGCCGATCTGGGTGCGGAGAAGTTCATGAACATCAAGTGCCGTCTGGGAGGCCTGCATCCGGCGGCTTCGGTCATCGTTGCGACCGTGCGTGCGCTGAAATACAACGGCGGCGTACCTAAACAGGAGCTTTTGACGGAGAATGCCGGGGCGATACGATCCGGCTTCGGCAACTTGCGGCGCCATGTGGAGAACATGCGCCTCTTCAACGTGCCGGTAATAGTCGCTATTAACCGCTTTGCGGCGGATACGGAGGCGGAGCTGGCACAGATTACCAATCTCTGCGCAGAGATTGGTGTGAAGGCGATCGTCTCGGACGCTTGGGAGCGTGGCGGCGAAGGCTGCCGCGAGTTAGCGCAGGAAGTAGTTGCGTTGGCTGACGGTTCAACGGTGGATGCGTTCCAACTGCTCTATCCAGATGACATGCCGCTTGAAGAGAAGATTGAGACGGTCGTTACGCGCATCTATCGCGGAGCCGGGGTTAAATACCGTCCAGCTGCGAAGCGAGCATTGCAGGAGCTGGAGCGGCTAGGCGTACGCGACCTTCCTGTCTGTATGGCGAAGACGCCTTATTCGTTTACAGATCGACCCGCCGTGCTCGGGGCTCCGGAGCAGTTTACCATTGAGGTGCGGGATATTCGCTGGTCGGCCGGCGCAGGCTTCGTCGTCGTGCTGACGGGGCAGATGGTCACGATGCCAGGGCTGCCTGCGGAACCAGCGGCGTGGCGCATAAGGCTGAATGAGGCGGGACATATCGAAGGTCTGA
The DNA here is from genome assembly GCF_900102215.1 of Fontibacillus panacisegetis. Classification (GTDB taxonomy): domain Bacteria; phylum Bacillota; class Bacilli; order Paenibacillales; family Paenibacillaceae; genus Fontibacillus; species Fontibacillus panacisegetis. The sequence goes on from NZ_FNBG01000012.1 coordinate 86,149, forward strand.
GCTGATCTACGGGGCAGGGCAGCTGTCCTTCGCAAGTGACGATTTTGAAGATATTTCTATGTATGATAGAGTCGGGGAAAGGATGCTTGGAGAAAGGTTGAAAACCCAGATCCATCAAGCCTTTCCTCTATTTTTATATCAAGAGATGAACCTATATCATAAACTTTACACCAATTTAACATGCCTCATATGAAAAAATGATACAACAGTAGCATCTAGTTAAAAGAGGTGGATGTAAATGAGGTTGAGTAAAGAGGAAAGATCATGGATTCTATATGATTGCGGCAATTCGGCCTATTCGATGGCAGTGACAACCGCGCTGCTGCCCATTGTATTTGGCATGTTTACGAATGTGAACAGCAGTATGGATCTGGGGTATTTTAATTCAATAGCCAGCATATTGATTGCGATTCTTAGTCCCATTTTAGGTACGATTGCAGATTACAAGGATAAGAAAAAACGCTTCTTCGTATTTTTTGCTTTGATCGGAGTATTGGCTACACTTTCGCTGGCATTTGTTGCACCTTCAAGCGGGCAATGGCAGTTGCTGGTTGGATTTTATATTTTGTCAACGGTCGGGTTTGCCGGAGCAAATATTTTCTATGACTCCTTTCTAGTAGATGTGACGGATGACGAAAAGATGGATAAGATATCCACAAGAGGCTTTGCCTTCGGATATATTACCAGTGTTATTCCGTTCGGGATCAGTCTTCTGTTAATATTGTTCATGGGAATGGACAAGGCCATCGGTTATCAGATTGGATTTATCATTACTGCTCTATGGTGGGGCCTGCTGACCGTCCCTATGATTAAGGACGTAAAGCAAAGACACTATCTTGAGCCTGAGCCCAGACCGATTGTCAACAGCTTTATCAGACTGGGAAGCACCTTTAAAAATATCAGACAGCACAAGGTTGTGTTTGTTTTCCTGCTCGCTTACTTTTTCTATATTGATGGGGTAGATACCATTATCAAAATGGTAGTGCCCTATGCTACGTCCGTGTTAGGTGCGGATGCTTTGGATACCTTTACTTTGCTCGGGATTTTGCTGGTGATTCAGATTATTGCTTTCCCGTGTGCAATTATTTATGGTAATCTGGCGAAAAAATATTCCACACGAGCAATGATTATCGTGGGTATTATTACATATATCATTTCGTGCATTGCGGCCTTCTTCATCAGCTCCGTTTGGCACATTTTTGTTCTTGGTGCGTTAGTAGGCTCAGCCCAAGGTGGAATTCAGGCGCTCAGCAGATCTTATTTCGCGAAGATTATTCCCAAGGAAAATTCCAATGAATTTTTTGGCTTCTTTAATATTTTCGGCAAATTTGCGGCGATTGTCGGTCCTGCTCTGATGTCTTTGACAACAACCTTAACAGGCAATGCAAACTTAAGTATTATAGCGATTATCCCTTTGTTCATCATTGGATTGTGTATATTTATGACGATACCCAAGCAACAGCTTTAACATGCGGAAATCAGGGGGAAATTGATGAAATCACTACCAGAAAATACGGCAATGGCGAAACATCTGATCGTCATATCCTACGATGCTTTTTCAGAGGATCATTGGGAACTGGCGAGCACTTTTCCTAATTTATCCAAGCTAATTAATAACGGGGCTTATAGCAAGGAGTTGAAAAGCGTGTATCCCACGCTTACTTATGTGGTACACACCACCATTGCAACCGGAGTATATCCGGATAAGCATGGCATCCATCACAACAATCCCTTGCAGCCCTTTGTCAAGGAAGAGGAGCAGGACTGGTTCTGGTACAGAGAGGACATCAAGGTACCTACGATCTATGATGCTGCGCGTGAGCAGCATTTGAACACAGCCGGGCTTTTATGGCCTGTATCAGGTAAATCCTCAATCAAATATAACATACCGGAAATAAGAGCAATTAGAAACGAAAACCAGGCACTTAAGGTGTTGAAAAATGGCAGCCCCTTATACTGTATTCAGATGGAAATGAAATACGGGCGCCTCAGAAAAGGGATTCAGCAGCCGTATCTGGATGATTTTACGACTAAATGTGCTATAGACACGATCAAGAATAAAAAGCCTAATCTCCTCATGCTGCATCTGATTGATTTGGATGATGCGAAGCATGCTTTTGGAACTGACAGCCATGAAGTGAAGCAGGTCATAGCACGGATGGATACAAGGCTGGGCGAAATTATACAGGCTGTTGAAGAGGCCGGCATCAAGGAGGATACTGTTTTTATGGTTTTGGGTGATCATGGACAGTTCAATGTTAGGTACAAGGTGCATTTGAATAATCTTTTGCAGGAAAAAGGTCTTATCTTTAAAGAGAATGGCGAATGGAGATGGAGAGCTTATTTTCAATGTGGGGGCGGATCGGCTTACCTGCATATTCGGCAGGATGACGAAGAGGCTGAGCTATTAGCGTTAGCTGCAATAGAAGATCATATGAGGGATGAAGCATCCGGTATCGAAAAATGGTATACGAGAGATGAGATGGATCATTTACATGCAAGTAAATTTACCAAGTACATGCTTGAAGCCAAGAGGGGATATTGCTTCGAAGAAGGCTTGGAGCAACCGACCATTGTAGATTTGAAGCATCAAGGCGTTACCTATGCAACTCATGGCTATTCCCCCGATAAGCCCGAGTATAGATGCAATATGGTCGTTTCAGGAGATAAAATTAAGAGCGGTCATCCTATAGGTGATGTCAATATGGTAGATATAGCCCCTACGATGGCAAAGATTTTAGGAATAGAATTTAATGCTTGTGATGGAAGAGCTTTAGAAGAGATTTTTATTTAATAAAATCATGTATTTCCCTCCATTTATTCCTCGAACCTTCATCAGCATATTGAATAGATGCTTAAAGGCAAGTATAGTTGCTTTGTATAATGCTAACGATATGATCGCGAAGGAGGACGATGATGATACAACTTTTAGGAGCTTCATTATTTGGTATTGTAGCAGTATTGACCCTACTAATAGGTCTTGGATTCCCCTTGGGGGAATTTTCGATAGGAGGGAAATATAAGGTAGTTCCACCGAAGTTAAGAATACTTTGCTGGGTTTCTTTAGCCATTCAATTGTTTGCCATTATCGTGATACTACAAGCTGGAAAAATAATACCTCTTTGGTTTTCTATCAAAACAACTAAATACATAATTATATTTTTTGCTATCTATTTATCGCTAAATACCATTATGAATTTTCTATCTACAAGTAAGAAAGAAAAATTATATGCTACGCCATTATCTATAATAGCCGCCATTTGTTTTTGGATCACCGGAGTAGAAATGTAAACTGGATAATTTGAGGGGCTTTCGCCCCTCTATTTTTTATAGTTTACTATTCAGCCACTCAGAGCGGAAAATTCCTAAGTGATACACGTCCTCGTAAGTGTCCCATTTCAATACCTCATGCATTGCTAATCCTTCAATGGATTTCAAAAACACATTGGTTACTATATCAGAGACGCAACATCATCAATAACGTTAGCATTGTAATTAAGCCTTTAACAAAGCTTGCTTTGATCGGCTACTGATGTGGAGGAATACCAGCAGCGAATAGGGTCAGTTTTTCAGGATTATAAGGTATATGCATCAACCATCAAAGAAATGTACTTCTTTTTCCGATTTTATGCCCAGTCGTAATACTTTCACCATGTTCGTTCTGATCATAATGAGCGATTATAGAACCTGTAAGACGCATGGAGTTAGGTGGTAAACGCTAGTAGCGTTTCATCATACATTGGTTCTTATTCGGACGGTCGTAACGAGGCAGGGATATCGAATTATCCCGCAGTGCCGTGCATGGTATGTTACGGTATCCTGTACGGTCGGATCGGTAGGAATCCACTATTTGGGGTTCGATTCCCCATCGCCTTTGACGCGATTCTGGTAGAGCATACTCGACTTTCAATCGAGCGAAAACGAAAATTTGAACAAAGGACCAAAGGATAGAATCCCTGGCGGCTAGTTTAAGCGCACTGCAGGGAAGGCTTCGTAATCCGTGGATACCGATGGTGCGAAAATCCGGTAGGCTTTTTTGGATGGAAGAGGAAGAAGGTGGGCTGAAGTTGGGTCAACCTTCTGATTCAAATATCCTTGAAAATCCCTGGCAGCTCGCTTATCTAAAACGAGATTCCGTCTGAACCGCAGCGGGATTCTAAATCCAATGGTCGAACCATTAAGGGGGTAATGAATATGTTTAAAAAAGTAACCATTCAAGCTGACCAGCGCGGTTTGCTCTTTCATAAAGGAAATTATGTGAAAAAGCTCATTCCGGGGACCTATAACTATTTAATATGGTCACAAGCTACAGTTGTGTTATTGAATATCGCTAAACCGTTCGTTGTAGAGGGCAAGGATTTGCAGTTGTTCCTTCACGATGAAGAGCTCGTGCGAGAGCTTGAAATTGTACGAGTACAGGATCATGAATACGTGCTGCATTATGAAGACGGCCAATTCGTACAGCTGCTGAAGCCTGGCGTCTACGCTTATTGGAATATGCTGAAAAAACATACCTTTTTACATATGGATATCAGACAACCTGAAGTGCCTGCCGAGGTAGATCGTTCGATACTGCCAAAGCTTTCAGTCTATATGCAGTCTTACGAAATCGCGAGCTACGAATCCGGATTTTTGTTCTATGATCATGTTATGCAGCGTGAGCTCTCTCCCGGAAAGTACTACTTCTGGAAGGGGCCCGTCTCGGTGATGATCAAGTCGATGGATTTAAGACAACAACAAATGGATCTCATCGGCCAAGAAATCATGACGGAAGACAAGGTTACGCTGCGTTTGAACTTCGTCTGCCAATACAAGATCGTAAAGCCATTGCGTGCCTTGGAAATGAAATCGTTCGACGAGCAAATCCATATCCAGCTTCAGCTCATGCTGCGGGAATATGTCGGAACTCTTAAATTGGACGATCTTTTGAAACGGAAAGAGGACGCTGCGTCGTTCATCCTGTCCCGTTTACGTGAGAAGAGTGAAGAGTTCGGAGTACAATTCCTGAGTGCAGGGGTTAAGGATGTCATTTTACCAGGGGAAATGAAAGAGATCCTGAACACCGTTCTGCTCGCGGAGAAGAAAGCTCAGGCGAATTTAATCACCCGCCGGGAGGAAACGGCATCGACCCGAAGCCTGCTTAATACCGCAAAGCTGATGGATGAGAATCAGACATTGTTCCGTCTGAAGGAGCTGGAATTCCTCGAGAAAATATGCGAGAAAATCGGGTCCATCTCATTAACGGGGGGCGGGGATTTGCTGGAACGGTTGAACTCTCTTATCGGTGATAGAAAGGCAGCGGGAAAATAGCAAATAAAACTGTCACAACAACTGAGGCTAAGAAAGGGATGCGAGCAAATCGCGTCCTTGTTTTAGTCTGAGCCAAGAAAGAATTGACAGATAACAACTGGCATAGTAGAATCTGCTTAAACAGTTAAGCAACAAATAAATAGGCGTCTTTTTTCTTAGGCGCTATTTATTTTTATTCTTTGCTTAACCGGTTAATCAATCTGGAGGTAAAAATTTATGAGAAAAAGCAGAGCTATATTTATGGTGTTATTATGTATTTTCGTAAGTGCTTTTTTACTGACTGCTTGTGGAAAATCAGACTCAACTACGGAACCTGCTGCATCAAAAAACCCGGATAGTTCAAAGGAAACCATTGAGAAAACTCTATACACAGTAACTTTTTATGATATGGATGGAAGCACGGAATTATCAAAAGAAGAAGTCAAGGAGAGTGAATCGGTAAAAGAATATACCCCGCAGAAAGATAACTATGTATTTATGGGCTGGTATGCAACACCTACTTTAACCCATAAATATGACTTTAGCACACCAGTAACTGCTGATACGAAAATCTTTGCAGGCTTTTTAGAAGATAAGGAAGATACAAGGAGCTTTGCTGTTGTTGGAAGTGGTAAAAGTCCGATACTCGTTACCTCCAACTGGGGAACTGTAATTGATGACACTCTGATTTTAACTAAGGAATCGGGTGAAAACGTTTACTCCATAAGCATGGATTTGTATGAAGGTGACGAATTCCAGTTAGCGACTAATACTTCATGGTATAACCAAAGGGGAGCTGGCTATTTAACAACTACAAGTCAGGATGGAATTGAATACTTTTCAGGCTCTGGCGGTAATTATCAATCAGATGAAGCCAAAAAGGCTAATATTAAATGCCTTAAAACGGGTAACTATACACTTAAGCTGACTACATACCCCGGTGCGGATGTCTATGATACCGAGAATAGCAATTACACCGAAGCAACGAAAGAAAATTTTAATTCAAATCCCTACGATACCATAGAGTGGGTATATAACGGTGAACCAAAGGATGCAATGGCAGATGTTACAACCTCATACTATATTAAGAGTTCCATTACAACTGGTTGGAATGATGTTTATGAGGATAAATACAGATTTAAAGAAATAGACGGACTGCCTGCTTTAACAATACAGTTGGCAGAGAAAGAAGAATTTTTATTTACTTCCACAGTCAAAACCGGAGAGACAGAAAGTGTAGGAAATGAGTATGTAAAATTCAGTAATATTAAGGACAAAAATTCACTGGAATTTGTTGAGGGCAGTGCCAGTGATAATATCATCGCAAAAGCGGCGGGAGTTTATACCTTTACCTATAACCCGGGAACGAAAGAACTGACAGTAAGCTTTAAGACAAAATAAAAGAAAAAAGGCTGCCGTATATTATGCAAAAGGCTGCCATAAATTTTACGGCAGCTTTTTGCAAAAATGATTATACAAATTGGGCGTGTTCCATATCAGGAATACGATTTATAGCAAAGTCTATGCAACGATACACCCTGTCCATTTTCGAATGTAGGTCACATGGAATATAGCAGGAATTTTCTTTTCCTGCCATAAGATCATTCAGAGCAACCTGATTATATACGTAATTTTGATTAGCAATCTCTGAAAAATCCTTTAAATCTTTTACAAATTTTACTTCACGGAAAGTTTTGCAGATAAACGATTTTAGTAGCTCATTGTTTGGAGTTAAACATATATAGAAATAATTATCGACTCCAAAATGTTGATCAGCATTTTTCTTTAGAAGCTTATAATCGCTGCAAATTTGAAAAAACCAGGGAATATCAATTAAGCAGTCAACGGCAATTACAGGAACAAGATTTTTATCCCCGAGACTAAGGAAAAAATCAAGTGTGGCGTCAAAACATAAAATGGCATCTACATAATTTAATTTTGCAAATTCCTTATTATCCTGGATTATCAAATGATATCCGTAATGAGTCGAAACCTCAGATAATACCTCAATCAAAAGTAATTGCTCGGAACGTTTTAGCAGAGAAGTCTCAGGCATCATATAAAGAGCGATATTATAAGTTTTGCTCGTAGACAGAGACCTCGCTGAGGAATTTGGTTTATAGTCCAACAGATTGACGATTTGCAGGACCTTTTTTCTTGTTTCTTCGGTGATTCGCTGATCCATGCGGTTGTTAATCACATATGAAACAGTGGCAACTGATACACCGGCTTGCTTAGCAATGTCTCTAATTGTAATTTTTTTATCCATGACTTAGTTATATACTTATTTAGCATTTTTGTGAATATACAAAAATCACACGATAACAGATAAAGGAATTGATACCATGAATAAACAAGCAATATTGCATATACCTGAATCAAAATTCTGCTATCCCATAAATCAGAACACAATAATATTACGTTTACGTATGGATAAAGAAGATGATGTGGATCGCATCGAGGTAGTATACGGTTGTAAATACAAGTACTACCTGGAACAAAAAACTGCAGTAATGGAAGAAAAATATAAGGATAATCTATTTAAATATTACGAAATAGAGCTTGAACTGGAGGATGTAAGACTAACCTATGTGTTTCGAATCTGGAAGGGTCAGGAATGCTGCTATTTTTCAGAAGACGGTCTTACTTCTACTTATGATTTTAAATTGTCCCATTATAATTGCTTTCAGCTGCCTTATATCAACAAAAATGATATCCATGAAGTAGTGGAATGGATGCGGGGCGCAGTATTTTATCAGATTTTTATTGACCGCTTTTATCAAGGATCAAAAGATAAAAATACAGATTATATAAATTTGGAATGGGGCAGGATACCGGACCCCAAAAGCTTTACAGGCGGAGATATTCCGGGAGTTACACAAAAATTAGATCATCTGAAAGATCTCGGGGTAAATGGTATCTACTTAACCCCTGTATTCGAGTCCATTTCTAACCACAAATACGATACGTACAATTACAAAAAAATTGACCCGCATTTTGGAACAAATGAGGATTTTTCTAAACTGGTAAACGAGGCTCATAAACGAGGTATTAAGATTGTATTGGATGCGGTATTCAATCACTGCAGTGATCAGCTGCCACAATTTCAGGATGTACTTTTAAAAGGAAAAGAATCAAAGTATTTTAATTGGTTTATGATCGATGGCGACAAAATTGATACCGAAACCATCAATTATGAGGTATTTGGTTTCAGTGAATATATGCCAAAATTTGATACCAGTAATACAGAAGTACAAGAATTTCTATTGGATATAGCTCTCTTCTGGATCAAGGAATATGATATTGACGGTTGGCGCTTGGATGTATCTGATGAGGTCTCTCATCATTTTTGGAGAAAGTTAAGAGAAGCAGTTAAGAAAGTTAAACCGGAGTGTGTAATTATCGGGGAAAACTGGCACGATGCCAATGCATTTTTACAGGGAGATCAGTATGACAGTATTATGAATTATGCCTTTACCAAAGCCTGCCTGGATTATTATGCTTTCCAGACTGTTAACGCACAGGGCTTTGCCGAAAAGCTAAATCATTTGTTAATGAGAAATAGCGGACAGGTTAATGCTATGATGCTGAATCTTTTGGATTCTCACGATACGGACCGCTTTTTTACCTCTGTAAACAAGAATAAGGACCGCTTACTTTCAGCCATTGCTGTCATGTGTATGTATATGGGGGCACCGTGTATTTATTATGGAACGGAACTATATCTGGAGGGAGGATATGATCCGAATAACAGAAGGTGTTTTGATTGGGAGGAATCCCACTGGGATATTCCATTTATGGACATTTTAAAGAATCTGTTGTCATTAAAGCAAAAGCCTGTATTACAGAAGGGAGATATCCGTATTTCCTATGATGAGAATCTATGCTATATCATTCGAACCTTTGAAAACAGTGAAATTATATTAATTCTGAATCAATCCGGAACAACAGTACGAATAAGCCAAACCGGAACAATACTGGCTCAAAATAAATTGCTGGAATGTAACTTATTAACGGATGGATTTGTAGTTTATGAAAATTAGAGGAGTGGATGATTATGAAGAGATTTATTTGTATTTTACTGGTGGCCCTGCTAAGTGTTGGACAATTGACTGGCTGTACATCAACAGAAGCCTTGGATGAGAAGGATACGTCTGACCAGACAAATGCATTAAAATCAATTTACAACGGCGAATTAGAAAAAAATGTTACACTCCGTGTCCTTGAAAATGACACAGCAATCGAACAGGGATACTTTAAACAATTAATTGACGCTTTTAATGAAAAATATAAGGATTATGGAATTGTTGCAGTAGATGCCAATATGGATCAGCGCAGTAATCTGGCAGATGACGGACCTTATGGATATGGTCCGGATGTATTGTATCAGGCAAATGATTCCATTATGAAATATGTAAAGGGCAAACATATTTATCCAATCCCTGCAGAGTCTTTGGAGTCCTTTTCCCAGATTCCAGCAAATGCATGGGATGCATATAAGTCTGAAGTAGATGGCAAAACCTATTATATGGGCGTTCCTGTAAATGTTCAGACCTCCATGTTATTTTATCGTAAGGATATGCTTCCTAAAGACTGGGAAACAAAATGGGATGACAATAAAAATAAGATGCCGGACATGGTAGAAAACTGGAATTCTCTATATAAATATTCAAAATCAATCGTCGAATCAGATACTGGAAAATATGGTTATATGCGGTCGTTGTTTGATGTATATTTTTCTTCCGGCTTCCTTTTCTCCTATGGAGGTTACGTCTTTGGAGATCATAATACAAACCCAAAAGAAGTGGGATTATCTGCTGGTAATGCCGAGGTTGGAGCAAACGTTCTGTTAAAGCTTGCTTCTGTAATGAATGAAGAGTGCATAGACGATTCCATAACAGTAAATGGCTATAGCAAAATAGCAGATGGTAGTTATTTTGCCACTATGACAACACCGGATGTTTATACCTTATTTATTAAAGAACTGACATTGGAATATGAAAAGCAAGGTAAGAGTACGGAGGAGGCTAAAGCATTAGCTGAAGAAAATCTGGTTGTAGCCGGACTGCCTATGCTGCCTGCAAGTGGTGATTTAACGGAAGAAAATCCGGAATTAATGCCTCAAAAGGCTATGGGAGGTATAAATGGATATGCCATCAGTGCTTATACCAAAGCACCCAATGCCAGCCTTGCTTTTGTGGAATTTGCCACAAGTTACGAGATGATCATGAAGAGACAGGGGCTGCTTGGAAGTATACCGGCACGTTCCGATGCTGCTAAAGCAGTCGGAGGAGTCTCGGAAATTGTATTTAATAACTTGAATGAAGGAAACATTGTAGTCATGCCATCCATTACTGAAATGGTACAGGTATGGTCACCAACAGAGACATTCTTTACAGATTTAGCAAAAGACGCCTTTCGTACATCCGATAAAAAATATACTTCTTTAGAAGAGCTAAAGAGTGGGCTAAAGGTTGTTGATCAGCAAATCTATGATGCAATCCACACACTTTCTAATTAGAGGTGTTTATATGAATATGTTTAGCAAAAAAATAGAGAAACTAATTTTTTTTAAAAAAAGTGCAGGCAAAAATGTTAAAGCCAGTATATGTCTTATGGGCCTGGGGCAGCTAATGTATGGTCAAATTGGAAAGGGTCTGCTATACCTCGCCATACTTGCTTGTGGAGTCCTCTATTTTATATCTCGGGGTTTTTCTGACTTGGCAGGTCTTTTCACATTAGGAACCAAGGAAAAGGATGCCTGGTTTGGTATTGAAGGAGATAACTCAGTTGTTATGCTGCTTATGGGTATTCTTTTCATAGCGGCAATTATACTATTTATTAGCTGTTACCTTTCAAATGTCCGAGATACATATGAAACCCAAATTCTGGTAGAGAAGGGAGGGAAGCCAAGAACCCTCTCGGAAGATGTGAAAAAGCTACTGGATGAAAAGTTCTACAAGACAGCATTATTTTTGCCAATTATAGGTGTATTTGTATTCAGTATATTGCCTATTGTATTTATGATTGCTGTTGCATTTACAAATTATGGCGGCAATATTGTTCCTCCAAAGCTGGTCGATTGGGTCGGTTTCAGCAATTTTATACAGATTGCAACCCTTTCAAAATTTGCGCCAACCTTTGGAAGGATTCTTAGCTGGAACGTGCTTTGGGCGGTAAGCGCCACTTTATTAAATTATTTTGCAGGTCTTGGTCTTGCCCTGCTTCTTAATAAGAAATGTGTAAAAGGTACGATTATATGGCGGGCATTTCCTATCCTGGCTTACGCAGTACCCGGATTTATTACCCTGATTGGTTTCCGTTTTATGTTTTCTTATGGCGGACCTGTTAACCAGATTATTATGGATATGGGGTACAAGGCCATTGGTTTTTTGGATATCGATGCTAAATGGATGGCAAGGCTTATTGGCTTATTGGTAAACGCTTGGATTACAGTACCTTCCATTATGCTTTTAGCCACAGGTATATTAACAAACATGGATAATGAGCAGTTGGAGGCTGCAAAAATTGACGGTGCAAAACGGTGGAAGCAGTTCACAAAAATCGTATTGCCTTTTGTTTTGTTTTCCACGACTCCGGTATTGATTGGTCAGTTTATTGGAAATTTCAATAATTTCGGCATCTTTTTCTTCCTTCGTGGCGGATTATATATGGATGGATATTTCTTGGCTAGTGATACGGACCTGTTAATTAACTGGCTTTATAATTTATCCATTAGTAACAATTACTATAATATCGGTGCGGCAATCAGTTTAGTCATATTCTTCATCACCTCTATGATTTCACTGTTTGTATATGTTAAATCGCCATCTTATAAAGAGGAGGATGTTTACCGATGAAAAAACACAAATTTCTTCGTGCGGCAGATACCGTTATTACCCATTCCACACTAATTGTGGTTTCATTGATTTTCCTCTTTCCTTGCCTTTGGTTGATTTTAGCTTCCTTTAGTAAATCGGGTTCCATCTATACGTATAAGGGCTTTTTCCCCAGTGAATATAGTCTGGATACCTTTAAAACCCTATTTACGGATACCGCCATGTATAATTATCCCCAGTGGTTTATGAATACGCTGCAGATTGCGGTATTTAGCAGTTTGATTGGTACTTTTCTTGTTATATTAACGGCATATACCATGTCCAGGTTCCAATTCAAGAGCAGGAAGAAAATCATGAAAGGAACGCTGATCCTTGGCATGTTTCCCTCCTTTATGGGAATGATCGCTGTATATATTATCATGACACAATTCGGACTGATTAATAAAATATGGGGTGTCATCCTGATTTACAGCTCCAGCGCACCGATGGGCTATTTAACCCAAAAAGGTTTTTTTGATACGGTACCTTACTCCATTGATGAAGCAGCTAAAATAGACGGGGCAACTAATTTTCAGGTATTTTTAAAAATCAATCTGCCATTGTCCAAGCCTATGATCGTTTATACCGCACTTACAAGTTTTACCTTCCCATGGAGTGACTTTATATTGCCAAAGCTATTATTAAAGGAAAAAGATCTCTATACAGTAGCGGTAGGTCTGATGAACCTTGGTGAAACTGAATTTTCAAGATTTGCAGCGGGCTCCGTTTTTATAGCAGTACCTATTGTTATTTTATACTTCATACTGATTCGTTATATGATTAGTGGTATGACAGCTGGTGCGGTGAAGGGGTAAAAAAAATAGTATCAGATGCCGTAAAGGCTATCCTTAAAAGTCTTTGATAAGGCTAGGGATAGCCTGTTTTTTTGTTGTTGTATCCATTTGCACATAAGCGCTGTAGCGTGAAAATCATTTATGTTACGTTACTAAATAGGTATAATAAGATCAAAATATAGCTACGGGTTAGGGGTGGGTGAATTGTTAATCAAGCCGTCGGCCAGTATTCGACAAAATTATAATGAGATCGCTGATATATGCAAAACTTCCGGGGAGCCGGTCTATTTGACCAAAAACGGTGAAGGAGATCTCGTCGTAATGGATATTGAAGCATTCTCACGCCGCGAGAAGATGCTGAAGCTACGTGAAGAACTGCTAGCTGTTCAAGAGGATCGCCTGGCAGGGCGTATTGGCGTAACTCCGGACGAACTGGATACGTATTTAAATAGCATTATTGACGAGGCCCATCATAGAAAAAACACCTAGATATAAGTAATCGTTTCCGATCGTGCTCGTCTAATGCTGGCGAGTCATATGCGTTTTCTTGCGGAGAGAGTCATGATGCCTGAGCATTATCCATTTCTGGATACGGAACGGTATATGTGGATCACATCGCAGATTGCAGACAGGAGTATCGCTGGTTGGTACGGTAATAATTCCAATAAAAAGGAGCGTTCGTCCAAGAGTGCCTATAAATAGACGCTTAAATTGTCGAGAACCTCTATACATATAAAGGTTAGGGTTTCTTGTGATTCGTTACGATCTTTTTCGGGAACGATGAGGGTGCTAATTAGATATACGTAAAACTACTATATAGTAGAAATAGCTTTTTCGCATAAAGGTGCATGTGGAGTTGGATATGTTGGTTCGAAAATGAGAGGTGACAGGTTCGCTCATGTTTATTACTTTCAAGATAGAAGTAAATAACGTAAATCTATCCGTCTCTTAACTAAAACAAGCAGTAAAAGCGGCAAACAGTCTATCGAAAGCACTGTTTGCCGCTTTTATGAACTCTCTCCGTCTTTCTCTTGTAACTTCGCGTACTCAACCTCTACCAGTTTGAAAAAGTCCGACGGCTTAATTTTCAGCCCTTTGCAAAGCTCAAATATTTTAGTGACAGAAGGTTCGTTTCTGCCGACTTCGATCATGGAAATATAGGATCGATCAACATTGCATTCATGCGCTAGATCCTCTTGGCTTAAGCCTTGTTTGATGCGAATAGCTTTCACGGTTTTCCCGATAATTTGTTTGATGATGGATTGATCGCTCAAGGAAATTTACCCCTTTTAAGTCCATTATCAGTCTGTTATACTAACCACGACAGATAAAGTATTCAACAAAATGTAAAAATAATACATTATGGTCGCGGCTACTAAATCACAATATTTATAAAATAAAAATGGAGGTTGCTCGATGATCCCTTTACTTAGTGCACTTGAAGAGGAAAAACGGAAGTTAAATGAACTTGGGAACAAAACTTTTGAACAGGGAATTCCTTTATTTAATAACACCGCACTCCAAGCCCAAAGCAGGAAAGTAGATGAACTGATTATTCAGTTACACAAGCAAGTTGGTTATAAACAACGCCAAGCTAAGTTCAAAATTTCGGAGGGGGTTAATAACGGTGGAGTTGCCATCATGGTTTCAAAGTGCGATTCAGGAAAGGTTGGAGCATGTTGTGGCTCGGATTGAACGTCATCCTGAGCTGCGTAAGCTTCGTGCTGAAGAAAGCTCGGCTTTTGAGGCTATGTTTTCTGGGACGGATCGAACGAAGCTTCCGGGGTTTATAGATTGGGAGGACAAGCATCACTACAAGCGTGGCGTAGAAAATGAGCATTTATACATAAAGGGACTAAGAGACGGTATACAGCTTGCTATCACTTTGCTGGACTATCCTAGTGCTGTTTTTGACAACCCCAAGACAATGGCAAGATCGGAAAAAAGGGATACAGAGAGCGAGTTGTAGGATCTGCTCATGATGAAACCGAATAAAAGAGTCAAAGCGTCGGGTGAATTAGCGCGGCGGCTTTGTCATGAGTATAGAAAGGAAGGGGACGCTTCCTCTTCCAGCAACATTTTATAAACCGCAGATTGAAGTTATGATTGGAGTGTGAGGTGATGTTAATGCCTATAACATACACGGAAAAGAACCTTTTCAGCAAACATTCAAAGGAAATCGCACTAGAATTACTTAATTTGAGTAATTTTGATAACAGCGTATTGCTGTTCAAAGTGCTAGCTCATGCCTTGAAGAACAATGATAATTTAGTAGAAGCGTTTGATGAATCTATCTTTGAGAATACTGAAGTTTTTAAAGAGAAATTTTCTATTTTGTTACAACATGCATTGGTACAAGCTACTAGCCAACAGGAAGTGGCAATAACTGTAACTGAAGAACCCGAAATTAAAACTGCCCGCCCCATTAAAGAGTACACGCCAAAAGAGTTATCTTATTATTTCGGTGTTAGTGTTGTTACCATCCATAATTGGCTAAAGCAAGGACGTTTTGAAGGTGTAGAGCCTGCCGGAGACAACAAGCATAATCACATCTCTGAAGATACATTTTACATTACTGCTGCTGGGAAAAAAATTCGGATCAGTGATGTGGTTCAAATGTGGAAAAAGCAGGAAGGTGAGGGCGTTACACCTCGAAATGAGGACAAACTGAGTGATTACACACGTCAAATTGCAATGTATGAAGAAAAATATCACGGTGAATTCGAACGAACGCTCGGAGCAAAAGATGAATTGTCCCCTGAAGAAGATACCGATGTTCAAGTTTGGAGGTATCTGCTGGGGAGGCAAAAGCTTGAGTCTAGGAATCCCGAAGAGTAATTTTTATTTCATCGAAAACAACTTTTCAGACATCATCTTGGAAATACGTAATGGTGCAAATGGTCTGCAAAGTGAAGCCGGTACTGTACGGAACCAGCGATGTAGATATCTCCTTTATTGAAGATGTGATCGGTGGTAATCTGCAGGATCATGCGGAACTGCTCGGTCCAAATCGCCGATTGCTCATGCGCACCGGATAGATACGCCTTTGCTCATTTTGCATGGAGAAAATGATTATCGTACTCCTTTTTCTCAAACGGAGGAGATGTACACTGCTTTAAAAAGGTACGGAAAAACGACCAGACTCATTCGTTATCCCGAATCCAACCATTCCCTTTTGAAGAGTGGAAATCCTTCGGTGCGCATCGACAGTTTTGAACAGGTGAACGCATGGTTCGGGCACTATCTGCATGGGCAGAAGCCTTCTTGATATTGGCAAGATCTCGTAGTACATTATAAAAAAAGGCAATGTTTACCCGCAGGGTACAACCTCGAATGTCAGTGACAAGAGGTTGTGCCCTTTTTGCTTATCAATCATAGGAGGGATTTCACATGCAACTGAATGTAGTTTATCACCGACCCAAACAGAACTGGTCATACGCTTACGATCATGAAACTGTTCACATTCGTCTACGCACCAAACGGGACGATATGGAGAGAGTAACGCTGGCGGCTGCGGACAAATACAGTTTTGATGAAACCCTGAACACGATCCCTATGGTCAAATTCACCTCGGACGAGTTTTTTGATTATTGGGAAGCTTCCGCCAAGCCGCCGTTCCGCCGCTTGCAGTATTATTTTATTTTGCAGTCCGGCAGCATAACCGTCTATATGACGGAAAAGGGCTTTACAGAGGTTAAGCCGGAGGAGCCTGCGGGATTGTTCGAATTTCCCTTTATCCACGCCATAGATGTCTTCTCTCCGCCGCCATGGGTAAAGGATGCGATTTTTTATCAAATATTCCCGGACAGATTCGCGAACGGAGATCCCTCCCTCAACCCTGAAAATGTAACGCCCTGGGGTGAAGAGCCCACTTCCACGAATGTCTTCGGCGGAGATCTGCAAGGAATCATCGACCATCTGGAACACTTGGTAAGGCTGGGAGTGAATGCGATATATTTTACTCCGTTATTCGAGGCAAACAGCAGCCATAAATACGATACCCGGAATTATATGAGGGTTGATCCTCATTTTGGTAACAACAATAAACTGAAGGAACTGGTTGCCCAATGCCATGCGAGGGGCATCCGGGTGCTTCTGGATGCGGTGTTCAATCAATGCGGCGACAGCTTCGAGCCTTTCCTCGATGTAAAAAAGAACGGCGCCGAATCGCGTTTTGCGAACTGGTTCCATATCAGAGAATTTCCGCTGGAAGTGAAAGGACGGATTCCGAATTACGATACTCTTGCATTCATACCCACTATGCCGAAGCTGAATACCGAGTATTCCGAAGTTAAGGAATATTTACTGGGAGTAGCCCGCTATTGGATCGATGAAATTGGGATTGACGGCTGGCGGCTGGATGTGGCTAATGAGGTTGATCATGCTTTCTGGCGGGATTTCCGCAAAGTGGTAAAGAAGGCCAATCCGGAGGCTTATATTCTGGGGGATATGGGAAATGATGCTATCATGTGGCTGCAGGGAGACCAATTCGATGCCACAATGAACTATCCGGTAACCGGCGCTATTGTAGACTTCTTCGCAAGAAGTCTTACGGATGGAAAACAGTTTGCCGACGCCATCGGCAAGCAGCTTGGCAATTACCAGCGGCAGGTACAGGAGGCGGCGTTCAATCTGCTGGACAGCCATGATACGGCCCGACTTCTGACCATCTGCGGCGGAGACAAAAACCGGATGAGGCTGGCGGCCGTCTTCCAGTTTACATTTACCGGCGCTCCGTGTATCTATTATGGCGACGAGGTCGGCCTTGACGGGGGCAACGAACCGGAATGCCGCAAATGTATGGTGTGGGATGAAAATAAGCAGGACCTGTTCTTATTCGCCTTTTATCAAGGTCTGATCACGCTGCGTAAGCAATATGCCTCGCTGCGGACGGGGCATCTCCGATTTCGCTATGCACAGCCCGGTGACTGCGGGCTGGCTTACGAGCGTTGGGACGACGATTCCCGTTTTTACGTGCTGATGAACGCCCAAGAATTGGCGGGCTCCATTACCTTGCCGATTCCGCAGGGCCGCTGGTCGGATGCCATCACAGGTGAACAAATGGACATATCCGAAGAGGAATCCACCTTCCATTTGCCTCCCTTCGGATACAAGATTCTTAAGCTCTCCGCGAGAAAATATGCTCCTATGCTGGAGGATCTGGAACGGCATTTTAACGACAGTGTAGAAGATGTTCGAAGCCTGCAATCCGGATGGGCCGGGGAAGTATTGTCCGTCCGGCTGCATAACCAACAGCGCAGGCTCGTTGTCAAAACCTACGGCAGTGCGGAGAACGGAATAAATCATTTGCAGCGAGAGTGGCAGGCGCTGTGTTTTCTGCAAGAAGCCGCTTATCCGGTTCCTGAGCCGATTATGAG
Organism: Fontibacillus panacisegetis; assembly: GCF_900102215.1. Classification (GTDB taxonomy): domain Bacteria; phylum Bacillota; class Bacilli; order Paenibacillales; family Paenibacillaceae; genus Fontibacillus; species Fontibacillus panacisegetis. The sequence goes on from NZ_FNBG01000012.1 coordinate 104,488, forward strand.
ACAAAGTGGGGAACCTGCTCCCTATATTGTCATGCAGGAGATCAATGGCGACACCTTCTGGAACCGGTACATGCAGACTTCCAGCAGCAAGCGGTCAGCGCTGTTATCACAATTTGTCCAGCTTTTTCACCGTCTTCATACGCTGGATATCGAGATTGCCGGAGAAGGCGTGACGGAAAATTCCACTGCATTTTTTCTCGAGAATGAGCTTGACCGAATGAACCGGCTTCTGACAGAGTACGGTTTGACGGGCTTCACCTCAGCTATGTCCTGGCTTCAGCAGGAACGCCACAAGGTGATAAACAAAGCCTTGTCGGTGATTCACCGGGATTATCATCCGTGGAACGTGCTTATAGATATAAACGAGCAGTGCTTCGTCATCGATCTGCTGTGGGGAATAGGCGATTTCAGGTATGATGTGGCCTGGACATACACATTAATGGAGAGAGGCGGCTTTGCGGACTTTGCCGAAGAAGTACTGGCAATGTACGAGGAATATAACGGGGCTGCTGTCACAAATTTCGAATATTTCAAGGTGCTGGCGACTCTGGGCTGGCTGCTGAATATCGCAGTATCTCTCAAGACCGGGTCAAGCGTAAACGAGGCCCGCAAACATGAATTTGAGGATTTTGTCCTGCCGCTTGTGGATAAGGGATTGGCGTTCGTACAGAAGGCAACCGGCATAACAATCTATATAACGCCGTTATAAATGGTTATTCTGCCACGTTATGAAATTCATTAAATCGGAAAAAGTATTTCAAAATTTTATTATTAAAACCAATCATTTATAATGGATTTATTCAGTTTGAAGGGAGAAATGAATATGACAACGAGTCCCATCAGCGGTGAAAAGGAGTTATCTCCGGAACAACATGAGGAAATACTCAAAGCATTGAAAGCACGTTTTGAGAAAAACATGAACCGCCATCAAGAATTTGAATGGGCTAGTGTACAAGCAAAGCTCGAAGCTCACGCAGAAAAATTATGGTCGCTCCATGAAATGGAGAGAACTGGCGGCGAACCGGATGTTGTTGGTCATGACAATATGACGGACGAGTACATTTTTTGCGATTGTTCAGCGGAAAGTCCTAAGGGACGCAGAAGTGTTTGTTACGACCGTGAAGCGCTGGAGTCACGGAAAGAGCATAAGCCGCAAAATAATGCGATAGACATGGCAGCTGCCATGGGGATTGAGCTTTTAACAGAGGAGCAATACCGGGAGCTACAGAAACTAGGAAACTTCGATTTGAAAACTTCGAGCTGGGTGGAAACACCCGCTAATATTAGAAAACTCGGCGGGGCTATCTTTTGCGATCGTCGCTACGACACTGTCTTCATGTACCACAATGGAGCAGAATCCTATTATGCTGCCAGAGGATTCCGTGGCTCGATAAGGGTCTAAATACAGGCGGAAGCTGGCTACCGCTTAATTCAAAGGCGAATTACCACATGTGGAGAGATTGTGTTGTCGGTGAGAATTGTAATTGAAGAGAAGTATGTTAAAAGCCCTTCTAGCGAAGGGTTTTTATATCGTTTATACTGATAAAGCCAATTTACTTCTTAGGAGATGTTTGACGAACCATGAAGAAGAAAGAAGTCGCGCATATACGCAAGCAATTCAAGCTGGATCACGATTTGATGAATATTTACGATATTCTCAACGTGTATATTATGAAGGAAAGCAACGAGATTTATCATTGGGAACGACAGCCGTTTGCTTTGGTGGACAGAGAAAAGCAGGAGCTGCATATGGGCAATTTCAAAAAACTGCTGACCGGCGAACTGGATCAGAAGCTGTTCGAGTTGAAGTTTCTGGAGGAAGCGGAGGAACCAACGAAGGTGCTGCTTCACCAAGCTTTGGTGACAGGCGATGCTGACGAATGGCAGGATCTGATGCTGCTGTTGGTGGAGAAAATGCTGGCGGATGCAAAGTATGAACGGGATACGGTGGTCACGTTCGTCCGCGGACAGTACTTCCGACCAACCAAGGACAGGAATGAAGAAGCCGAAGAGACCGGGAAGGATGAGCTGTTTGCGCATCCGTTCATTCTAAGCAGCGTGAATTCCACAGAGCAGCAGCGGAAAACTCTTTTGTTTGATTATGTAGAGAGAGAATTTAAGTACAATGTCATTGTAGATCCGATTATTAAGTTAAGCTCGCCGGAGCAAGGTTTCTTTTATCCCAGTGTGACGGATAACCATTCCGATGTGAATCGGATTCTGTATTGTACCGGGAAAGCGAATGAACCGAATCAGCATTTTATCTCGGAGGTCTTGAATGCCGAAAGGTCCGTGACGGCACAGGAAGAGAGAGCTATCTTCGAAGACATCGTTAAGGAAGTGGCGGGCGAACAACTCGATACGGCTGTCCTCGCAAATGTGTACGAGGAAATCCACCGAGTGATTGAAACCACCGAGAAGGAGGAAGAGCCTCCGACGCTGGACTATACAGATGTGGAACGCATGCTGACGGTGAGCGGTGTAGAGAACGTGACGAAGGAAAAAGTGGAACGGGCGTTTCAAACGATCGTCGACGATAAGAACTATGAAATGAAGGCTAGCAGCGTTATCCCGAAATTTAATTCAAAATCGATCAAGATTGATACAAAGATAGCCACGATTTCAGTCAGCCCGCAGGATTTAAAGCATGTGAAGCAGGTGAATTATCAAGGGAGACGATGCATCCTGATTGAGGTCGATGAAGATGTTGTGATTGAGGGATTTACGCTCAATACAGAGACGTTATAGACTCGTTTGACAGGTAAAAGGTGACATACGCTGAAGTCCCTCTTGAAAGCCTTAATGAACTAAAAGACGCAGGCATATTCACGGACAAGAAGAAGATTAACGCGTTATGATGGTTAAGACGATCTAAAGGTCGTCTTTTTTTTGATTTATTTCACAATATCATTAAAACGGCAGATCATAATGCTTCTATGCTAAAATACTTGTAATTACGATGACTTCAGGAAGGTTGATTCTTATGGAAGACAACAACATCCTTCAATATATTAAAAGATACATTTTAAAAAGTGGAGAGCAGTTGGATATAAATTATTGTACAGCTTCTCTATCATCTACCATCATAGATATTGTTATTGTGAAGCAAACAGCACGTACCTTTCGCAAGGTTGGGTTATTAACGTTGTCAGTTGATATGCAACCACAGCATGAAGATTTGCCTGATCCATCATTGTTAAAATGGACACTTCATAAACGAGTTGTGCTTCAAGATGAAGCTCAAGCATTTGATTGGCTGAGCCAAGGATGGATTATAAAGGAGATGCGCTTTAAACAGGACGAGAAAACAATAGATCGTGCATTTTATCGGATGGGATATCGTTTATTCTCCTATCTTCAGCATCAAGAGGTGGAAGAAAGACAGAGTACGATGAATCAGCTTCATGACTATCAAGTGAAAGCAATCCAATTGATAGAAAAGCTATCTGCTCATAATCATACAGATCGTATCGTTCAATTATCATCTCTACTTCATAGGATTACTGTAACCAGTCATTGGAGAATAGAGGATATGGAAGTGTCAAATTGGTTTCCAATGAGTTGGGGAACAGTGAAAAGAATCCGATATCTGGTGTTCGCACTAGCATTAATCGATATATCCTGTAACGAAGAATTATTTGATTGGAAAGAGATTGGTGCCAGATACTATGGAGAGATAGGTGGTTCCAAGACATTCGATTCAGATAAAGAGGAATTTATCAATTTATTAGAGGAATGGACAGGTAAGCCAGTGTCTACGATTGGAATGGTTAGTCTGGGCAAAATAACGCCATTATTTTTTGCAGGGAATCTGATTGGAGAGTGGTCGAATTATCGCCCAGGTCCTGTACATGCTCTAACAGATTTGTCCATTGCGCAAGATCATTACCGAACAGATGCACAGATACTGTGGTTAGTAGAGAATCGGGCAATCTTGACACGTATTGCTGCTGAGAACAATTTTATTCAGGATACAGGATCACTCGTTGTATGTGTCGATGGTCATCTGAGAAGTTCGCATAAACATTTTATCCAAGATGTGATTCATAACAGCGATATTCAACAAGTACTGTTATGGAGTGATTATGACGCAGACGGACTCCTTATTGCTCATGAAATGATGAAGACAGTTTCTGAATATAAACTCATCTTGAAATGGATCAGCCATGATCATCAGGTGATTGGAAGCTGGTCAGTCTATGAGCAGTATATGAAGGAACTGCTTCAAAAGAAACGACTTGAGCAAGAGCAAGTGTTAGGGAGGTCAGAGGATTGGAGAAGATGGATCAACCTTTAATATCCATATTTCATAACAGTGAATCTTCACCGGAAATGCATCAATCGATGAGGGATATAGCTTATTTGGTAGGCGTTCTAAGTGACCTCGGGTCTCTGCAGATGTTTCAAACACCTGCAGAAATCTTGAGATTTCTAAGAATTATTCAAATGATTAATGAAGAATCACTTGGACTCGATGAACCGATCGAGAATGCAGATACGCTTTTTTATCGATATCGCAATCGGTATGTAGATACAGAGCCGCCGAGCAGGAAGAAGGTCGAGCAGGTTGTCGGTGTACTGGTTAAATACAATTGGATATCTAGGCAGTCAAGACAAATAAAGATGCGGGATGTCGGCAAGCGGATGATGGATGCGCTCATTCGATTGGCCAATGACTCGTTGGCTTACTACATGAATGATGATATTGGCCGCTCGCTGTTTCAAGCAAGGCGAGATGCTGAACTGAGTGAAGCTTATGATGATCGTGGCATCTCCGGCGGAAATAAGATTGCAAGCATGATCCGCAACGTGGAGAATGCGATTCAATTAATGAAAGAACGCGAGCTTGAGATGCTCGCTGACCGTAATGCACTTCCACAGTTAGAGATCATTCATCAACTGATGCAGGAGCTCGAGATCAAGTTGACAGAGCGGTTTCGCCAGTTTCAGACGCTGGAAGAGAGTTTGGTGCTAAGTGATTTGATGCAGCAAGGGACAGGAGCATTGGCGGAAGGTACAAACTTAAGTATCGGGATGATTCATAAATATTTGAAGTTTACGACGATGCAGCAAACGGTGCTCTCTTCTTCGATTCAACCTGAGAAGGTGAGAACGTTTATTATGAATATGTTTGATCCCCCTCTTGAATCGGATATTCCTAATGCGTATCAGATTCTGAGCTTTATGGAGCAGGATCAGTATGAAGGTGAGGCGATAGACGGCTTATGGATACCAGTTAAGTTTGCAGCACCTATATCTGCAGAAGCGATCCAAGATGCAGTACATTATCTGGAGACATATGAGCCTTTAATAGATCGGATTACAGAAAGTGAAACAGAAGAGTTATATGAGGAAGAGAAAGTATCAATAGATCAGTTAGATGAGTTGATGGGTGAGTCACAATGGTTGTTAACGAAATCGATGATCCAAACGGATGCGATTGAAACTTATATGGAAGAAATTGAAGAGGCGCCAATTGAGCAAGTGATGATCGAAGCTACTTCGGCGGAATGGGCAGATGCGATCAACTCATTGACAGCTATAGCCGCTCTTGTTGGAAGTAAGAAGTTGTCAATCGAGCAAGTACAGCATGGACAAGCAGAGAAACAATTAGAATACACTAAAAGGTGGGACTGGATGACATCAGAAGATCAACAGCATATGTTGCACAATCGCAGTTTGACAAAGCGAGATAGGTTGATAGATTCAGCGGACTCTGACCGAAATATAGGAGATGATTACGATGTCTGAACAACAGGAGCACACTGAACCGAATGTTCACCCGTTGAATGTGATGCAATCCTTGAAAGGAATTCTAACAGAAAAAGAAGAATTGGCATTTATGAACATTTTATTCTCCTCCTCAGCGTCCCTGCGGGCAGGCAATTTCGGTCTCTCTAGAAAAGAGGTTGAGAAGCAGCTTCGGATTGAGCAGGATGAGCAGTTCTATTCGTTCTTGCAGCGAGTGAACCAAGCCTTAAGTCGATATTTTCAGGTGATCTATGATGAGAAGCGAGATCAGGTTATTGTCATGATGCGCGTCCCCGCGCGTGCTGCCCGAAGTACGTTATCTAAGGAGAGCCTTGCGATTCTACTGTTTATGTTCTATCAACAGGAAGTGCTGCAGCATGAGTTTACGCTCTTTGATCAGTTGTTGAGTGCCTTTGGCCATGAAACGACGAAAGCGAACCAACGGATATTGGTTAATATTGATCAGTTACGTAGAATCGGATCGCTGGAGGAGTATGATACCAACTCTCCGGAAAAAGCGTATCAGTTGACTGCGATTGGAGTAAATATATTTTCAGATTCTTTTTTACGTCGTACAGTGGAATTCAGTCAATCTCATCAGTTAAATAAGGAAGAAGTGTTAAAGTTCTTCAAGCGATATAATCTGTATCAGGAAGGATCTGATCAATAGCTTATGATACCTTGGAGCATGAAATTTAGCGGCATTCGTGACTATCCAAGCACTCCGCTGGATTTATCGGGGCGCAATGCACATATCTTGATTACTGGTCCTAATGGAGCGGGGAAGTCTACGATTACGTATTGTATGGGGGCAGTGCTATATTCTTCTAAAGTGGATTTGGAAGGCTTAAGATCACGAAATTTAGGACCAGATGAAACGTGGAAGGCGAATATTCGCTTTTTATTTAAAAATGATGGTAATCAACGTATTGATGCACCAGACTATATCGAATTCTCTCTTCGCATTCAGCAGGATCCGGGTCAGCCGATCAAGAAAGAATTTCATATCTCTTCGGGAGATGTGATTGATGATTGGGAGGAATCGATTCGCTATACTTCGGGTGATCGACAGTATAATTTCACAGCTTATAAGAAGGATCTTCAATATAAGTATAAGGTAGATCCTGACTTGTTCTATTTGATCTGGTATCAACAGGAAGTGAATCAATTTGCTGTTATGCATCCTGAAGAGCGATTTCGCATATTTGCAGAAATGCACGGTATTGATCAAGTACAGCAAAATTGGGAAGAGGGTATAGAGAAGCTCAAGGAAGCTCAGGAATCGTTGCGCTTAGCGGAGAATAATGTGTTGCATAAAAAGCAAGTGCTGAACATAAAGAAGACGGAGCTAGATCGTTACGAAGATAATAAGCGCCGATTGTTGGAGGGTGGAAAACTATACACTAAGTCGTTGCTTCAAATGGAGGCTTATCTGCAACAGCAACAGAAGGAATTGACGGGTATTATTGATCAATTGCAGCTTGAACTGGATCATCTTGTGGATCAAATCGATGAATTGCTTATGCGAGAAACTGACATGAATGATCGGTTAAGTGTCATACAGCAGGAGATAGATGGACTAGATGCAGAGTACAATCGTCTTGAGGAACTTCACACATCGATAGCTGAAGAGATAAAAGAGACTCAAGCGGCAATCGATGAGTTGGAGCAGGAGCTGCAGGAGATCAGTAATGAGAAAGACCGCATTACACGCACTGAAACTGAGGTTGAACATCAAATAGCTGCTGCAATGGCAGATATGGATGAGATAGAGAAACAAAGTGAAGATCTGCAGCAACAGGTAGTCTACTGTGAGGAACAGCAGCGAGCTAACAACAAAGAGATTGCAGCGCTGGATTATGAAATTGAGCAGGAAACGAAGCAGGAGAAAGAACATAAAGAACGTTTGTACCGTTACGGGAGCAGCTATCAGGTACAGGAGGAATTGGATCAGCTCGAACAATCACTTCATCTTGCGAAAGATCAACGATATCAGCATATGAAACGAATAGGTGAACTGAAAGAAGAGCTTGTTAGATTAGAAGAAGAGCGAGATTGGTCTAAGCGCCAAATGGAATCGATCGCTTATTTTCAGGCAAGAGGAATCCGAGTATATGCACTGCGCGAACTTGTGGAACTGGATGAAACGGCGAAACTTAAATATGAGGAAAAGTATAATGCGATCAAGTATAGTATGTTTTTCGATGATTATCGTGCTGTGCCTCCGAATGATCTGTATCATGTTCCGCTGCGCAAAATAATTCCAGATCGCTCGGTGACAGAGCTTCCTGAACTCCATCTTCGTGTGAAGGCAGGCTTGAAAGAAGAGATAATGCCTCATGCGATGAAAGCTCTATGGTGGGTAGAGCAATTTTTTAAGGGCGAGTTAGTTCAGATTGAGAATGGCGTGCTGATGGATTCAATGGGACTTCGAGGCTCTCAGGAAAGTAATCGTTATATTCTTAGTGTATTTGCACTTGCAGCACATAAACAAGAGATAACAAAAATGGTTGCTGAGTTGACGCATCGATCTGAGCAACTGGAAGAACAGATTCGACTTCGCACCAAGCGCCTCCAAGAGCTCAACAGCATCATTCATCAGGTTCGAGAAGCGGAAGCATTCATGACACAAGAACATGAGCGAGTAGACAGAGTAAGAAAGCTGGAAGAAGAAAGAGCTCTACAAGATCAGCTATTAGAACAAGCGCGCAATTTTGGGGATCATAAAGCGAAGCTGATGAAGCGGCAGTTTGAGTTGGAGCATCTGCGGAATGAGCTGAGCAAGGAAGCGGAGTTCTATGTTAAGCTGGGTCAGCAGAAGGCTAAATACGAGCTCCTTTTTGCTAAGAAGAATGAACATCTTGTACTTAAGGAGAAGCACGATCATTTGAACCAACTGATGGAGCAAGATGAAGAGAAGCTTGAGAATATGATGAAGCAGCGTAAGGCAATCCTGCGAGAAGTTGAAAAGATTCAGCATGGTAAGGAACGAGAGGAGTATAAGCTACAGCAGATGAAGAAGCAACGTGAATCCCGAAGGGAATCGCTTGACAGTGTTAAGGATGACCTTGTGATGATGATGCAGGAAATCGAGACTTTGAAAAAATTGGTTCCATCTATATTTGAAGGGGCTGCTCAAAGTTTGAATTTAGGGCTTGACGAATCCTTGACGCCTGCTGCGGGTCAGCAATTATCCATCTCGAAAATTCGGACAGACATTGAGAAGGGCAGGATTCAATTTGATACAGCTCGTCATGAGCAACATATAGATCCGCAAGCACCAGAGAATTATCGAGTGATCGAAGAGGAATGGTACCGCCTTCAGGATGAACATAAGCGTATGTTGCTGCTCTTTGAAGAGAATCAACAGCGTACGGAAGACCTGAAAGATCAGTTGGAGAGAACGACAAATATGAGGGTGATTCAAATTCAGAAGCTATTCTCTTCTTATATGAGTCAGTTTCAGTTTGAAGGTGATATCGACTGGGTTCAATATGAAGATATTCGCAATCGTACACGATTTGAACTGTATATTAAAGCACGTAAAGAAGGTCATCGCGGAGCGATGGAGGATGTCAGTGTGAAGGCTCGAGGAGGACGAGTCGGCAAAGGAGTTTCTGGAGGCGAAGAATCTTTAAGTTCCTTGCTGTTTGCACTCGCGCTTCTGCAGAATTTGCAGACAGCACCTGACTTTATCGTGTTAGATGAGTTTGATAGTGCTTTAGATGAGCAGCGAAAACTGAAGGTATTTGACCTCTATGCGAGTGAGTTGGAGCGTAAGCTAATCATACTGACACCGAAGTCCCATGAACAATCCTACTTGGATCGTTTCTCTAAAGCTTATGTTGTGCATCATGACCCTACAGTTCCTAGAAGCAGAGTAATGGGCTTATTAAAAAAAGATTAAATCCATATTGTTTACCCATTCTGTTTCGATCCGAGTGTTGCAATGGGTATTTTAATATTCACCGGTAACGTGACATAATTGAACCGATTTCCCTCGTACATGCACATCTAGGCCTCCGCCCACATATAATGTAGAACTGAACTTCACTGTGGGCTGGAGCGGGGCATTCCTCTTCGGTTAATTGACATGGGAGTGCCTGTTGGCATGGAATTGTTTTCGACGATTGCACTGTTAATTAAGCAGCCTACGTTACTCGTATCATATGTAAAAAAACAATGCGTTTCCTCAGCCGTTAACGGAAGAGGAGGAGACGAAGCATCTTCAGCGAATGGTCGAAGGTGACCCGGTTAGCCGAAATATATCAATCGAGCATAACCTGAGTCTGGTGGTGCATATTGTCAAGAGGTTGTGAACAAATGGAAGCAAAAATCAAAGTGTGGGATCAATGCGCACCTTTGGATGTATCAGGAGCAAAGTTTGCGTTCGCATTTATTCCAACTAGTCTCGGATTAGTGATCAAGGTTCAATGCGATATTTGTAAAAAAGGGAATTGTTGCTAAGTGAGGAGGGCTAGAGAGTAAACCTGGGATAATAATTACACCCTCCTAAAATTATTTGTTTGCGGCAAAATAGCGGCAATGTTATAATGTTATTGAAAGAGGTGATTCGATGTTTACACCAAAATATTCAATAACGGATCATATTGCTGGGCGGTTGATGGATATTCAACGTGCAAGTGCGGTAGTGGATTTGCTTCCATTGCCCATATCTATACTTGATCTGCTTAAGAAAGAATCGATGGAAAAAACGGTTATTCTTTCAACGAAGATCGAGGGAAATACGCTCGATGAGGCGACCAAGCGAAAGGTTTTATACCAAAACAGTAGTGACAATGAAGAACAAGAAGTGTATAACTTGATGAAAGCTTTGCAATATCTAGATGAAGCTGAAAAGAGACAACTGCCGGTTACAGAAGAATTCGTAAAGAAACTTCATGCGATTATCAAAATTACGCACGGCCGAAGAGCGCGTGTAAGTGAATATCGTGAAGAGCAGAACCAAGTAGGCAGCAGAAATGCTTCCGGCTTCTATCTTCCTCCCGAATGGCAGGACGTCCCAGTGTTAATGGAGGATTTAGTTGCCTGGATCAATTCCCCAGAAGCATATTCGGTTCCGGTTCCAATCAGAGCAGGGATTTTCATGTGGCAGTTTCTTACAATTCATCCCTATCTAGATGGAAATGGTCGAACAGCCCGGATGATCACAACCTATCTCCTTCGCAGAGGAGGGTATGGGCTGAAAGGATTATTTGTACTCGAAAATTTCTATGACCGTAACCTCGCAGAGTACTATCGACAGCTCCAACTCGGCCTTCACCACAATTATTATTTTGGACGTCATGATGCCGAGTTGACACCGTGGTTGGAATTTTTTATAGATGGATTGGCAGAAGTCTTTCAAGAAGCGGCTAACATTGTTACGGAGAAATCTGTTCAAATGACGAGAATAGAACCGGATTTGATTCGAAAGCTTGATCCACAGCAAAGAATGGTGTTTGCTCAATTAACCTTTAAGCAAGACACACTGTCAACAAGTGAAATGAGAGAGCTTCTGCGTCTGTCGGATCGTTCGATCAGGGAAAAGGTAAGTCATTGGAGAGAAGAAGGATTCATCGAACCGCGAGATCAAGACGCTCAAAGAGTTCGTTCAATTAAGTTATCTTCTGAATATGAGAAGTTGGCACAAGAAATTCGACATGAACCGGATAAGTTTGTACACTTTTTAAAATGAATGAAGCACTGCGATCTCAATATTGAGAAATCGCAGTGCTTTTTCCTGCTATCAGTCCCTAATAATGACTAATTATATTAGACAACGAGAGAAAAGATCCGTTACACCTGTTACAGGTGTCCAAACCTGCTCCCCAAGAAGCACGGTGAAGGGGTTGAGAAATGCCCCACTCAAACGTTAAATTGATCTGCCATGGTCACGGGGATATACCGATGATGATAAAATTTTGCGAGACACCGATCATTTTGCCGGGCAGGAAGTTGTGATTACCGAAAAAATGGACGGTGAAAACACAACGATATACGCGGATTTCATTCATGCGAGATCGTTGGACAGCAAGGATCATCCATCCCGGCATTATGTCAAAACACTGCATGGTGGCATGAAGTACCTGATTCCGGAAGGACATCGGTGAGAATGTGTACGCGAAGAGCTGGCAGAGATGCTGGCGCTACTGCAAGTTCATATGCCGGATGTGGACCCGGCCAGGGTGTTGGTGTGTTTATACGGCAATTTATTCACGGATCGGCCCGAAGGGGAGCTAGCGGCGATCCGCTTCCCGTATGACGGAAGCGGATTATTTGAAAAGCTTGCGTAAGCTTATCAGGCAAGGACCTGACATTCTGCTGCTGCATGAAAGCCCGGAGATCAGGGAGCAAGGCTTACCGGGCAACCCGGTTATTTACAAGGAATTGCAGGGCACCGCTATACCATTAGTCCAGAATGCAGGAATACCTGCCAATTTCGATTAATGATGTTATAGAAATCGCCAATCGGGAGGGAATCTATCCGGGTTATACGGTATACCTTCCGAAAATGAAAGAGGCAGTGTACACATTATCTGTCTTTTCACCCAAGGCACAGGATGAAGCCACTATTCATATCGATCAATACTCGGGCGCTGTTCTCGCAGATTACCGGTATGATCATTATGGCCTTATGGGAATAGTGATTGCTTGGGGAATTACACTGCATAAGGGTACACAATTCGGCTGGGTGAATCAGGCAATCAGTTTACTGATTTGCCTTGGTATCATTCTTGTTGCGCTCAGCGGATTTTATCTTTGGCTGAAGCGCAGGCCGGGAAAGGGAATCGGTGCGCCAAGCGCCCCGAGCATCAAGAAGCTGAAGGGCTTCCTCATTTTAATGATTGCCTTGGGAATTGTATTTCCTTTAGTAGGGCTGTCTATTTTGGTGGTATGGCTCATCGACGGACTGATTATACAAAAAATTCCGCAATCAAAAGCTTTCTGAATGCCTAATCTGAATAGTAAAGGGTGCGTTTGGCCATGAAAAATAAAGATTCTTCACTGGTTGTGCTTCTTGTCATTTTTAGTGTGCTGCTTAGTGCCTGTTCGGTACGTTCGGATGCTGCTGAGCTGTACAAGCAGGAAAAGCCTCTTGAAGCTGCCATTGTCATTCCTGAATTGCTGTCCAAGGATGAGCCACAGACCATCAAGGTGGTTCTGACGCAAGGGGGACAACCGGCGAATCAAGCCAATTACATCCATATTGATCTGTGGAAGCAGGATGGGACGGTCAAATTGAGCATGGAGGAAGCGGCTGAGGTTGGGAACGGGGTGTATCATATAAATACAACCTTTGATAGTGATGGCTTATATTATATTAAGGTGTATGCAAGCAGCAACGGCTCCATTATTATGCCCCGCAAGCAATTTGTTGTAGGAGGGCTTTCTGAAAGTGAACTGGATGCGATTCGGAAAAACAAGCCGGAGGAAATTGAAGGTCATCATCACCATCATTGATACAGCGTTTCAACAGGGATAGTAGAAACAACAGAGTCCGAACCAAGATCATGAAGTAACCTTGGTTCGGACTCTGTTGTTTGAAAGCATCGAATTAGTTAAAGGCATAGGCAAAGGAAGGAGCAGAGGTGTTTGACACGGTCAATATATTCTCATACTTTGCCTGATATAAAGGAATTTCCGAAGGTGTGCAATAGACGTGATGTCCAGGCACAACTTCATGAAGTCTGCCTTCCTGGGTTTGAGGCTGCTGTCTGTAAACCAGTCGAGTCCGTTGCTTCTCGTAATCCGGATCCGGATAGGGAATAGAGGAAAGAAGGCTCTCCGTATAAGGATGCAACGGGTAACGATACAGCTCCTTGGCCTGACCGAGCTCTACGATTTTTCCGTGATACATCACGGCAATCCGGTCGCTAATATATTTGACCATAGATAAATCATGGGCAATAAATAGATAAGTCAGTTGATTCTCTCGCTGCAGTTTTTTGAGCAGATTGACGATTTGAGCCTGAATGGATACATCCAGAGCGGAAATCGGCTCATCGCAAATAATGAGCTTCGGCTGTACGGCAAGCGCACGCGCAATTCCGATCCGCTGTCGCTGGCCTCCGGACAATTCATGTGGGTAGCGATCAGCATGCTCCGGATTCAGGCCGACTGTTTCCAGCAGCCCTGCGACCTGAAGCTCACGGTCTTTAGCGCTTTTTGCGAGTTTATGTACATCGATCCCTTCGGCAATAATTTCCCTGATCTTAATCCGGGGATTCAGAGAGCCGTAGGGGTCCTGATAAATCATTTGTACATCCCGGCGGAACTGCTGCCACCGCTTCTTCCCTCGCAAGGAAGCTAAATTTGTTCCTTCAAAATAAATTTGTCCATGCGTCGGTTTGTATAACTGGATAATCGTTCTCCCTGTGGTCGATTTGCCGCAACCAGACTCACCGACAAGACCAAAGGTTTCCCCGCGAAATACAGAAAAGCTAATATCATCTACCGCCCGAACCGCCTTGGACCCGGATTGAAATACCTGCTTCAGTCCTTCTACTCTTAATAGCTCGTTCACATGCTCCATTATCGAACCCCTCCGCTTAATATAGGCTGCTGAGCTGCATTTTTGCGGCGTTCCTGAAAATATTGATGGCGGGCGGCAATGGCAGGAGGCAGCGCGACTTTGGGGGATCGCGGATCGAGCAGCCAGGTTGCTGCCCAATGTGTCGGAGACACTTGGAACATAGGCGGCTCGACATGAATATCAGCCGTTAAAGCATACGGATTTCGGGCTGCGAACAAATCACCTGAAGGCGGGTCCAGCAAATTCGGTGGGCTGCCCGGAATCGCATACAGCTCTTCATCGTCAGTGTCCGTAGTTGGCATGGAGCGCAGCAGTCCCCAAGTGTAGGGATGCTGCGGATGATAGAAGATTTCATCTACCAGACCAATCTCCACAATTTTACCTCCATAAACGACAGCGACTCGATCGGCTACATTGGCTACCACTCCGAGATCATGCGTAATAAAAATAATCGAGGTGGATACCTTTCTTTGCAGATCCTTCAATAACTCGAGAATCTGCGCCTGAATCGTAACGTCCAGCGCCGTTGTCGGTTCATCCGCAATCAATATTTCCGGGTTGCAGGCAAGAGCGATTGCTGTAACGATACGCTGCCGCTGACCGCCCGAAAATTGGTGCGGGTAATCGTTCAAACGACGCCCGGCATCGGGGATGCCGACCAATTCCAGCAGTTCTACCGCTCTTTTTCGAGCGGCAGATTTACGCACTTTCTCATGCAGCAGAAGCGCCTCCGACACCTGATAGCCAATCGTCATGGTCGGATTTAGCGAAGTCATAGGATTCTGAAAAATCATAGATATTTTTTTCCCGCGGACATGCCGCATATCTTTATTGCTTTTAGCTAGCAAATTATCGCCTTGAAACAAGATTTCACCGCTGTCAATTTGGGCATTCTTAGCTAACAGACCCATGATACTCCGACAAATCACGGATTTTCCGGAGCCGGATTCGCCGACCAATGCCAGGGTTTCTCCTTTTTTTAAATCGAGGGATACGCCCCGAACTGCTTGTACCGTTCCGGCAAAGGTAGTGAATGAGATGTTGAGGTTGTTGATTTCTAATAGGTTGTCACTCATGCCCCTTCACCCCTCCTAATCTTTCATTTTCGGATCAAAAGCGTCACGCAGCCCATCCGCCAGCAAATTGAACGTAATCATAATGACACACAATACGACTGCAGGAATCCACATCAAATGAGGAAGGAAACGAAACGTTTTGTAGCCTTCGTTCAGCAGTGTACCTAAAGATGCGTCCGGGGGACGGACTCCGATGCCAATGAAGCTGAGAAAAGCCTCGAAAAATATGGCGCTTGGAATGCTAAACATCGTCTGAATGATGATAATACCACTCAGATTCGGGATAATATGCTTCAGGGCAATTCGAATAAACGGCACACCAAGCGTCTTTGATGCCAAAATGAATTCCTGCTCCTTAAGCTTCATCGTCTGTGCGCGAATGACGCGGGCCATTGAAATCCAGCCGGTGAAGGCCAGCGCAATAATGATCGAGGGGATTCCGGGCTTAAAAACAAGCAGCATCAGAATAACGATAACTAGCGTAGGTACTCCAGAAATGATCTCAAGCACGCGCTGCATGATATTGTCCGTTATTCCCCCTTTCCAGCCGGAAATGAGGCCATAGGTGATGCCAATGAATACGTCGAAGAGAGCGGCCACTACCGCAATCAGCAGCGAAAGGCGTGTTCCGGCGAGAACACGGGATAGTAAATCCCGGCCAAACGCATCCGTACCGAAATAGTAATGGGTGTTCGCCGGAACATTGGCTAGTGTGTATTTATCAACCCATTCGCCGGATACTTTAGCCAGACCGTTAAACCCGTTCATATGAACCCACGGAATACGCGGCGGCAAGTTGGCATGGGGCAAATTTTGCAAATTGGGATCTCGCGGCGTATACCAGATCGACAAGAAGGCAGTCAATAGGACCGCCAGCAGAATACAGAGCGAAATGACAGCAGCTTTGTTTTTCTTAAGACGACGCCATGAATCCTGATACAAGGTAAGGGAGGGGTAATCAGCCTTTTCCATATCTCTATAAATCTCTTTATCTAGTGGTTCAAAATAAGAATCCGGAATATTGATCGTGTTCATGATTTGCCTCCTGCTACCCTGATCCGCGGATCAATAATGCCGTATAAAATGTCCACGATCAATATGACGGTAACCAGCATCGCAGAGTAGATCAGGGTGACGCCCATAATCGTTGAATAATCATTGGTCAGAATGGATTTAACAAATTGTTCGCCTATGCCGGGAATCGCGAAGATATTTTCCACGACCAGCGAGCCAGTCATAAGTCCAACGGTCATCGGCCCCAAAAGGGTAAGGAGAGGAATCAACGCATTCCTCAGACCATGTACAATAGCGATGCGTCTCTCACTTTGTCCCTTTGCTCTGGCCAGTTCCACATAATCGCTGTTTAACACCTCGATCATTTCGGTACGGATAAACCGGGCCGCATCGGCCATAGGTGTGATAGATAAAGCGAGCGTGGGTAAAATGGTAGAGCTGAACCCATCGTTCCACAGAGCGATGGGCAGCCACTTCAAAGTTATTGCGAAAATGAGCTGGAGCAAAACCGCAAATACAAAGTTCGGGATCGAACGCCCAATAATAGCGGACAAGGAGGCAAGCGCATCGAGAAAACTGTTTTGATGCAATGCGGACACCGTTCCGAGTACTATTCCGACAATCGTACCGAAGATCATAGCCTGAATGCCCAGTTGCATGGACGGACCGATACGTTCTGACAGCAGCTTGCTTACCGGCTGGTTGCTGAATTGCAGGGATATGCCAAAGTCACCGCGTACAATTCCCGACATATAAAGGAGGTAGCGTTCTCCAAACGGTTTGCTTAGCCCGTACTTTTCATTCATAATTTCGAGCTGCTGCGGGGTCAGCTTTTCCTCATTGCTGTAAGGGCTCCCAGGCAGGAAATTCATCAGCAGGAAAGTAATCTGGCTAATCAGCAGTAGTGTAACAATCATGTATGCCAACCGCTTGGCAATAAATTTAATATAGTTGGTCAATGCCCATTCATCTCCAGATTTTTTACTTGGCAGAATTCTGTTCGATATAAGCACGAGTGATTTCCAAAGGAGTCCCCAGATTATGGGTTACAATTCCCTTCACCTTGGATTTCACCAGATAATTGGAGGCCCCCTGGTACAATGGAGTAACAACGGCTTTGCTCAAAATGTACTTTTGTGCCTCTTGTAAATCCTTCCATCTGGTTTGCGGATCCGTTGCATCCTCGGTTTTTATCTTCGTAATCAGGGCGTCATAGGTCTCATCCTTGTAACGGGCATGATTATGCTCGTAAGTAGAGAAGAACAGATTCAAGTAACTTACCGGATCGAAATCACCAGTCCATCCGCCTAGTGCCAGATCGAACTTGTAGGACATCATCTTTTCGAATCTGACTTTAGTGGGAACGTTGCTTAGCTCGATAGTGACTCCAGACAGATTCGTTTCCAGCTGACTTTGCAAATATTGGCTTGTTTTTTTAGCTGTATCTGTATCGCTTGTAATCAGCTCCAGCTTGACTTTATCCGTCCCGAGCTCTTTTTTAGCCAATTCCCATAACCTTTTGCCTTCCTCGACGTCCGTAACGACAATTGCTCCTGCTTCATCAGAGAAGTCGGTGCCGGTATCCGGATTGACAGCAATTCCTTTAGGCACAATGCCGGTTAACGGGTTGGAGCCGTCAATAAGCACGTTGTTCACCAATTCGTCTCTGTTGATAACTAAAGAAATCGCTTTGCGGAAATTTTCATTTTGCAGTGCTTTGTTAGAACTGATTCCCAGCTCCAGATTGGAGGCGGTCAAGGTTAATACCGACAAGTATTCGGGATTGTTAGTATATTGGGAAATGTATTCCCCGGATAATGAAGCCACGTCAACAGCCCCGGACTCGTATAAATTGATGCCTGTTCCGATTTCCTTCACAACCTGAATGTTGATTTTATCCAGCTTGATATTGTCTTTGTCCCAATATTGTTCATTTTTGATGAAACTCCAATTCAGGCCGGTGCCGTCCCAATCTTTTAATATAAAGGGACCGTTCCCCAGTGTATTCTCACTGTTCGTTCCGTAGGCTTCGCCTTTTTCAGTCACAAATGCCTCATTCTGCGGATACAGGTTCACTGAAGACAGGGAAGCTGTAAAATAGGTGTCCGGATACTCCAGCGTGATCTTCAGTTCGGTATCGCTGACGGCTTCAATGCCCAATTCTTCAGCCGCTTTCTTGCCCTCATTGATCGCCTGGGCATTTTTGATATTGAAATGGGTGCTCGCATTTTGGGCGGCAGTTGCAGGATTGAACAAGCGTTGCCAGGCAAATACAAAATCTTTGGCGGTAAGCGGATCTCCATTTGGCCATTTCAAGCCGTCACGCAGTTTGATGGAATAAGTAAGACCATCCTCGCTGATCACCGGATCCCCGGTAGCCAGAACAGGTACTGTTTTGTTGTTTCCGTCAATTTTATAGAGACCTTCGGCAAAGATCTCAATTTGAGAAGAGCTTAGGGTATCGTAGGATTTCACGGAGTCGGCCGTTGGCAGTTCACTGACGATGATCCAGTTCAATATTTGCGGTTCCTGCGGCGTTGTTTCTGCTTCCTTGCCGGCATTTGTCTCACTTGCAGTTGAATTATTGCTCTTCGTATTGCTGCTTTCTGCGGTTTTATTGCTTCCGCATCCGCTTAGCACGGTGCCCAGAACCAGAATCAGCAGCAGTAAACCAAGTTTCCAATTTGTTTTCATATGTAACCATCCTTTACAAAGTAATAGATAAGTCCAATTATTTTCATTGAAATAATAGGTATAATTGGTGAGAAGAGCCCTTGCAGATGCAAATAATAACTGGCGGTAATGGCAGACAAGTGATTATACAAATTTCTAGTGAGTGTGTCTAAAGTCTTCTTTCACCTTGGCGAGAAGCTCCGGATTTTCAAGCAGCTGCAGGCCGGCAAAGGCCAGCGCCTTGGCAGCTATGATCAATGCTTCGTCTCCTCTGGCGGAAGCGGCCGCTTCCCGAAACTCAGGCGTATGCGCCACAAGATCTGAGGAACCGATTTTAATGTATTCGTGAGTGGTCGGGACAACGTGGCTGACATTGCCTGCGTCTGTTGACCCTATGCCGCCTCTCTCTTCATGAATGAGCACTTCTCCCAGCTGCTCCAGCTCTTTACCGACGATTTCATCGAGCGTTCGGTTAATGATAATATCCTTTACCTCGTTCTGGAAGCGTTCGATCTTTACCGTGCTTCCCGTTGCAAGAGCAGCACCCTCAGCAATACGGCGAATCTTGTTCGAGACTTCCTCGGTCTCAGCCCAGGTTGTCGATCGGATGTAAAAGCGCGCCGACGCGTATTCAGGGATAATATTCGGAGCATCGCCGCCATGAGTGATGATGCCGTGAATTCGCACATGACTTGGCAGCTGCTGTCGCAGTGCGCTGATGCCGTTGAACAACAGGATGACTGCATCGAGCGCATTGATTCCCTTCTCCGGTGCACCGGCCGCATGAGCAGCTTTGCCATAGAAATGAAAGTCCAGCGGGTCAACGGCGAGGCCGGATGATGTTAGTCCGGTGTCTCCGGACGGATGAATCATCAGAGCGGCGTCGATACCCTCGAACAGTCCGTGCTTAACAAAGCTGCCCTTGGCGCTGCCGTTGGTTCCTCCTTCTTCGGCAGGTGTGCCGAAAACGAATACTTCTCCACCCGTTTCTTCCAGGGTGCTGGCAAGAGCAATGGCTGCTGCGGTGCTGATCGTCCCGATCAGATTATGACCACAAGCATGGCCAAGTCCGGGAAGGGCGTCATATTCAGCCAAATAGCCGATTTTTGGACCGGGCTTGGAAGAAGCTTTACGGGCAACAAATCCAGTCTCATGTCCCGCTACATTTCGTGTTACCTCAAAGCCTGCGTTTTCCAAAATACCGCTGAGCGTCTGCGAGGCGAAGAACTCTTCGTTTCCGATTTCCGGACGGGCATGAATTTGATGGCTGGTTTCAACGTACAGCGACTTGGATTCATCGATCTGCTGCCCGATTCGCTCTTTCAAATCTTTTAAGTGCGTGGTCATTCATACGACACCTCCTGTTTATAGATAATTCCTGTAAGTATACTCGGGTTTGATCCTAAAAAAAAGAAAAACCGATATCCCCAAAATATGGGGGCGAGATTTTTATCCAATACATTAGTACACAAGAAATAAAATGTCAATGACATCGTGTGTAAAATTAATTAAATGTATCGATAGAAAAAATGAAATTGACAAGCTTTAAATCATATACTATCTTTTGTCTTATTAATTCAATATGCTTTCTTGGCTTTCGTTAGAACAGGAGTGTTGAATGTGGCTAATAAGCGTCCGTTAGTACCTCGTGATCTGTATGAATATCAATGGGTCAGTCAGCCGTCTATAGGATTTCAAGGGGCGGTCGCCTATGTAAAGCAGACGATAGATCAGAAAAATAATGACTATGTGACGCAAATACGCGTAGTTTCGCTAGACGGGGGTGACGACAGACGTTTAACGGACGGGGAGCATGATTCTGCACCTTCTTGGTCGCCTGGCGGGGAACGGCTCGCATTTTTGCGTACCTCTGAAGGAATTAAGCAGCTATATACGACCACGGTGGAGGACAGCTTGGAAAAGCCCGAACCGGATACCGTGAACGTGAAGCATACGGATTTGGCTAGGGGAGTGGACAGCTATGTCTGGTCGCCGGATGGAAGCTTTATTGCATTTACAAGCCGTGTCGAGGGGAATGAAGGAGAGGCAGCTGACGGAAAGCAGGAATCCAAAGACTTGCGGGGCCGGGTGTATGAACGCACTACTCCCAAAGCAGAAGGCTCCGGCTGGTGGGACGGGCTGCATAGCCATTTATTTGTGCTGGAGCTGAAAAGTGGCCGGATCACCAGACTGACCTGGGGCTATTGGGACGCTGCAGCTCCTGTCTGGTCGCCGGATGGCGAGTTCATTTCCTTTATCTCGAAGCAGGTGAAGGAACAAGAGCTGGATGCGGATTTACTTCACTTTGCTGATTTATACACCATTAAGCGCAGCGGGGGCGAGCCAGTAAAAATAACGTCGTCCAGCCTGCTGATTACCCAATTTGCCTATTCCCCGGAGGGGCAGCGGTTTGCACTGATTGCCAGTGACCGCGTATATGGCAGCAGCAGTCATAATAGACTGTACACGGTGTCTGCTGCGGGGGGGAATCCGGAGCTGGTAGCTCCGGAGCTGGATGTGCAGCTTGGCAATTCGGCGTTAGGCGATATGAAGCCAGCAGGGAGCGGCCGATCTCTACTATACGATTACAATAATCCGCAGCTTGGCGTATATGTACTGGGCACTCGGGATGGCAATGTGCATGTATATCGGATTGACGAGACCGGCAGCTTTGACAGGATAACCGAAGGAGAAGAGAAGGATATTTATCAATACACGCTATCTCCGGACGGACGCTATTTCGTTGTTGCCGCATTGACAGCGGAGCGGCCGGGTGAATTATACCGGGTGGATGTTCGGACGGGAGAGGAATTGAGACTTACAAGGCATAATGATGAGTTCTTTGCCGGGCTTCAGATCCTTACGCCAGAGCGAGTTGCATTTCAAGCCTCCGCTATCCATGGCTGGCTTCTGAAGCCGTTCAACCTGACGCAGGGCGAGCAGGTGAAGGTTCCGCTGGTTTTAATGATTCACGGAGGACCGCATGCGATGTATACCGGGGTGTTCAGTCATGAATTGCAGACCCTTGCTGCACAGGGATATGCTGTAGTATGGGTTAATCCACGCGGAAGCATGGGGTACGGACAAGATTTTGTCAAGGCATGCCGCGGAGACTTTGGCGGTGGAGATGCACGGGACTTGCTTGAGGCTGTTGACTATGTGCTCTCCGAATTTGACTTTGTTGATGAGACGCGATTGGGCGTAGGGGGCGGAAGCTACGGAGGCGTTATGACGAATTGGCTTGTCTCTCATACCGATCGTTTTCGTGCCGCCTTCACGCATCGCAGTATTTCGAACTGGCTATCCCTGTATGGAACAAGTGATGTTGGCATCTCCTTTACCGAGGATGTAATCGGTGGTAATTTGAAGGATGATGCGGAGATGCTCTGGTCTAAATCGCCGCTTGCTCATGCGCATCGAATGGAGACACCTTTGCTTATTTTGCACGGCGAGGATGATTATCGGACGCCTATTTCCCAAGCCGAGGAGCTATATTCTGTCTTGAAGCGATACGGAAAGACGACCAAGCTCATCCGTTATCCCGGCTCTAACCATTCCTTGCTGAAAAGCGGAAAACCTTCCTTGCGAGTGGACAGCTTCGAGCAGGTGAATGCATGGTTCAGGCAATATCTGCATGAGAATTGACGTGCCGACGTGATAAATTGTGAATGGTGAATTGAATCAGCAAAAGGGAACCTCCGATAATTCAGGGGGTTCTTGTTTTTTTGCTTTGATTTGACAAATTTAAAGCGTTGGATTGCAGGAAGATTTTGACAAGTGCAATGACGAGCTATATGCTATTGAACAACAATTTGTGAAGAAACGCTGGTTATTAGGATTTTTGAAGGAATATCTTGCTAACAATTTTGTAATTGATGTTCTGTTTATATCCTATTTGTTGTTTCAGGCGATCGTAGCTAAAGCTTTGTCCTATAGTAGTGTAGTAGTTTTGTTTAATACATCAAGGGATTTTAAAAATACACTGGTTACTGTATCAGAGGCGCTGCCTATGCTGGGAGAAAATAGCTTGTATATAGAGAAAATCAGAATGTTCTTGTCCTATGAAACCAAGATTACAAGTGAAAAAAATCTCAAGGTTCCTTCAACACCAAAGAAATTAGAGCTTAGAAATGTTTCTTTTTCATACAATGATCAAGATGGCAACATCATCAATAACATTAGCATTGTAATTGAACCTTTAACGAAGCTTGCCTTGGTAGGCTACAATGGTGCAGGGAAGACAACACTTATAAAACTGATTATGCGATTGTATGATCCAACAGAGGGTGAAATCTATTTAGACGGTATTAATATAAAAGATTATGATGTTGAAGAATACAGGCAACGAATAGGCGCAGTTTTTCAGGATTATAAGGTATATGCCTCGACTATAAAAGAAAATGTTCTTCTTGGTGAAGAGGATGTAGATGATGACAAGATTACTGACGCCCTAACTAAAAGTGAATTTGCTCTGAAATTGAATTCATTGCAGCATGGTCTGGATACGCAGCTGACCATGGAGTTTGATGAGGAAGGAGTTAATCTTTCGGGTGGAGAAAGTCAAAAGCTTGCCATTGCCAGAACTTTCTATCGTAGTACCAACATGATAATTCTGGATGAGCCTTCAAGTGCATTAGATCCAATAGCTGAGTATAAGCTGAATCAATCGATGTTTGAGGCTGCAGAGGATCGGACGTTAATTTTTATTTCTCATAGGTTGTCTACAACAAAAAGATCAGATTACATATTAATGATGGAACAAGGTTCAATTATTGAAAGAGGTACCCACGAGGATTTGGTGAAGAGTGGCGGGAAATATGCAGCGATGTGGAACGCACAGGCGAAGAGATATCAGGGATATCGGAGTAATCATCTTACTGCACATCATTTAGATGGGATTGTGTAAGTGGTGGAAAAACATGTTCGGTGACAACAATAGATAGAAGTGTTTTGACTTTTGGTTAGCACTCCCAAGATGGAGGTTTATGGATTGAATACATAAACGATAAAGACGCTCGGCTAAACGAACGATTGAGCGTCTTTTTGTCATGCTGTTCTTCACTATAACAACGCACCCTAAATCAAACAGGGGAATTCTAGAACAGATAGTTTCACGCCTCAAACGTTTATTGTTTGCTTACAGGCATCACCCATATCTCCATGCTGGTTGCTTCCGGACTGTGGCTTGCGTAGCGCTCTACCGCAAAGGGCATGCTAATCAACCCGTGATTAGGAAGCCAGGTATCAAACACATACTTTTGAGCCTTGTATAGCGTATCCATTACAAGATGCTCAAAGTCCTCTGCTTCAAAAGAGCAGACGATATATTCGCCTTCGGATAATTTCCATGTTGAATAGTCTGTAATCCCATCAATGGACTCAGCTTCAGCACCGGCAAAATAGCGATAGTACCCGTCCTTTGTTCCAGAATAAGCAACGCCAAGCTCGTCGCCATCATGCTTCAGGTTCTGAATGGCTGCCTTGTTTTCATGAAAATCATCCCATAGCTTTCCAAGCGTGTCCACACCGGTCGCACCACCTCCAGGCATTTGGTCAATCGGCTCTTCTGTGGTCAACCCGATGAAATATTGGGGGGAGGAAAGCTTGCGTCGTGTAATTTCCAGTACGATGTCATCGGCAATCAAAGGGACATTTTCATCAACAAGTGTGTAGTTCAGTAGCAGCCGCGGTTTCACAAATTGATTCAGGCGAACAGGATGGGCACGATATTCTTCCGGAGTTACACCAAAGGCCTCTTTGAATGCTCTTGTAAAGGTTTCATGACTGGAAAATCCGACTTCCAGGGCTATGTCCAGAATTCGAGTACTCTTATCCTGTAAAACCTCTGATGCTTTTGCGAGACGGCGTAGTTTAATATAATCGTTTACTGGTCTTTTTACCAATCTTCTGAACAGCCTTTGATAATAAAACTGGGACAGAGAAGCAAGCTTGGCAAGCTCATCGATTCTAATTTCCTCTGATAGATGTTCCTCAATATAATCTACAGTTATCTGTATTTGTTCCCATGCGTGCATATGTAAGCACCTCCTTGTAAACAGAATAGTCCTTTTGATATACATATGCTTGATTGCCAATGCCCTTTTTAATAAACGGACACTATTTATTTTATATGTACTGTAGAATAGAATCTACTATTGAAATGTCCTTTGTTGCATTTATCATCGGGGATTGGTCCGTACCTGATCTTCTGGCATTTCCTGTAGCGATTCCGTTCGCAGTATTGTTTTATTATGTCAGCAAAAAGCTGTGGAAAGGCCTAAAATCTTATTTGGCAAAAGCGTCAAAAAATGTTTGCGCGGGCTTGCTTTAAAACACTTTTACATACTAATCTATAATTATTGATATTGCTAATGGAGTTATTGATTCGATAACAGAGCATTTCGTGCATCAGTTATCTACGGAGGATAGGATGATGAAACAAAATTTAGTAATTAAGGGTATCTCGGCTATTTTATGGGGAGAAGCATCGAACAGGATATATATTTATGTCCACGGGAAAATGTCCTCTAAGGAGGCTGCTCAAGAATTTGCGGAAATAGCAGCAAAAAGTAATTTTCAAGTGCTGAGCTTTGATCTCCCTGAGCATGGGGAACGTAAGGACACAGATTATACATGTGAAGTCTGGAACGGTGTTCATGATTTGCGGATCATTGGAGAATATGTACAACAACACTGGGAATATATCAACTTATATGCAGTTAGTTTAGGGGCGTATTTTAGTTTGCTTGCGTACCAGAATTCTCCTATTCATCACTGCTTGTTTCAATCCCCTATTCTTGATATGGAACATTTGATACAGGATATGATGACATGGTTTGATGTGAATGAAGAAATGCTTGAGAAGCACGGGAAGATATCAACACCGATGGGAGAAACTCTGGATTGGGATTATTACTGCTATGTGAAAAACCATCCCGTTCATACATGGAATATCCCTACTGAGATACTGTACGGCTCGGAAGATGATCTGACTAGACGAGATGTCATAGATCATTTTGTTAGCAGGTTTAACGCAAATCTAACTGTGCTGCAAGGTAGTGAGCATTATTTTCATACCGAACAGCAATTAGATGCTTTGAAAAAATGGTTATCACAGCATATATGCTCAAGTTAAACGATAAATTCAAAGCTTTTTACACTCTTCGCCCCAAGTTTATTGTTGCTGATCATTTCAAAGTCGGATTGGGAGATTCCTCCACACTTTTGTGCCTTGTATTTCAACAAATTACTACCCCCATTTTTTTGAAGGTACCAATCTCCCGCTTTACTGACTGTGTAAGTGTCGGAGTCCACTTTCCAATATATAGGTGCTACGTAATCGGCAGACTCTGATACCTTATATCCAAGCAGGGTCAGAAGGTCTTCAAAATCTTTAATATGATATTGCTTTGTTTCTTGACAATAAGTCACGCTGTTTGCAAAAGTATAGACATTTTCTTCTTTATAGGTTAGTATCCATCTTCATAGTTCTCCCAGTCTATTTCAATGGGAAGGAGATCGTAATTGTCTACATATGTAGCATAATCTCTTAATACCTGTTCTATTTTTACTATAAGTTCTTTAGTGTGTTCCTCATCGTCAATTAACGTATAAAATTTAAATCTGTAAGAAGCTCCCCAATCATTAATAAGCTCCTTAGGATGAATTGATAGAGTCATCTAGAATTACAGCAATTTCATAAATGTACATATCTTGTATTCATAATAAACGATGAGTAATTTTTAAGAAAGTACAATTATTTCGATAGACAAGAGAAGCGGAAGCCTCTCTTTTTCTTTTTATGATGATGGCTTAAACCAGTAAAATAGAAAAAAATGTGGTTTGCAACAATTTGGTCTTTTGATTTGTATATAGGATAGCTGGAAAACAAACGGGGAGATAACCTTCTCGTGATGCTATTTCCAAATTACAATCTTACTTTCGTGGAGGTAATACTTATGAAAATTACAAAATCTATGGTGATCGCTGCTTCTCTGGCTGGATGCCTAACGGTGGGCGGTGTTGCCGGTATGAGCACATCTTTTGCAGATGGAGCCAACGCTTCGTCAGAAAAAAATGGAGTAGTGAAGCATCAAGTGATGAAGGGTGCTAAACAAAATAGTAGTTCTGCTGCAATAGATGAAAATGTAAAGGAAGTAACAGCAGGTGAATCCTTTAAAATTACTCTGGAGGAAAATACGTCTACGGGCTATTCATGGAGCTACAAATCCGATAGTGATGCGATCCAGCTCATTGCTGAAAACAGTGAAGCGCCATCACAGACTGATCCTCCAATGATGGGCGCTCCATCGCAAAAAACCTGGACCTTTAAAGCGGACAAGAAGGGCACATATACATTGAAGTTTTCCTATGCCCGGCCATGGGAGAAAGATGTGCCAGCTGTGGAAACTGTAACCTGCACCATCAAGGTGACGGATGAGACTACTAAATCAAAAGCCAAAGAGATCGTTACATTAAAAGCTGATGGGGCCAATGCAATAAAAAAAGATCAAAAATTCAATATCACATTAGAGGAAAATTCAAGCACCGGTTATTCATGGAACTACGTCACTAGCAGTAAAGATATCAAGCTGATTGATGAACACAATCAAGAGAAGAAAGCTGACGATGGGCTGGAGGGCGCTCCATCGCAAAAAACCTGGACCTTTAAAGTGGACAAGAAGGGCACATATATATTGAAGTTTTCTTATGCACAGTCATGGGACGCCAATGCTCATCCTGAACAAACTATGATATACAAGATCGTCGTAGAATGAGTTATTAGTTGTCATTGAAGTTAGGGGGTACTGGCTTGGCTATAGTTGAGCAAGGGATCAATCATTTGATGTATAAAATTATTCAGGCTGTTATGTATTTAAGGAGCTTGCTATTTCAATTTGCCACGAAAGAAAAGCAGCATGAAGCCGGAAATATCAGTTACCTTAATGCTGCGGAGAGAAAACAGAGCATTAACCATAAGGTGGAATGGCTGCTGGAGGAGTACGGCAATTCCATTTTACGAATGGCTTATTCATATTTGCACAGCATCACGGACGCCGAGGATGTTTTGCAGGACACTTTGATTCAATATATTAAGGCTGCTCCAAAATTTGAAAATTCCGTACATGAGAAAGCCTGGCTTTTACGGGTTGCGATTAACATTAGTAAAAATAAAATTACGTATAACAAAAAACGCGGAACTATGGAGCTCGATGAAGGGTTAGTAGCGGTTGAAGAGCACGATTTGTATTTTGTATGGGAGGCGGTAAAAAGCTTGCCTTCAAAATACAGTGAGGTGTTGCATTTATTTTATCAGGAGGGTTATTCAACGGCGCAAATAGCTAATATTGTGGCAAGAAAAGAAGCTACTGTTCGTTCCTTTCTGCATAGGGGCAGGGAAAAATTGAAGGTGATTCTCAAGGAGGAATACCATTTTGAGGAATAAATATCATGAGATTATGAGCAGGGTCCAAGTTACTCCTCAGATGCACGATAGAATTATGAGAAAAATAATGGATATGGATTTTGACGAGAAGCAGGATAAATGGAAATTTTTAAATTTTGATAAAAGGAACCTATACGTGGCAGCTTGTTTCGTATTTTTATTTGCGATCGTCTTTACCATGATCAATAAATTAGACCTAGACACCGAATCGCCTCAATTGGCTACACATGATGTTCGTGAGCATCTTTCTGTTAAAGAGCTATCCTCGAATGTTGGATACCGTGTAAAGGAAGTCGAAAATATTCCGTTTAAGGTAGATAAAACAACGTACTTCTCATATTGGGGAAATATGGCTGAAACAATCTATTCGGGGGAAAACAAGGTAGTCGTTTTTAGAATGACTAAAGGTGATGAAGACGTGAGCGGCAACTATAACGTGTTCAATGATGTAAAGAATGTTCATGCAGGCTCCTATAATGTGACCATCAAAGGCAACAATGGATTATACAATCTTGCCACTTGGCAATTCAATCGTTTTTCGTATTCCTTGGAAATAGATCATGCGATTACAGAATCAGAGATGCTTAAGATGGTGCAGTCTGTGCATTAAAAATATAAAGTATGGAACGCGCTAAATAAATTAAAGTGAGAAGTAACTCTTCTGCATATTCGGGGGCTATTTTGATTAAGGATCAATTGGATGAAGTCTCGTTCCGTTTATTTTCTCTACGCTGCGGTGAGTCAGGGTAGGAGCAGAGATAAACAACAAGGGGCTGTCCCAAAAGTTATCTAAGATAACTTTGAGGGACGCTTCTTGTTTAGCAGTGTAAAGGCAAGATATCAGGAAAAGGATGCAAAAATACAGTTTTTTAAAAGAACCAAGAAAAGAAGAAACAAAAGCCTGCAAAAATGCAGGAATATGGTTCAGAATAGACTAGTTTGAAGAGAATCCTTAGAGAAAGCCTGCACATTTGCAGCAATTTAGGCCGATTAGAGGCTTTACATAAACAAAGCCTGTATATTTGCAGGAATTTCAGGAATTCCGCATCATGACAATATTACACATGAGGTACAGTCATAGAATGCGTGGCAGGATCAAGCGGTGCAGGGATCATCTTCCTTGCACCGCTATTTCTAGTTTTGACACTAACCCTACTTTTGGGACAGCCCCTTGTTTATATACATGAAAAATTATTTTGCCGCTTTAATGAATTCTGCGGATTTAATTCCCGCCTGGCGGCCGAAGATAATGATTTCGGCAACAGAGTTGCCGCCGATCCGGTTTTGCCCGTGAAGACCGCCTGTAACCTCACCTGCTGCAAAAAGACCTGTGATCGGTTCTCCATTTTTATTTAATACTTCTGTGTTCGTGTTGATTTTCACGCCGCCCATGGTGTAGTGAATCCCTGGGGCGATTTTGATCGCGTAATATGGTGCGCCGGACAAGTCGTTGTCCATCCCGGTCATTCTTCCAAATTCAGCATCTTCTTTTTTGCTCACGCTGCTGTTCCAGGTATCCATTGTCGCTTTAAGATTATCTGCGGGGACCTCTAGTTTTTCAGCTAAAGCCTCAATGGTATCTGCCGAAATAACAAAGCCCATTTTATCATATTGTTCAATCGCTTTTACACGACTTTTAACGCCGGAGTCAAATACTAGAGTAGCATATTTTTCAGGAAGTGCATTGATTGCAGCAGTAACCTTGTCACGAGTATTCAGCTCATTAGTGAATCTTTTACCCTCTTTGGAAATGAGAATGGCTCCTTCACCGCGAACCGCTTCTCCGATCAGATACGATTTTTCTTGTTGTACTGTTGGATGGATTTGGATCTGGTCCATATCCACTGTAGTACCGCCAAGTGCTTCAATCATTTTGATCCCATCACCTGTACTACCTTCTTGGTTAGTAGTTACGTAGCCTTCCAAGTCAGGTCTAACTTCTGTAATGAGCTCCATATTGGAGCCAAAGCCGCCCGTTGTGACGACTACTGCGTCAGATGTAATGTTCTTCTCATCGGTCCCGTTGAAGATAATGGTAACACCGTTAACTTTACCGTCGGTTTCATTAATTTTTGTCACTTTAGCATTTACAAAAAGCGGAATGCCTTGTTCTTGTACATTTTTCAGCAATCCGTTTACAAGGAATTGCCCTACTGCTGATCCGTCCTCAGGACGGTGTGTGCGTTTTTCGCTCATTCCGCCTGTTATGGTGAGATTGTTCAATGTAATGCCAATGGAATCCAGCCAATCAATCGCATCTGCGGAATTGTCTACGAAGAAACGAAGCATCTCAGTATCGTTTGTACCTTTACCGCCTTTTAATGTCTCATCATAAAATGAATCATTGCTGTCATCTATGCCTTGCTCTTTTTGAAATTTCGTTTGAGAAGCATTCATCCCTGACGACGCTTTTAATGTATTTCCGCCTGCTACCGGCATTTTTTCAAAAATAACCGGATTCATCCCGTTTGCTTTTGCTTCAAGTGCAGCAGTCATTCCGGCACCACCTGCACCGATGATAATGACATCATATTTATCCTTCAATTGATCAATCGGGGTGTAGCTGGCTTGAGACGCTCCTGAGGTTGCTTCAGTTTCATTTTGCTGCTTGTCCGTGTCTTTGGCAACATTGCTGTTGCCACCATTGTTGTTCCCAGTACCGCAGCCTGCGATAACAAGCATGACTGATAGAACGAGAACAAGAACTGCCGATACTTTCTTTTTCATGGTAAACCTCCACTTTTTCTTTTTATTTGATGAACGAATAAACCGAAAAAAGGGAGCAACCGAGAAGACCGAAAGTAAAGGAGTGCGGGCCCCGCATATGTCTCCAGACCTTCAATCTTTCTCGGTTGCGTCCCCCGGTAGCTCGTCATCCTGTAATTCTGCAAAAAGTATATCATTAAACGACATCTATTGTGAATGGTTTCACAATTTATTAAAAGTTTCTCCACACTATTATCATTTTTTAATGTAAGTAAGGACGGAATCAGATTAATGTGCCAGAGAATGTATTCGTCGATAAATAAAGGACTGACAACGTGCTTCCTCGCAACGTTGCAGTCCTCTTTTTACATGCTATGAACTATTCTTCAATAACGATCCGATCCAGCTTTAGATTTACCGGATTAGCAAGTGTATCTCCCACCGGGCATTTGCTCTCCAGAAATTGTACGAACTCTTTTACCTTCTCCTCAGGGGAATTGGTTTTAATATAGAACGTATAACGAATATCGGAATAACCGGGACGTACTTCAGAACGGTTGAAAAAGCCGTCGAGATCAATTTCGCCTTCAACATCCACTCGAAAATCCTCCAGCACAACGTCAAATTTAGGTGCATAGACCCGAGCCACAATGGATTGGCATGCGCCAAGGGAGGCAAGCAGAGCTTCTACGGGGTTCATTCCTGTGTCAGTACCGCCGAGAGTTTTGGGTTCGTCGATGACCAGCTCAAATTGTCTTGCCTTGGTAAGGACTTTTACCCCTTCTTGTAATTGGGCGGTTGCTTTGAACGTTTGAATACTTGCCATGGATGTATCTCTCCTTTTTTTTGGAAGAATGTAGGTGTATAAGAGGATAAATGCAATTTTTAATTCTTACTATTTAACTGTGTTTAGTGTATTATATTTGCGCTAATCTAACCTGTCAATGAAAATAATAGGGTTAAACACTAAT
This sequence comes from Fontibacillus panacisegetis, assembly GCF_900102215.1. Classification (GTDB taxonomy): domain Bacteria; phylum Bacillota; class Bacilli; order Paenibacillales; family Paenibacillaceae; genus Fontibacillus; species Fontibacillus panacisegetis. The sequence goes on from NZ_FNBG01000012.1 coordinate 136,660, forward strand.
ATTGGTAATTGTTTTTCTAGTACTATTAAAAGGAATACAGACTATCGCTGGAGAATATTTTCATCAATAATCTCAAAGGTTACAGTAACATTTAAGAGAATCAGCGGACTCCCTTTTTAGGATCTCAAGACATCGTGAGAGTGAAGGATAGAGTCATTCAATATATTCATGAAGAAAAAGATTATAGAGGCTACGTGATGGATAAAGGATGGGCTCATTCTATGGCTCATATAGCTGATGTGATCGATGAATTAGGAAGTAGCGCCCTTTTATCAGCGGATGATAAATTTGAGCTGTTGGAAGCAATCAGAACCATCATTTGCAGGAAAAATGTAGTGTACTTCAATTTGGAAGATGAGAGATTAACCTCTGCTGCTGTTACTATTCTGAGAAATGAATCCTTCGCACTGGATCAAATTGAGGCATGGTTGAGGGAGTTTAATAGTTGGGATAAGAGCAGAATATGGAATGAGGAGTATTTGATCATTTCAAATGTCAAAAATTTTCTGGCAAGCTTTTATTTTCGATTATCCCGTTATGACGAATTAAGCGTATATGCTGATATGACTAAAGAGACACTGCAGGGCATGATGCTGGAATACATATAAACTCTAAAATCTGATAGAACCCTGGCACAAGCATTGATACAATATAAAAGGGTTCTTAGATTTAAAGGATAAAAGGAGCAAAAAAGATGCAGTTTGCGAAAAGAATGGATCGATTTGGTGAAGGCATCTTCACCAAATTGTTAGATATAAAACGGATCAGACTGGAAAATGGAGAGCCGGTAATTGACCTCAGTGTAGGTACGCCGAATATTCCGCCTGCAAAACATATTATAGAAGCCTTATGCACAGCCGCAGCCGATGAAAAAAATTATGTTTATGCGATCAATGATCAAAATGAATTACTTGAGGCGGTGAGCTATTGGTATAAAGAGAGATATGAGGTTGAGCTGGACCCCAAGACGGAGATATGCTCGCTGTTAGGTTCACAGGAAGGACTTGCACATATTTCATTGTCCATTGTGGATGAGGGTGATGTAGTGCTAGTGCCTGACCCATGCTATCCTGTGTTTGCCGATGGACCTTTGATTGCGGGCGCGAAGCTGCATTATCTGCCGCAAAAAAAAGAAAACGGCTATGTCATCGATTTGCAGGATATTCCCGACAATGTAGCCAAGCAGGCCAAGCTTATGATTGTGTCCTATCCGAATAACCCTACCACCGCAATGGCATCGGATAGTTTCTATATTGATTTGATTGCTTTTGCAAGGAAATACGATATTATCGTGCTGCATGACAATGCCTATAGCGAATTAGTGTTTGACGGAAAAAGAGGCGGCAGCTTCTTATCGTTCCCTGGTGCGAGGGAGGTAGGGGTTGAATTTAATTCCTTGTCTAAAACATACGGATTGGCTGGTGCCAGAATCGGTTTTTGTGTAGGGAATGAAGAGGTTGTGTCACGGTTGAAAGTTCTAAAATCCAACATGGACTATGGTATGTTTGTGCCGATACAACAAGCAGCGATTGCGGCAATTACCGGGGATCAGCATGTTGTAGAGACAACGAGAAAGGCGTATGAGCATCGAAGAAATGTGCTTTGCGACGGTTTGAACGCATTGGGTTGGAAGATAGAAAAGCCGGAAGCCACAATGTTCGTCTGGGCAATGATCCCGCCTCATTACAAGAAATCAGAGGACTTCGCTATGGACATGGTAAAAAGAGCAGGGGTCATAGTCACACCAGGCAGCGCTTTTGGTCCTTCAGGTGAAGGTTATGTGAGAATGGCATTAGTTCAGGATGAAGAGGTTCTGAAGCAAGCTATTGATGCTGTTCGTAGAAGTGGAATTTTAAATGTGCAAGATTAGGATGGGTATGCAAACTTGCGACAATCGCAGCCTTTTTCTCGTCATGCCCTGTGGAAACTTTTCATCCCCGAAATACGTAATAAATGGTAATGTTAGATACGGAGGTGGGATAATCGTGAAACAATACCGGAATCGGGGCTTGTCTTTGCTTATTCTTGTCCTGCTCGGCGGCGGACTGCTGTTTGGCAGTGCAAAGCCTGCCCAAGCAGGTTATTGGAACGATCTCGTTAACGGTGTTAAGGAACTGTCTCAGCTTCCCTCCGAAGTCAATGAATTAAAGGAAAATTATGATGCCACGTTGGACAAGCTGGAAGAGACACAAGGAGAGCTGGAGAGCTTCCGTCAACAGAACGAGGAATTGATGGAGCGCAATAGGGAGTTGGCCGCTACTGTATCGTCCTTATCGGAGGCACAGCAAATCCGCGACGCCAATACTCAGAGAACCCGGTTGTTGCTGCTTACCGGTCTTGCGCTGTTCATCGGCTATTTTATTATACTGAGGATCGTTCGTTTGGTGCTCCGCCGTTGACTTTTGCTATAGAGAGGGGGAGTTCGAGATGGACATACATGAGAACAACGAACCGCTGGGACAAGGCGGACATACGGTAATCTTTGACTTGTGCGATGCCGAGAAGCTGCAATTGCTGCACCCCGGACAGGTCATCGCTTACCGTGGCCCCGTTCAAAGTCGGAGCGATAAGCTTATGAATATGAAGGGGATCTACCGGAAACGTAAGCTGATCTGTTCTGAATTCACCGGACCTTGTCAGTTGGTTACCGCTTTTCCTCCTTCGATCGGGCTAAAGGTCATCGAGCTTACCGAGGGCAGCGATTTGTTATATGATTTTCGGAACCTCTTTTTTTATACCGAAGGCATTCGGATGGACACTCGTGTACTTAGCATGAAAAATATGATGATTACCAGAGATGCGGTAAAAGTAAAATTTTCCGGTCGTGGAATTATTGGCATTTTGACCCAGGGTCAGGTGGTTGAGTTGCCACTGCATCCTGAGGAGCCGCTTTATGTGGAAGCCGGCAGGGTTCTTGCTTATCCCGAGAATGCCAAGCTGGAGCTTTCCGTTTACGGCAATCATCTGGCGAGCCAGCATATGCGCTACCAATGGAAGATGACCGGACGTGGCTCGGTGCTGGTTCAATCGGGCGGCTACGGGAGCGGAGAACTGGAGAAGAATCTGCAGTCGGAGGACGGTATTGTCAAACGCTTCCTGCGCGAGGTGATCCCTTTTGGCGGCATATTGATCAAATAATAGATTTTACACAGGCTCCCTTATAGTGGACATTGGAAGAATCCCCTGTGCAAGCCAATGAAAGCTATAAGTGGTGCATTTTTTTATAAAAGTATAAGTTCATTGAGCGGATTTAGCGTTCTAATGTATGTTAACTTCATACATACCTAATCTAAACCTGGTGATATCGGGAAAAGCCTGCAAATGTACAGTTTTTTAAACCAGGGATATAGGCAATGAGCAAAAACGTGCAAAAGTGCAGGGATTTTTCCCGGTATAGATAGTTTGAAGAGGATTATTAGAAAAAAGGCTGCACATTTCAGGCTGTTGAGATACCCCTACTTTTAAACTTAGTATCGAAAGAAAAATGAAAATGAAGATGTAAAATACTATACGAAATCTTGTGCATATTCGAGATAGTCCTTCTGGAAAGGTGGAGGGCTATCTTCTTAATGTTCTGTGCAGTTGCGGTTAGCAACGCTTGAATCTGTACATTTTCTCTGCCCCGAAACCGGCAATAGCGAAGCCCGTGGAGCACTTTGGCATCCGCGAAGCTTCGCTCTATAGTTTGGCATCGTATGGCGTAAGCGGCTTT
>NZ_FNBG01000042.1 GCF_900102215.1 Fontibacillus panacisegetis
AAAAATACAGTTTTTTTAAAGTAGCCATGAAAGGATGAACAAAAGCCTGCAAAAATGCAGGAATATGGTTCAGAATAGACTAGTTTGAAGAGAATCCTTAGAGAATGCCTGCACATTTGCAGTAATTTAGGGCATTTAGAGGCTTTACATGATCAAAGCCTGCACAATTGCAGGAATTTCAGGAATTCCGCATCATGCACTATTACACATGAGATACGGTCATAGAATGTGTGGCAGGATCAAGCGGCGCAGGGATCATCTTCCTTGCACCCTACTTTTGGGACAGCCCCTTGCCCTTTACATTTACGCAATCGACGTATTATTTAGGTAACTGGAACGAGCTCTTCAAGGATACAACCAAGTTAAACACAGGATGCCCTGGAGTCGAATATTTAGAATCGACATTGAAGTAGCCATGACGGAAAAATTGGAATTTATCCTGTGGCTTCGCATCCTTCATTCCCGGTTCTACAAAGCCATGCTTGATGATCAGAGAGTTCGGGTTCACCTTATCAAGGAAGTGCTTCTCTTCTTGGCCTTCTTCCACTTCTTCATCCAGAATAAGCGGTTCATAAAGACGGAATTCGGCGGGAACAGCCTGACCGGCATCTACCCAGTGAATAGTACCCTTTACCTTACGGCCTGTAAATCCGCTGCCGCTTTTTGTTTCAGGATCATAAGTACAATGGATTTCAACAACGTTCCCCTCTGCATCCTTAATCACATCGTTGCACTTAATGAAATAAGCATGCTTCAGACGAACCTCGTTGCCAGGGAACAAACGGAAATATTTGCTCGGTGGATTCTCCATGAAATCCTCGCGTTCAATGTAAATTTCACGCGAGAACGGAATTTGACGATTGCCCATTTCCGGATTTTCACTGTTGTTCTCAGCTTCAAGCAGCTCAGTTTGTCCTTCCGGATAGTTAGTAATTACTACCTTCAGAGGATCAACAACCGCCATCGTACGCGGAGCCTTCAGCTTCAAATCCTCACGAATGAAATGCTCCAGCATTTTCAGATCGACAGCACCAAAAGCTTTGGAGATCCCGGTCTCAAAAATAAATGCTTTAATCGCTTCAGGAGTATAGCCGCGACGACGCAGTCCCGAAATCGTTGGCATACGCGGATCGTCCCATCCATCTACATGACCCTCGTCGACCAGCATTTTCAGCTTCCGCTTACTCGTTACTGTTTGCTCCAGATTCAAGCGGCCAAATTCATATTGATGAGGCACGTTTGGCATTTCAGTCTCCGCAATTGTCCAATCGTAGAACGGACGTTGATCCTCGAACTCCGTCGAGCATAAGGAATGCGTGATACCTTCAATCGCATCTTCCAGCGGATGAGCGAACGTATACATCGGATAAATACACCATTTGTCGCCCGTATTATGATGGGAGGCATGTACGATACGGTAAATAACCGGATCACGAAGATTTATGTTAGGAGATGCCATATCAATTTTTGCGCGCAGCACTTTTTCTCCGTCCTTGAATTCCCCGTTACGCATCCGAGTGAACAAATCAAGGTTCTCTTCTACCGAGCGATCGCGGTATGGACTATTTTGTCCGGGCTCAGTCAGCGTACCACGATATTCACGAATTTGATCCGCGCTGAGATCGTCGACATAAGCTTTACCTTTTTTAATCAAAATAACCGCACGATTGTACATTTCTTCAAAATAATCGGAAGCAAAAAACAAGCCTTCCCAATCAAAACCAAGCCACTTTACGTCTTCCTTAATGGAATTTACGTATTCTGTATCTTCTTTTACCGGATTAGTATCATCAAACCGCAAATGTGTACGGCCATTGAACTCATCAGCCAGCGTGAAGTTAATCCAAATCGCCTTGGCATGACCGATATGCAAATATCCGTTAGGCTCTGGCGGAAAACGTGTGACAACAGTGTCTACTTTGCCGTTTTTAAGATCTTCTGAAATAATATTTTTTATAAAGTTTGGAGGGGTGCAGTTGTTCTCCACGAGTATCAACCTTTCCATTCATTAAATATCTGTTTATGTTCTCCGATTTTTCTTCTTCTAAATATACCGATATATGGACAATAGTTCAATGCCTCAGGATTTTCTTACCATAAAAAATAGAAGCCGAACATTTGCCACTCGCTGTTCCTGTTAGTGCTCCCGTTAGTTCCTTACCAAAGCAGGCACAGGGCACCACATCAAAATATCGTCTATAAAACGCCCATCTAAGTAAAATTCCTCTACGAGCCGCCCTTGTTCAATAAAACCACAGCTCTTATAAAAGGAGATCGCGTTTGGATTTGAAGCTAACACACGTAAAGACAGCTTCCGAACGCCTGATTTCTCAGCTATCACTTTCATCTCATCCATCAGCTTACGACCAATGCCTCGTCTCTGGTAATCAGGATGAATCGCAATATTTATATCATAGACATGATTGTTGCTCTGTAAAGGCGTGGGTGAGCTAAATCCCATATACCCGCAGATATCCTCTCCAATGCCTGCTACGATTTGGCTGCCTGGAGGGCATCTCTGTAAGTAATGCTCCTTGGAGCTCCACTGGATTTCACCACTGGGAGTAGATTGCTTATCCCATACCAGCGAGTCCAGCTCCATTAAAGATGCAGCATCACGTATCTCTGAAAGTCTGACCCAAACGGAATTTGCCTTATCAATATCTGTCATAACCTCATTCTTCCTTTCCCATTTGCCACAAAAAGCATCCCGTCCTATTTGCTACATAGTGATGTATGCCTTCTGTTCTCGTTCTCGGTTCATGTATGCATGTAAACTGAACGAAATAATTGAAAATGTTGCGATAATTACGGAAAGCCATACAACCGGAACAAGTCCGTTCCAATCAAATAACATTCCCATCGTGTAAGGCCCAACGACTCTTCCCGCCGCTCCCATACCGCCAACTACGCCGATATAGAAAGGGGCTGATTTACCGGTATGCTCTGATATAAACTCAGGGATCGCAGGTGATATGAGCATTTCCCCAAAGGTTGCCAGCACCATTGCCAGCACCATGCTAGGGTAAGTAGGGTAGACCAATATTGTAATATATCCCATCATATAAAAAATTGCACTTGCTGTCATTTGTGATTGTGCCGAGCCAGCAAATGTCCTTCTGATCCAAGAAATGAACGGCTGCCCTACAAAGATCAGTACACCGTTTAAAGTCCACAGAACACTATAATACCATTCCGGCATCCCTCTGGAGATGGTATAGGGAGCAACTCCGTTGTTCCATACACAATTTCCCAGCCATAAGAACAAAGAACCTATACCCATAAATAAATACACCTGATATTTAGTCAGTAGTGTCCATGGGCTTTCAGTCTGTGTACTTTTCTTCTTTTCGACATGTAATTCACCTGGTTTTATTTGAACTTTGTTCAAATAAAACCAGAAAAAGACCGCAAAACACCCTGAAGTTAATCCATTTAATATAAATGTCATGTTGTAAGAAATTTGTACCAAAAATCCACTGAGCGATGTACCTAACGCCACCCCAATGTTGTTTGCAACATAAATAGCATTAAATAATTCTCCTCTGCGTTCAGGAAAACGAAAGCCAATAAAAGCCTGCATCGCCGGCATTGAAATCGCATTAAAAAACCCTATCATCGCCATTAAACACATATAAAGGCTCCAATTACCGCTTCCAAAGGGCAAACTCAGCAAAAATAATGCGTTCAAGCCAAGACCGCCAACAATCAAGCGTTTTACCCCAACCCGATGATACAAGGCCCCGCCAAGAACTTGACCTATGATGCCTCCAATCGACATGACTAATATAACCAGTCCTGCGTCTGTCACGGTTCTGCCTAGAATTTTGAACACAAACATTGTAACCAAAGGCCACAATAGAGCATTTCCGGCCGAATTGATCAGGCTGGCGATAAGGAGTATTCTTACCTCCTTTGGATATGACTGCCACCATTTCATATATCTTTTCTCCCCCCACTTACCCCATGCATGCTTAACCTAAAAGTCCGGCTCCAGCCATGCTTGTCCTATCAATTGAAGTAAAGAGGCTCACTCAGGAGCCCCTCGATCATCATCAAATATAACCAATTCCAGAGTACTTAACAGTATCTCTCAAAATGTTTTTTCTAGCAATCTATTTGTTCTCACTACGCTTTACTTCCACAACGGTAGAGAAAAATACAGCTCCGCCACCCATATCTGCTAGTCGATCAGGAGTTAGCATGTTGGCACGAGTATTTCGGCCGCCCTGCCCCCACCATAGCCCTTGACTTATCACGGTACCAGGCAGCATTTTATCCATAACAGAAGCATTGACCAAATATCGGCCTCTATCGTTCCAAACGACGATCCTATCGCCATTCTCAATTCCCCTTACCTTTGCATCTTCAGGATGAATTTGCAATAAAGGCTCCTTTTCCAAGGCTTGCAGCTTCTCTACATTACCAAAAGTCGAATTCAAGAAGCTGTGATTAGGAGGTGAAATGAACATCAGCGGATACTCCGCCCCTTTAGCTGGACGTTGCTCACCATCATAGCCTTCAATCAGTGGAATATAAGTTGGCAGCGCAGGCAGTCCTGCTTCCGCCATCCTGCTTGAGAACAATTCAATCTTACCTGATGGAGTTGAAAGAGACTTCAGGAAGTGAGCTTTAGGAGTCATGTTCAGCTTCACTGAGCGCTGTTCCTTCAGGGCGTCTAAAGTAACACCGTGCAAATATGGATTATCAGCGTAATCCAGTGCCTGAGCAATCAAATCTTCCTCACTGTCACGAAACGCGTTCTCTTCAAATCCTATAGCAGTAGCTAGTAATCTGAACATCTCAACATTGCTCTTGCTCTCACCTCTTGCAGGAATAACAGGCTCCTGAAGCTGAACGTAATGATGCCAATATGAAGTGTAAATGTCTGTATTTTCAAAGGACGATGTAGCAGGTAACACAATATCCGCGTATTTTGCCGTGTCAGTGATAAATAAATCATGGACTACAGTGAACAGATCCTCCCGCAGCAGTCCTTGCTCCACCTTGCCTGTATCAGGGGCAACCACAGCAGGATTGGCGCAATAGACAAACAGCGATCTGATCGGAGGATCAAGACTGAGCAGCGCCTCTCCGATTTGATTCATACTGATCGTACGTGCATCTGGATTAGGTCGAAGATCAGGACGCTCCAACGCCTCCCCGTTCATCGATCCGTACGCCCCATTGGATTTGAAAGCTCCTCCACCCGGAATGAGCCATTGCCCTGTCAGCGCTGGCAAACAACAAATCGTGCGTACCGCCATACCACCGTTATCATGATGCTGAAGACCATTGCCAATATGAATATAAGCGGGAGAAGTTTCTCCGTACATCAACGCCAGCTTAACAATGTCATCCGCAGGAACGCCAGTAATGCTTGCAACACGTTCAGGAGTATACATCTTCACATGCTCTCGTAGCTCTTCATGACCTAACGTAAATTCCTGCATGAACTGTTCATTAACAAGTCCACGTTCAAACAGGACATGCATCATACCGAGAGCGAGTGCACTATCCGTTCCGGGATAAAGAGGAACAAACCAGTCTGCCCGTTGTCCCGTACGATTGCGATGAACGTCGATCACAACCAGCTTGGCTCCCTCCTTGCGCCCCTTCTCAATCAGAGCAAGCTGATGCATATTCGTGCTGACAATATTGCCTCCCCATACGATAAATAGCTTAGTATGAACTAACTCCTCTGGACTGACACCACCGCCAAAGCCCATCGTATATTTCCAGCCCGTCGATCCTGCCGAGTTGCATATTCCTTGCTGCAGCTGTGATGAGCCTAGCCGGTGGAAGAAACGTCGATCCATACCATCTACACTTAAAATTCCCATGTTTCCATAAAAGCTGTAGGGCAATATCGATTCCGAGCCATACTCGGCTATTAGATTTTTATATTTACTAGCGATTTCTGATACAGCTTCATCCCAGGAAATCCTCTCGAACTTCCCTTCACCCTTGGCTCCAACCCGGCGCAATGGATAAAGCACTCGCTCAGTATGGTACACTCTCTCTGTCATATTCCTGACCTTATTACAAATCGCCCCACCGGTAATGGGATGCTCAGGATTACCAGTTACTTTCGTGATTACCCCGTCTTTTTTATGTAATACCAGACTGCATGTATCCGGGCAATCAAGCGGGCACACTGCAGGAAATACGCCATTATCTTGATGAATCATTCTTGTCATATGTGTCCCCTCCTGTCTCCTATCTCGCTGTTAGAAACTGCTGTTGAAGGCCAATCAATTCTCTAGTCATTGTAGATAAAAGCAGTGTTTATGTCTACAGCATTGAAATGGAACGGGAGGTACGGTGAGGTTAAAGTGGAAAGGGTGATGGGAGTTGAGGGGGCCTATGACTAGGTGTGTGGTGTATGGGTACTATTCGGAGTGTAATGTGTAGGCCGTGCGGATTGCCCTATGGAGTGCGTGCTATGTGGAGTTAATGGGAGCTATAAGCTATAGCTATAGTTAAACGGATGATGCAGATATCATTTGGGCTTTGTTTTCGGGTGAATTCGGACGACGAAATTGCTGCAAGAGTGCATCTTTTTATCAATGAGCCAATGCACAAATTAAAGTCCCTGCAAAAGTGCATCTTTTTGCGATAAACCCTCAAGTTTCGATCCTTTTGGGCTGAAATTGCTGCACTTTTGCAGGCTTTTCTCAAGTATCTGCTATTTCGTATGAAAATTCCTGCACTTTTGCAGGTTCCCATACGAGCAGACGCAAAAAAGACCACTTCCTAATCATCATCATAATAGGAGTGAGTGGTCTCTACGCATGTTGATTTAACTTATTTATTTCAATGAAGTTGCGGAGGTACTATTCGCATTGGTTGATGCTGAAACAGAAGCTGACTCAGTATCTCCCTTTAAGTATGCCATCCAATACGCTCCTGCCACAAATATGGCTCCTCCTGTCAAGTTACCCAGCCAGACTGGAACAAAGTTAGCCAAGTATTCTCCCCATGAGTAGTATCCTTCAAAAATCGCCGCAGGGATCAGAAACATATTAGCGACAACGTGCTGAAAACCGATTGCTACAAACGCCATGGTCGGAAACCAAATTCCAAGTATTTTGCCACTCATATTGTCCGCGCCATAAGATAGCCACACGGCAAGTGCAACGAGCCAGTTACAGCCGATCCCGGATACAAAAGCCTGCACAAAGCTGTCATCCAGCTTATGCCCCGCCATATCCACAAGTTTGTCGAGATACGGACCACTTGCTGTTAAGCCAACGACATGTCCGAAGAAATACGCTACGAATATTGCTCCAACAAAATTACTTATCGTAATAAGTACAAGGTTCTTGCATACATCAATCGTCGAAATTCGCTTAGCCATACGAGCGAGCGGAACAGCCATCATATTACCGGTCAGCAGTTCCCCCCCACCAAGCAGTACCAAAATAAGTCCTACCGGAAACACCGCGGCTCCTATAAAATTAGCAATACTTCCCCATTCCTTAGGAGAGTTGCTGATGACCCGAATATCGAGCAAGAAACCAAGTGCAATAAAAGCGCCGCCTAAAAAGCCGAGCACGAGCACAGTTAATAGGGGGTTGTGGGCCTTTTTAACACCGGTCTCTACAGTCACTTTTGCAATTTGATCCGGTTTGTTATATGCCATGATTTTTCTCCTTCTGACGATACAGTCTCTGTCGTCTAGATAATATGGACTCCGTTAACATTGTACCGTGGCTCTTTCCGTAAATAAGTAACATAGGTCACGATTTCGCTTACATAGTGAAATAACTCACAAGAAAACGCACCATTATGTAGATATCCCCGAAGACCTCCAACGTAAGATTTTATGGAGTATTCTTCGGGGTTATTAATTAGGCCAGAACGCCCTCTTTAGCAATAGTCGGAACTTCAGGCAACGCTCCGAGACCTGCTGTATTCAAGAAATTCCAAGGCTTGTTATAATGCGGCTGGAAGAAGAAATCGACGAAGGCGAGCTCTTCCATTTTCATACTGTTCTGAATACAGACCGAGATGGTATTGATCGATTGTGTCAGGTCCACTTTGGACATGATTTGTGCACCGAGAATTCGTCTCGTTCCTTTTTCGTAAACAACCTTCAGCATAACTTCCTCATGTGTAGGCATAAACTCAGGGCGATAGTTATCAGTGATCATAACCGCTTCCGCCTCGATTCCTGCCTCTTTAGCAGCTACCTCCGTCAAGCCAGTACCCGCGATATTATCTTCATAGATTTTGATGCCCGAAGTACCTTGTGTCCCCATATATTTCACGGTAGGAGCAACCAGATTGCGAGCTATGAGAGTTCCCATACGAACCGCATTTGTTGCTAATGGGATGTAAGCCGCTTTTCCCGTTGGGTTATAGAAAATAGCGCAGCTATCTCCCGCCGCATATACATCTCTTGTGCTCGTTCTCATATATTCATCAACGACAATCGCACCGTTATCCAGCATATCAACCTGACCCTGAAGCAGCACCGTATTCGGACGGAAGCCGATGCACAATATAACGAGATCTGCTTCATATTCTCCCCGATCCGTCACCACTTTGTTGACTGTACCTTCGCCTTCAAATCGGACGACCTTTTCTCCAAGAGCAAGAACAATTCCGTGATCCTGTAAGGACTTTTCAATTTTATCCGTATACTCTGCGTCTAAATATTTGCTCAGAATTCGATCCTCAGCATCAATTAGCGTAACTTGCTTACCGTTCAGTTGAAAGGCTTCTACCAATTCCACTCCGATATATCCTGCACCGACAACGACAATATGGTTCGCCTGTTTGGATTTTTCAATGATTGTGTTGGAATGGTTGAAGTTTTTCGAGAGCAAAATGTTATCCAGTCCAATTCCCTCGAACTTAGGAACAACAGGCCACGAGCCGGTAGTAACAATCAACTTGTCAAAAGTATCTTCGAGCTCCTCCCCGTTTTCCAGGTTGCGTGCACGCAGTGTTTTTCCAGTCGTATCGACTGAAATGACCTCATGCCGCATTTTTGTAATTACACCAAGCTCAGCTAGCTGCTGAGGCGAGGAGTAGAACAGTCCCTGCGGGTCCTCCACCATACCTCCGACATACAAAGCTATGCCACACGATAAAAAGGATATATTATCATTACGTTCATACACCGTAATTTCTGCCTCCGGATAAAGCTTGGCTGTATTTACAATCGCTGCTGTCCCTGCATGTGTACATCCGATAACTGCTACTTTCATCATCAATTCCTCCAGAATAAATTATTTTAATAATGTGAAATTATTCACTTTTGACCGAATACTTTCGTATTGAATGGATCAAATTACCTTCCTGCATCAAGAACACTTACTTACGTTGCTCATAAACATAAAAAAATAAAACTCGATTTGGTTGTGAAATTAATCACCTTTAAGTATATTATAGTGTGACTTTTTTCACATTTCAAGAGGTAATTTATTAAATTTTAAATATTATCTCTTTTAGCTATTTATAAAAAAATCCCCTGAATTCATCCTGCTCATTGAATTCAGAGGATTCTAACTATTTAGACCCGGACTTAGCGCCTGTCCCGGTGTTTTTCATGAGCCACAAGAAATAAGGAGCTCCAAGCAAGGCAACGACAAGGCCTGAAGGAATTTCCTTCGGCGCCAATACGACACGGCCAGCTATGGTTTGCTACAGGGTAGAGGCAACTTTATTTGCAAGCTCCCGTTCATCATTTTTCTTTTCGAGCTTATTGCGATTCCCTTTGCCCTCTGAAGCAGCACGATAAAGCTCATATGGAAGACATAATGGCACACCACTTCGAGGGTCTGTCACGATATCAGCCTCAATTCCGAATACTTCACGAAGCACCTCAGAAGTGACAACCTCCTCCGGAGTTCCTGAAGCAATGGCTTGCCCCTTCTTGATCGCAATCATATGATGCGCATATCTGGCAGCATGGTTCAAGTCATGAACTACCATAATAATGGTACGCTGTGACTCAACATTAAGCTCCTCCAATAGCTGAAGTACTTCTAATTGATGCGCCATATCGAGGAAAGTCGTAGGCTCATCCAAGAACAGAATATCCGTTTCTTGTGCCAGAGCCATAGCGATCCAGGCCCGCTGCCGTTGACCTCCAGAAAGCTGTTCCAATGCACGATCACTGAATTCGATCATTTTGGTAGCCTCGATCGCCCATTCTACCACTTTGCGATCTTCTGCCTTCAGTCCGCCAAAGCCCTTTTGATGAGGAAAACGACCATACGATACCAGCTCATAAACCGTTAGTCCTTCAGGAGCTGTAGGATTTTGTGGCAAAATAGCCAACTGCTTCGCTACTTCCCGCGTCGACTGCTTATGAATGGACTTGCCATCCAGCAGCACGCTGCCGGCTTTAGGATTTAATATCCGAGCCATCGTCTTTAGAATCGTCGATTTACCAGAACCGTTAGCACCTACAAGAGCCGTCACCTTACCTTCCGGAATGGAAATATTCAAATCCTCGACGATTAAGCGATCCTCATAGGCAATATCCAGATGAGAAGTCTTTAACGATATCATGGCCACTCTTCCTTTCCGTGAGTCATTTCGCTGCACGGGTGTACAGAGCATAACTCACTACATAAACGGAAATTTATGATTTTATTTTTATTTGAACCACCAATTCTCACTTCCTTAAAGATACTGATAATCATTATCATTTGTCAATATTAAAATTTAAATATCTGTCTATTCTGTTCCATATAGCAAAAAGACCGAAGGCTTTCAAGGCCCTCGGTCCAATTCATGTTTTCGCAATATCAGGGATTCGCCATTACTGGAACAGCATTGTAGTATTCCTCTAATGTAATGTTATTATCTACAATGTATGTTGCAATTTCTACACCAACATAGCGGAGATGCCAAGGCTCGTACTTATAGCCTGTGATGGATTCTTTCCCTTCTGGATAGCGGATAATGTAGCCGTATTCTCCTACATGCTCTGCCAGCCATTTAGCTTCCTTTGTATCACCGAAGCAATCTTCAGCCGCGCATTTTCCGTCACTGCCAGACACATCAATCGAAAGTCCTGTCTCATGCTCACTATGGCCTGGTACTGCGCTGTATGTTTTTGCTTTTTCCTCACCATCTTTAGCTACATAGCGATTAAACAGAGAGGTCTGAGTACTGTGTGAACGGTAAGCCGATACCCCTGCCAAATAAATTCCATCCTCTTCTGCCCCAGCAAACAATTTCTCAAGCGCTGCTGCCGCTTCGCTACGCATCATGCGTTTTTCAATTTTCTCTTTAAAGGTGAAGCGTACATCAGGATATACTAGATCAGTCGGTACATGATCCTCCGGAAGAGCAAATTCCTTGTTAACTAGCACAGCCACACTATTTGCGTCAGCCGCTGCCGACTTGTCCGGAGAGTTACTTTGGTTAACTGCCGAATCCGAGTTTCCTTCTCCTTCTACTTCTCCATCTACTTTACCGTCCCCTGAGTCAGTATTGCTATTTGGGGTTGTATTTTCAGTTCCATTTACTTCAGATTGAGAGGATGTTGGATCACTGTTTTTAGTTTCGGTTGATCCATTATCACTGCATCCTGCAAAAACAACAGCCGCCAACACCAGGGTCAGTGCAGTCATTAACGATCCTTTAACCAGTCTCTTACGATGGAAGAGCCACTCTCTTACGATATTTTTCATTGTGCTTCCTCCTTGCTTTTTGCTTCTCACCGATTCAACAAAAATAACTTAACGACCTCTTCGTCCGCCCTGATCTCTGCCGCCACGACGACCGCCTTGTCCTTCACGACTTTGTTGACGTCCATTCCCACTATTGTTATTGCGCCCTGAACCGCCCGTACTGCTTACGCGGCTCCTGTTACCTTTACTTTGTTGGCCGCCTTGACCGTGCCCTTGGCCGCCCTGATTGCGCGAGCCTTGACCACGAGAGCCTCTTCCACCTGTACCTTGGCCGCGTGAGCCTCGACGTGATCCTTCTCTGTCCGAATCTTGACGACGTAATCCATCCTCGCCACGACGTGAACCTTCACTAGACATTGGCCCAGCCGATAATCCACTTTTTTCGTTACGCTGACGTTCCAATTTGCGGTTAATACCTCGTTCAATATTTCGAAGTGCATCTATATCCCTAGGTGCTGCAAAAGTAATCGCAACTCCTTTTTCCCCAGCACGGCCAGTCCGACCAATCCGGTGAATGTAGTAATCCACTTCTTGAGGGATGTCATAATTGAATACGTGGGTAACTCCCTCAACATCAATACCACGAGCCGCAACATCTGTTGCAACAAGCAGTTCCAGCTTCGCATCCCGAAAAGCACGCATAACCTGCTCACGCTTGGATTGCGACAAATCGCCATGAAGCTCATCCGATTTAAAGCCGGCCTCCTGAAGCGCTTTATTTAGTGTACTTGCGCGACGTTTTGTCCGGCAAAAAATAACGGCCAAATATGGACGTTCCTTGCGAAT
Organism: Fontibacillus panacisegetis; assembly: GCF_900102215.1. Taxonomy (GTDB): domain Bacteria; phylum Bacillota; class Bacilli; order Paenibacillales; family Paenibacillaceae; genus Fontibacillus; species Fontibacillus panacisegetis. The sequence goes on from NZ_FNBG01000042.1 coordinate 12,444, forward strand.
CATATCAATTAACGTAGCCTGTTTGGCGCGATCCGTACATTCTACGACAATTTGGCGAATGCTATCGAGCGTTACACGTGAATTGTCAGCTACACGAATATCGTGGGGCTGATTCATATAGGTTTTTGCCAATCTTTTCACATTATCCGGCATTGTAGCTGAGAATAACATCGTCTGACGGCTTCTTGGCACACGTGTAATAATATCCTCGACTTCAGCAAGAAAACCCATATGCAGCATTTGATCTGCTTCATCTAATACGAGCGTGCGCACAGAGCCGAGAGTAAGAGAGCCACGACGCAAATGATCAAGCAGCCGTCCCGGTGTTCCGATGACAAGCTGTGTTCCGTTATGCAATTTACGCAGCTGGCGTTCCACATCTTGCCCACCATAAGCGGCTAGAACAGACATGCCTTCACGAGCTGCCGCTAACTTACGAGCCTCTGCCGTAATTTGAATAGCAAGCTCACGTGTCGGGGTAATGATTAATGCTTGTGCATCCGGACGATCTGTACGAATTTTCTCCATAATCGGCAGTAAAAAAGCAAGCGTCTTGCCCGTACCTGTCTGCGCCTGAACTACAGCGTCCTCGCCCGCTAACAAAGTCGGGATTGCCTTCTCCTGAACAGGCGTCGGAGTCACGATGCCTTGTCCCTGCAGTATATGAAGAAGAGCCGTTGAGAGGCCCATTTTCTCAAAAGTTGTTGTCAAATACATTCACCTCATTATTTAGTAGACGCCAGCATCATTATTTCTGTTACTGACATCGCTGTATCTCACAGCCCTCTTATTGTACCAGAGATTGCTCTGAAATACCTTTTAATAAACTAAAAAGAGCTCCAGGTTAACCCGGAACTCTAGCAGCCCATTTAGCTGCTTGCAATATTAGCTTCCGATATTCACTATGTTGAAAAGCGGACTGATCCCGCCCAGGCATCAAGTATACAACCCGACCCAAACCATAGTTATGGGCCCAGGCAGCAGGCTGCCATTCTCCTTCCAAACCATATTCCATCAAGACTGTCGTTTCCATAAAACGATCGAATTCAAACCAATAAGGCTCATCCTCAATTTCAAACGGCTCAATATTTTCCATAATGTCATGATCCGGGGTCGTGATTCTCATCTTCAGCTTGCGAATGGATGGGTGAGCCGTATTCTTGGCGCCAATCATTTGTGCCAGCTCATATTTCTTGTTAAGCACGATCCCGTTATGAAGTACCAGAAGTCCACCTCCACCACTAACATACGAGAGAAGGCCTGCCGTTTGCTTGGAGGATAATTTCTCCATCCATGTATCATGGTATGAAATACATAGATCATATGCCTCTAGGTTATCCTTCTCCAGCATTTGCTTATTCTCGGTACATTGTACTGTAAATTGCTCATACAAAATACGAGTTATCTCCTCATCCACCCCTTGTAGGGGATGAAATCTAGGATGAGTATAGTCTCCAATCAACAGTGCTTTTCTTTTATATATCGCGTTCATTTTGAACCTCCTATTGCTAAACCTTGCTTTAATACTATTCCAAACTATTCAATTATTTATTTTCTGCCACCATAGCCTTGGCCTCTCCGGCATAATAACGGGCCAGCTCAACCATCATGCTGCCCATTCGCTCTTCTTTAGGAGCAACAACCCGGGGAACTCCAGCCTCAAACAATCCTTGAGCCGTAACTTTACCTACTGCCACCGCGATTACTGTCCCTTCGAGCGCTTGGATAAGCTCATCCAGCTTGCTCTTTTTTGTGGCATGCTCCATCAGGAACCTGACTTGCGGACCACTCGTAAAAGTAACCGCATCTACTCTTCCCTCAGTAATATCGCATAACAGCTGTTCCAATGCTTCCTCAGGAGGCGCGATATGCCGATAAGGGAGTATTTGCTTACAGGTTGCACCTTGTTCTTCAAGCCAAGATACCAATCGGGGATTTGGGTCACCATATAACTGCAGCATTACAGTCTTATTATTCAAATCATATGCTGAAAGCTCCCGTATTAATCCTTCGGTACTTCCATCATCATCGCGAACCTTTATAGTAAGCTGACGTTTTTTTAGAGCATTTGCCGTTTTATATCCTCTGGCAGCTATGTTATTCTCGCGGAGAATGTCCCAAAGCTGTCCGGCAACCCCCATATCTTCAGCTAAATCAAACAACGCTTCTAATCCTACTCCCGTGGTAAATATCGACCAATCCGGCGGCGAGTTTACCCATGAAATAATCCCATTCCGCAAATCAAGATCATCCAAAATCACAGTTCCCTGTGCTGGTCTGTATAGCGGCACGCCTCCCATGTTCTCGACTAGCTTGCCAAGTTCCTGAGATCGCCTTGGTCCAGTAAGCGCCACTCTCTTTCCTTCCAGTCTACGCGCCATGTTCTCCCTCCGATTCAACCATATTACAGCTTTACACTAGTTCAAGCTTATACGACATGAGCATTGAAGTAAATCATTTCATCGCAACTATTCTCGCCTCGATGGCATATTTCATGACATGTTCAAAGAAAATAGCACCATTGTATCAATTACATAATTCCAAAGTACCTTAGCTGTCCTCCCCAAACTTTGTGATCGTTGACCTACCAGAAGGAGTTTGATGCTCTGTTCGCCACTTCTACGTCACCTTTGATGCTCATCCTCCCGTTTGATGCAACGCTAGTGGGCGTTTGCGTCAGATCGATTGCTTTTCATCAAAAAAATTGCACTTTCACATGTATTCTATATAATGTTTTCAGTAAACAAAAAGGACTCAGAAAGGACTGTCCCTAAGGGGAAAAAGCAGCTGTTAGAGCCTGAATAACGGAAATAACTTACCTTATTTCAGGAAATGAGTTCAATATAAGGGGGGACTAAAATGCGGGAGAATAGCTATTAACAAGGCGCCCTTGTAAATACTGTTGTTGAGAAAATGAGTACTAAAGACGAGGGGGATGTCACCACGCAGATAAAAATCCACTTATGGGACACCCCATTTATACAGATCAATCAGCCAGCCGATACCCGACTCCTCTGACAGTAGCGATATACTTGGAATCAACTGCACGGTCGCCTAATTTTTTGCGCAAACTTTTAATATGGACATCCACTACGTTACTGCCGCCAAGAAATGAAGTGCCCCATACTTCAGTAAGCAGTTCCTCACGCGAAAGTACTGTACCTTCGTGCTCAAGCAATTTCACGAGAAGCTCGTATTCGGTTTTGGTAAGCTCGATTTTCACTCCGTCACGGTAAACGGTCATTTTTTTGCGGTCAATCCACAAATCTTTAAAAATAGCTGGTGAGGTTCCTGTTAACAAACGCGATGACAACGCTCGAGGACCACTGCTGCGAATAATACGCTGAGCGTGATAAATAACTTCACCTGGGCGAGCAGGCCAAACCAGAAGCTCCTGGTTCATAAAGGACTGGTTCATACGTGAGATCATTTGTTCATTTACCAATAACAAGGATGGGGTATCGCCCGTCTCCTGTACCAATGATTTGACTTGCGCGGCTTCATCCGGATTACGAAAAGAAGTAAGGTCATAAATGAGCAAATCGGCTGCCTGTGCATTACGAATCCCTTGCTCCCAATGGTGAAAGACAAGCACATCGAAGCATCCGTCAGACAGATCGCCAACGAGTTCACGAATTCCGCTCGGATAAGGACTAACCAGGATCACTCGTTGTGTCACTGGACACATCTGAGGGTTCTCCATTTCCATATCAGGTTCTGTAATTTCCATACCGGACAGACTTTTGAACGGTGTTACCGTTCCCGAATGATTGATCCCCTTCGCTGTCACTTCTTCTGCTGACAAGATGGACACACCCCCCCAAATACGACATGAGCATGATGGACATCATAACCCGTCTCCTTAGCAACCGCTTTGCTCCAATCGGATGGAACATTCGACATCACTTCGTCAACTCGTCCGCACACTTCGCACAGAATGTGCTGATGGTCGTCCAGCTTGGCATCGTATCTGCTTGCTGCCTCCCCTAATTTCAGCTCGCGGATCATTTCTTTATCAGTCAAATACCTAAGTGAGTTATACACGGTCCCATATGCAAAATTATACCCTTGTTCCACAAGCCGATTCATCACTTCTGCAGCCGTAGGATGATCGTGGGCATTGCGGACTACGTCATATACCGCTTGACGCTGTGTCGTTAAATTTAATGATTTCATAATATATATCATTCCTTGTTATTTTTTTATTTAGAATTAGTATAAGTCTTATTTCATATGTAGTCAATGATACGTATACGAAATCGAAGGTATGATGGACCTACATTTTTTTCATACTACTCTTATAAGAAGAACTGTTTAAGGGGGCATTATTTTGATATCAAGAAAATACAAGGTACTGCTGTTATTTCTGCTCCTGAGCTGTATCTACACCATTTTTATCGATATATGTGTAGGCTTGCCGTGGAATACATTTATGATCAACTGGAAATATACACTGTTCACTCAAATTGAGCGATTTATCGCGGTGTTCATGGTCCTGCTTCTTGTCATTCCTGATCTGATCCGATACCTGCGACGTAAACAAGAGCACACCACTTCCAGTACCTCCAGCTCAAGCCCAGACACTAATTCAAATATTAATGCAAACCCAGATTCAGGCTTTAACCCAAAGTCAGGCCCCAGTTCTTGATCTGGAACGGAATCTATAGACGGTCGCAGCAATGATAAGAATAAGCGGTATCACAATAAAAAATATCGGATCAATAAAATACAGCGCTCGTCCACCCTTCATTACATGCTCACTGTAGTTGCGAGCGATCAAGATAGAGAACAGAAGTATGATAATAGCTGTCGGATAGAGCAGCTTTCGATATGGAACCTTGAACAGGTCGGACATGCCGATCACGGCAGCGTAATAGAACATGCTGATTTTGAAAAAATCTCCGATAATCAGCACCATAACTACGAGTATATCGGTTCGCTGTATAAAATCCGATATCGCAGCTTTACCAACCATCGTAAGCAGAGGAAATGATGAACGTTCAGCAATATCCACCCCTAGCGCAGATATAGTAACCATTGCCGTACCGCTGAGTATTAATCCTGAGAGTAGAACGGCCATATACCCCGCTCTGATTCCCTTTTTTTGATCTCCAAGAGAGGGCATGACCATTTTAAAGCAAATCACTTCAGCAAACGGAAACTGATAATTTTGTTTGATTATGGAATCAAATACAGGCATTACCCCATCTCCCAAAACAGGCAGGAGCCGACTCATTTCAATGATGTCAGAGAATAAAATGACGATCCCGATCAAAAACCCAAGCATTAAGGTGATAGCCAGAAAAATGGTTGCTGTTCGAGCCATAACTTCAATTCCCTTATGGAGCACATAGGCTACAGTAAGCACCATCATCAGGTTGACGATTGGAAGAGGCGTTTCCTTTAGAGTAGAACTGATGATTAACAATCCCCCGTCCAATAAATCTCGGGAAGCCTTGTTCATAAAAAACACCACATAAGCGATGCTGATAACTGTGCCCACATACTTGCCCAGCAATACCTTGGAATAGGATGTCGGCAGCATATTCGGAAATAGCTTGTACAGAATGGAGTAAACAGTAAAGAGCACCAGACCGATCAGCATACCAGCTAAAATAGCTATCCACGCATCTCTCCCGGATTGAATACCCAAATTTACGACAAGGGCGGTTCCAAGCTGAAACAGGACTAATAGAGAGAAAAACTGCATGGGTTTGATTTTGGTCGATTCCATACTGACGGTCATCCCCTTCCATACTTACAAGCATCCACATTACTGTTCTGAATTCGTATAATATTTGAAAGAACGATCTCTCATCTGCGAATTACGAATAACCGCATCCACATGATACTCCACCTTTACTCTGGGAAAAATTTGTCCCCACTTGTTCTTTATCTTTTTCCACTGTACAGGATCAGCACGTTCCATTGCTTCACTAAATGTGAACATGTCACACTTGATGGATTGCGCCTTGTCTACCACTGTTTGCATCTGCTTTTGAATTACTTGTTGAACAGTTTGCTCCATGGTTTGTAATTCATACGGATTTCGTAGATCTATATTACTGTTCACTTCACGGATCGAAAATTGAGTCATCACGCTAAATCGAATAACAGGATGCTCAGGATCGTTTAGCGATGCCTTCATCCTTGTGCGAGACCGCATCACTTCCAATGAAATATCGCCACCATCCTTTGGGGATGGAATGACAATAACTGATTTTTTCATTTTGTTCTTGATCCAAACAAGGCCACGATTTTCCTCCTCACTTAGCCATAACTGCATCTTATCGCCCTTAAACACAGCCATCCTGTACAACTGGACCATTCCCGGGCTGATCGATGACTCCAGACTGCTCTTCTTGCCTCCTGCCTTAACATCTCCGTCTATAGTCAGACCGTTAAGGACTGGCCCGCCTTCAGGAATAAGCATTCCTCTGATCACGTCATCCACCTCAACCGAATAATTCTCGCCAAGCTCTTGTGAGGCCAAATCTGTTTTTTGTGCTAAGGCATAACCTGTAATTTTTCCTATTGGGGTTAATGCAGAGACTATATCCCCAGCCGACACTCCCCTTTTAACTACGTATACTTTAGCCGTAAGTCGTATATCCGAATCCCGATCCAAAAAATCCACGATCCCCGCAACACCTTCTCTTGCAACATCCTCTGACATCACAATCATTCTGGCTTGGGCCGGAGAAACTAAGCGTGGCACTTTACGTGACGTATTGCGGATAGCATCGATTATCGTTTTACCTCTCGCTTGGTATACTGTGGTTGGAGTCGCTCCTCTCCCTATTTTCCCTGATATTTCGTCAGCAATAATAATTTGCAGGGATACCAGGTATTTCTCTTCCCCTTTAGCTAGATCGATACCAATACCAGAAACGACCGCTCTCTTATTTAGCTCCTTAGCATCCCAACAGCCTGTTAAAAACAACACTCCAAAGAGACAAATCAATAGGAGCAAACCTCGTAGAGCTTCCACCCAATGCGACCTATTCTTGCCCATATCGTCACACTTCTCCTTCAATAATAATGTCGGATCAGGGTTTCGCAGGGTTATGGTCCGAACCGCTATCCTTCCTTTGGGGAAGTACTTCCTCAGCAACCCTGATCTTTTCTTGCTTGTTCCCTGATTGATCAGGGGACTTCTGCATCCACATTGGAAATCGAAAAATGATATCCTTCTGGCTCTGGAGCACAAAGGGACTTATAGGTGACAAATACGGAACTCCAAAAGACCGCAGACTGTTCATATGAGCTACAAGTGCAATCAATCCAAGAGTAATCCCGTAGAAGCCAAACATCCCGCCCAGCACCATAAAATAAAAACGGAACAATCGTCCTGCAATCGACAAATTGTACGCCGGGATAGCAAAGCTTGCGATGCCTGTTAAAGCTACCACAATAACCATAATCGGAGTTATGATACCTGCCTCTACTACGGCCTGTCCCAAAATGAGTGCTCCTACAATGGATACAGTCTGTCCGATTGCGCGCGGCATACGCACCCCGGCTTCCCGTAAAATTTCGAACGTAATCTCCATTAGCATCGCCTCAATGAAAGCGGGAAACGGTACGCCCTCACGCTGCGCCATAAAGTTAACCAGCAGCAATGATGGAATCATCTCATAATGAAAAGTCGTAAGTGCTATATATACCGACGGACCTAGCAGAAGAATGATAAAGCTGATATAGCGAATCAGACGCATTAACAGGCTGATATCGGAGCGCTGCGCATAGTCTTCGGGAGATTGAAAAAACTGTGCAAATACTGTAGGGAGAACTAATACAAATGGAGTACCATCAACCAGCAGCACAACCTTGCCTTCCAGCAAGTTACCCGCCGCCACATCCGGCCGTTCCGTATTAAACACTGTGGGAAACGGAGTAAATGTAGCGTCTTGGATAAATTCCTCGATGTAGGCTGACTCCAATACACCATCGATCTGAATATCCTTAAGTCGTCGCTTTATTTCCTTGACCAGTTGTTTATCAACAACGCCCTCCAAATACATAATCGCTACATGCGTATGTGTCACCGAGCCGATCTTCATCGATTCAAGCCATAAATCAGGGTTTTTGATCCGTCTTCGAATTAATGAAATATTCGTTCCGATGGATTCAACGAAGCTATCCTTGGGGCCGCGTACTACAAGCTGTGAGGAAGGCTCGGTAACTGAACGCCATTCACCGCCTTGTGTTCCTATGATCAGCACCTGGTCACAGCCTTCAATTAATACCACTGTATCCCCTGACAGGAGTGCCAGAATCAAATCGTTCCATTCATTCTCAATAATAGCTTCCCCAAATGACAGCGAATGCTTCAAAAGTGATTCCATCAGCCTTCTCTTATCCGAAATAACCTCTTCATCAGGCTTAAATTTCATCAGAGATTCCATGACGAAATGGTTGATCGATTTCTCGTTACTAAGGCCATTCAAAAAGACAACAGCAGCTGCAAGCGATATCTCTGTGGAGGCATCTTTTAGTTCTACTTCTCTAATAATAATGTCAGGACTATGGCCTGTTTCTTGTCTGATCCGCTCGAAAATTTCCTTCAATTCACCTAATGGAGGCATATTCCCCTGCCTTGTTCCCTGTTCTCTGGGCTTCTCATCAGAACCACGGTGTTGACTTGCAGGTTTTCGAGACCGATTCCGCAACATTGACTTCAGCTCCTGACTATCGCATATCGATGAGACCAGTATTTGTAATTAGTGGGTGTTTCATGCGAAAATCGATCAATTCACTCTTATTAGGGTTAGTTTTGTATATCCCTTCCATGGGAATAATGAACACTATCAATCCATTAGGAGGCTATGAAATGAACAATAGCTCGTCCCCTTCGGACAAACCCGAGCTTCCACAGTTTCCCGAATCGATGTGGAGACAAGGTATCGATTTACCGTCTTTCTCCAAGCTCAAAAAAGATATTGAAACCGACGTGGCTGTCATCGGTGCCGGTATCACAGGTATAACTACCGCCTACTTGCTAGTGAAAGCCGGACTCAAGGTATGTATTCTAGAGACAGGAAGCATTCTGGATGGCACCACCGGTTATACGACCGCCAAAATCACCTCCCAGCACGGGTTGATCTATGACAATCTGATTCAGTACTTCGGGCAGGAAGGAGCACGGCTCTATTTTGAGGCCAATGAGGAAGCTCGATCCTTTATCACTAAAACGATTCATGACCACAACATCGATTGCCAATTTCAGCAGCAGCCTGCCTATTTGTATGCTGATTCGGACGAACAGCTTGAGAAGCTGCGCAACGAGTGGTCAGCTTATGAACAGCTGGGATTACCCGGCAAATGGATCGATGATTTGCCTGTCCCCGGCCTTGCTAAAGGAGCTATCGTCATGCCTGATCAGGCCCAGTTTCACCCGATTCAATATGTAAAAATACTTCTTGAATACGTTACGCAGCATGGTGGCGAACTGTACGATGATACAACAATAGAAGACAAGGTAGAGGATACCCAGGAACACAAGCTTCGTCTGCAAGCCAGCAACGGTCACTCTATTACTTGCCGCTATGCAGTATCCGCATCACACTTTCCGTTTTCTGATGGTGGAGGACTGTATTTTACGAGGCTGCATGCTGAGCGTTCTTATGTTGTCGCCATCGAGCCCAAAACTCCTCTTTCCGAAGGTATGTATATTAACTGCGGTAATCCTAAACGCTCTCTTCGTTCTGCTGAGCATAACGGCAAACAGCTCATCCTTGTTGGGGGAGAATCTCACAAAACCGGAAAAACCGATTGTACGATCAAACGTTATGAAGAGCTGGAGCAGTTCGGACGAGATCATTTTGGCATTCAGGCCATTCCATACCGCTGGTCTGCCCAGGATTTAACAACGATCGATGGCATCCCTTATATCGGTCCGATCACCTCCAGACATCCCTATGTCTATGTAGCTACCGGATACGGCAAATGGGGAATGACAAGCAGCACCTTAGCAGCTCAGATCATTTCTGACCTTATCCTGGGAAAGGATAATCGCTATGCTGAATTGTTTACTCCCTCCAGATTCAAGGCTAATCCTGGCCTCAAAAATCTCGCCGTACAAAATGCAGAAGTAGCCGCAGAATGGATAACTGGCAAAATAGAAAAAATCTATTTAAAAGCAGAGGACCTTGTCCCGGGACAAGGAGCTGTGGTCAGTCATCGTGGCAAAAGAGCCGGGGCTTACCGAGATGACAAGGGAATTGTCCATTTGGTAGATAACACTTGCACCCATCTGGGCTGTGAATTAGAGTGGAATACTGCCGAACGCTCATGGGATTGTCCTTGCCACGGATCGAGATTCGACTACAGGGGTAGTGTTATAGAAGGTCCGGCAACTAAAAACTTGGCTCCGTTAAAATTGCAATATAAAGATTCTGAGTAACCTCTATTATTCCGTTCCCCGCCATGTATCTTCTTCGGGGAACGGCTTTTTTCATGTGAACCCACTAAATTGCATTATTCAGTACTGTATGATACTATACAGCCAGACATACCAATCATTATTCAGTACTAGAAAATGATTAACAGAGAAAATGAGGCGATTGTCGTTGGATATTAGCATCCAATTTAAGAAAGGGGCGCTTGAGCTCTGCGTATTAGTGCTTATTCACGAGCATGATCGTTATGGCTATGAGCTAGCCCAGTCCGTATCCCAGCATATTGAGATTGCAGAAGGTGCGCTTTATCCGCTCCTGCGAAGACTTGTTAACGAAGGTTATTGTACGACCTATCTACAGGAATCCACGGAGGGTCCTCCGCGTAAATATTATAAACTGACGCGAGAGGGAGAAGTTCACATGAGAAAGCTAGTCACGGAGTGGAAACAATTCGTAAATAGTGTGTCAACATTAATAGAGAGAGGAAGCCATTTATGAACAAGAGCGAGTTTTTATCGCATCTATATAGCCATTTGTCTGTTCTTCCGCCAGAGGAGCGTGACGAACTGATGGAGGACTATGAGAATCACTTCGCCTTTGCCGAACAGAATGGAAAAAGCGAGAGCGATGTTGTACGGGAGCTTGGAGATCCTGCAGAGCTTGCTAAAGAAGCAATTGGAGAACGAAATGTTCATCCACCTGATCCGGTCTATTGGATGAATCCTGAGCATTTTTCAGCTCCAGCAACGGAATTAACGGACTCACGCTCTCAAAATGGTTTCACCAAGGCAATGATTTATACAGGTCTGTTCTTTCTTAATCTTATTGTCATCCCCCTCCTGCTATCCTGTTGGGCTAGTGCGGTTAGTATCGCAGTTGGAGCTTTTGCGGGTCTAATCAGTCCGCTTGCGCTAGGGCTGGAGTTTATCATGAAAGGGAGCATACAACCGATTCAAGGTTTTACCTCCATTATTCTGGTTGGGATCGGTATATTACTGATGATACTCGCACGTTATATTTTTAAATTACTGGTCAGAGGCAGTATGTCCTATTGGAAATGGAATCAACATTTAGCAAAAGGAGTGCAAGTGAATGAACAATAAAAGATGGTCTTTTATCGCAATCATTTTAATAGCCCTCGGTATTGCGGGAATGGCTTACCAGCAATTTGATTTTAGCAATAACGAAGAACTGCCCTACCATCAGCAAAAATGGTCCTTTGATAGTTTGACCTCATTAAATGTAAATAGTGATTACAATGTGGACGTTAAATTTATCAATAGCAGTGACAACAGTAATTACGTCGAAGTCAGCGGTAATATGAAGCAGGAAACAATTGATCAGCTTAAGAATACCGTCGCAGCAGGAGATAGCTTTACGCTGAATTTGACGGAGAAGCAATCCTGGAGCTTTTTTAGCTTCAACTTCCATTCTACTAAGCAGCAAATCACGGTGGCTCTCAGCAAACCGGAACAGCTGGATCAGCTCAAATTTAAACTAACCTCTAACGATGGCAGCTTCACAGATCTTGTTGGTAAAACGATCGAAGTGTCCACGTCTTCTGGCAATATAGTAGTTGAAAACGCCAAAACGAATCAGCTCACTCTAAACGCTACGTCTGGCAACATTACCGCTAAGAAGATTGCAGGAGATACGGAGATCAATTTGACATCAGGTAATACTAAGGTGGATGAGCTAACTGGCGCTTTAATCGTGGAGTCGACTTCCGGAGAGATCTCTATTGATCATGTTAATGGCCCGGTCAAGACTTCCATTACTTCTGGAAACACAAAAATTAACAATCTTACGGGCCCTGGAGAATTCAAAAGTACTTCCGGAAATATCACGTTATCCGATCAACGTTCAGATTCTTTGGATATCTCGAATCAATCCGGAAATGTCAAACTATCCATTGACGACAGCTTTAAAGGAATCTATGATCTAAAATCCACGTCTGGCAATATCAAGGCACCGGATTCACCAATGAAGAACTCAGACCTTATCAAAATTCGGGTAACCTCAGGAAATATAAGCATAGAGTAGCAGCAAACAAAATCATTAAGAGGCTGTCCCAAAAGTTATCTAAGAAAACTTTGAGGGACGCTTCTTGTTTAGCAGTGGAAAGGCAAAATATCAGGAAAAGCTGCAAAAATACAGTTTTATATAAGTAGCTATGAAAGGATGAACAAAAGCCTGCAAAAATGCATGAATATGTTTCAGAATAGACTAGTTTGAAGAGAATCCTTAGAGAAAGCCTGCACATTTGCAGGAATTTCAGGAATTCCGCAGCATGACACTATTACACATGAGATACGGTCATACAATGTGTGGCAGGATCAAGCGGCGCAGGGATCATCTTCCTTGCACCGCTATTTCTAGTTTTGACACTAACCCTACTTTTGGGAGAGTCCCTTTTTTTGCTTTACTTCAACAGGATTGCAAAACCGAATTTATGGATATACACTATAATATGGTATAATTTGTCTATCTGCCTAGCTAGCTTAGAATTATTAACAGGAGTTGATCTAATTGAACGCAATGTCAGAACTGAGTCGCCCTGCAAAAATGCTGCTTTTCGGATTAATCGCCTTCGTAGGGATTCTTTCTTGCATTATTGTTCTCGTCTATAACGATTATTTTTTGCTAGGGGATCCTATCAAGCCAAATAATGATGACGTTAAATATATTCAAACTTCCCGCCTGCTGCTGAATGAGGGTGTATTGGCTTACAACACAAAAGATCAGCCCTCTGCCTTCATCATGCCTGGACTACCGCTAGTTTTATCCGGCTTTATGGCAGTATTTGGCCAAGAGCAAGGCGGTATCATCGCCTTTCGGATTTTTCAGTGTATTTTACAGGCTCTATCCATCTATCTCATCTTTTGGATTGGCCGACGTATTTTTAATACAAGGGTGGCGCTCATAGCCTGCATAATTAGTGCACTGTATTTACCGGACTACTTCTCATCAGGAGTTATTCTGTCTGAGACAATATTTCGCACCCTTCTTCTGCTATTGGTCTGCGTGACTATACTCGCAATGGAGCGAAACAAGAGCAGTATGTACATACTAATCGGTGTACTTACGGCTGCCGCTGCCTATTTCAAGCCCCATGCCTCGCTCTATCCTGCCGTGTTTCTTATTTTGTGGTGGAGAGCGAAAATCCCTTGGCGGCTTATGCTTAAATATACATTTTTGATGGCGATTGTATATATTGCACTGCTGACCCCTTGGTGGATACGCAATTGGATCACATTTCATGAATTTATTCTGTTCACTAATTCCGGTGGCAGTCCGTTCCTGTTAGGTACACGCATTAAATGGCAGCTGCCGCCAGCCGGATTTTTTGTAGCTCATCCTGAATACGATCCGGAAACGATATTCCAGGGGGCCGACAGCAGGGCTATTCAAAAAGGTCTAGACATTATCGCTTATGGCTTCAAGCATGAACCTTTGAAATATTTGCACTGGTTCACCGTTGGCAGATGGGTAGAGCTGTATTTCCATCCTTTCTATTCGAGACCAATCTGGCCGATATCTCGTCCTGTCATGAACGTGCTGCAAATCGCGCTAATGATACTGAACATGGCTGGCATCGTGTGGGCGCTGGTGAAACACAAATTTTCCCGCCTGCTGCCGCTTCTACTCGCACTGGCTTATTTTACTGTTATCTATGTACCTTTTGTCGCTTTTAATCGCTACGGTTATCCAAATATGGTGCTGTTAATTCTGTTCGGTTCCTATATGGTCGACCAGTTCCTAACAGGGATCAACACTGGACGTTGGGGACGAATGAAAAAAGGAGGCCCTCTACAGCATGAAAAGCACTAAGGCTCCCAGAGTACTCGTTATCATTCCAGCCTACAACGAAGAGAATAGTATCGCAGCGGTAATCCATGATATTCATCGTCACGTGCCTAGTGCAGACATCGTCGTCATCAATGATGGATCAAGAGATCTTACCGAGCAATATGCTGTCCGTGCAGGTGCACGTGTTCTTACTCTCCCTTATAATGTTGGGATCGGTGGCGGCATGCAGACTGGATATATATACGCCAAAAGAATGGATTACGATATCGCGATTCAAATGGATGCAGATGGGCAGCACCCCGCTGAGGAATTGCCTAAGCTGATTTCCAAGGCGGTCAGCTATGATCTTGTTATCGGATCAAGATATTTGGAGACGACCTCCTTTCGTTCCTCCGTCATGAGAAGAATCGGCATGGTATTCTTCTCTGGCTTAGTTTCGCTTGTGACGGGCCAGCGCTTTACAGATACGACCAGCGGATTTCGTGCTGCCGGACGCAAGGTCATCGAGCTGTACGCCGACTACTATCCTATCGATTATCCCGAGGTAGAGTCGATTGTATATTTAAAACGCAAGGGCTGCCAAATTGCCGAGGTGTCTACGGAAATGCGTTTGCGCCAAGCCGGTAAGTCTTCCATTACTCCCTTGAAATCAGCCTATTATATGATTAAAGTAACATTAGCCGTTCTTATGAGCGCAATTCGATATGACAGAACGGCGGTGTCCAAGCCATGACTATATATGTGCTGTCCGTTGTTCTCGCAGCGTTATTTTTGCTTATCGTACTAGAGCTTGTGAGGCGACAAAAGCTGAAGGAGCAATATTCCCTTCTATGGATTCTGTTCAGTGTCACTTTACTTATAGTCTCATTTAATGTTCATTTCATCGAATGGATTTCTGATCGGCTTGGCGTGAAATACGCTCCTGCCATTCTGTTTCTGTTTGGACTTTTATTTTGCTTCGCTATTATACTTCACCTGACTATCGTAATAACCCGGCTCTCCAGTCAAGTACTGCGACTGACTCAGGAATTAACGATTTTGAAGGAACGGGAGGCTCCTCGTGGACAAAACAATTAGTTATCTCCTATTACTCGGAAATATTATACTGCTCGTTACAGGGCAGATGCTGTTCAAAATCGGACTTGATCGTTCTGGCGGCCTGAATTGGAGCAAGCTGATCATCTCCCCTGCCGTCATTAGTGGCATTGCCTTATATGGCATAGCCACCATATTATGGTTCGCCGTTTTAACTCGGCTGCCGCTCAGTGTCGCCTATCCAATGCAAGCCTTTGCCTACGTACTGGCTATGCTCCCTGCCTATTATATATTCGGGGAATCTATTACGCCGACCAAGCTGGCCGGAGTCGCTGTCATTATGTTTGGCGTCTATTTACTGGCAAGGTCATAGGTAATTCGTACATACGATCTACGATTACCTAATCTTGCGACAAGACATTGTCATGGTTAACGTCAACACCCCCTAAGGCCGTATGCCTCAGGGGGTGTTTGTGCAAGTCCTTTTGAGCTTCCTCTAAGCAAAAATTTCAATTAGGTACTTTTTAATCGAATGTTTAGTTATTTCCATTGATTACGAATAGACTCCATCAAGCGCTTAGCCATGACATTCATACCTCTTGCTTGTCTATTTATAAGTATCCCCATTTCTGGTCCATCACTCAAATCGACAACGGATTTCACTGCTGTTCCTTTTAATAACGGGCTAGCTTCTACATCTGGAATTAAGGAAATCCCTATTCCTGCCTGAACATAGTATCTAATAGCAGTTAAACTTCCCACTTCTATACTGTTCGAGCTCAATGACTCCACTTTCTGGGCAAGCAGCGATTCCATGCGAATACGAAACGGACAGGTCGTCGGCGTCAAAATAAACCGCTGATGTTCAAGATCATGAAGGTAGATTTCATCTTTCTCTGTATTCAAAATGTGATCCTCAGGTAAAAGCAGCACCAAACGTTCGGATTGCAACGGCTCAAACTCCAGTTCAACCTCGTTAGCGGGCTGACGGCAGGTCTCAAGGAGATTATTTTCGGGCTGATGACAAAAAGCAAAATCAATCTCATGATCGAGCAGCATTTGCATCAATTCTCTATTTGTCCCAACAGACACCTTGATGTTGACCTGAGGCTGTGTCCTGAGAAAAGAGGACAAAATTTCCGGGATACGCCTGCTGGCAGATGGCTCCGCTGCACCGATACGTACACTACCCGTCTCCCCATTCAAAAAATTGCTCATCGTCTCATTCAGATCCGAGTAGTTCTTCAACAGTACGTCAGAACGTTCATAAAAAAAACGACCCGCTTCGGTTAATTCAATCGTCTTCCCTCTTTCAAACAGCTTGACCCCTAGCTCATCCTCCAATTTCTTAATTTGAACTGTTATCGTCGGCTGAGAGTATTGCAGAGCTTCGGCAGCAAGCCGAAAGCTTCCTAGCTTTACTATACTTTGAAAAGTTTTGATCAATCGTATCTCCATGTTGTCTCGCCTCTTTAACATTATTAAATTGTCTGATTATCTCTTTCAATTATACTTTTGCCAATTAATGAACTATTATAGCAAATATAATCTCAATTAATCCAATTAATTTACAAGGTTTTATTGAAAAATTAAATTTATGCCTTTGTGAGGGAGTCCTGACAACGATATGAATACAGCAAGTCTATATCCTAGGGTTACACCTGCTGAGGAAAATCAGTTATTAAGACAGCTTTTTGCACATGATCCGAAGCGTTTGAGCGCATTCCATAGTTTTTCTCAGGCCGCTTTTGCCGATGGTGTTCTATCCTTACAATTTAAAGAGCTCATCGCCGTATCACTTGCTCATATTACAGGCTGTCCATATTGTATAGATCTTCATGTAAGTAGGGCGAAGGAAGCCGGAGTTACGCTGGAAGAGCTCGCCGAAACCTCTGCCGTAGCCGCCGCGGTTCAATCCTTTGCCGCTTTTGCCCTTTCTGCCAACACGCTGCAAGCTTATTATGGTAAAGCCTTAACCGACTTGTATTCTGTTAGCAATCTGGAATTGCTAGATTCAGTCTCCAGCATCAATGAGAGAATCTATGACGCCCAATTCGACTTTATCCATTCGGTTCTAGCGGATGGGGGACATATTTCAGAAAAGGACAAGCTTATCATCGCAGTTGGCTGCGCACAAGTATTGGGAAACGCCTATGCGATTGAATATTTTACCCAACGCGCCGCAGCAGCCGGAATCCAGATAGAACAGCTTGCTGAAGTTGGCCTTCTTGCAGCTGCATTAAAAGCGGGCTCAGCTATAGCGCATCAGCTTAATACTATTTTCGCCTTTGAAAGAGAGTAGATGGATATGACCATTTCAGAAATTGAATTACAAAATGTCAGCATGCGTTATTCGGCTGATCAATCGTCCACGTTAGCGCTGCAGGATGTCAGCCTGAAAATAACTAAAGGTGAGTTCATTTCACTTCTCGGTCCTTCCGGCTGTGGTAAAACGACACTCTTAAGAATTATCGCAGATCTTCTTCAGCCATCGGAGGGCTCAGTAAAGGTAGCTGGCAGTTCCGCTAAGGAAGCACGTTTGTCGCAAAAATACGGTATTGTCTTTCAGAACCCCGTTCTTTATGACTGGCGGAAGGTACGTGACAATATTACGCTGCCGCTTGAATTGATGAAGGTGAGCAAGCAGGATCGTATTCACAAAGCAGAAGAGCTGCTTGAGCTGGTAGGACTCACCGAGTTTGCGGATAAATATCCGTGGCAATTAAGCGGAGGTATGCAGCAACGGGTTGCTATTGCACGAGCTCTAGCGATGGAGCCTGAAATTTTATTGATGGACGAGCCCTTCTCCGCTCTTGATGAATTTTCTCGTGAGCGCCTTAACGAAGAGCTATTAGCCATTTGGAGTAAAATCCGCAGCACTGTAGTTTTTGTTACACATAGCATTCCTGAATCCGTGTTCTTGTCAGATCGCGTGTTCGTCCTGTCACCTCATCCCGGCAGATTGTCGGCGGTCGTCGATATTGATCTACCTCGTCCGCGTAACAAAGAGCTTCGGAACGATCCGGCCTTTTTCCAATTGATCGCCACCATCAGGGATAGCTTCGAGGGGGTGTAACGGTGAAAAGACACGGCAACCGTTTCCTTCCAGCTTTCTTATGGCTGCTGGTGGTTCTTGTACTATGGGAACTAATCTCTTGGTACATCACCGAGATTGCAGAGACACAGCTGGCACAATCGAAGCTCCCTTATGTACATAAGGTGTTATCTACTTTGGTAACTTATAGCGGTACTTTAGTTCAAGAAGGGATTGTTACATTCGGTAACGCAGGGCTTGGCTTTTTGCTTGGCGCCTCATTCGGGGTTTTACTAGCAGTCATTATGAGCATTTCCAAATGGGCCGAACGAATTGCCTTTCCGTATCTCATTATTTCGCAAATGATTCCGGTATTAGGGCTCGCTCCTATCATCTACGGTATCATACATGATCAAAATCTATCGCGGATTGTGATCGCCGGATACATTACATTTTTCCCGGTATCTCTTAACACACTCAGCGGCTTGAGAAGCACAAGTCAACAATCGCTTGAGCTTATGCATTCCTATGCCGCCAAATCATATCAGACCTATTGGAAGCTCAAGCTG
The DNA here is from genome assembly GCF_900102215.1 of Fontibacillus panacisegetis. Classification (GTDB taxonomy): domain Bacteria; phylum Bacillota; class Bacilli; order Paenibacillales; family Paenibacillaceae; genus Fontibacillus; species Fontibacillus panacisegetis. The sequence goes on from NZ_FNBG01000042.1 coordinate 31,292, forward strand.
CCAAGCGCCTTACCGAATCTGTTCAGCGGCCTTAAAATTGCAGCTCCATTATCTGTGACCGCAGCAATCCTCGTTGAGTTGATGGGGACCAAGCATGGTATAGGAGTCGTTATCCTGCGGAATTTATACTATGGCCCGTCCCATACCTATATGTTCTGGGCGTCTGTTGTAGCCAGTGCTCTGTTAGGAATCGCCGGATACGGTCTTGTCAGCTTGATTGAACGGCTGTGTACTCCTTGGCAGCCTGCTTTTCAGCGGAAAGGAGACGATCATCAATGAGCAGAAAACAAAAGTCCGGATTTACTAATCATGTTCTGCTGCAATTTGGTATCCCACTCCTATCGTTCATTCTACTCATCGGTTTATGGCAGGCCAAGCTGTTCCATACGATATTTAATATCAAAATCCATCAGCTGCCTCTACCGTTATCCATATGGCAGGCTTTGATCGATAACTGGGACACGCTGCTGTTCTATACCAAATATACAGTGAGCGAAGCCATTCTTGGTATATTGATCGGTTCACTTATCGGGTTCTTGTTTGCAACCCTTGCTGTCATTTGGCCAAAATGGGGTGTTGGCGGTCTCATTCTAGTCGCCGCTCTAAATGCAGTGCCGATTATCGCACTAGCTCCCATTATGAATCTATGGTTCGGTGATGGATTAGGTTCCAGAGTTTCTATTGTTACCATTACAACCATTGCAGCTATGGCCTTGAATGCCCATAAAGGATTACGAAATGTTGATCCCCTTGCACTGGACCTCATGCACTCTTACGCGTCCAGCAGCTATGTGATTTTTTGGCGGCTTAGATTACCTAACTGTCTGCCGCATCTGTTCACAGCGCTAAAAATCAACACCACCGCCGGAATGATCGGAGCGATCGTCAGCGAATTTTTCTTTTCCTCCAAAGGACTCGGATATATGTTATCCAACTCCCTTAAGATCGCTCAAATGTCGGTCGGATGGGCATGTATCGTCCTGTCCGCTATAGTAGGAGTTCTACTCTATTTCATAGTTCAGCTGTTGGAGAGCCTCTGTATCCGGTGGCATGTATCTCAAAGAACTTAGAAATAAAATTTCATCATATTTTGCAAAAGGAGAGAGTACGTCAATGATTAAGATTCCATCTCGTAAGTTCAAACGCATCAGCACATTAGGTTTGTCTGCAATTCTTGTATTTATGTTGGTCCTGTCCGGTTGCGGAAACAACAAAGAGGTTGCTTCATCCGCAAACACAGCTAATGAAGGAAATGCAGCTGCAGCTGATCAACCAGTTAAAATTCGTCTTCAACTTAAATGGGTGCCTCAAACTCAATTCGCCGGATATTATGTGGCTCTCGATAAAGGGTATTACAAAGAGGAAGGGCTCGATGTTGAAATTCTTCCCGGTGGACCTGACATTGTTCCTGAACAGCAGGTGGCCAACGGTGCAGCAGAAATCGGCAACTCCTGGGTAGCCAGTCTGCTATCGCACCAGGAGCAAGGCTTCCCTATTATCGAAATTGCACAAATCTCTCAAAAGAGCGGCATGTTGCTCGTCTCCAAAAAATCCGCCGGTATCAACAGCCCCGCTGATCTGAAAGGTAAAAAGGTTGGCAGCTGGATGGGTGGATTGGAGTTCGAAATTTTAGCTCTATTTAAAAAGTACAATCTTGAAGCTCCTAAAGATGTAGAACTGGCTAAACAAGGCTTCACAATGGATCAATTGTTGAACGATCAACTGGACGCAGCTTCCGCGCTTACACACAATGAATTCCCGATCCTGCTTGAGCAAGGACTTAAGGAATCGGACCTCAACGTCATCGATATGAATGAAGAAGGTGTAGCGATGCTGCAGGATAATTTGTTCGCGAACACCGAATGGTTGGAGAAGAACAAAGATGCAGCAGCTAAATTCCTGAGAGCTTCCTTTAAAGGATGGCAGGACACCATCAACAATCCTGAAGAAGCGGTTGATATTGTGATGAAAAGTGCTGACAAAGACAGCACAACACGCGAACATCAATTGAGTATGGCTATTGCTATCGGCAAGCTGGTTCTTCCTGAAGGAGCCGACCCATCCCAAATCGGTCAAATCAACAAGGAATCGTTCCAGCAAACTGCGGATATCGCCTATGAATTTGGAGTTGTGAAAAATAAAGTCGATCTGTCCAAAGCCTATACCGATGAAATCTTCAACTTAGCTACGGGTAAAGCACAGTAGTTAAAGAACCGATTCTATTACGAGGTGATACACAATGAAAAAGAAAATTCTCGTTAGCGCCTGTCTGCTGGGTCATAAGGTTCGTTATGATAATGGGGACGTTCCCTGCCTAGATCCTCGTTTTCTCAAATGGTATGAGGAAGGACGACTCGTTCATATTTGCCCTGAAGTAGTAGGTGGCTTGCCAACACCAAGACCCGACGCTCAAAGGCAAGGAAATCGCGTCGTCACAGGCAACGGAAATGATGTGACTGAAGAATTTGAGATCGGTGCACAAGCTACACTTTCACTCGCTCAAACTCATGACGTAGCACTCGCCATTCTTAAGCAGGACAGCCCTTCATGCGGCAGCTTGTTCATCTACGATGGCACATTTACCGACAACAAGGCTCCGGGTGAAGGCCGCACTACAGAACTGCTTCGCGAGCATGGATTCGAAGTGTACGGTGAGGACCAACTTGATGAAGTAGAGCAGAGAATAGCGGCTATTGACGTTCAATAGCGAGAATTACAAGAAAAGACCTAGGGCACTGTGAAGTGCACCCCTTAGAATAGACATTGGAAAAACCCCTCCGGGTAAACCGATGAACTCTAGGGGGTGCACTTCACTCATCTGCCTTAGGTCTTTTGGGGCTGGGAGCTCCATTTGCTTATTGTGCACAATTGATGCAAATGTGCAGCTTTTGAGCACTGGACAGGAGGTTGACGCGAAATTGATGCAAAAATGCAGGCTTTAGGGCTCACATCTCAGGTTTGGAACCACTTTCGGCTGAATTGATGTACTTTTGCAGCAATTTTGGACACATTAGCCATCGCACGGGAAAAAACCTGCGCTTTCGCAGGCTTTTTGAACTTTTCCATATTGAAGGTGATCTACTCCTGCTCATCATGCAGAATTAATGCAAATGTGCAGCTTTTGAGCACTAGACAGGACGTTGACGCGAAATTGATGCAAAAGTCAGGCTGTTGAGATACCCCTACTTTTAAACTTAGTATCGAAAGAAAAATGAAAATGAAGATGTAAAATACTATACGAAATCTTGTGCATATTCGAGATAGTCCTTCTGGAAAGGTGGAGGGCTATCTTCTTAATGTTCTGTGCAGTTGCGGTTAGCAACGCTTGAATCTGTACATTTTCTCTGCCCCGAAACCGGCAATAGCGAAGCCCGTGGAGCACTTTGGCATCCGCGAAGCTTCGCTCTATAGTTTGGCATCGTATGGCGTAAGCGGCTTTTCCTGCATCACTTTGCCGGTATTTTGCTACTTTTTCCTTGTCGCTCTCCCAAATGTGGCGTTGTACGG